>CAVPHZ010000001.1:0-772908 GCA_963704905.1 Candidatus Chisholmbacteria bacterium
TTTTTATTATTGATATTCATTTTTTCTATGATAATTTTCAAATATGTTTTTCGAACCAATCAATTCCTTTCTTTACCGCAATGTTCTCATATCCTGAGTATTTGTGATCTGCTCCTTTGATAAATTCTAACTTCTTATTACCTTTAATACTAGAGAAAATCTCCCTTGTCCAATTGAGATTAGTAATGATGTTATCTTTTGTTCCTTGGACAACTAAGACATTACTCGCTTTCGCTAAATGTATTCGTTGTAAATTATCAATCCATTTTGTCTCTTTAAAGAAATCATAAGGCAGTACTGGCTCGCCTTTGATAATCCCAGTACCTTTAAGTGGTAAGGAATATTTTTGATCTTTTTGAAAAAAACCTGAAAAACTTTCTTCTGTATGAATCGTTGACGAAATCAATACGGTAGCATTGATGCTTTGATCATCGCAAACAGTCGAAGCTAGTATTGCTCCAAGGCTTCTACCCCAAAGACCAATAGTTTTAAACTTTAAATTATCTTGTGCAAATTCTATCGAGCTAACAGTGTTTTGATGAAGAATTGAAAACGTTTTATCCTTAAAAAGACCTGGGCTTTTACCACTTCCAAAGTAGTCAAATCTTAAGGTTGCAAAATTTTGATTTATTAAAGATGTGTTTGTTTCATTGATCAATGGACAATCTTCCATGGAATTGGTTAAACCATGAAGTAGGATAATCAAAAACCCATTGTGAATATTGGGTTTTTCAAATAATCCACTTAATATTGCATTCTTAGACTTAAATTTGATTTTTCGTTTCATTTATTCAACCGAGTAACTAGTCCTGAAGTCGCGTCAAGTTCGATTGTCTCACCATCTTTAATAGCATGTCTGGCAAATTGCGCACCCATAACTGAGGGAATTTTTAATGCCTTACCACAAAACATCGCATGAGATGTGAGTGAGCTTTCATCAACTATGAAGCCTTTAACTCTATATAAGGCAGATAAGAATTCTGGTGTGGTTTGAGGTGATACAATAATATCCCCAGGTTTTATTTTTGATATATCGGAAGAATCCATAACTACCCTAGCTGTTCCTTGAACTTTCCCTTTGAAAATTGTTTTGGCATTTATTTTTTTAATATCCTCTGGAAAATCGATTGCTTCGAGTATCTGTACCTCACCCGAGTTGGCGTCTACTTCAACTAGGTCATTGTCTGCTAGGACCTTAGTAGCATTTTTAGTAGCAACTATGCATGGGATATTAAATTCTCTAGAAACAATAGCTGCATGACATGTCACCCCACCTTCATCTGTTACTATAGCTACAGCTTTACGAATAGCTATCATATAGTCTGGAGTCGTCATTTTGGCGACCAAAACATCGCCTTTTTTCACCTTTTCTAGTTCAGAAAGTTTATTAATAACCTTAACTTTACCAGTTACTTTTCCTCTACATGCTACATTACCCTTAATTACTCTTTTCAGTGAACTGGTTGGAGACACAATATTAAACCTCTCTATAGCTTCGATGATTTTGTCTCCACCAATTATTGTTTTTATTTTTCCGTTGAACATTAGAAAAGCCCATCCCTTTTCTCGAGCTTTTACTTTCTTATGAATACTCTTTTTAGAAACATCTCCCAGCAGTCCTTTGATTATTTCCTTATGGGAAAGTTGTTTTACCTGTCTTTTTGTTAAGCCCAAGCGAGCACCAGCCTCGTAAAACATTGGTAAATGGTAGTAGTGAGCCTGACAAATTGTATCTTTTCGATAAATTCTTAAATGAATGTATTCCTGTAAAAACTTAACCTGCTCTCGAAGCGACCTGGTTGCTTTTATTTTCTTGAAAGCTTTTTCTAACTTAAGGTTGAAATGTCTTTCCTGGCTTTTTAATCTATTCTGCTCTTTTTTTGGATCATCAACGTTGTCAACAATATTTTTTATCTCTTCCTTAAAGTACTCTCTGGTAAGTGGTTTGTGAAAGATACTCCATAGCGAAAGCCAACAATACTTCTCTGTGTGTTTATTAATTAATCTTTTAGCTTTGGCATTGAAACCATTTGTCTTTACATACGAGGCAATAACTAGAGCGTCATCTCGTTCTTGGTTAGTTAGAGCTGCTGGGGATAAAAGAAGTTCGAAAATTTTTTTATCCTTTACCTTGTGCTTAATTTTTTCCTCAAAGTGTCTTTCTATTCCATGTGGAACAGTAACGAATGGAAACACTGCTACATAGTGTTTATAAAACCTTTTTAATTGTTTTACCAATGCTTGATTGTCTAACTTTTTTACATCGGTCTGATAAATAACTTTAGAAATCTCAACAAGTTTGTCACAAGTTGTTTTACATAGAGCAATATCCTTGGATGCAAAGTTTGGATCAGAGTCTATTAGGTCGGCAATTGCTCTTCCTAAATCATGAAGTTCTTTTTTGGAATAATATACTCCGTGGGTAAATTCATTTAACCAAAGGTTTTTAACAGATACTCCATAAATCTTCTTTAACTTATATTGGTTAGCTTCAGCTAGAGCTGAAGTAAATGAGTGTGATGTCTGTCGATTTAATATCTTCACCCAGTTGAATTTTGTCTCTTTTGTTAATTTCACTGAACCTTCAATTATGTCTTCCAAAGCATTGAAATGCTTATAATCCCTATTTAATCGATAAAACTTAAATTTGCCTTTGACCTCGGCATTTACTATTTTTTGTTTTTCCAAAGTCATTAATGCACGATAGACAGAGTTAGGGTATAAGGACGAAAATCTCACCAGCTCATTTATGTAATAAGATTTGGCTGGATTATTAAACAATATACTTAATATCTTTTTAGAGGTTTTAGACAACTGCATAAAAGTCTTATCATTATACAATGATATTGTATAATATCAAATTATGAAGCGAATAGGAAATTATGGTGAAAAACCTGCTGAATTTCCTGGACTGCACTCTTAAAACTTTCAACCAGGGTGTTCGAAATAACTAAACGTGGGGTCACGATGAATTTATAAAAGAGCCGTACATCGGCTCTTTTATGTTATTAGTATTCTAACGAATGTTCTTTACATACTCTCAGCTTTTTCTCAGATATTATTTGTATCCTTGGGTTTGTTAAATCAAAAAGGAGTTATATGGCTGAAAAAAAGAAAGAAGAAATTGCCGAAAATGAAGTCAAAAAGACTAAGAAGAAATCAAATGCCAAGCTTTGGATCATTGGAATACTGATTGCGCTTTTAGCATTTGCTGGATTTAAGTTCTACAGCTTCCGGCAGGATACGAACAAGCGTTTTGAGGTTGCTCAACAACAACGGGATATTATGATCGATTCGTGGAGAGAGCAAGGATTAAGTGATGAAGAGATCGAAGAGCGTTTAGAGAATTTCAGAAAAGATCGTAGCAGTGGAGATCGACCTCCTGGAGCTGGAATATTTCGCTTGTTTAGAGGTGGACGAGGTCCTGGAAGGTAAATATGATTTCAAGCTTAATTGATTTTGTTTCTCAGAGGATAAAGAATGTTATTACTTGGTTCAAGAAAGCGTCACGCATTAAGCAAGTTGTTGTAATTGGTGTAGTTGTATTGGTCCTTTTTTTTGCGTATCGCAGTTTGAGTCAAGACACTTCTGAAGTTAGTTACCGCACAGAACCGGTTACCACAGATACTATTGTTAATATCATTTCTGAAACTGGAGAAATTTCCATCACTGGAAAAACTGATGTTTTGTCAACCATAACTGGGATTGTTGAAGAAGTGTATGTTGAAAATGGCGACGTGGTGCAGCGTGGACAGAGTTTATTTAAAGTAACAAGTACAGCAACCGAGGAAGAACGAGCCAAGGCTTATGCAGATTATACAAAGGCAAAAGCTGACTTTGGTACAGCTGAAGCGAATGAGTACAGCCTGCAAGCAGATATGTTTGAAGACTGGGATGAATTTAAAGAGTTAGCGGAGAGTGATGATTATGAAGATATGAGCTCCGATAACCGTAATTTGCCTGAGTTTCATATCCCTGAAAAAGATTGGTTGGCATCTGAAGCTCAATACGTAAATCAAGAACAAGTGATTGCTCAGGCCAAAGCCAGTGTTAGTGAAACTTGGCTTGCTTATCAGGCAACTATTGATGGTGTGGTGAAGTCAACTGCAAATGGAACGGTTGCAAATCTTGCGATCGCTTCTGGACGACATGTCGATAGCAGTTCAACGGCTTTGATGGTAACGAGCGATGAGAGCGCATGGGTGGAGTTAGCGCTTAACGAAACGGACGTTGTTACTGTCGAAGCTGGCCAATCGGCAGTTGTTTCGGTTGATGCTTTGAAAGGACAAGAGTTTTCAGGAACAGTTGAGCGAGTAGATGAGGTTGGCACGGTCGAGTCCGGAGTGGTTACTTACAACGTTTACATCTCTCTGCCTGAAATTGATTCATCTGTTAATCCGGGAATGACAGTGCAAGTGGATATTGAAACGCAAAAGAAAGAAAACGTCCTGGTTGCACCCAACAGCGCTATTGAACCGTATCAAGGTGGTAGGGCTGTGCAAGTTTTGGATGAGTCAACCGAAGAGTTACTTTACTACCCAATTGAGGTGGGCATTGTTGGACCAATAAACTCTGAAGTAATAAGTGGTTTGAAAGAAGGTCAGGAAATAGTAGTGAGCCAAACTGATAATGGAAGTGATGATCAAAGTAGTGGAGGTGGAATCTTCCCCGGTCCAGGTAGAAACTGAGGTAGGCTAATGAAAACTAAAGATAAACAGCCAATCATCAACTTCAAAAATATTCGAAAAACGTATGTCACTGGACCAGTGACTTATGAAGCGTTGCGTGGAATTACTTTCAAGATCTTTGAAGGAGAGTTTGTTGCGATCATGGGACCGTCTGGTAGCGGAAAGTCGACGATTATGAACATCATTGGAGCTCTGGATGTTCCGACTTCCGGCCAGTATTTGTTAAAAGAAAAAGATATTTCTTCGTATGACGAGGATGATCTGTCTGAAATTCGCAATCAGGAAGTTGGTTTCGTATTTCAAACGTTTAATCTTTTACCCAGAACTACAGTGCTCAAGAATGTTGAGCGGCCCATGATGTATGCAGGTATTCCTGCTGATGATCGGAATAAAAGAGCCATGGATACATTAAAGAATGTTGGCCTTGAAGATAAAGCTGATAATTTGTCCAATCATCTTTCAGGAGGACAGATTCAACGTGTGGCTATTGCTCGGGCTTTGGTTATGAATCCATCTATACTTCTGGCTGATGAGCCAACAGGTAATTTGGATAGCACAACAGCAAATGAAATTATGGAGTTTTTTGAAAAACTTAACAACGCCGGGAGCACTATTGTGGTGATTACTCATGAAAAAGAGATTGCCGAATTTGCCAAGCGAATTATTTACGTCAAAGATGGAGTTATTGATACGGATAGGAAAAACAATAAATAAACTATGGATTTTAAAGAACTCATCCTACTCGCATTAGACGCACTAAAGAGCAATTTGGTGAGAACTTCACTCACGATGCTAGGCATCATTATCGGAATCGCTTCTGTGATTGCGATTATTTCTCTAGGAGAAGGGTCAACGGCTTCGATTGTCAGTGACATTTCTTCTCATGGAGCCAATGTAATTACCGTTTCACCTGGTCTATCACAACGAGGTCCTGGTCAGAGTGCAGGAACTGTTACTACGTTAACGACAGATGACGGTGAAAGTATCAGCGAGCTTGAAAATGTTGTGGCGGTTAGTGCCGTTGTTAATAAAAGTGAACAAATAGTGGCAAATGCAGAAGAAACGAATGCTTCTATTCGAGGGGTTGAAGAAACCTATGCAGAAATTCAGTCACTTGAGTTAACCAGCGGTTTATTTTTTGAAGCAGGTGACGTTGAGGGGATGTCCAGAGTTGTGGTGCTGGGTGATGAAATTGTAGAAGAATTGTTTGGGGAGGGAGCTGAAATTATTGGAGAGACTGTGAGGATCGATGCTCGAACTTTTAGAATTGTTGGAGTGGCTTATGAAGATTCAAGCGCCTACATCCCACTAACAACTGCTCAAAAAGTGATGTTTGGCCAAGATCATGTTGATAGCATCAGCGTTGCAGTCACTTCTACAGAACTTGTTGAGTCGACGATGTCTGTTATTGAAGAACTTTTATTACTTGAACATGAAATTGATGACCCAGAACTTGCCGATTTTAATGTGCGAAGCTCTCAAACATTTGTTGAAACAATTAGCAGCGTTACTGGAACGTTAACAACATTACTTTCTGGGATTGCTGCAATTTCTCTTCTTGTCGGTGGGATTGGAATCATGAATATCATGTTGGTAACGGTAACCGAACGGACCAAAGAAATTGGTTTGCTTAAAGCCATTGGCGCAAAAAGAAAAGATATCTTGACCCAATTTTTAATCGAGGCGATCGTGCTCACTATGTTTGGGGGTTTAATCGGAATGCTTTTGGGTGGAGGGATTGCGTATGTTGCTTCTTCGGTTATGAACATTCCGTTTGTAGTGAGTATTTCTTCGGTTCTTTTGGCTTTTGGAGTTTCAGCTGGAGTGGGAATTACCTTTGGCTGGTATCCGGCTAACAAAGCTTCTCGTCTCAATCCCATCGATGCTCTACGCTATGAGTAGACTAACTGAAATTTAAATTTGGTTTAAATATACTTCGAAGATCTTTAATTATTTCTATAAAATCACTTACTAAGGTGTTCGAAATAACTAAACGTGGGGTCACTTCACATTCGTTCAGTGCAAGCATAAGGCAATTATAAGAGCCGTACATCGGCTCTTTATCATCTGACTCAACTGTGGGTATATTAATTCTTTAAAAAAATTAAGTTATTGTTGATTTTGTGTTGCGAATAACTGCCTGTTATCCATAATTAATATATAATCAAAGTTGATAAAAATATGGACACATATAACTGGTACTCACAATTAATCAAACCTTCCTGGGCACCACCTTCTTGGCTATTCGGACCAGTATGGACATTTCTTTATCTTTTGATAGCTGTTTCTTTTGGTAAAGTGTTTCTCTTAACGTTTCAAAAAAAAATATCGATTATTGTCGCCTTGCCTTTTATCCTGAACCTCATTTTTAATTTAGCCTTTACCCCTTTGCAATTTGGCTTGAGAAGCAATTCGCTGGCGTCCGTTGATATTCTGTTGGTTCTTGTAACGCTCATCTGGTCTATTGTTGCAATATATCCTCACGTTCGGTGGATTGCGTATGTCCAAGTTCCTTACTTACTGTGGGTTTCGTTTGCAACTATATTGCAATTAGCTATTACTTACTTAAATAGATAATATGATTGCCAAACTTTACTTCATTGCGCTACCGGTATTTTTAGTAATCGACATGCTATGGCTGGGATTGGTGGCAAAGAATTTTTACGCCAAACAAATCGGGTTTTTGATGAAATCAGATATCAACTACACAGCGGCAATTATTTTTTATTTACTTTTTGTCGGTGGTCTTGTGCTGTTCGTCATTTCTCCAGCAATTGAGAAGGGATCATGGTTACATGCTTTGACTTATGGGGCATTGTTTGGATTGATTACCTACGCAACTTATGACTTAACAAACTTAGCCACCATTAAGGACTGGCCATTTTTAGTAACTATGGTTGACTTAATATGGGGAACGGTTCTTGCTGCTTCAGTATCTGGGATCAGTTATTTTATTGCTGATAAGCTTGGATTGTGAAAAATATATTCTTGATGTAATTAAATTGCAGCGATTTTGAACTAAAGCAACTCATCTTTTAGGAGGCAGAGGAATCAACAAACTCGTTTTTCTTCTGTACTCTTGATACTTCACATTTTCAACATATTTCTGATCATACTTTTTTTCCAGTAGAGGAATTCCACTTACAAACATTAAAATATACGTGATAAAGATTGGACCGATTATTGTCAACCAAGCCAATCCTTGTAATGTTGGCATGACAATAAGGTAAATACCCCACCAAACAAGCATCTCCCCAAAGTAATTCGGATGTCTCGAATATTTCCATAACCCCGATTGAATCCACATATCTTTGTTCTTTGGATTGCTTTTGAATTTAAACTTCTGTCCGTCAGCAATTGATTCAAGTAATAATCCCATTAACCACACAATCATTCCCATAATCATAATGGAACTGACTGGGATGCTATCAGATTGAGTGAGTATCAATATTGCAGGTAGCATGATTATCCAGACTGCTATCCCTTGAAATACCCAAAACTGTAAGAAAGACAACAAATTTTCCCTCTTGTCGTCAAAACGACTATCCTTTTTAATTCTTAAAATCCGTATAACAAGGTAGGATATCAATCTTATTGCCCATATGATTATCATCAATGTAATGAGTATTTGAATTGGAAAATAGGTTTGGTTGGTAAAGTTCAAAAAAAGTGCAAGTATAATGAAAGTTATGCCATAGGTAAAATCGGTAAACTTATCAGTTTTTAGAGCAAAGGCAACAATAAAAAACAAAAGGTTAATGCCCAAACTCAAGGCAAATGTAAGACTATATGGATTCATGAACATGGCTATACTTTAACAAAAACCTAGGGAAAATAATATGCGACTATGGAGTCTACATCCTAAATATCTTGATACTCAAGGCCTAGTTGCTGTATGGAGAGAAGGATTGCTGGCAAAAAAGGTGTTGGAAAGAAAAACTAAAGGTTATACTAAACATCCTCAACTGATTAGATTTAAAAAGCATCCATTCCCTTTAAAAGCCGTTGATCATTACTTGATTTATATATTCTATGAATCTGAAAATAGAGGTTTTCATTTTAGGCGGAGTAAAGTTGAAAAAGCACAAGATAAAATTAATACAATAACAGTTACTTCAGGTCAAATTGAATACGAGTTTAATCATTTAAAGAAGAAGTTAAGTCAAAGAAACCCTATTTTGTATAAAAATCTACTTATGACTAAAAATATCGACACCCATCCTCTATTTGAGGTTATTAAGGGCAATGTCGAAACGTGGGAAAAAATATAAATGCTAAAGATATTATTAGAAGTAGTTTGAAATAAAGTAATAGCTTGAGTGAAACAATCATTGCAAGCTTTTAATTATTACGAATATTTCTATAACTAAAGTGTTCGATATTATTAAACGTAGGGTCACTTGTTAATTTTGTGAAGTTCAGTGAATGGTGTTCAAGGTTATTCATAGGTTAGATTATGACTTTAACTTTGTGGAATATTTTTCTTTTAAAGCTTTGAGTTTTGGCGAAATGACGAACGTGCAGTACGCAGCAGACGAATTATTAATATAGTAATTCTGGTGATACTCCTCCGCTTTAAAAAACTCTGTTAAGGGTACTATTTGGGTGACAATTTTATCCTTATATTCTCCGCTCGCGCTCAACTCTTTTAGCAGCTTATTTGCAATATCTTTCTGCTCGTCATTAATATAGAGAATTATTGATCGATATTGTGTTCCAGTATCAGATCCTTGCCTGTTTATAGTGGTGGGATCATGTGAATGCCAGAATATATCCAGAAGATCTCTGTAGGAGATCATTTGGGGATCAAATTCTATACGAACCGTCTCTGCATGTCCGGTGTCCGTATTGCTAACTTGATCATAGGTCGGATTGTTTACTGACCCACCAGCATAACCGGGAGTCACTGATATGACACCTTTTATCTGCTGGAAGATTGCTTCTGTGCACCAAAAACAGCCTCCTCCAAATACAGCAATTTGTTTATTTTTCATCCTTACCAATAAACTTCAGAGACATTGAATTGACGCAGTGACGAGTATTCTTGGGTGTATCACCTTCACCTTCAAAAACATGACCTAAGTGCGCACCGCATGAATTACAGGTAATCTCAGTTCTGCGACCATCAGCATCTAGAGTTCGTTTTACTGCATCGTCTATTTCTTGATCAAAGCTAGGCCATCCGCAGTGTGCGTCAAATTTATCTGAAGAATTATATAGTGGAGCATCACATTGCTTGCATACATAGACCCCATCCTCAAAAAATTCGTCGTACTTTCCCGTGAAGGGGGCTTCCGTGCCCTTGTCGATAATCACTCTTTTTTCTTCTTCAGTTAATTGATTTACTTTCATGTTTATCCAAATGTAAAAGCAAATAGTTCTAGATTGTTATCTTGGAAGATTAGCTTGAGAGTATGTTTTCCAGGACTATCTAAACGGATGAGTTTGTAGAGCCTGTCCTTATCCACAGTTATAATTCCATCATCTACGTCTGCCCCCTTGTTGGTGGCGTCAACCGTCTGGCCATCAAGTGTTACTTCAATCCTACCGGCGCCGTTTTTCGACCTCATGACAAGAAATACTTCACTGGCTTCAAAATTTAAAATCAATGATCCACCTTGAGTTGGCTTTGCATATTCTTCTCCGATTTCCCAAGTGCTGGTATACGCAAAGCGATTGGGAAGTAAAGTATTGGGAGCTGAATATTCTTGTGGTGCGTTTTGGATGATGCGCTCTGGTGATTGAAAGTATTCGATTCTACCATAGCCCAAATAGAGCTCCGGTGTACGAGCTGTAATCGTATATTCAGGATTATCAATAGTTGTTTGGTTAACTTCAGTACCTGCTTCTTTGAGTAATGTTTGTATCACTTTTTCTGTTTCGTCGTAATCACCTTCACCATAGTGGTGGTAACGAATATTCCCCTTCGCATCGATAAGATATTTTGCAGGCCAGTAATGATTGTCGTATGCTCGCCAAGTTGCGTAGTCATTATCCTGCATGATTGGGTACGTTAACTCAAAGTCGTTGACGGCATCTTTTAGATTGTTAATGTCTTTTTCAAATTCAAACTCAGGTGTATGGACACCAATAATTACAAGTCCTTCATCACCATACTTTTCATTCCAACTCTTAAGGTAAGGTAGTGTTCGGATGCAATTAATGCAGGTGTAGGTCCAAAAGTCGATCAGGACAACTTTTCCCCGCAATTGCTCAAGTGTGAGCGGATCGCTATTTACCCATTCTCCACCAGGTATGAGATTTGGCGCAGTTCCTTCCTCTTCGAGCATTTCAAACATTGGTCTTCCCTTCTCTTCTGATTTTCCATTTGCATCTCCACGAAGACTTTGGAGTTCTTTTTGCACTGCTTGGTTTTCTTCCAACTTTGTCAGGCCTGTTCCATAGCTTGGGAAAGCATCTAGCACGAAGGTCTGAATTTTTCGATCGTAGTTAAAGTGTATGCCAATTGCTGTCAGGATCATCAGCATTCCAAAGGCTTTTTGAATTTTGCCAGTGTTGCTCACAAGCGTAGGTACTCGTGAGAGGAGTCCCTTTCCACCATAGAGAATTGCGAGCATCGGTAGTGCTGTGCCTACTGAATACGCAAGCGTAATCATGAAGCTGGCTTGGGTAACCTCTCCGGTTAAAGCAAGTGAAATTACCGAGGCAAGAATTGGCCCAACACATGGGGTCCATATGAGACCAATACTTATACCGACAAGAAGACCGCCAAAAAAACCTTGGCCGCTTGTTGATGTTGGAACGATACCTGATAATTTTGAAAAGAGTTTTTCCATCTCGAGCTGAAATCGAGGTACGAGCAGGCTTACACCAAACAACCCCACAACGAGCACGGAGAGCACGCGTAAACTGTCAGCAGGTATACCAATTGCTTTCACAATTGCAGTGAGAAATAAGGTGAAAAAGGTGAAGCTGATAATAAATCCCGTGACTACACCAAAAGGCCGTCTTTTACCACCTGAAACAGAACTCGATAACACTATCGGGAGAATAGGTAAGATGCAAGGAGAAAGTATAGTTACAACTCCTGCCAAAAATGCAAAGCTAATGAGAACAATCATACATCAAACTTTCTACCTATCCCCCATCATGATGTCATTGTCATCCATCATTGTTTCACCTTCCGATGTCGCCTCTTTATCCTCCATCATTGCGTCATCGTCTTCCATCATTTTATCTTCATTATCCATCATTGCGTCATCGTCTTCCATCATTTTATCTTCATTCTCCATCATTTCTTCTGATGTTTCTCCAGTTGTTGTCGGAGCAAATGCAGATTGCTGAGATTGAAGTAATACATAACCAAAGACTAGCGCGATAATTCCAATGATTACTATTATTGTTGTCTTATTCATATATATCACCTCCTTTGCTAATACATACTAAGGTATTTCAGAGATAATTGTCAAGTATACTTTACATCATTGACGGATGCGGCTATACATTCTGGATGCTATCTTGGAGAGCACCATCAAAGATAGAGTGTAGACTAACCAGGGATCGACATTATGTCTGAAGCTCTGAATAACTACACCCAAAATAAGCATCGATGTTCCTGTTAAAAACGATATTCTACCGGCATTAAGTCTATGAAATTCTTCCCTTTCATCTGTAGATCGCTCCATCCAGATTAACGAAGCAAATACGATGAATGCCAGAATGAGAAGTACGCTTGCCATGAGTGCAAATGAATCTGGCATTAATAGCTTGGTTGGCTGAATAAAGAGCAATAAAATACTCAGCATGATGCCTGCTGTGATGATTTCACTTCTAAGGTTATTATTTCTCATGATTCTATTGTAAATATTTTTTCAACCGGTGTCTTGAAGTATTTTGAAATTTTTATTGCAAGAGAGACTGATGGTGTGTAATTCCCTTTCTCAATCGCAATTATCGTTTGCCTTGTCACATTTACAACATCGGCCAATTCTTCCTGAGTGGTTTTATTTTTTTTACGTAGACTATAAACGTTGTTGTTTACTTTTTCCTTCATTTATTCGCTCTATTCATCATCCTTATACCATACCTTGCCGTTTCATATCACATTTTATGAAACTCCGCTGACACCCTAGCGGAGAATATTTTTTTACTACATTGTAGTTACTGAAATATTAATAAGGGGTATTCCTATTTGAAGTTCTTTAACGGTATCAATCCAGTTTTTCAAACGCAGTTAAATTAACTCCATGTAGGGTCACGATTATATTCGTGGTCTATGAATCATTTTAATTATCTTGTGAAAGCGATATACGAAATTGCTGATATAGAATTCAAAATATTTTTTTATTACTATTTTTTGTTCATCTGATTTTCTAAATGTTTCTCAATCTTCTCAACGTTAGTCGGCTTAAGCATTTCCTGAAGTGTTTTATCGCTAGAAACATCGACTCCAGAATGCTGACAGAGTTTAGTAACCAGCTCGAGAATTTTAGTTATTTCTTCTTCCGTTACGATGTCTACTTGTAAATCTGCTTCCTCTCTTAGACTGTTGACTTTTTCTTCTCTGTTTTGAGAAACGAGAACAATGACTGAGAGTATGATCGCTTCTAATGAGACGATCATGGTCAAGAGACCAAATGGAAATGGGTCGAATGGTTTGACTTTCGGATTGAAACCGAGATTGAGAACAATCCAAACTATAAACCAAGCAACATTCAACAGTAAAAATGCAATACTTCCGAATTTGGAGGTTAGCCAGTCAGCGATCTTTTCTAAAGTACTGCGTTGCGCATCGGCTTTCGCTTTAATACTTTTAATAATCATATGTTAATTCCTTATTATCTTATTACTTGAATAAGTGGATATGTTATTCTTTCAAAAAAATAAACTGGTCATGTGCCTTAATCTACATCCAGCATTAAGGCTGGGAGAATATCCTTTTTATAATAATACAACCTTTTTCAACAGGGTGTTCGAAATAACAAAACGCGGGGGACCATCGTCTTGAGTCAATACTTTCTAGAGCTCTAGAACACAAGAAATCAGTATTACCTTCTCTTGTTTTCTTAGTAATTCCTGATATACTGATATCATTAGTTCTTTTGAAATACTTGAACTACTAGCTTAATTTTTTCTAATTGATCTTCTTTGGTTATTAAATGAAATCTCCCCTAGAAGCGAATAGACAAATTCCCAAGTAGTGATTCAAAAAGTGAATTGGAGGTGAAAAGAAATGGCTACCAAACTATATGTTGGTAATTTGGACTATAACGTCACAAGCGACCAACTCGGAGAGCACTTTGCCCAGGCTGGAAAAGTTGTTGAGGTCAATGTGATAAGTGACCGTTTTTCAGGTCGATCTAAAGGTTTTGCATTTGTTGAAATGGGAAGTGAAAAAGAAGCAAAAGAGGCAATAACGCTGTTGAATGATAAGGATTTTCTAGGAAGAAACATTATTGTTAACGAAGCGAGACCAAAAACTGACTCAAATTTCAGACCTAATCAGCGATCAAGTTATTAACTTTTAATTATTTCTATTTCTCAATAAGGGAGACTACGTACAATGAATGACAGTAAATCATTTCGGGTCGGGGGGATGATCGTTAGGTTCGGTGAAGTGTGTCAAATTATTAGAATTGAGAAAAAAGATAATGCTGATGGAATTTCAGAAGAAATACTGGTTTATAAACCATATTATGCTGGGCAACAAGTCAATGAAGTGACTTATTCTATCTCAGTTAATAACTTGTCTTTAGCTTCAATACGAAAACCAATTTCTCAGAAAGGGTTGTTAGACTTAATCGAAGTTCTTTCTAAAACGATCGAAACTGATGTGCCTATCAATATTATTGAATCCAAAGAAGCCTTCAATTCAAATGATCCGCATGATATTGCATATACTTTAAAAAGAATCTGGACTGAAAAAAAAGATAATGCTGATGGAATAAGTAAGTCAAAAAGTGATCTTTACAAGACTTATATGAAAATATTAGTTGAGGAAGTCGCACTTCTTAATAAGACTACCATCATTGAGGCTGAAAAAATAATAACGAATGCACTAGAGAATTAGATGAACAAGAAAATTAAGAAAACTGCAATGCGAACACCGTTTGGTGATTATATCAATGAGCTTGAGCGAATTGATAAAGATTTGAAAGACAGTGATGAATATGGTTCTTTTCTTATCTTGACATTAGTAGAAGAGATCGGAGAAATGGCAAGAGCTTATCTTGCAAAGCATGGTAGGAAGAAGACTAATATTGCAGCGCAAAAAGATGAAACATATGAACAGGAATTGGGAGATATTGTAGTTGCCATCTTACGATTTGCACGCATTAAGAACATTAATTTAGATCAAAGAGTTAAGTATTCAATGAAAAAGATATCTAGGAGACGAAAGGATCCTAAGATATAGACATTTCATTCAAACAATATCTTGCTAGCTGGCAGGTTATATTATCAAGCTACTGTTCAATACAATTTACAGGCAAAAATTGCAAAGGCTTCTCTAATTATTTCCTGAAACACTCTTCATGAGGGGCTTAAGAAAGATCACCAATACTTAGTATCCAAACTTCTCTTTATACTCGTTGCGAAGATTCTCAAGTCGTTGTTTTATTGCGTGAGGATTTTCAACCTTATCGATCAATACTTCTGCCTGTCCTGTTCCAGCAGTGTTAATAATGATAGCTCCCGTATTAAATAACCATTTCTCGATTACATTATCTCTAACTTGGATATCAGTGATTTTGTTGAAATCTACACTTGTAAGATTTCTCGATAACCAACCTTGGTGAATTAATACTCTTTTGTTAGTAAACGCATACCGAAATGCTTGAGATAAATAAAATTTGAAGTAGAATAGCGTATACAATAGAAAGAATATACCAATAATTAAAATCGCTGTTAAGATGCCTAGACTCATACCTATGAGAAATCCTCTATGGAGATATTTTTCACCGGGACCAAAGTCGAGTTTAATTTCCTCTCCGCGAGTAAGAACTTTATTCCAATCAAAGTGTTGGGTTAACTTGCTTGGTATAGCCATACTTGAATACTGATCGTATTGTAGCAAACTTTTCTAAAATGATGAGATGTATATATCCATGCAGTTGCGGTAATAGTCTCGAGTTGTTATGATGTTTTACACATGTGTTTTGCTTTGCCGCTTCAAGTTACATCTGTAAAAAAAACTCAGGCTATAATGGAGGACGGTCGGCATGTTAACCTGGCTATGATTGGAAAAGTAACAAAAGGTGATTGGTTACTTGTAAAATCCAACTTAGCATTTGAAAAACTGAGTAAGAAAGACGCGATATCCATTCGTTCAGCTATCAAGGAGGTTTCTGATGAACTCAAAATTTAAACACGGCATCTATCTGGCGCTCGGAACGGCACTGTTTTCAGGTGTTGCTAATTTTGCAAATAAGTTTGCTTTACAATCAGTTAGTGATCCACTTGTTCACACAACTGCAAAAAATATTTTGGTTGGGTTACTCGTCATTTCATTGCTATTGGCTTCTAAAAAACTATCTTCTCTCCGTAATTTAGATCGGAAGCAATTGCTTATGTTATTGGCAATTGGGGTTGTCGGTGGGAGTTTACCTTTCTATTTATTTTTCACAGCTCTTTCACAAATTCCTGCCATCAATGCTGCCTTAATACATAAAACACTTATCTTTTGGGTTGCCTTGTTAGCACTACCTTTATTGGGGGAAAAAATTTCTATAAAACAGATAGGTGCATTAGGGCTTATTTTTTCTGCTAATCTTGTGGTTGGAGGATTTAAGGGATTTCAACTTTCTCTACCGGAATTGATGGTCTTAATGGCAACCATCCTTTGGTCAGTCGAAAATATTATTGGCAAGATCGTACTTCGTACTGTTGATCCTGATATTGTTGTTGCAGCGAGAATGGGAATTGGTTCAATGATTCTTCTTGGAGCGGTTTTATTATCAGGTAAAACACCCATACTCACCTCACTTTCTATTCATCAGTTGAGTTTAGTTGGGCTGACTTCCCTATTACTATTTGGATACGTAAGTACATGGTATCGAGCCTTAAAGCATGCTCCGGTTACACTGGTTGCCACGGTTCTTACTCTTGCAACACTTATTACCAATGGGCTTTCTGCGGTTTTTATCACACGGTCCTTGACGTTTGAGCAATTTTCCCAATTCATACTCATTACTGCTGGTGTTTGGTTTTTTATCGTCACTTCTGGAAAGCTCAAACCCTCAACTGAACTCAACCTCTCGACAGCGGTCAAGGTTTAGTCATGGATGGTGTACTTACTTGCGCGCGCTATGCGTTTGCCCCAAACTACTACAAATACTGTGGACCAGATGCTAATCGTGGGATTGCTGCGTATCTTAAAGAGGGGGTGTCAGATTCAGGTCTTTCAAGTTACCTTTCAGAATTTGCCGTTCTCTACCCGTATTTAAAGCTCATTGCGCATGAAAATGGGTATTCAGATCCTTTTGATCCAAAAGTTGTTGAGGCATATTGGGTTGGAAATCAACTGCTTGAAAAAGTTGGCATGGACTCATTTAGCGATCATCTGCTCTATGGTCAGCGATTAAAACATCGAATTCCAAAGAAATCGTTAAAATGGATCATTGATAAAGTTCCAAAGGGAGCGAAGATTCATCATAGTTTTCATGTTTTTTCTATATTCACCAGGACAGGTCATCACACTGTTGAACATACACTAGATACTATGGATCAATGCAGGATCGGCTGGGGCAGAATTGTTAAGTCAATAAGAAAAGATCAAACGTTGAACATACGCGTTAAGAGTCAAAAATTGATTTATGAACATGGAAAGATACTATTTAATGATGGTGTCTTTAGAGATGTCACTCTCCCAGTTGATAACGATTTTAAATCGTCGCTGAAAATTGGTGATTGGGTATCTTTTCATTGGGGATATGTGTGTGACAAAATCACCAAATCTCAGGCATATCGACTTGCCTTTTATACGAAGCATAACTTAGTATTAGCGAATGGAACAATTTAAGATACTATAGTAATGAATAAAGCGTTACGACTCCTCCTGATAACTGATAGTTTCATCCTCATTTCATCAGCTATGTTCGGTCCTATTTATGCAATCTTTGTACAAGAGATTGGCGGTGGGATTTTAGAGGCGAGTTGGGCAGTTGCAGTATTTTCATTTATTACTGGTATTTCACTATATTTTTTCGCACGGTTTGAAGATCAGATGAAAGAACAGGAGCTCGCGCTAGTATTCGGATACTTCGTTTTGGCAATTGGGTATTTTGGTTATCTATTCGTTCACTCACTTCCCTCTCTTCTTCTTATGCAAGCAATTCTAGGTATTGGAAAGGCAGTCTATACTCCTGCATATGATGGGTTGTATTCGATTCATCTTGATAGGAAGAAGGCTGCATCTCAATGGGGAGCTTGGGAGATGATGGCATATATCATTTCGGGTATTGGTGCTGTTGTTGGTGGACTACTTGCAAATGCATTCGGATTTAGTATTCTTTTTGTCATCATGGGAATGCTATGTGTGTTTGGAGCTTTTGTAATCTGGCTGCAACCGAGAAAGGTATTATGAATCAGAATTATCCTAAACCACTTGAGATCAAACGCATTAAATTAGACCCGTCGAAAAAGCGGGTATCAGTATTTGGGAATTCGCTCGTGGATAAAGATTCAATTTCGATTCGAATTCTCCCTGAATTACGAAAACGATTTCCGCACATAGAGTTCTTGGTAGAGGATCCGACAGAAACACTCAATCCACCGGATGACGAATGGTGGATTATTGACGCTGCTGAAGGAGTGAAACGAGTTGAGCTGATAGAAGATCTTACGAAAATAGAGCCGACACAAAGTACCAGTGTTCATGATTATGATCTTTCTTTCGACTTATTTCTTCTGCAAAAACTTGGTAAACTTCCAAAAATGAAGATAGTGATTGTGCCGTTTGAGTTTACTGTGAAAAAAGCTGTGAAAGAAGTTACAAGAATCCTCAAAGCCAGCGGATTTTAAGGAAGTGAGTCGCACAGCTGATACAAGGGTCGTAGGCTCGGATGAATTTTTCTATTTCGAATGAAATCTGATCTTTTTCCTCATCTATGTTTCCTTCAACAACTCCTATGAGATTTTTTTCAATGCTGATTTGATTTTGTCCTGTTGGAACAATAATGTCAGCGTGAGTCACCTTGCGATCTTTAATATCATACTTGTGATACAGCAATCCACGTGGAGCTTCGATTACTCCTATTCCAACGCCTTCTGTTTGTTGTGCTGTGATTAAATGCTCTTTGGGATAATCGGATTGTTTGTCGAGAATATCAAGACTTTCATCAATGCAATGTAGAACTTCAATTGCTTGTGCTAGATTGTTGTGAAATATATTTGTTGATGGAAATTGTTCTAAAGCTGTTGCAGCATCTTGCTTGGCGCTTGGATGAAGAAGATCTTTATTCAAGTTCATTCTTGGTAGCGCTCCAACCATGAACCTGTTTCCCTGAAATTTATATCCCGATGCTTGTGAATATGGAATAACTGTGTGGTCGAGATACTCGCGGATATTTTCCTCTTCTATCTTCTGACCTTTACTTGAAGTAACTTTCCCTTCCAAAAAATCGTAGTCGTTTCCCTTCAGTGCAACAAATGTCGTATCGTCCAGATATTCAAATGGGCATCTATAAAATACTTCAATTAAACGGAGTGCAGCAGGACGAGCTTCTTTGAGCATTCCAATAGATTTTTCAATTTCGGCTTTTTCAGGATACTTAGAAAAACCTCCAACCATTGGGTATGGAGCATGGACGCTCCTGCCTCCAAAGGTAATTGATAGTTGGTTACCCGCAGCTTTTATTATAAATGTATCGTGAAGGAGCTGATGTTCTTTTTCATCGTTTTCATCAAATTCCAATATCGAATCTTTTCCTAATACATCTGGAAGTGAAAAAACATAGAGGTGAAGACCGTGATCTCGTATGTTTAAGCCATTGTTTACTAGTCTGCGCATGCGTTTTGTTTGGTTTGATGGAATAATTCCAACTCCTTTTTCCACCGCTTCAATACTGCAAAGCAGATGGGCGTTGGAGCAGGTTCCACAGATCCGAGCGACAAGTTGCGGTACTCCCATGACATCTTTACCTCGAATCGCTTGTGTGTAGAAACGCTTGAAATCGGTGAGTTGAAAATGAAGCTCTTCAACTTTTCCATTTCGAACCTTCACGTCCATGCCTGCATTGCCCTCAATCTTGCTGATTTCTTCTACTGATAGGTCAAAATTTGACTGATGCATACCTATGGATTCTAAATCTTAGCCGTTAACCGTTTGGCGATTGATCTGTTTGCTTTTCTCCTTCTTGAGATGGTGTAGTAATATTAAACTTCTCTAGTGCTTGAGCTAATACTGCCATGAACGTATCTGTATCCATAGGACAACCTGGTACTATTGCATCAACTTGTACGACTTCGTTAAGTTTCATAACTTTTTCTGCATAGTTAAACTTCTCAAGAATGTGTTGTATCTCTGCTTTGGTTGTATCATCAAATAAATTTCTCTGAGCTGATGGGAATCCAGTTACTGCGCATGAGCCAATTGCGACTAGCATTTTCGAGACGCCTCTGATTTGTCGTAGTTTTTCAGCTTGAGATTCGCTTGAAATAGCCCCCTCGACAAAGGCAACGTCAAGTTCGTCAAGTACATTTTTTGTTTGCAATACTTTAGCGTGTCGGATATCGAGAATCTTTTTCCACTCGAAGAAGTGCTCGTTGAGCAGTTCGGTCATCATAATAGTTGAATCTTCACAGCAGGTGAAGCTAAACCAACCAATACGGAGTTTTTTTTGCTGTTCCATGCTATTTCTTTTTTAAAAATGGGAATTTATACTTCACGATACCCAGGAGATAAAATATCTCAAGTACACCAAACGTTTGAATCAGAAGGAGGGCGATAAACCATTTCTTGTCATCTCGGTTTGCTGACACCCACAGTGCTAAACCTTTCCAAGGAACTGACCATAGCTGGAGAATGAGGATGAGCCAAGGATTTTGATTAATGAGTTGTTGAATGTTCATTTCTCTTTCTACAATTGTGTAGAATTTTATATAACTCGATTGTAAAATTGAGTGCTATCCACGACTATATTTACCTACCAAACTTGTCTGAGCAATAATATGTCCTTCCATCGCTGCTTCGAGCGTCGCTTTTGTTGTTCCTGAAGAAAGCTCTAGTATCGTGTCAAGGGCGTAGAGTTTGAAGAAATAACGATGCTCCTGACCGGATGGAGGACAAGGCCCACCATAGGAGTTATTACCAAAATCATTCAGACCTTGTATTGAGCTTGGTGGAGGGCTTCCCTCCGGGATTTGATCGAACTGTGGTGGAATATCAAATATAATCCAATGAACCCAGGTTTTTACTGGTGCGTCAGGATCATCGATAATTAATGCCAAACTCTTTGTTTCTTCTGGTATTCCTGAAAAGCTTAAGGATGGATTGATATTTTCTCCATCGCAGGTATATTTTCTTGGAATACTTTCATTGTCATTAAATACTGTGCTTGAAATGTGTAATGGGTTCATAATTTTCTCAACCTGATTAGTACTCGGTTTTATCTGGCTATTGATATGAAGGCTATTGCAGCCTGATAGAAGCATAGCAAAAACGAAGAAAGTTGATAAGTGCCTCCGATTCATCTAATTTTTTCTTTTTCCAAGATCCTTACTTGATAAGGTCATTGCAAGCATCTTACCCAGCTCTAGAGAAAATTTCTGTGCCTGATTTTTACTCATCCCTATTCGGGCTACAATTCGAATATTTCCGGTGTTCCCTAGGCGTTGCATGACATCAAATACCACCCCATCTTGATTTGCTGTGATACCAATGTTATCTGTGTACAGTATTGGCGTTTTATCTAGGTTAATATTAACTCGAGTGTTTGAAGATTCCTTTTGTTCTGCCAAGCTTACTCACTTCCTTTCTTATTTTTATTTTACGTTAAGCTTCTCAGTGAGTTCGTTATTTGAGGGTTCAACAAAGATATCACCATCAGGAAAAATAATAGTTGGGATGGATTTCAACCCATTATTTATTTTTATAACAAATTCATAAGCACCTGGTTCGGAGTCAACATCATGATATTCATAGTCAACTTGATGCTTATCTAACAGACTCTTAGAACGAACGCAATCTCCACACCAAGCTGCGCCGTAGAATTGAATCTTTTTGTTCATGCAGATCCATTTTACCTTGCTGTGTCGAGTCTTTTCTGAACCTCATTCCAATTTACAACATTCCACCATGCTTCGATATACTCCGCACGACGATTCTGGTATTTGAGATAATAGGCATGCTCCCATACGTCTATCCCTAGCAGAGGAGTATTTCCTTTCATGATAGGTGTATCTTGATTTGGAGTCGAGCAGACATGCAGCTCTCCCTGTTCTAGCGTTAACCATGCCCAACCACTTCCAAATCGAGTTAAAGCAGAATTTGTGAACTCTTTCTTGAAATTTTCAAAACTCCCAAAACTTGCTATGATCTCGTCTGAGAGTGAACCCTCAGGCTTGCCACCCGCTTTTGCGGATAAGCTTAACCAAAACAGTGAGTGATTTGCATGCCCCCCGCCGTTATTCTGAACTGCAGTTCGTATCTCTTCTGGAAGTTGGGAAAGATTTGATAAGATTGTATTAATATCTTGGTTTGCTAGATCTTCTCTCCCTTCCAGTGCAGTGTTTAGTTTGCTGACGTACCCCGCATGATGTTTGCTGTGATGAATAGTCATCGTTTGCTCATCGATGTGAGGTTCTAACGCTTTATATGCGTAAGGTAATTCTGGTAATGTATACATTTCTTTCACCTCCTTTCGGTGATTCTGATATTTACCGTTTAGTATAGATTGTTGTGACACGAGATGCTGTGACTTTTGTTACAAGATTACTTTTCAACTCTTCAACTTTTCAATCTCCAGTGGTTATCTCTTTGTCGTGTTAGAATGAACTCATGGGATCGTTACTGCTTTTTCTCCAAGTGGGTTTGATATTCTTCCAATTTTTGTTTAGCGATCTGATTTCCGTGTTTCTTTTTCCTCATTTGTTACTACTTTTCATAGTTGGAATTGGAGTAGCGCTTTGGGGCTTTTTCAGCCTCGGCCGCTCATATTCCCCACTTCCGAAACCAAAAGAGGATAATCAGCTTTCACAGCGAGGTGTGTATCGGTTTATTCGGCATCCTATTTATACTGGTCTTTTTTTGATTTGTCTGTCTTTCTTACTATCAAGGATACATGCGCTTTCGATCATCACCTTTGGGTTAGTTGTTTATATCACAAATAAAAAGGCCAATCTTGAAGAAGATTTATTAATCAAAAAACATCCAACATATAAAACATATAGAAAGTCGGTTCGAAAATTCTTTCCTTTTGATCTCAGTTAATTCTGCTTTAGATGCACCACTTGTTGTGGAAAAGGCACTTCTATCTTTTCTTTTTGTAGGCGCTTAGTAATGGCTTTAACTAGCTCGTGAATGGTTCTCCCTCGCTTGGAGGGCTGGGCAATAGTTCCCATAACCTCAAGTTCAACAGCAAAATCTCCAAATTTTCTGAATCTCACTCTTGGCTTTGGATCTTTTAAGATATATTTCTGGGCACTGGTAACATCAACAAGAATGTTTTCTACTTTATCAAGATCAGCGCTGTATGAAACTCCAAGAGGTACCCGTATTCGAAGTTCTGGGTTCAGACCTGTCTCGTTGATTACTGCGTCGGTTGCCAAAATAGAATTTGGAACAGTGAGGAGAACATTATCTCTTGTCCGAATTTTTGTACTCCGCATGCCTATCTGTATCACTTCTCCGCGGTATGTGTCTTTGATGATGACATAATCGCCGGTCTTATATGGCTTGTCTAAAAATATTGAAACTCCACCAAAGATATTGGCTACTGTGTCTTTAGCTGCAAATGCCACTGCAATACCAACTACTCCGGCGGATGCCAATGCAGGAGTAATGTTTATCCCCCAAACTGAAAGAATGGTAAGAATAATAATAATTGCAGCTGCGATAATGACTACGTTATCGAGAAATGGTAACAGATCTCCGATACTATTTTGTTGTCCGTCTTCAATCTTTTCTTCTAACTTCGTAAAGAATATCCGAGAGATTCCGATTCCTGCAATTCCCCAAAAAATGATTCCTGCAGTGACCAGCGTATTGTTTATCGGATCTAGTGCCTTTTCTGGTAATCCAAACGTTTGAGCGGTAATATACCCTCCGATAAGTATCACGCTCCAAAATACTGGTTGTTTGGTAACGTTGATGATCTGATCATCGATTTTCGTTTTTGTTGTACCAACCAGACTCAGGAGGATTTTTTCAAATACCCATTTCACAATTTTCCCAGCAATGATCGTTCCTGCGAGAATACTTATTGCTGATAGATATGGTGGTGCTCCACTTTGAAGAATGTCTTGCATTATCAATAATATAACATAACTTATTTTAGACTCGTTTTAATATTTTTAAGAAAGTAAAACGGTGATCAATTTATTTCAAAAATGACTACATCAATTCAGATTTGGTTTCTTAGGAGGCGTTGCATCAATAGGTCTTTGATGAGGTTTTTTTCCAGCTTGTCTTTTTTTAGCTTCTTCGGTTGTGAACACCCTGGCCCAACTTATCTTTCCGTTTTCGTCTCTCACCGGAGTATATTTTCCTTTATCATCTAGTGGTACTTCTGGCATTGCATCTTTTGGCTCAGGTTGTGGTGACTCTATGTCATCTTGCATACTCTTCAATTCGTTTTCTTTGTAATTTCTACAAACGTAGAATAATTCATCAATAATTAATGCTATATGATATTCTTCAACCATGCAAATTGGATGTCATGTTTCGATTTCTGGAGGGTTGGATAAAAGTATTGATCGCGCGGTAGAGCGAGGTGCAAACTGTCTGCAATCATTCGCTAGCTCTCCAAGATCATTAAAAACAACCTCATTTGATGACCATGTGGTGGATCAATATCGAATAAAGAAAAAAGAATCTGGAATTGGGGAGCATTATTTCCATGCTCCATATCTAATAAATCTGGCTCATGAGAATAAAAGCTACGTTACGGCTTCAGTAGAAACACTCATCTTTTATCAGCAATTTTCTGGCGGTATCCATGGTTCTGGCACGATTGTTCATGTTGGAAGTCATAAAGGTCGTGGGTTTGAATCAGTCCAGCCAGCTGTTTCACGAGCAATCGTTGAGGTGTTAGAGCAAACTCCTAGTGGTGTACGATTGTTACTTGAAAATGCTGCTGGACAAAAGGGTGTCATTGGTGATTCTTTTGATGAGCTGGAAGTGCTTATTGCATCGGTTCCGAAGAAACTTCAATTAAAAATTGGGATTTGTCTTGATAGCCAACATGCTTTCGCGAGTGGACATGATGTACGAACCAAGGAGGGAGTAGATCGAATGCTTTCGGTTTTTGATAACGTTATTGGATTGGAGTTTTTACATGTCATCCATGCGAATGACTCAAAGATCGAATTTAACAGTCATAGAGATCGGCACGAAAATATTGGTAGCGGTTTTATCGGAAAAGAAGGTTTTCGGCACTTGGTCAATCATCCAAAACTGAAACATCTCCCGTTTATACTCGAAGTTCCAGGTGAGAACCGCAGCGGTCCAAGAAAGATAGATGTTGAGGGTCTCAAACAACTGGTGGAATGATTCTCAGCGCTTAATGAATGCCAATAGTTTGGAAAGTTTGCTGTGCTCTTTAAGCGAGTTTATTAACACGACATATACTGCCCACATCATGACACCCGAGAAGACAAATTGACTGTCTTTTCCATAGATCTGAAACATTTCTCCACCAACGGCAGGGCCGACGATCCTGCCAATACTTCCCGATGATTGTAATAAACCCAAAACACCTCCATATTCCTCTGGTGACACAGTTTCTGAAGCAAGTGCTTGAATAGTTGGATTTTGAAATACCGTTTCCAAATGCGATAAACAAGATAGAAACATACGCCATCTTCGCTACAGTACTAAAATGAAGCAGAAACAATCCTACTCCTAATAACAACACACCGCCTTGCAGCAGCTTTCGCTCACCAAAGTGGCTCACTAGTTTTGGTAGTAATGCGAGTTGGGTTATAACGCTGATTACTCCAGCAAAAGAGAATAGCCAGCCTGTTTCTCTTGGCCCGTATTGGAATGTTCCTTGCGTCCATAATGCAAAGGTTGCCGTCATTGCAGAGAATGCAAAGTTGATAAGTAGAAATGAGATTATGAGTACACCGATAGGTTGTGCCCGAAGCACTTCCATGAGAGGCTTGAGAGAAAAGGCAGACTTTTCTTGTTGAGCTGTTTTCGCTATATCCACAGTTTCTTTCAAGAAAAATAATGTGGTTATTACAGAGAGCATTGAGACAGCTGCCGCAAAAAAGGCTGGAGTAGAATAACTTATGGTTGAAAGCAGATCACCAATCGCTGGTCCGAGAATAAAACCGATGCCAAAAGCGGCTCCGATAAGTCCCATACCTTTAGCACGATTCTTTTTGGCGGAGTTAGCAATGGTTTTTTGGACATAAGCAAAGATTATATCCGGTACTGGTTTATGCCGTCACTGAGGAAAGTACTACTCACCCACATCGTGGAAGCGTTGTTCAATATCAATTGTTGTTTCTGGACCATGACCAGGGTAGATAATCATATTTTTTTGGAAACTCAATACTCTTGTGACTGAATCAGAAAGTTCATTTGGTTGACTGTAGGAAAAATCAGTTCTGCCTACACTTCCTCCGGAAAAGAGAAGATCTCCAACAATGATGATATTATCCGCCTTACTGGCAAGCGATACACTGCCAGGAGTATGGCCAGGAGTATGAAGAACTTTTAAACAGAGATTCTTTGTTTTTAACTCATCTTCGGGTTTGAGATAGTAATCAATTTTAGGAGGCGGGCCTGCCTCAATACCGGTAAAGTGGATAGATGTTTGGTTCATTCTTTTGACAAGAAATTCATCTTTTTTGTGAATGAGGAAGGGAATGTTGAATGCGAGCTGAAGCTCCATTGCAGCCATGATGTGGTCAAAATGACCGTGTGTGGCAATTATCTTTACGGGAGATAAATGCAATTTTAATATTGTATTGGTGATGTATTCGGCATCATCTCCGGGATCGATGATCATTGTTTCTTTGGATTTGTTATCGTAAACGAGATAACAATTACTCTGAAGTTGGCCAACGACGAGTTGTTGTATTTTCATTAGCACTATATTTCATTGATATCTATCGTTATGTGGGTGCCATCTTCTTCTTCATTTATAATGACTGCACCTTCGAAGTCGTTTTTTGATATTCCAAACACCGTTGCATTTGTAATATCTGTTCTCGTTGCGATGCTCCACCCAGTATCAATGAGATTTTGCTCATAATACTTCACAACATCTGATAACGTATCAGAAGATCGTTGCTCTGTTACAGATCCGCTGTCTGTGGTAACTGTACTTTCTATTTCAGTGTCAGGGTATAAGGGAATCACATCTTGGATATCAACCTTGCTTAATTGCGGACCTGCTGAAAACGTTGCTTCATCTGTACTTAGCATTATTTCCTCAGACAGATCCATTTCTGCTTCAGCTTCCTCTTCAAGAGATTGTTGATTGACTGATTGATCTTGTAGAGATTTTTGAGTTAAATATCTAGAGAGGTTTGTAAAAATACCATAAGCGACAACTGCTCCAGCAACAATGGTAATAAGCACCTCTACGAACTTTCGTTCCTGTTTCTGCTGATTGATACGAGTTGATTTACTTGAGGACGATTCTAGATGATCTTTTTTCACTTATTCACCTGATTTCACTCTCTTTTTATCATAGTTTTTGCTTTAACTGTAGGTGTAATCTGTGGCTATTGTACAATGGTGTAGTGGACGTATTGTATGTGGTTATTGCTTCTACTATTGCAGTTTTTATAGGTACGTTTTCTGGCTATGGTATCTCTATTGCTCTCGTACCAATCCTTACACTCGTTCTTCCGTTACCTGAGACTCTTTTCTATTCAAGCATTATTTATCTAGCTCATATGCTTCACAAAGTCAGTCAACTCAGAGAACATGCTCAACTTAATTTAGTCATTCAATTTGGATTGCTTGCATCGGTTTTCAGTCTGATTGGCGCTTTACTCATCAGTCTCATGCCGACAAGAGGGTTAGAACGATTACTTGGGTTATATGTACTAGCTTATATTGGGTTTATGCTTTTTGATCCAAAATTCCGAATCACAAATACCACGAATGTGACTTTAGTCGGTGCTATTTCATCAGGCTTTCTCTCTGGATTTTTTGGTTTTGCACGGGCAGTTCAATCACTCGTTCTCTCGACATACGTACTTACCGAGTATGACCTCTTTGCAACGAGCACTTTGGTTACCTTGATGATAACGTTTGCCCGTATGACGGGGTATTTCATCGGAGGAATTCGCCTCTCCTCAACATTGTTACTCGCAATGATCTTTTCGATTCCACTCTCATTTGTTGCTGAAGTCGTTGCGAAGCGTAGTTCATCTGGATTTTCTACTCGAAACGTTCGGATCGTAATTGGAGTTATCTTTTTTCTTCTCGGTCTTCGGTTAAGTTTTTTTTAACAAATTCAAATGTGATTGCGATTACTTTGTTGCACTTCTAGCGTGTTAGAATGAGATTGATGAAATGCGAGATCAAGGAGCCGACTGAACTTGTGAATTTTGGAGCTACAGGCGACCCTACAAGAAGAATACTCCTGCCGGCTCGGGCACATGATTGTTTACTTGCTAAAAATATTCCCATTGGTGAAAGTCTTGACATGTCTCATGTTGAACCTGGAAAATATAATGTTGCTGGTTTTCCGTTAAAATTTATCAGTATAGATGGTTCTCCAGCTAGGGTAGTTTTAATTAGTGAGTAAAATTCAATATGTATATTGCAGTAGATGTTGGAGGCACGAGTACACGGATAGCTACATCTCGTGCTGGAAAAACTATTCATGATAAAGAGCGCTTTTCTACATCTCAGTCTTTCGAGATTGAAGTGAAGAGATTGTTCAAACAGTTAGAGAGCTTATTGGTCAGAATAAGTTAGATGGCGCTAGCGATTGGTGTTCCTGGAAGAATTGATCATGATCGAATGTAGAGACTCTTTCGGTTCTCTAATTTACCTTCATGGAGTAATAAAGAAGTCTGTAAAATATTTCATAATGAACTCATGGCAAATATTCTACTCGCAAATGATGCTGAATTGGCAGCTTTAGGAGAAGCGACCATTGGTGCAGGAAAAAATCATCGAATTGTCGCATTTATCTACAGTAAGTACCGGGATTGGAGGTTCACTTGTAATAGATAGGAAGCTTAGTCCCTGCTTGGACCAATACAGAACCAGGCACTATGTTTGTCTTCTTTGAAGAAGGGTCGGGTAATCAGATAACGAGCTGATTGGGAAGGACTATGGATCAGGACTAGCATTTGAAGAAACGCTATGGTAGTTTCTCCTGAAAAAAGTGCAATGATCCGATATATGTGGTAGAGCATGCTGCAAATTCTCGGACGGGGTGTAATTTCTGTTATACACGTGTGGTCTCCTGAAATTCTCGTTATTGGTGGAGGACTTTCACTAAAAGGAGAACTTCTTTTTGAACCGTTGAAAATTACGTTATGACCAATCTAACTTTGTTACCATCCACCCCAGCAGTAGTTCACGGAAAACTTGGTGATGATGCAGGGCTTTATGGTGGGTTTGCTCTTCTGAAGGAAAAAGAATAAACAGCTACTTCTTTAAGGCTATTTTTAACACCTCATCCATGTGGGAAACGAAGTGGAATTTGAGGTCATTTTTTACATGCTCGGGTATGTCCACTAAATCTTTTTTGTTGTTTTTAGGTAAGATTATCTCTTTCAAGCCTCCTCGGTGAGCGGCAATGATTTTTTCCTTTAGTCCTCCAATTTCCAACACTCTTCCCCGAAGTGTAACTTCTCCGGTCATCCCTACCTCTCGTCTGGTTGGCTTTTTGGTGAGCGCTGACACGAGTGCAGTGGTAATCGTCACTCCTGCAGAGGGACCGTCTTTGGGAACTGCTCCCTCAGGAACGTGTATGTGAACGTCAATTGACTTATGAAAACCCTGATTAAGCTTTAGCTCTTTCCATCTGCTTCGAACATAGGAGAGTGCGGCCTGACCTGATTCCTTCATGACTTCTCCGAGTTTTCCCGTGAGAATAAGTTTTCCTTTTCCTGGCATCAGTGCAACTTCAACGAAGAGAATGTCTCCACCCGCTTGGGTATATGCAAGTCCTGTGGCTAGTCCAATTTCATCTTTTTTCTCAGCCAGTGTCTCTGAGAATTTCTCTGGTCCGAGATAGTCGCTTAGGGTATCTTTTGTAATAGATACTTTTCCTTTTTTTCCTTCGGCAACTTTCCGAGCAACTTTTCTGCTTACCTTAGAAAGTTCCCGTTCAAGATTGCGGACCCCAGCTTCTCGTGTATAGCGCTGAATGATCTTTCGTAGTATTGTTATTGGGATTAATATCTGCTTCTGGTTCAAACCATTGGCTCCAAGCACTTTGTCGATAAGATGGCGTTTGGCGATATGAAATTTTTCATCTTCTGTATATCCGGAAAAACGAATGATTTCCAAGCGGTCTCTCAGCGCCGGGGGGATAGTATCTAAAACATTGGCTGTGGTAATAAAGGTCACTTCACTGAGATCAAACGGAACCTCAAGATAGTGATCTGAAAATTCTTTATTTTGCTCTGGATCAAGAGCTTCCAGAAGAGCAGAGGATGGATCCCCACGGAAATCCGCTCCAACTTTGTCAATTTCATCTAACATAAATACCGGATTTTTGCTTCCTGATGTGCGAATCCCTTGAATAATTCTTCCTGGCATAGCTCCTACATATGTTCTTCTGTGCCCACGAATTTCTGCTTCGTCACGTATTCCTCCAAGTGACATTTTAATGAATTTTCTCTCGAGCGCTCGCGCAATTGAACGGCCGATTGACGTTTTTCCCACACCAGGTGGACCTACAAAACATAAAATCGTCGGAGTAATTCTATCGTCCACTGCTTCTCCGTTTGCTTCCTCTTGTTTTTTTGCTTTCTTTTGGGATAACGTTTCTTTAATTTTCAAAACTGCAAGATACTCGATGATTCTCTCTTTCACATCCTTGAGTGCGTAGTGGTCATCATCGAGAACTTTTTGTGCTTTCTTGAGTGATACTTTATTGGTTGTACGTTTGCTCCAAGGCATCTCGACCATGGTTTCAAGCCAGGTTCTAATGTAACCGGCCTCAGGATTGTGGGCAGACATTTGCGTCAGTCGTTTGAGCTCTTTCACAGCTTTTTCTCTAGCCGTTTTCGGCATTTTTGCATCGACGATCTTCCTCTTTAACTGTTTGGCTTCTTCGTCATCTTCTGTCTCGTCGCCGAGTTCTTTTTGAATGGTCTTCATTCTCTCTCTTAGCACTGCTTCACGCATGCTTTTATCGAACTTCTTTTGGGTTTTGCTGGCAATCTTTCGTTCAATTTCCAGAATTTTAATTTCGTGGTTGAGATGATCGAGCGTCTGTTCAAGCCGGTCTTTTACATTTACGAGTTCGAGCAAGTGCTGTTTTTCTTCGGTCTTAATATCAAGAGTCGAAGCGATTTGATCTGCTAACTCGCTCGGCTTCACCTCACCCATAAGCTTCATAAAGCTTAAGAATTCGACCGACTTGCCTAAATTGACTGCTTTTTTGAACTCGTTTACCAAATGCTTCACGACTGCCTCAAGTTCGTGTGAATCTTCTATAATCTCAGGCATAGCCGCAACCTCTGCAAGCATGTGCTCTCCATTATCAGAAATGCTTTGAATGCGGACCCTGTTTAACCCCTTCACGATAGCGTTTACTTCACCATTTGATTTCAAGGTTTTTTCAATGAGACAAAGGGTTCCAATTTTATAGACATCTTCTGAAGTTGGGTCTGAAAGTGAAGCGTTGCGCTGCGTAACAAATACGATTTGCCTGTTTGTTTGGAAAGCAGTTTTTACCCCCGCAATTGATTTTTTCCGACCAAAGACAAGTACTTGTTCAGTATGAGGGAATACTACTCCTTCTCGAATTGCTACCAGTGGTAGTCGGAGTGTATCTTTCGAATCTGGTGGTTTATTGAGTATGACTGCCATATTTTGAACTCTAGCAGTATAATTTATAGAGTGCTAATTGTCAACCAATATTTTTTATTATTTCTCCTCAAGAAGAATCGATTTATCCTAACATGCTCATGATTTATCTGCAAGAGAATGCATTCCTAGGAGAATTGCTTAGCGTCTCGATCTTGGTCTTATTTTATCTTTTGAGTCAATGATGATGGTTACCGGTCCGTCATTTACGAGCTCAACCTCCATATAATCACCAAATGAACCGGAGGAGACTTTGATGTCATACTCTTTTAGCTCCTCAATAAACTGTTTATATAACTGGTTTGCTCTTTTGGGTTCTGCAGCGTCGATAAAGCTTGGCCTGTTTCCTTTTCTAGTACGTGCGTACAGGGTGAATTGAGATACTACAAGCACCTCACCACCTCCATCTATGAGAGTTTTGTTCATTAATCGATGTTCATCCTGCAATATACGAAGATTTGCTGTTTTTGTAGCTACATACTCTACGTCTTTCTTTGTATCCGAATGGGTCGCAGCAAACAAGACAAGGAACCCTTTTTTGATGGATGATTGCTTCTTTTCACTTGTAACTGTAGCTCTAGATACTCTCTGAATGATCACCTTCATAGTGACTTTGACTCATAAAAATTATAGGCAGTTGATTATACCTCTCGATCATAGTGTTGTATGTATCAACTATCACAGTTGAAAACGTTGCATCAGACTCATTTTTTCTCTACCATATAGTATATGGCCTCGCAAAACATTCAGGACTCAATTACTGAAAGATACCAACAAATTCAAGCGCTTTCCCCTTCTGATGAAACTGCAGATTTTGGTAATGAACCTTCTGTGCCAATTTCGACATTTTTAAGTTTATCATTGTTTATATTTTTCTTTGTGGTCATCTTTTTAGGATTTCTTCCGCTCGTGCTTGAACGATTTCGAGACTTTAAACGATTTCAGATGGCATTGTTGCTGGCTTTTGTTGGTGCAGCTCTACCGCTTACAATGGGTCTGTTGTTTCAGAGAAGCGGTCTGTTGACAAGAGCATCCGTGGACGAAATGCCGCAGAATATACAGGTTTCCGTTGCTGATGATTCATTTCTTGTGCGCTGGGAGACACCTGGAGAGCAATTTGGTGCACTCCATTATGGTTTGCAGCCTTACTCATCGGCGCTCACGGCCAATGTTTTGGAAATCGATGGTTTGGAAAAGTCTACTGATCATGAAGTTGTTGTAGAAGGACTTGAACCAAGTACGGATTACTACTTCGAAATTCTCTCAGGAGCACGGTGGTATAACAACCAAGGTGTTCTTCTGCATGTTATGACTTCTCCGTAAGAGATGTTCAACGGGCAAAGATAACTGCATTAGGAAGGCTCCTGCCAGGTCCCGCAAGATATCTGCCGTTGTAGTATAAGGCTGAAGATCCTCCACCATCTAAATTCATCGCGTGATCAACGCCAAGACTCATAAATATTTCAGCAAGATCGGGCACAGAAGCACCTCGAGCTACCACAAGGTATGCTACCTTTCCTTTAATCCCTAACCCAGAGCGTGTTGATCTTGTCACTTTAAGGTAATCATTTAAAGAATCGCCATTACCTAACACGTTCTGCCCTCCTGAGACCAAAGCTGGATAATTCACTATTGCTGCCTTTAGATCACCAACACCCCCAAATGAGTTTGCGTCTTTAAAAAAGTACGGGTTTGATCCACCGTCAAATGCTATCATGGTTCTCCCATTCCAGAATAATGTTGTTCCGTTTATCCATCGACTTTGCCTGGTGTTGAATAATCCGAAATCAAACGAGTTCACCTTCCCCGCACAAGTTGAGTAATCCTGAGGGCAAAAATAGGTACCATTGATACCTGCAAACCCACCACTTTCCGCAATATATTGTGCAAGTGATTTGGTAGGACAATTATCAGAACAGTCATTTTCGTTGGCTGAATCAGTTATCACACGAACTCCATTGAGGTCAATTTTGACAAGATCGATGAGAAAAGACCCTTTGCTTGTCGATACTGAGATTCGTCCAGACCCTAGACCTGGTACAGATGTTGGGAGTTGGGCTGCCTGTGCTGCATGCTGTTTTGCTTCTTGCTCAGCAATAGAGGCAAGTCTGTCTTCAAGTAGTTTTTCTAGAAGTACGTTGATTTCGTTCAAGGTTGATCTTGCCTCCTCGTAGTTTCTTCCGAATATTTTTTCTAGAGCGTTTCCAAGTTTTTGCTCAGGTTCTTTGATATCGATACCTTGGCTTTCATAGTCAATCAATTTCTGTTGACTAAACAGGTATGCGTCAATTGTTTCTTCAATTTCTTCTAACTTCTCTTGAGGTTCACTGTTTTGGAGTTTTGATAATTCTACTGCGATAGACTCATTTGCCGTTCTTTCGCCTGTAATCACTGACTCAAGTTGTTTAACTTCATCTTCAAGTGATCGAGTGAACTGAGTACTTTGATTTCTTACCTGAATTATTTCAGCAATTAACCCACCGACCATTACTAGGAGGAGAAGAATTACAATCGCATGTGTTCGGTTTGAGGGGATTTTTGATTTTAGTTTCGCAATTTGAAGTTTTTTACCCGTTACGCCCGCAAAAATATTTTTTAGTCTATCGACTGCAGGCATAGTAGTCTCGCTTCGCTATTACTACAAAATCAAGTTGATTTATGCCTTGATCTTGCTCATTGCTTCTTTTACAAGCTCTTCCGGTGTGTATTCTTGCTTGCTTAAAAATGCAGCCGCACCAAGTTCAAGAGCTTTTTTTGGATTTTCACCTTGATCGTAATTACTCATCACAACAACAGGTGTATCGGTCATTTCTTCATCTTCTTTCAATTCCTTGAGCACTGTCAGGCCAATTTTCTCAGGCAAGATGACATCCATTAAAATGAGGTCAGGTTTCTCTTGCTTGGCAAGCTCAAGTCCTTTTTTGCCATCATTTGCTATATGCACTTTTGCACCGAGCAGCTCGAGCTCAGTTGTATATAAGTTGACAAGATTCTTGTCGTCCTCAATAAGTACTACTTTTACCATAACTAACTCCTTCTGATGAAGCGTAGCATACTCATCAATTCTCTTTCAAGGTTATTTCTTCAGTGGAAGTGTAAATGAAAAGGTCGATCCTTTACCCTCTTGAGATTCAACCCAGATTTTTCCCCCATGTGCCTCGATGATACCTTTGGCAACCACCAATCCTAGTCCTGTCCCCTCTGCAGTTCGTGGTTTATTGGTGGTGAGCTGAGCAAATTTGGAAAACAATCTGCTTTGCTCTTCGGATTTCATGCCATTACCTGTGTCTTTTATTGAGATGGTGGCTTCGTTCTCATTTTTAGAAAGTTTTATTGTGATACTTCCCTTTTCTGTAAATTTAATTGCATTACTTAATAAATTCGTTAACACTTGACCAATACGAGATGGATCAAAGATTCCTTTTACCTTCTCTGCTTCAATTTCTGTTGTTATTTTGAGATTCTTCTCCTCTGTAAGTGGTGTAAATTCGCTGACTTTAAGTTCGATGAGTTTCACGATGTCAGCCTCAGTTTTGTCTATCTGCATTTTTTCTGCTTCAATTTTTGCAACATCGAGTAAGTCATTCACAATGGCGAGCATGTTCTCGCTGCTATTTTTTATCATGGTGAGGTATTCATTTTTCTTTTCTTCTGGAAAACCTTCCTTATGTGACATAATTGCGCTGCTTGCACCTTTGACTGCGGTCAGAGGAGCGCGAAGCTCATGAACCATCATTGCTATAAAATCCTCACGAAGACGTTCAAGTTCTTTTTCTTTTGATATGTCATGAAAAACCATTACCACACCGATGAGTTTCTCTCGCTTATCGCTCACTGGTGAAATGAGGACCCGTACTGCAGTGTCGCTGAGTACGAGTTCCTCGATAATTTTCGACTCTTGGGATTTCAGTACTTCATCGACTTCTCTAGGAACATTTAATTTTCCTCCAAGGACATCGACCAAGTCATAGAGCGTTGGATCTTCATCTTTAATGCCGAGCAAATATATGGCAGCGGGATTAATCAACTGGAGCTCTGATTCACGATCGATCATAATCACACCGTCCGGCATAGAGTGAAGCATGGACGACATTTTGCCTTGCTCTATTTCTAAAACGTGTCTGAGTTTTGAAACTGCGGTTGACGCCTGATTGACGATACGATAAAGAATTGTGGTTTCTCCCACTTGATACTTCCCTGGAATTTTTGAAGCGATATTCATGAGTCCTGCCAGTTTGTCATTGATTACAACTGGAATGTTGAAGTACGATCCGATTTCTTGTTCAACTTGGTCATCGACAAAGGTTCCGGTGGTGATTTCTTCGATAGGATTTTGTCGAACTTGATACCCTAATGCTTCGACAGAGGCAAACATGCTTTCTCTCATCGTGTCAATGAATTTTTGATTCACGGATTCTTTCAGATGGATTTTTAAAACACTTTTATCTTTATTGAGAAGGATTGAACTTACAGTTGAATATGAGAAAAGTCTCCCTATTGAACTGGTGATGACGTCAATTATTTTCTCCTCATTTAATTCATAGCCAAATCTCTCTCCGAGTTCTCGCAGTATTTCTGCTTCATATGCCTCTTTTTTGAGTTCACCTTCACGAGCACGTAATTTTTGTTTTGCGATTTTTTCTTTTTGTATTGACTGTGAAATGAGAAAACCACCTCCAGCGAGGATGAGCGGAAAAAGTATTGCGGCGAGGAGAATGGGCAGTTCCATGATTATAAATTACACATTTATTGAAGTACGCGCTTTTGAATGTCGCTTAAGAAATTCGGATAATATCGACTGATAGCTGTGAAATCAAATTCCTTGAGAAGATCTTCTTTTGGTTCTTGCTCTAGTAAAAATTCGAACGACTTTTTGAGTAGTACTTCAGGCTTAATATGACCTTTCGTCAAGCGAATATGATCGGTTCTATTCAAACTTACCTTGTGCTCGGTTTGAGAGTTATTATTTTTCACGATCACCTGAAACACCATTACTTGGTTTTCAGCTATTTTTGTAACGATAATTTCTAATCCAGTTCCCATGCACTTAAGTATCGCACACCTGCATTCGTAATGGCAATGGATGCCATGGTGTATGATAAATCACGATATGAATACAGCAGAGCCTTATAAAGCAGGAAAAGTAGCCATTGTCGGTAGGCCAAATGTGGGAAAATCGACACTCCTTAACGCCCTGGTTTTACATAAAGTGGCTATCGTTTCCCCAAAACCACAAACTACTCGATCTCAGATTGTAGCTCATTTGGAAGAGGAGCGAGGACAACTATTTTTTTTAGATACACCTGGCTATTATTCAACCCGGTCAGGAGCTACACATTTCAATGCACTTGTTTCCCATACGATAGAAGAGGCGGATGTGGTTATCTATGTTGTGGATCATACTCGAGACTGGGGTCAAGAAGAGGAAAAGATTTGGAACATGATTCAAGCTAGTGAAAAGCCGGTTATTCTGGCAATTAATAAGACTGATATTACCTCCCCGACATATAAAGATTCCTATATTGCACTTCTTAAACCTCATGTTCAGGAAGTTGTGGAAGTTTCTGCGCAGCGAGAAACACATATCAAATCACTTATCAACCTTCTGTTTACATACTTACCTCTAGGAGAGCGGGATGATTCTGTTGATTATTTTCCAACGCCCTTGCTCTCTCAGGATAGTAAAGAATACCTCGCTGAGTTAGTTCGGGAGAAGATCTATCAGCTTACTGGACAAGAAGTTCCATACCAAACGAGCGTACGCATAGAATCGGTCGAAGAAGATGATGAGAAAAATACTTTACTTGTTAAAGGAAAAATTCTCGTTTCTGATAAACGATATAAACCAATGTTAATTGGCAAACAAGGTAGAAAGATTAACGAAATAAAAAGTGCGGTTCGAAAAGAACTCCATGTTGCAACTGGAAAGTCTATATCTGTATCTCTCCAGGTAGATGTTGAGTAAGAGTCAACGACAGTTATTTATTTCAATTTCCGGTACTTGTCTTAAAGCTCTCTTGTATTCAGATTCTATTTGAACTTTATTAGTGGAACTGGGAGTACGCAAGGAATCAACCCTAAGGACATTTGAAAAGAGCGTAATAGAAAATTGATAGAATGCTATTATCAATATTATAAATAGTAATACTTGTACCCCGCCGTTGTTTTCATTATCAGCAGGGCTTTCTGCAATTCTTATATGTTATTCGTATTTTCTAAAATCTCATCGAGATCTCCGCCATTCCATTTTTGAATTTCGTTTCCCTGCGCATCAACTTGCACAAAGGTATGTTGGCTTACAATGCCGTATTTTTTCTTGAGTGTTGATTCTTTATCATAATCAGTCTTGAGAATAGTAAGACCTGCTGGGATTTCATCGAGACGACTTGTAATGTCTTGCTCGGCTGCTCGGCAAAACGGACACCAGGTCGCGTGGAAAAAGAGAACGGCCGTACCATTATTAGCTGTGGCCTGCGTAAGATTTTCCTGCGAGTATTTGACATATTCACCTGCTGAACCACTTTTCATCATCGCATCGCCATTCGTATCCATAGCGTTGTCTTCATGATCACCTGATGTTGCGTCTCCATTTGGGGTTTGTGCCATTTTACTGTCACTGCCATTTTCAGTACTTGTGCTTGGTTGTGATGTGCTCGTTAACGTCTGTGTGTCCGAGGCTGTTTTTGACGCATTCAGCACAAATATTCCACCGATACCAAGAACTGCAACAAGACCAATGACTATTAATACACCTTTATTCATAATTCTACTCACCTCCTTTCGAAAATTTGTTCAATTATTCTTCTTAATATTCGCATTGTACTTTTTTTTGCAGCGGAATATTGTGCCATAGATGACATCTTTACGTATTCATAGTTTTGAGTTAGAAGTATCTCACGTACCTTCAAATCCAGTGGAGCAATTTCCTGTTTTTTTCTTCAAATCTGGTATGTTTAGATTATAGGGAAGGAATATCGATGACACCAATTTATGCACAATCAGTTAATGTTGATAAGCCTATTGGCTTTCAAATCACTGATATTGGTACGCTCGTAAGCGGAACGATTGGTGTCGCTTTTTTAATCACTGGAATCATCATTTTTGGATTTATTGTCTTCGGCGGCATACTCATGATCACTTCGTCAGGAGATAAGACTCAAACCGAACGGGGAAGAAATGCAATCTCTGGAGCTTTGGTTGGATTAGGTATCGTTGCAGCTGCGTGGGCGATCATGTTGTTGGTTAATTACTTCTTTGGCGTGAATTTTACCGGCTCGCTTTCGCTTCCGACGTTTTACTAACTTCCCAGGAGAATATCACTCATATCTGCTGTCATGTCTGCAAGACGCGCCAATTCAGATGGCGTCATTTCACGGACTTCATCAACAGTTAGTCCACATAATAATGCATCAGATTGCTCCCAGACGGTTAATTTCCTATGCCCAATTGGCGCTTCTGGCTCTTGCGAAGGGACGTTTGGTTGCAATTCTGATAATGCCATGATCATAAAATACATGGTTGTCTCGATTTTTTCAAGAGAATGCAGTATATCTGGTAAAATAATTCAGCTGACGCTATTGCCGGGTGTTTACACTGAACAATGTGAACACATTTTATAAAGCATGTAATGCCGGGTGGTGAAATGGTATCACGGCTGGCTCTGAACCAGTTATTCTAGGTTCGAATCCTAGCCCGGCAGCCAAATCGCGAACTCGGATTCGAACCTTCGTATTTCCATAATTGAAAAAGTATAAATTAAAGCATAATATATGAACATGGGTTCATATAATTGCTGTGTTCCAGAAACCAAAGAGTTTACACAAGTAAGTTCTCTATCAACACTGTTAAAGTTGGTAGGTGAGGAAAGTAGGTTGAAGCTTCTGTGCCTGCTTCATCAAGGAGAGCATTGTGTGTGTGAAATGCTAGAGCACTTTGACATGTCGCAAAGTTTGGTGTCGCATCATTTGTCGGATTTAAAGGAAGCTGGATTAGTGAGCATCCGAAAAGATGGAAGACAAGTACATTACTCACTTACTGCCAAGAGGTGATAAAGTTACTAATTCGATATTTTCTATGTGAGAGGAAAAGATATGAAAATCCAGGTTTTAGGTTCAGGTTGTACTACCTGTAAAAAGTTGTATGAAACTACCAAAGAAGCAGTTAAGGACATGGAAGGTGAATATGAAGTTGAATATGTCACTGGAACAGATGGCACTCAGAAAATAATCGAGCTAGGTGCTATGAATAGTCCGGTACTGGCAGTAAATGACCAAATTGCTATGACTGGTTTTACTCCCGACTTAAGAAGATTCAAGACAAAATTAAGAAACTTACCTAATGGATATTTTCGCCCCAATTCAAGCCTTGTCTGATGAGGTCACCTACCAGTGGCTGAGTATTACTCAAGGCTCGTATTTAGGGAAAGCGGTCAACTTTTTTATCTATGATGTGATCAAGATTGGTCTACTTTTGATTGCCATCAATTACCTGATGGCGATGGTTAGATACTATTTACCTGTAGCTAAAATAAACCAAGTATTAACCGGTAAAAACTGGTATGGGCTGGACTATTTAGTGGCAGCACTACTGGGCGTGGTTACCCCTTTTTGTTCTTGCTCATCGATCCCACTGTTTATCGGTTTTTTATCTGCTGGTATCCCAATTGGCGTGACCTTTACATTCCTCATTAGCTCCCCTTTGGTTAATGAAGCTTCACTCTTTCTATTTCCGGCTATGTTTGGTCTCAAAATCACCCTGCTTTACAACCTGATCGGTATGCTGGTGGCAATCATCGGTGGCTGGTTGATAGGTAAGTTATCCATGGAGCGGTTTATCCAACCCGAGTTTAAAAGCATTACATCAACTGCAAAAATACAAGAAGATGAAGGTGATAAAACGCCATGAGAAAATTGGCAGTATCTTGGTGGCATGATGGCATGACTATCACCAAGCAAATATTTCCATATGTGGTACTAGGTGTGGCAATCGGTGCTATAATTCACGGCTTTGTACCTGATAGCTTTGTGAGTCAGTACCTCAGCACTGACGCCTGGTGGGTCATTCCCGTTGCAGTTATTGCCGGAGTACCTCTTTACGCCAATTCAGTCAGTGTCATCCCAATTGTAGAAGCATCCGTAGGCAAAGGCGTCATGATTGGTACGGCTTTAGCTTTTATGACTGCCATTGTGACTCTATCAATCCCGGAGGCATTGATGCTAAAAAAAGCCATGAAGTGGCAGCTACTGGCTGCGTTTTTTGGGATTACTATTATTGGCATTATGATTATCGGCTATGTATTTAATGCCATATCAACTTAAGCCTTGGGCAGAGCTGGAAGGGTTAGAGTTGTTGCTTGTTGAGTAAAATAGGTTCGAATAGCGTCCGAGGTCGCCAGCCCCCTCAAGTAGCCTGAATCACGGTCAGAACCTCTCTTAGGAATTGGTATACTTTTTGGATGAGCCTTCATAAAAATGTAAGATTGCTGACTTGGTTTAATTTTTTCTTGGATTTCAGATTGTATGCTCCGATCATGGCAATATACTTTTCTAGGGTTACTGGGTCGTATGCTCTGGGAATGAGTGTGTTTTCTATTACCATGCTGTCAGCTGCTATTTTTGAGATACCCACAGGAGTGTATTCAGACATAATTGGAAGAAAGAAAACTATAGTTTTGGGTGCAGTAACAACACTCGTTTCAGTAGTAATGTATGCTATTGGGACTATTTATTGGGTGCTGTTGTTTGGGGCAGTGTTTGAGGGATTAGCCAGATCATTTTATAGTGGCAACAATGATTCGATGCTGCATGATAGCCTGGCTGAACAAGGTCAGGAGAAAGAATATGCCCAATACTATGGAAAAACAAGTTCGGCATATCAAATAGCATTGGCGATAGTGGCGGTATTAGGGTCAGTAATTGCGTATTTTTCATTTGGGCTGGTGATGTGGTTGTCGGTGATACCGGCGTTGATTGGATTGATATTCAGCATGGAGATGGTAGAGCCGAAGGTGGTGAGTGAAAAGAGTGCTAATGTATATGTTCATTTAAAGGAAGCGGTGAATAATTTTAGAAAAAATGATCGGCTAAGAAAAATAAGTATTGCTTCTATCGTGGGTTATGTAAAAGGTGAGTCTGCACATTTATTCTTACCAGTATATTTTGAACTCCTAATTCCAATATGGGCAATAGGCGTGGTGAGATTTTTTACTCACGCTGGAGCTGCGATTAGCTTTTATTCAAGCGGGAAATTGATAAAAAAATATGGGGAATTGAAAATGCTTTTGTCAGGTACAGGCTATAGTTTTGTGAGTAACATTTTTGCCTTGCTACTAGCCTCTGTTATCTCGCCATTTGTTATAGCTACAAATAGCTTGTTTTTTGGGGTAGTTACATCTTCTAAGAGTTCGTTGCTGCAAAAAGAGTACAGTCAATCACAGAGATCAACTATGGGATCGCTAAACTCTTTGGCTGGAGGAATTGTGTTTGCAATGGTGGTATTTTTGCTGGGGCTAGTGGCAGATATGCTGACGCCAACAAGAGCGCTGATACTACTGCAATTTTTAGGATTGATACCACTAGTTATTTGGTGGAGGTTGTATCGGAATGACTAGATAGGTGATTCATGACTTCTAAAACGAATCCGAACAGTAAAAAGTTTGGATATGAAAATGAAACAAAACACCTAGGGTTTGGTACATTCATATGGTAGCGCAGGTATATAATGAATGCTACCTACTTGACTAAAATAGGTTCGAATAGCGTCCGAGGTCGCCAGCACGTCTCAGGATTTCTTCGGATTTGATAAAATTATTGTATGAAAACTTCATCAAAAAAGTATTCACAACTTTTTCTTCTGCTAACAGATGCTGTTAAAGCATTCTTAAATGAAGTCAATAGACATAGTCTTTCGGATAAGGCTACCGAAGAGTGGACTGTTAAAGATGAATTATGTCATATTGCATTTTGGCACGATTATTATGCCCAAAATTATGCTGCATTAGCCGCAGGCACTAAACCTTTTCTTTTTGTCTCTAAAGGTGGCTCGACCCGAAATCAAGAAGGAGTTAATAAACTAAAACGCAAGTCTCAAAAGTATCTGGTTACTTTGTTAAATAATGCTCAAATAAGTTTGTATGACAACATTGTAGTAAAACAGGTTCCCAAAATGACCTACATAGTTGGAAAAGAGTATAAAACAGAAAAGTTTCTTGAAATAATAATCGGGCACATTAATAGACATACAATACTGGTAAGACGCGCAAAAAAGATTAACAAGTAAATGTATTAATATAAGGTTGTGTAGAACCCGAAAGTAATAATTCAAAGAAATAGGTTCGAACTCTGTCCACGGTTGGCAGCACGACTGGACAACCATGTAACCGTACCCTTGCGGTTCAGGCCTTCAAAAACCCCGAATAACTGAATCTTTTCCTTGATGTGAGAAGCGTCTATTGCTACTGAGAAAGCCGGAATGGGCTAATTTTATGAGAGCAATCCCTCTAATGATCGTGAAGTTCTTTTTCTTTTAAGATTTCGCCTTTAACCGCTTTTTCCACTGCATGAATAAATATTACATATGATTCTATAAATTTTCTTCCAGATGAGACATCATCAACTCCGTAGTTAGATTTCTCCTGAAGTGTATGAAAAAGGTGGGCAATAACCTTTTTGTTTCCAGGATTCTTGATATGTTTGATGACATCATCTAACGTTTTTGTTTTCACTGCTGTATCGGCCATGGCAATTTCCGGCTCAACCGAACCGGCTGGTTTGATACCCTCATACTCTGCTCCTTCTCCCTCGCGATGAATCTTTACTAACGTTTCGAAAAACTCCATATCTGCTTGGTCTTTTTCTTCTTTGGATTTAGCCTTTTTCCTTTTATCTCTGGCTCTTTTTAACGCTTTTCTGATCTCTACTTCGTTTTCCGGTTTAACCCAAATAAGAACATAATTAACGTTTTCAGTATTAAGAGCTTTTCTGGCTGCGTTGACCACAGGGCCATCCAGTGTATCGCAGTGGGCTGACACCTTGTCCGGTGATACGAAAGATACAACTACAAAAAATATAAGGACTGTAAGCAGCCGGAAAAATGTTTTCTTGTTTTTCATATCCTAAGAGTAAATATAAGAAAAAAATATAAAATCGTCAAGATTATTGCGAAAAACATATAAATCTTTTAATACTGTCTCATTTGTCTCATTTAGCCTGGATGTGAGACAATCGAATAGTTGAGTTATCAACGAAGTTTGCAAGCTACGCTTATAAGGACCCAAAGGGTCCCGTGCGTCATGCTCAACCAAGAATTTTAACCTTGAAAATAGCCACCGAAGTGGGATAGTTTAAACCTTTGGTTAAATAAAAATGAAATATTATGACAAATAAAATCCTTAACATTACGCTTATAAAAATTACACATACTGTAATTTGGCTAATAATGGCATCAGCAGTGTTTTATATCTTATATTGTGGCATCAGCGGCAATTTGAATAGAACACTATATTTCACCATTTGTTTGATCCTCTTCGAAATTGTAGTGCTTATACTCAATCATTGGGCTTGTCCACTCACAATCGTAGCCAAAAAGATAAAACCTGACTGGAAAGACGGAGACGACATTTTTCTGCCAAAATGGCTGGCAATACATAATAAAATGATTTTTGGAACCCTATTTATTATTGGAATTGTTGTAGTCATTTTCAGACTATTATTGAAATTTTGAAACAAAAACAAACGACATGTGGTTGGCATTTACGGATATAAAATAGTTTTGAACCCTGTCCACAGTTCGCTACTGAATATTTTCCTAAACAGAAGTTTAATCCGAGCTATCTATCGACCAGGCTCTAAATGAAAGTAGCTTATTGAAATCCTTCTTTTATCTCTTCTGTAACGTCGAGAAATTCAAATGGAAGCTTATCATCGTTGAAGTAGCTTTTATCGGGAAGTAATTCAAAATCTGCTCCGAAGTAGGTATTAAAGAGTATTGGAAATGTATTTACCGGTGTAATCGAGTCATAAAAGTATTCCTCAGCAAGGGGTGCGTAATAGGCGTAGAGGATATACATACGTTCCTTGACTCCTTCAATCGGTGGTGGTCTGGTCCACTTTCCTGGATGTCCAAGCGTAGTAGCTGATCCATGATCTGATTGAATAATAATAACTGGTGGGTTACTAGATCGATTTACTATTTTCTCTACCGTTTCAAGCGTGCGGGTTGATGCGAATTGTAGCTGTTTTAAATAGTTGACCCGGTCTGAAAAGGAATCACCAGTAAGCTCAAGCACTTGATCTGGAATGGGATTGCACCGTTTTCATCAAAAAGGTATGGAGGGTGGGGAATGTTGAGGTGAGCGAGGGTGAATTTGTTTCCTCTCTGATACGGAATCTCTGTCAGCTGGTCAAACGTATATTGCACATTGGCTCTTGCTTGATCGGCTAAAGCGTTTTTGATGAATGGAGAAAGTGCAGTTGTTTGGAGAAAAACTATGTAGAATTCATTAATTGCAAAGTGCTGCCCAAAAAACGTGAAGGTATTTCCATTACTGTAATTGATATCGGCTATCTCAAGATTATCCGTCGGCCCAATCCCTGAAGCAAAGTTGATGATTGTGTATCCATGACTTTTTAGAAACTGTGCTGCATGATTTTGGTGAATCAATTGATTGGCAAAGCGAAAATCAGTTGTATCGTTCTCTAAGACATCCGCATACTCATTGATATACACAAAATTCAGGCTAGAGGAAAGCGAAAATGGTGTGTGAGCATAATTACTTTTTGCATTTCTGGCAACTCGGAAACCTAAATTCTCAAGACCTTCTATAAAATCGTTGTTATCAAAGTAAAATATTTTTTCCAACGTATCGCTACGTGCATAGGCATCAAGAATTATGTAATAGATGTCAGGACTTACGCTTTGCTCTGAGATGCGTAGGCTTGATTCATTTTCAGTGCTGTTTAGTTGTTGCTTCACAGTGGTTTCATTGCTGTAGATAGAAATGACTTGAAACAGAATCAAGGTAAGAGAGGCAATATTCAAAAAGTGATTGACCTTTATTCTTGACTGCGATGATTTTTTTAGCTTGATTGCAACAGCAGTTAAAACAATGATCATAAGCGGTATGAGAATTTTGTGAGGACCGATCACTAATCCTTCCCCAATTGGAATAAATATATTTTTTAATAACGATGCGATGTGGCCATAGGAGAAAAATATACCTATGATTACCGATGAGAATATCGCACTCTTCACCCAAGATTTGAACAGCACTTTTCCACTTAACCATAGGAGGAGATGCTCCGGTGAGTGCAAAAATGATTGGCTGAAATATTATCTGAATTCGCATTTCTTCTTGATTATGCGAGTAGAAAAATAATAATGGATAGATAGCGAATAGGAGCGGATGAACGATGATATTTTTTATTATTTGCTTCATCTTTTTTCTAGAAGGTACATTGTGCTTTAGGCTTCTTTCAACGACAGTCTATTGACAATCTTGTAAAACTTCAAATTGAAAATATTTCTGTAGTGCATGAATATGCATCCATTCGGATTTGTAAAATTGCAGGATCATTATTCCTGTTTTTCGGTTTCATCTTTCGAGCCAAAAATTGTTTTTAATTTTTTCGCCATTTTCTTCATGTTAACCCAAAAAGTTTTCATAAAAAATCCAACACTAATGAGGCCTGCAATGATCACCTGCGCGATAAAGCTGCCCGTTCCCGGATCAAGATATGCATATGCAGGTCTTGGTAATGCGAGAGCTGCTAGCACAATGATGAAGATAACTGTAATCGTGAGTTGTGATTTTTCACGTTTCATGGTGAACATTATAGCCGTAGTCAAGAATGCTTTAAAGCGTTGACCTTTTTTTATACATACACAAGCTTGAGATTCATAACAGGATTAAGTTTTTATTGTTCATCATGTGTGAGATTGTGTTGGTGAACAATTGTTGATGATGCAATAAAAATGATCGCAACCTTTCCTTCCAGTAATTTTAATCAATCATCCGATATTCCTTATCTCTAAGTGAGACTCTTGTTCTCCTTATTTGAAAGCTGAATTTCAAATTGCTTCTCATAATTATATTCATAATTGATATACTAAATACTGAGCGCGACTATGATAAAAAGACTAATTAACTTACTTTCTTTAACTGGAATTGGCTTCGCATTATTTTTTGTGGATTTGAAATACCCCGATATTAATCTTCGAAAAGGATACATCACTGCCTTTGCTACTGCGGTGTGTTACTTTCTTCTAAAGATGTTATTGGATGAAATAGTAGTTAGAAAGATCAAAACTGCCAAAACCCGTTATTCCCTTCGAAAAGTAACATCAATGTTTTTCTTGGTATTTTTAGCCATCGTCATGCTTCGAATTTGGCTTCCTAATGCTCAGGCTTTACTCGTATCGTACGGATTGATTGCTGCTGGAGTAGCAATTGCTCTTCAGGATTTTTTCAAAAATATTGTTGCTGGAATAATTATTTTTGTTAGTGGCACATATCGGGTTGGTGATCGCATTGAGATCAATGGAAAATTTGGTGATGTCATTGATATCGATATATTCTATACCTCACTTTTAGAGATTAGAGAATGGGTTGCAGGAGATCAGGCTACGGGTAGAATTGTGTCAATTCCCAATGGATATATTTTGTCAAACACCATTAATCATTACACTAAAGACCATGACTTTATCTGGGATGAAATCATGCTACCTATTACCTATCAAAGCAACTGGGAAAAAGCAGTACAACTAATTAAAGAAGTTGTCACTGAAGAAACAAAAGCGATTACCAAACAGGCAGAGGATGAATTCACTGCTCTGGAAAAAAAATATTTTGTTTCAAGAAGAAATGTTGAGCCAGATGTGTTTTTAATGCCGACTGATAACTGGATTACATTTCACATTCGTTATATTGCTGAGGTTCGAGAGCGAAGAATTCTCCACAACAAACTTGTTAAACTCATTCTAAAGATAGCTGAAGAGCACTCTGATATAACAATCGCCTCAACTACTATGGAGATTGTCGGTTTGCCTGATATACGAGTTGCAAAAACATAAACAATACTTCATGAAAGGAGGTGAAGCTATGTTAACTAAACTTGTTACTGAAACTACAAATGCGGTGGTTGCTGCTGTGAAAGGTGTTGATGATATCCTGTCAGCGCTTCGAGGTGCAGTGAAAAACCAAATCACTGGAGCGTTTAAAGACGTGAGTGATATTGGAACTTCCGGAATGGATGCAGTGACTGCAGTAGTCACAGGAGGAGTGAAAAGCTCCGGTCAGATCGGTGCATCAGTACTTGATGTGGCTCGGGCTACGGTTCATGCTGCGGTTATGAGTGTATCAGAAGCTGGTGGTGATGTAGTCATGGCTGCAAGAAAAGCAGCCCGTGGAGCAGTATCTGGAGCAAATGAGATTGGCAAGGATGTCGGGAGTGCTGCTGTTGGAGCTGTTGAGGGTGCTATTAAAGCAGCTGGATCTGTCGGAAAAGGTACTACTGAGGTTACTCGGGAAGCTATTACTGGCGCTGTTCGCGCAGCCGATGAAATCGGTGGTCAAGCAGGAGCAACAGTCAGGAAAGCTCTACTCTCGGCTGCATCCCTTCCAAAAGACGTTGTAGAGAGCGCTATAAACGGAAGTAAAAAGTAGAATACGATTTATTTTTGCCTACAATAATTTATATCAGCTATCGATTCAATAAATGATGAGATCGTTGATGAAATTTGTTAGTAGTTTCTATTAGTGCAATCTAAGATGTTGTTCGAAATCCTCCCATTGGGATAGCGGAACCTTCGTGTTTCCAGTAAACTCGATTCACTTCAAATACTTGATATAATGAGGATTATGAAAATTGTTAAATTTTTACTAGTATCGATTTTAATTTTAATACTCATTGTAATTCTGGTTCTGGGCTATTTTGGTTTTATTCCAGCACTATCAAATCTGATGGGAACTAATAAGCCTAGAGATTTGGGTGTAATGTACTCAGAAGAAATGTATCTTTCAGGTCTTGAAAAAAGCGGAGTAGAAATAAAAACATTACCAATCAGCTCGGGAGAAACCATTTCCTACGAAGGGAGTCATTCTGTGACAGCCTCATTTACTGATGATGAATTAACCTCAAATTCTCACTGGAAAGAAGAGTGGTCAGATTTTCCAATTCGAGAAGTTCAGGTGCGAATCAATGATGATAATAGCGCTGAAGTATCTGGAGTCCTTGTACTCGATAAGATGGATGACTTTCTTGCGACTATGAATATCAGTCCAGAAGGGTATCGTGAAGCATTGAGCCGAGCAAAGATTCCAATCACTGATATTGCATTTTATGGAAAAGGAACTGGTGTTGCTCGGAACAATTCGCTCGAGATTAGCATTTCAGCCGTTGAGGTCGGACGATTTCCGGTTCCAATAGGAATTGTCGATGAGTATCAAGATGATTTAGCAAGTTTTGGAGAAACGCTGATGACAAGAATTCCAGGATTTTCTGTTAATGAAGCACTATTTGAAAATGGATCTATCTTCTTCAACGGTACTCTCCCCGATGCAGAATTGAAACGCTAGTTAGTTTTGTCAATACGATTTATCTAATTTAGAAATGTTTGATAAATTAATAATTAATTTCGTTTGTAAAGCTTTACTTGGATACTAGTGGTCAGGATATGAATAGAACTACTACATGACCAACACAAAAGATAAATCAGTGCTTAGGTGGTTAGTCTATACAACTCGATATATTTCTATTAAAGAAATTGGTAAATTTTATCTGACAATTACCATTCCGCTGTTCTACCTGTTTTGTCTTTACATTATTGCAAGATTTCCTCATACGATATCTTTTCCAATTACTTATGTGTATGCAGGATTGCTTTTAAGTTTTGTCGGAATAGTATTTTGGTTTCTCAGCTTTATTCAACTCGGAAAATCTTTTGGAGTATTACCTCAAAAGCAGAAGAGAATCCGCAGAGGTATCTATCGATATCTCAAGCACCCAATGTACGTAGGAATGAGTCTGACGTATGTTGGTTTAGGATTGGCTAACCAGTCTCAGCAAGGTCTGTTTGTTACTTTATTGTTACTCATTCCTTTGCTGGTGTTGAGAGCTTCGCTTGAAGAAAATAAATTAAGTTAATATTCGGAAATATCAATTAATGCTGTCTCTTAAGACTTTAGCAGAGTGGCTGAGAAGAAATTAATATTTCAAGTAAATGAATTAGTCTGATGCGAGTGTAATTTTAAAATGGATAATTTAGTTCAAGAGCTGATCAATAGCACTTTGAAAAACAGTAAATGGCTGGGCTCCGATGACTAATTGTCCATCGATATTTCCATCACCTGAGGATTTCCCTATTACGAAGCTGGGTGTTCCTGAAGCTCCGGCAGCCTGTGCGTCTGCTTTGTCTTTTTTCACTTCTTCACCCTGTGCATTATCTTGAAGACAAGATGTGAAGCTACTGGTATTCAAGCCAACATCGCTAGCTATTGATTGAATATCATCATCATTTAAACCATTTCCGTTAGAAATGGTTCTGTTAAATATCTCGTCGTGGTATTCGAAGTATTTACTATCTCCACCCTGTTCTCGTGCACAATTGGCAGCAATTGCTTCCTTGGTTGCCATTGGATCATGAAAAGGAAGCGGAAGATCACGATAGACTATTTTCACTTTCCCTGTATCAACATATTCTTTCTTTATCTGAGGTAGTGTTTCATCATAATGGCGCTTGCAGAATGGACATTCGTAGTCAGAAAATTCAATGATTGTCACTGGAGCATTTGCATCACCAATTACCGGATCATCATCAACTGAAACAATAGAATTCGATGGTGGAGGTTGGCCTGGATCTGTTCCTTGGTTCGGTTGTGTTCCTCCTTGTGGCACTCCATCTTGTTGTGATCCAGTTAGTTGCGTTTTACTACCTTTTAGGAGTTCTAGTTGGCCCTGAAATCTTCCGATCAAAAATGCAGCAACTATCAATAGCAGAATCAAGAGAGGGGTAGCTGTTTTTTTCGATGGAACTGGGACTGAAATTGTTTTTTTCTCCATAACTCTTCGCACCTTTCTACTACTCAGTGTAGTAGTTACTCGTTTACCGTGTCAAGACCTAAATTACTTAAAATGAGAAAATGATGTGGCTTCTGAGAAGAATTTTCTCGAGTGCTGCTGTTCACAAGCAGTTTGATTTTCGAGTACTGTTTGACTTTCCGCCTTGCTCTCGGTTGGCAATAAAAAAAGTGCAAGAAACAGAAGAGTTAAAAACAACAATGATTTTGATACGGTTTTCGGTACAGTAAAAAAAGATTCTCGCTTGCCGTACTCATTAAGTTGAAGTATTCGCAATTTCAACGATTGGTTTTGAAATGATGGTGTGTATGGAAGAGCTGGCATAGAAACAATCTTTGCAAGAGCTGATTTTAAAAATCGATTTGTACTTTGAGTTTGTAAGACATATTTATCAGCCTGCAGTTCTATATGCGTATGATAGAGAGAGACAAGTTCTCGAACTATCGGTACAAAGAAGAATACGTCTTTAATAATTTGGCTGAAGAATAATTTCAGTGAGTGTCTTTGCTTGATGTGTGCGAGCTCATGAAGAATCACTGCTTCTAGCTCTTGGTCGTTGATCGTTTTGAGCAGGTGTTCTGAAAGAAGTATCGTTTTCTTGAAAAATCCGAGACTTAGTGCCAAGGGATTATTATTACTAATTATTCTTATATTTATCTTCTCAAATTCCATTTTGTTCACAATGTTAGCTATACGCTTATATCCAGACTTCGATTTTGCTTCTTGAAAGGACTGGATTCTGCTTATCATCTTCACGAGTGACAAACTGGTGCTAATCACTACTACCAGAACCATGAAGGTTAGGAGACTCGCTATAAATATCCCAATTATATGCGTCGGGGAAGAAAGAAAAGCACCCAGCGATTGCTGACAGTATTCTATATAGTGAACCACTGTCGATTGTACATATTTATTCACTAACAGTAATCCAGCGAACCCAATGGAACCGGCTATGAGAAGTAGGGAATAAAATATTTGATCATCTTTCTTTAACTTCATTGAGCAATTTGAGAATATTCTCCCTTTCTTCCCGTGGTAATTTACTTATGCCACGAGCAAACGCAGCAGAAGCATCAGTACCATACACCTGCGATAATGACCTCACTGTGCTGGTAATAATTCGCTGGACAACTTGTGATTTACTCAGCTTTGGACTGTAGACAAACGCCTTTCCAACTTTTTTTCTGGATACGATTTTTTTAGAATGCAACCTATCCAGAATCGTCATCACAGTTGTATAAGCGATCTTTTTCTTCGCTTTTAAACAACGATGAACGTCGTTTACCGTTGTCTCATCATGATTCCAAAGACAATCCATGATTTTTCTTTCCAGTGGTCCTAGGGTGGTGCTTTGGGTCATACTACAGATTGTAGTAAATAATTGAACCAATCGCAATTATTTTTGATTCTTGAGTGCTGATTTTAGGAGCCTGTAAAAGAGATAACTTCCAACGACCACAAAGAGAATATTTATTCCAGGAATATTTTTAGTAACATTTGTGACAGATATGGCTGTATTTTGAATGGTCTGAATAACTGCAGACTCGTCAGACGGCATCCCAAGCATTCCGACCGAAGAAAGAATTATCGTCAAGGTTCCCGTCACGGTGAATATTGCAGCGGCAATGAGGTTTGAGACGAAAACAGGATACTCTTTTTTTCCTAAGCGAATTATTCCAAGTTTCCGTTTCAGTAGTGGTTTTTCTAAAATGTTTCGTTTTTCAATGAACAGCGAGGCAATATAGAGTGGAGCAACCATGCCAAATACATAACTTAATCCGACTCCAAGCGCTTGGAATGTTGATGAACTCAGAGTGCTTAGAGCTATGACACCAATAAGAACCGGAGCACAACAGGCAGAAGTGATGCCAGAGAAAACACCTAATGTAAATGTGGAAAAGATGTCATTTTTTTGTTTTCCACTACTCAATGCAAAATTCGGCATTGGTAGTTTTATCCCCAGAAGTGAAAAAATTGCTACAAGCAGCATAAAAAACCCTCCTACAATGTAGGTTTGGTCATGGAGCTGGAAAAAGAGTGTTGATAGCGCTTTGGCTCCTAAGACGACAGGTAGCATGACTACAAATATTCCCAACGAATATACAATTGTCATTAAGAGAATTCTTTTTTTCTCTTTGAAAATATTTGCAAAGTACGCTGGAAGAAGGTATGAAATACAGCAAGGCGCAAACAGCGCAACCATCCCAGCTGCAAAGGCAGCAATAAGAGAAACCTGGTAGAGCGCTGATTGTCCCATAATTTAGATTTCCACTTTGAGATTTGCTTTGCGCAGAGTCATTGCGTTGATGACAACAATAACTGAGGAGAGACTCATCAGGAGAGCTCCAAATGCTGGTGTGAGTTTAAAACCAAGCGGAATAAAGAGACCAGCTGCAGCAGGTATAGCAACGATGTTGTACCCTAGTGCCCACCAAAGATTTTGAACCATTTTGTTATACACTTTTCTTGAAAGAACGATTAAGCGGACAATATGCTGAGGATTACTCTGTGTGAGTACAATATCACCAGCTTCGACGGCTACATCTGTTCCTGTACCAATTGCTATACCTACATCGGCTTGTGTTAATGCCGGAGCGTCATTGACCCCATCACCCGCCATAATAACAACATTTCCTTCATCCTGTAGCTTCTTAAGATATTTGTATTTATCCTCCGGTAAAACTTCGGCAAATACTTTGTCTATCCCTAACTCTCTTGCGACCGGTTCCGCAGCTGCCTTCGTATCGCCTGTCAACATTGCAACTTTCACTCCCAGTTTGTGAAGTTCTTCTACTGCTTTTTTTGACTCTTCTTTAATCTGGTCACTAAGGGAAAAAATACCAATGATTTCCTTATTACTTGCAACAAACACAGGAGTTTTTCCTTGGTTGGAAATATCAGTAAGGACTGACTCTGCTTTTTCATTCCATACATTCTTCTCTTCCATAAGACGCTTGTTACCAAGAAAGTATGACTCCCCTCCTATATTCGCTTGCATACCTCTTCCTGAAAGATTTTTTACATTCTTTGCTTCTGGTATCTTTACTTTCTGTTTATTTACATACTCCACAATCGCCATTCCAATGACATGAGAAGAATGTTGTTCAATTGCCCCTGCTACGGTGAGAAGGTTCTCTGTATTCCGTTGAAGTACTTCTACACCTGTAACACCAAAGTTTCCTTCAGTTAACGTTCCAGTCTTATCAAAAACCACATAGTCCGCTTTTTTAACTATTTCAATTTTTCCCATATCTTTCATGAAGACACCGTTTTTTACGGCTAAACGAGTAGCTATAGTTGAAACTGTAGGTATTGCTAACCCTAAGGCATGTGGACAGGCAATAACGAGCACTGTGATAGCGAGCGTTATTGCAAAGACAAACGATTGACCGACAATCAAAGACCATACTAAGAGCGTGATCATTGAAACCGTGAGTGCTGAGAGTGTTAACCACTTCGAAGCACGGTCAGCCAATTTTTGAGCAGACGGTTTGGTTTTCTGAGCTTTTGAAATAAGATCTTGAATTTGGCCGATCGTCGATGACTCTCCAACGCGTAATAGCTTTACCTCAACTGAACCGTCGATGCTAATAGCTCCAGCAACAACCTCTGCGCCTTTTCCTTTTTCAACTGGTTTGGATTCTCCGCTGAGGTGGGCTTCATTGAAATTAGCACTCCCCTTGATAATCTCTCCATCGGCTGGAACTTTTTCTCCAGGTTTGACAAGTACAATGTCTCCTTCTTTAAGTCTATCTAGGGGAACATCTTTAACTTTGCCATTTTTTTTGAGATGTGCTTCTTTTGGTAGAAGTTTTGCTACTTCCTGAAGCGCATCACCAGCTGCCGTTGATGATTTTGCCTCGAGAAAGTGACCAAAGAGTAGAACCCAAATTAGCGTTGCTATTTCCAGATAAAACTCGACCTGTAATGCAGGAACAAATGTTGAAGCGACTGAAAATAGATAACCAGCGCCGACACCTAATGAGACTAAAGTCATCATTCCAAATTGCTTGGCTTTAATTTCATGCTTTGCATGCTCAAAGAACACAAGTGAAAAGTAAAAGATGATGGTTGCGATGATGAACTCTAAGTATGGTCTAAGAAAGAAGTCGGGAATTCCGAGAAATTGAACTGCTGGTTTGCTGAATAATGCAAGAGGAACAAGTAGAACTGTTACAATAAAAAATCTTCCCAGAAATTCACTCGCTGCTCCTTCACCTACCATCATTGACTGATGTTCATGCCCTTCGTGATTTCCATGTTGATGATCCTCGTGATGTTTATGTTCACCTTCACCATTTTTTTCCACCAAGTCCATGCCGCATTTTGAGCAAGACCCTGGTTTATTGCTCCTGACCTTAGAATGCATAGGACAATAGTATGATCCTTCTCCTTCGTCATGATGATCTTGGTGACCTTCACAACAAGACATATGTTCTCCTAACCTTGTTAATTTCTCTTTTTTCCTGCAATACCTTTCAAAAAGTAGATGCTTCCTGTCGTTAGAAACATGACTAGTAAGATCCAAGTAATTATTCCTCCAAGACCATACATACCATGATTAAATTTAGTTGCTTTTGTATTACCACCAATCATCCAGGGTCGCTTCCCTGAACTATTTCCGTTGGACATATGCGAGGCAAACATTCCTCGATATGTTCCTTCACTATCATTCCCACAGCCAAGAAATCTTGATCCCATTACAATATGAGCATTATCAAGTGATTCGGACCCCTCTCCACCCATCATACGGTCCATTCTTTCATGAAGTTCTGGATCTGGATGCATAACTCCCATCCAGGCATCTCCGAGACGTTCAAACTCATCATTCGTCACTTCGTCACAATTTAGTTCACTTATTATGCTTACACCATGAGCTGATAAAACATTTTCTAAAACCTCATCAATTTCTTCACTATGAGTATCTAGTTCAGCTTGAGATTCATTTTCGGAATCAAACCCCATCATGCCCATCTGTGCATTGACTGAACCGGTATAAGTGATAACGAGCGCTAATGCAAACAAGGTTGATATGATTGTTCTCTTCATGTGTTCTCCTTTTTTTTCTAGCTTTTTATAACATTGGCGGTAATGGTTACTTCTAGACTAGGATAATTGATATTATCTGTTTCAATGTAAATGGTGCGGGTAAGTTTTCCGAGATCAGTATCATCTTTGTGAACTGCTGGATCAAAACTCACTTTTACTTTTGTGGACTCATATGGCGCGAGGGAATTCTTTTCAACTTCAGCGCTTGTACATCCGCAAGATGTTGAGACTCTAGTGACCATTATTGGCTGAAGGGAGTAAAATTAGTGAGTGTAAATTCTGTGTTTTCTACATCTCCGTAAATGACTGTTCCCAGCTCTTGATTTTCGGTGTCAAGCTAACCTCAACGTTCACTTCCCTGTAGGCATTAATTCCACCGACAAGATCGCTAACATTTGTATATCCCAGTTCCACAAGTTCTTTGCTGGCTGAGTCACTCATTGAACCTGAGCGGCAGTAGACGAAAAGTGGCGTATTTTTGTCTTGGGGAAGTTGTGAAAGGTTCTGTGAGATTTGATTATAGGGAATGAACGCATCAGTTCCTGAAATGTGCTGTTGTTCTGGAATATGTACGTCAAGGATAAATGTATCTTTGTTGTTGATAATGTCCTGTGCTTCGAGTGCACTTACTTTTTTAACTCCTGACTCACTTACCATGGTTTGTCCCTCTTCTCCTTTTGATTCATTTGGTATCTGCGAGTTACGTGTAGATAAATATCCACAATCCAACAAGTACAAGTATCGCAACAATAACTATTCTAATGTTTTTCATCGTTATCTCCCTTTTATATTAGTTTGCTCCAACGTGATCGTCACTCGGGACTCAAATTCTATAGGGTCATTTGAAAATAGCGATACTGTTCTGGTTACAGGTCCGAACTAGATCAGGGTGTACTGTTGGATCATAGAAAACTCTAAGGATTGCAGTGTCTCCCGGGCGGATAGCTCACTTTCCAGTTTTTAGGATTTTCCTGTCCGTGCCCCTCCATTGTAAATGTTGGTCCGACTTCCCCGTCATAGACGAGCCGCTACGGATGTGCAGCCGCACGATGAGCTCAGTTTATGAATTTCTAAATCACTTTCTCCAAGATTTTTAAATTCAAAGTCGGTTGATACAGTTCCTTTTGCTTGACTTACTTTTCCTAGATCCTGCTTAACTTCACGAATCTCAATCTTCGGTGCGTCAGCTGGGGCAAGCTCTGCCAATTTTTGTTTTAACGCATCTTGGTCCTCCATGTTTGTTAATCTATCGATACCAAATTGTTTCGCCGTTGCCAGTATCACTTCATCTTTTGAAGATCCGCCTAATATTTGCTGGTCGATGTAATCAATCATTTGAACCATCGCTCCGCAACATGGCTTTTCTTTATTTAAAGGTTGTCCGCAACAGGGACAAGTGAACATCGGATATACTTCACTTGCCTCAACTGGTTTAATGATTGTTTGCTTTGTGGTATGAGTAGTGTTTTTGAAATGGACTAAGTGCTGTGTTCAGTGGAGTCGACAGCAGAGCGACTAGTATCACTAGTGTTGAAAGCTGCCAGAACAGTCTTTCCCTGTTGATATTCTTCATGATTTAGGCTCCACATCCTCCTCCACCTTGTGCTGGCTGTGGAAGGCTTTTAATTTTTTGTCTAGTTGTCTGATACCCTTGAGCACTCGAATACTGCGCACTCAGTGCAAGTTTCGGGTCCACTTGGTTCCACTCCTGACCTTGTTCCTTAAAATAGGTCGCAAGCTCAATGTAAGTTTGCGGAAACCAGAGTGAATTCACTTTAAGTGCAACATCGTACATTTCCTGTTCACTCACTCCATTGGCAGCCATTAGCTCCAAAAGACCTAACATTGCCATTCCGTGGTTACAGTCAGGAAAATGGGTTGAGTTCCCACAACATGGTCTGTAAATATTTTGAGATACAGTGTCGACTAATGCTTGCTGTTGGCCGGTCAGAGTAACGTACGGATGAGTAGAGTAGTGCTCCATTGCTGGTGTTTTACTCAGTGACCAACCACCGGTTGCGGCAAACTTGCTGGCATCACCGCCGAATTGTGCATCCGTCATTTCACCGTTTTCTAAAATGTCATTTTTGTTAGCTAACCCAAATGCCCAGAGCATATCCAGAAGAAAACGGCTGTTTTGTTGGTTCAAGACAACTGTATCGTTGAACTCTCCCGTAAGCATCTGTTCGTCGTTTTCTTGGAGTCCACCTTGAAACAATGTCTTGAGCTTTTGTTCGTCAATCACCCCATCATCTACCATGCGTTTTCCTAAATCACCCCAGGTAATGGGGAGCTCTACCCCCTCAGCTGGGATAACGATTTTTTGTTGTTCTGATACTTCCACTTGACTAGTTGGTTGGTTAGCGTTGCTTTGCGTGGAAGCTTTCTGAAAAGCTGGATTTCTTACCTTGAATTTAGGTTCAATCTTCACGGTAAATAGCTGAAGGAAAACAAGTAACCCAAAGAGAATAAGCGCCGAAGATTTCCAAAATTTTTCTGGATCCTTCATGAGATTAGGTTTTTTAATAATCTGTTTGGGCATATGCCTCCTAGTTGATTACATTGGCTGATAATGAGAATTCTAGATTGGAATTATTTTGGTCATTGGTTTCTACTGACACAATTCTAGTTATCTGTCCTGTTCCTGATGGACCATGAAAAGCAGGGTCGAAGGTTACGACAAGTTCGGCTTCCTGACCAGGTTCAAGTTCACCGAGCCAAGATGAATTTGAATGCATTCCGAAGTATGGACTTTGTTGTCCATTGATGATGACCTTCGCTTCAGTGCACATACATGACGTTTTAATATTGGCTAACTGAAGTGGGCTGGATCCTGAATTTTTTATCATGAAGCTCTTATGTACGACCCCGCCAGTTAAGGTAATTGTTCCCCAATCGTGGGTTGATTCTTGTATTTCTGCCTGAGCTTGTGCAGTCGTTTCAATTCGTGGTGGACTTGGCGCTCTTGAAGCAAGGACTACGCCACCTATAAGTAATAGTACTGTAGCTCCTACCACCAGAGAAACAATTTTTGAATTACTCAATTTTTTCTCCTCTTATTTATGTACTTCTTTCTATCTTTTATAAACTTTTCTTTACATCCAGAAGCACAGAAATAATACGCTTCCTTGTTTAGATTTACCGCTACTGCGGCGGTTTTTGGACTCAGTCTCATGCCACAAACAGGGTCGATCACAACTGGAACCAGATCTTTCATTCTCCATTTAAGTTCCTCTGAAAGAATGACATCATCTTTTTGTTGATCGAGAAGCATTTCGCGAAATAAATCTGAGGCTTTGACAATGTTTGGATGAGAAAGTTTGTAGTAGATCGCCGTGCCGTTCCTCCGAGTTTCTACTACACCATGTTCTCGAAGAACTGACAGATGTTGAGACAGATTCGCCTGGGGAAGTCCAAGCATATCTTGCATTTCTGAAACTGAGAGCTCTTGATCGCGAAGAAGGTGGATTATTTCAACACGTTTTTGACTGGCAAGGGCTTTATAGAGCATCTCGTGAAGTTTAAATACTTTGTTATACATGTTTATATTCGCATATACGAATATTTAAGAGTATATTTATTCAAGATTAATCTGTCAAGCAGTAATTGGAGTAAATATTTGTAGAATAAACCGGTCTAGGCCTATTGAAGTATTGATGATGCGTCAAAAAGGAAGTCTTCCGATCCGACTATTTTTGGCATGACACCATCCCATTTTTCGATAAAGAGTTTTTGGTTATCGAGCTTAATTTTTTCAAGGACTTGTGCATCCAGAGTCTGCCTTTGCAATCGCTGTTCTTCAGCTTGCCCTTCCGCTTTAGTGATTCTTGCTTCCTTCTGGAATTTCGCCTGCTCAGCAATATTTTCTTCTGTTTCTACCTTTACGGCTTCTATCTGTTTGGTCTCGATCGCACTGATGTATTGATCTGTAAATTTTATCTCACGTATCCCAACAGAATCTAAAACAAGCCCATTGTCTTCAAACGTGTTTTTGAGTGCATTGAATATTTCATTTTGGACTTGCACCGAACCATCACCGGTGTATAGCGTATCTGCAGTAAATCTTCTAGGAATGTTTCTTGCCCAAATTCTTGATTCGGTTTTGACTACCTTTTCCACTAGTGATGTTTCTGAGCCGATATTCTGCGCTACCCAAGCTGCCTTGGTCCGGTCAATATTAAATCGAACGGTATAAAAGATATTTACTTGCTGTCCGTCTTCTGTATTTGTATCCACTGGTTCATCTTTGTAGTCTGCCTCGGATGATCTTTGTTTTTCTGCTGTAGTAGTTTCATAGATAATTTTTTTTGTATTATATGTTGTTACGCGTTCAACTAGAGGAATAACAAAATGTGGACCAGGATCCAATACGCGGCCAGTAACTTTTCCAAATCGGGTTACGACTCCAACTTCCCCGGCTGAGACGATCTTGAATGAGAGGAGCATGACTGTGATCGGGAGGAGAATGTAAACGATGTATTTTTTTACTTCGCTGAGCTCTGGAATTCTAAAATAGGTTTCCATCGCTTGGATAGTATCATATCTTATAGGATTAGTAAAATTCTATTTTAAATACAAACCTATTCGTATGAAAAAGCAAGTTGATTATTGTGCTCTAGGTAACAGGTAAGTTGGTACCAATTCACCATGATGATGAAAGATTACTTATTGAATCACTTTTGATTGGCGGTGATACTATATGGATAACGATCATAACTCAACCTCACATTCAATGACTTGTCCAGTTGAAGGATGCGGTCGTCGAATTGAAGTTCATGCGCACAATGATGATGATGCTGTCATGAAAATAATGCAAGCTGGGAAGGCTCACTTTGGTGAAATGCACCCAGGTGCTACTGGTATGTCACCTGAAGAAATGGAAAGTATGACGCGAAAATTAATGAAAAAGCACTAATAAATGCTTAGTGAAAGTAAAAAATATTAGCTCTCCCTCCCAGGACGAACTCAAGATATGGAACCTTTTTTAAAGTGAATTCGTATATTGATTTTCTTCTGGCTTCTTCGTAATATGTCTCTAAGAAGTTGTGTTTAAGGAATCTGGTGAAATTCCAGAACTGTGCCGCAACTGTAATCCGACTTAAAGCTCGGTAAGTCAGAAAACTAACAACTTCTAGTATCCCGAGCAGGAGAAATTCATGTCGAAAGAACTTCATCAATTCACGCAAGCTGTACTAGAATTTCCCCCTCCGCAACGCTTTGAAGAACTCGCATCTGAAATTCATGAGACTAATCGCCTTCCCGATCCATATCTATTTGTGTTTGACGAGCAGACAAATCAGTTTATTACGCCAGCTGGAGAGTCTGTAGTTGATAACATTGTTACTGATTCGTACTTAGGTGCAGTTGAATATTCAGCATGGCAACGAATACAAGACTGGTCAAGTAACAATGCGTCTGGATTGGCGCTTTGGTTCAGCCCACCATTTGAAAGGGAAGGTTACGAAAATTCAAAATTTATTATTCATGAACTTTCGCTTCTGGAAACTGGAGAAAAAATTATTTTCAACAGAGCAGTTATTTTGGACATCGAAGCTCAAGAGCTTCTCGATTTGGCAAATGCTCTGTCTTCAAAAAAAATCATGAATCCTGAAATGCTCCGTTCCCAACCGTTATTTCCAAATCTGCAAGATTTTCAACACTGGTTTGCAAATGAACTATCAGGAATTACTTATCAGACTGGGATTATAGAATCTGGGCGAGATCTACTTTTAAAACGGGAGGCTTATGCCTCAGCTCAGGATATTTATTCTTCAATTGCTATAGTTGGAGAAGATCTCTTTTCATCTCAAATGTACGCTGCTGCTGTTCGTGAAGCTGAAGATCGAGAACTTATTGGTGAACATTCAAGGAGCTGTCCACCTGGTCAGTCAAAACAATCTACAGCGTTTGAAAAAGCTCTGGAATACTCTTCGAATAGTAATGAGAAAAGGCTAAATTGTACTTGTCCATTCTGTAAAAAGAAGGTTACAGCTACCATTTTAAATAATAAAATTCACTGTCCAGAATGTAAGAAGAGTGTTCCTTATGAATGTTGAGTCCCATGTGAATTGTATTGTTCGTCTAAACAGCGAGCAATACCAGCTATAATTGATGTGATGAAGTCATCTGATGTTTAAAACTCTATAGCCAATTTTAAAAGAGTAATACTGTGAATAGCTATTATGAAGGTGAAAAAGCCAATCAAAGAATTGTTAAAAAGCTTAACAAATGGGATCTCTTTAGTCCTTGGAGAAAACTTACTTGGATTCTATTTAACTGGCTCTCTTACCTATGATGATTTTAATCCTTTGCGAAGTGATATTGATTTACTAGCAGTAGTGAGGAAGCCGTTAAACTCTAAGGAATTAGTACAAATTAAAAAGCTCCATCTGAAAATTGAAAATCAATTTAAGAAGTGGGCGAAACGAATTGAATGCTCATATCTGCCGGTTGAATTGATGAAGAGCATTCTTCCGCCAAAAAAACCTCGTCCCTACTATGGTGAAGGTGTTCTTTATCCACAAGCACCATATGGCAACGAATGGATAATCAATCAATACTTGTTATATTACTATAGTGTTGCGTTAAAAGGACCAGAATTCTCTAGCTTAGTAGACAAACCGATTGATATCAAAGATGTCCAAGATGCATGCAGGAAAGATCTCGTTGATGAATGGCAACCAAAGATACAGGAACCTAAGTATCTAAACAATAGCCATTATCAATCATATGTCATACTGAATCTCTGTCGCATTCTCTATACCATTAAAAAAGATGATGTCGCTTCAAAGTCTGTTTCATCAAAATGGGTTATTAACAATTTCGGAGATCATTGGGGAGATCTAATCAGAGAGGCTGACACTTGGAGTTATGGAAAGCAAATGAACCGAAGAGGAGAAACTATAGATTTTATTAAATTTGTTTTGGAAAAAGTTAAAAACGTAAAATGAAAACAATATTGAGGAGGGTACATGGCAGTTAGAAAAACTATTCAAGTTGGTCATCCAGCACTTAAAGCAAAAAATCAGGAGATTAGAAGCTTTAGGTCTCCAAAACTAAAACAACTGATTCATGATTTGAAAGACACGATGGAAGATGTTGGGCTTATCGGAATTGCCGCTCCGCAAATCGCTGAAAATTACCAAGTCTTTCTCACACATCCAAGAAAAACTAAAGATAGGACTGGAGATGGTGATAAACTCAGGATCTATCTCAATCCTACGATAGTTACGACGTCCAAGAAGCAGAGTATTATTTATGAAGGATGCGGGAGTGTGCTGACTGGTGCTCTATTTGGTCCGGTTCAAAGACCTGCAGAAATCACTGTTGAGGCATTTGATGAAAAAGGAGATAAATTTCAGCTATGCTGTGATGGTATTTTGGCAAGAGTAATTCAGCATGAAATCGATCATCTCAGAGGTATCGAGTTTCTTGAATGTGTACATAATTACAAACAAATGATGACAGATGAGTATTATCGACTTCGCATCAAAACCTTAAAACAACATATGAAAGCTTCAATGATTACGAAAGTGGAATATAAGAAGATATGATTGACACTACGAGTATGAATCAAGATAAAAATTGGAGATACCTGTTTGTAATCAAGATGTATGATTTCTTTGGAATGGATGTGACAAAAATAATTTCTGACGAAAAGAGATTTTAACGGACTGCAGATCTTGTCATTAATTCACTCGCACTTACAATACTCGGGATACTCTTTCCGATATTTTTAGTCTTTCTCGGTATTTCGTACTGATAATTCTTCTGTTTTGATATACAATGTGATCTTTCTATACGTATAGATATTGTTTATATTCATTAGTGTTTATCATATGGGAAAAGAAGCTCTCGCACATCATATTCGGAATATTGGAATGACTCTTCAAGGGGAGAGTGATGTGGGAAAAATTAAACAATGGGCTAAACAACATACTACGCACCTAAGCAGAATGTTCGGCGAGGAATCGGGTGAGCCTATTTATCCTGGATTACAAACCCCTGATGGAAGAAAGCAGTATGCAGCTACATTAGTAGAAATGGCAGTAGCAAAAAGCGAAGGACAATTGCATGTGATTCCTGATTTTAGGCCAGATGGAGAGCCGAATTTCGACGAGCTCTGTGATCACTGTGGAAATCGTTGTGTTGATGAATGTAGAAAATCTAATCTTCCATTTGTAATAATTGGTGGACATTAATACCTCTGCTAAAGTAGCCTCTCCTACCTTACAACTGGATTCACTATTTCTGTAGGTTGCTATATTTCTCACAGGTTTGAGATGCGATAATTTTCAGACCATTGAGATGTTCACTTTATTACTTGAAATATATTTATTTAGACGGATATGTGTTCGGGAGTGAAAAAGGTTAGAAGATACATAATAACCACTCCAGCGATAAGTAGAACAATTTTTTTACTAGCATTTGCTCCCTTTTCCTCTTCTCCTACCATTGGAAGAAAGTCGCTTGCACCCAGATAGAGAAAAACTCCTGCAGATATTGCAAGAAGTATAGCGACTATTCCACGTGATTCATTTGTAAACATTAATACTAGAAAAGCACCTGGAAATGTTGCAAGTGCGGAGAGAAAGTTTGCTATAAATGTTTTTTTCTCAGACCAACCAGCAGCTACAAGAACGCCAAAATCCCCTATCTCATGTGGTGTTTCATGAAGAAACGTGGCAAATGCAACAACGAAACCAAACATAGGATCTGTTAAGTATGCAGCTCCAATTGCGACACCATCAATGAAGTTGTGAATCGTATCACCAAACAATACCAGTGGAACTGAATGTTTTAGAGATTTTGTTTCTGGCGTTTCATGATGATGAAGATGGGCAAAAAACTGTTCAAACAGAAATGAGAGAAGAAAAGCGACAAGAAGATACAGGTACGCAGAATCTCCCAAATCGTGTACTGCCTCTGGAAGAAGATGTAAGAGTGAAACAGAAAGCAAGACACCTGCTGCAAAAGGCACAGCATATTTACACAGTGTTTGTGACCATGATTTTTTTACAAGAAACACAACTCCGCCAATCAAGCCGGCGATGCTTCCTATTGTTGCTAACAGTAATATCGATGGAATTGAATTGCTCATATTTATAGTCTACCTGTAAATTCAATAAATACCAAAAACATTTATTGAGTGATATTTTTTAATCTTTGATGTTCTGCGAGTCTAATTTGCTCCTCACTCATTCCAAAGTGGTGGCCAATTTCATGAAGCACTGTATTGCGGACTTGCTTCTTTACGGCATCGAGACTGCTACCGAAGGCTTTTATAATTGGACCAGCAAATATGAGAATTTTATCTGGGACTGCTGCGTTGTAGTTTCTTCTCTTTGTCTTTGGTACTCCTTGATACAGCCCAAATAGAATGGTTCCATGTCTGGCTTTTACACTTTGGAGTTCCTCTTGCGTTGGCCAGGCTTGGGCAATGATCTCCACATTTGAGAGCTGTTGGGCAAATTCTTCCGGGAGGTTGTCAACAACTTCATCCACTATTTCTTGAAAGTCAGTTAAATTCATATAGGTAATTTTACATCTATTGAATAAATCTCACATGAGATCTTTGTTATAATTCCTGAAAATTTATTGGGGGTACATGCAAATGACTGAGAGAATAGATCGATCTTACTTTTCAAGAGCGTATTTTTTCGGCTCTGAAAACTCAAACTAAATAAATTATCAACACGTAGATAAAAACCGATGGTGGGCAGATGTTATTACGGTCATTGAAACGTATCAACTTACCGGACGCATGTTAGATGTTGGCTGTGCATTTGGATATCTTCTAAAGCGAGCTGAACACTATTTTGACCAGGCAGTAGGAGTAGATCTTTCTCAGTTCGCTCTTCTCAGAGCTCGAGAAGAGGCTCCGCAAAAAGCTAGATATCCTGAGCAGCTTGTTCTCTCTGACGAACGACTACCTTTTCCACAGAGTTCGTTCGATTTCATCTCTGCGCTAGATGTTTTAGAACATACTCCTAGTTTAAAAAAGAGTTTTCAGTGGATGCAAACCCATTTGAAGCCTGGAGGAATTCTAATGGCAACCATGCCCTTGGCAGATACTTTGGGAGGAAGGGTTTTTTCCTGGTTTGACAAAGATCAAAGCCACATTAGCATTCCAACTCAGCAAGAACTCTCCAAAATATTGGATGAATCAGGATTTAATATAGTAGAACAAGATTATTCGTTCTCATTTGCTCTCGGTCCTCTCGTTGTGAAGTCAAGTAAAATTAATTCCGGCGTTCAACTCGTTCTGCAAAAACCATCATTATAGAGTTTCTCAATATACTGCATTTCATCTCATTCTAATGATTGTTATACTTGACTCATGAATGGATCCTCATTTGCAGCAGTTGCTGCTGTATTTATTGTTCTTATTGCCGTAGCCGTAAAAAGAGAAAACAAAAGAAACGGAAAAATAACAATCATTCCTTATGAATAATATTCTATCCCAAGCATTTGGAAAGAAATTGGATCGTACATCAGTAAGAAGTGATCTTATCGCAGGTATTACAGTCGCATTAATACTCATTCCTCAGTCTCTTGCGTATGCACAACTAGCCGGATTACCCCCTCATTACGGTCTCTACGCATCATTTCTTCCGCCAATCATTGGGGCACTCTTTGGTTCAAGTCATCACTTATCAACTGGACCAACGGCTGTTATATCGATTATGACCTCTACGGCACTGAGTCCATTGGCAATCTCCGGCAGCAGTGAGTTTATTGCATACGCCATTCTTCTGGCATTTCTCCTCGGTTTGTTTCAGATCCTTCTTGGAGTTTTAAAAATCGGTGAGTTGGTAAATTTTTTATCCCATCCCGTCATTTATGGTTTTACGAATGCTGCTGCAATTATCATTGTCACTTCGCAATTTGCGAAATTATTCGGCGTCAATGTCCCTCATTTTGAACATCATTTTCAAACCGTCGTCGCTGTAGCATCAGAAGCGATACGTCACACACACATACCAACATTCCTATTTGGAGCATTTTCATTAGTAATAATGTATGTGGTGCGTCGGTTTAACTCGCGATTACCATCAGTGTTGCTGATTTTGGTTGTCACTACATTAATTTCTCAGGTATACAAATATGACGGGGCTATTGTTGGGTCAGTTCCCCAAGGGATTGCATCTGTTTCATTGCCAGTTTTTGATTTATCTGCAGTCATCCGTCTTATTTTCCCAGTCATTATTATCGCACTTATCGGATTTACTGAGTCAGTCTCAGTTGCCCAAGCAATAGCAGTCAAGACGAAACAGCGACTTGATCCAAACAAAGAGCTTTTAGGCCAGGGGTTGGCAAATTTGGTTGGTTCGTTTTATCAAAGTTTTCCTGTTGCTGGATCATTCTCCCGTACCGCTGTAAATTTTCAAGCAGGTGCAAAGAGCGGATTAGCTAGCGTATTTACAGGTATAGTAACTCTGATTAGTCTTTTATTTTTCACAAAGTATTTATATTTTCTCCCCCAGGTTGTTTTGGCAGCAATCATCATACTGTCTGTTACTGGACTCATTGACTTTGCTAAATTTAAACATATTTGGTTCACTAACAAATTCGATGGTTATGCTGCGCTGCTAACTTTTTTTGGAACACTGCTCTTTGCGCCTGATCTAGAAAAAGGAGTATTTCTAGGAGTCATATTTTCGATTTCTCATTATTTGTACCAGAGTGTGCACCCTAAAGTTGTGTTCCTGTCAAGGTATAAAGATGGCTCGTTTCATGACGCAGAACGATATAAACTTGATCGCTGTCAAAATATTGCAGCTGTTCGGTTAGACGCCCCATTATTTTTTGCAAATGCAACGTTTTTTGAAAATGAAATTATCAAAGATCTTTCTGTCCATCCTCAAATCAACGACATTCTTATCGTTGCAAATGGTATTAATGAAATTGATGCTACTGGAGAGCTAATGCTTTCATCCCTGGTTCATACATTAAAAAGTTCGAAGAAGAATTTATACTTTAGCTACATCAAGAGTTCGGTACGAGAAGTTTTGCAAAAAACCGGTTTGTGGAATGAGATAGGAGAAGACCATGTTTTCCACACGACTAAAGAGGCAGTTGAACATATCTTAGAGCATGTGAATCATAATCATCAGGATGAAGACCATTGCCCACTAATGGCTCACATCGATGCTCCCATTGAGGCATTTATTACAAAAGATCGGCGAGAAACTATTGCCTATTACTATAAGAAAATATTTCGCTCGTAATATCAGCCTTTATAATATTCATTTTTTTCTGCATTACTACTAGCTTCTTGTTAATCACTTATTCCGTTTCTGATCCCCGTTTTCTCAGGTTATTCTCAGCTACCTGATATACTATGCACTCAAATGCGATTGTTAGTTGTTGAAGATGAACATAAAATTGCCAATTCTATTAAAAAAGGATTGGAGCAGGAATCCTATGCTGTTGATGTGGCGTTTGATGGCGAGGCTGGTTATGAGCTGGCATCAACTGAAGAGTTTGATGTGATTATTCTTGATCTTATGCTGCCTAAGCTGGATGGAATCGAGATTTGTAGAAGGTTAAGAGAAATCAATATTCATATCCCTATTCTTATGCTCACGGCAAAAGCGGAACTTGATGACAAGGTCAATGGACTCAATGCTGGAGCGGATGATTATTTACCTAAGCCTTTTGCATTTACTGAGCTGTTAGCCCGCATCAAAGCGCTGACTAGGAGACCAAAGCAAGCGTTAACAACCACGCTTGAAGTTGAGGATCTGCAGCTAGATACACTATCGTACAATGTACTGCGATCTAAAAAAAAGGTTTCGTTGTCAAAGAAGGAATTCAGCTTGCTTCAATATATGATGCGACACGAGGGTAAGATTCTAACTAAAGATCAGATAATAAATCATGTGTGGGATTATGATGCTAATATTTTACCTAACACAGTGGAGGTTTATATCGGATATTTACGAAACAAAATTGACAAGCCATTTAAGAATTATCCGCGTCTTATTCATACCATTCGCGGTTTTGGGTACAAAATAGGGAGAGAGTAGCAATGTTTCATTCAGCACGATTAAAACTAACTGGTTGGTATCTGCTGATTATCATGTTGGTGAGTGTATTTTTTAGCCTGTTATTATTTCAGGGGGTTTCTACGGAACTTGATCGTGGATTTCGACGTGCAGAGCTTCGTCTGTATGCGGAAGAAATGGGGATGCATCTTCCGCGACAATTTTCAATGAAGAGAGATGATTTGCAACCTGATCTACAAAACCTGACTCCAAAATTCTTGCTGATAGAAGATCTGAAAGAAGCTAGGCAAAGTATTCTTATCAGACTCTTTCTCGTGAATGGAGTGATCTTGGTTGTTTCAGCTATTGCAAGTTATGCAATGGCTGGAAAAACTCTCGCACCACTTGAGAAAGCATTAGAGGATCAGAAACGATTCGTAGCTGATGCCAGCCACGAGCTGCGCACGCCACTCACTGCTCTTAAAACTTCTATAGAGGTTGCACTTCGCGATAAGCGTTTTTCACTTACCAAGGCTAGATCAGTTCTATCGGAAAGCCTTAAAGATATCGACCAACTTTCACATCTTTCTACAAAGTTGTTGCAACTTTCAAAGTTACAACAAGGTGTGAAGCTGCAGCTCAGATCTGTAGACTTTAAGAAGCTGGTGCAAGAATCAATTAAAACAATTGCACCTCTAGCTAAGGCAAAACAAATTATTGTTACTTCCAAACTTGAATCGGGAACTATTTTAGCGGAAACAGAGCAGGTTAAGGAGATGATTTTAATCATCCTGGACAACGCAATCAAGTACACAGCAAAAAGAGGGAGAGTTGAAATTGTTTTGAAATCTCAAAAGAAGCAAATGGTTTTAGCTGTCAAAGACAGTGGTGTTGGAATTTCACAGAAAGATCTTCCATTCATCTTTGATCGTTTTTACCAAGTTGATACAGCCAGAGGAAAAACGAACACTGACGGATTCGGACTTGGATTGTCTCTAGCGGAACAAATAATTAAAGCTCATCATGGCTCGATACATGTACAAAGTCGTGAAGGAGAAGGTACTACTTTTTCTATTAAACTTCCCCGAAAGCAGGGTTAATTTCTTTTAAGCGTTTTCTCAGTTTTGATGTGTATCCTTGTTTTTGATCATTAGAAATGGAAGGAGGTGAACAACATGAATAAGAAAATTATTATCCCAGCATTAACGATCGTCATTGGCGGAGGACTACTTTATGGAGCTAGTCAGGTTGCTGCACATGGGTTTGGGTCTCGATCAGGAAATGAGAGTGTGGTAACTCGATTTGCTGAAGCCTTTGGCAAGAGTGAAGATGAAGTCAGAGCTGTGTTTGATCAACTTCATGAAGAGCATCAAGCAGAAATGATGACAACGTTTGAAGAGCGACTGAGCCAGGCCGTAGCAGATGGAACTCTTACTGATGCTCAAAAACAACTCATTCTTGATAAGCATGAAGAACTCATGGCTGATAAAGAATCAAGTTGGGAGACATATAAAGATATGACTCCGCAGGAGCGACGCGCTGCTATGCAAGCAAAACACGATGAGCTTGAAGCTTGGGCAGAAAAAAATGGCATTGACCTAGATTTCCTGGGTGGATTTGGACGGAAGATGGGTATGCATGGCGGACATGGTGGATTTGGAGAGAAATTTGGAAAATCGCTTTAGAAATAGCTCTTGCTCTTTTCCTAGACACTCCCTTTTCAATGGGGGTGTTTAGGATGCCAAATAACTAATGTGATCTCGCTCATATATTTTCTATATTTATTAAGGTAGCATTACATCTCACTTTATGAAAAAACGATTTATTCTCTCAATTACTGTGCTCTTGATTGCGGTTCTTTTTTTCGGATTGAGTGAGTTTAGAAATCGAGAAATACATGAAGGTCAAACATTATCCGTGTTCGAGGAAAGCGTGATTCGTGATGAAGGTGGTCCAGCACTTGAACCCCACCCGCTCTCAATTGAGACGCTAAGGCAAGGTGAGTATTCAGGGAGCGAGATTGTTATTGAACAAACATTGAGCCATGGCTCAAATTACTCCCGCTACATTGCTTCACATAAATCAGAAGGTCTGAAGATATTCGGACTTCTCACCATCCCAGATGGAACTCCTCCTGATAGTGGATGGCCAGCGATAGTTTTTAACCACGGTTACATTTCTCCCTCTGTCTATCGAACCACGGAAAAGTATGTTGCCTACCAGGATGCGTTTGCAAGAAATGGTTATGTTACATTTAAATCGGATTATCGAGGACACGGCAACTCTGAAGGCGATGCACGAGGTGGGTATGGAGCTAACGACTACACCATCGACGTATTGAACGCGCTGGCTTCAGTTCAAAAGCTGGAGGAAGTAAATCCTGACAAGATCGGCATGTGGGGTCACTCTATGGGTGGGCACATTACTCTAGAGAGTATGGTGGTAAATACGGATATAAAGGCTGGAGTTATTTGGGCTGGTGTCGTCGGTTCCTATGAAGACCTGTTTGAGCGATGGAGAAGACGCTCCGGTCCCACTCCAACTCCAAATCCAAATAGCCAGCGAGGTCGCTGGCGACGGGAGTTGTCTGAGCTTTTTGGTGATCCAAGCGAAAATCCTGAGTTTTGGAATTCATTATCTGCTACCTCTTACCTTGATGATATCTCCGGTCCAGTGCAACTTCATCACGGAACCGCTGATTCCTCAGTGGAGGTTGAGCAGTCCACAGGGCTGGAACAACGACTTAAGGATGCCGACAAACCTGTAGAGCTGTTTGTCTATGAGGGAGATGATCATAATATTTCCAGTAATCTTTCACTTGCCCTTTCCCGCTCGGTTGCGTTTTTTGACAAATACCTCAAGGATTAATTTTATGAAAAAAATTTTTCTCGTTGTTTTATTGATCACTTCCGTTTCGGTGGGAGTGTTTCTTTCTAAACCACAACCTCCAGCAGAATTGTACGGGGCTCCTCCTTATATTGAGGACGACGGGTCGGCGGAGCTTGATTTTGGAAGGTTTGGTAATCTATCAAACTGGACGCGTCCAGAAGGGCCACTTCGGGTCGGACTTCAGGCAGGACACTGGAAACACCAGGAGCTTCCCGACGAACTAGCAAGACTTAGGGCGCGAGGAGGAGGAACGAGCAGCGGTTCGGTAGCAGAGTGGGAAGTTAATTTGGTGATCGCTGAAGAGACGAAGAAGCTGTTGGAGGCGGAAGGAATTGTGGTTGATATTTTACCGGCTACCATACCTCCCGCTTATTACGCTGATGTTGTGGTAGCTATCCACGCAGATGGGAGTACGAGTCCGGCTACATCCGGATTTAAAGTAGCCGCTCCCAGAAGAGATAGGAGCGGAAAAGCGCCAACGCTTGCTAGGGTGATTGAAGAGGTTTACCAGCAACAAACAAAATTAGCAATAGATCCAAATATCACCAGGAACATGACTGGGTATTATGCTTTTAACTGGAGAAGATATGATCATTCCATCCATCCCATGGCTCCCGCAGTTATTTTAGAAATGGGATTTTTAACCAACCCCACCGAAGCGAGGTTACTCATTCAAACACCAGAAATTCCGGCTAAGGCTTTGATGTTGGGAATATTGACTTATCTTGACTCCGAAAGTTCATTGAGCTTTAGTCCAAATTCTCTTAGGAGAGGGTAATGATGTGCTAGATTGAGAACTTTTTTGAGCAGTCTGCGATTTACCTTAATTATAGTGTTCTCGATCAATGCTCCTCTTGGATTCAATATCAGAGACAAATACAACACCTGTCCTAGTTAAGGTTCACCTCGATAGTGTATTATTATTTCTTTCCAGATCGGGGGAGGAAAAAATAAACAATCTCAGCTTATAGCTTCTATTGTGTAGATTATTGTTCCGGCGGGTGCTGAGACTTTAACCGTATCACCAGCTTTTTTTCCTAGAATCGCTTTTCCAATTGGACTTTGGATGGAGAGTTTTTGCTTTGACGGATTTGACTCTTTATCTTCTACGAGCATGAACTCAAGAAGTTTTTCATTATTTTTTAGCTTGACTTTACTTCCGAATTCGATAATACCTGATTTACTTGTTTTTTTTATCACATCTGCTGATCGGAGCAAATAGCTTAATTTCCGCAGTTCACGATCGATGGAGCCGAGTTCAAATCGAGCAGCTTTATAGGCTCCGTTTTCAGATAAATCCCCCATCTCCCGAGCGGTTTGCAGACGAACAATAACTTCTGTCCTTTCTTTAAGCAGTTTTTCATTTCTCTTTTCCATTTCCTCATATCCTTCGGTTGTAAATTTTATTGTTTTTTTCATTTCTATCCTCAAGGTAATTATATGTTAATCAGATCTAAAGTTGAATTTATTCCAGTACTTGACATTGCTTCTGCTATAATTCCCTCAAGTTATGAATTTTGTAGCTCTTGATCCAAGACAAGTCTTGCAACGATTGGAGCGAGCGGAAACGCTACTTGACGCTGATTCAACGACAAAAGCAAAATTTTATGCACTCCGTAAGCTGGTCAAAGGGATCAACCCTGCTCTTGATAAAAAACTATCAACAATTTCTAGGACGCTCAAACAAATCGATTTGTATAAACATGGTAAAGTGGTGGAACTTACGGTTCACCACTTGCCTGAGGATACGAAGGAGAGAAAAAAACGAAAAAAATATTTACTTCTCCTTCTTAAACAATGGAAGGGTTTGAAAAGTGAGGTTAAGCGAGTAAAAAAGGAGCTGCAAAAATCGTCGCAGCAATCTTCTGCCAGTAAAGTACGTTCTGGAGGAAAACTTCTTGCCACTGCGAAGGGTCCGCTGGGCCTTGTCACGGTAATGGCAGCGGTTATTGCTGGTGGGGTTATCTATCTGAACACACAATCAGTGACAATAACTATTAAGAATGTTAATTGTGAAACTATCGAACCAATTGGGATGAACTTCAATCTTCCTGGGATCAAACTACCAAATGAACCCATTCCTGCTGGCGGACAAACTACCCTGATGCTTCCACCATTTTTAGTTCAAGTTGACGCGAGTAATCCAAACAAAATTAATCTTTCCGCTCTCCGGATGAATTTAAATTTTGATCGATCTCGAGTCGGTGGTGATATTCTTTTCAACGGACAGTCATTGCTTAACAGAGTTACTGACATTAAACTCGGCTCACAAAAATCTCACATTATCACAGTAACTTGTCAGTAGATGTTCACTTTCCTTTAGCTACTTATCACCAACAATTCTTCAGATATTTTCTCTAGATTTCTCAAAATTAGTTGCCTTCTATCCCCAGTGACTACTCTAGGTTGACCGAAGTCTTCTATGAGTACAGGTTCAAAAGTTGCATCCACAAGCTTTCCTTCATAGAACATAAATGCTCCTACTAAACCTTCACGAGTTTTTTGTGACCACATTTGGTCGAAGATAAAATTACCTAGCGAATATACGATCAGTTTGTCGTTGTAGATTTCAATTGGTTGAATCCAGTGTGGATGGTGTCCGATGATGAGATCTGCTCCAGAGTCAATTATTTTGTGAGCGAGATCGATCTGTTCTTTGGATGGCTTCTCAGTGTATTCGCTTCCCCAGTGAAACGAGACGATCACAATGTCTGCATTTTTTTTAGCTACTCTAACATCAACTAACGTTTTGTTCTCATCTAACCATGAAACATCTGATCTTCTTGGAATTATCTGATTGTATCCCATAACAGCAATTTTCTTGCCCTTCTTATGTATGTACTCAATGTTGTTTAATCCGACTGTAGAAATTAACTTCTCTTCCAACAATATTTTTGTTTGTTCTATACCAATCTTTCCATAATCTCCTGAGTGATTGTTCGCGAGTGTGACGATATCAATCCCTGCAAGTAGGAGTCCTTCAATATTTCTTGGATCACTACAGAATCGAGTATTCTCGTTGGTTATTGGGCAGTTTTCTATAAATGGCCCTTCAAGGTTTACTAGAGTCAGATCAGCTTCCTGTAAGTAATGGGCTGTTTTTTCAAATGGCCAGGGAAAGTTGTTGTCCTGTGTTGTTTTCATATTCACTGATCTACCAAGCATGACATCACCAGTTGCTATGAGCTTCAGAGAATTGCTTTCATCGAGATCAATGATCCAATGAGGTTTTTCTCCGAAGATTTGATCAAGAGTGAGAGTATGTTGGTCAGTGGGTGTTCTTTCCACCTTTTGAGTGAGTTTTTGAGAAGTTGGAGTCGGCAGTCGAGTTTTGAGGCTTTGGTTTGGGTTTGAATGAATTTGATAGTAGTAAATTGTGAGAAATACAAGTAAGAATAAATATGCTACTGGAGCTACGTACTTCATGAAAATAAGTTGGTGTGGGTTAGTAAAACACGCCAATGACGTAACTTGTTCCTTGAAGCGTTGGATTGTCGAGGATTAATGCTCCGTGGGTATTGTGCCATACTTCAAAATCAGTTGCTCCGAGGCTGTTCATCGTTAATAAAAACTCTGCCATTGCGACTGGAGAGTCTAGGTGATCATCCTCGTAGTTCAGGAGTGATGGATAATCGAAATTACTAATTGTCGATATTGTTTCATCATTCTTTTCCATTGCTTCCAGTTGCATAAATTCATGAGAAAAATCGACACTAGCGATAAATAATGATCCTGTGGGAAGTAACTGCGTGAAGAACTTGGCTTTGCTTTCCAGATCATCGAGGTTATATTGAGCGGAAATGATGAGTGGTATAACTTTCGCATTTGGAAAATACTCAGTCACATACGGAAGCAGTTCCTGAATGCTATGCTCTGTAGCAACTCGTTCATCATCAATGATAATTTCGGGAAATTCCTCTGTAATAGCTAGGATGATATCTTTTGCAAGATTAATACCCTCTAATTGCTCAGCGGTTTTAAAGGTTGCTACCTCGGTTTCAAGGTGATTTGGACCAAAAATGATGATATGGGAAAACTCTTTCTCCTGTGAAAGATTCTTAAGTGATTCGTTTATAAGTTCGCTCGCAACAGCGTGGTGCGGAAGAATAATTCCCCTCACCTCTTCATAGGTTTTCGTTCCTGCTACTTCTCCACTTGAATGTTGATTGAGGTAGTATGTTAGTAAAGATGAAATTACTAAAGCAACAAGTGCAATACCAAAGCTTTTCTTCATATTCATAGACTACTTTCTTTCATTAATTGATATTGGCTCTTCAGCCACGCTAGAAAATACTGACAACGCTCTGGTTGATTGGAATACAATTGGTTCCGCAATATATGTACCCACTGCGTTGGCTCTCGCATAATACACCAGCTGTCTACTTCCATGCACTTGCCACCATGGAGAGTTGTAGAAGGAATAATTCATTATATTCCGTTCACTTTCTCGGATCCACCCGTTTTGCTTCAAACCATACGCACTTGGATTTTTAATGTAAGTTAATCCAGATGGGAGATAATCCGTGATTGTATAACCTCCTAGTGGTGCTGTATCAATATTGAGATTAAAGTCAATTGTGACTTGAATGATATCACCAGGAACAATTGAGTCTCCCTCACCTCGTGCTTTTGAATATGTTCGCTTGAGAGTCAATCTGTCATCTGATGGAGCTTGAGCAAATTTATCCGGCCCAACAAAATACGTGGTTGTGACTTCTGCTTTTCCGTCAGTGACTTCTACAGTAGAGTTGTTTAGCTCGTTTTTCTCAAGGTTCAGTACCCAATTTCTTCCACCTTCGAGAGTCTTTGAAAGATTTCTTGCGTTTGAAGTAAACGTCACCGCGGTATCTTCCTCTGGTAGTTTTTCTAATTCACTCGTTATGAAGGCAATATCCCCCAGGTCGAGGACAATATCTTCAGCTTGAGTTTTGTAATCTCTGAGGTATTCATAGAAGCCATCGTTATATTGCTTCTCAACTAAATTGCCAAGAAGGAGGGCAAGGCTAGTATCTTGGATGTAGCTATCGAGTTGATTTCCTTTCTTGTCTTCAGCTTGGATTCGAATATACGGAGTGTAGGTGTAAGCATAATCTGCGAGGATGTCATAGTAGAGATCCCGGGCAACTTCAACTTCTCCACTACTTGCTAATGCAATGCCTGCCACTACTTTTTCCTCAAAGGTTGTTGCTGAATCTGCTAAGGCACGCAACCTGTTCACTTCGGGCTCGTCTAGACTTGATAATCCCCAAGCCGCATATATCTGTTGAATCGTACCACCTCTGCTTTGAGCAAGTTGAGCCTCAAGATAGCTGATGAGCTCGGCTTTATCGAATGACTCTGAGTGGATATATAACGCCCAGGCAGTCGACTTTAAATGACTTCCACCCCAATTTACTTGTGCCAACCCCCCATCTTCATTTTGGAACTTGGTTATGTCTTCTTTTTGGATTTGACAAGAAGTGTCGTTATACTTATCGAATAGAATATTTCCTGCGGCTATTCGTGCAAGTTGCTTCTCGAGTCTATTGCTGTATAAATAACAAAATCTCGTTAGATTACGATAGTAGCTCCCCTTCCCTTCATCACTAATCACAACAGTTACCGGCCGTTCTTCAAGGATATTATCTTGTTTTACCGCATCTGTTCTGTCTCCTTTGTTGAGAATGCTCTTTTCTTCACTGTTGAACACAAATCTCGTGTCCAAGACATTGAACGGTAATGCAATACCATCATCATAGGAGGAAGTATGTCCGCTTAGCGTAACTTTATACTCGCCTAAGGGGAGGAATGGAAAGGCAAAATTCACAGGTTTGAATGCGGTGGCAGTCTTATTCTCTTTCTTGACTTCCTCTTCACCGTTTAGAAAGATTGCTTCAAACTGTACAGTATCGCTGCTTGATAGTGCATTTCCGAATGAATTCCCGGTAATATATGGTTTTTCTTTATTGAGATACTCCCTGGGAAATTGGCTAGTTACAAAAAAGTCTTTGCTCACGATGAGGCTTGACTCTAGTTGACCTGCATCGACGTTCCCTGATAACGCTTGGGCATAGATAATCCATGATGTGATATTGTCAGGAAGGTCAAATTCAAAGTTCGCGTATCCTTCAGCGTTGGTTGTAGCTTTTCCAAAAAAGGCCGTGTCCTTAAACAACTCCCGCATACCTCCACCGCCGCCTTTTTCGGCTTGAGCTTTGTCAGGAAATAGTGGTTTGTGAGAATTGTAGGTGTAATAGATAAAGCTCGATTCAGTTTCATAGAGCGATGGGAGAATGTTTGGCTCCCGTACACCACCAATCGCTGCTAAGGCTTGATCGATTAAGGCGAGGTTGACAGATGCGTTTGAGATTGGACTCTCATCTTTTTTTACCCTTACACTTATCGAGGCTTTTCTACCTGGCTCAAAAGACGATTGGCTGGGAATGATTTCAAGATCTAACTGACTATCCAGTTGTTTGTAACGAATTTCTAGTCCACTGAAGTAATCTTCCCCATATCCATAGTATGAGTAACAGCTCCAACCCCATCGGCATGGAGTGGATACGGCTTCATAGTATCTTCCTGTAAAGGAGATTGCTGCTAAATAAATATTTGGAATATGAATCTGTTCAAATATAAATGAAGTGTTCGGACTTTCTGAAACAATAGTTTTTTGCTCACCTTTCTTGGCAATTATAAAGAGGAAGCGATTTTTGTCATTGTCCGGATAATCCTCGTCGTTAATGATGATTTTTGCATCGATTAACTCTCCAACTGAGTAGGAATTTTCATCTTTGTTTACGGTAAGTTCCGGGTTTCGTTGCTCGGAGTAGCTCCCCTCACCTCGGCCTGGATAATAGTAGTACCACTCTGTCCGATTTGTTTCATGATTGTCACTGTCTACAATACTTATGTCAGCCCTGTATGATTTTCTTGGTTCCATCTGAAATTCTTTGTAAATCTGACCATTTTGATCAGTATTCATTTGAATATCTTCGACAATTTCTTTATGTTGTATGTACTGATATCTCGGTCGAGTTACTTTCTCAATAAAATCATAGTAGACACCAGCTTCTTTTCTTTCTGACCATTGTTTGGTAATTTTAAGATTTACCTTGTGATTCTGAGAAGGACTCCCTTTTACCTCATTTGTTGTTCCCGCATTCATGCCGCTGAGGTCAACATGATTAACCGTTGCTATTAGCTTGGCTTTGTCGTTTTCCTGTTCGTTTTCCGTTGAAATCATTACTTTACTACCATAGACATAGACACTTCCATGACCTTCGATAGTTGCTTGCTCAGCGAGGGCCGGTGTAATCGTAATGCTTTCGTAGCGGGGGTAATTGTATCCACCTGTTTTATAGACAGGAGTGTAGGTAAATGTTGCTTCTCCGTTAAGGCTGGTTTCTAATTCGGAAGTTTTGTTGTTTTGTGATTCATGGATTTTGATAGGAATATTACTAGCTGGAGTTTCATCAAAAAATTTTACTTGGGATGTATATTTTACTGTTTGATCGGTAAATATCGCTTTTTTATTTGCATCGACTTCGATTTTCATTTCAGGTTTCTCGTATTCCAATACCTGAAACCCAAGACTCGTGATCTGTAAATCATTTACCGAAAGCGATAAGGTGTACCAACCAGTTGGCGCGTCTACTAGAGCAAAGCTTTCAAGAAATGTTCCATCAGGTTGTGGATTTACAGTTTTCTTTAATACATCACTTTCCCCTCGCTGATACCCTATTGAGAGACTGAGCGTCGCGGAGGGGGTAAAATTCGAATCTTTTTCTTTAATTACGCCCCAGAAGTAGACTGTGTCGTTTGGCTTGTACATCCGACGTTCGTTATAGAGATAGGACCAGTAATCATCTGCAGTTTTTTGATTTGGCCGAGCATTACCTCCAAGCGATCGTACTGGAAGGAGGAGTTTTTTCTGATCTGGGTTTGTGATTTCAAGGTAATGTCTTCCTTTTTCAAAAAAGATTTCTGGGGTATTAAACCTTGCGATTCCATCTTGACTGGTTGAATAACTCAGACCAGTATCAATAACTTGTATATTTGCCAAACTGGCTGGTTGACTATTCACGATATTAGCCCATACTATTGATTGTTCCTTCCCCGCTGAGACATAGCCAGAAAGAAAGGTAGATTGGAGCCAAATTTGCTCTAATTTCGTTCCGTCTTCATACCACAGTTGAACAAGATAATAGCCCTCCGGCAAGGCTTGTGGAAGTTGGATGAAGGAAATATTTTCTTTATTTTGAATTTGAATATCTGCTTCTAAGACTTTTGAAAGGTTGCTCGTTTCAACAGCTTCCTCTTCAGCATAATAATTTCTCCAACTATCCAAGACTTCGTCGATCTTCTTCCTTGAGTCTAAATACTCTTGACTTGAAGGAAATTGATACACCTGGGCTTTAAGAACATCCTCTGGTTTCCAATTTAAAGCGAAGACTTTTGCCATGTATTCTTCATTGGGAACAATTTGAGCAAAATCTACATCAATACTTACTCTGGCAGGTCTCTCCTCTTTTTCCTTGGTTTGGAAGGTGAATGAATAATCTTCAGAGATGGGATCGTCTCGCGACTCGAGTTTCAACCCTGCTTTGAGGGTCACTCTGTAGACAAATTTTTCGATGAGTGGTGCTTGTGGAACAATGGCAAGTGTATCTCCGTGCCGTTCGAGTCTGTAATTAATCTTGGGTTCTATGGAAATGAAAGGTGATGGATCTTCATAATCATCTTGACTAAACACTAATTCAATTCCGGTATTGATTGGAACATTATTTTTCTTATCACCCGGAATATTACTTATGACTCTAAATTTTCCTTGTGTTTGATATGCCCAGCTATAATCACGATCGAATGTATGTCCTTCATGCTCAACGCCTTCTACTGCGAGCTGAACTTTAAACACCTTATCTAAACCTAAAGGTGACTGTGGAGATATCGTTACTTCCTGGTCATTCCTGGCTGTTATTTGAATTGGAGCGCTACTTTGAATGTTTTGACGAATGAATTGTTCGGTGACTGGTTCTTTTGACTTTAAAATAAAAACCTCTTTGGGAAGGATTCCGTATGTACTCTGTGTTTGTGCTTCAAGCAAGAAAAACGGTGGTTCACGGTCAGGAATTTCCAGTCTTTTCCAGTCACCAACAGCCTGAAATCCAGTTGGAGAAGGTCGTTGAAGGAATGAAGGGAGTTTACCTTCCCTGTTTAAGCTGATTAAAACCGTCAATAACGCAATAGTTACCAGGCTTGTTGATGTAGCTAAAAGAATTTTCTTTCTACTAGAGAATGTTTGCCAAAATGATTTAAACTGATCTCTTTTGGACGATAAGGATAGTGAAAGCTTTTTTAATAGTGAGGCGGGTTTACCTAGAATTGATTCCTGATTAGGACCAAGATTTTTAGGATTTGTTGATTGATCCTGAGAAGAAGGACTTTGATTGTTGTCTGTTGTGTTATTAATCTCAGTGCTGTTTTCGTCCACGTCTTCAGTATATTATTATTCGTAATTATTTATCAATTTTTTATTTAGTTTGATATTTTTAATTTTCTGACTATCTATGTCGGAATTTACAATATTTTCGTGTTAGGGATTAAATTAAATCATTGATATGATGGGTGAAGTATTTATTATGGGCAACTGAAATGATACAAATTTCATCATCAACACTAGCATTTATTCAAAATCTTAAGAAGAATAATACTCGTGAGTGGTTTAACAGCCATAAAGTTGAATTCAAAAGAGCTCAAGTTGAATTTTCTGAGTTTGTTCATGAGCTCGCGATGCGAATATCAGTATTTGATTCTTCAATAAAAAAAGCACTTTTGATCCCTGGAACTGTTAAAATCTTCCGTATCTACCGTGATGTTCGATTTAGCAAAGATAAATCCCCTTACAAAACAAATTTTGGTGGGGTCATTACTGCAGGAGGAATGGAAGGTGGAAATCCAGGTTATTATTTACATCTTCAACCTGGTGAATCGTTTTTTGGCGGTGGACTTCATATGCCTTCAGCTCCAGTGCTAGGTAAGATCCGCGATGCAATCGATCAAGATGCAAAGCCTTTGAGAACAGTGGTTACGTCTGCGAATTTTAGAAAATACTTTCATGGCTTAGAAACCTATGATTCGCTGAAAACTGTTCCGAGAGGATATGATAAACAACACCCAGATGCAGATCTTCTAAAACTCAAAAGTCTTACTGTCTTTCATCAACTTAGTAATTCGCAAATAACTGAGAAGGATTTTCTTGAACAATGTGTACGCATGTCAAAAGCAATGAAACCGTTTAATGATTATCTTCGTACTGTATCTCTTTAAATAATTTTTTATTTGAATATTGAACTGAAACAATGATGTGTGCGACACTTCTAATGTTTCAAAACTCGAAGGATAAATGATTGAATTTCTCGAGCAAGTTTGTCCTTATCTTTTCCTCGAGGCATGCTTGGGAAGTATTCAAGTAAGTATCCGTTTATGACATGTGTAAGAACTTTTGCGTCTTTTTGTATATCTCTCGCCTTGAATTGCTTGTTCTTTATTCCAAATTCAAGAACTTCGAGGATTTGGAGATATGCTTTGCCTGGAAGATATCCTGTTTTGAGCCTGCGAAATTTATCTCTGAACGATTGATAGTACTTTAGCGATGCTACAAGCTCTTCTGCGTGATCTAATTGAAACAAGATCACCTGCATGAGCAACGCGGAGGCTGTTCGAGGTTTTTGAATTTTTCCACGTTCCTCTTCTAAGTTAGTATTGATCGAGTTATACATTGCTCTTAACAGTTGATCCTTATTTTCAAAGTGGTGATAGAGTACCGATGGCGCAATTCCTGTTTCCTTTGCAAGCTTTCTCATACTTAGGCCTTCATATCCCTTACGAGCAAAGATTTTTGTTGCTTCACTTATAGCTTTTTCAGAGGTAGTCATTTGTTTCCTTTCAGTTCGAACGATCGTTATGTCTAAGTTATTAGAAACATTTCGTAAAGTCAATTCCAAATAAAGAATGTTGTATATTGGTTTTAATGAATAAGAAAAGGATTGGTATTGTTGTTGGAATTTTTGGATTTGTATTGCTTCTATTTTTGATTCCTGGACTAGTAGACAAGGGCAGCAAACCTGATTCAGGTGATTCCAACTCTTCTTCTGAAGCAACTCTTCAACAAGTAAGTGTTAGAAAAGCGGCAGTATCCGGACAGTTTTATCCAAAAGATCAAGATGAGCTGAAGGAAACTATCACAGGGTATCTGTTAAGCGCTGCTAAACAAAACAGTGAAATTAAACCAAGGATACTATTTGCTCCCCACGCCGGATTAGAATTCTCTGGAAAAACTGCTGCATATGCTTATAAGCAAATAGAAGGTCACCAATACTCGAGGGTAATTATCCTTAGTGGAAATCATCATCATAAGAGTAAAAAAGCTGCGGTATATGATCAGGGATCTTGGGAAACACCACTTGGTGCTGTTGATGTCGATGAAACCATTGGTCTTATGCTTATTGATGAGGAGAAAAGTATTATTTCGAATCCAACTATGTTCACTCAAGATCATACGATTGAAATGGAGATACTCTTTCTTCAATCCGTACTAAATGACTTTAAAATTGTACCAATTCTTCTTGGTCAGGTAGATGAAAGTGTCATCGAAGCGTTAGCACAGAAGCTCTACGAAATCATGGATGAGAACACACTGATTGTAGTAAGTACTGACCTTTCCCACTATCCAACATGGGAAGTTGCTAACCAAGTTGATCATCAGACGATTAATGCAATTGTCGGTGGTAGTCGGGAAACTTATCTCAATTCAGTTGAACATTTAACTCAAGAATATGCTTCACAAATCGATACTCATGCATGTGGAACCAAAGCCGTTGAGGTTGCACTGCAAACTGCTGAACTACTTGAGATATCAGACTTTGAGCTGATTGTTTATTCAAATTCTGGAGATATTACAGGTGATCATTCTCGAGTTGTTGGGTATGCTGCAATTGTTGCTAGCAAAGATCATCTTCCTGGTTCATTTCTTAATGAATCAGCAAAGAAAGAGGCGCTGGCTATTGCTCGAGAAACACTTGAGTCATATTTGACAGGTGGCGGCACGCCTCAATTTTCACCACATTCACGGTATCTCTATTTTCCCCTTGGTGCATTTGTTACTCTGGAGAATGGTGATCAGCTTCGAGGTTGTATTGGTCATTTTGAACCTGCCATACCACTCCATAGAGTCATCCAGCAGGCAGCGATTGATGCGGCAACCAAGGATCACCGTTTTAAAAATGTCACTTCGTCCGAGATGAATGAGATTGAGATTGAAGTATCAATCATGACACCTCGGAGGAAAATAGACTCTTGGGAAGAAATCGAACTTGGCAAGCATGGTGTAGTTGTGCAAAAATCTAAAATATCTGGTACTTTTTTACCTCAGGTTGCAACCGATACCGGGTGGAGCAAGGAAGAATTCTTAAAAGAGCTTTGTAGTCAGAAAGCCGGTCTTGCCAGAAATTGCTACCAAGACCCTTCGGTTGCACTTTATGTATTTGAAGCACAGATTTTTGCAGATTATGAAGTCTCGGGATCACATATCTGAGCTAACTTAATCTCCCTTAGCTGCTGTCGCGCATAGATTACATCCTCTTAGCATGTTAGATTTGTTTCCTTTTCGATCGACATAAAAGATATCAGTATTTTTAAACCCTGCTTCGTTAAGAAGTTTTCTCAAATACGCTTTATCAAACGCTACGTAAAATCTATTCCATTTATTTTGGTAGGGTTCATACAAGTATCGCCAATTTTTTCGTTTGAGTTTCAAGCTTTCTTTGGAAAAATGAGTATCTAAATGACGAAAGTTCAGAAAATTCCATACAGAAATGTTGAGTACCCCTCCGTTTTTTAAGATAGATCTCGATTTATTTAGAACATACAATTGCTTTTTTCGCTCAGAAATGTGATGGAGTACAGCAATACAAAAGATAGCATCAAACTTAGGCAACCCTTTCCATACTTTTGACTTTGTGATATCCCCGTAGATAAATTTTCGTTCAGGGTGTATATGTCGAGCATTCTTGAGAAGTGTCTTTGAAAAATCGATACCAATATATTCCACATTATTTTTTATTCCTGTCAGCAACCTTCCATTTCCACAACCAAGATCTAAGAGTTGATCACCACTTTTTAATTTTTCAAGTTCTTTCAATGTTTCCGGCCATACAAAACGCCTAGTTTTGCTAAAATGTTCTGCAATCTGGTTATATGTATCTTTTACCTGGTCTTGAATCATGACATTATCACAACTTCTCTTAAGAGATTTTACGAAACTTTCAGAGAAAAATCTTTCTCAATATAAAAGACGTTGGGCAAAGTCCTTGGGTCATACTCCAAAGAATTCGAGTATACTCTCGACGTATTTTCGCCTCGTAGATCAAGGTGAGATCAACCGTAATCAAAGTCTTGAAAGGCTATTTCAGGTAAAAAGCATGAGAAGTGTTTCCGGTGTAACACCTATGGCTGTGATGACTAAGGCATTTTATTGTCCCGGACAATGCACCTTCTGCCCAATTGATCTCAACCTTCCAAAAAGTTATTTGCGAGATGAGCCAGCTGCACAGAGGGCTTTGAAAGTGAACTTTAATCCGTATGAACAAGTCCGTAATCGTCTTAGACAGCTGGCATTAACTGGGCATGTAACAGATAAAGTTGAGCTGATTGTAATTGGTGGAACTTTCTCGGTGTACTCTAAAGAGTACAGGCGGTCTTTTTTTAAAGGATTGTTTGATGCGTGCAACGGCATTCAAAGCAAAACACTAAAAGCTGCTCAAAAGAAAAATGAATCCGCCAAACATCGCATTGTTGGCATTAGTATCGAGACACGGCCTGACTGGATTGATGAAAAAGAAGTTCGCCTGCTACGCGAGCTTGGAGTAACAAAACTCCAAGTTGGTGTTCAAGCTTTTGACCCTGTGATACTCAAGAAGGTGAAACGAGGACACTCTTTGAAACCTGTAGCAAATGCGACGCTGATGCTACGTAATGCTGGATTTAAGATTTGCTATCACTTCATGCCAAATCTTCCTGGGTCTAATCCAGAGAAAGATGTCGAAATGGCAAAAGTAATGTATCAGGATTCGCGGTTTAAGCCTGATTTTGTGAAAATTTATCCCACACAAGTGATACCTCGAACAGAGTTGTATGAACAATGGAAGCGAGGAGAATTCAGGACATATGATGATGAAATAATGAAAGAAGTGCTTAAAAAGATAAAACTTATCACTCCACCTTGGGTTCGTATTGATCGGCTAGTACGAGATATCTCAAAGCAATGGGTTGCAGGAGGCACGCTGCAGACTAATATGCGTCAGGTGATCCAACAGGAACTAGCTATGGAAGGCAAGCAATGTCAATGTATTCGATGCAGGGAGGTGAAAAGAAAGCTCTCTAACGAAACACCTCGTATGAAACGGATTACTATCGATACACTGGGTGGCACAGAAGTGTTTCTTGAGTATTCAACTGGAAAACATCTCTATTCTTTGTTGAGGATGCGACTGCCGAATGAAAAGCAAACGATGCTGTTTACTGAACTGAACGGTGCCGCGATTATTAGGGAAATCCATACCTATGGAGGTGTAGTTCCGGTTAATGAAAAACAGGATGACAGAGCTCAACATACGGGGTTTGGCAAGTCACTGCTTGAAAGAGCAGAAAGAATAGCAACAAAGAACGGTTTTAAGAAGGTTGCTGTCATTTCAGCGATTGGAACTCGTAATTATTATCGCAAGCTTGGTTATCTGCTTGAAGGTATGTATATGTTGAAACACCTTGCTAGTGATTAAGCGTCCTGAAGCTTGATTATGTTTGAGGAAGAATTGCATTGATGAGTAGCAATGCTAATCAAAGTGCGAAGAATACTTGACTAAAACAATATTATATTTTCTTAGCTCTGAAGACTTTAACTTGGTTCTATCAATGACAATGTAGATAAAGGTTATGAGGATAAGAAATATAAGCAGTGGGGGTGGCTTCATTTATTTTTTTCTAACTCTAGAAATGTGTATTTATATTTTCCGGATTTGCCTTCTTTTCTTGAAATAACTTTTGTAAAATTACTGTACTCTGGAAAAAAGATGTCGGCTTGGAAGTTGCCTTTCACAAGAGTGATGTAGAGCTTGTCAGCGATTTTGATCCCCTGTTTATAAACCATTCCACCGCCGATGATGAAGATTTTATTTTTATCGTGCTCTTTTCCCTCTTTAATTGCATCTTCAAATGAATTGACGACAATACACCCAGGTGCCTTGTAGGCAATCACGTCGGAGATGATGATGTTGGTTCTTCCTGAAAGTGGTTTTCCGATAGATTCGTAGGTATTTTTTCCCATGATGACAGGATGACCGAGTGTAATTTTCTTAAATCGTTTAAGATCTTCTGGGAGATGCCAGAGAAGTTGATTGTCTTTCCCTATCGCCAGATTTTCAGCGACAGCGGCAATCATAGAGATCGTTGGTTTTCTTTTCATCAGCGTATCAATACCTCACCACATCACAAACTAAGAAGGTCTTTTTACACTTTATCACGCCCAAATCCTCCGATGACAGCGATGGGAGCTTTGATAGATGGGTGAGGTTTGTATCCCTCTACCGTGAAGTCTGCGAATTTGAAGTCGTCGATATCTTTGACTTTGGAATTTATTTTCATTGTAGGAAATGGTTGTGGTTTCCTCTTCAGTTGTTCTCTTACTTGCTCAACGTGGTTTTCATAGATGTGCACATCTCCAAACGTGTGAACAAAATCGCCTGGTTCATATCCTGCTACATGGGCAAGCATCATAGTAAGCAGTGCATAGCTGGCAATGTTAAATGGCACGCCTAAGAAAATATCGGCACTACGTTGATAGAGTTGTAGAGAGAGTTTGTTCGTTTCGACATTGATGATGACATGAAAAAATGTATGACAAGGCACAATCGACATCGAAGTCTTGGCTGAGGCGGCCATCTCATAAGTGAATTCTGGATTCCAAGCTGAGATGACATAATGTTTTTTGTGTGGTTTTTTCTTCATCTTATCGAGCATCCAACGTATTTGGTCGACCTCCCTACCATCTGAACATTTCCAATGTCGCCATTGAACGCCATAAATCGGGCCAAGATCATCCCATTTTTTCTTGAACTTCTTATCTGTTTTTAACTTAGAAAAGAATTGTTCCAGAGTAAGTTTGGGTGCTTTTCCCTCTTCCATAGCCAGCTTGTATGGCTTATACGCCCAATCATCCCAAAAGTGGACATCATTATCCATTAAATACTCTATTGAGTCACACTCTCCGGATAAGAACCAGAGCAGTTCATGGATAATCCCTCTGATAAAGACTTTTTTGGTTGTCAGTAGTGGAAATCCTTGTGAAAGATCAAAGCGAATTTGTCTACCAAAAACACTTTTTAATTTAATTCCCGTACTATGGCTGACTTTAATGACCCCATTATCAAGAATGTCTTGCAGAAGTTCTAAATACTGATATTCCGGATGTCGATTTTTTACATTTGCCATACTCCTCCTTTAATTTAACTTTCTTGTCAAAGACAATAACATCTGTCATTGTAAAGAGCGTAATCTGTATAGTAAAGAACGATTTTAATAGATAGACCAAATATGAATGTCGTCATTTTAGGGCATGTGTGTATTGACCAGAATGTGACAGAACATGCTGAGTACGTATCTGCTGGTAGTCCGGCGATGTTTATGACGAAGATTTTTAGAAAGTTTCCTGAAGTTAAGTCGAGAATTGTTTCTACATATGGGCCAGATTTTCTTACCTATCTGGATAGTGTTGAAATTCACCCGAAACATCCAAATTGCAATACAACATTGATTTATAAGAATCTGGTTTCAAAGCGTGGTCGTATTCAAAAAGCTATGAATCGAGGTTGTGCTGTACCAGTACCGATTAACAATCGACTAGGCTTACATCTTTAATCAGCTCAGGTTGCTATTTTTGCACCATTACTTGCTAATTATTCTCCCAGATATGTAAGGCAAGTGGTAAGACATCTGTCTGATACTACCGTAAAAGTGTTGCTCCCCCAAGGATACTTTCGCCGATTTGATCGAAATAATCAGGTTATTGTTCGTGATTTTAGAGAAGAAAATAAGATTTTGCCAATGATGGACTTTGTAATTCTTTCTGATGAGGACCATCCAAGATTCCTATCCATCGCAAAAAGATGGTCTGTTACTTATAATCTTTCTGCAATAGCTACAAAAGGAGAGAAGGGAGCGCAGATATTTACACGCGGCACTTCGGTATTGGTCAAAACACAATCAATTCCAAAACATGAGGTTGTAGATTCAGTTGGAGCTGGAGATGTTTTTAGTGCAAGCTTCATTTAGTACTATCAAAAGTCTGGGCGACTTCAACATGCAGTTCGCACCGCAAATTCCGTTGCGAGGCAGTCACTTTTCTTCACTCCCCTTGAGATTTCTTCCATGAATCTTGGTCTCTAGCAGTACTAAAACTAAACTCTTTGTTTATTGGAGAGACACGGCATACGCGTAGTTAGCTGTTGAGTTGTTTCTTCACTCGTTTTACAACGTCTTTAAGTGACATATCTGATTTGACGATATACTCATCTGCACCTAGTTGCTTTGCTCTGTTAATCTCCTCTTCCCTACTTAAATTTGATATGACGATGACTTTGGTTTTTGGGTGCTCCAGATGAATGATATTTAAGACATCATAACCGCCCAACCCTGGCATGAGAATATCCAATAGTATAAGATCAAACGATTGTTTTTCTAAGGTTTTGAGTGCCTGCACACCATCAGAAGCAACTTGCGCCTTCACCCCCTCATTGTTAAGTAATTCATTTAATGCGCTTGCAATCGGTTTTTCGTCTTCGACTATTAATACACGTTTCTTATGTTTCATTATCAATCTCCTCTTTAATGTTGGATGTATCTTGTTTTGATTGTAATAATATTTTTACCTCCTCTACTATCTGATCAAGGCTATAGTTTGATTTTATGAAGTATTTTGATATTCCAATGTCAGAATAAGACAACACTCTTCCTGACCAGCCAACGTTTGAAACAACAATTATCGGAATATCTTTAAACTGCTCCTGTTTCTTGATCCGAGTGATGAGTTCCGCTCCTGTTAGATCTCCAGGAAGATAGTGATCGAGCCAAAATAAATCAATTCTTGGCGCATTTTGAAGCATTAGGAGTGCACCTTCAGCGGTTTTTGAAGTGAGAACCTTATATCCCTTCTCTCCAAGTTTATCTTGAATAGCATCAAGAAGCGTTTTATCGTCCTCGACGACACAGATCGTAAAGTTATTCATTGTTTACTCCAATTTTTTCTTACCTGCTTTTTTATTCATTCCTTTTGTAGGTATAGTCAGGGTAAATATTGTTCCTTTATTTTCCACAGAGGAAAACCAAATTTCTCCTCCAATGTGATCTAGAATCGATTTTACTATATATAATCCTAAGCCTGTACCTGATGTATCTTTTTTCCGTACGTTATCGGCTCTGTATAGTTTTGAAAATATCTGGTTTTGTTGATCTTTTGGAATTCCATACCCCGTATCTTCTATGATAATTGCTATACTATCTTCCTTCGTTTTGTGATGATCTATTTCATGGCCTTTTCTGATCTGCTTGGTAGTTATTGAGACTATTCCTTGTTGAGGCGTATATTTCACAGCATTTGATATGAGATTTTGCAAAATCATCCGAGTTAATTTCGGATCCAATGGAATCTTTTTGGTTTTTTCGTACTTCTTTACTAGCTTTATTTTCTTCTCTTTAATTTGCGGTTTTAATTCTTGAGTGATGGAATCTATGAGTTCGGTAATTTCAATATTTTCTGGCTCGACTGAAAATGTTCCTAACTCTAATCTTGAGACATTGAGGAGTGCGTTCACTAGATCAATCATTCGCAGGTTTGACTTGTAAATTTCTTCGATTCTTTCTTTCTGTTTTGTTGTAAGATTTTGTTTATTTGCAAGAAGCATTTCAGAATACCAACGTATGGTTGAAAGAGGTGTTCGAAGTTGGTGGCTTGCCAGAGAAACAAATTCTGACTTTGCCTTATCTATCGCCCTTTCTCTTGAGATATCCCTAAAGATAATTGCTGTTCCAATAGTTTTTCCGTGTAATTGAACTGGTGAGACGGTAATAGCAACTGGAAATGTGACTCCGTTATTCTTTCTCAGTGACAGATTACCAACCCTAATTGTCTTGCCATTTCTTAATACTTGATTAATTGGTAAATTTTCATTTTGAATTCCTTGTCCGTTTTTATCAATGACTGCATCTTTTCCTAAGAAGTCTGGCCAGACTTGACCAATGGGTTGATCGTTTAGATCTAACATTTGTCTAGCCGATTCGTTCATGAGGACTATTTTTCTCTGCTCATCCGCTACAACCAGACCGTCGCCCATACTTTTTAATATTGCCTCATCTTTGGCTTTTGCTTGTGCAAGCTGTGACGTACGCTCACGAACTTTATGCTCAAGACCTTCGTATAAACTCTTTAACTCTTCTGTCATTGTGTTAAAAGCTCTTGCTAATTCACCAATCTCGTCTTTTGATTTTGCATCGTCGAGTCTAATGGTGAGATTTCCGTGAGCAATTTCTTTCGTAGTTTCCACAACACTTGTTAATCTCCTACTAATCCCTCTCATGAGGATTAAGAAATTTCCTATCATCACAAGCGCTAAAAATGTCATCCCTCCGAGAGCTATGAATCCTCTAGTTTGCGTGGTGGCAACTACTTCTTGGCTTTCAAGCCTATCGAGTTCGAGCGCATTTGCCACAATAAGCTCTGCTCGTATGAATAGTTTCTCAAAGGATTGATATGTTGTAATGTTTCCACTATTTTTATCCTCTTCAGTTTCTTGATTAACATCTTGAACTAACTCATCAAAGGCAATTTCCATTCCAGTGATGTCTTCATGTATCTGGGAAGCTATTTCATTTGTAGATCTTGATTGTAATGCTAGGGAGGACATTTTCTGTTGAATTTGTTTGAGATTTTCTTTCCACTGTTCTTGTATTTGCTCGTCTGGTTCGATGAGATAATTTGTCGTTTGTACATTTAATGAGATTGTTTCCTTCATTACCTGATTAATTATTGCTCGCTGCTGTTCAATACGCGCTATTCGCTGTGCGAATGCGTAAAATGATACGAATACTATTGATGCAACAACGAGAGAAATCAGGAAGCTCAGTGTAATTTTTGTTTTTATTGTCATTATGGCAGTATGAGGTAGCAACCAATTTCAACCTAATAATCGTCTAAAGATCGTTGTTATACCATTATTTCCTATTCTTCAAGTAGCGTCAATTTTGTGAATCATTTGTTGTAGTGATGAAGGTGGAATAACTTGGATTTGTATCAAGTAAATTTAGATTTCTTCTGTGTGATGTTCCTCATTGTTGGCCGATGTAGTCTGTGTTGAATCTGAAGAGTCTATGACCAACAATACAACTCCAGAGACAATGACCATCCCCAGCAAAATGTGTTCATATGTGGCAAAAAATGAATTTCAATTCATATCCATTGCAAAAGCAGAATTCAAATAAATTATTTAGGCAGGAGCACATAACAGTACGAGCCGTTATATTTAGTTATACTTTCCTTATAACTTGCAATTCTGTTTCGATTCATATACTATAGGCACCATGCAAAAAGGATTTAGTGTGGTTCTTATCATTGTTGTATTGCTTGCTCTTGTTGGTGGTGCATACTACTTTATGCAATCAAATTCTTCCCAAGAAACTACAAATAGTACATCGTCTGCGGATTCTTCTGATGAGATGAGTCAGACAGAAAAACAGATGACAGGAAATGACACAGAAAGTTTTATTGGATCATTTACAGATTTGTTAAAACTTGGAAGAAATATTACGTGTACTTTTGATACACGTGATGATTCAGGAAATGAGACGAAAGGAACTGTGTACATCTCCGGAGAAAAAATGCGAGGAACTTTTCAACTATCACAAGTTGATGGAACTCAAATGGATGCCGATGTTCTCCAAGATGGAGAATACAATTATTTTTGGAGCCCGCAACAACCACAAGGTACGAAATTAAAAATTGCTGAGCTTGAGAACGATGAAGTTGACACTCCGGATAAGAAATCCCCTGCAGATTTCAGTGATGACGAGTTTGACTATTCTTGTCAACCCTGGGTCGTAAATTCTTCAATATTTACTCCTCCCTCAACCGTTCAGTTTGTAGATATCACCTCCAATGTCCAACAAATAGATGATGTGATGCAACAGGCTGGTGAGGATAAATGTGCAGTGTGTAACCAGGCTCCAGCAGGTACTGCACGGGAGCAATGTTTGCAAGCTCTCGGTTGTAATTAACTTCTTTTTCCATATAGTTTGACACATATATTTCTAGTTGACAGTGTAATTCATAAACTATTAGTATGAGCTATAGTTTTTATTTAAATGAAAAAGAAACTGCTCATTTTTAGCCTTTCAGGATTAATTCTTTCACTTCTAGGTTTCTTCGTTTTACGAACACCATCAAAAGTTTTTTCTGTTTTCGCCGATCATATTGTCTTTTCTGAGATCCAACTTGCAGGCGGAAGTTTTACTGATGAGTTTATTGAACTTTATAATCCAACTGATTCTGTAATTGATCTTTCTGGATGGAGATTGACTCGGAAAACATCTGGGGGGAGTGAATCTAATCTCATATCAAGCTTATCAGATTCTATATCCCCAAAGAGTTATTTTCTCATTGGTCATTCCGATTATGACGGTTCTGTGGCACTTGATGCTACGTATTCAGCATCTACTAATTCAATAGCAGTAAATAACACCATTCTTCTATACAGTGATGCAGGGTCTACTCTTGTAGACAAGATCGGATTGGGAACAGCTTCAGACTATGAAGCCTCAGCATCTGCAAATCCGAGTTCGGATGGAAGTTTAGAGCGAAAAGCATTTGCTTCATCGACAACTGATTCAATGGGTTCAGGTGGTCTTGATGAAATGGAAGGAAATGGAGAGGATACTGATAACAACTACAATGATTATGTTTTACAAACTGAGAGTAACCCTCAAAACTCAAGTTCTGCTGTAGAGCCAGTTGCGACACCTTCACCGACGCCTACAGTAACTCCATCGCCGACACCAACAATTTCTCCTACACCTTCACCAACCCCTCCGCCGTCCCCTTGGAGAGGGTTTAGAGCACACTTTCTACGGACTGTGCTTTCTTGTGAATATGAGATGAGATCGGTGATACTAGTAGGTCGAGTTTTCTATTTTCCAAAGCTCGTTTGCGAACGAATATAGCCTTAATTTAGTTTTAAGTGTTTTCTTCTCGGTTCTTGCTTGTTGGTTCTTCTCCGTGGTAGTTTTGTAAGAGTATGTTCATTAATCACATTTATGAATCAAATTTCCACTGAACATCCAGTTGCGTATTTTTGCGCTGAGTATGGTCTACAAGCTGATCTCCCCCTCTATGCTGGAGGTCTTGGAGTGTTGGCTGGTGATACTGTAAAAGCAGCTGCAGATATCAATTTTCCTATGGTTGCCATTGGACTTTTGTATCGAAAAAATAAAGCTATTCAACACATTGATGAACATGGCTGGCAAACTGAAGAGGATCTTCTTATTGAACCTGAAAAAAGTGGTTTTGAACAAGTGAATTCTCCCGATGATCAAAGTCAGCCACTTTTCATCAAGGTTAATCTGATGAAACAAGTTGTCTGGGCAAGGGTTTGGAAACGATCGATAAATCAAGTTATTGTATATCTTCTTGATACCGATACAGACCAGAATACTTCAGATGATCGTGATGTTACACATGCTCTGTACTATGGTAGCGAAGATGACTTGATCAAGCAGCAAATGGTTCTGGGTATCGGGGGCGTTAAAATACTGGACAAACTTAATATTCGTCCAAGTATTTATCATATTAACGAAGGTAGACCTGCATTATGTTATTGGCAACTGATTCGCAGGTTAATGGATCAGGATAAACTGACATATGAACAAGCTGCTTCAAAGGCGAGATCACTCATTGTTTATACTAACCACACTTTAGTTCGTGCCGGTAACTTGGTCTATGATCCGAGTCTTCTTGAATACTATGCTTTGTATTATGCTAATAAGATGGGAGTGACGGCTCAGGAGCTCTTAAAACCTGGAATCGATGAGCAAACCGGAAAATTTCAAATGACGAAATTTGCTCTAAATACTTCTCGTAAAGCTTCGGCTGTTAGTCGAATGCATTATGAGCTCTCCCAAACTATTTGGCCAGAATATTCCTGGGTGGGCATTACCAATGGAGTGCATCTAGCAACCTGGCAGGATGCGGATATCAGAAACTGCGATATGTTCGGTAACGATCTTTGGCAGGTCCATATGAAAAAAAAATCAAATTTAGCTCATTTTGTGAAAGAAAGAACTGGTTATATCTATAATCCGAATAGTTTAATACTCGGCTGGGCTCGCAGAATCGCAGGCTACAAACGACCAAATGCACTCTTTGAAGACATTTCCCGATTGAAGCGGATAGTACAAAACACCAATCGGCCAGTCCATATTCTTTTCTCAGGAAAAGCACATGCTAAAAATACAGCGGCAAAAAAACTCATTCAAGATATCATTCATCGAATGCAACATGAATTGTCTGGTCATATCTTGTTTATACCAAATTATGATATAGATATTGCTCAAATGTTAGTTAAGGGAGTTGATGTTTGGTTAAATACACCCTTGCTCGGACATGAAGCCTGTGGAACTTCCGGAATGAAAGCTATAGCTAACGGAGTGCTGCAGTTAACAGTCAAGGATGGATGGGCAGCTGAGCATAACTGGGATGACACTGGATGGATACTGGATGGAACAAATGTTTCCGAGTCTTTATATACTTTACTTGAAAAAGTAATTGTACCTACGTTTTATAACCGAGACGAATTCGGAGTTCCTCAGGCGTGGATAGAGAGAATGAAAAAGTCTATAGAGCTTGCTGAACAATACTCCGCGAAGCGTATGCTCCAAGAATACCGAGACCTTCTGTATCGGTAAATTAAGCGTTTTTCTTAAATATCCTCTGAAATACTGAAAGCACTTTACTCTTTTGTTTTTCTGCTGATCCTTGAGGATGATCGGTCAACTCTTGCTCAGCATGGTGAACGATGAGGCGAGTTTTGTTGATCATATCTGGACTTACGGAAACACTTGTTGCACCCCATGATACAAGATTCTTTGTAATTTCCGGGTACATTGATGGTGCTTGTCCGCAAATTGAGCAGGCTATTCCACGACGCTTGCAGGTTCGAACGATGATTTCTAAGGCTTTCTGTACTCCAGGATTTCTCTCATCATATACGTCAGCAACAAGTTCGTTGTCTCGGTCTGTTCCTAGCACAAGCATGGTTAAGTCATTGCTACCAATTGAGATCCCATCAATTCCGACGTCAATGAATTCATCAAGCATGAAGACGTTATTGGGAATCTCAGCCATCATAAAGAGCTTGAAATTTTCGCTTCTTGTTAAGCCATATTTTTTCATGAGACGTTTCACTTCCACCATTTGAGAGACGGTCCGAACAAATGGAATCATGACATGAAGATTTTTATACCCTAGCTCATTTCTTACTTTCCTTACTGCCTGGATTTCCATCTTAAACACTTCGTCATCTTTGATATAACGAAATGCTCCCCTGAATCCAAGCATTGGATTTGCTTCAACTCCTTCAAATTTTTCTCCCCCTTTAAGACCCCGGTATTCATTGGTTTTAAAATCTGTCGTACGGTAAATGATCGGCCGAGGATTGAACTGTTTGCAGAATTCTTCCAAACCTTCTGCGAGTTTGTCGATGAAGAATTTTCTCCTCTTTTGCTCAATCAGTGTTCTAGGATGAACACCTATGTACTCAGATATGATGAACTCAGCCCGCAAAAGTCCAACGCCGTCCACATATTCTTTTGCTACTTTAGATGCCATTTCTGGTTCACCAAGGTTTACATAGACTTTGGTTTTAGTTTTAATATCACGAATGCTCTCAACCCCTTTGGGAAGTTCTATTTTTGAGCGTTTTATTTTCAACTCACCGTTATACACTTTTCCGTTTTGTGCATCGACCGTAATGATTTGGTTGGTTTTAAGCTTTTTCGTTGCGATCCCAGTTCCTACGATGCACGGAACACCTAATTCACGACTGACAATTGCCGCGTGGGACGTTTGTCCGCCTTGATCGGTTACAATTGCCGCTGCTCTTTTCATTGCTGGAACAAAATCAGGAGTTGTCATTGGAGCAACAAGTATGTCTCCTTTTTGTATCTTGTCATTTTCCTCAGGGCTTTTTAGCAGTTTCACTGTTCCAACAATAATGCCTGGGCTTGCAGCTGAACCTTGAAGTAATGGTTTTGGCAGAGTACCAATGATACTTGCAGTTTCACCTACTGATTCAACCACATCCATGGTTGTGATTGGACGAGTTTGGACAATGTATATCTTTCCATCCTCAAATGCCCATTCGACATCCTGAGGAAAGTTATAGTGCTTGTGGAGTGTTTCTCCGATTTTTGCAACTTCTACGATGGTTTCATCTGATATTTTTTGTATATTCACTTTTGCTTCTGGCACCTTCATTTCTTTCGTATCGCCGTCTGTCTTGGTGAGCAAGACTTCTTGCTTGGATATTTCCTTCTTGTTAATTTTCCAGGTTTTTTTATCGACCTCAAAATGATCCGGAGTGACTGATCCTTGGACAATCATTTCCCCTAATCCCCAGACAGACTCTACAACGATGACGCTTTTATCGTTATTAATCGGATTTATAGTAAACATCACACCACTTACTTCTGACTGCACCATTTTTTGGACAGGAACTGCGATTCCAACTTTGAAGTGGTTAAAGTTCTTTTCTACCCGATAGAAAATCGCTCTTGACTCAAAAAGTGATGCCCAACACTTCTGTACAGCCTTTACAACATCTTCTTCTCCTGAGATGTTGAGATAGGTTGCTTGCTGTCCAGCAAATGAGGCATCAGGTAAATCTTCAGCTGTGGCTGATGATCGGACTGCAACTTCCTGATCTTTTATTGAAAATTTCTTGTATGCTTCGATGATTGCCTGCCTAAGGTCATCAGGAATAGGTGCATCCAGAATGAGTTTTTTCACATTTCTGCTTGCTTCATTGAGCTTCTTTCCATCATTGACATCAAGTCCCGTGAGTACATCTTTAATTTTTTGTTGAAGTTGGTTTTGTTCTACGAAGTAAAAATATGCAGGAGCAGTCACACAAAAACCATCGGGAACCGGAATCTTAGCCTGGGTCATCTCGCCTAAGTTTGCTCCCTTCCCCCCGACCAGAGGAATGTCTTTTTTGTTGATGTCTTTAAACCAAATTGTATGTGGAAATGATGTATTCGTCATGGGCAGTACCTTTTTTTACTGTACTTGTTGATGGTAAAGCAATTATTACGCTTGGTCAAATTGTAGTGGAAATATGACGAACTGTTTGAGAAGATAGTGAATATGTACGATGTGATTACCATCGGATCTGCTTTTCTTGATGTGCTGGTAAAGTCTCAGAGATTTAAGATTATGCAGTCAAAGGAGTTCTTGGGTGGTGTGGCCTTATGCGAGGCGTATGGAGGAAAAATGGAAGCGGATGAAATTCAACTCGCTTCTGGAGGTGGGGGAACTAATTCAGCGGTTTCGTTTGCGCGAAAAAAGTTAAAAACTGCGGTGATTGTGGAAATGGGAGTTGATGCTGCAGGGAAGATGATTCAGTCTGAACTGCTGAGAGAACATGTTGAAACAGGATTTGTAGTTGCTGAAGAAGGGGAACAGACAGGTGTTTCTGTCATTCTTATATCCGGTGATGCAGGTCGCTCGGTGATGAGTCATCGAGGTGCAAGTCGAATGCTTACACATAAAGATATTCCGTGGAAAAAGCTCAATACCCAATGGTTATATGTGACTTCTCTTGGCGGTAGACTTTCGCTACTTGAAGAGTTATGTACATTTGCGAAGCAGAAGAAGATTAAGATTGCGATCAATCCAGGAGCTAGTGAGCTCCGTCAACCGAAACGTCTTATGAAATGCATCCGACAGGTTGATGTGTTATTTCTCAATCAAGAAGAGGCAACCATGCTCACAGGGACAGATTACAGTGATATGAAAATCTTTCGAAGTGAAAGTTGTTTGATCGGTCCAACTATTAGTGTCATTACCGCAGGTAAGAATGGTGGAAAGATTTGCTCAGATGGAGAGTGTATTTTTTATGAAGGAAAGGATACAAAACCGAGCAGTAGTTTAGGGGCTGGCGATGCTTTTGGAAGTGGGTTTATCGCCGCGCTCATCCATGAAAAGTCCATACAAACTGCGATGGATTGGGGACAAAAGAATGCAGAGTCGGTTATTAAATATCTTTCAGCAAAAGAAGGACTACTGCGACTCTCTGAACTCTCCTCATAGCAAATAAACTATTTATCCCAGCCAGAAATGCTTGAATCTAATTGCAATGTCAATCACTTTATTTTTTCGTAGTTTGCGGATAAGACTTTTCCTCATGTGGAAAAGACCTGGCAGGACGGATAAGAAAATGATCGTTAGAACAATTGGTAATAAATACTTGTCAACACCAGGAATTATTTTTCCTAAGTAATAGCCAGCCAACGACATGCCTGCACCCCAAAACAGACCCCCAAGTATATTGTAGGTGATGAATTTCTGGTATTTCATCTCTGCCATGCCGGCAACAATCGGGACAAAGGTTCTCACTGCTGGAATAAACCGGGCAAGGATGAGTGTTTTCCCACCGTGTGAATCGTAAAAATCCTGAGCTTGTTCCATGTGTTCTTTTTTAAAGAAAAATGAATCTCTTTGGCGCATAAGCCACCGTCCAAATTTGTTTCCCATCCAATATCCGGCGCTATCGCCGCCAATCGCACCTATTACTACAATTGGCACTAGAACATGAATATTCATGAATCCCTGAGAAGCAAGAAATCCGGCTGTAAATAACAGACTATCGCCGGGAAGAAAGAAGCCAAAAAAGAGGCCGGATTCAGCAAAAACGATTGAGAAGATACCCAAATATCCTATGGTTTTAATAAGCTCTGTGAGATCGATGTCAATAAATGGTATATGCATAAATGAGAATAACCTTTCAATAATGCAAGAGATTATACTAAAAGTCAAAAGTACTTCATCTCTCTAAAAGATTTAGAAAGGGAATATTTGAATCTTTTTTCAATGATAGAGTTCAATTGCACCAAATTATTATATTCATTATTGATGTCTGAGACAGGCTATTAGATTATTGGATATTTTTGCTATACATCATAGTTGTCAGTCATAACACCGAAAAGAATTTCAAATGAGTGGGTATTGTTTAGTGTCTTATACTTCAACGCCTGCTTGTTTTCATCTCTATTTAGAAGGAGCACTACTCACTTAACGTGTGAGTCTAAGCATTCCGTGTAGCAAAGATTTTTGGAAGTATGTTGGATTTGTTTCTCGGACACTTGAAATCAACATACCAAATGCATGCTTTCCTGGTTTTAACACATTGATTACTTTTTTCAGGTTAATCACAGGTTTTGATTTTTCTTTTTTCATGATATAACAGTACGGTTATGAAAACTAGCTATTCATTTTTATCCTTGCTCGCTTTCGGACTTGTGTTGTCATCATGTACCCTTCTACAAACACCAACACAAGAAATTCTTCCCGAAGATCTTTCCCTTACATCTAATAATAATCAACAGACCTCTGGTTTACAACAATCTCAATCAACACAGGAGGATACCATGACTGTTACAGAGCTTCAGGTAGAAGATCTTGAATTAGGAACAGGAGCAGAGGCAACGGCAGGTTCGACCATCCAAGTGCATTATACTGGTACGTTAACGGACGGCACAAAATTCGATAGTTCACTTGACCGCGGTCGACCGTTTCAATTTGTTCTTGGAGTTGGGGATGTCATTCAGGGATGGGATCAGGGATTCGAAGGAATGAACGTTGGAGGAAAGAGAAAACTTATAATCCCACCTACTCTTGGTTATGGTTCTAGAGCTGTTGGATCAATACCTCCTAATTCGACACTTATTTTTGAAGTAGAGCTTCTGGGAGTAAATCCTTAAGAGGCTCAGTTATTGGCGTAAACACGCAATACTTCTCGAATTGTATTTACCAGTTCTTCCATAGAAGTATCAGCTTTCACAAGAAGGCGGTACGCTCCAAGTGAAACTACTTTTGCCACTTTTTCACCTTCAGCTAGGTTAGTAAAAACAATAACTGGAGTTTTTGATTTTAATTCACTTGCTCTTAAATGTTCTAAAAACCAGACTCCATCAGTCTCAGGCATAACGACGTCGAGGATAATACAGTCAACATCATTTTGTTCAAGCTTTTCCCAACCGTCTTTACCATTTATTGCTGTAATGATTTTTAATCCAGCTTTTTCTAATTTGATTTGGATTGGTTTGATCAAATCAGGGTCGTCTTCAATCACCAGGATTGTCTTCATTTCTTTCCTCTCTTTGAGAGAAGCCGATTAATTTCATATATAATCTCATCCAAGCGTTTCTCGGCTTTGATGAAGTATTTGTGTACTCCGAGTGCCATCATCGTAGCAACTTTTTCTGGCCCGGCAGTGTTGCTGACTACAAAGACAGGTATACTTTTGTATTTTGGATTTTCTTTAATCTTGGTTAAAAACTCTAATCCATTCATAGATGGCAAGTAATAGTCTAGCCAGATGACGTCCGGTCTATTTTTCGGATCTTGTAACAATTCTAATGCTTCTTCTGCGCTAGTTGCTGCTACAGTTTCAAAACCAGTTTTTTCAAGCTTCTTTTGAATAGCCATTTTTAAAGTTCGCTCATCTTCAACTATAAGAACTCGATTGAAAGATTTGCTTATCATAGTTTCCTTTCTTGTCTAAGTGTATCTTTATAGGTAAGCATCTTCAAGTGTTCGCTCTCCTTTTTTTGGAGGAGTGCCTGATAATGGGAGAGTAAACCAAAATGTTGTTCCTTTACCTTCTTTTGATTCAAACCAAATTTTACCTCCAGAAGATTGAACTACCGACTTGACGATGTAAAGTCCTAAGCCAGTCCCGTCTGGAATTACGGATCGAATGTTATCAGCACGGAAAAATTTATTAAACACTCTCCCTTGCTGATCCTCAGGTATTCCAACTCCATTATCTTGAATTTGAGATATAACGTCGTCTCCTTTTTTTGAAATATAGATTTGGATTTCGCCATTTTCCGGTGTGTATTTCACTGCATTTGATATGAGATTTGCATATACTTGTCTGACAAGCTTAGGATCTACTGATATTTTTGGGAGTTGTTTGTGCTTACTTACTATTATGTGAAGTTTCTTTTCTTTGATTTTTGGAGTGAGCTCAACAATTACCTGATCAATGAGTTTAATAAGATCAATTATTTCTGGTTCTATGGTTATTCTTCCCTGTTCAATTCTTGAAACATTAAGAAGAGCATTCACCAGTTCGATCATGCGATCGTTTGAGTCATACATTTGCTGAACGTATTCCTTCTGTTCTTTGTTAAGCTTCCCTGCATCACCAGAAATGAGCATTTCCGCAAACCAGCGAACTGCAGAAAGAGGAGTTCTCAGCTGATGCGAAGCAACTGAAATAAACTCTGTCTTCATTCTGTCTACAGCCTTTTCTTTGGTGATATCTCTTTCTATCCCAACGAAATATTTCACTTCTCCTTTCACGTCAAGAATCGGTGAGATGCTCAATGCGGCAATATATGTTTTTCCATTTTTCTTTTTATTTGTCACTTCTCCTTGCCACTTTTGTCTCTTCTTGTGAATCGTCGTCCACATATGGTTGTAATACTTCTCATCCATCTGTCCGCCCCAAAGATTTTTTCCAGGATTTTGACCCATGACTTCAACTCGAGTATATCCAGTATTCATCACCATTGCTTCGTTTGCATAGATAATTATCCCCTTTGCATCGGTAATGATTATTTGATCTGATGCATTTTCAACGGCTTGTAAAAATTTCTTCAAATCATCTGCAAGTCGTTCGGAGGTTTCTTTTTCTTTTTCAAGCTCGGCTGTTCGTACCTGCACCCGTTGCTCAAGTTTTCCATAAAGTCCACTCAGCTCAACAGCCATTCTTCTGAACTCCTGAGCAAGTCGTTCCACCTCATCTCCTGTATCAATATTTAATTGGTAGTCCCATTTCCCTTTTGCGATTTCTTCAGCCCCTTTCTGCAGTTTTTTTAAAGGTTCTGATATCGTGCGGCTTACTAAGTAAGCGACCAATGAAAAAAGAGCGAGTGTGAGTACTGACACGCCGATTAGTTCTTGTCTCAGTTGATCTAGCGGTGCAAATACTTCCTCAGCGTCTTGTTTAACCACTAGACCCCAACCTGCAACTAATGGGTTACCATAGGTGGCGATTACGTCAACACCTCTATAATCTCTGGTCCTCTCTGTTCCGGATAGACCTTGAGTTGCAAGAACAATGGGGGCTCGTGAATTTTCTTCTATTTTTATCCTATTTGAGTACTCAGCATTAGAAGCATTGGTTGGTTTATTTATCAAAATAATTTCTTCTCCTTCTCGTTTTCCGAGTAAAACTTCACCGCTTTTTCCCAGACCGGTAAAATCGTTTGCAATATTTTGAATGGCATTCAGCTTCATGGTTGCGATCAAATAATGAGAAGATTCAAAGCTTAACTGCACTGATCTTTTTACAAAGAGAGAAGTTCCATTTTCAATAATTCCTACATCTGTATCTTTGTCGAGTACAGCTTTAGATTCCCAATGTTGTTGATTACTATTTCCAGATCTGGAAGATGCAGAAACTGTTCCTTCAGGTGAGATTATTGCTATCTCGTCAAACGTGGAATTGTTTACAACTGCAGTAGTTAGAATATCTAGAATATCATTCTGAGTATTTGCATTGCTTACCGCAGCTTTGGTCGCTATATTGCTTACTGTATTTGAAAGTAACTCTACTTCCTTTCTGTACATATTCACTGTCACATCTAACTGGTCTTGCTTAATACTTATAATTGATTCTACTTGCTTGAATGCTTGATCGCTAAGAAGGTTTTGTGCATTTCGAAAACTCAGATATGATAGAAGAATAACTACGGGAGTTGTGATCAATGCAATGATGAGGGTTAACTTTGATTGAATGGTGCTCAATCGATGATGTTTCAATCTTGTCTTTTGGTAGTGAGCAGTGTTTTGCATATCGCTTCTTGGCTACGATTCTTCCCGAGAATCTTTGCAGATAATACTAATTTCTTGTCTCACAGATTTCCTATGCTCCTTATTCAATCCAATATTTTTCAATGTATTTTGTTTATCATCTAGAATATCCTTACACAACACGAATCCTAGGCTCAGTAAGTGCTTCTTTTGATCTTCTGAGAGTGTTGTTAAGCATGTAATTGGATGTAGATTTGCATCTTCGATCAATTCCCTCAGATTACCGACTCGAGGATAGCCCCAGCTCACAATCTGCATTCCAACGCATTTAGCATATTTAATCGCTTCGGTGGTTGCTTTGGTGTTCGTGACTAGCCAGACATCATGAAATCTGTCTGTACTAACAATATCTTGCTCTCCTTGAATTGCGACATCATCAAACCTTGCTTTTGTATAGAGAGCAACTTTTACATCTGAACGGGCACCCGGCTGATTGTGAAATTTGCATTCCAGCATGTGGCGTTTTTTGTTTTTCTCAGCAATGACATCTATTTCATGTTCAATACAGTTTCCCATTACAATTTGGTTTGCTTTTGTCTCATAGCCATATCGACCTAGAATAGCAGCAATAAATTTTTCAAAAGGATATCCACTCGGTCCTAGTTGCATAATCGCACGTTTGAGTGTGTACTTTGCGCTTTGATAGGGAGTTTTTGACTTACCGATAAATTCAATGATGTGTTTGTAAATTTCAGAAGTTGGAATGCCATCGTAGAGAATATCATTAACGTGAATAATGACATCATTTTCAAGTTCATTTGGGATACGTGCTCTACGTATCGACCGGCGCAATTTTTTTTCACTAAATTGCTGTCTTGCACCTGAAGCTTTTGTTACTGAAATGCCAGACCCGTAATTTTGTTTCATGATTGTGTATTTCCAGATAAGTTTATCAAACTTTAAGTTTTTCTTTACGAAGCGTCATCGCATTGAAAACGACAATTACCGAAGACATGCTCATGAGAATTGCACCAATTGCTGGAGTGAGTCGAAATCCCAATGGTATAAATAGCCCTGCTGCAGCAGGAATAGCTATGACGTTATATCCTAAAGCCCAGATAAGATTTTGGACCATCTTCCGATATGCCTTTTTGCTGAGCATTATTAATCGCTGGATATCGAGTGGATTATTTCGAGTCAAGACAACATCTCCTGCTTCGACTGCAATATCTGTTCCAGCTCCAATTGCGACTCCTACATCTGCCTGTGTTAAGGCCGGGGCATCATTTACACCATCTCCGACCATCATCACTTGGTACCCTTCATCCTGAAGGGTTTTTATATGCTCATATTTTTTTTCTGGTATCACCTGAGAGAAATATGTTTCAATTTTTAATTTTGTTGCCACGCCCTTTGCTACCAGCTCATTGTCCCCAGTCAACATTGCTGTTTTTACATCCATATTATTTAGATTTATAATTGTTTCAAACGCCTCTGGTTTAATCTCATCTTCAAGTGCTATAAGGCCTATCACGCTTTCATTATTGGCTACTAATATTACTGTTTTTCCTTCTGCAGACATTTCATCGTATAATTTTTCAGTTTCTCGATCGAGTTTGCCTTTTTCTTGTATCAATGACTTGTTTCCGATAAAGAATATTACCTTATTCATTTCTCCAAATATGCCCTTTCCTGCTACTGTTTTCATGCTGTCTATCTGTTTTAGATTCACTCCTTGAACAATGGCATAGTCTACGATAGACCTACCAATTACGTGCGTCGAATGGGCTTCTAAGGAGGCGGCTATTTGAATTAAATTAATCTGATGTGAAGTGAGTTTCTGCGATGGTATGTTTGTCGTTTCAGAAAATGATATGACATCAGTTACACCAAGTTTTCCCCTAGTCAACGTACCCGTCTTGTCAAAAACAACGTAGTCGATGTCTTTGATAATCTCAAGTTTGGATAAATCCTTCAGAAAAACTCCATTTTTTACCGCCAAACTTGTGGCGATTGTAGATACCGTTGGAATTGCTAGACCAAGTGCATGTGGGCAAGCAATAACTAAGACGCTTATTCCGAGGGTAATAGCGAATACGAATGTTTGCCCAATGATAAGCGACCAGATGAGTAGTGTGAAAATTGAAACTGTTATTGCTGTAAATGTTAATATGCGTGCCGCTCTATCAGCAATGCGTTGGGTAGCCGGTTTTGATTCCTGCGCTTCGCTGATCAATTTCTCTATCTGTGCAATAGTTGAGTTTTCTCCAACTTTATCGAGTTGTGCTTCAACAGATCCATCATCACAAATTGATCCTGCAACGATCTTTTCACCTTTCGATTTTCTTATAGGTATTGATTCTCCTGTGATATGCGCTTCGTTGAAATGCGCTTCCCCTTTGACGATAATTCCGTCAGCTGGTACCTTTTCACCTGGTTTTATAAGTACATGATCACCTTTCTTCAACGTTACTACATTGACATCAATCATTTTCCCGTTTATCAAAAGATGAGCATGACTCGGAAGTAGTTTGGCGACTTCCTGTAAAGCGCTACCTGCAGCAGAGCTTGAGCGAGCTTCTAGGAAATGGCCAAATAAAAGAATCCAAATTAAAGTCGTTATTTCTAGGTAAAACTCCTCTTTTATGGCTGGAATAAATGTTGAAGAAGCTGAGAAAAGATAACCCGCTCCTATTGCGAGTGAGACAAGCGTCATCATGCCAAAATTTTGAGTTTTTATTTCATGAAATGCATGTTTAAAAAATATTAGAGAAAAATAAAATATTCCAGATGCAATGAAGAATTCTATTAATCCTCGAGCAGGAAAGTCTGGGATGCTCAGCAGAGTTATTCCGAATTTACTAAATATAGCTAGAGGTATGAGTAGAACGGTGACGATATAGAAACGACGAAGGAAATCTTTTGCAGACTCAGGTCCTAATCGACCAAGGTTGTGCTGTTTATGATCACTCGTAATATGTTCATGTTCCTGTTGATGTTTACCTCCGCCTACCAGATGATTATTTTCACTTGAGTGTTCCATAACTTCCTAGGAAATTTCACTGAACCTACTGTAAAGTGTACCAAATTGTTTATAATACCATTGGTTATGGATCTGACGAAAAAACATTGTAAACCGTGTGAGGGTGGAGTTACTCCATATCATAAACAGAATGCTCAAGCGTACCTCAAGAATCTTGATGGATGGTCGATTAGCAGAGACAATAAAAATATCTTTAAAGAATTGACTTTTCCAAATTTCGTTGAGGTGATTACATTTGTTCATAGGGTAGCTAATCTTGCGGAGGAAGAAGGTCACCATCCGGATATGAATATTCATAGCTACAAAAAACTAATAATCACACTCTCAACACATGCGATCGGTGGTCTTTCGGAAAATGATTTTATTTTGGCTGCAAAAATTGATGCTCTTGAGAGGTAAGCTTATTTCGAAATCTTCTCCATTAAGTGTAGTGTTTCTGTCTTCTTATTTTCTGTTACCGGTACAATAACTACTCCGTGTTCGAAATGTCCATATATTACAACTGCATTAAGCGGGGCAGCTAATATACACGGTAACACAGCCAAATCTTCCTCTCCAATAACCTCTATTACCACTGGGCTATTATGTATCTGTTCAAGCAATAGAATTGAAAGATCTGATGTAATTGTTCCCGCAGGGTTTATTACTTTGTTATGTTGAATATTATTTGGCCACCGATATTCCGAAATATCCTTATATTTTCGTTTCCTTCTTACATGAAGGTCCACAATTGATACATCTGGCAATGTTCCTATCGCTAATAATGAACTCGTAACATCATCTCCAACACTTACAATAGGCGATAATTTCTCAGTTCTAACGAAATTCATTACTTTATGAATAACTTCATTAGAATCCTTTACGTCACCGAGAATAATTTTCCCGTATGGCTCTCTAAACGTAGCACGATGCTTTCGAGATATAGTAATAGGAGCAGCATTTAAGAGTTTGGTTGAGTAATGCTCTCCTTCTCTGGAGATATAACCTTGTCGGATCCTGGTTGAAGAGATTGGCTTTCCGTCTTCAGCTAAAGTTAGTTCGCAGTTGAAAAGTTTGAGAGGTCTTAAATTCAATTCTCTTCGCTGTTGATTAATCCTTTTTCCTCCGACTCTCGTATTTTCGGTAACGAGTAGAGCTTCTAAAAACCTATCGTGAGTGGTTGGACCATATGGATCTGATAAGGTGATTATCTCTGAGTTCTTTTCTGTTTGTGTCTGATGTAAATAGCTTTTTACGCTTTCCCTTCTTTGTTTATATGGTTGAAGTAATTCATTATAATGCACTTTTCGTGCATACGATTCATCGGTAACACCGATTGTTACTTTTTTTGAAATTGAAAATGCATTATTTAGAAAGTGGCGATGTCCTTTATGAAACCTGTCAAATGTTCCACCTAAGGCGAGGTGTTTAATTTTCTTTCCCATTGGCTGGGGACTATTTTTATTCTTGAAGTGTGGTTGCGGCATGTTTAAGCCTTTTCATTGATTCTTTTTTTCCCAATATTTCCAGGCTCTCAAATAATGGAGGACTGATTTCTTTCCCTGTAATTGCGACTCTTAATGTCATAAATACTTTTCTTGTTGACCAGTTATTTGATATGAGTGATCTTGTTTTTGATTCTAGTTCTATTGTTTTGAAACTCTCATTCTTCACAGACTTTAAAAGCTCATTAGCTTTTATAATAAGTCTCTTCGTTTCATTCGCATTGTGCTTGCTCTGTTTAAGAAGATTTTCCGCTGTTGGCTTCGGCGCAGTGAAAAAGAATTCGGAATACTCTTTGAATTCACTTAGCGTGTGAATTCTTTCTTTAACGAGTGGTATTATTTTCATCACAATCATTTTTTTTGATTCCTTCGGCAAGAAATCTGTAAGTTCGTTGTATAACTCTCCATTGTTCATGTTTCTAATATAGCGGCCATTCATCCAGGTAAGCTTTTCAATATCGAATATTGGTTGGGTGGTTTTTATTCTTTTAAGAGAGAATTTACTGACATATTCTTTGAGTGAAAATATTTCCTTTTCCTCGGGATGAGACCACCCTAATAAAGCTAGATAGTTGACTAAAGCTTTTGGAAGATATCCATGTTCTTTATACCAGGAAACCGAGACAGGATTTCGACGCTTAGAGAGCTTTGAACGATCTGGATTTCGCAGGAGTGGAGTATGTGCATATATTGGAAGCTTCCACCCAAATGCTTTGTAGATTAAAATATGCTTCGGAGTTGAAGAAATCCACTCCTCTGCACGAATAACATGTGATATTTTCATCAAATGATCATCAACTACTACAGCAAGGTGATAGGTTGGATAACCATCTGACTTGAGAATTATCTGGTCGTCTATTGTAATATTTTCAAAGCTGATTTCTCCTCTAATGACATCATTCCAGCTTGTATTTCCTGACTTTGGTATATTGAATCGGATAACATGTTTTTCCTTTTTTGACCTATCTTGAGCTATTTTTTTGTCGATATGCTTACATTTTCCATCGTACATTGAAAGTTTTCCGGCTTTTTGTTGTGCTTTTCGCATTGCAGATAATCTCTCAGAGGAGCAAAAGCAATAATATGCAAATTGATTATGAACTAATTCTTCAGCAAATTTTCTATACAGCTCCAGTCGTTTCGATTGTGTATATGGAGCGTATTTCCCGCCGATATCAGGTCCTTCGTCGTACTTAATTCCGAGCCATTGAAGCGACTTATATATAATAGTTTCAGCACCAGGGACGTATCGATCACGGTCTGTATCTTCGATACGCAGTACAAATTTTCCTTTATTATTTTTTGAAAATACGTAGTTGATTAGCGCTGTATACATGTTTCCAACATGCGCAATACCGGTTGGGCTTGGTGCGATTCGAGTTCTGACTTTCATATCACCGGTTGCATTTTATCAGAGGTAGTCGTTATACTCAAAGGAGTAATCTATGGCCACACTCACAGAAACTGCCCACATCACAAGACAGCTCATTAAATATGGCTCGATTTCACTTGTTGTAATTCTTTTTCTCCGTTTAGGTTTTGCAGCGTTTTTCCGGTGGTGGGATCTTTCCCATCCACCTCCTCCTCCGCCGGCAACTGTTACTTTTGGAAAGCTCCCTGCAATCCCTTTTCCTGAACAAAATCAAAAAACGTTTCATTTTGAGCTGCAAACCATATCTGGAGATACTGGTGAATTTAATTTACTTGGTAATGTGTATTTTATGCCAAAGAAGACTGCTAGCCTCCTAGCTCTTGATAGAGCCACGGGACTCGCGAGAAAATTAGATTTTATCTTCGAGCCAGTAAAGATATCTGAAACAGCATATGAGTGGACTAAAGATGAACCGTTTCCTTCAACATTGCGCATAGAGACTCTGACAGATCAGTTTACATATGAAACTAATTGGCAAGTGCGACCTGACTTATTGACTACTGCTCGAGCTCCCTCAGAAGCCGAGGCAATCAGTATTGTACGAAGCTGGTTATCGGGCATTGGAAAATTACCATCTGATCTTGCTTCAGGAGAAGCCGAAGTATCGTATTTAAAATTAGTTGGAACCGAAATTGTCCCTGCTTTATCTCAATCTGAAGCACAATTGATTCGCGTTGATCTTTTTCGTGCACCTATTGAAGAGAAGATTGTCAGACCCTTAAATCCAGATAAAGGAATTGTTAGAGTGATGTATATCCCAAGCCGCTCACGTTCGCAAAATGAACTAACGGTAATTGATGCTCAATACAACTATCATCCTGTTGAGTATGAACAGAGTGCGACTTATCCACTAATTAGTTCTCGAGAGGCTTGGAAAATACTTCAAGAAGGTGAAGGCTACTTTGCTCAATTTCCAAACAATGTCGATAGCATTATTATTCGCAGTATACGCCTTGGATATTTTGACCCACCTGAACCTGGATTCTTCCTTCAACCGGTGTTTATTTTTGAAGGTGATCCGGATTTTATCGGATATACCTCTGCCATTATTGATGAGTGGATATCAAAACCCGAATGAAATATGCATTATATTGGACCAGGTTCTACCCAATCATGAGCTCTGTATGCCCATTCAATAAGCGATTTTGATTCGCCGAAACGATCGCTACTTCGAAGTAATACCGTGATGATCTCTTTATTATCCCGGATTGTACTTGTTACTAAACACTCTCCTGCTTGTTCTGTCCAGCCTGTCTTTATGCCCCGAACACCCTCAACAGGTCCCAGTAAATCATTTATATTTCTAAGCGGATGTGTAATTTTTTGATCAACATCCGTGATGAGTTGGTTCTGCGTCGATACGATCTTTTCAAATATTGGATTCTGCATTGCGACTTTTGCAAGTTTCGCCAAGTCTGAAACTGTTGTAAAGTGGCCTATCTGATCAATACCTGAGACATTTTGAAAGTGCGTATTGTACATGTGATACTTTGTTGCCAACTGGTTCATTTCTTGAATATAAGCGTTGTATCCCCCATCAAAATTTTCGGCAAGTGCATATGCTGCATCGTTTCCTGAGTGGAGGAGCAAACCATAGAGTAAGTCCTCGACTGTAATCCTTTCTCCTTTTACGAGATCCATCGTTTGACCGACGCTTCTATCCGCAAGTTTTACGGTTATAACCTTGTCGAGAGAGTAATGTTTCAGCGCAACTAGGGCGGTCATGATTTTGGTCGTTGATGCTGGAAGAAGTGGTTCGTTAGGATTTTTTTCGTACATCACTACACCCGACTTCACATCCATAACAATTGCTGACTTGGCAGTAAGTTCGGGAACATCAATATCAACATTTTGAACTGGATATGGAGCTGGGTCAGGAAGTTTAGTTGAAACATTGCGAAGATAGGGAGGTTGTGGTTTGATTTGTAATTGAAAATACGGATTATCTCCAGGAAGAAGTAGAAAAGTCAGGCCCAAGCAAATAAAAGCAGGATTTTTTTGGAGTGAAAAAGCAACGGTAACAAAACTTTTGATATCTTTCTTCCATTGTTGAACTTTTTTCTTCTTTTTTATATTTTTTTGAAGGTCGCGAAGGTTTCTACGAAGCTGTTTGAGACTTATTGCTTTCATTCGTGAAATTATTTTGAAAATGAACCAATTGTTGGGTTGACAATTTTTTCATAGTCTTGATATCTCATATCTATTGATTGGCTGTGAAGACCTGCATTGAAACTGATAGTTTTTTGGGTTTTAAGTTTCTCATCAACATATACCGGTAATTCAAATATGTTTCCAAACGGAGGAATCGCACCAATCTCAATACCAGTTATTTCTATAACTTCTTGGGCTGATGCCATATGTAAGTCTTTCACGTTATATAATTTTTTAAAGGTCTTGTTGTCGATTCTTGTTGCTGCAGAAAGCACAAGCATCGCTGGTTTCTTGTCGGTATACATGATGAGTGCTTTTGCGCCTTGTTCTAATTTTGTGCCTCGGACCTTGGCTGCTTGTTCGCTAGTGTAAATAGGTTCGTGCTTATAGCTCTTGAACTTCGCTTTGTTTTTTTTCAGCAATTCAGATATTTTTTCCAAGACTTCTTCTCCTGTAAAAGTTGTCTGTTTGGAGATGACTTTAATGTGGAGCTCTTCCAGCTGTGCATCATCGAGTGTTGAGGGAGCATCCATGATAGATGTTCTCCCTCTTCCCGTTTGTGGAAAAGCCTGTACTTCTCGTAAATAGTCCTCGCCAAAATATGCCATGAGTAAGCGTTCGAACCCTTGAGCGCATCCACCGTGGGGTGGCGTTCCATATTCAAATGCTTGTAACATATGTCCAAATTGGTCTTCAATCTGCTCGTCAGAATACCCTAATATTTCAAATACCGACCGGAGCACCTCCGGTCTATGAGAGCGAATGCTCCCCCCAGAAACCTCAAGGCCATTGCATACCAAGTCATATTGTGAAGTGATAATATTTCCAATGTTCTTTTTTTCAAGCAGCCATTTTTCGTGGTCCTCAGATACAGGTTGAGAGAATGGATTGTGAGTAAATGTCCAATTTCCTTCACCATCTTTTTCAAAAAACGGAAAGTCAATAACCCATGCAAATGATAGAAGACCTTTCTCCTGTTCTTTGTTACTTCGCAGGTCAAATTTATCTGCTCCAAATTTTTTTAATGCTTCGTTGTAGGTAAACACCGGGAATGGTTTTTTTACTATTTTAGCGCCAATATTTTCTATAGCAAAAACTGTCATATCTTCGATCATTTGCATTACTTCTTTTCTTGTCGTAAAGCTCATTTCCATGTCAATTTGAGTATGTTCGAAACCTCTATCAGCTCTAGGATCCTCGTCTCTCAAGCAACGAGCTATTTGGAAGTATCGCTCAAAACCTGCTGTCATCAAGAGCTGTTTGTATTGTTGTGGACTTTGTGGAAGAGCAAAAAATTTCTCGGGTTGCAAGCGACTTGGTGTAATAAAGTCGCGAGAGCCTTCCGGTGTTGATTTTGTTAAAATTGGGGTTTCAATCTCGATAAAGTTATTTGAGAAAAGATACTCTCGAGCCGCTTGTACGTAGGCTGACCTCAACCTGATGTTTCTCTGTAATCGTTTTCGTCGCAAGTCTAAATATCTGTATTTTAATCGTATCTCTTCTTCGATGTTGTATCCATCGGTATCAAGAGGAAACGGCATCTCTTTTGACTGGTTGAGCACGACAACACTCAACTCCTCAACTTCAACAGTTCCTGTATGTAAATTTGGATTGATGAGATGGTTCGGGCGTCTTTTTACTCTGCCTTCAATTTCGACAACGAATTCGGGTCGGAGTCTTTTTAGATCTTTTCCACCCACTACTTGAACTAATCCTGTACGGTCGCGAAGATCGATAAATACAACTTTCCCATGATCACGCCTGGAATGAATCCAACCTTTAAGAAGTACTTTCTGTTCAATTTTATCTATGGTTTCACTCGCAAGCGTTCGAATCATAATTTTCTGATGGCTGTATTGTAACTTCTTCCCTGGTACTTGACAAGCCTGGCGCTCGAGATGAATCTCGAGCATCACTACTTTATTTCAATCAAAATTCTCTCTAGAAAATAGTTTATTTTCGATCGATTTGCTGTGTTGATAAAATATCTTTTATCAATAGCTGTATTGTTGCTCTTCCTTTCCACTCATTCCTGTCGAGTGTGCAGACAATATCGATCTTAGACCCATTTGAAAGTTGAGAAAGTAAGAATCCTCTATTGAACCCGATTGCATCAAACGTGTTGTTACTACACTCAAGCGTTAACTTTAGATGTTTTCCCTCCATACCTACACCTCTGCTGTCGATGAGATTACAGTTTCTTATTGCAAACGTTGGTCTGGAATTTCCCATTCCAAATGGTTCAAATATTTTTAATTCACGTAGAAGATCCCAGTGAATGTCTGCTCCAGAAATCTCGCAATCTATTGATAGACGTTTTTCTAAATGTTCCTCTGTAATGTGTTTTTCAGCTAACTCGATCATTAATGTTTTAAATTTTTCTAGATTTTTTGTTTCGAGCGTAAATCCGGCTGCCATTGGATGCCCGCCTGCGTCAATAAGATGCTCTTCAGTTTGACGAATTGCTTCGATAATATTGAATCCTGAAATTGAACGAGCGGAAGCTTTGGATACACGTTTTCCTTTTGAGATTATAATTGCTGGACGATAGTACGACTCCACCATTTTTCCAGCTACTAGCCCGATGAGGCCTTCATGAAACTCACTATGATCGATGATGATAATTTTTGCATCATGATTTCCATCGTTATCGTATAGCTCTTTTGCTTGAAATACTGCTTCTTCTGTCATGAGCTGTCTTCTTTTGTTCGTCTCATTAAGTGTGCTAATAAGTTGTTTGGCCCGCATTTTGTCTTTTGTACAAAGTAAACGTAGAGAGTCAAGAGCGTGCTCCAACCTACCCATCGCATTGATCCGGGGAGCAATCATGAAATTGATATGATATGTTCCAAGATCCATTGGATTTAATCCTGCTTCTAGGAAGAGTTCTAACAAACCAACTCTTTGGGTCTTTTGCAGACTCTCTAAACCATGTTTGACTATTGATCGATTAGGGCCAACGAGCGAGACCATATCTGCCACGGTACCAATTGCGGCAAGATCTAATAAGCTGTTCAATTTGGTGGATATTTTACTTTTCTTCACTATCTCTTTTGCAAACATCCAGGTGACTCCTGCTCCTGCCAGCAAGGTTGTGTGGACTATTGCATGTGCATTGGGAACTATAGATGTTTTTTGATGATGATCACAGATAAGGACATCAACCCCTTTTTTTTGAGCGTAATTCACCGCGTTATAAGCGACTATCCCATTATCAACAGTAATAATGAGTGTGGGTTTTTTACGCTTGCTTTCGCTAAGAAGGTCATCGATTCCTTTCTTTGATAAACCGTATCCATGCTTCTCTCGATGAGGAATAAATGGAAGAACGTTTGCTTTAAGCGAGTTTAATGTTTCCCAAAGGATTGCGGTTGAACAAATACCATCCGCGTCATAATCGCCATAGATAATGATGTTCTCTTTGACTTTGATGGCTTTTTCAATTCTTCTGACTGCTTTTTGTAGATTTATTCTGTTGATTCCAACCTGAGAAAGCGTTAACTTTTTCGGTTTATGAGGTGATAAAAATATTTCAACATTTTCTTTTCCAGTTATCCCACGATTTCTAAGGAGTGATTGGATGATTTCTTCTCTTCGCTTTTCTTGGGTTTTTGCTTTGATGATCTGTTTAATTTCCCACTTCATGAATTTATGATCGATTATTTTTTAATGCACACGTTATAATAGTCTACAGGATATGATAACTCTCTCTCTACCCACTCTTGTCGTTAGCATTCTTTCTACACTTTATGAAAACCGCTTTCAAGGCTATATCGTCGGAGGAGCAGTTCGAGATGTGATGCAAAAAAAGCCAGTTTATGATTGGGATTTCACTACAAATGCCGTACCGCAGCAAATACAGAATCTGTTTAGAGAAAGTTTTTATGACAATGAATTTGGAACTGTACGAGTTGCTGGAAAGCATTTAAATATTCAATTCCAACTTCCATCGTCTGACTGGGATGACATCCTGTTTGATATTACTACGTATCGCACGGAGTCCGGATATAGTGATCGTCGACGTCCAGATACGGTACGCTGGGGAACTGATATTCATGAAGATCTTTCTCGTCGGGATTTTACGATTAATGCAATGGCATTTAAACCAAAATCGGCTGAGCGATTAAAGCAGGCAGTAAAAATATCTAAAGGAAGATCAACTGTCGATCTTCGAATGACAATTGTTGATCCGTATTATGGAAGGGTTGATCTTTCGAAGAAACTGATTAAAACCGTTGGTGATCCGGATATGCGGTTCAATGAAGACGCTCTCCGCATGATACGTGCAATTCGCATTGGTTCCCAACTTGCATTTCAAGTCGAAGGAAAAACCCTTGAGTCAATTCGTAAAAATTCTGGACTGCTGCGACATGTAAGTTGGGAAAGAACTCGAGATGAATTGTTAAAAATAATATGCTCCGAGTATCCAGCTGATGGAGTATTGCTACTCCATTCTTCCGGTTTGTTGGACTATATTTTGCCAGAGCTCCTCGAATCGAGAGATGTTCCTCAAGCTGGGCATCATATTTATGATGTATGGACACACAGTATTGAAAGTCTGCGACATTGTCCTTCTACTGATCCCTTGGTTCGCTTAGCTGCTCTCCTACACGATGTTGGCAAGCCCAGAGCCTTTCGTGATACCGATGGAAAGATAACTTTCTATAACCATGAGATGATCGGAGCTAAGATGGTTCTTTCTATTGCCGATCGATTACGATTGTCAAAAAAAGAGAAAGAGAGACTTTACACTCTGGTTCGTTGGCACATGTTTGCATATGATCCGAAAATGACAGATGCTTCCATTCGACGGTTCATTCGAAGAGTTGGAGTAGAAAATATTAATGACATGATGCTATTGCGCGTTGGAGATCGGAAGGGTGGTGGAAGTAAAGCTACATCCTGGAGGCTGAGAGAACTGCAACAGCGGATTGGAGACCAACTTTATGAACCTATGACTGTGCGAGATTTGAAAATAAATGGTCATGATTTAATGAAAGCACTCGGTATGGAACCTGGACCAAAAATTGGAGAAATATTAAATACGCTTTTCGAAGAAGTGATGGAAGATTCTAAAAATAATGAACGAGAATATTTACTACAGAGAGCAAAAGAATTAACTTAGCTTTTCAACTATTTTCCTCATTAACAATATTTGAGATAGCTGTCCTTTGACAGATGAAGGAAACTCACTGTAAACAAACTGAGGTAATATTTAATGCTTTTTTGTCTTGAGATTCTCCCAGACCACGAGTAGGGGAGCGGCAGTAAATGTAGAACTATACGTTCCGGCTATAGTTCCTATCAGGAGTGCTAGCACAAACCAGTGGATCGTCACACCACCCATGAGAAAGAGTGATACCAACATAAAGATAATGGTCATTGAGTTGTTCAAACTTCTACCAAGGGTTTCAGCTACAGATAGATTTACGATGTCTTCAAATGATGCTTTCGGATAGCGCCTGAGTGACTCTCTAATCCTGTCGTACACCACAATCGTGTCGTGAACTGAGAAGGAAAGCGTTGTAAGAACCGCTGTTACGAATAAAGTATCTACTTCCACGTTTGCGAAATGACCAAGCAAACTAAACATACCAAGGAGTATTACCGTATCATGAAACATTGCCACTATCGCGCAAACACCATACTTTATTTCTTTAAACCGATAGGCGACGAAAAGAAGAATAAAGATCGATGCAATCACCGTGGCGGTAACTGTTTTTGTTAATAGTTCTTTTCCAATGGTTGGTCCAACAGTTTCAAATCGTCTTTCCTCAATTTCGCCTAGTTCATTTTGTATTTTGCCGATAAGTTTTTGCTTTTCTTCTTGAGTTAGAGATTTAGTACGAAGCAAGGAGGTCCCTTGTCCAGTCTGTTGAATAGCATGGATTTCATATTCCGATCCAATAGTTTCTCTAATTGAAGTTTCGTTAACATCTATTCCTTCATTTGCGGTAATTGATATTTCTAACAATGCTCCTCCAGTAAAATCAATTGCTGGTTTTACTCCATAGATAATAAGTGAGACTGTGCTTGGTATCAAAATCAGCAGCGAAATTACGAAATAGATGATCTTAAAACGCATGAGTTTCATATACTACCGCTGCTCCTCTTCGGCTTTTGTGTATAGCACCCGAAGGAATGTCCTTGTTACTACAATTCCTGTAAATAAGCTTATGAGTACTCCAATCCCTAGTGTCAGAGCAAATCCCCTAGCCATACCTGACGTGGGAAGAAATGACCATTCAAATGGGTTTAATAAGACGAATGTTGTTAATAGTGTTGCCACATTTGCGTCCTTTATGCTATCCCAAGCGCGTCCGAATCCTAACTCCATCGCAGCTTTCCACGGTTTTCCGCTTCTTTCTTCTTCTTTCATTCGCTCGAAAATCAGAATATTTGCATCCACTGCCATGCCAACTGAGAGAATGAATCCTGCAAGACCTGGGAGTGAAATTGTGATTGGAATAAGTTTGTAGAGAGCAAGAGTTAAGAGTCCATAGACTATCAATGCTAAATCAGCAATTACTCCAAGCCAGCCATAATACACTGCCATGAATCCCATGACTAAGCTTAGACCGATTACTCCGGCCCTGATACTCTTTGTGACCGAATCTTGGCCAAGTGTTGCACCGACGGTTCGCTCTTCGATTACTTCTATAGGAACTGGTAGTGCTCCAGCATTTAACTGAATAGCCAAGCTTTTAGCTTCATCGAGAGTAAAGTCACCGCTGATAACCGCCTCTCCTGTGGATATTGTTTGATTCACGATCGGGGCTGTGAGAAGTAACTCATCAAGAAAGATAGCAACTCGTTTCCCGACATTCTGTTTCGTCACCTCTCCGAATTTATCTTTCCCGTCTCCAGAAAAGGTGAGTGCAACAACCGGACTTCCGCTTCGCGTTTGGTCAAATTGCACTTGAGCTTTGGCTAGGTCTTTTCCTGTTAGACCAGTTGGTATAAATTCGTTGATTGCTGGTTGATTGATAACTGAGGGACTCGACTCTTCGAATTCCTCCCCTTCTTTTGGAGGTGGTTCCTGGCGAAAGTCAAGTTGAGCTGTTTGACCAATGAGCGCTATGGCTTCTTGTGTATCTGTGATCCCCGGTAATTCGACAATTATTCGATACACATTTTCATTTACTGAAGTTTGAATGAGTGGTTCTGCCACCCCATAGAGATCAACTCTGCGCGATATGATTTCTGTTGCACTATTTAGGGCATCGTTTCTATCAACCTCTGGTATTCCTGACATATCAGCTTCAAATGCGAGATGGGTTCCACCCTTCAGATCAAGACCTTGGCGGATTTCAAGATCACGATAGAAACGAACTGGACCAATATTTAACTTTAGTGGTGGGCGATACAATGTGTATTCAATTTTTTTTGAACCCAAGGAGAGATTGACTGGAATTTTACCAGGAAGATCAATGTATGCTGCGAGTAGTGTAAAGAGAAGGACAATAAAAAATAACTTCTTTGGCTTCTTCATAACCATTGCATTATAACGCGTCGAGTTGAGTTGTACAGCGGTTTTATTGAGAGATCTTAGAAGTACGTTAGGCTTTTCGTTTTGAGAAGAGACTACTCTTTAATGCCAGCTGTCTAATACCGGCGAAGGTATAGGTTACTTTTCCAGTTTCTAGGCTTGTTTTAACTTCTACCGTATCTCCAATTCGAACTCCAACTTTTTTAACAAAATCAGCTGGTACTGTCACTGCTGTCGAGTTTCCAGCTCTGATCACTTTCTGTTTCATCATTTTATTCAGATCTCACTAATTCTTCCTCATCACCAATTATCATCACTCGGGATTCTGTCAATATCCCTAATAAAAATGGATCCCTTCGACGTCTACGAAACTCAAATTCATCCACAGCCATGACTGTGTAGTTAATTTCTTGTTTTTTCCGAGCTTCTTCTTCACGGACCAAGACAGAGAGTTGCGGAAGTACGATATTCCCTACTACAAGCAGATCTACCTCACTATCCTGACGAGGTTTTCTACGAATATACCTTCCGGATAACATGACAAATTTTACTTTTCCAAGCTTTTTTTGGTGTTTTCTGATAGCCCCTCCTAATCCTGAAGTTTTGACAACCAGTTGCAATAACTCTTGGTAAAACGGATAGTCTTTTCTAAATGTGTAATACAATCTGTTACCTCTTGGTTCACTTCGTGTCATCCCTCGTTTTTGCATTCTGCCAAGTTCTCTTCTAACTGCATTTATTTCCTCGTCTACCTTACGAGTAAGTTGACGAACATAAAACATCTCCTGAGGGTCTTGAAGAAAAACTTTTAAAAGTTTTGCTCTCACTCGTGAGACCATAAAATCTGTTAGCTTTGCCATACGTTCTCCTTTATTAAAGCCCCAATCTCTCGGGGCAGTATTGAAGCATATATCGGTTATGAGATGTGCTCACAATAAGTGCTCAATCTCAATAGAGTAATCTTATTTATCTGTTACAAGTGAGAGTATTGTATACGAAATGTCTACTAGAAGTCTAGTAGTCTACGGTATTTCCGATCGGAAGAACCTCAATCCATACTCTTCCAGGGGAGAAGATGATTTCTTTTCCTGTTTTATCTGTAAAAATAGTACGTTCTTCTCTGTCAAGTTTTTTCCAGTTCGCTTCAACTACTTTTCCATCTTGGAATACTAGGGCTGTTCCTGAACCAGTTGTTTTGTAAAGGAGATGCTTGAGCTCGTCAATAGGACCCGTTTCTCGAGCAAACTGAACAATTATGACTTTGCTATTTAGCTGTTCATCAGCATTTAAATCCTTATGTTCTCTCCCGCCATTGGAGCGAGTATACTGTTTCATCTCTGGGGAGTAGCTCCATGAGACATCATACTCATTAGAATCCCAAAATTTGAATGATATGTTTGTTGCATCATCTCCAGTATTTTCTCTTTCCTCAAATTTCCATGATTGAAATCTATCTTGCCAATCTACACCTGCTTGATCTTCGTTGGACCACCCTCTATCTTCTCCTATCTTCCAAAGCTTCTCAGTAGTTGAGTACATCGTATGTTCTGTCGCGACTGTCCTTCCAAGCCTTTCGTAGTCTCTCCAGAAAGTTGGATAACCAATCGAAAATTGATTTAGATCGTTTCCGTTCCTTCCACCCCACCCATAATCTTGAATTTGACCTAAGGCGTTTGCTGGTCCAGCTAGATTTGCACCTCCCACATGTGCGTACAACGGAGTTTCTCCATACTCAGATGCCCAGTCAAGGTAATAGGTTCGTGCACTGCGAACCGGTCCTAATAGTGTTTCTTTGGCCTGAGCGTCACATAAATAAACAGCAAGAAAACGAGTGATTCCCCCTTCAGCAACTGCTTCATAAATAACATCGGCTGTATTTAGACCTGATTGTGGTCGAGATTCTTCGTGGTTTTCAATCATTACTGTAAGTGGTCGCCGCTGCTCCCAGGCTTCTTTCTCTGTTTTAGTGTAAAGCCTTCCGTTGAGCGGGCATTGTTCTGTTCTCGGCTCTGAAGGATCGATTGTCAATCTTCCCCCGTTATTTATTGGGGCTTCGAAATCGAAATTTGGAGACGAGCGAAGATAATTAAATGTTGCATAAGATATTCCTGTTGTTAGTAGGTAGAGACCTAAACCAGCGATGATGGGGAGAAGCTTGGTTGGAAGATTGGCAGTTTTCATGATATCTCTTGAGACTCTTTTCTTGAGAAAGGCACAATATTGTATTAAACCATGACTGGGAAGGTTTCGTCCAGAGCCTAATTTCCTCCGGAATGAGTTATTTTACCTGTACAGCTGTCTGTATCGTTTCTTTTTCTTCTTTGCTTAATTCCGGTCCGTCAGTTTTTCCATTTTTTATCCTCTTTGCATAAATTCGTGTTTGTTCTCTACTATGCAGTGAGCTAATGACAATCCCATCGTCATTTAGATCCAGAAGCGCCAAGCAAAAGCTCTGATTACCTCCAGTATCAGAAAATGGATTAAACCGTACAAATCCCACTTTTTGAATGTGATTTATTGCATCCTGTTCCAATCGCTCGATCCATTTTTCTAATTCCTGGGTTGCTTTTTTTTGTTCCATTAACTTCGTATTTGCATTTTCTAGCAACTCCCTAAGTTCTTTCTTTTTAATTCCAGCTGTCAATCGTTGATACCGTAACATCATCCGAACAAGTAACACAGTGAGTGCAACAACCCAGATTAATAAAACTACAATGCTGGTATTTATTAGTGTGGGATTCATTTTTTTAATAAATTTTACATCCGATATAACGCAATTATAACTTACACGTTGATTTGTTTCATTCACATCTTGTTACGTCTGTTTTTTTATGCATGGTAGAATGTGTCTATGGCACGCCGAAGAACAAAGAAAGATAAGATTATCGCAGGTCTGCGACGACAGGTTGTGAGCAAACAATCAACGTCTCAAGACAAACAACCGGAGAACACTGTTGTATATCTTCGACGTCAAAAGAAAGTAAATCGCCAACCGCTACAAACTGCAAGCGAGACATCCTTGTATTCATACGATCCAGCATTTCTGAGAAAAGATCTTGCTAAGACAGTGCTTCTCTCTATAGTTTCGTTCGGTGTGATTTTTGTCTTGTATTATGTATTACGATAGATGTTATGAGATTTTTTTGTTCACAGTGTAGAAAAGAGTATAACCTCGAAGCTTTTGAAGAATTTATAACCAAAACTGGTAAGAAAATGGGAAAGACAACTTGCCCAGTGTGCGGTATGGTTCTCTTCCGACGCTTGGATACTGATTATCATGTGGAATCAGAGCAAGAGAAGCAGTAAACATATCACTTCTTTTCTTGTTTATTATGCTTGATCAATCCAAAATATCTGATATTTTCCAAGCGAAATCCTAAGGATTACAATCCTATCTTTCTTTATTACAATATCTTCATGGTATATTGGCTACGCCCAAATTGTTACTACTTATGAAAAAAACAATTACCGTCAATGATCTCGACTCAGTAAAAGAGAAATTAACCGCGGCTGTGAGCAATATTTTGCACAATAATATTGTTTCATATGCTGATATTCGCCTGGAAGCAAGTGAAGGAGTCGGGGCGTATAGCGAAGATGGTCATCCAAAGGTAACCAGTCTTGATTGGGGTCTCTCTCTTGGAATACGAGTTATCGCAGGAAAGCACATTCAAGCATCAGGATTTTATGGTCGCCAACTTGGTATTACTGATTATTTAGATCTTGAAAACATTTTACGGGATGGATTTCAAACTGCTTATCTGCGGGCAAAAGCAAACTCTATTGAAAAGAGATTATTTAAAAAACAAGCAGGTTCATTTGGAAAAACTCTTTCATCTACGCGACTTGCGCCGATTGATGTGCGTCAAGAAGTTGTTAAGCCAGACTTTGATATTGATCCCCGCTCGGTTCGTCCAAAAGAAATGACCGATTTTGCATGTCAGGCTGCAGCCCGGGCAAAGGTATTTCACCCCCATGTGCGAAGAGTTGAGGTGGTTGTTAATACTGGAATTTCTCGCCAACTGTTTGTTTCTTCTGAAGGTACGGTTATCGATCAGTGGACTTGTTCATCAGGTGGAACAATATTTATTTTGGCACAAAATGATGATGGAGGTAAACCTGCAGATCTCTATCACCATACTGGAAATCAACTCGGATTTGAAGCGTTAACAGAAGGAAAAAATGCTCATGAGCAATCCTTTGACATCTTTGCTGAGCAAATTGCCAATGAAACCGTTCAGCTTGCAAATGCAAAACCAGCACCAACTCAAGATAAACCGGTCACTATTGTTCTAGACCCTGATCTAGTTGCACTTTTTGCCCATGAAATCATTGGCCATCCTTCCGAACTTGATAGAGCGTTAAAAATGGAGGCGGGATATGCAGGTCGATCTTGGTTCTTCGATAATCTTAAGAAGACTATGCAAGGGAAGAAAATCGGTTCCTCGCTCCTTACTGCATTTTCCGATCCAACACTACGAGGAGGGTATGGATACTATCTTTATGATGATGAAGGAACTCCTGCCAAGCGTGTCTATCATATTAAAAACGGCATGTATAAGCAGTTCATGAATAGTCGACAAACAGCGGAGATTGTTGGAGCCCAACCTAATGGTCACTACAAAGCGAATGACGCTTCTGCGGTTCCTCTGATTAGAATGTCAGTCTCTGCTATTGCTCCTGGAAAACAAGATCCTCAAAAGATCATTTCTGAAGTGGAGTATGGCTATTACTGCGTGGGACATCGCATACCATCGATATCAGAATCGCGTGAAAACTTCCAAATCGCGCCTCGCCTCATTTATGAAATTCGAAATGGAGAAATTGGAGAAGTTTACCGAGATGGTCGAGTTACGGCAGATTCAAAAGACTTTTTCATGTCAATTGATGCCGTTGGACATGATTTTAAGGTATTTCCTATTCCAAACTGCGGAAAAGGTCAACCGATGCAAGCAAAGCAAGTTGGAAACGGAGGACCAACATTACGTGCAAAAGCGAAAATCGCTAGAGGTGAATACTCATGATCACTTTAACTAATTTACAGACTACGGTCGAACGAGGCTTGGAAAAAGTAAGGGCTATACCCGGAATCATTGAAGGGCTTGTTTATGCTTCCTCAAATAATCGAAGCGTCTCGAGAATTGCCTATACAACACACCTACCAAGTAATGGGTTAGAAGAACCAAAATCAGATGAAGACTTTGGTGTATGTGTTGAGCTTTGGTATAAAAAGAATGGTCAACAACTCGTAGGAATTGGACACGAACCAAATGATCTTTCCCAGCCAGCAGTATTGCGAGCAATTTCGAAAGCAAAAAGAGATGCCGTTGCCGATCCTGATTTTCAAGGGTTTTTAAAGCCAGAAATACTGTTAAAGAAAAAAAAGATTCACAAACTCAACCTCGATAGTCGGTTACTGAACCTAGACAGAAAGAGTGAAGCAGAGATCTTAGCCAAGCTCAGTTGGGAGACAATAGATGGAGCTATTGATGTGCTGAAATCGTATGCAAAACGAAAGAAGGTTTCTCCAAAACAACTTGCCTTCATTTTAAATGGCGACCACTTTCTAATTACTGAACGCATGGCTCTAGCGACAACAAATGGCATTGTTGATCGAGAGGAGTCGACCGTCGTTCTCTCTTTTCTTACTGCAATGCTCGAATCTGACCTTTCAAAAGGATCATCCTGGGGTGCACAATTAACACTCGATGATTTTTCCGCCTTTGATATCGGTCGACGAGCTGCCTTGGCTGCGATCAATGGAGCCGGTGGAAAGCGTATTAAAAGTGGACGATACTCTGTTGTGTTCGGACCACAGGCCGTAACTGAGTTATTTGGGAGCCTGCTACTTACGCATCTTTCTTTAGGCATGGTCGATTTTGGAGCAACAATGTTTGGTGGAAAATACGGCCAGAAAATTGCATCAAACCTCCTCACACTCTATGATGACGCAACACTTCCAAATGGTGCCGGCAGTAAGCGGATAACTTGTGAAGGTTGTCCGACTGGAAAAACATTGTTAATTGACAAGGGTAAATTGGTTGGGTATTTATCTGATTCACGCACAACAAATAAGATATTGGGAAAGCGGAAAGAATCGACTCAGAAACTAGGTATTGATCCTCATCAAATACGACATGCAATTACACCAAGAAATGGATTTCGTTTCTCACGAGGAGGTGGAAGAATTGCGGCTTCTTCTGTTGGTATTCATGCAACTAACTTAGTTGTCGATACTCACAAGCCGGTAAGTGAAAGTGAGCTACTAAATAATGTGAAAGATGGAATTTTCATCGGTCGACTCTGGTATACCTATCCCGTTGGGGGATATTCAAGCGGTATCATTTCAGGAACCGCGATTGCAGACTCTTATCGAATACGGAATGGAAAATTAGCTGAACCCTTACTTCCAAATACAATTCGGTTAGAAGATGACTTGTCAGAAATGATTCAGAATATCATTGGTATTGCGAATAACACTATCCCGACAATTCTTTGGGCTTCAGACGAAATTACTCATGCTCCTTGGGTTGCAATAGACAATGTTCGACTACTTTCAATAAACGGATGATCTCTTCCTATTTTCTGAGCTTCATTGAAGAAGTTTGACCTTTTTTGAGCTATTTTTACCCTTTTGCTCTTAGCCTGTAGAGAGAATTACCAATTCTCAATAGATACATGTTTGATTTTCTCACCAGAGAAGTCGTAGTTTGTATGAGAAAAATGTATTTAGTACTGTTAAGCGTTTGTTGACTCATCACCTGCAGCGAAGTAGCATAGATCTAAACTGCCCGGGCAGCATGGGGGCAGTTTTTTTCTGTCTCCATGCCTGCTCACTGCCCGCATACTCTGACCCCTAATCGAAATAGATGGACCAACACAACGCTCTCCTTGAGGAGTATCGAGTCTGTCTGCCCAAAGAACGACATATTATTAATGGTCTTGCATATGTTATTGGTTTTGTGCTTTTTCTTAGTCCATTTCTTTATCGATACACCTTTCTATTTGCAATGGTTACCTTGGTGTATTTTTTTTCTGTGTTTACCTTTCTCATTTTTCAAAGTGGAATTGTATCAATTTGGATGCGAATATCTTTCATTACTCATGATATTGCGAGCGATGTGACTAGAATCTCTAGAAGAGTGAAGATGGGGTATCAGTTTGCTTTGGAAGAACTCAAATATTTTCGGAGAAATATTTTGGCTTTTCCTATGGCACGCGCGCGATGGGAAACTCTGTTTTTTTCCTTCGCTGTAGCTTGGGCAAATGTTTTTCCAAGTTCTAAGGAAAAGAAAATAGGGTCATAACCAAATCCGTTTTTTCCTCTTGACTCATCAATTATTATTCCTTCTGTTTTCCCTTCAAAAAGTATGATTTCTTTGCTGTCAGGAATGTAAATTGCTATAACCGCTCGAAATCGTGCTGTTTTTTTTTCATACGGAACATTGTTTAATAATTGGTGCACTTTCTTAATTCTTTCATCATTGGTTCTACCAAAGCGTTTACTTTTTACTCCTGGTTGTCCGTCTAACGCGTTTATCTCTAGTCCTGAATCGTCGGAAAGGGTCAAGAGTCCCGTCAATTCTCCATACGTCTGCGCTTTCAATCGAGCATTTTGAGCAAATGATACCCTCCCTTCCTCAATAGTGATCTCTCTCGGAATCGACCTGATGTCACCTATCGTTAATACATTGAGTGGAAGATCCTTTAGTAGAGTTTTGAATTCTCTTATTTTTCCTTGATTTGTGGTTGCTAGAAGTAGTTTTTGTTTATTCATGCAGTACCTTCTTTAGGTAGTCGAACTTGATTTGCTGACTCACTAGAAATTGATAATCTCTAAATAACTTTTTCGTTTATTGACTTAGCGGTTGTGCACCTTGTGTGGCTGTAATTGGTTGAGAAGAAGTCGGTTGGGGTTTTTTGGTTGGCTTCAGAAATGTTTCGAAGTTGCTACTCTGACTGGGTTTATTCTCACCACTTGGAGTGCTCATCTTCTTGGTTGGAATTGATGTTGGTTTAGGAAATTGCTCCTCATTAATTGGGGTTAAGATTTCTTGAGTTGAAGATGGATTATTTTCCAAGTTCGTTTTTACGTAATAGGCTATTGCAATGCCAGCGAGTATCGTAATTCCAATCGTCATAAGCGCAACAAAAAATGATTTTAGAGGCAAGTGAGGAGTTTTCTTTTCTTGTTCAAAATTCTCAATTATGTTCGGTTGCTGTGGTTGGAGTTTAGCTGTCTCGGCGGGTTCGGGTTCTGGAGTTACAGGTTTTAATTCCTCTCCAGGCTGGTCATTCTTTGACCCAGAATTTTTTTCAAGATTTGATTTATTTGATCCTTCTTGGCTATTTTTATGCTGCTCTTCTTCCATATCTTGATAAGCATAGCATGTTTTAAAAAGTTGCTACAATACACTTCTCTTGATATATCGTATGGGTCAACCTTCAAAAGTCCGTATCTTAACCATTCTCTCAACTTACTACCCAAGTCTCCCAATGACTTCTGTTGCTACTACCCCATTTAAAACGCTAATCGCCACTTTGATCTCTCAGCGGGCACGAGATGACCAAATGATTCCGGTTGCACGAGAACTTTTTTTATTGGCAGATACTCCAAAAAAGATACTTCGACTCAATCAACGTACGCTAGAAGATGTACTTCAACCGGCTGGTAAGCATCTTCAAAATGCACAACGTATAAAGCGGATATCGAGGATTCTCATTAGTGAATTTAACGGTCATGTCCCAAGTGATGAACAAAACCTTCTCTCGTTACCTGGTATAGGAAGAAAGACAGCAAATATTGTCCTCTCACATGCCTTTGGAAAGGATGCCATTGCAGTTGATACTCACGTGCATCGAATTACTAATCGCCTTGGCTGGATACGGACAACAACACCAGAGCAAACAGAGCTACGATTAAAACGTGCTATTCCTCAAGACTTATGGAGCATCGTTAATAGGGTATTTGTTCGTCATGGGCAAACAATTTGCACGCCTCTCTCACCAAAATGTTCCTCATGTCCGATTCGAACAAATTGCAGGAAGATTGGAGTGAATCGGTCTCGGTAGTATTTACACAGGAAGTTATAATCCTGCCTTCTTCCAATCATTGAGAAACCGATCGAGTCCTGTATTGGTTACTGGGTGATTTGGTAACTGCTCTACCATGCCGTAGTTTACTGTCGCGATATCGGCACCTAATAAAGCAACAGTTTTCAGCGTGCTCGACACTTCTATTACTGGCTGCAAGAAATTCTGTATGAAAGTTATTGTTCTCATACATTTCTCTTATGTGGGTTGCATTATCATTTATATGGTTGTTAGTTTTTCAAATCATTTTCTCTTGCGGCCGATACTGTAGTGCTTCGGCGATGTAGTTTGGTAATATTTCTTGATCTCCAGCAAGATCGGCTATGGTCCGGGCAACTTTTATGACTTTAAAATAACTTCTGGCAGTTAACCCCATTTTTGCGGTAGCTTGAGTGAGCAATGACTTACTCTCCTTTTTTAAAAGACAATACTCTCTCACTTGTCGGCTGTTCATCTCTGCGTTGGTGATAAGCTTAACTTTAGCAAAGCGATTTTGTTGCAGCTTTCTTGCTTTTGTGACCCGCTTCCTTATCGATTGAGAAGGTTCTCCAAAGCGCTCATCTGAAGTAAGTTTTTTTAATTCAACTTCTGGAACTTCTACATGCAAATCTATTCGATCTAAGATAGGACCTGATAACTTTTTCCGGTAGCGGCTAATATGACCAGGTAGGCAAACACATTGTTTCTTTTTACTTCCATAGTATCCGCATGGACAGGGATTTGCAGCAGCAATCAACATGAACTGTGCTGGGTAGATCATCGTACCAGCAGCTCTTGAAATTTGAACGACGCCATCTTCTATTGGCTGTCTCAGGCTTTCTAACACATGTCTGGGATATTCTGGAAACTCATCGAGAAATAGCACACCTCTGTGTGCTAAAGAAATTTCACCCGGTTTAGGTTTCGTACCCCCGCCGATAAGACCTATGCGAGATGTGGTGTGATGAGGGCTTCTAAATGGTCGATGCTTGATAATAGATTCACTATGTGGAATTTTTCCACTTATTGAGTAAATTTTTGTTACCTCCATTGCTTCTTCTTCTGAGAGTTCTGGAAGTATCGAGGCTAACGCTCGAGCTAACATAGTTTTCCCCGCACCTGGAACTCCATGCATAAGAACGTTATGTCCTCCACTTGCTGCTATCTCAAGTGCGCGTTTTGCATGCTCCTGACCAGCAACGTCTTTCATGTCAAATACAAACTCAGTATTGACCGTGAGTTCGTGAAAAGGTGTAGTTTCCTGCTTCTCAATATATTTTACACTTGTTAAATGTTGAACCAATTGTTTAATTGATTGAACTGGATAAATATTCATTTCACTTACAATGGATGCTTCTTTTGCGTTGGTCTGTGGTAGGAATATATTCTGAAAATTATTTTCTTTTGCTAGTAAAGCCATTGGCAACACACCATTGGTGTGACGTAGTGATCCGTCAAGCGATAGTTCTCCAAGGACTAGGGTTTTTTCGAGATTTACGTGTATTTGGCCAGAGGCAATGAGTAAACCAAGAGCAATTGGAAGATCGTACGCTGGTCCTTCTTTGGGAAGATCAGCAGGAGCAAGATTGACAGTGATTTTTCTTCCTGGAAATTCTGCGTTGGAATTTTTTAGTGCACTTCGGACTCGCTCTTTTGACTCTTCCACCGCTTTATCTGGCAGACCTACAATTGTGAAAGAAGGAAGACCGGTCTCTGCAACATCTACTTCTACCTCAACAGGAATCGAGTCAAGTCCAACTGTTGCTCCTGAGAAGATCTTTGCGAGCATGAGAATAGGATAGTAGGTTTACGCTGTACTGACAAGGTGAGTCCCAGAAAAAATAGATCGCTCAGTATAATATTATTGAGCTGACTGAGTTGCTTGTGTTTGACTCGTTGTTGTATTGGTGTTTTGAGTCTGAGAATTTTGAGGGAGTGGTGTAGGAAGAATGGGAGCATTCGCTGGTGTCTGTTGTTGTTTCTGAAGTTGTTCTTTAAGAGCCTCTTGATCAGATTCGCACTTTTGCATATTCGTATAGAACAGCCATTGGTTTCCAAGTTGACAGCAGGTCGCGTTTTGACACTCACTTCTCTTTAGGCCAATAACACCTCCCCCACAATTTGGATGGAGTTGACAGCCAATTAATGTGTTTGGGTTAGAAGTCTGTTCGTTTTTTTCAACGTTTATCGTTGGAGTTGGCGGTTGTGTAACAGACGAATCAGTTGCTTCAAAAAATGAGAGCGGAATACTTGCTTCTGTCACAGTCATATCTCTTAGATCTGCTTCAGTAAGTGTTGCAGGACGATTTTTATCAATTTCAAAGAGAAAATAAATCGATCCTCCAATAAAAAGAAGGGCAATAAGCCATAGACTGATTATCTTCTTGGCATTTGAAACGCTGATGTACTCCATTATACTATCGCAGATTTTGTTGGAGAGAGTTTATCTGTTTTTTTCGTTTTTTACAAAGAGGTAGGTTCCAACTACGATGAAGGTTGTGGAAAGTACTAGTACAATACCGAGATTAAGTGATGGATTAAATAGGACTACACTCTCGTATTCGACTGAACCTAGATAGTAAACACTTCTTGCTAGATCAACGGCATAGGTCATTGGGGCAAGTCTTGAAGCAATAAGTAGGGGTGTCGGAAGAAGTTTGATTGGATTAAAAACGCCGGCCAAGAAAAATTGTGGAAAAATGAGAAAAGGGAATATCTGATTAGCGGATCGTTGGTCACCAAGATTTGACATGACGAAGGTTCCAAATGCACCTCCAAAAGCAGCGATGATTGGTACAATAATCAATAGTCTTAAGACTCCGGTTAAGACAAGTGGAACTCCAATAATTAGGCCAAAGATCAACACCATGAGAAACTGGATAAACGCAACCATGGTTTCACCAAGAATTTTTCCGGCAATTATTGAATACCTAGATATTGGGGAAATAAAAAGCTCTTGAGCAAAGTCATTTTGTCTATCTTCAACAAGAGAAATAATACCTGCTGCAGTTGACTGGAACATCGTTTGCGCAAGCACTCCTGTGAATACAAATGTAAGGAAGTTATAGTCAAGTCCTCCTTGAAGATTCGCTTGAAGACTAGTTCCTAGAACTGCGATAAATATTACTGGAAACACAAAGCTGGCTGCAATTCGAGTTTTATCACGAAAAAGCTTGGTTATATCACGAAATGCGATGGTGATGATGGCGTTCAAATTATTCATTCTTGCTGATTGCCAATGATATTAACGTACGCCTCTTCGAGTGTTGGATTTTTTATTCTTAGTGTAGAGAGTGGTGTGGATATTTTTTGAATAATTTGTTGTGCTGATTGACCATCAAGGCAAATTTTGTACGGGCCGTTTCCACTAAAACTTATCTTTTTATGTGTCATCTCTTTCTTCAATTTTGCTGAGTTTTTGCTGTCTACCTCTATGCAATTCTCTATGAGTGCTTCTTTAATTTCCTGAGGTGTACCTTTGGCAACAATTTTTCCGTAATTGATAATGCAGAGGTAATCAGCTGATTCTGCTTCTTCAAGATAATGTGTTGTCAAAAACATCGTAGTTTTTTCTTCTGTTCTCACCTTTTGAAGATACTCCCAAAGATTTGCACGACTAATTGGATCCAGGCCAGTGGTTGGCTCATCGAGAAATAGAATTTTTGGATTGTGCATGAGACTTCTAATAATTTCTAATTTTCTCTTCATGCCACCTGAAAGTGATTTCACGGGTTTAAATATGTCGTTTTTAATACCCAAGATTTTGGAAAGGTTCATTACTTTGGATTGATATTCTTCTGGCATGAGCTTAAAGCTAGGACGATAAGAGTAGAGGTTGTAGAGATTTGCGTGAAATCTAACATTTTCTTCTGCAGTGAGATTGACGTCTAAACTTGGATTTTGAAAGATGACACCGATGCGTCTGCGAACCTTCTCCGATTGGCTGTCAACATCTAAACCATCAAGTGTTAGTTTTCCTGAAGATTTTGAACGTATCGTTGTTAGAATGGATATGGTGGTTGTTTTTCCAGCTCCATTAGGACCGAGGAGAGCAAAAAATGACCCTTCCTCGACATAAAAAGAAATTCCATCAACCGCATTTTTTTCTGCTTTCTTGTATCGTTTGACGAGATTTTTTACTTCGATAATATGATGATTGTTCTTTTTTTCCCTGGCCATACCGAGCAATACTACAGCACTAGTAACCAATAGACAAGCAACCTAATCGAGTGACTGAAAGGCTTAAATGTGATTGTGGCTATTCCTGTTTTGCGAGTCGAAGAAGTTAAAATAGCCTTAACGGGTGAGAGTTAAAGGAATTTGTATCTCTGCATCTGATGCTGATGCAGTTAATCTTCCAGTTGACTCGACAGCTAATACATAGTTGGTCGTTGCGGCGTCTCCCGTCTGAGGATCGTATGGGATTGTTGGAATGTAGGTAGGTGCAAGATCGTTCGCAAGATTTAGTCCACTGGTTCCAATATCTTGCCAATTATCGGTTTGAATCTGTGTTGGAAAAAGACCGCTTTGATCTACGGCGTATTGATGTACTGCATTGAGCAGTTGATATAGGTCGTTTCTTCTGGCTGTATCACGTGAGATGGCAAACTGTCGTGCTGGGTTTATTGCGACCAGTACGACGGTTACCAATATGGTAATGATTCCAATAACAACTAATAGTTCAATGAGTGTAAAGCCTTTTGATCTCATGTGTGTTAGAAGTTGGGCAGCTCCATCAGCTTTGAAAAAACCAACTAAGCTGCCTAGACTTCTTTTTATCGATTTTATCTAGTTAATGTTAGCGGCACTGTGATTTCTGAGGCAGTCGCCGTAGCAGTTAACCTTCCATTTACCTCTTGTGCCAGCACATATACGGATGTTGCTGAATCCCCGGTAAGTGGATCGTATGGGATCGTGGGAATATAGGTTGGTACCAAATCCGCAGCCAAATTCAAACCGCTTGTACCGATGTCATTAAATGATGTGTTGATTTGAGTTGGGAAATTACCGTTATTATCAACCGAATACTGATAAATTGCATTCAGAACCTGATAAAGATCGTTTCTCCTGGCCGTATCACGTGAGATGGCGAACTGTCGTGCCGGGTTCACTGCAACAAGTACGATTGCCGCTAGAATCGCAATGATTCCGATAACAACCAATAATTCGATGAGCGTGAATCCCTGCTGTTTAAGTTTTCGCATATTCTTCGCTCACCTCCCTTCAGCCAAATTGGCAGATTGTTATTTGCCAAGTACAATGAGTAAGTCAAATTGTTGATCTCTGTTCGATTCTTGACTCTCTGCTACCGACCAGCCTTCATCTCTTAACAGCTGCTCGATGTTTTGCGCTTCTTCTGCTTTTCCTGGTTTAAATAGAACCAATGTTTGTCCTTCTAATGAAGGGGCAGTGGAGATAGCGCTGATTTGATAACCTTGCTGAGCCAACACTGCTGCGAACTCGGATGCTGCTCCGTTTACTCCGCTAGCATTTTGGATTGCAACACTCGATTGCTGCTCAATCCCTGAGTTTGTTGACTCAATTTCAACTGTAGCAGAGGGAGAAATACTTGTCAATTCGCTGCTTGAGAAGGATTCAAGTGTTTCTATTGCCTCTTGAATAAGTTTTTTATTTAATCTTGGATTTGCTTCAGATACGATCTGTTCATCGATGCCCTTTGCGTTAACAATATTGTCGACGATAACCCGTACGTTTGCGACTATTACAACAGTTAGCAGAAGCAATACTGCACTTTTGGCAAGAACTGACTGGTTGATCTTAGTTAAAGGGTTGTCTGACATATATCCTCAAGGATAATCTAATGGTAATTTTCCCTCCTAAATCATCAGGACTTTCAATTAATGTCTGTCGTATCGTAAATACATACGGTGTTTGTTCTAAACGATCAAGTGCTGCGGTTGTTTGTTGCAATGAACCTTCCAGAACCAATGTAACTGGCAAGAATGCATACCCTTTCTCATCCTGCCTTGGCTCCTCGGATTCAAATGTGAAGCTTTGTACTTTTGCGGTAGTTCCAAGGCTTTCAAAAAGCTCAATGATTGATAAGAGTGAGGATTTGGTTGGGAGGGCTAAATCAAGAATACGTTTTTCTTGATCAGTTGCTTTGAGATCTGAAATTACTTTATTTGCACTCTGGTTTTGAAGTTGCAAGGCAAGCATTTCACTTCTTGACTGCACGACTGCATTAGATTTGTTTGGAAGAAATGTTAAGAACACTACGTTAATAAGAAATAACGATATGATTACACCAATAATGATTAGCATTCTATACTTTCGAATAGTGCTTGAGAGTGGTTTCGTGTCTTTGGTTTCTAGTTTTTTTGTTTCGGTCATTCTATTTTAAACTTGCTGTAAGTACGAAATCGATGTTCTCCGCCTGTTGCAAACTTGATAGCGGTAAAATAGCTTGTTCAACCTTTTCTAAAGTTTCAATATCGTCTCGGAATTTTAGTAGATCGCCCCTCTTTTGCGCTCGCCCAACGATACGTAATTTTCCATTTATCTCATCAATCCTTATGCTAATTACCTTAATTTCAGAAGGAACCTTGGGAATAATGTCTGTAAGCCTTTGTTGAGGAAATATTCTTTTCTGACTAACGTCAATAATTGTTTTTGCTGCCCTATTGATACTATTTGTTTGCTTTACCGCCTCCCCTGTTTCAAGCGGTGGTGGAGGAATCGACGTTTGTTGACTCAAAAGAGAAGCTTGGAGTGAATGAAAATATAGAAATGTAGCAATCGAAGCTGCTGCTGAAAGTGCTACAATGATGATTGTAATGGTTAACCAGAAATTACTCGTTTTCTTTTTTTGCGTTTGATCGAACTTATCTTGGATATTTGGTGGAAGAAGGTTGATCGTTTCCTCATCGTCCGGAGATGCAATTTCTTTCATCGCTAATGAAGAGACAACAGCAAAGTTAAGTAATTGGTTCTGAGGAAGATTTTTTACCTTTATTGGGCATGGTTTAACTTCCCGTTTTGTTTCATTTGCTATTTCCGTAAGTAACGCTTGAGTTAATCCTTCTCCGCTGATAAAAATAGTTTTAACTTTTTCTATTGAGTCCTGTTTTCCCTCATAGAAGGTCAGCATTTTGTTGATCGTTTGAATGAGATTTTTTGTCTCTTTGCTCTGATCTTGACTGGTAATTGCCACAATTGAGCTTGCCTGAATTGCTTTACCCTTTGCTAAAGTGAGCACAGCATGTCGTTGTCTTATATCAACAATTAGCGCTCGAATGTTTTGATCTTCCACTAACCGCACGAGAGACAATGAGGTTGTTTCATACGCAATTGGAATGAGTCCAGCTAGCGTTAGTGCGTTGGTGTATCCATCAATAATATCTTTTGGAACTGCGATTAAGAGAATGTTGAGGTCATCTTTTTCAGGATCTTCAATGAGCTTCCAGTCCATATACACTTGGTCAATAGCCACTGGAAGGTATGTCTCGGCTTCCCAACTTACAGCTTCTGTTAATTCCGTTGCTTTTAATTTTGGCAAACGAAGTACTTTTGTATAGCTCTTATTTTCTGGGATCCCAACAACAACGAATCTGTCAGTGAGTTTTGCTGATTGAAACAGCGAAATAATCGCTTGAGCAAGTTGTTCTTGATTTACAACCTCTCCAGAATTAACTAATCCGGTGTTTAGTTTTGCTTCAGCTAAACTGGTTACCGCTAATTTCTTTTTATCGATGCGCAACAGTTGAATTTTTTCTTCGGAGATTAGTAGACTTGTGTAGGTTCTTTTCTTTGGATTCATATGGCAGACCAAGTGTCACTTGGTGGGCACCCGCCTAATGTACACGTGCACGTTTTTTTGCATGCATACATTTTCCTGACGGGCAGGTTTACTATTATTATAGCTTGCCGTTCTTGAGAATGTAAACTGGAATTCTCCTGAAGCTTATGTTTCTTCGACTATTTTCTATTACGGTGAAACTTGGAGATTTCCAATAACACTGTAAATCGGTGCAATAATGGATATGACCATTGCACCCACTGCAACACCAATAACCAGCATCAGTACGGGTTCTATCACAGCTGTGAGTCCTTTAAGCGTGTGTTCAACTTCTTGCTCATAAAAATCTGCCAATTCAGTCAGAACAATTTCAAGGCTTCCACTTTTTTCTCCGGCGCGAATAGATTGGATCATCAGGGCTGGAAAACTTTTTTTACCACGTTCGAGCGATTCGGAGAGTGATTTTCCTTTTTGTATGTCTTCCTCGAAAATTTTTCCCATTTGAGTGAATTTTTTCTGGGTTAGTAGTTGCACTGATACTTTTATCGATTCTAGAATTGGTACACCACTTTTCAGTAAGGTTGAGAGCGTTCTGCTGAATCGAGCCAGATCAAGCTGATCAAAGAGTCGTGCAAAGATTGGAATCTTGCCTAAGGCTTGCAAAATCAGCGCTCGAGTTTTCGAAAGCCTTAATAAGAAAAATAAACCGATGCCTAGAAAAATCATTGTTAGAATTACCAGAAATGAATGATCGCCAAGAAAGGTACTTGTGCTAAGAAGCGCCCGTGTAACAACTGGGAGCTTGATGTTGAGGCGTAAGAATACCTTACTAATGCGGGGGAGTACGAATGTGATCATCATTACCCCAACCCCTATCATCGCTGTGATGATTACAGCAGGATACATCATCGCTCCCTTCACTTTTTGATTTAGCTCATAGCTGTTCATTAATTGCTGAGCTAGGTAATCAAATGACTGCTCAAGTGTTCCTGATTCTTCACCAGCTTGTGTGAGTGTTAAAAATACTTCATCAAATACTTCCGGATAGCGCGCGAGTACAGAAGAAATCTTTTTCCCGCGTTGAATACTGTATTGTAAGTCTACAAGAATTCGATGCATTTTTTTGTTTGGAGATTCTCGGGATATGATTTCAACTGCTTCGGCCAAGCGGAAGTCCAGCCTTCATCATCGTTGCTAAGTATCGGCAGAGAATTGCTTTTTCCAGAACTGGAATACGTCTCATCTTTTCGAGTGGAGATTGGGCACGTTTAGATTCTTTGATGGTGAGTACCTGCATTCCCTGGTCGTGAAGAATACTTCCTGCCTCTTTCCTAGAAGCAGCTTCGACTGTCTCCTGGTGAATCCGACCTTGTTTGTCTCTGGCTTTAAATTCAAATACTGCCATTATTACTCTCTGGTTACTCGAATAATTTCTTCTACTGTTGTCATACCTGCTTGGACTTTATTAAGTCCATCTTGCATCATATTGATCATTCCGGCTTTCTCTGCAATTTTACGAATATCTTCCACAGCTGAGCGTTTGGTTGTCAGTTCGCGGATTTGATCGTCCATCTCAAGAATCTCGAATGTTCCAATTCTTCCTCTATAACCTGAGCCTCCACATTCATCACAGCCTTTTCCTTTGAATACTTTTATTTTCTTTGCATCTACACCAAACTCAGATGAGAGCATTTCTTCCTCAGCTTCACTGGCTTTATGTTCTGCGACACATGCCTGGCAAATTCGCCGAACTAACCGCTGAGCTATAACCATGATCAATGTTGAAGAGATCAAATATCCTTGAATATTCATATCTAGAAGTCTTGGTATTGCTCCTGGAGCATCGTTTGTGTGAAGCGTTGAAAGCACTAAGTGACCTGTGAGTGCGGCATGTATAGCAATATCGGCAGTTTCCTCATCGCGAATTTCTCCAACCATGATAATGTCTGGATCATGACGCAGAATTGAGCGCAGACCATTTGCAAAGGTCAAACCAGCTTTAGGGTTTATCTGTGTCTGATTAACTCGACGTATTCCATACTCAACAGGATCTTCGACGGTCACGATTTTCACCGAGGTCGTATTTAAGATTGTCATTACGCTATATAAGGTCGTGGTTTTCCCGGATCCGGTTGGACCAGTGACTAAAATCATCCCGTGTGGTTGCTTGATGTTATTTTGAACAATCTCCAAACTGTTTTTGTAAAACCAAGTTCTTCGAGACTCAAAGGTCTTGCTGTCTCTGGGTAATAAACGCATGACGATATTTTCACCAAAATAAGCTGGAAGGATTGAAACGCGCAAAGCGACAATTTCCTCCTCTGATTCAAACTTGAATCTTCCGTCCTGAGGAATTCTATGTTCGTCGAGTTTAAGCGAAGATAGAATCTTGATTCTCGCTACAATAGCTGCTTGAACAGCTTTTGGAAGACTACTTATGTCTTTTAATATTCCGTCGATGCGAAATCGAACAAGTACTGAATCTTGTGTCGTCTCGATATGAATATCAGATGCTCGAACTGCAATAGCATATTCTAGAATTGTGTCCAAAATTTTGATTACCGGAAGTTCTTCAGCAGCTTTAACGACATCTTTTCCAAGTTTGGCTGCTTTTTTAATGTTCTCTTCAATAATTTTATTGAATTCAATTTTGATATCTCGTTTATATTGGCCAAATACTTTACTGAGATCTGCACTGCTAATATAAAAAGGAATAATCTTTAAGCCTGTTTTTCTCTTCGTGAATTCAATTGCTTCAAAATTGGTTGGATCCTCCATTGCAATATGAAGCTCATCATCTACTCGTTCAAACGGAACCATCTTGTACGAATGGGCTACTTTCTCAGGAATGAGGTCAAGAATCTCAGCTGGAATGAGCTTGCTACGAATTGAAGCATATTGAACCCCAAGATGTTTCGCAATGAGTTTTCCGAGTAATTCCTCGGTGATGTGACCTTTGAAAATGAGAACGTCGATAATGTCTTTATCGAAGTCTTTTGCCTCTTTTGCAGCAGCATCAAAATCTGCACCTGATATGTAGTTTGATTCTAGAAGTATTTTTTTTAGTTCGTCTGGAGTAAGGTTCATCTGGGCAGGTTTTTCTCACTACAACATTATCTGGTGAGTATCAACCAGCATAAGTATATCATTGCAAGAGAGAATTATGATAATAGGGTAAAGAATGCAAGGATTAGGGTATATATTGCAAACCAGTGAAGTTTGGAGGCCTTGATAACCTTCAAAAGCACTTGGAGAGCAATAAAACCTGTAATTGCAGCACTGAGAAAACCAAGTATATATGCCTCAGGCTGAATTCCTTGAAGATTTATTGGCTTGGAGAGTTGAAGAAGTTGAGCTCCAACAATCGCTGGTATAGAGAGAAGAAATGAATAGGTAACAGCCGATTTTCTTGACAATCCTACCCACAAGCCAGTGATAATGGTTGTTCCTGATCGTGAAATTCCAGGAATCACCGCTATCCCTTGGGCGATTCCAATAAGAATTGCTGCTTTTGCAGAGAGATCTGTGTCGCTGTTATCTTTTTTTTCTTTTATCCAATACGTAGAAGTAAGAAAAATTGTCGTGACAATCAGTGCAATTCCGACAAGTCTTTGCGAGTTAAACAAGTCTTCTCCAACGGAATTTAAGGCAAGTCCTATTACACCTGTCGGTATCAATCCGACGAGCACTAATATAAACGATTTTTTATTTAGCTCAAGGATTTGCCTTTTAAAAACCCATACGATAGCGAGCAATGTCGCAACATGCAGTAGCACATCAAAAGCTATGGGTGGATGAGAGAATCCAAAACGCTTTTGGAGTAAAACAAGATGACCAGAGCTTGATACTGGCAAAAATTCAGTCAGGCCTTGAACAAGACCTAACATTAGCGCTTGAAGGGATGTCATTGCTTAACTTATCTCCGCACGAAACTTTTCGTACCACTCAGTCAGCATTTTTGAAACCAAATCTTTTGCTCCCAATCCTATTGCTAAACCGAAACCAATTGCTAACGCAGCGATAATCCCAGTAAAGATTGTATTAATTAACGTCTGTGCAATTCCTAGCTCAGAAATAGCTGCTAAGGCTGAGAATACAACAAGCGTATAGCTTGCTATCTTTCCAAAAAGTCTTCCTGATTTAACATCAACGCTTCCAACTGCTCCTTTGACTAATCGCTCAACAACACCTGCAATGAGTACTCCGATTGTCAAAATAAGAGCTGCGGAAATGACATTCGGGATATAACTTAGAATACTCTCAAGTACTAAGGAAACTGCTGTTAGTCCTAAGATATTCATCGCAGCAATGAAAAAGACCAGGATGATGAGCCACTTAACTGCTACTCCTATGGCTTCTTCGATTTTATGCGTGATATCTGCTTTCTTGAGAAATTTTTCTACTCCAGTCCCTTTTAGTAAACTTGATAAACGTAGTGTTTCGAGAAGTTTTATTATCAGCGTTTTTGACCATCCAGCAACGATCCAACCGATGGCAAATACTGCAATAGCTCCGATTAAGCTGGGTACAAAATCAAATAACCTTGTTGTTACTTCTCCCCATGCTTGAACTAGTGCGTTACTATAGTTTGATCCACTATTTAGTGGCATATGGGTGTTCACCCCCTTTCGTCGTCTTGCTTTATGTTTCTATAGCATTATGGGTTGTGATGAGTTTAAAGTCAATCAGTTGATTTCAGACCTTAAATTTGGTATATTTTCGGGTACCAAGGATAGGCAGATGGTAGGCTAAACTACATGTTTCCATGTGGAATAGTCAGGAAAGTCCAGACAGCTGAAAGCAGAGTGTTTTGCGAAAGCGAAAGCGGGTAACCGCCAGTTAGAGCAACAGAGACGAGTCCTCCGGCTTTTGTCGGAGGGGTGAAACGGGCAATCCTCCTCGCTGCAACCTCCGATTGTTCCGCCATTAGGTGCTTTCCCAATACAATTTCTATTGGAGCGGAGCGAAGTTGAGGGCAAAGATAGATGCCATCATTTCGAGATTTTCTCGAATACAGAATCTGGCTTACAATATCCTTGGTTTTTGTTGAGATTTAGATCTCTTCAACAGAATTGTTCTTATGCTGGAAGCGCTCTGAGTTGTAGACTTCTTGAAGAATCAATCTGATCACTAAAAAAGTTGGTACTGCCAGTATTACACCTAGGGTACCTGCTAACTGAAAGCCTATCATAAGTGAAATGATTACAATGAGTGGCCTTACACCAACAGCTTTTTGCATTACTTTCGGTACGATGATGTTATTTTCAAATTGCTGAATTAAGAAATACATCGCAATAGTTGCAACTGCTGTAATCGGAGAACTTGAAGTTGCGATTAACACCGCAGGAACCATTGATAACGTTGGTCCGATCCCTGGAATAATCTCAAACAGACCCGCTAGAATCGCCAAGGGAAGGGCAAAGTTTACCTTTAAGAGTAACAATCCAATGTACGTTAACACACCAATAAGCAGCATCAGCGTAAGTTGACCTCTTACCCAACCTCCAATCTGATGTTCAAGTTTGTCAATAAATTGTTCGATTTCATTTTCAACTTTTTGATTCCCAAAGAAAAACACCAGATGACGGTGAATATACTTTCTTTCGGCAAGTAAATAGAAACTCAGTACAAATAGCGTAAATGCACCAATGATGTTTGAAAATGTATTTATGGCTACTCGGGCGACATTACCCGGAAGTGATCCGAGCTGGTCACTAATGACTCTTTGGTCAATGGTAGGTATCCCGAGTTTTTGAGCAATTATAGGTGTTTGATTTACTAAACTGCCGGTTTGAGAAATAAGAGGCGGGATAATTGAGGCAATAATTCCAGAGAATATTACAAAAATACCTAAAAATAATATCAGAATTGAGATTCTCCTGGGAATTTTTATTTTTTCCATTGCGGTTACAACTGGGTTAAGCGCTGACATGATGATGAGAGAAATAAAAATCGCTAACAAGACTGAGCGGATCTCAAAGAGTAACCATAGTGAAAATATAAATATCGCTGTGAAAACGATGGTTTTATAGGAAATTTCAACACGAGTTCGTCTCATATCTTAAACACCTCAAGCATCACTATACCATCGCTTCACTTTGTCTACAACCTGTTGTTTGTAAGATGGATGATTGACATCAAACCAGAAGATTTGTTTATTTGTTTTAAACCAGGTTATCTGTCGGCGGACGTACGCATGTTCATCGTTTTTCCAATTTGAAATAACTGATTCTCTGCTGGATCTGTGCTCAACATATGGCTTCCACTGGCGATATCCCATCGCCGACATGGATGGGAGATCAAATGTGTATCCTTTATTTAAGTAAATTATTTACCTCTTCCTCAGCGCCTTCCCTTAGCCTGCGTTCAACGCGATCATCTATCCTCATAAATAAATATTTTTTCTCGGCTGTTAATCCGATCCACAACGTTTTATCTGCACTTCGAATTTTTTTTAATCTCACATGTTTTCCTTTTTCTTTATATTCAGAAATTTCGATTGCCCTGATGAGTCTTCTGGGATTTTTCCGATCTGATTGATTCATTGTCTGAAATCGTTCTGATTCTATTTGTATTAAAATTTTTTGAAGATCTTTAACAGATTTATTCGAGAGTTGATCTCGTAATTTCTCGTTTGGGGGAATGTGTATTGTGTCTATTGATCTCGTGATTGCTTGCAAATATAACCCAGTTCCACCAACAATAATAGGGAGTTTATTTCTTTCCCAAATATCATTAAGCACTACAGTTGCGAAGTTAATGAAATGAGCGACGCTGAATTCTTCATCTGGATCTACAAGGTTATACCCCCAGATCTTGGTGCTATTGTTGAAATAAGGGATACCTTTTCCACCCCATTGGAGATGTGAAGTAAGGGGTTTGAAACTTTTTGGGATATCTTTCCCAGTCCCAATATTCATACCTTTGTATACCTGGCGAGAGTCAGCAGAAATAATTTCACCGTTGAATTTTTTTGCAAGAAGCAATCCTAGAGATGTTTTTCCGGTTGCTGTGGGGCCACAAACAATGAGAAATTTTTTCATTCGATCAAACAATTATTGGACGCTGATTTAGGTTATCTTTGTTGATTATTTGATCCAGAATCTCCCAGCGTCTTTTCTTCTCTTGAGGAGAAATGTCATCTTTAAAGATTCTCCAGGCGGCTGTTCCAGGACGAGGGGAATATTGCGCAACGAAGCCAACTTTCCAGTCAATTGTTTTTGCTAACTCTACTGTTCTTTCAAAATCCTTCCGGGTTTCTCCTGGAAAACCAACAATGATATCCGTACCGATTACAACATCCGGCACTTTTTTGCGCAATTTTTGTACTAGTTTTATGTAATCTTCTCTTGTATATCCACGGTTCATTCTTTTGAGTACTTTATTGCTTCCTGATTGAACAGGGAGATGTATATAGCGGTCTATTTTATAATTATTAGCAATTTCATCAATGAGTTCATCATGAAAATCCCAGGGATTGCTGGTTATAAAACGGATAATTTTAATTCCATTAATTTTTGAGATCTGTTGAAGTAATTGTACAAATGGAGGTGTGCCGTTTGGTTTTAGATATTGACTTTGATTGGTCGGAAGATCTTTACGTTTAAATTTATTATCCCTATCCATGAGAAGTTTACGAAAGCCAATTCCGACTTTCTCAAGTCCCCATGAGTTAACATTCATTCCTAAAAGAGTTACTTCTGAATACCCCACCTTAGCGAGTCCATTTATTTCTTCAAGAATATCTTTCTCTGGTCTACTTTTTTCACGCCCGCGTGAGTAGGGCACAATACAAAATGTGCAAAATGAGTTACAACCAGTTGAGATGGGTACCCAAGCGTGGTTTTTGTCTTTACGTATTGCTTGAGAATTAAACCCAACTTCCCCGACAGGCAATATTTCATCGACAATTGGAAGCAGTTCGTAGATCTTCGTTTTTCCATGATGCGTCATGCAACCGGTAAAAATAATCTTTGGTTTTTTCTTCTTTGACTTAATGAAGTGTAGTTTTACATTTCTTAAGAAACCTTGGGCTCGATCTTCTGCTCTTTGCCTGACTGCACAAGTGTTTACCACAATTTCATCAGCAGATTTCCAAGACTTTGCTGGTTGATAACCACGGGCGTGATAATCTCCCTCAATTCTTTCTGAATCTGACTTATTCTGTTGACAACCAAATGTTTTGATGAAGTATGTTTTTCTTCTGGCTTTCATAATCTGTTCATTCTACCAGACGTTTGACAAGATTTCTTTGATATAATTGCTAGTATGAAGAAATCACCTATCAATATCACTAAAATAACTTCTAAGAGATTGCGAAGTGGAGACTATAAAGACGTTCTTCCTGAATATTATGCGTTAAAATCTGTATCTGAAACAAATCCCTGGCATCTTGATCAAAACGTGTTCGATCATGCTGTGGCAGTGTTCGATGGACTCGAAAATGTATTGAAACTTGGATTTCTTCCTACAGGGAATAAAAGAGCGGTTGCTTCGTATTTAGAGAAGAGTGTTGGTAAACATTCAAGAAGAGAGTTATTGACAGTTGCGACGATTCTTCATGATATTGCTAAATCATACTTACACATTCAACTACCCGGAGGTAAGACAGCTTGTCCTGGCCATGAAATGATAGGGGCTTCAACTGTGAAGCGATTTTCAGATCGCTTTGGTCTAAATTCTGAGTCTGAGAAGCACGTAAAAAAACTTGTACACTTTCATGGTTTTGTAAACGATGTGCTCACGTTGCTAATTAATAATAAAAATTTAGAAAAAATGATGTCCTTGTATGAAGATGTCGTTGGAGATATTCAAATTGAACTTCTTCTTTTTATGTTTGCAGACATGAAAGGGAGTGACTTCGAACAAGTTGATCCAATGGAATTAAACTTGCGAATAGATGCTATTCGAAATGCTCTTATTTATTTAACTTAATGCGAGTTCTTTAACTAATAAGATTGTTTACTAATTATTCCTCAGCATTTCAAGGATTTCATTTCGGTTTTTTAAGCTTTTCAAAACAAAGTCTGATTTTGCTTTAAGTAATTGTTTAATCGAATAATTGCCGGTGGCTACGCCTACTGTTTTCACCCCTGCTTCTCTACCGGCCTGTATATCCAATGGAGTATCTCCAAATAAAAGTGTTTCCTTTGGGAGGATTTTCAATTCGAACTTTTTAACTGCTTTTTCAATTGCAATCTCAACTAGTTTTGTTCTAATCATGTGATCGCTGCCAAATCCACCTATCTTAAAATATTTGTTCAATCCAGCTTTTCTCAATTTTCCTCTTCCAATTTGTTCTAAGTTTCCTGTTACTAGCCCCATGATTATTTCTTTTTTTGACAAGATTGCTAATAGCTCAGGAACTCCTTTTAGTGCAAATATTCTTTCTCTTGCAACTGATTCTTTGAATGCATGTACCATTTCAGCCATACATTTGTCCATGCTAGCAACTACTTCTTTCCTTTCCAGTTTTTCTTTCATTAGTACTTCCAAAATAATCTGTTGATCTGTCATGCCATGAGGATTTATTGTAAATATGTTCGTTTCTATTCCATATACTTTTTTGAACGCAATTTCGAAAGATTTCTCGTGAGATGAGGAGCTCTGAAGTAGAGTCTTGTCGATGTCAAACAGTAGTAGTTTAATCATAGTGCTGATTCAACTCGAATGTATTAAGGATTCTCCTGCATGTCCCGTTTGGTCCTGATTCTACCAGACTTATGCTATCTACCTTTGTGAATATATCTAACTTGTTGGGGAGAATATTAAGAGCCTCCTCACATCTCAGGTAATCAGCAGGACGAGCGACTGTGACGTGTGGTTGAAATTCGTCCATGACAAGAATCATCCCATACTTTCTCAAGTATTCTTTCATCTTCTTGGTTGTTCCTGGCAGATGAAGTTCATTTTCGTTAAATAGTCCATCTCTAAGAGAGTTCAACACCTTGATAAGTTTCTCATGAAAAGCTTGCAATTCATCAGAGATATCGGCGGAAACAAAAATTGTTCCGGCAACAACACTTTTTGAAGTGAAGCGTATATGAAATGGTTTCGTGTTTTGAGCTATCTTTTCAAGATTTGCTTCTATCATTTCGTGATTTCTCTTAGGAAAGTTTGTTGAATAGATTGTCATGTGAGGAATCATATCTTCCATATTCAGACTAACTTTTGACGGAACTACTCTATTAATCTGCTTACTCAGTTTGATGAATAGATCGTTTACATCTTCATTGAAGATAACTGCGATATTTCTTTTGATTACCTGTTTCGTCTTCATGCTTGCTATGCTCATTAACTTGAGGCTGAGGAATATTTTGTCAGCGCAAAGTTCCAAAACTTTACTGAACCCAATAAAAATACCAGTGAAAAGATGAGTGAAAAGGCAATCCAGCTTGGTGTGAGTAAAGCCATAACTGCTTTTGCTGGAAAGGTAAAGATCACAGCTATGGGGATAACGAAAGTGAGGAGCGCACGAATTGCATTTGAATAAATATCAATTGGAACCCGCGACATCATCGATAGGTCGCGAAAGATCATGATCGTATGATCAACTTCTGTAGTAATAACACCTACTGACGCTACAAGAATATGGAAGGAAAGCACAAGAATAAACCCGCTTATACTAACGAGAGCAAAAGCTGAAATATTTGTAGTGGCCATGTTCATTACCTGAAAAATAAAATACACAATAATAACTATGAATAAGGGAATATCCAAAAAGTCAGTGTGCCGAGCCATTACTTGATATAGCGGGTTTAAGGGTTTAACTAAAATGTAATCTAAATTTCCTGAGACAACATAATTTCTGAACCAATATATTCCTCGGAAGAAGATTTGGCCAAATAAATCAAAAATATTAAACACTAAAAAGAAGGTAATCAGCTGATCGAGCGAATACCCTGCTACTCTCTGGACTCTGTCTTCCAAAACCACAAGAAACCAGATAAAGAAGAAGAAGCGGATAAATTTTCCCAGTACAAACATGAGTGAGGCTGGACGGGTAGCTGTAAGTGATTGAAAGGCTAAGCTCGATGCCTTCAGCCAATACCTCAAGTATTTCCTAGCAATTTGAATAGTGCTTTTATCTTCCATATGCTCCATAGATTTTTAATCCTTTATTCCACACCGATTTTGATACCACCGCTAATGCTATTACCCAAACGATCATGGAGCCTAGTATTGTTGCAATATGTATCAAACCAACTCTCCCTAAGTAGATTTGCATTGGATGGAAGAGAAAGTACGCTGGTGGGAGGAACTCAAGCACTCGTGCAGCTTTTTCGGGAAAGATATCCAGCGGAAATAATCCTCCTGATAGGAACTCAATCATGATGACTGCGAGAAATCGCGCCGGCCAACCATTATGTTCGGGATACCAAAATGTTATTGAACTAATAAGGAAACTTAGGAAAAAGTACATGAGCATCGCTACTACGCTGGTTATTACAAATGCGGATAAAAAGATGGGATTGGTTTGCAAAAAGAGCGGCGGCTGAAGAATGAAAATGATTAAAGCCAACTCAACAAAGACGAAGATAGAATTGAGCGCTTTATCAGCTAGGTCTTTTGACATCCAATTGGCGAAATAATTAAGTGGTCTAATTAAGAAGTTATTCAAATCCCCACTGGCAATTTCCGCGCCGATATCTTGACTTCTGGAAGCTAATACAAATGATCGTAATACTGAAGTACCAAGAACATAGGTTAGGATTGTTTGTTTTTCATACCCGGCAAAACTACCGCCTTCTTTGAAAATCGCAAGCCAGAGAAAATAAACAACTAATAGCTGCAGAATTGATCTTACCCTCCACATGATGAAATTCAGCCGATATACAAATCCGTTTGCCCAGGAGATTTGAAGAATCTGTTTGTATTTTCCAAGAGCTCGCATTGGTTATGACTTTTTTTCTTCGTTTTTAAGCTTTCCTGTGAAGACTTCGCGGATGATGGCTTCGATTGGAGGTTCTTCGATAGTCAGGTCAGCTATGGGAAATTCGTTGAGGAGTTTGGCTGCTTTTTTTGCGGCTTTCTCTCGTGGAACGTTGATTCTTGCTTTGGGAAATTCGTACTCCTTGACGTCTCCGAATTCGGCAAGTTTTCTGATGTTTATGGACCTTGAAAAGACAACTGTAAGGATTTTGTTTCGGGCAAATTTATCAATGACATTTTGCAATTTTCCATCAAAGAGGATCTTTCCTTTGTCAATGATAATCACACGCTCGCAGAGCTCTTTGACGTCGTCCATGTAGTGACTGGTAAGGAGAATGGTTGAATTAAATTCACGGTTATAGTCTTTGATGAAATCACGCATGACTTTTTGCATGACCACATCGAGACCGATGGTCGGTTCATCTAAGAACAGCACTTTAGGATTATGAAGTAAGGCAGCAATGAGCTCGCACTTCATCCGCTGTCCGAGTGACAGTTTTCTTACTTGTACTTTGAGTATGTCTTTGACATCTAAAAGATTCACTAACTTGTAGAGGGTTTTTTGGTATTGTTCATCAGGAACCTCGTAGATTTCTTTGTTTAAGATGAAGGTTTCCATGGCGGGAAGATCCCACCAGAGTTGATTTTTTTGACCCATGACTAGTGAGAATTGCTTTTGAAAGGCAGGTTTTCTATCCCAAGGAGTGTAGTCAAGAACGCTAATTTCTCCACTGGTTGGATAGAGAAGACCTGAGAGAACCTTAAGGGTTGTAGTTTTTCCAGCTCCATTGGGTCCAATGAAACCTACCAGCTCACCTTCGCCGATTTTGAAGCTGATGTCGTCCACGGCTTTTACATCGTTGTACTTTCGAGCAAAGAGCGATTTGATTGAACCTTTCAAACCTGGCTCTTTTTCATGCACTCGATAATATTTTTTTAAGTGACTCACGGATATTAGCGACATAATCTCCTTATTGTATCAAGTAAATCTTATATTATGAACTGGCACTTGAGTAATGACGTATAGCAAAGTTGAAGAATTTTCGCATGATTAAAAAGAGTACTCCAGAGAAGATAAGGAAAGGAATGATAAATAATTGATCCAATTTCCCAAGAACAATTTCTGCTGGAATAGCCGCAACGAACATGATTGGAATTACAAATGTAAGAATAATCCTCATTGGTGCTGGAAATGCGGCTCTAGGAAACCTTGCAGGTCCCATCACTGTAAAGATTAGATCAGTAATGTTTTCTAGTTTTTGTAACCAAAATATCGGTGTAACTATGATCATTTCTATACAGAATCGAATGAATGCTGCAGCTGGTATTAATATGAGCAAGGTAAATAGAATACTTCTGTCAATGCTCAGCTGACCCAACCATAGACTATATCCAAGCAAAACAACTCCAACAGTCAGTTGAGATAGTCTGTCAAAAGCTACTCTTCGAGTCGTTGAGTAAAATAATGTATCGATTGGTTTTGTAAGATAATAGTCAAATTTACCTGAGTTTATTAATAATGAAAATCTCATGATATTTTTTCTTGTAATAATAGACATAAAAGCTGATGCTGTTCTAAATATTGCATAAATTAGATACACTTGAGATTTTGTCCAATCAGCAATTGTCTCTGTTTGGAGAAATATCATTTCAAACGCAAATATTGATACCGAAGCCCAGCCAATTTCAACCAGAATTTGAGTTAGAAAATTACCTTTAAATTCCATTTCTCTGATGATGCTATTTCTGGCAAATTCTAGCCATAGCTTAAAATAGCGTTTCATTTATCCTCCAACAGCTGAATATCTCGTAAGCCCTCTCTCCCATAAAAATCTTGCGCTAATAGCAAATATGGCTAGCCAAGCGAATTGAATAGCAAAGCCTGTCATCATTTCTTGACTGTTTACTGCGCCAGCTATGATTTCAAGAGGGAATACAGCCAAATATCGAAATGGGAGAATGTTTGCGACCGCTCTGACACCTAAAGGAAAAAGAAATAAAGGAATTACTCTGCCACCTAAAGTGAATTTTGAGATGTCAATTAAATTTACAAACGATGTTACTTCTTCAGTCCAAAATCCTAAGAGACCAACAATCGTCTCTACTAGAAAATTGGTTGCTGCACTCAATAACAACGCCGCTATCGTGAATGCTAGCATAGGTATTGTTACTTTTATGTTTGTAGAAAATATCACTCCACCAAAGACTATCATTGGTAGAAGAAATATACTTTTCACCGCTTTTTCTGCTAAGTTGTTTGCGATATCAAAGATAAATGGATTTGTTGGTTTAACCAGATACATATTCAAAGATCCAGTTCTAATTTTTTCAGCCAGAAAAGTACCTCCCCAGGCTGATGTAAGTAGGCTGATGAGAGGCAAGAGAATGTAATAGAGTGTTAGCGTTTCTTCTTTGGACTGCAAGCTTGGAGTGTGTTGAATAATCGTCTTCCATACGAAGAGCATCGTCAGTGGAAGGAAGAACAGGTATACCATCCAAATTGCCAACATCCCCGGGTACATTAAAGAGTGTTGCCATTGGGCTTTGAGAATGATCCAGAATTTCTTAATCATATTCACGAGCTCGCACTTCCATATCGCTTGATTGCTATCTTAAAAAACCAGCTACTAAACAATAGAGAGAAAATTGCAAAGAAAATAAGAGTAGCAAAAAGTAACATTGAGGGCTTTCTTAACAAAATCTGAGCGGGTACTGTTGTGATAAGTGTGGCTGGAATGACAAAGGTGAGAAACCCTCGTAATAATCCTTTATAAAACGGCTGCGGAACTCTCCAAAAATGCCTTAATCCTGGGAAAAGAAAGTGTAAATTGTCGATTCTCTCAAACCAAAAAGCTGCACACATCGTCGTAAACCACGCGCTGTACACATAAATGAATGCCAGAATCACTGATGCAAATCCTAGAATTACTTCAAGTAGAGTTGGTTGAATACTTCCAAGTCTTAGCGCATAAATGATTGTTCCAAGACCAAAGATTAAGCTGTTAAAATCGTCATTACCTATATGCTTGAATGAGAGAAGAAATTGTTGATTGATTGGCTTGGTTAATTCAAGGTCAAGCGTGCCTTTATTTATTTTCTCTGGTATTTGGCGCATGTTTTGCCATAAGATTCCCCAAAGTAGAAAGTCGAACAGAAAATAGAATCCTAGTACCATGTACACTTCATGTTTCTGCCAACCTGCAATAATGTCCACGTTTAGGTATATGAATTGATAGAACAAAAGATTCAATATGAACCATCCAACTGTGACTAATGACCAGGTGATGAAATTTTCTTTGTACATCATTGCTCGAATGTAAGCGTATTTTGCAAACAATAAATACAATTTCAGGTATCGTCTCATGTTAACTCCCAACTGCCGTAAATGCTTTTAGGTTTCGTTTCCAAAGCACATTTAATATAAATACTAGCACTACCAACCAACTCGCCTGGAAAAAAACTTGAATAAGTGCATCAGTTCCCTGAATTTCCCCACTAATGATTCTGACAGGAATGTAATATCGAAATTGAAAGGGGAGCATTGAGGCAAGATTGGCTAGCCATTTGGGCATGAACTCAAAGGGCATCATGCTTCCACTAAATAACCAACCCAACATCCACTTTAAATGAGACAAGCTACTCGCCTCCTCGAACACGAAACCCATTGCAGTAACCATCAAACTGTAAATTGCTTCCATTATATATGCCATGATCAGCATTCCCGGAAGGAGTAGAAATGAAGCGTTGAATGAATCTGGATAAATTTCTGGCACGAAAATCTTGGAAATAATGAGCACCGGTGTAACAGTTGATACTAATGTCATCATCCGCCAACCTATTTCGCCAACAACTAAGCTAATCTTGAATGAATACGGTTTGACGAGATTACTGACAATTTCTCCTGAACGGATTTTTTTTAATACATCTTCTTCAAAATGTGCTCCAGTTATATCTTGAACAATGAATCCGATGACGTAATAGCCGATGAGGGATGTTTTTGAAATTCCAGCAATTTCGGCTTTGTCTCCATATGCGCTGAGCCATAACACTAGCGTCGCTATCAGAGGCATGGAGTCTATAATGCTCCATAACATTAATTCCGCTCTGAATGTCAGTGCTTCTTTCGTATCTGTTAGTAATAATGCGAAGTATTTTCTTAACTTCATATTGCTTGATTACTTTTTAAGTCTAAAATAAAAAACCCCGCTTGTGCGGGGTTTTTCTAAATTACTTTAGATAATTGTTTACCAAACTGATTTCTTCAGTGGTTTCCCCGCTCTAAAATTTACTACTCTGTGTGCTTTTATTGTCGTTCGCTGATCTTCATTACCAAATGGAACGATTTGTTTATCTGCTACTTTTGAAATGTAAAATGTTCCAAATCCTGAAAGCACTACTCGCTCGCCTTTTTTTAATGACCTTGCAATTTCATCTAAGAATACATCCATCGCCTCTGCGGCTGCTTTTTTTGTAAGATGCCCTTTCTTGGCAACGATGTCGACAAAATCTCGCTTAGTCATTGTAACTCCTTTCGGTTCGCGTAGCGCGAACACCGCAATCACTTTTATAATTCAAACTATGTATTTAAGCTATACACCAGCAAAAATTCATTGTCAATGGGTAAATAGCCACAAAAAGCCCGATCCTTCAAGAAATTTGACCGGGCTGTACGTTTACAATTACTTTGCGACGTCTGATGCTCTTACCTCACGGACAACTGTCACTTTCACAGTTCCAGGGTAGGTCATTTCTTTTTCAATACGCACCTTAAGGTCATGAGCTATTTTTTCGGTTGCCTGATCCGAAACCTCTTTCGGTTCAACAATCACTCTCACTTCACGACCTGCTTGAATTGCATACGCTTCTTTTACACCCTTATATGAAGTTGCGAGCTCTTCCAAAGTTGTTAAACGTTTGACATACTCTTCATAGTTCTCGTAGCGTGCTCCTGGTCGACTCCCCGAAATTGCGTCTGCAATATAGACTAGCGCAGATTCCTTAGTGCTTATCGGCTCGTCTTCATGATGCTGTGCTACACAATCCACGACTGACTGAGGAATGTTGTACTGTTTCAGAAATTTCACACCGAGTTCAACATGACTTCCTTCTTCATCTGTAATGATCTTACCGATATCGTGAAGAAGACATCCAAGACGAACGGTGTCTACATCAGCTCCAACTTCATGGGCGAGTTTTATCCCAATCTTTGTTTCTTCAAGAGTATGGGAAATCATGTTCTGGCCGTAGGAGAATCGGTATTTGAAATGGCCAAGCTTCTGCACTATGTCTCGGGGAAGATTGTAGACTTTTACCGCATGGCAGAGTTTTCTCCCTTCTTCAAACATCACTCGATCGATTTCATTTCTCGCTTTAGTGACAAATTCCTCTATTCTTGATGGTTGGATACGACCATCTGCAATGAGTCTCATGAGAGCAACTTTTGCAACTTCTCTTCGAACTGGATCAAAACTACTTAATCGTACTTCTCCGGGTGTCTCGTCAAGATCGATGTCAACCCCTGTTGCTCGCTCAAGAGAACGAATGTTGCGACCCTCTTTCCCGATAATTCTTCCTTTCATCTCATCGTCTGGAAGTTTTACAGTTGAAACCGAATATTCTGCTACATAATCAGTTGCACCAAGACGCATGCTGTCTATGAGAATTTCTCGTGCTTTCTCCTCAGAATCCTCCTTGGCTCGCTCTTCTGCCTCTCGAATACGCTTACTCATCTGCTCAGCTAACTCTTTATCCAGTTCAGCAAAAAGGGTTTTTGAGGCTTCATCTTTGGTGAGCTTTGAAACTTGCTCGAGTTTTTCGAGTTGTTCTTTTTTCAGCAGCTCTGTTTGATTGAGGTTCTCTTCAATCTGAGCTCTTAACCTTTCGAGCTCCTCTTGTCTTTTTTGTAGGTGAGATTGCCGCTCTTCAAGGTGTGCTTCCGTTCTGGTAAGTTGCCTTTGCAATTCCGCTAATTCTTCACGGAGTCTCCGCGATTCTTCTTCTGCTCCCCGGCGGATTCGCAACGCTTCATCTTTTGCATCAATAATGATTTCTCTGGCTTTGGCTTGAGCAGCAGAAAGATCAACCTTCGCAGGAGCTGGTTCCTGTTTTTTTATGATTTTTCTCTGAGGTTGTGGTCTTGCTGTTTTACTCTCTTTTGGAAGAAAAACCTTTTGAAATGAACTAAATAACTTCATACTCTATCCTTTCAAGTAAATAGTTGTAAGCTACGCGGAAATAATGCCAGAGAAAAATTCGCCCACTCTTATGGTGTTCGCTGTTGTCGAAGAGGTCTGCTCACTATTTGTTGTAATTTCATCTTCGAGTACTAGTAATTGTCCAATGACATCATTTAAGCGTAAGTATTCTACTGTTTTCCTGTTACCTCGTCAACGACGCTTTTGATGATATTCCATGCAAAGCCTCTTCTTCTGAGATAGTCGATGAGCTTTTGTTGAGCTCGAGGATCAGAATTTTTTAAAAGTTTTTTGCTTTTTTAAAGCGGACTCCCTGGCTGACTCAATTTCATCTCTTCCTTTGAGTGCATTGCTAATGATGTGATTATCTATTCCCTTCATTCGAAGCTCTTGAGTTATTGCGAAGTTTCCTTTGGGACGATGTTTCGTCCTCTGCTCGATCCACCACTGGGAAAACTCTTCGTCGTTGATAATATTTTTTTGCTTTAATTTATTGACCACTTTATCTATTAGCTTTTGTTTATTTTTTATTTTTGCCTGTTTATAGAGTTTTCGATGTAGATATGTTTGAATTTCTTTTTGAGATCGAGGTCTGTATGAAAGGTAATTCAATGTCTGAGATGTTAATTTTTCTTCTATTGATGTATTCAGAAGTTTTTGCAGTTGATTGCTGGAGATTTCTGTTCCTTCCTTTAGCTTCTGTTTGACCACTATAGACAAATCGAGACCTGTCACAAATTTTCCATCAATAAAAAGGTTTGCTATTTTCTTGTTCTTTTGCAATGTAATTGCAGTGATTTGTGGCATTGAGTGGAATTTACAATTGGAAGTTTCTCAAGAATCCTCGGGTTGGTGGGTTTTTGCACTTGGTTTTGTTTTCTTTTCCTTTACCATTTTGTATACTTCGTTTTCTATTTCTTTTGCGAGTTTCTTGTCTTCCATGAGAATCTGTTTAGCTGCTTCTCTCCCTTGAGCCAGTACTTCTTCTTTGTATTTGAGAAAGCTACCTGATTTTTCAATAACTCCGAGATCAGTGGCTACATCTAGTAAACTTCCCGATGATGAAATTCCTGCATCATTCATGATATCGAACTCAGTAATTCGGAATGGGGGTGCAACTTTGTTTTTTACCACTTTTACTCGATGACGTGATCCGACAATCAGCTCCCCATCTTGAATGTTTCCTATCTTTCGCATGTCAATTCTGATTGAGGAGTAATACTTGAGTGCATGTCCTCCTGTAGTGGTTTCAGGATTTCCAAACATTACACCGATTTTCATTCGAAGTTGGTTGGTAAAAATCATCACCGTCTTTGAACGAGCGATCGCACCTGATAATTTCCTCATAGCTTGACTCATTAATCTTGCCTGAACTCCAATTATTGAGTCTCCCATATCCCCTTCGATTTCTGCTTTTGGCACGAGTGCAGCGACTGAATCAATGCAAATGACGTCGACTCCACCGGAGCGGATAAGTGTTTCGGCTATTTCTAATGCTTGTTCTCCTGTGTCTGGCTGAGAAACGAGAAGCTCGTCAAGATTTACACCAATTGCAGCTCCTCGTTGCGGATCGAGCGCATGTTCGGCGTCGATAAACGCTGCTGTTCCACCCATCTTCTGTGCCTGTGCAATGACGTGAAGACAGAGGGTTGTTTTTCCACTCGCCTCTGGACCAAATATTTCTGCTATTCTCCCGCGCGGTAAACCCCCAACTCCCAGTGCGATATCTAATCCAAGCGCGCCAGTTGGTATCGATGAAATACCTTCTAACTTTGAAGGAGCATCCCCGAGCTTCATTATTGATCCTTTTCCGTATTGCTTTTCGATCTGCTCCATTGCAATGTTGACTGCTTGAAGCCGTTTCGACTGTTTGTCTTCTTTGGAAGTTTTTTCTTTCTTCATTTAAATAATGATCTCTTCTGTTTGAGGATCTATTGTAGCAGGGGGTTCTTGGTTTTCAAGTAGTGAACTCTCAATATCCGCAATGATTGATTGAACATCAGTTATCAATTCTTTATTCACTTTGATCGATTGAACTGTTCGTGATCCTAATAATATATTAATTGCAATTAATATCATTAAAGATATTGTTCCAAGATATTGGAGGGCTTTGTTTGAATGAATTACCTTTGTTCCGCTTACATGGTCGTGCCAACCTTTGTTTTCTTTGTCTCGTATTATCCAGAAAAATCCAAATCCGTATAGTAATCCTGCAACAAAATAGCCAATAACATATCGGAATGTTGATTGTTTTATGTCTAATAGGTTCTCATCATTGCTAACAATCTTAATTCCCGAAATGAGCTTCCCTATTGTGCCCCCTAATTTACTTGTCATGAAAATAATATAAAGTGCTGTGAGCGCTGGATAGATAAACACAATGAAGTACAAACAAAATGCGATCGATGTCAGGACATCCTCTATGCTTGGGTTATTTGAAAACACTGCATATGTAAGCGCAAGGAAAATTCCTGTATTTATGAATGTGTCAATAAGAGATGCCTGCAAGCGAATGAAATATCCTACGTTGCGTGTGATGTGTTGATTGTCTGTTTGCTGCGACATTGAAGAGTGCTCGCTCATAATCTCTGGTTTTGCTTCTTCTTGAGTTATTGGTATGTTTGATGAACTATTCATTTATTTTTCTGGCTCTTTCTCAGCTGGCTTATTATTTGATTCAATACCATCTATTTCTCTTATGAATAATGTCCAATTCGAAGTTTTAAATACTAAAAATACTCCCTTGATTAAAACGGAAAGCATGAAGAGGACCAGAAGTGGGATACCGACAAGCACTGCAATAACAATCCCAATTTCTTTTCCAATGACAAAAGCAAAAGTAATAATTATGCCAAGTAGTCCAATAATAATCACGGTTACACAACCAATAGCACAACCAAATCCGAGGTGAATTGCGGCAAGGCCAAACATTTTAAATGCATACTTTTTTGCAAGTGTTAGTCCCTGTCTGAATGCTGTAGTAAATGAAAGATTCTTTCTTACAATGAGCTGTTCAGCAGCAATTGTGGCTAAGGCTAATAAAATACCTCCAACAACGATCACAAGTACCGCTGTAAAAATAGCTAGAATTCCTAATGCAATTTTGAGACCAACATTTTCAAAGATTAAGAAGCCGATATAAAATAATCCTGAAATAAGAAGAATGACCAACCCAAAGAGAAACCCTGGAAAAAAATGGAGAAGCATCAATCGTTTGACAGATGAGAGGCCATGCTTTGCCCCAGAGCGAAGTGAGATTGTATTGTTATCCTCAATATCGTGAATAGATGCGATAAGCGCACCTCTTGCCCATTCCCTGAGAAAGAGACTCAATATTATCGCAGCGATAATTGCTACAACAATACTAATGCCGAGAATAATCCAAACACTTACGGGAATGTTAGACACTACATCGGTGATCCTATCCGTCGCTGCACCCAGCACTTTGCTGGTGGTTTCTGGAATCTCATCGATTTTAAATTCCTGAGGAAATTTAAAATCAGTACCACTTGACTCTCCACCGCCGCTACCACCTCCGCTGAAGTTATAGTTCGATCCCCCTGAGGAGAACGTGGCGAGAGCCATGCCAAAGACCCATAAAACCTTGTAGGTCTTGGTTATATTCCATGATCGTTTGAGAATGCGCTCGTAGTCCAGATTACTATGATGATAATGAATTCTTTTCAACTACTAGAGTTCCAGCAATTTTATCGTGCCAAGTTTGTTTTTTCTCATCCCAAATTGCCCAAAAATATCCTAATCCAAACACGATCGCTGAAACAAACTTACCGATGGCTTCTCTAAGGAATGCTTTAGTTACAGTGAGCGGTTGCAAGTCGGTATCGACTACGACGAGTCCTAGTGCCATTTTCCCTGGAGTTGCACCTTTTTTAGCTAAAAATCCTACGTAATATAGTAGGTTGAGTACAATTGAAATACTAAAAACTCCAAGTGACATTAATGTACTTGTCGTATCTGCTAGATCGGGAACAGTTGCTGAACCTAAACCAGCTGCAATTGATGCAATTATTGAAATCGTGAAATTGACAGAACCAATAATCAATCCGTCAATTAATACTGCCACAAATCGTTTTAAAACACCTCCATATACAACAGTGCTGGAGTTTGTTTTTTCAGGTTGTGATGGAGACTGATCGTTTTGTTGTGGCTCCTGATTTTGATTTTCTTCCTTAGGAGCGTCAGTTGGATTAGGCTCGGGCTGCTGCGTCGGTGCTTGGGTTGGCTGTTCTTCTATCTTACCTCCTCTAGATTATTTAATCATACCCTCGTGTTAGAATACAAGACATCGAGATGTTCTATGCTGGAAGTACTCATTTAACCAGCGCTAGTTAGAATGAAATAAACGGATTGCTGGTTTACATTCGGGGCATGGTCTAGTGGTAAGATAGGCGCATGGGGTGCGTCTGACCCTGGTTCAATTCCAGGTGCCCCGACTATCATTTCGGCTAATGAGTGTGTATATTATCGTTCCCTACTTTTCGGTAGGAAGAAATCCGGGCAGCTGATCTATCTCCCATATCTGTATCCGTAATCATGAAATCTTCATATTTCAATCATCTTCTGCTCATCGTTGTATTTCTCACTGGTGCAGCAGTTCTTATTGTTGAGGTGGTAGCAACCCGGATTCTCTCTCCATACTTCGGGAATACTATTTATACCTTCTCAAGTGTGATTGGAGTGATTTTGGCTGCATTAAGTTTGGGATATTATTTTGGCGGTAGGCTAGCTGATCAAAATCCAACTCTCAGATGGTTTTTTGGAATTATATATAGTGCTGGACTGAGCATTTTTTTTCTTGAGACTCTGATTATTTTTCAGCTTCCTATCTTTGGCTACAAATTTACTATTCTCACCGGACCGTTATTCTCCTCGTTGATACTCTTTTTTCTCCCAAGCACTATACTTGGGTCTTTATCGCCTTATGCGATAGCACTTTTGAATAAACATTCTCCAAAACAAGGTGTTGGAACGACGTCCGGACTTGTCTTTTTTTGGTCCACAATTGGAAGTATTGTTGGAAGCTTGCTGACAGGATTTTATCTTATTCCAACCTTTGGCGTTCATCAAATCATATTTTCTGTAGGAGCGTTGCTGCTGGTTATTAGTCTGCTTGGTTTACTTGGTGCTGGAGTGCGACGCAAAGTTATGTTTCAACTAATTACTGTTTCAGCGTTGGTTATGGTTCTGGTGCTTTCGTTTGTGCTCTCGATTCATCATGTCAGTGCTGTTTATGATCGCGATGGTGTTTATGAACACATCACTATTCGTGACGGGATATTTAACAATCAACCTACTCGATTTTTTCAGCAGGATAAAAGCATGTCGGCAGCAATGTATCTCAATTCTGATGAGCATGTTTTTGACTACACAAAATATTATGCTTTGCAGACTATTTTTGTGTCAGAAGTAACGAAGGCTTTGGTGCTTGGAGGTGGAGCATATACCGTTCCAAAATCTCTTCTCAAAGATCTTCCTCAGGCTCAAATTGACGTCGTTGAGATAGAACCTTCACTTATTTCATTAGCTCAGCAGTACTTTGAGCTTGAGAATAATTCCCGACTGACAAACTACATTCAGGATGGAAGACGGTTTCTTCACGACACGTCAAATCAATATGATCTTATCTATAGTGATGTATATTATTCAATCTTTTCTATTCCCACACATTTCACGACGAGAGAGTTTTTTCAGCTAGCCCTAGATCATCTTTCCGAAGACGGTGTATTTATTGCAAACATTATTGGAAATCTTTCAAGACAATCACCTTCATTTCTCCTCAGCGAAATGCGGACGTTTCAGTCTGTCTTTCCCCAAACATATTTCTTTGCTGTTGATTCTCCTGGTCAAAGCCAATCACAGAACATCACCTTTGTTGGAACGACTAAAAAGGATATTGTTAATTTTTCTGATCCATATTTTCTTGATCATGAGAATCCACTTTTTCGGGAGTTGGCAGAAAAACAACTTGATGTAGACCGACTCGAACTTTCTCAAAACATTGTATTTCAAGATGATTATGCACCAGTAGATTTTTATACTTCAAAATTGCTTCAGCGTGAAACGCGCAAACCATATAACAATTTTGAAGGAGCTGAAGCGCTTGCATTGATTGAACAACAACTGCGCTACGGACCGCGTTATATTGGAAGTGAGGGGCACAATAAAAGCGTTGATTTTATTTCCGCCGAACTTGATGCCTTAGTTGATACAGTCCACCTGCAACGCTGGCAACACTCTTCGGCGGACCAGTCTCAGATTTCGCTAACTAACATCATTGGCCGGATTCGACCAGAATTATCGCGAAGAATACTTCTGGGGACCCATTACGATAGTAAGCGATTTGCAGAGCTTGATCATGAGCACCCATTCCTCTCGGTTCCTGGTGCAAATGATTCTGCTTCCGGAACTGCAGTGCTTCTTGAACTGGCTCGCTCTTTAGCAAATTCAAACATGCAATTGAATGTTGGAGTTGATTTGGTTTTTTTTGATGGAGAGGAAGGTGAACATGACCTGTCTCATACCGAGTGGACTCCATTGGGTTCAACATATTTTTCAAATCATCTTGATCAATATTATCCAAGAGCTCATCCTGAAAGTATGATCGTGATCGACATGGTTTGCGATAAAGATCTTACTATTTATAAAGAAGGCTCATCTGTTCAACATGCTCCTGAATTAGTTGATCGATTTTGGAGGATATCGAGTAGAACCTGGCCTGAAATATTTAAAAATCAAGTTCGCTATACCATTGGAGACGACCACACTCCGCTTCAAATCAAGGGAATACCGAGTATGCTGATTATTGATTTTGAGTACCCTCCATTTCACACGACTGAAGACATAGCTGATAAGTGTAGTGCTGCGAGTTTGGAAGTTGTTGGTAAATCACTAGTTGATTATCTTTCTTCACTTGACTAAAGTTTGATACATACTCTTTACTAGTAATGTTCAAAAATTATTTTCCCCGTTGTATAATAATGAAGTTTTCATTTGTACTTAGTTCTGATAGGGTTCTTTTGCTTATGTAGTACAGTAAAAAGGATGCGTATGAAAGATCTTCTTGTTGTTGCTCTGGGAGGAAATGCAATTAAAAGCGCCAAAGAAAAAGGTACCAATGAAGAACAGTTTGTGAATGTTAACAAAACTACCCAACATCTTGCCCAGCTGGTAAAACGAGGATATCGTCTTGTCATTACCCATGGCAATGGTCCGCAAGTTGGCAATCTTCTCATCCAGCATGATTCTGCAAAAGACTTAGTCCCAGCGCTTCCTATGGATGTGTGCGGATCTCAAACTCAAGGTCAGATCGGGTACATGATTCAGCAAACACTCCGAAATCACTTTGCCAAGATGAAGTTTCGAAAATCTGTAGCAACAGTCGTCACACAAGTTGAGGTTGATCTAAAGGATTCAGCGTTTCAAAACCCATCCAAACCAGTTGGTCCTTTTTATGACAAGAAAGGTGGAGAGGTACTCAAGAAAAAAGGATTTGCAGTAGTCGAAGATTCTGGGCGCGGTTACCGCCGAGTGGTTCCCTCCCCACTTCCGAAACATATCGTTGAGATCGATGCGGTACGGAGTTTACTTAAGAATGGAACAATCGTTATCGCTTCTGGAGGGGGAGGGATACCAGTCATAAAGAAATACAATAAATTTCAGGGCGTTGAAGCGGTCATTGATAAGGACTTTGCAGGAGAGCTCCTCGCTGAAGAGGTGAAGGCTGACCGATTTATTATCCTCACTGATGTTGAGCAGGTAGCAATTTACTTCAATACACCAAAGCAAAAGAATTTGTCTAAAATGACTGTTGCTGAAGCCGAACAGTATTATATCGAGGGTCACTTTGCACCCGGAAGTATGGGACCAAAAGTATTGGCAGCAATTAAATTTGTGAAAGCTGGTGGAAAGCAATCGTTAATTACACATCCGTTTAGAATTCTTGAAGCCTTAAAGGGGAAAGCCGGTACTTCGATCAACCGACTGTAAATATTGAGTAAGTACCATACATGCTTGCGAGCTCTACGATAGCAAATGTTTTTTTTGAAGAGCTCTACTTATAGACGAGTAATCAAAACTTTGATATATAGAAGTACAGATGAGTTTTATAGGTAGACACTTAACCTACGACTTCGATTTTTCCAAAGAAGAGATTTGGATACTATTTGAAACAACCAAGGATTTGAAACGGCGAGCACGAATAAGTGAGCCTCATAAACTCCTCAGAGGAAAATCGCTTGCAATGATTTTCCAGAAGCCTTCCACGCGAACACGGGTGAGTTTTGAAGTTGGCATGACACAACTTGGAGGTCATGCACTCTATTTAGGTCCGGATGATTTACAACTCCGCCGTGGAGAAACAATCGCTGATACTGCAATGGTTCTCTCTCGATATGTAGACGGGATCATGGCAAGAGTCTTCTCTCACAACGATATCATTTACCTTGCCGAACACGCTTCGATACCGGTCATCAATGGGCTTTCGGATCTGTACCATCCGTGCCAAGGATTGACAGATTTGTTCACAATCCTTGAAAAATTCGGCAGTTTTGACGGGCTGAAAATTTCATTTGTAGGAGATGGAGATAACAATGTGACAAACTCTCTAATGCTCCTTTGCGCCAGATTAGGAATTGATTTTTCTGTTGGAACTCCTAGAAAGTACAGTGTTAGTAAAAAAGTACTCTCGATTGCAAAAAAAGAAGCGGAAAAGACTGGTGCGAAAATTCACGTTACCTCTCAAGCTGTTTCGGCTGTGCGTGGTGCACATGTGATTTATACTGATGTGTGGGTGAGTATGGGTCGTGAGGATCGCAAAGAGCGGCTGAAAGTATTTCCTCCATATCAAGTAAATAAACGACTGGTAAAACTCGCTCATAGAGATGCAATTGTGATGCACTGTTTGCCAGCGCATCGTGGGGAAGAGCTCACTGATGAGGTTATGGATGGACCACGATCGGTGGTTTTTGACCAAGCTGAAAATCGACTGCATGTCCAAAAAGCGCTCATGGCATTAGTCATGTAATTATTTTATTGAGGAGGAAACTATGGCTAGAAAGCCAAGAATGATTTCTATCCAAAGCTTGATTCGTGAATTGTCCACAAAAAATGTAAAAAAATACGGAAACGATTTCCTACAAACCTGGGATAAGACAAGAGACGAGCTTGAGGCTACACTCTTGGTAGCTGAAATCTTACGTGGATTGTACGATGATAATGTTTCAAGCAAGATATATGAATCTGGCCTTGCTGTTTCGTGGTTTAGGGATAAATCTACCCGTACCCGCTTTAGTTTTAAGTCCGCTTCGAATCTTCTCGGCCTTGATGTACAAGACTTAGATGAAGAAAAATCACAAGTCTCCCATGGAGAAACAGTTCGCGAAACTGCCAACATGATCTCGTTTCTTACTGAAGTTATAGGAATCCGTGATGATAAGTTTCTCGGTGAAGGTCACAGGTTTCAGAAAGAAGTTTCCGAAGCTGTACAAGATGGGTACAAGGAAGGTGTCCTTCCGCAACGGCCCAGCATCATTAATTTGCAATGCGATCGGGATCATCCTACGCAAAGTCTTTGTGATCTCTTACATTTGAAGACAACCTTTGGAGGTTTGCATAAACTCAAGAAGAAAAAGATCGCTATGACATGGGCATATTCTCCAAGCTATGGAAAGCCTCTATCAGTTGCGCAAGGTATTAGCGGGGTAATGACTCGTTTTAGCATGAATGTCGTCCTCGCCTATCCAAAAGGCTATCATCTGATCCCTGAACTTGAAAAACTGTTTGCGGATCAAGCAAAAAAGTCGGGTGGTTCATTTGCAATTACCAATAACATGAACGAGGCGTTTGCAGATGCTGATATTGTATATCCCAAGTCCTGGGCGTCCTATCGTGCTATGCAAGCAAGAGCAAAACTCTATAGAAAAGGAGATGCAACGGGTCTAGCAAAGCTTGAAAAAGCAGAGTTGCGAGAGAATGCAAAACACAAGGATTGGGAGTGCACTGAAAAAATGATGAAGCTGACTAAGGGAGGAAAGGCACTCTATATGCACTGCTTGCCGGCTGACGTCTCCGGCTTAAGCTGCAAAGAAGGAGAGGTGGCACGGTCTGTGTTTGATCGATACAAAATAGCGACGTTCAAACAGGCAGGCTACAAGCCATATATCATTGCGGCAATGATGGTGCTCACAAAGTTCAACAATCCGTCTAAAGTTATGCGCTTTCTGGCTCGCAGGAAACTCACGAAAATCAAAACCTAATTGACATACCTCTCAGGTAGACCGTATGCTATAGACAAGGAGGTCTGCTGATAATGAAAAAGAAACTGAGAATTAAAGAACTTGCTGAAAACCCAGTCATGCTTATTATCTACGTCATCATCGCTTCGGTGATGGTCGCGAATATCTTTATCTCAGGATATCTATTTGGTCGCGCGCACCAAACAATTGAAAGCCTTCGCCCAGTGACGCCGCTTCATCCCCCACCAACACAGCCTCAGAAATGAGAACCCGCTGCGGCTGGCTTAATGATGATCCTCTGATGATTTCCTATCATGATACTGAGTGGGGTGTTCCTCTTCATCAGGATCAAAAATTATTTGAGTATTTGGTTCTTGATGCATTTCAAGCAGGTCTAAGCTGGTCCATCATATTGAAAAAACGAGCTGGTTTTCGAAAAGCCTTTAACCGCTTTAATCCCAACAAAATCTCCAAGTACGCAAAACGGGATGTTTCGCGGCTCCTCAACGATGCTTCAATTATCCGTAATCGCTTGAAAATTGAATCGACTATTATCAATGCCCAGCAATTTCTTCAAGTTAAAAAAGAATTTGGACAATTTGATTCATACATATGGAAATTTGTCGGCGGAAAACCGATTGTGAACCGATATAAAAAACTCTCAGAACTTCCTGCAAAAAGCCACGAGGCTGAAGAAATGAGTAGAGATCTGAAAAACAAGGGTTTTACATTCGTAGGACCTACTATATGCTATGCTTTTATGCAAGCTTCTGGCATGGTAAATGATCATCTAGTAGGCTGTTTTCGCTACAAAGAAGTCTTGCAGTAATCAATTTTTTTGGGGCAGTTTTTTATGTCAACAGCAAGCTTGAACAATCAAGTCAAGTATCATCACGCCAATCTTCCGCTGACAAACCTTCACTATCTTACCTATGGTGAAGGACCGCCTCTTATCATTGTTCCAGCAACAATTTCAGATATTAATAATTGGTTAGACCTCATTTACTTCATGGGTCAGCGATTTACGGTCTACTTTTTCGAACTTCCCGGACATGGTCAATCGACCCCTTTTCTGAAACTATACTCGAGTGACATGGTCGCTGAGTCGATTGAGCATTTTATTGATGCTCAACAGATTGACCGGTTTTCACTTATGGGTTTTTCTTTTGGGGGCATTTTAACGCTTAAAACATTGCACCGGCTTGGAGATCGAATTGAACGGGTCATTGTATTTGCTCCATGTGTAACTCATCGGGCGGTCCGCTATTCTCGGGCTCGATTAGCTGCCATGCGTCGCCTGACTTCGCTGATGAAATCACAACGAGCTCAGGGACAACTTCATCGATTTATTACTAACGGAGGTATGATTGAAGTGACACTGGCACTCATGCGACTGTTGGGAAGAGTGGAAACACTTGAAGGACTCGATAAAAGACTCCTTCACCTACCCTCGTCAACGCTTGATGTTCTGGTGTATCAAGCTAATGAGATTTTCAACTTTGAATTTGTCAGCGAGCATCTTCCGTTTTCTCAACCGTGTCACTTTGGCATGTCAGTCAAAGATCCACTGCTTGATTTTAAAGTAACACACGATTTCTTACGTCGTGCCTTTACAGATCTTCAGGTGATCAAGCTTGATTATCCATTTCATCAACCGCACCCACCATTCTCTTTGGAAAAACTTAATCAGGATTTTTCTCCGCTTCTCTATTCCATTGACCTCTAGACTTTATTGTTTCCGTCGGTCTTGCCAAAAGTCCTTGCTCTTTTGAGCATATTTGAGTATGGTCGCTTTCCTTTGCTGTATCACAGCATTAGTCTCATCGCTCTCAGGCTTGAGGACAATTACTTTTGAACCTCGGATATAGCACCCGGGTTCATTTCCTTGTCGGACCGGGATTTCCGGAAGAAGACAATATTTTTCTTTAATACCATCTACGTATGTACACAGCACTGCATAGTCAGTCGGATCAGTTATTTTTATTTGGGCAATTGCTTTTTTAATCGTTCGTCTGTTTCCTTTGGTGATATCTCTATCTATGGTGATAAAACAGACAGGAAAAAGATCAATATGCGATGTGAAAGAAGCATAGCCAACCAGCAGTGCGACAAGGACTAATACCAGTAGTATGTTTGGCAAATAATATCTGATTTTGGCAAGTATGTTTTTCATCTCAGTACTCTACAATACGTGAAAGCGCATCCGTCATCATTTCGTCGCACTCCTTTTCTCCCATCGGTCGGCCTTGTTTGTATTGAATCGCGTGACAGGTTTCGTGAACGATGATGGTTGAGGTCCAAGCTAAGCTTCTATTGGTCGTGCTGATATCAATAGTCCTTGGTCTTTGCTTATAAAAACATCCTCCTTCGTGTCCTCCGCAGGAGATGTTTGGATTTATGGTTGAGACGTTGGCGCAAACCAGCTGATAGTCTGAAGGAGAAGCAAATTTTAATACTTTGAGTGCTTCTTTGATGCTGAGATTGCTGAATTCGAGCAACGACGGGCGTACGGTGATGAAACAGTTTCCGCTGATATCCCAGTAGAAGAAGTAATTGAGTATAAATGAGATACATACTATACCTGCAATGATTTTTCCTACGTGCTTTTTCATCGTTTAATTTTCGTTGTTCTTTATATTTTTTCTGGTGAATTCGTACATTGAAATGCCTGCGGCAACCGACACATTTAGGCTTTCTTTTTTTCCGAATTGCGGAATCGTCAATATCTGATCACAGACCTGTATCAGTTCTGGTGAAATGCCAGCTGTTTCATTGCCAAAAACGAGGCAGGTGTCTTGGGTGATTGTTACATCAAATAGTGATTTGGCGTTTTTGCCCGATTCCATAGCGATGAGTTCAATGTTTTTATTGTGTAGCTTTTGTGCAATGGTTAAAGCATCCTTATGATATTGCCAGTGAACTGAGCTTAGGCTACCGAGGGCGGTTTTATTGAGCTTTGGGTGCGGTGGATAAGCGGTATATCCGGTCAAATAGAGCGTGTCTATACCTGCTGCGTCGCAGGTTCTAAAGATGGAACCGACGTTGTAGGTTGAGCGGATGTTTTCTAACAGCACGTAGAGTTTAAAGGCCATATCTTCATTGTGTTTGAAGTACTCAGAGATTGTCAAATTCTTATCATATTCAGTGTCCGCCTCTCTGGTGGTATGCTATAGCTGTGACTTCTTCTAAAGAAACAGGTGAACAGCCAGATTTCCTTGAGGGAAGGGAAGGGATTGTATCCAGAATTATTTTATCGATGATGGAAGTGGTAAAGCTGGTGCGTTTTGGAGACCGGCCATCGGGAAAACGAATACGAGAGGTCCGGACACTTCCAGATGATCAAGCGGAGGTTACCCTAGTGGACGATCATTCAGATCCTGGGGTCTAAATTAACCCCTTTCCTTACCCGGTAGAACCTGAGTGATACTTGCGCTGACACCTTCAAGGGTTCTTCTCATTTTCTGCTTCATGTGATTAGGATGTATGCTTCTGGGTAGTTCAGTTCTTCCAGTGTAGTCAGACTTTGCCATTTCTTGCGGAACTCTCCCTGCTCCACGAGCTTCAACGGCATCTAGTTCTAATTCAAGATATGCGGGATCCATTGGCATAATTTCCTTGTGATTAGTTCGTATTTGGAGATTTTTCCAGATATGGGCAAATTGGACAGGAGACTATATATACTGATAGCAGTTGCGAGTGATTAGCTCACATACTAAGATGTTCTTGGAGAGGCATGAAACTATTTGTCCTGCTGGTTGTTGCATTGGTAGCCTGGAATATCTACCGTTCCGTGGAGATATCTTCATTCGTTGATGTAAGTACAATCCTTGACTATGGTCAGCGAGCTGCTAAAGAAGACCTTTGCCCAGAAGGGCAAAAACCTAAATATGGCTATGGTGCACAGGGATGGGATGCAAAGGCATGTTATACTCCAACTGAGGATGCCGGAAAGACGTGCCTTCAAGCTACTGACTGCCTCAGTCTTCAATGTTTGGTTATTGACGAAGATCAATTAAAGGACGCTTGTGAATTCAGGCTCGAATCCCAGTCATATCTTTGCAGTGAAATCATTGGAGAGTGCGGTGACGGAGGAACCCCGGAAGCAGCCCTGAGCATCACCAGCAAAAATCACGTCTACCGAAAGTCATACTATTAACGCTCGTTGAAAATGTGCCACCTGCCTTCTGAAATGATGGTGTTCTGATTATTGTTAACCACGATAACTGTTTGATCATCGATCGCGTAGATGGTGTCTTTCGTTTCACTTGCAGATTTTTTAAGTATTTTATTTTTACCTTGGGAAAACTTGGAGAGTTAAGATGAAGCCGGGCCAGAAAACACGATATGTTTGTCTCGGGTAACGATGTAAAGGCACCGGATTGGGTAAAAAATACGTTGCTTAAACAATAGTTGGGATGGAAAATTATTATCGATCTTGGAAATATTACAGGAGCTAGGGTAATGGAGATGTACTTACCAGTTGCGGCTTAGACTGTTTTCAACACTTTAGACTCTGCATTTTTATATTTAAATATCAAAATAGCGTTACTTTTTAGCTGACTGAATTTATGGACTTCTCGTGTGGGGTTGAGTTATGTTTTCCTTTGCCGGATACTCTCGAATCAACCTGCAGAGCGCTAATCCAGTGAGTGTCACAATTATGCCTTCTCCATATAAAGGAATGCTCATGAACAAAACGATGCTTCCCGACCGAACTCATTGAATCGGTACATACTTGACTCATGAGTGTGAAATATTTTGATCTGCTTCCTTCGTTTGGTATACTCTTTTTTCCTTTATGAGTTTGCATGAACGCCAAAGATATACACCAGCGGGATCGCTTGAGGAAATCGTCACCAGGGCAGGTTTTCCGAGCCTCGAGGTAGACTGGTTGGTATTCCAGCTCCGACGTGCGCTTGAAATCCCTCAAGACATTGATCGTAATCTCGACGTAGAAGTTTCGGCGTTTATCCGCATCGGATCTGAAGCACTCAGAGACCGATTAGCCTATGAGCGTTTTCAATCTTTCTTTCGGCAAGTGCTTGATGTTGAGCTAGGACCTCAAGACGAAGCGCTCAACGATCTACAACAGCGGTTTTCAATGGATAGGGATAAGCTATGTTCGCATGTGGATTGGGAAATGGTAAACGTCTATCGTCTCAAGTCTGCTCTTTATCATTAAAGCGGGCAAATAGGCTAAGTGACTTTTCTCCGATCCTGCTTTACTGTAAATAATATCTTGAGGTGTAGTATCTTCATTCTTCTGGCATGTTTCCTGTAGTTTTCAACCGATGTTCTCTGGCTTTTTCATGGCAGCCAAGAGACTGTGCTCGGGCTGAGTGCGTCCGACCGGAAACGTTCAAACACATTTTTGTGCTTTACCTATTGGGACCGATGACCACAATGCAGTAGGTCATTCCGCTGATATGCAAGCAAGACAAGGGTTTCTGAATGAACGTGAGCTCCAACACCGCTCTTCTTTATTTACCGAACATGAGCGTGTATTCTTCGATAATGCGGGCGATGGGAGCCCTCAGTCTAACCCGGGTTTACTTCAATTTATAATAGCTTGACTTGGTTGTCCCTTGCCGATCGATAAAGCCTTTGCTTACCAACGCGCTTAACAAATTGTGGGCCTGTTGGCGGGATACACCAAGCTTGCGGGCAAGATCGGTAGAGGTCAATTCCGGCTGTTCTTGCATGAGCTGCAATACCTGGTCTTCTTTCTTGGTCGGCCGGTCCTTGACTGAGAGCGTCTGAGCTGCATTTTTTACCCGCGCCAACGCACCAATCAACGAATGTTTTACTCCATCGGAAAAATATTCCAGCCACTGTGTCTTGTCCCCGCTGTCAGCCGTGTGAAGCTTGTCGGAGTAGAGAGTTTTGTCGATGTCATAGTAATCATCCAGAACGAAGTACTTGTTAATTAAATAGTCCGCCTTGATGAACACCAACGCAGTGAGTATCCGGCAGACCCGTCCGTTGCCGTCTTCGAAGGGATGGATGTAAACAAATTCGTGATGAAAGATACCAGTTTTAATAATAATGGGCAGTTTCTCGGTGCTTTCGGTCCATTCAAACAATGGACGTAAGCCTGCTTCTATTTGCTTCCGCTGATGAAAGGGAGGATCGTGTTTCACTCTGAGAGTCGCTGTCTCCTTTTCTCCGATAAATTTTCCCACCACCACTTTTCTGTTGCGGATTTCTCCGGCAGTTTTATCAACACCCTGCAAGATGAGCTTGTGAATTTCTTTGGTGAGGTCGACGCTGAGTTTTTTTTGTTTATATTCTGTAAGCGCAGACAGGATCTGAAAGTAGTTGACGACTTCTTTTTCATCGCGGTTCGTCGGAACCCGGTCGTCCAGCAGCAGATTGGTTACTTCCGGGAGTGTCAGCGGGTTGCCTTCAATGGCGTTACTGGCATAGGAGGATTTGATGAGATTATCCCGGTTGAGGTTGAGCTCAAGTTTTTTAGGAATGCGAAATGATTCAATCTGGCCGTAGAGCCGTTCGATTTCGGTGATGTTATTAAGCAGTGTATTGGTGAGCGTGTATTTTGGCGCTAGCATGTTATTATTGTCAATATATATGTAAAGATTATTGACAAGAATCTGGCTTATTAATTGTCAATGTTATTGTAAAGCTTTATGTCAAGTTTGTCAAGTGGTTCTTGAGTTATGCCTTTAACAGCGATTCAACTTGTTTTACATCGTTTTTGATCTGATCCGTGAGCTGCCTGGCTGAAGAAAACTGTTTTACCGGCCGAAGGTAGTGTTTCAGCTCAAAGGTAATTGAGCTAACCTGTTTAACTTCTTGAAAGTTGAGTATAAATATTTCCAGTGAAACTTGCGGATCGGCATAGGTGGGAATGGGACCAAAGTGCAGCGCGCCTTTGTATCTTTTCCTTCCAATCCACACCCAGCAGGCATAGATGCCATGCTTGGTGTTCAGCGAGGTGGGAATTTGAAGATTAACGGTCGGGAAGCCGAGCTTTTTTCCTCTCCCCTTGCCTTTGATGAGCAGGGTACGGTATTTCATGCGTTTGGTTTATTGAGTTTGGACACCTGGTAGACCGCAAACAGCAGGACTCCTGCCGCCAGGTACTGCGACAGTTTGAGCAGATTGTGATAGTAAATCAGGTCAATGGCAACTGCGGTCAAAGGAAAGACGAGTTCAAGGAGTGTGGATATTTTCACTTGCGTCTGCTTTAATCCTCGATAATAGATCCAGAGCGCGACCATTCCGGTTGATAGGGCGATAATCAGCAAACGGACGAGCTGGCCTCCGGTTACGATACTCAGCTGTTTGTAATTTCCCAGCAGGAAGACGGCGGCAAAGGCTAGCGGAGTGGTAAGCAAAAAACGCAGGCCGGTCATAGTGGTATGGGAAAGTTTGCGCAAACCAAACCGGGAAAATGCCGTTGATGTGCCCCAGGCAAAGGCGGCGCCGACAGCCATCAGCGCGGCGGTGGCTGTTCCCGCACCGGCATCCAGCAGAACTTTTCCGTCGGGAAAGGTAACAAAATAAGCGGCGGCAAGCGCCAGCACTGCCCATTTTCCGTAGTTCTTTGATATGCTCTCCTTAAGGAGTATCCTGGCGGCAATGACCGCGAAGATGGGCTGGAGTTTTTGCAGCAAGAAAACAACGGAGAAGGAGATAAAATTGACTTTCACCAAGGCTGCGGTAAACAGCAGTGTACCGGCAACCCCGGAGAGCAGACTGATCCAAATCAGTGCTCCCCATTCTTTGCCTGAGATCTTTTCTTTGGATAGTTTCGGTAAGGCGAATGGAGCAATGAGCAGTGCTCCTATTGCGTGTTCATAAAAGACGATCACGGAGGGTGGCAAGGAAAACAAACTCCTGCGCAGGATGCCGTCTATCCCCCAAAGCACAGCAGCAATGATGATGAATGCCGGACCGATATTGTTGATTTTCCTCATATTGGCTAGCTATCACCATAGCATATTTTTGGAATTCTCCTCCCCACCTTGCACTGTAATTGTTTAAACATGGTCTGATTCTTTTTTTTGAATTCTACTCAACTTCTCCCTGTTTGTGTTATATACTTGATCTCTGATGACACTTGAATTAGAACAAGGCTCTCAGCTTCTTTCCCGTATTCAAGGTATCTTCCGCAATAAAAAAACATGGTATTCCGACGCTCCAGAGGGCGGGTTTGATTGGAAGCAAAGCGTTCAGAAGGTTGCCACACAACTCCGAGGCGAAATTGGCTGGGGAGATGCCTCTCAGGTTCCAACGGCAATTGAAAATGCATTTTCACCCGAAAGCCTGACGCGCGTGGAAGGAGAGCATCCTGAACCGCTGATTGCCAGAGCACATGAACTCGTCAAACAGTACAACGGTGATCTCTATGTGTGGACGGTTGGCGACCCTGAATGGCAGCGAACCAAATTTCAGCGCTGCGGTATTGGTGAGTATGTTGATGAGGCTCATTATTTGCGCTCTTCCGCTGGGAAGGGAAATCGTCTGCGTGAGCTTCTGGCTGAACTCAGCCTGGCAACAGGCAATGACCGAACCACATTTGTGTATGTAGTCGATGATAAGCCGGAAAATTTAGCAGCGGTCATGCAGATGGCTGGTGAATTTAGGAACTCCGGAGTCCAGCTGGGTAACTATCACATGAAGCTTGATGACCCGCTCGCTGATGCGACTGCATGTTTTCAATATCTTGCAGAAAGAATGAAAACCCATGCCGAGGCGGGAGAGAAGCCCGTTCTAGTCTTTGATCAAGATGGTGTGCTCACGGACACAGACCGGACTCTATTTGAAGTGGCAAGCAGAAATATTCTTGAACTGGCAACCAGAAAATAACGCTTCTCGTTATTGAAATTTATATACCAGTGCCGGTTTTTTTCCACCAGATGAGGGAACGTGGTAGAATGCGGCGCATGAGTGGAAATCCGGAATGCGCTCTCTATCTCTCGGTCCGCAGGCAATCGGTACGGATGGTACCCGCATGTGAAATCCCGATGGTACAGTCTGGGAGTCAAACCTGTGATCATTTTTTCGGTACACCGCAGAACATCGTCAACGGTGCCAGAGATGTGACAAATTCCTGCCGGAGAGCTGTTGAGGCTCGATACGCTCCACCGATTGAAGCCACTTTTCCTGAATAACTTTTCCTTTGTTCTGGCATTCGTTTTCTTTTTTTATATCCGAAACCCGAGGTCGTATTATCTGTATCTTTAGTTATCCCTGGTAGTATTAAATAAATACCTGAGGTAACATGGTAGAATTTATTTATGTTCGATAACAACCTTCTGCGAAAATTGAGAATTGGATTTCTGTTTTCAGGTGTTCTCGTTTCCTGGACCACTACCCTGGCTGCGTTTATGAACTTCTATCGCCTTGAGGGAACGCTGTTTAAAATCAAGGACTGTATCATCCCCAATCCGGTAACTACCCCGTGTTTCTGGGGAGCGTTGGCGTTTATGGGCGCCTTGATCTGGTCGCTGTATCTGTTGAAGAACAATAATGAAAAATCAGATCGGTATCTGTTTTATTTTCTCATCGGTTGTGTGATTTTTGCCTGGGGCAATTTTACGGTTGAGCTTATGGGAATAACTCCAAAACCAGGTGCATTGATCGCACCTTGTCCTGCAACCGGTACCAATCCGTTTCTTTCCGCCTGCTTCTTCGGTTCTGTTTTGTTTACTTTATCCTTGACAACGAATTTCTTTATACAAAGAAAGGGTTCGGGCAGTTCTGCTTAACAGTTGGTAATTTTCTATAGTGCATCCAATCCAACCGCCTGTAAGTATGGCATCGGGTCTGCATACTCTCCTCGATTGCTGGGAGGTAGCAGATCAGCCAGCGGCAGCATCATCAGATCCGCCAATTGTTGGGAATATATCTGCTGATCAGCGGAAAAAACAGCGTGCTGGGGGATTAACTCCGGAAGTCTAAATGGTTTTCCCACTTTTAATTCCGGATCGCCATATTCGGCATAGGTTATTCCCACCGGGAGATACGCTAGTCGGTGCTCGGGATCATAATCCGGAATACGACCAAATCCCCGATTGGCCCGAAGTAAATTTTGCCCTTTACCCCTGGTTCCTTCGGGAGTGTATCCATACACTGAACCGGGACTAAGGAGATGCTCTCGTGAAGACTCTTTCAACTTGTCAAGCATTCTCAGTCTTTCTTCGTCTTGGTACACATCCTTTTCTCTATGCTGTACAACCGGTATCGGGTGGGCGTCTATTAAACGCAGAAGTCGAAATCCGGAAGCGGCTTTAAAATCTCTTCGAAAATCGTAATGTCTAATTCCAACCGGTGCGAGAAGCATGCGACTTTCTGGTAGAGACGCTGCCACCAAACTGACCATCACCCATACATCTTTGTCGCTGGTGTGATTGAGGTAGATGACCAAACCGGACTGTTTGAGGTGCTCATTGGCTTGAGATAGGTGATCATAACTCCGGGCAGTAACCTCCAGGTTATATTTTTTTTGGAAATACGGCCAAGTCCGGCTTCCGATTTCTTTGCGTATTCGATGTACCGGACGCGGAGATCCCTCTTTCATTTTTTTATATTAGCAGATAATTTACTCTTTTAACGTTGGGATATTTTCCTGGGATCCGATACGTTTTGGACTCTTTTTATAAGCTTTATTTTCCCGATGTTCCTTTACAACCTCGTTTTTTGATAGTCATCCAGGATTTCAATATCTTTGGTATCTATTCGGTCTTTTCGCTTCTCCCAGGGGAAAGAAAGTGATAGAATTTTTTACACTATGGCACAAGATTTTTACGATAAGGTTGCACAGAAGTTTGGCGGATATCATACCGATAGCCGGTATACCACCATCTATCCCGGTGAACAGCCTGAAGAAGTCTTTAAACAAAAACTGCTAGAGCAAGCTGGAGCTGAAAAAAGTGTGCTCGATTTGGGTTGTGCTGATGGACGATTTACCCTTTCACTTGCGCCAAACTTCAAGCAGGTCACAGCGATCGATATTTCTGAAGGGATGCTTCTCAGTGCCCGCAACTTGCAGGAAAACCAGCAGATAACCAATGTTGACTTTGTGAAGCAACATGCAGAAGCAACCACGTTTTCCGACGGACAATTTGATGTTGTCTACAGCCGGAGAGGTCCAACGCCTTATGCTGAAGTATTTCGCATTTTAAAACCGGGTGGCAGTTTTATCATTATTGAAATCGGGGAAAAAGATTGCGTGGAAATTAAAAAGGTATTTGGGAGAGGACAGAATTATGGAGGGTGGGATAAACCAAGATCTAAACGGGAAACAGATAAGGCAGAGGAGGTTGGCTTTGAAGTCGAGTTTATAGAAAATTATTACTATAACGAATACTATAAAAGCTACAAAGACTTTGATCTGTTTTTGCAAGGAGTACCGATTTTTGAAGATTTTGATCCGGTTACGGATAAAGTACTTTTAGAAACATACGTCCAAAAATTTGAAACCGAGCAAGGAATCCGACTTGAGCGCCATAGAGTTGTCTTCACACTTACTAAGCCACTTCTTTAGTGAGACTAATCTGGCATCTTCCATCTCAAACTCTTGTATACAACATTCTTGATACAAAATGCTGAATTAGTTGGGTGGTTCTGGTAAAATACGCGTAGAAAAATCATGATCAGACCAGAATTGATATCAGGGATTGAAGCGAAAGATTTAGGATTACCGATAGCTGAAATGCAGACGGCATTTCCGCTTGATGTTTATCCAGAGTTTGAGCTGAAAGGTTTCGCTGAAACGGGCCATCATCATTTTCCCAGCGTGCTCTTTGGAATTCGTCGAGGAAACGAGATAAGGCGCTATCCCCGACCTGAGATATCCATCGGTTACGAAATTCTACCGAAATCGGCACAATTAAATTTGGAGATTTATTTTGATAATTTTGGAAACCCGATCGCCGCACCTCGGGCTTTTACGCTTATTATTGAAAACTCGAGAAGGCGTATCCTTCACAAACTTCGAAACGCCCCAAAAGGCACGAGAATGGGATATCATAGTCCTGAAATTTCTGCTCTTTCGATTGCATTACCTGATACGAGATATACATTTGAACCTCGACCAGAAGAACCCGGACTACAAACATTTGCCTTAACTAGAGCAACTCTAGATAGTCCACCACAGTCTAATCTCTTACTTACTTTTAAAGAAGTTGATAGCGATGGTTTTGAACTGCTTCCGAATTCTTGGACAGTCTTGGAAGACAATTTATTTACTTAATAAACTGAATAAGTCGTCTATCTAAGATCTGTCATCTATAATCTGTGATCTGATTTTTCCTACTTACTGAATTCGTATATTATTAGGGTATTTCGCTTTTCCCACCTGCCCGCCGGAGTTTCCGGCTGCGAAAACGGCTAGATCGCAGTCTTGAGTAAGCAGCGAAACGCATGGCGAGGGGCCAGAAAGAAAGTGGTAGAATTTTGTTATGAAGAAAAAGTCTCGCAAGAGGAAAGCAATCTATGCCTTCATCGATAGTCAAAACCTCAGCCTAGGAGTGAAAAGCCTTGGGTGGAATCTCGATTTTGCAAAATTCAGAGTGTATCTCCGCGATAAATACAAGGTTGAGAAAGCGTACTTGTTTATCGGTCATGTTCCTGGAAATGAAAAACTTTATACCCACTTACAAGAATCCGGGTATGTGGTTGTGTTTAAACCAACGCTTGAATATCGAAAAGGGAAGAAGGTTTTTACCAAGGGCAACGTGGATGCCGAATTGGTTCTCCATACGATGATCAACCTCAAAACATTCCATAAAGCCATCATTGTCTCGGGGGATGGAGACTTCCATTGCCTTGTCGAGTATCTTCACAGCCAGAAGAAATTGGAAAAAATTATCGTGCCGAACAGCAAGTATTCTTCGCTGCTTCGAAAATTTGCTCAATATATCGTGCCGGTGGAGCTGTTTAAAAGCAAAGTAAAAGAAACGAGAACATCCAGACAATAAAAAGAGAGGCATTCCCTCGGGACGGAACCCTTTGGTAGTCCTCTCATCGTGATGTCATTATTATAGCAGGTTGCAACAACTTTTTCTTCTATGTTCAGTATTCTTTATTCAATATTCTATTAATCCTCTGTTGCCTGTCATACACCAGAAAACGAATACATTAATCACCTTTGGGATACTTACCTGACATTAGACACTCTTGGGGATGCTGGCAGAGGTTTTTCGATAATGCCATTTCATATTTTGTTCATGCTCGCATTGCAGTATAAAGTCTTAAGAATAAACAAAATTTACGGAAAAGAATGTAAACTAATATTTTGTACTTCTGGATCGAGATACAAAAAAGAACTATTAAATCCAGCTCTATCCGTTTTTGACCTTGCGTTACTTAGCGAAAAGCATCTTCCAGAGTTTTTTCAGCTGATTGGTTTAGATGAAGACACAATAAGAACTATTAAGAAATTCATCAACTATCGAAATGACAATCTCGCACATCCAAAGGGCGGAATTGAACAAAATCCTGAAGCAAGGATCACATCCTACATCGAAGTTCTTAAAAATATTCAGATCTTTATGCTTAGTCTAAACAACAAGGTTGCTAAAAAATGGATTGGTGAGATGGATCCTGGAGAAGCGGGAGTTGAATATATCGATCTGCATTTGGCAGAGGAATTTCTTTGTCCAGCTGACATGCAACAGGGTGAATTAGCGGAATTAGATAATAGATTAAACCACTAAACTTAATAATCAGATTATTTAACGACATTTACAAAACGAGGAGTCCTCCTCATCAATGTTGATAATCTCTCGAGAACGTAAAAACGTCCCAGGTACCCTGGGACTAAATTTTCCAGATCTCGTTTTTTCTGAAATTTCTCCCGTTTCCCCAAGTTTTGCTATAATACCCGAACTATATACGAATATTAATCGGTTCAGCCGTATTTATGAAAATAAAAGGTTACTATCCGGACAAATTTTCCGAACATTTCTCTGTATTCGTGAGAAATGCTGAAAAAATTTCAGGTGCAATTTGGAAATCAGAAGAGATAAATGGTTCAAAAAAGAAAGTGGTCTCTTTTACAGGACATCTTTCAGAGGAGGCTTTAAAAAATATTCCAGAAGATATCCGGTCTATTTTTTTAATATTTGTTTCTTTTGAAGTAATGTTTGACGAGGTAGCATATACTTACTTCCCGCTTGATTATCAATACTTTCAATCATTGACGTTGTTTCCTAAGTACTACTTTTGTGGACATGGACCTGTGGGCGAAGGAAGTCCTTTTGGTATTTACTTCTTGTTACCCAAACAATTCAGAATATTTTCTAAAAGAAGAACTTATCTAAAACAAGGACCACCGCAAGTTCAGAAAGCATACAAGACTTATAAAGAATGTAGCAGAGAGTTTATCACATACATGAATGATTTCCTCAGCAAGCATACATTTACTGAAATGACCATGAGAAGAGTTAAAACAGTTATTTTAAATGACAAAGATATATATAGAAATGTCTATGGAAGAGTCTTTCAATCAATTTTAAAGAATACGTTTTGATCAGGATCTCACAAGTTTGGAAGTTAATACTTATTTACAACACTACCTTCCAAAAATATGCAAGAATATCCAATTGAAGTCATCGATAATCACATAACAATAAATATTAACGATAAAAAAGTGCTGCTTGATACAGGCTCTCCAAATAGCATCGGTAAATTTCAAAATATAAAACTTTTAGGCAAAGAATATACACTTTCAGATAATTTCATGGGAATCGATATTTTTCAGATATCAAATTTTATAGACAGAGATATTGATGCAATGTTGGGTGGGGATATTCTAAGAGAGTACTATTTTGTGATTGACTGGCAAAAACGGTTATTCAAGCTTTCCACGGAACAAATTTCTTTTGAAGGAATAGAAGTTCTGATTAAAGTAGCAATGAACATTCCGGTTGTAAATATCAAGATTAATAAAAAGTCTGTTAAAACATTTTTAGACACAGGTGCAAAAATATCCTACGTGGACCCATCAATTACTAATAAATATGATTCTATTGGAGAAGTTACTGATTATTATCCAGCCTTTGGCCAGTTCGAAACATCTATTTTTAAAATTCCCGTTTTTTTAGCAGAAAAAAATATTGATTTGGTATTTGGAACACTCCCTGATTCACTACAAAATTCATTAATGATGGCAGGAACCCAAGGAATATTAGGAAATGATGTTTTTAACTATTTCAGTATATATTTTGAATTGTCGAGGGAACGTATATTTATGAAGGAAGTAGTTGATTAATTTAACCAGTTAGGCTTTTTAAATGCTGATTTTTATCTACATCTCGTTTTTTTCTGAAATTTCTCGGATGTCCTTCTTTTCTTTGTAATTACGTTCTTTCTTAATACCGTCTATGATATTAGTATGAGCCGGTTTTTTGGAGGGGATAGTCAGTACTTAGTTCGGCAAAAGCAAAGACACAAACGAATATTGCTTCTTATCTTGATTGTTTCTCTTGCTATTTCAATTGCTATACCAATATTAAGTTTTCGTTATCGAAAGTTGCAGTATTTAAGTTATCCTCTTGCTGCATTTTCATTTGTTGGTTATCTTTGGATGAAAAAGACCGGCGACAAAAAGCTTCATTCAGCGCGCAGTTATGCAAAAGGAGCAAAAGGGGAAAAGAACATTGGTTTGCTTTTACGCCGTTTGCCTGATGATTACCTTGTATTTCAAGATATCAAGCTTGAAAAAGATTCGGGAAATATCGATTTTGTAGTGGTCGGACGCAAAGGCGTTTATGCAATAGAGGTCAAAAGCCATGCAGGAAATATCACGTATGAGAATGGACAGCTACTGCGGAATGGAAAATCATTGGAAACAGATTTTCTCAAACAGACGATGAGTGAAGCCATGAATCTTCATGGTTTCTTATTAACAAAGTTGGGTAAAGACCTCTTTGTTTATCCAGTTCTTGTCTTCTCGCATTGGAAAGCGCAAGTAAGATTTGGCGAAAAACCAATTGAGAAGGTTTACATTGTTCAATACCGCTGGCTGATAAATTTGATCACTGATCTAGAATCACAATCTCACCACGCTCTTAATCAAGATGAGCTCAGCCAGATGCTAGAACCTCACCTCCATGAAGCTTGACACACCAGGAGTGGAATTCTCTTGACACATCGAAGCGTTTTCTGAAAATTCTCTTTTTTCTTATCCTCTTCATATCTAAATGTACAAAGTGTTATATAATTTATACCCATATCTTGATATGGCTATAATCATGGTAAACTATACAGAATAACTTTATGATGAAAGTTCGTTTCGAATGGGATGAAGAGAAAAATAGAATTAATAAACGAAAGCATAAAGTTTCGTTTCAGGAAGCTCAATACGCTTTTTTGGATCCGGACAGAATTATTGCTGAGGATAGACAACATAGTGATGACGAGAAACGATATTACTGTTTTGGTGAGGTGAAAGGAGGTGTGTTGACCGTTCGTTTCACCTATCGAAAAAATAAAATTAGAATTATCGGCGCCGGTTATTGGCGCCAGGGTAAAAAGATTTATGAAAAAGAACATAAACTATAGTGATGAGCCAATCAATGCGAAGGTGATTAAAGACTTTCTCCCTAAACCTGAAGACTTGGTCTTTAAAGAGGAAAAGGTGAAGGTCACGTTGTCATTGTCGAAACGGAGTGTTGACTTTTTTAAGAAGGTTTCTCAGAGGCAAGGTACCGCCTATCAAGCTATGATTCGCAGGCTTCTCGATTACTACGTGGCTCAGCAGTAGCTTTGACAGAAGAGATTTGAGTATTTACATCTTGTTTTTCTGAAAATTCTGTCTTTTCTTTATTTCGCTTCTAATCTTAATTTAAGCTAGTATATTTTTTTTATCTCCTATGTTTAATAGCTTATCGAGTATAATCGTGGTTAATGCAGTATCTTGCGATTATTCGGGGAGCTCCAGCGAGTGGCAAGTCGACGATTGCCAAGAAATTACGGGATTTTAAAAAACGCGTGGTTTGGCTTAAAGTCGATAACTTTAAAGATTTCTTTGTGGCTGAAGCAACGCTTACGGAACAACGGTTTGTCGATGAGTGTGCTCTTGCTAGTTTGAACTACCTTTTGGATGAGGGTTTTTCTGTTGTCATGGAAAAAATCTTTTACGATACTTCTATCATTCCGCTTGCAGTTGAAGCCGCAAAAAAACGAGGTATTCCTGTTCAAGTTTTTCAGCTTACTTGTCCTTTAAAGGCCCTTCAATCAAGAGACAGAAACAGGCCGGGAATAAAAGAAGGTTGTCGAAAGTTGATGGGAGATGAGGTAATTGCGAAGATTTATGCTCAGCTTGAAAAAACATTTTATCCCGGTGCTTTTTCTTTGGATACGGAGAAATATTTGATTGAAGAGTGCATAGCAATCATCCATAAAAAATTAAGGATGAAAAATTAACCTCTTTTACCTGTTGAGATCGTTCTAGTTATCTCCTATGGTTTCTTTAATTCTCGTCACTTCTGAAATTTCTGTCTTTAGGATGTTTTATATCTTTTTATCTGGTTCTGTCTGGTAAAATTCACTTGTGAAAAAGAAGACCCGCATCGCTTGGCAAAGCAGAGAACCAAAGTTTCCCAAACAAGGACTGGTGGTTGCTGTCTGGCTGCAGGGACCTGATATGGATCAGGCATTCCCGCTGCCTCTTTCGCTGCTAATTTCTGATCTTGGTCTTGTTCATGATTATGTGCTTACCTTTAAAAAGGAGGTTCGGATGCGGGATGCAAAGATTTCTTTCTTGGATGATGTGCTTTTACAAACCGTTGAGTTTGACCGGCTGGTCCCGCTGAGACGCGTGTATTGGCAATCGCCAACCGTCCATGTTGATGGGATGCAGCGCATGAGCGTTTTTACAAAAATGTTCCGCCATTTTTCTTTTTATCAGCTCCTGGTTACACCCAATGAGTTTGTGGGTGAGCTTGAGACCTTTTCGGTTGGCTTTCCGTTTTTGACGACTTCTGTTGACACGATTTTGGATCCATTTTTACGCAGTTCAGATCTCTCGGTTGATCCAACCGCTAAACACGCCGCGCTCTACGTACCGCAAGAACCTGTTGGCTACAATTGGATAAAACATGAATATGTAAAGAAAAGCCGTGTATCAAATAAGAAATAATCTGAAAGCTAATGTTTTCTGGATTTGGTTTCTTCTGAAATTTCTCGCTTTTGTTTTTTCTTAACTGATATACTGTTTATATGGAAAAAGACATTGAGAAACTGGTTACTGTATTAAAAGACTCCGCGAAGAAGGTGTATGCGGAGCTGGGGCCAGGGTGGAAAGAGGAAATCTATCAAAAGGCGATGGAGGTGGCGCTGCGGCATGAGAGTATTTTGTACGAAACACAGCGAATTCTCCCCATTACGTTTTCCGATCATGTCATTGGAGAAGCAATTCCTGACTTGGTTCTTTGGATAACTCGTAGAGGAGAAGAAAATTGCCTTTGTCGTTGACTTGAAGGCGGAACCGGGTCTCAAGGAAGAGCATGGCGTCCAAGTTCAACGGTATATTCAAGAACTGCGGAAACAAGTCCATCAGAAAAAGCATGAAGTGTATGCAAAAGGATTAGTGATTAACTTCGTGAAGGAAAAAACCAGCAAAAAGCTCCCTGAGGAAGAGTTTGAAGACCTCAATGGCGTGCAGGTTTTGGAAGTCGAGGCATAGCCTTCTTCTGACAGTCTCAGTGATATTCGTCTATAGTTCTAGAATGTCCTTTTCTCCGCTGGGCTCGTTAATTTGCAGCCTTAGGTTGGCGTCTGATTCGTTGATAGCAAATCCAACTCGTGTGAATTTATCACTATTTGACTCCAACTCCACCGGGTCATTGTGTATGTCGGGGGCCACCCAGTTTTCTTGGTTGTTGACCGACAATCGTATGTAATCTTTGGTGTTAACGTTTGTAATCGCATCATTGTTGGAATTGAGTTTGAGATTGACTATTAAAAACTCTCTGCCTGATACTGCAGTTGCTCTTTTTCCCTGAACGATTACTTCATTTATTCTTTGATAATCTACGAGTGTGATTTTTATTTCTCCTGCTGTTTCGCCATTGTCGTCTGTGATGGGGAAGACGTACTCTTTGTTTATGTCTGTCGGTTGCGGCTTTTGCGTTGGTGCGGCAGTTGTTATAGGAGTGATTGTTGGAACGAGCGATACCTCTTCCTCTGCGGTTTGATTTTCCTGTGACATTGATTTAAATGCTTGAAGTTGACCAAACAAATAAAATGCTAGTCCCGAAGTAGCGATGAGTAGCAGGAGCAGAATAAAGACGAGTATCCAGGCGAAATTGCTTGCTTGCCTTTCACCTTGTTTTACTTCTTCCATCTATTGTTTCTCAAATATATTTGGGCGAATTCTAACATAAATGATCTATTAATTTAGAATGGGCATTTACTCTTTTCTGAAAATTCTATTTTTTCTTTCCGATTTTGATTTTTACTTAATATTGCTGTCTTGGTTTATTCCGGGACTGAAAAGGGCTACCATGGAGGTATGGAGAATTCTCTTTCCTGCTTTCAATGCCACACTGAAGTTCACGAGGGTGATTATTTTTGTTCAAACTGCGGAAAAACCTTAAACCCGCACCTCCGTCTACCTCTGTGGAAAGGCAGATCTGATTGTACTTGGGAAGCTTTCTTCTCCCCCCTTTCGGGATCTTCTGGGGTCTGCGATACCTTCGACAGCCGGATACACAATCGAGGAAAGTTGGGATCATTGCCATTGGGCTGACGAGTGTTGCACTGCTGTTGGCTGTTAAGCTGACGGTGGATTTGATTGCCATGGTGAATGGAGTCAATTCGCAGTACATGCAGGAACTTCAACAGCTTGGTTACTAAGGTGTTTACTTTAAATTCCAGCTCATTATTTTTACGCTGACAATCGATCACTTTAATACATGCTTGAGCGTACTGCATAGGACCGTGATTAATTAATGCCGGGGTTAGCTGTTTATGTCGCGTCGGGAGTTTCGAGTTCGATCTGGATATGCTTGGCTTGCGGCACTTCGTCTTTTATTTTTTGCTCAATTCGATCAATTAAATTCTCAATGCTATCTGTGGTTAACTCGTCGGAGAGGTGGACTTCGATGTTGACAATGAGGGTGTCCGGCCCGATGATGACCGTTCGAAGGTCTAAGACACTGGTGACTTCGGGAAATGATTTTGTCAAGGCTTTGATGGTTTCCTCGGTCTCCGGCATGGCCGACTGGCCGACCAAGAGCTCCTTTGCCCCCTTCAATATCAATACGGCAAAAAAGGCAAGCGTCAGACCAACTGCCATGGCCCCTACCCCGTCGAAGCGGAGATCTCCCGTGAGGCTATAGAACAGAAGAGCAAGCAAGCCAAGGATCGAGGCGACCATCCCCATGAGATCTTGAATAAATGACAACTTGGTTTCGATGCGGGCTGAATGAAGAAAGGTCTTCCGCAGCCGAGAAAAACTTTTTTTTCCGAGTAGGCGCTTGTAGCTCAAGGTAAACGCGTAGCCGTTGGTGAGAATGGCAACGGCGAGGGCGGCGAAGGCGAAGGGTATGTACTCGATCGGCTCCGGATGCAGGAACCGTTGAAGGCCCCAGTAGAACGACAAGGCAGCGGTGATGGAAAACGTGGTAAGGCCTGAAATAAACGTCCAGAAGTACATTTCTCTTCCGTAACCGTAGGGGTGTTTGCGGTCGGCCGGTTGCTTCGAGCGTTTCATTCCGATGAGCAGAAGGCCTGAGGAAAGAAGGTCGGCTGTTCCCTGCAGTGCTTGTGAGAGCATGGTGACGCTGCCGGAAAAAATGGCGACCACGACGTTAATCATCACATCAGAGATATCGACAACAAATGAGGTGATCAGCACACGTTCCAGGGTTATGATTTCAGGTTTCTTTTTCTCGTCCATAATTGTCAAGTATAACAGGTATGGAATGCTATTAACTAACTCTTTTTCAAAGGTCTTCCTCTTCTAAAATCATATCTGCCATATGATACTTCAAGAGCACTACATTTTTGGGAATTTTTATTATTAGAAAGGGATTTCACTATTCCGCTATAATTTGCCGAGGATGAAAAAAGCTGTTCTTCTCATTATTGTTTTTGGAATTCTGGTTGGCGGAGGTGTGTTTATTTATATTAATATGCCGGATCCTCCGCTGGAGACGAAGTTTGTCCAGCAAGTGAGAAACCAGGAGATTATCGATAACGAGCAGGGACATTTTGAACCTGATGAACTGCAGGCAACTTTTAAGCAACCCGGAGATTTTGCACTTCTTACTAATCCCAAGCATACCTATCAAACATTTAACAATTGCGGACCGGCGACACTCTCGATGATCCTTTCCTGGTTTGGAGTTGATGCTACACAAAAGGAGCTGGGAGATAAGATGCGGCCGTATCAACATCCCAAAGGTGATAATGATGACAAAACCATTTTTACCTATGAATTCGTTGGTTGGGCTCAGGAGTATGGTCTTTCCGCGTTCCGCGGTGTCAATGGTGACATTGAGCTGCTCAAGACATTTACTGCAAATGGTATTCCGGTTGTGGTGAAAACCTGGCTGAATGTAAATGATGATATCGGACATTTCCGCGTGGTACGTGGTTTTGACCAGCAGCGTCAAGTGATTATCCAAGATGACTCGTACCATGGAAAAGATAAACGGATTTCCTATTTTGATTTCTTAAGCATGTGGCAGCCATTTAACTATGATTATGTGGTTGTTTATCCGAAGGACATGGAGGATACAGTCATGGCAATCCTTGGTGACGAAGTTGATCAACAGGTTGCTTGGCAGCATGCATTAACCCGTGCGCAAGAAGAGCAAAAACTTGACCCTGAAAATCCGTATCCCGGTTTTAATATCTCGACCAGTGCCTACCATCTGAATGATTATCAACAATCAGCGAGTGCATATGAATCTGTTGAAGATCGGCTACCCAGACGCATGCTGTGGTATCAAATTGAACCGATTCAAGCCTACCAACAGCTGGGAAATTACGAGCGGGTGTTCGCCATCATTGATCGAGGTGTTAACTGATGGGAACCGGGCTTTTTCGGAGCTGTATCTTATCCGTGGAGAAATCTATGTCGCTCAAGGTGAAGTTGAGAAGGCGCGGAAAGAATTTGAACAGGCTATTGAGTACAACAGTAACTTTCAGAAGGCAAAAGACGCTTTAGCTGAGCTGTGATCATTAATACGTTTCAAGGACAAGCTGGTCTTTATCCCCTTCCAGTTCGCCAACGTATAAGATCAAGTTGGTATCCGTTTCGTTGATTGAAAATGCCATGCGGACACTTTTCGTCGACTTCGGCTGGATTTCGACCGGATCACTATGAAACTCTGGGGCTAACAGTTTTTCTTGTTCATTGACTCTGAGTCTGAGATAGTCGCGTGCATTAATTTGAATGGCTCTGTTGAATTGATTGGTCAGCTCAATATTGATGACGACAAGTTCTTTCCCTTCTATTGTTGTAGCTTTGCCACCAGCAATTGTTACCTCATTTGTTCTTTCATAATTAGTTACAACAAAAAGGAGTTGGCTCACCGTTTCTCCGGATGCATTCCTCAGCGGGAAGGAATATTGTTTATTTATCAGCCGAACTGCCGGGGTTGGTGAAGGGATAATGGTTGGCGTGGGAAGGGAGGGTGTGGAGATTCCGCTGTTTGATCTGTCTGATACTGACTTGCTGTTTCGGTTTTGCTCGTTTAAGAGATACAAGATGATTCCTACCGTGATGATGAGTAAAGTTAGCAGAATAGCGACAATTACCCAAGGTAAATTGTTTTCTTTTTGATCACTTAGATGTTGATTCTGGTTTGCGGGTTCTGATCCATCCATACACTAATTTAGACGTACAGCGGGATTTTAGTACTTTACCTGATTACTTGCAAAGATACTGCTTGTTTATATGAACGTGTTATTTAATTGGAGTGTTGTGTAAGATTAATTTATGAACCAGCGAAAGGTTTCTTGGTTCGCCTTTATCCCTGTAGCCTGGCTGATGTGGGGGGTACTGCAATGGTACATTGCAACCGGACGAGGTGTGGATTGGTTTGTGCTCATCCCTGTTGTTTGGGTCACTATCAAGTCTTATATCAGCCTCATCTCAAGAAAAGCAGAGATCCGCTTGTTTCTCTCAGTTATTGTTGTATCGTTTATGCTCTACTTTGGACTCATTTCCGTGTTTGGATTTATCGATCAGTTCCTGGCACAGGAAACGACACCGCTGACTATTTCATGGCTGCGCTATCCAGTTGTAAAGGCGGTTTTTCTTCTGCTTGCAGATGTATTGATCACTCGCGCAATAAACACGTTTGAGCTGTTGAAGCATGCGCAGGAAGAATCTATTGCATATGCAATTCTTTATGCTTTCGGTTTGGGGATCGTTTTAATTTGTTTGCTGTTGGTCTATTTATTCCTACTTATTTTCCAGTATGTTCTTTTTCGTGTAGGTATATGGAAGCCGTCATGGACAGTTTGAAATGCACTCCCGTTATGTGATCTCTATGACAGCCAGTTCTCATGGAATTCTTCACGATCATCTGTATAATAACGGGGTTATTGGCATTTGAGGGAAGGAGGTGAAACGTATGAATATTTTAAAAACACTAGGTTCTGCTGTTGTGCTCAGCCTAATTCTCTCGGGATGTACTTTATTTACTCAAACTCCACAAACTACACCTCAAGAAGGTAATCAAATGATGGATGAAAGTAAAGATGCTACTTCTGGAGCTATGGTGGAAGAGACAAAAACATTCACGATGGCTGAAGTTGCTGAGCATGACAGTCAAGATGATTGTTGGCTGTTGATTGAAGGAAAAGTCTATGATGCAAATCCATTTATCGAGAGTCAAAAACATCCAGGCGGAGCAGCTATTATTCAAGGATGTGGAATTGATGCTACAGAACTCTTTACTAACCGACCAAATGGCAGCGGTACTCACTCAGAGCAAGCTCGCAGCTTTTTACCGAATTTTTATATCGGTGATTTAGCTGAGTAACACTTATCCGTTTCTGTTGAAGCTAAATATGTTTCGAATTGATTGGAGTAGATTCGAAAGTATACTTTTTAATTCATTCAGTATACTGCGTTGTTCTTGTACTTCTTTTTTCAATTCTTTTACATCATTCTTAAGTGTATCCAGCTCCTCATCTGACTGAGTTGTTTGATCTGAGCTATCTCCATCTTGAGCTGGTTTGGAACCAGGCGATTCAGCGACTGTTGGTTGATTTGTCGACGGATCAAAGTAAATATTCACTACATGAGAATCTTTTGGACCCCCTTCATTAAGCAAGTCTACATACAACTCGTATTGTCCTTCAGTTGCAGAGTAACATTGACCATATATTTTTCCATTTTCATCGGTCACAGATTGCGCTGTGTTGCAGTATTGACCAGAATTGCTGTTCCAGATACCAAACTTGGCTGGTTGTCCCTGCTTTGGGAACTTACTTTCTGGTCCTTCCCCTGGAATGTAATCGAAAATTATTGCGGAGACGCTCACACTCTTTTCTCCTGCAACACCTCTATTTTGAACCTGAAGTTCAATTCCACCTCCACCTGCGTACACGATTGAGGAAAATACTATAAAAATGAAAGTAAAAATGAGAATAATGCTTTTTATCTTCATCGGACTATTCAGTTTAGATTGTTATATCAGTACCATTATACTATTCTGCTCAAGTTTTAACTGGATTTTTGCTGCATGCTACAATGCTTCACTATGTTACTAAAAGAAATTCTACAAACTTTAAAGAAGCTTGGGACTGCTCAAAACCGAAAAATCTACAAACGGCATGGATCCGGGGAGAATGTGTATGGTGTAAGTTTTGCCAACTTACGGCCACTGAGTAAAAAAATTCTGAAAGATCCATCCTTATCTGATCCGGTAAAAAGAAACCGGCTGGCTTTACAACTCTGGGAGAGCGGAAACTATGATGCACGGAATCTTGCAAGTCTTATTGTGGATCCAAAATACTTTTCCCAAAAACAATCAGAGCAATGGGTCAAGGATGTAGATAATTACTCGCATGCAAGTTTACTTGGAGGTGTGATAGCACAAACCAACGATTTCAAACAGATCATTAAGAGATGGACCGCATCAAAAAAAGAATTTATCAAAGATACCGGTTTCAGTGCGCTGGGTGCAGCAATGAAAGATCGAGTTGATGAATATTCGGATGCAGAACTTCAGACCTACATCAGGCAGATTGAAACAGAAATTCATGATAGTCCTAATTGGGCGCGATACGCAATGAATTGGGCGTTGATTGCTATTGGTACATACAGCGATGCGTTATCTAAGCAAGTCGTTCAGACTGCAAATCGTATTGGGAAAGTAGATGTTGATCATGGAGAAACAAGCTGCAAGACTCCCGATGCAGCCTCTTATATTGAAAAAGCCCTATCTCGAAAAATACGAACGTAAGTACGAGTTCTAAGAACAGATAATCTTGGGGAAGAATACACTGAGAAAGCCAATATGAATTCTTCGGAATTCCAGATTGCAGGATTTTTCTCTGCCTGGGAACATAAATGTACCAAGCACAGTCGTCGGTTGATCGGGTGTAGGTGTGGCTTCTGGTGTCGGAGTGGGAGCCATCGTCGGTGAAGGGGTTGCGATTGGGCTGGGTGATGGCAGCGGAGTGAGAAGATCAAATTGACCTCTGATTTCTCCATCTGGATAGCTGATTGTGTGAATGTTGATGTAGGTTTGATTGGTAAGTAAATTGCTTTCTTCCTCCAGAGGAAATGGCATACCAGTAATCATTCGGGTGAGTTCATCCTCTTCAATAACCCATTCGCTCAGCGGGCCAAGATCAGCAATTACCGGACCGTTTTCTCCCGGGGCTCCTTGATGTATGTGTGCCGCAACTAAATCATCAGCAGAAATGTCATTGACTACCAGCTCAAGATCAAATTCTTTAATCGTTTGGTCATAGGTCATCTGAGCCATGCCTGTTGCATCACTTTGATTTGCTGGTACTTGCTGTTGACCGTCAAGATCTGCTCCGAGCTCGTACATTAATGAATCGGCCATATCAGCAGATGTAAAGCTGACATTTGCAACAACGACAAAGAAAATTACTATCATGAAGGAGGCGGAGATCAAGAAGATAATAGAGTCTTTGAGGCTTTTGGACATGCCTGTCAGTATTTAAAAATCAGACGCATTTGTCAATTTGATCTTTGTGTATAAAAGGCTGTCAAAGTGCTCTTTAGAGCACGAATGTATGCATGGCGGTATATAATACTTGAAGAAAGCATTTCAAAATTTGAAGAGAATGTATGCGCGGTGATAAATATAGTGCATTGTGGGTTTCTCATTCCTCAATCGGAGATTTTCAAAAGTGTCCACGGGCATATTTTTTGCATAATGTGTATAAAGACCCTCAGTCAGGCAATAAGCTTACCCTGATGACACCGCCTCTGGCTCTGGGTCAGACTGTACATGACGTGATTGAATCTCTCAGTGTGCTCCCGGTTGAAAAACGATTTATTGAGCCACTCGTATCAAAGTTTGAACAGGCTTGGAAAAAAGTCGAAGGGAAAAAAGGCGGTTTTCCTAGCATTCTCGTGGAAAATCAATATAAAGAGCGAGGCAGAGCCATGCTCAAGCGCGTACTTGATCATCCGGGTCCGCTGAAGAATTTAGCAGTTAAGATTAATATGGATCTGCCATATTTTTGGTTATCCGAGGAAGACAATATTATTTTGTGCGGGAGGATTGACTGGCTGGAGTACTTCCAGGATTCCGATCAAGTTCATATCATCGATTTCAAAACCGGAAAGTCTGAGGAAGATGCCCGGTCACTGCAGCTACCGATCTATCATCTGCTAGTCCGAAATTGTCAGCCTCGCAAGGTGCAAAAGGTGAGTTTTTGGTATTTAAACCGAAACAATTCCCCAAGTGAACAACCACTACCAAATTTAAATAAATCGCAAGAAAAGATTCTGGCGATAGCGAAAAAAATTAAACTCGCACGACAGTTGAATCGGTTAACCTGCACACACCAAAATGGCTGCCGATCCTGTCGTCCTTATGAAGCTATCCTCCGCGGAGAAGCGGAATATGTTGGAATCAATGACTTCAGACAGGATGTCTATGTGAATTTAGATACGGAGTCTTCTGAGGAAAAACGCGGGAGTGTGATTTTGTAATTTTCTTTGCCCTATCCACCTTGATGATAATCAACATCGGGGTTTCCGTACCTGTCCTCCAGATACTGTTTCATTGGTCCAAAGTAGTAATGCCTCCATCCCGTTTTAATGTCTTCATACATATCTTCTGGAATGTTTTGATGCTCTAGTTGGATACGAGTCCCTACCCCTTGGCTTTTGGTTTTTAATCCGTGTTTCATCGGTCTCAATGAGATGACAACGTAGGATGGCTGTTTAAACCCTTCGGCAAGCCATTCTTGGGCCAGTTCTTTGCCGTTTACAACTCGTTTATTTACTCCGAAAATCGACCCTCCCCAGAGTTTGAACTTAAACCCTTCCTTTTCACTCATTTTTGCTGGTCCGGCACCCCACTGGTCTATGGATTTTGGATTAACAAGCGCTTTCCATACTTCAGCGCTGGGAACATTTATAGCGTAGGATTGTTTCAGTGATTTCATTGAGCTCATGCTAACTTGAAATATCATCAATGACAAGCAGAGTTTTTTTGACATGCAGCAAGCTTGAGGCTAAAATCAGTCGTGAAAGATATGAAAAAACTTATTATTGGTTTTACCTTCTTCTTAATCACTATTTTTCTCACTACTTCCGTTATTTGGGCTCGTACATCAGCAACCTCTTCTGCAGATGTTTCAGATGTTGTTACTCTTGCTTCTGATGAAGTTATAGATAAGGATTTCTATATCGTAGCTGGGGAAGTGGTAGAGATATCAGGCACAGTCAATGGAGACGTGTATGCAGCTGGTGGACAAGTGCTGATTGATGGGGTTGTGAATGGTGATCTTATGGCTGCCGGTGGCACCGTCATAATTTCTGGAGATATTGCTCAAGATGTTCGCGTCGCGGGAGGACAAATTTCGATCAGCGGAACTATCGGAAGAAATGTCACAGTTGCTGGAGGTAATGTGGAGTTCACTAAAGGTGCGCGTATCAACGGTGCTGTGCTTGGTGGAGCAGGGAATCTCTCATTTTTTGCTCCGATTGGCGGAGATGTCCAAGTTGGTGCTGGAAGTCTAATTGTTTCTGATACGATCGATGGGGACCTTGAGGCGTATGCCGGGCAGCTGAGACTTTCCTCCACTGCTCAAGTAAATGGGAATCTTTCATACATGAGTGATACCGTCGCTTCCATTGATGAAGGAGCGGTAATTGCAGGCACTGTCATTCAAAAACAGCCCCCAGACGTGGCTCGTAAAGCTGATATTAGACCCCAGTCGCGCGATTTTGGTAAAATCTTTGCTGGTCTGAAGTTCGGCTTGTCACTGATTGGTTTCGTTTCTTCTCTGCTTGTTGGTCTTATTCTGATGTCGCTGTTTCCCGTTTATATGAAAGAGACGGCAATGATTGTTGGTAATCGATTCTGGTCAGCTCTTGGATTGGGATTTGCCACCCTCTTCTTAACTCCGATTGCCGTGGTTATCCTCATGATAACGATTATTGGTCTACCACTTGGTATGTTGCTCTTGCTCGTCTTTCCTATCTACCTCTATATCGCTAAACTCTTTTCAAGCTATTGGATTGGGAGCGTTATTTCTCAAAAAATGGACTGGAAAATTAGTCAGAAGTGGGTGTTTGTCATAGGTTTATTTGTATTTTTCGTTCTCCGATTGATCCCATTTGTCGGAGGGGTTGTGGGCTTTGTATTTTTGCTTGTAGGATTAGGAGCTTCACTCATTTCAGATCAGGCGGTGTATAAAACTGCTCGAAATAAAAAACTGATTTAATTAGCTTCATCAATTATTTTTTGTAAAATATTCATGGTCATTTTGGTATAGTTAGCTCTATGTTTGGATATTATATTTATCGATTATTACCACTCACGATAAAAAACGCAACTAATCGAGTCGGTATACAATTGCTACGCCCGAGAATGCGAAGTCACTTTGCGCAATTTGTCTTTCCTGGAGACCTCGTCTTTGATATTGGTGCTTATGTTGGAAACTATACTGAGATTTTCTTAGATCTTGGCGCTCGAGTTGTTAGTATTGATCCACAACCCTATTGTGTGAAGACGCTTCAATCGAAGTTTTTACACAACCCTAATGTCACTATCGTCAACAAAGGTGTGAGCGATACATCAGCAACCATACCTTTTTCAATTTCAAAAAAATCTCGTACCAATTCAACATTTTTTACCCCTTGGAAGCATCATAAGCGGTATAAAGATCGCACATGGGAAAATCAAATAGATGTCCTAACCACAACCCTCCATTCACTGATTGAGCAGTATGGGATACCTGATTTTTGCAAAATTGATGTTGAAGGATACGAACCGCAAGTGCTGAAAACTCTTCAAGTAAAAATTCCGCGGCTGTCATTTGAATTTGATCAAGAATTCATGGACAATGCTCGTCTTTGTATCAAGTATTTGACATCACTTGGAAAAGTCAAATTCAATTATGCACTTTATGGCGGATCGGCATTAGATTCTGAACGCTGGCTATCAGATCAACAACTACTGAATGTCCTCCGTTCAAAAATAAATGGACACCTGCGCGGGGATATTTACGCTAGGTTCGTTTGAACTAGCGCAGTTGGTTTGGATAGTTTCCGTTACACGTATTTAGATTTGCTAAAACGGCGAGAGCTGAGCGAGAGCATTGATTGGATCTCTCAGAGCTGAAACAATATCATTATCGGTAAAGGCTCCATCTTTATCAAAATCCACAGGAAGCAGACGCTTAAACTCCACAGCGGTATGGTCGCTTTGTAGATATTCATATGTTTGGCGAGGAAGATAATTTGGTTTGGTTAATACGAACCGATAATTTCGATGTGGAATGATGTTAAAGAGCTGAGATATTTTCCCTTCTCCATTTTGCATAGGTAAAGACTCATATTTGGATAAGAGGTCTCCTTCATCATAAATGAGGAGTGTAAAGTCGTTCGCAGAAGCCTGTGGTTTTATCCATAGCTTCGCCTGAACAAGCAAGCTGGGAGGAGGGATGAGCATAAAGGTTTTTTCCAACCCTTCACCGAATGGTTGTCCTTCATGTTCAAGAGTTACCTTTATTGATTGCTGCGAAATCACTTCTGGTGTGCGAATGGTAAGAGGGATGACTGCTTCTTCAAATGGTTTGGTTTGATTCAGTTTGCCAATTTCAATCTCCTGATCTGAAAGTGTTGATTTAAGATTGACCGTTACATTGTTTTCATCCCAAATTGACTGCCCTGTGTTTGTAAATGAGAGGTCGAGATGATATGTAGAATGAATCACCAAGCTAGTTGGGAACAGCTTGGTAGTAATTTTGTTATCGAAGATCTGGATAGGTTCACCTGAAGGTTTGCTGAGGTGCTGTACTTCATTATAATGGGCGTATGGCTCATCTGATATTGGATCAATCCATGAAAACTGGTCAAAGGGCGGTTCTAAGTAGCGTAGTACAAACGGCGTAATAGCGATGATATCTTCATCCGTCCACACCGACTCGAATGCGATTTTGAAATAACGAGCAATGCTGTCTGGAGATAACCCTGGTATTTCTGTATCGTCTCCATTGTGTATCCAACCCGTTTCAGTTATGAACACGGGACTATTTGTATTTAGCCCGAATGATTCTGCAAGTCTCAGCTCTGACTTATAACTTATGATGCTTGTTTTTCCACTTTCCAGTGGAGAAGCTGAGAAGCTTGGATTGGGATATGCATGTGATGTCCAACCATCAAGTTTTGTAAAGACGGTTGGCTCAGATTCGAACATCCTTTGTAGATAGCGATCCATTGTCAGGCTGGTTGATGAGTTAGGAACAGAAGCATCGAATCCCGCAGGAAGGATGAAAAAATTCTCTGATTTTGTTTTTAGCTTTTCTTCAAAAAGCAGGAGCATCTTTGCATACTCCTCCGGATTCACTTCTCCTCCCCATTCATCTGCGTGGTTTGGCTCATTGAAGAGAATAACATAGCGATTTTTCACGACCCAATTCAAGGAGGAGAGAAAATCAGTCCACGAATCCAGATCTTCTTCCCGTGGTTTGGCCCATTTACCATTTTCTAATTTGGTGGCGAGTCGAACGAGTGGTATGAGTTTTCGCTCCCTCATCTTATTGAATGTGTTTTGCCACTTTTCTTTATTCCGATCATCCTCTCGAATAACAATGGTGACATACCCCCATTGTCCACCGCTGCTGTTGACCAATTCCGCGGCTCTATCGAGATCATGTTCATCAATGATATGAATTCCGAAGTGATTGTTTTCTACTGATCTTGGATCAGCGATGGCATACAATGCTTGATATTTCGACATCAGCAGCAGCAGGGCGATCATGATGCTGATAAATAATTTCTTCTTTTTCATGGAAAGCCAATTGTATCAGGTTCTTTAACCATAATCGTTCATGCACTTGTGTGACCTAACTCACTCAACTGTTTACTGATAAACGGTATACTGGAGTTAGAATTGAATTTATAAGGCAGGATTGCAAAGTTTATGAAGTTTTTGATTTTTAACGGCTCAATGCGAAAAGGTCAATATACTGAACATGTAACACGTTTTGTTCATCAAGTAGCAAGCAAGCGTACAGATACTACTTTTGAAATTATTGATCCGAGAACGTTTCCGCTTACATTTGAAAGTGAAGGTCGGTCGGCTGCTCCTCCTCAATATAACCAGAAAATATCGGATGCTGATGGTTTCATCATCGTCACCCCTGAATATAATCATGGTTATCCTGGAAGTTTGAAATATGTTCTTGATTTGGCTCTGAAAGAGTACATTCATAAACCAGTTGCTTTAGTAGGTGTTTCGTCTGGTTCTTTTGGAGGAGCCCGTGTTATTGAGGCGCTCGTAAATGTGGTACGTGAATTAGGTCTGGTGGTCACTTTTACAGATGTCAATTTCTCAGCAATTAGAAGGGAAATTGAAGACGGCAGTGTTTTAGATGCGGAGAAGTGGGAGAAACGGGTAAACTGCATGCTTGATGAGTTCTTGTGGATGGCTAAAACACTTCAATACGGCCGAGAACATTTTCCTTCTCAATATCACAAGTCTAAAACATCTTAGCTTTGGTTCCTATCTTGCTTGACTTTGTTTTTTTCTCGCGATACCATCAAAGTAGTTCGTTAACATTTCATTTATCAAGAGTGACGGGGAGAGAACTGGCTCGTTGATCCGTCCGGCAACCCCTCCGATTCGACACCGGAAGAAGGTGCCACCTCCAGCCCAATATTGTTCTCATAAAAGGGAGAGATAAGCCGTCGTTTATACAACTCTTCTCTTTTTGAAGAGTTTTTTTATTTTCTAGCCATTGGAGGAGTAATGCTTCATCATTCTATTCTTTATACTGTTGAAAGTGTCACTAGTGGTCATCCAGATAAGATGTGTGATCAAATATCGGATGGTGTTCTTGATGCATGTCTTAAGCAAGATCCAATGAGCCGGGTAGCAATTGAAACGTTTGGCTCTCATGGATTGTTGGTTATTGGAGGAGAGATCACGTCAACAGCAACTTTTTCTGCTGAACGTATTGCCCGTCTACTGTACAAACAGATCGGATACAACGATCAACTCAACGTGATCACCGAGATCGTACAGCAATCTCCAGATATTGCACAAGGTGTGAACACTGGAGGGGCCGGTGATCAAGGTATCATGTATGGTTACGCAACTGATGAAACTTCTGAGTTTTTACCCCATGGCATCGTTCTTGTCCATCAACTTACACGAGGTTTGGAGCGTTTACGAAAAAGTGAAACGCTTTCTTGGCTACAACCTGATGGAAAAGCGCAAGTTACAATGAATGGGACTCAAGTCAAGACGATTCTGGTGAGCGCACAACATGATGAGAGCGTGAGTCAAGAAACTATACGTGATTCTCTCATTAAACATCTTATTTCTGAATTGGTAGATATGACTGATATTGAAATCCTTGTTAATCCGACTGGAATGTTTGTGAGTGGAGGATTTCACGCAGATACAGGGTTGACTGGTCGTAAAATCATGGTCGATACCTATGGAGGTTTGATTCCTCATGGCGGTGGTTGTTTTTCAGGAAAAGATGCTTCGAAAGTCGATCGATCAGGTGCGTATATGACTCGATATGTGGCAAAGCAGCTGGTTGCGCATGGGTTGGCAAAGCGATGTCTGGTCTCCGTAGCCTATGCAATCGGACAAGCTGAACCAATTATGGTTGAAGCAATAAATGAGAAAGGGGATCGTCTTAGTACTTATGTTAAGCAACACTACGACTTTCGCCCATTGGCAATTATTGATCGACTAGAGCTTCGAAAGCCACTTTACTCCCAAACAGCAACGTACGGGCATTTTGGAAGAAAAAATCTTCCTTGGGAAGATATTTCATTAAAACCTCACTAGCAATATTATCTTCTTTTGCTGCTACGCTATATCTACTACAATACGTTATGCCTTGCAGTGACCATGCCGCACTTATTTATTAACATGAAACTTACAAAAATCGTTTCAACATACGGACCAGCTATTGATTCGACTCGTGATATTGAACGACTTATTCAATTGGGTGTAAATGTTTTTCGGTTTAATTTGAAGCACAATTCTCTTGATTGGCATGAAGAGAGGATCAAAAACGTCAAAAATATTGCTCAGCGACTCGGAGAACACATTGGGGTACTTATTGATCTGCAAGGCCCGGAAATTCGCCTCTCTACACCTGGTAAATATATGGACATTGAAAACGAAGATGTCATAGAACTCAAGGAGCAAGTTTTTGCATCTGATGAGAATAGTCTTTCTCTTTCTTATCCAAAGCTTATCGCCTCGCTTGTTGAAGGACAGCGAGTGTTTGCAGATGATGGGAAATTTTCTTTTACTGTGTTTAAAAAACAAGGACAAACGTATCTACGGAGTTTAAATCAAGGTCGTCTTCTCAATCGAAAATCACTTAATATTCCCGGTCTGGCTATTAAACTTCCGACCCTGTATTCGAGAGATATTGAAGGTTTGAAACTCGCAAAAACATGTGAAGTTGACTTCATTGCCCTTTCTTACGTACGTAGCACAAAGGATCTTCTCGTCCTACGACGTGAAATGAGAACGCTTGAAGTTCAATCTCAGGTCGTCTCAAAAATTGAAACTAAGATGGCGATTGATTCTCTTGATGACATTCTCACCGCCTCCGATGGAGTCATGGTGGCTCGCGGTGATCTGGGTGTTGAACTTCCCATCGAACGTGTGCCTTACTATCAGAAGTTCATCATCAAGCGTGCGATAGAGATTGGAAAACCGGTCATCACTGCTACAGAAATGCTTCAATCTATGATTCTTGCACCTCAACCAAGCCGGGCTGAGGTTTCGGATATTGCTAATGCTACATATGACTACTCAGATGCGGTTATGTTATCTGGTGAAACTGCGACGGGAAAATATCCACTGGATGCTGTAGAGGTGATGCGAAAAACAATAGAATTTAATGAACGCAAGTTTAATCTAGATACAAGAGATCGTTTCGATCTGGAGACCAAAGAACAAGAAGGTTTGATTGCAAATGCTGCATATGATCTTTATTTAAAAATTAAAACGATGAAACAGAAGTTGCATGGTTTTATTGTTTTCACACAAACTGGGAAAACCGCACGAATGCTCTCGCGTTTCCGTCCAGCACTTCCGGTTTATACATTTTGTCCGTCTCCTAACTTAGCCCGTCTTCTTACGCTTCATTTCGGTATTCATCCATTCGTTCATAATCATCATAATTTAAAAGGTGAATTTTTTAGCCAACATCAGCTGCGGGAAGTCATTTCATTACTTTTGAAAAAGAAGTTTGTCCGTCAAGGGGATCGTTTGATCCTTCTGCGTGCTGTGCGATGGGGTGATGAGGATAATACTTCCACTGTCCAATTACTTACTTGCGTTGAATAACTCCCTTTTTTTATTGATTTAAAACTGTTCTAAATAGTCTACGATTTCCTTGCCATCGTTAACTCAAGGAGTCCGGTGAAAATGGTTTGGATGTCTCTATTGTTAGTGATATTTTGTATTTGTTTTTTTCCCTTCATGATGTACTTCTCTCCTAATTCAACTATGTATTGATATGATCCAGAATCTCTTAATGACACTTGTAGTTTTTCTAATTCTGTTTTTGTGATGTTATTATTACCAAATACTTTTAACAGTATTTTCTTATCTTTACTTGAACCTCGTTTCATTAATTGAAGTAGTAGTAGTGTCCGTTTTCCTTCACGGATATCCCCTCCAATAGGTTTTCCTAGCTGCTGAGCGTCACCAAACAATCCGAGAAGATCGTCGCGGAGTTGAAATGCCCATCCAAGACACAGTCCATATTCTCTCAATGATTCGATTGTTGTCCTATCAGAACAATCTGCTAGAGTAGCTCCAATGAGAAGAGGCAATGCTCCGGTGTATTCAGCGGTTTTTAGTTTATATATGTTCGTAATCTCACTCTCCTTGGACAATTGAATTGGTGAATTTGTCACATCGAGTGCTTGTCCGAGACCTACTCGAATTGCGTACCGGGAAAATATACGTGCTGAATTCGTAATCCTTTCCGGAACAAAATCGCTTTCGAATAATTTCTCCATGGCTATAAAAAATGCGATGTCGCCAACATTTATGGCTAGTGACTCTCCATACTTGTCGGCTGGGGTTTTTACATTATATTTTTTTGCAAGACCCTTAAATTGCTTATGCATTGATGGAAGGCCGCGCCTTAATTCATCTTGATCCATAATGTCGTCATGAATGAGCAAACCTGCATGGAACATTTCTATAAACAGACTTGCTTCAAGGATAGCGGCTTCGTTTCTTCCACCAGCTGCTTTATATCCAAGTACCATCAATGCGCCTCGGACCTTTTTTCCTCGCAAAACTAGTTTTAAAAGTCTGTCTGTGACTTCTTTAGGAATTGATCCAATTGTTGAGGCTTCAGCAATTTTTCTTGAAAGATATTTTATGAACAAAGGATTTGTTTTTTCTTTGTACCAGCTGAGGTATTTAATGGCCTTTTTCTGATTCATGACAGGATTATATCAGAGAGTCTTAGTGTCTGACCGATGCCTTCTTGGGAATGTTATTATTTTGTAATATAATGTATGTATCATGAGAAAAAGCAAAATAGTTAGCATCTCACTACCAATACAAATAGATGAACAACTTACGACAGTTATGAAACGCTCTCATCAAAGTAAGAGCGAGGTGATTAAAAATATCTTGCATGAATACATGACCTCCGACACACAATCTGTAAGATCCTCCGAAAATGCGTATGAGTCTCCGAATTTATCACTTAGTTACGTATTAAAGCTTTACTACGAACTTCTAAGTAAACAGCATAGACAAACTCTGGTCGTTGCATTGGCAATCATTAGTAGCAATGGAAATGTGCTGATTGGAAAGCGAGGTGCAAATGATCCACATGTAACTCATCTCAGTTGGGCATTTCCTGGTGCTGAAGTTCTAAGTCTCGACTTTTCAGGAGAACTTACGAAGATTGCTAAAGCTGAAACTGGATTAGATGTGAAAGTAATGAAACTTATCCATACTCGCCTTCATCCCGATAATATGAGTAAGAAGGTTGACGTTGTCGCTCTTTACTTTCATTGTCTAGTTACGGGCGGGAGTGAACAACCTGGACAATACAATCAGGAGATTCCAATCGTAGAGCTTAAATGGGTACAGCCAACTTCTGTTTTTCGGTATTTCACAACTTCCACGGCTGATGAAGTTGTACGTTTCTTGAATATTATTGAAACCAGCAATAGTTAATTTCATCCTTGTACTTTTCGAAATTACAATAGTCCTCTATAATATCCTTTGATGTATTCTCTTTTTAATACCCTATCCAGCAAAGATAAATCCCGTGCGATTGAACGACTTATTCGAGGTAGCACGCCACGTCAGGAATTCTTTTTGATGATTATTCTTTCGGTGTTGATGGCCACATTTGGATTGCTGCTTAACAACAGTTCGGTCATTATCGGTAGCATGCTGATTGCACCTATGCTTTACTCTATCATGAGTCTGTCTCTCGGGATTATCATGTCTGATGCTGGTCTGGTTACGCGTTCGCTTAAGACCGTTTTGAAATCGACTTTTTTTGGAATTGTTGCATCAGCTACGGTGGCGTTGTTTTTCTCTTCAGGTGAGCTTACACCAGAAATCATGGCCCGAGCACAACCTTCACTTCCTTATATCGTTATTGCAATTATTGCAGGTTTTGCTGCTTCATTTGCCCTCGTAAAACCCCATCTGAGTGAAACTCTCCCTGGAATAGCAATATCTGTAGCACTCATCCCCCCGCTTGCAGTCGTGGGTATAGGGTTGGCCCGATTCAACTGGCAGATTATGAGTCAATCATTTGTATTATTTGTAATTAATATCGTTGGAATCGTATTTGCGAGCATGATCACCTTTTCACTTATGGATTTTTATCTCAAGCGCGGACTTGCACAAGAAACTGCTATCAAAGAAGATCTGAAAGTTGAACAGGAAAAAGAGGATGCGGCAAAGCAATAATGTGTTTACCGTTTCGGAGATTGTTTTTTCGCCCTTGCTGACTGAGCTAGTCCGGATTTTCTTCGCTCCTTCATACGAGGATCTCGCGTAAGAAGCCCGTGTTTTTTTAAAACAGGTCTGAATTCTTTTGAATCTGCAAGGCTAAGAGCTCTTGCAATTCCGTGCATCACGGCTCCAAGTTGTCCACTCTTTCCAGAACCAATAACTTTGACTGTTGCTGAAAACTTGCCCTCGGTCTTGGTTATTTTAAGTGGTTTAAGATACTGCTGCTTGTGTGATTCAAGTGGAAAATACTCTTCTATTGGTTTTTCGTTGACTAGAATAGGTCCTTTCTTAAGATACAAACGGACTCTGGCGCTTGCAGTTTTTCGTCGTCCTACAGCGTAGATAAATTCTGGTTTTGACGTTTTTTTAGAATTACTTGTCTTTTTTTCTTTTGCCACAGATTCCTCTTTACTATTTCTTATTTTTTCTATTTATACTCTCTACTGTCTTCTTTGCGTTCTTCATTTTTGATTTATTTGAGTCTTCTCCCTTTTTCTTCTCAATAAACTTTTCTTCATATGGATGTTTCCCATCTACAAATACTTTTAAACGAGACATACGACGGTCGCGGAGTTTATTTTTTGGAAGCATTCCTTTTACTGCAATTTCAATTACTTTTCGCGGATCCTTTTCCATCATTTGGTTAAAGGTTAATTGTCTAAAGCCTCCTGGAAAACCAGAGTGGCGATAGTATATTTTCTTTTTCCGTTTGTTGCCTGTGATATCGACAGCTCCAGCATTAATTACTACGACATAGTCTCCGCAATCAAGGTGGGGGGTGTAATATGGCTTATGTTTTCCGATAAGTGATGAGGCGACATCGGTTGCACCACGGCCGAGAACTTTGTTATTGAAGTCCACAAGTTTCCATTCTCTTACAATTACTTTTTCTTTGGTGCTGTACGTTTTTTGATTCATTTCTTGGTCTTGTTGGTTTTATCTTTTTCTTTTGATTTTAGGTTCGATGATTGTATTTGCTTCTCTTGTTTCACTTTCTTGGGATCTGATGTTCTTTTGGTAGCTTTTTTTGACTTGTCTTTACTCTCTTTCTCTTTTTTTTCGACTAACTCTATCTGTACCATCATTGCATTGTCTCCCCGACGCTGACCTATTTTTTTTATCCTTGTAAAACCGCTGACTCTATCTTTAAATCTCGGCCCAAGTTCGTCAACGATTTTATTTACAACATTCTTCTCTTGTAAAAATGCAGCTATTGCTCTTCGTGAGTTGAGTGAACTATTTTTTCCCTTATTAATTAATTTATCCGCTAATCTTCTAATAGCTTTGGCTTTACTTTCGGTTGTTTTAATTTCCTCATTGATGATCAAGCCGTTGATGAGGTTTTTAAACAACGCTTTTCGATGTTTAATGTCTCGATTGAGCTTTTTTCCAGCCTTTCTGTGACGCATAGTGAACTCTTTATAGTTAGCCTTTAATAGCTACTTCTTTTTTCTTGAGAGCTTTTTTAATAAGCTCGACCGACTTTTCTCCAAGATTCTTTACCTGAGCTAACTCTGTCTCCTGGGCATTGACTAAATTCTTGACTGTTTTATATCCACCTTTTCGAAGTGCATTCGCAATTCTCGTTGGAAGATCAAGTTCTTCTACAGTAAGGTTGTACACCTCATTGTTCAATTCTACGTCTACTTCGGCTTTCTCAACTTTTGAAACAGTCGGATCGTATACTTGTTTGAAGTATGATTGCATTAGCTTGGCCGTTTCTTCTAGAGCTTGCTTTGGAGTCATTGTGCCATCTGTGGCAATTTCCATAATGAGTCGATCTAAGTCTGTTCGCCTTCCAACGCGGGTAGCCTCTACTTTATAGGCTACTTGCCGAACTGGAGTGAACGTCGCATCGACCGGGATGACACCAATTTTATCCGACTTCCGTTCCTCTGCTGGCGAATACCCTGTACTTCTCTCTATCTGTATTTCTGCTTCCAGTGTTGATTTTTTATTAGCTAAATTTGCTAAGACATGATCTTTGTTAATAATTTCAACAGTGGGAGGAGCTTTAATTTGAGAGGCTTTCACTTCTCCAGGACCTTGCGCTGATAGATGAAGTGTCTCTGGACCCTCACCTTCATAGCGGAGACGAATACCTTTGAGGTTCAAAATGAATTCAACGATATCCTCATTCATGCCTTTAAGCGTTGAAAATTGATGTCTAATGCCTTTAATTTTGACTTCTGTTGGAGCTGCTCCGGGTAAGCTATCCAGCATAGTACGTCTAAGCGCATTTCCAAGTGTATGACCGTACCCCTGCTCAAGTGGTTCGATCACATACGTGGCAGAGTCTTCGTTCTCTTCCTTGGCAGTGATAGTGAATGTTGGTGTGAACATAATTCTCCTCTCTTGTGAATTATTTTGAATACAACTCTACGATTAATTGTTCATTAATGTCTGCGTCAATGTCTTCTCGTTCTGGCATTCGTCCTACTTTTCCAACGATTGCTTTTCTTGAAAGCCAATTGGGAAGTAATGGTTTCTTATCGGTGATGAGTGCTGCTAAATGAGGAATTTTTATCGCTTTGTTTCCTAATGTAATTATATCTCCAGTTTTAACTTGGTATGAAGGGATGTTTATTTTCTTTCCATTGACAACTATATGACCGTGTGTGATGAGTTGTCGTGACATTGTTCTTGTTGGTGCCAATGATAATCGATATACCACATTATCCAGCCTTCGTTCGAGCAGCCGAAGAAGTTCTTGACCGGTTGCACCTTTTTTCTTGAGAGCTTGTTTAAAATATCTTCGAAATTGCTTCTCGAGAACTCCATATGTCCATTTTACTCTTTGTTTTTCTAAGAGTTGTTTGCCATAGTCAGTCATCCGTCTCCTTCCACGACGACCAAGATGGCCGGGGGGAATGCCAATTCTTCTTTGCAACTTTTGCACGGAGGTTGTTAGCTCTAAGTCCTTTCCAATCCTTCTTGCTTTTTTGTTTTTTGGTCCTGTGTATCTTGCCATTGTTTTGATTACCTATTGTGTTTCTTTTTTCTCGGCCGGGTTCCGTTGTGTGGAATTGGTGTTACATCGGCAATGAGTTTTAACCTTAATCCCGATCCCCGTAATACTCTCAATGCTGCATCTCTTCCTGGTCCGGGTCCTTTAATAAATACTTCAATTTCCCTGGCTCCCGCTTTTTTAGCTTCTTCGACAACTCGTGCTATTGCAACGGTTGCAGCATACGGTGTTGATTTTTTTGAACCAGAAAATCCAGCCGTTCCAGTTGACCCCCAGCACACAGTGTTCCCCTCTGCGTCCGTAAAGGTTGCGAGCGTGTTATTAAAGGTTGCGGTAATATACATCCTTCCTTTAGGTATATTTTTCACCGCTGATAGTGTAGATTTCTTACTCTTTGTTACTGCTTTTGCCATATCTACTGTTCCTCCTTATTTATTAGCTGAGTCAAGCTTTGTTGCTGCTGCCTCTTTCTTCAGTGCACCTACCGTTCTTCGCTTTCCACGTTTTGTTCTGGCGTTTGTCCTCGTCCTTTGGCCTCTCACTGGAAGGTTTGCACTATGTCGTGATCCTCTATTTGATCCAATTCTTTTTAGTCTTTCAATATTTTCTCGGACTTGTTTTCTAAGATTCCCTTCGGTGTTAATCTTATCAATTGTTTTTTGGATTCTAGCTGTCTCTTCACCATTTAAATTCTCGGCTCTTTTGTCAGGGTCGACCTTAGCTTCAGAAAGAATCTTACTCACGTTACTTTTTCCAACACCATATATGTATGTCAGTGCGGCTTCTATTCTCTTTTTTTCTGGTACGTCTATTCCTGATATTCTTGGCATTTTTGCTTATCCTTGTCGTTGTTTATGGCGAGGGTTTTCACAAATGACATACACCTTTCCTCTTCGGCGGATAATTTTGCATTTTAGACATCTTTTTTTTACACTTGCTTTTACCTTCATAGTTTATTTGTAGCGAAATATTATTCTCCCCCGAGTCTCATCATATGGTGTTATCTCTATCTTTACACGATCTCCCGGCATAACGCGTATTCTATACATTCGCATTTTTCCTGTCAGTGTGCAGAGCACTTGTTTTCCACCTAATTCCTCGGGAGCGTCTTTATCGAGTTCTACCCGAAACATGGTATTGGGTAACGCTTCTGTTACAATTCCTTCGATTTCTATTGTTTCTTGTCGTTTGGGCATATATTATGAAACTCTTATTTTACCACAATTGTGGTGTATTTTCTCGAGTGATATCTCCTTTTTATTCTTTCATTACTGTTAAGTTGATTGGTTCATTTTCTGTCACTAGTATCGTGTCTTCAAAAACTGCAGCATTCTCACCGTCGATAGTCACAAACGTCCATCCATCATTCTCTAGACGCATTTCCGGGGAGCCTTTCGTATAGATCACTTCGATTGCCAGTGTCTGACCAGCCACTAACACCGGACTGTTTTTATATTCACCACTTATCACGCAGGGAACTATTGGCTCTTCATGTAATTCTTTTCCAACACCATGTCCCGTGAGCGATTGACTACATAAATAACCGCTGGCTTCAATCGAATCTTGAATAGATTTTGAAATATCTGCAACTCTGTTTCCTTTTTTGGCCTGCATTATTGCATTTTCTAATGATTTTCTGCCAGCTGCTAAAAAACTCTCGTTGGAAGTGTTCTTTTTTCCAACGATAACAGTTGTTGCTGCATCTGTATGATAGCCATCGAAATATATTCCGATATCTATGGTTACCACATCCCCGTCAGTAATGATTCTTTTATTTGGAATACCATGAACAATTCCATCATTGACGTTGATGCATGTAGCATACTGGTAACCTGATACCATCTTAAACGAAGGCTTTCCATTAAACTTATTTATTAGATCTTCAACATACTTATCTATTTCTAGCAAAGATATTCCTACCTGAATTTTATCGGTAGCCTTGCTTCTTATTTCTGAAAGGAGTTTACCTCCTTTTTTCATCGCAGTTACTTTTTTCGATTTCAAAGTTTGTTGCCTCTACGATTTTTTCTTAAGTACTTTTGTACTAATTCAACAATCCTTTTGTGAATTTGATTAATTGAACCTTCGCCGTTAACTTTAACTAATATATTTCGCTCTTTATAATAACGTAGTACCGCTTTTTTACCTCGATTATAATGTTTCAGCCTTTGAATAATTCTTTCGTTTGAGTCGTGTAGCGTTCCATCTGGACTCTTCCTGCCTCTGCTGAGTAATCGTTTCGAAGATTCTTCTTCTGAAACATCTAGAAATATAACCGCTTCGAGTTCTTGTCCATATTTCTCTACTTTCCTAGCAAGGAAAATTGCTTGTGTCAGATTGCGAGGAAACCCATCAAGCACCCATCCATGTTTCGTGTCTTCTTCTTTTAGACGCTGCTTCCATAACACGTACATTTCTGAATCAGCGACATAGTGTCCTTTGCGCAGCGCGTCTCGGCATATTTCTCCCATGATTCCTTTATCTTCCTTTGCATACTTACGGACTAGGTCGCCAGAAACTAAGTGTGGTATGTTAAGTCTTTTTGCAAGCATTGCTGCCTGAGTTCCTTTTCCCGAACCTTCTGGACCGTAGAAAACGATGTTAATGCTCATTGATTCCTATCTTCCTTTGATTTCTAACTTTCTAAAAACCCTTCATAGCTTCTCATCACCAGCATTGCTTCAAGTTGCTTGGTCGTTTCCAAAACAACAGAGACTACAATGAGGATACCGGTTCCACCAATTGTCAGTGTGACTACGTTTGTCATGCTTTGAACTACCGAGGGGAGCACGGCAATAATCCCTAAAAATAATGCACCCGCAAGTGTTATTCTGGTTAAGATATAGTTTAAGTATTCCGCTGTTGGTTTCCCTGGACGAATACCTGGAACGAACCCACCGTATTTTTTAATTTCGTCAGCAATTTTTTCTGGATTAAAGACTACGGCTGTATAAAAGTAGGTAAATCCAATGACTAGGAAAAAGTATACAAGGTTATACACCATGTTCCCTGGAGTGAATGCTTGAGCGAGGCCTTCTGCGATTCGAACAACCGTTGGATTTGGAACAGTTGCTATAAATCTCCCAGCCAATGATGGGAGCAGCACTAAAGATACTGCAAAAATAATGGGAATCACACCTGCCTGATTCACTCGAAGTGGTAAATGTGTGGTTTGACCACCATACATTTTGCTTCCTCTAATTCGTTTCGCGTATTGAATCGTCACTTTTCGAACAGCTTCATTGATGTAAACAATACTAGCAATTACGACCACCCCAATGATGGCAAAGATGGATAAGTTAAACACGTTTGTATTTGTAGAGATTGCTGCTGTTTGAGCAATTGATACTGGTAAACGACCAATGATTCCGGCGAAGATAAGCATGGATATACCGTTCCCAATTCCATATTCTGAAATTAACTCTCCAAACCACATAAGAAGAACGGTTCCAGCTGTCATTGTTAACACCAAACTAATGAGTGGAAGTGGGGAGAGTGTTTCAATTATTTGTTGATTTCTTAGCAACATATACATACCAAATGCTTGAAGGATTGCGAGTGGCACGGCGGTCATTCGAGTGTATTGATTAATTCTCTCTCTACCAGCTTCACCTTCTTTGGAAAGTGCCTCAAGACTCGGAAATACCATGGTTAATAGCTGGAAAATAATTGATGCATTAATGTATGGGTTAAGTCCTAAAGCCATAATGGAAAAGTTAGCTAACGTCCCCCCTGAGAAGATGTCTAATAAGCCTAGAAGCTCATTCTGCTCAAAAAGTGCACGGAGACGATCGGTGTCAACAACAGGAACAGGAATGTGAGCGAACAAGCGAAAAATGGCAAACATCAAAGCCGTGAAGATAATTTTGCGTCGTAATTCTACTGTTTTCCAGGCTTGAACTATTGGATCAATTATTTTATTCAGCTTTTCCTCCTGCTTTTTTGACCATCTCACTTGCTCTTTTTGACATCGGGACTCGTACTTTTAATGATGTTTTTATGTCTCCATCTCCTAGAATTTTCACTCCATATTTTTTCCCCTCTACTTCTTGAATGACACCAGCTTTCGCAAGTGTACTAATTGTCACCTCATCACCTTTTTTAAAGACCGAAAGGTCCTTGAGGTTCAGAATGACTGGAGAAGGTTTCAATGGTTTGAATCTCCCTTTCCCTCGTGTTTTAGGAAGCCTTCTTATCAATGCGAGTTGTCCACCCTCAAACCATACTTTGAGCTTTCCTCTGGCTCGTTGTCCCTTGTTTCCACGCGTTGCTGTATGACCACCCTTACCGGATCCGTATCCTCTTCCTACTCGTTTTTTTCTTCTTGTTGTTGTTTTTAATAAGTTGTCAGAATTCATGATTATTTCCTTTTCATTGTTTATAAATTCTTTTTGCATCTTTACTTCGATTTATCTCTTTTGGGTTTTCTGATATTCTTGAACATGCAAAGATTAGCTCTGCTTTTTGATTATTTGCTCTTCCTTTACTTGAGATTGTTTTTCATTTGTCGAATAATTTATATTCCTTTTCTTGGCAATGTTTCGAATTTTCTTTAGTGCTTTAAATGTTGCATGAACATTTGATGCTTTATTGCCGGATCCTAATATTTTGGCGACAATATCTCTGATTCCAGCGGCTTCCACTACAGCTCGTACCGCACCCCCTGCAAGCACACCTGTTCCTTCTGGTGCTGGCTTTAAAAGTACTATCGCTGCGCCTCTTTTTACTTGTATCGGGAACGGTATTGAAGTCTTCCTCATTGGAACTGAGATTAACTCTTTTTTTGCTCTGCGTGTGCCTTTTTTAATCGCCGAGAGGGTATCAGGAGCTTTTCCAAGCGATACTCCTACTCTTCCTTTGCGATCTCCAACCACAACAAGTGCTGAAAAGCTACTTTTATTTCCACCTTTTGTCTTTTTTGAAACACGGCTTATCTGAATTACTTTCTCCTCAAATTCTTTAACTTCAGGCGTTTGTTGATACTGATTGTTTTGTCTCATACGTGTTTATTGGTATTAATTTAAAATATTAAACCGCCGTTTTTTGCAGACTCTGCAAGCGCTTTAACTCGTCCATGGTATTTGTTTGGTCCTCTATCAAATACTACTTTTTTGATCTTTGCCTTTACTGCTTTGGATGCAATGAGTTCGCCGACAAGTGTTGCTTTATCGATTTTCGTACGTTTTATTTTGCTTTTCTTAATCTCTTTGAGGTCAGCTTCACTCGCTGATACCAGAGTTGTTCCTTTGTTGTCATCAATTATTTGTGCATAGATTCGCTTCGATGAGCGGAACACATTCAATCTTGGTCTCGTTGAGTTACTCATCAATTTCTTTCTAATTCTGGTTGTGCGACTTATTTTTGATGACATTTCTTTATGCTCCACCTGATGATCCGACTTTAGCGGCTTTTCCAGGTTTGCGACGGACCATCTCTCCTTTGTAACGAACTCCTTTTCCTTTGTACGGTTCAGGTTTTCTGAAATTACGGATGTTAGCCGCAACTTGACCAACTTGTTGTTTGTCTATCCCGTTGACGATGATCTCTTTTTCTCCCTCAGTTTCCAGCGTGATTCCTTCTATAGGTTCTACTTTGACTGGGTGGGAATAACCTACACTGAGTATGAGCGTGTCTCCTTCACTCTTGACACGGTATCCTGTCCCAACCAATTCCAATCTTTTTTCAAACCCTTGTGAAACTCCTTCAACTGCATTTGCGAGTAATGCTCGCAGTAATCCATGTAATGCATTTGCTTTATCTGTCTCTTTTTTCTTTTTAATTCTTATGGTCTGTTGATCTATTTCTATATTCAATTCATCAAAGTTTGGAAGTCTTAATTCCCCTTTTGGTCCAGATACGACGAGTTTATTGTCCTCAGTTCTTACTGAAACTCCTTCTGGTATGTTCACTGGTTGTTTTCCTATTCTTGACATTTGTCTACTTGTTCAAAGATTACTATTTACCAGACCCGGCAAATTATTTCCCCACCTATTTTTTGTTTTCTTGCTTGCTCATCAGTCATTAATCCCTTGCTGGTCGATACAATCGTACTACCGACACCTCCGAGGGTCTTGGGAATGTTGTTCGCACGAGCGTATAATCGCCTCCCTGGTTTGGATATTCGTTCAATCCCATCAATTGCTGGTAATTTTCCTATGTACCTGAGTTTTATATGCATCATTTTTTTTGGTTTGTTATCCTTCATTTCTATGCTGTTAAGATACCCCTTGGTTTTTAATATCTGAGCAAGCTGTTCTTTTAATTCAGAATGTGGCACTTCAACTGAACTATGCTTAGCCATGTATGCATTACGAATCCTGGTGAGCATATCAGAAATTGGATCGGTCATATGTTACACCTCCACAGGTTTTTTATTGCTACCAACTTGCTTTCGTTACTCCTGGTAGTTCTCCTTTATTTGCTAGTTCTCTAAAACACAGTCGACAGAGTCCGAAGTGTCGAATAAATGCTCGTGGTCTTCCACATAATTGACATCGATTCAGTTTCCTTGATGAATATTTCGGTTTATTTTGATTTTTTACAATTTTTGATGTCTTCGCCATTTAATTCTCCTTCATTTTTTTGGTTTCGCTTGGTATCTTTTCAAAAGGCATACCCAATAACTCGAGCAATCGAGTAGCATTTTCATTATCGCTGGTTGAGGTTACGATGGTTATTTCAAATCCTCGGACTTTATCGATTTTATCGTAGTTAACCTCTGGAAATATCAGCTGTTCTGAAAGTCCTATTGAATAATTTCCTTGCCCATCAAATGCCTTACGTTTAGTTCCCTGAAAATCTCTAACTCTTGGTAGGGCAATGGATATGAGTTTATCAAAAAAATCGTACATTCTATTTCCTCGTAATGTTACTTTGAGTCCGATAGGATCACCGGCTCTCAATTTGAATCCTGCTATTGATTGCTTGGCTTTCGTTACAACAGGTTGTTGTCCAGTTATGAGAGCTAATTGATCAGCCATGTTCTTCAATGCTTCTTGTTGATTTTGTTCCTGACTGATTCCGACGTTAATTACGATTTTGACGAGTCTTGGAACTGCATGATCGTTTTTTTGCCCAAGTTCTTTCTTAAGTTTGGGTATGACGTTTTTTTGATATGATTTTTTTAGTCTATTCATATTTCTTGTTGTTAGATTTCTTTTCCACACTTACGGCAAATACGTGTCTTTTCTCCTTTTTCATCAAGTTGATATCCCACCCTTGATTGTTGTTTACACTTTTGACAGATCAGTGCGACACTCGCCACTGAAATTGGTTTTTGAATGTCAATAATCCCTCCAGGTTTTCCTTCACCCTGTGATTTCGCATGCTTCTTATACATATTTACACCTTCAACCACAACTTTTTCCTGCTTAAGGTTCATTTGCTGAATTTTTCCTTCTTTTCCTTTGTCTTTTCCGGCAGTTATTTTTACGGTATCACCGACTTTGAGTTTCATGTTAATTAACTTTTTCTATTTGCTATAGCACCTCTGGCGCTAGTGATGCTATTTTTGCGTATCCTGCTTCTTTTACTTCTCTTGCAATTGGACCAAATATTCTCGTTCCTTTTGGGTTTTTATTCTTCATCGTATCGATAATTACTGCGGCATTGTCATCGAAACGAATATAGCTACCATCAGGTCGTCTGAGTTCTTTTTTAGTTCTCACCACAACCGCTTTGACTATCTCACCTTTTTTCACTTGACCTTGAGGATCTGCAGCTATGACTGAGGCGGTAACGATATCACTCACTTTACCAAACTTCCTTTTAGATCCACCGTGGACGAGAATGACCCTTAAGGATTTTGCCCCTGAGTTATCTGCGGGAATGAGTTTTGACCGTAGTTGAATCATAATTATTTATTATTTGACTTCTTCTTTGTGTCCTTTACTCTTTTTGGCTCTGTTGCGTTCGCATTCTCAACTATTTTCCATTTCTTTCTTTTACTTATTGGCTTTGTCTCTGCAATGATGACTGTATCTCCGATACTTACTCCAAGATCGTCGTGTGCAAGGTATTTTTTATTTCGTTTAATGATTTTTTTGTACAACGGGTGGCGCCATCTGCGTTCGACGATCACCACGACTGTTTTTTCCATTTTTGTGCTGGTTACTTTACCTTCCAATGTTTTCACTGCACTCCTTTTTTGGCTCGATCTTCATTATTCTCTAATAATAGTTTTTCTTTCATTATTGTGGTTATAACTGCTATTTCTTTTCTTTTTTTCTTGTATTCGTGTAGATCTTTTAGTTTTCCTGCTTGTTTATGAAGCCGTAACTTAGTTGCTTCAATCTGCTCTTTTTCTAGCCGTTTAGTTAAGGTATCAAGTGATTGATCTCGTAGTTTTTGCTTTTCTTGTTTTTTCATGTTTTCTCTAATTAATCACGAGTAACGAATCTTGTTTTTACCGGTAATTTATGCGCAGCTCTATTAAATGCCTCTTTAGCAATCTCTTCGCTCACTCCAGCGAGTTCAAATATCACCCTTCCAGGTTTCACTGGAATAACATACTCTTCAATGTCGCCTTTTCCGGAACCCATTTTTGAACCTGCGGCTTTTTTCGTAATCGGTTTATCAGGAAAGATGCGAATCCAAACTTTTCCAGTTCTTTTTGTTTGATGTGCTATAGCTCTTCGAGCGGCTTCTATTTGTCTCGATGTAATCCAGCCGCGACCTAAGCTTTTTATACCAAACTCACCAAAACTTACATTTGCTCCACGAAGAGAATTTCCTTTCATTGTGCCTCTAAACTCTTTCCGGTATTTCCTTTTTTTTGGTTGTAACATTTTTTATTCCCCAGCTTCTCTAGTTTTTGTTTGTCGCTCTCCCAGAAAGATCCACACTTTTACACCAATGTAACCTGATTTGGTTAGTGAAGGTACTTGCGAATAACTAATATCGGCTCGGAGCGTTTGTGTTGGAATAGATCCTCGTGAGTACTTTTCAGTTCTGCTAATTTCAGCTCCAGCTATCCGACCAGCGAGTACTATCTTTATCCCCTTTGCTCCTGAGTTCATTGACCTGTCAATGGCTTGAGAGACTGCTCGTCTATGAGGATATCTTTTTTCAAGTTGCTCCGCTATCCTTTGTGCGACAAGTTTTGCATTTAGGTCTGGATTTTTAACTTCAACAATATCATCGATGATGACTTTTCGGCTTTTTGGATCATTTGGATTTATTTTCAAAAGCTTCATTACATCTTCTTTCAGTATTTCTAGTGAGGTTCCACCTCTTCCGATAACAACTCCTGGTCTTGATACATTTAGAATAATCCGTGTGGCATTAATTGAGCGTTCGATTTCAATTTTCGTTACTCCTGCGAGTTTTAATCGCTCATTGATGAATTTTCTTAATTTTGCATCCTCTAGTACCTGTTTTGCGTATACTTCTTTGGTTGCAAACCAGCGCGAGCTGTGAACGTAAATATTTCCGAGTCTAAAGGCAAATGGATTTACTTTTTGTCCCATGGTTACCTCTTATCAGTCCTTTTATTTGCTTTCTTTACTACTTTCTTCGGTTGTTTCTTTACTTTCTTTTTTTCCACGATATTTTGACTATTTTTATTGTTTTTTTTGACTTCTGAGTTAGTAGTTTCCAATAAAACAGTTAAATGAGATGTTCTTTTCATTATTGAATGTGCTCTTCCTCTACTTACTGCACGCCATCGTTTAAATGTTGGTCCCTCATCAACTTGAATACTCTTAAATTCCAATGATTGTTCTTTAAGGTCTTCGTTGTTTGCATTAGCTATTGCTTGCTTTATTACTTTTGCAACTATAGGAGCAGCCGCTTTTCTTATAAATGCGAGTTGTTCAAGTGCTTCTCCTGGTGTTAATTTTCGCACTGCATTGACTGTAAGACGCATTTTTCTTGGACTTACTCGTATGTATTTCTGATGTGCTTTAATAATCATGAATTTGATGTTTTTAGGTTTTACTAATAACTCGCTTCACCATTTTTCCATGTCCGTGAAACGTGCGTGTAGGTGAAAATTCCCCGAGTCGATGGCCTACCATAGCCTCTGTGATATACACTTCCTTAAAAACTTTTCCTGAATGAATCAGAAATGTATACCCCACAAATTCTGGTGGTATTTGACTCGCTCGTGCCCAAGTTTTAATTGGCTCTTTCTTTCCACTTACTTGCTGTTTCTGCACTTTTATCAGTAGCTTTTCGTCTACGTATGGTCCTTTTTTTGATGATCTACTCATATTTAATTACTGCTTCACCCGTCTGTCTTTGATAATAAATCTCTTCGAATACTTTTTTACCTGTCTCGTTTTCTTTCCAAGCGTCCTTTTACCCCAAGGGCTTTTCGGTGACTTGAGACCGATCCCTGATCGACCTTCTCCTCCACCATGAGGGTGTGCACCTGGATGCATGGCTACACCTCGCACTGCTGGTCTAATACCAATCAATCTTTTACGACCAGCTTTCCCGAATTTCATTGTCTTCCATTCTTCGTTTCCAACCTGGCCTATAGTTGCTAGGCAATCAAGAAGAATCAGTCTGTGTTCCTTGCTTGGTAATTGAACGGTTGCATATCTACCCTCTTTCGATTGAATCAAGGCTGCTGTTCCAGCTCCTCTTGCTAATTGTCCGCCTTTCTTAGGTTGTAATTCAATATTATGAATTGGTGTTCCAACCGGAATATTTCTTAACGGCATTGTGTTTCCGACTTTCACTTCCACATCCACACCTGTCTGCACAACGTCATTTATTTTGAGAGTTCCTGGCGCTAATATGTAACGTTTCTCTCCATCTCTGTAGTGGAGTAGTGCAATGTTGGCTTGTCGGTTTGGATCATATTCAATAGCAACAACTTTTGCAGGAATATTGTGTTTTTCTCTTTTAAAGTCAACTTTCCTCAGTAATCTTTTATGGCCGCCACCCCTATGTCTAACGGTTATTCTACCGAATGAATTTCTTCCACCAGATTTTTTTATTGCACCCATCGTCAACGTTTTTTCTGGTCGTTTTTTTGTGACTTTCTTTTTCAAATCGATATCTCTGCGATGACGTGTTCCTGGACTTGTGGGTTTTCTTTTGATAATACTCATTGTTTATCCCTGGGTTTCAAAAATATCAATTGTTTGTCCCTTTTTTAGTTCTACAATCGCCTTTTTTTTATCAGGTCGTCGTATTTCTCGTCGAAGTCTTCCAACTCTTTTTCTTTTCCCAGCTATTTTTACAGTTGAAATCTTTGTTACTACCACATTAAACGTATCTTCTACGATACTTCTTATCTGACCTTTTGTTGATCGTGGACTTACTTCAAATGTGTAACGATTACTTGAGGTTGCGATCATTGATTTTTCCGTGATTATTGGTCGAATGAGTATGCTCTTCATTTTTCCTTTCTTGCTGTCGATTTCGTTGTTTTCTTTGGTGAATTTGTTTTCCCTATCTTGCTCTTTTTTAATCCTGCAACAAGCTCTTTCTTATCTTTAATGTTGATTAAGAACGTTTCTTTCATTGTATTAATCGCATCCTTCATCACCACCATGAATCCTGCGTTCATTACTTCATACGTGTTCATTTTTTTTGCTGAGATGAGATCGACATTATTTAGATTTTGTGCTGATCTTTTTATCATTGTTGAATCTTTCGTGACAATAATTGAAGCTTTAGGTTCTTCGCTTTTTACCTTTTTTTTCAAGATATCGAGCGTTTGCTTCATTATTTTGGTTTTTGGTTCAAGTTTTTCTAATCCTTGAACAACAACGAGTTGCTTATCACTTACCTTCTGACTTAATGCTGAAAAAAGTGCATTTCGACGCATCTTTTTTGAAAGTTTGAGTTTTACATTTTGGTCACCTCTGGGTCCATGTGCAACACCGCCTCCGACAAATATTGGCGCATATCTGTCTCCATGACGAGCTCTTCCTGTTCCTTTTTGTCTGTATATTTTTCTTGTTGATCCTGTAATTTCTCCTCGACTTTTTACTTTGGCAGTTCCTTGTCTCTTATTTGCTAAATACACACGAACAGCCTGCGCCATGAGAATGTAGTTAGGCTTTTTAGCGAACATCTCATCAGGAAGAGATATCTTTCCTGATGCATTTCCTTTGGTGTCGATTACATTTAGTTGCATACTTGATTATTGTGTCTTTGGATTCAGTTGTTTGTTCGGTTTACTTGTTTCCTCAGTCTCAATCTCCAACGTTTTTGAATCTTTTTCGTCCTTTGTTTCCTCCATTTGTATTTTAGTGTTATCTTTGTTGTCTTTATCTGCTAAACCAGGAAATTCTTTTACCTCACCCACTTTTTTTATCATAAGAATTTCGTCTCTTTTCCCTGGAACTTGACCTTTGATCCACATCGTTCCATCCGCATCAAGCTTCACAATTAGTAAATTGCGAAGAGTTACTTTCTCTCCTCCGCTTCTTCCTGGCATCTTTTTGCCTTTATGGACTCTTCCTGGGTCCGATCCTTGTCCTATAGATCCAGGAGCCCGTTGTCTATCAGATTGCCCATGCGTACGAGGTCCACCACTAAATCCCCATCGTTTCATCACTCCGGTAAATCCTTTTCCTTTGCTTACACCTGTCACATTTACAAGATCGCCAACTTTAAGTACTTTGTCTGCAGTAATTGTTTCGCCGACTTCAACTTCAAGTTCACCTTCAATCGTTATTTCTTTTAGTGTTCTTGGAATAAATTCGTTTTTCTGAATTACTTTCCTAAGATGACCTTGCAATGGTTCAGTTGTTTTTCTCAGCGGTTTTTTTCCAAATCCTATTTGAACCGCTTGATATTTATCTGTCTGATTTGTTTTTATTTGTGTCACAACGCAAGGACCTGCCTGCACTTGTGTGACTGGAATTCTTCTTCCATCAGAAAGAAATACTTGGTTCATTTCTTTTTTGGCTGCCAGTATTGAATCGATCATAATGTTTAATTTTTGTATCGTAACTGTTGCTTAAGCAACAAAAAACGATCCCGATGGATCGCTATTATTGGCTCTCCTTACGGTGTGGTTAATTAGTCTTGATTTATATCTCTATTCCCAACATTGCCTCCTCTAGCAAGTCTGGGTGCATTTTTTTATAAAAAATGCTGTCTACATCTTTATCTCAATACCAACTCCTGCGGGCAGTTCAAGGTGCATGAGCGAATCGATCGTTTTATTTGTCGGTTCGGTTATGTCAATGAGACGCTTGTGAGTCAAGATCTGGTAATGATCCCTTGCGTCTTTGTCAGTGTGTGGGCTGGTTAGTACTGTGATCAACTTCCGGTCGGTTGGAAGCGGAACTGGACCCACCACCTTTGCCCCAGTTGCCAGGGCCGTTTCTAAGATCTTGGCCGAGGCTTCGTCGATGACTCTATGATCGTAGCTTTTTAAACGTACTCTTATTCTGCCCTTCGGCATGTCTAGACTAAAAAGACAACGTTTGTTCGTTGTCTTTTTACGTTTTCTTTTTTACTTTACTTAATAATCTTTGTAATTGCTCCTGCTCCGATTGTGTGTCCACCCTCACGAATTGCGAATCTAAAGTTTTCCTCCATAGCGACTGGTTGAATGAGTTTGACAATCATTTTTGCATTATCTCCTGGCATGACCATTTCAACGCCTTCGGGTAGTTTTACTTCTCCAGTCACGTCAGTTGTTCTGATAAAAAACTGAGGTTTATATCCTGAAAAGAATGGCGTTTTTCTTCCACCTTCATCTTTGCTAAGGATATACACTTCTGCTTCAAATTCAGTATGAGGTGTAATCGTACCTGGTTTTGCCAGTACTTGACCACGTTCAACATCATCTTTTTCTATTCCTCGAAGTAATACACCAACATTGTCTCCAGCTTGTGCATCATCCAGTAATTTTCTAAACATCTCAATTCCGGTAACGACAGTTTTGGAAGTATCGCGGAGTCCAACGATTTCAATTTCTTCGTTGACTTTAATCTTACCTCGTTCGACTCTTCCGGTAACGACAGTGCCTCTTCCTTTAATTGAAAAAACGTCTTCAATCGGCATGAGGAATGGTTTATCAATATCTCTGGTAGGTTGAGGAATATATTCATCCACTTTCGCCATCAGCTCAAGTATTTGTTTTTGTGCTTCTGCATCTCCTTCATACGCCTTTAGCGCTGAACCTCGAACAAATGGAATTTCATCTCCTGGATATTCATATTTTGTAAGTAACTCTCTAATTTCGAGCTCAACAAGATCAATAAGTTCTGGATCGTCAACTGCATCAACTTTATTGAGAAACACCACCATGGCAGGAACATTAACTTGTCTTGCAAGAAGAACATGTTCTCTTGTTTGTGGCATTGGTCCATCAGCAGCAGCGACTACTAAAATTGCACCATCCATTTGAGCGGCGCCGGTAATCATGTTTTTGATGTAATCCTCATGTCCAGGGGCGTCAATGTGAGCATAGTGACGTTTTTCTGTTTCATACTCAACATGAGTGATGTTAATTGTCACACCACGCTCCTTTTCTTCAGGAGCATTATCAATGTCATAGAACTCCATTGCTTTTGTTGGGTTGTTTGGCTGAGTTGAAAGTACTTTGGTAATTGCCGCTGTCAACGTTGTTTTTCCATGGTCAACATGACCAATGGTTCCAATGTTAACGTGTGGCTTATTTCGTTCAAATTTTTTCTTGTCTACTGCCATGAAGCCTCCGTTAATAATTTTCTTTAATAATTGCTAAGTAATTTATAATTTTCTTCTAATAATTATTCCTTGCCGATAATTGTTTCGGCAATATTTCCAGGAACCTCATCATAGTGACTGGGCTCCATATAATACGACGCTCTTCCCTGCGTCATGCTGCGCAGTATTGTAGCATATCTTGAGAGCTCTGCCAAGGGAACCAGAGCTGTGATGATACGAACTTTTGCGCGTGTTTTGGTGTCTAATATTTGCGCCCGCTTACTCGAAAGATCACCAATAACTTCTCCCATGAATTCTTCTGGGCAGGTTACTTCTGCTTTCATGATTGGTTCTAGGAGTATGAGATCGGCTTGCTTGACTGCTGACTGTAAAGCGCATGACCCGGCTATCTTAAAAGCTATTTCAGAAGAATCGACTTCGTGAAAGGTACCATCATATACAGCAACTTTAATATCTACGATTGGAAACCCTCCAAGGACACCATTTTCCATAGCTTCTTTTACTCCCTTTTCCACCGCTGGAATAAATTCTCTGGGAATAGCTCCACCTGTTATTTCGTTTACAAATTCAAATCCTTCACCTCGATTTTTTGGTTCAACACGCAAGAAACAGTGACCATATTGACCACGACCTCCAGTTTGTCTGATGTATTTACCTTCAGCTTCGGCGACTTTTTTAATGGTTTCTTTGTATGCAACTTGAGGATTTCCAGTATTGGCTTCAACTTTAAATTCACGCTTCATTCTATCCACAATAATCTCTAGATGAAGTTCTCCCATTCCAGAAATAATTGTTTGACCAGTATCTTGATTCACCTTTGTCTTGAAGGTAGGATCTTCTTCACCAAGTTTTGCAAGAGCAAGTCCCATTTTTTCTTGATCTTGTTTGGTTTTCGGTTCAATGGCCAGTGAAATAACTGGATCGGTGAATTCTATTCCTTCAAATATTATGGGATGATTTTCGTCTGCGAGAGTGTCACCAGTTGTGGTTTTGTTCACTCCAACAACAGCTACTATTTCACCTGCCTCTGCATCTTCAATTTCTTCTCTCTGGTTGGCATGCATAAAAAGTAGTCGCCCAACTCGTTGCTTTTCTTCCTTGGTCACGTTGGTAGCATATGAACCGGCTTTGAGGCTTCCTGAGTAAATACGAATATAGGTAAGCCTACCGACATGAGGATCTGTTTGAACTTTGAAGGCTAATGACGAAAATGGTTCCTCTTTATCAGGTTTTCGTTGTTCTTCTTCTTGAAGTTTTAGGATTCAGCCCTTTAGCGGGCTCCACATCTAGCGGACTGGGAAGATAGTCAACAACTGCATCAAGAAGAGGTTGTACTCCTTTATTTCGAAGAGAAGAACCACAAAAAATTGGAACTAGTTTGTTTGAAATGGTTGCTTTTCTTAGAGCGATTTTTACCTCAATGATATCTAGTTCTTGATCGTTTAAGATATTTTTCGGTTAATTTATCATCCGTTTCAGCAATCTTTTCAATAAGCTGGTTTTGTCTCTTTTTAGCCTCTGCTTGTAGTTCTTCAGGAATGTCACCAATAGTGTATTTTGCTCCAGTTTCGTCACCTTCCCAAATTAGCGCTTTTTGCTCTAGAAGTTGAATGACTCCTTTGAAACTGCTTTCAACTCCGATTGGGAGTGCCATAATCGCTGTATTGGCTCCGAGTTTTTCTTCGACGTCTTTTACTGTCTCAAGAAAATTGGCCCCGAGCTTATCCATTTTGTTTACAAAACAGATCCTGGGAACCTCATATTTGTCTGCTTGATGCCAGACTGTTTCTGACTGAGATTGCACGCCTTCTTCAGCATCAAGAACGGTGATTCCTCCATCTAACACGCGCAAAGAGCGCTCGACTTCGGCGGTGAAATCGACATGGCCAGGTGTATCGATGATATTAATTCTATGAGGTTGGGAATTTAACGCTCCTTCAATCTGAGGAGTCCAAAACGTGGTCGTAGCGGCAGACATGATTGTAATGCCTCTTTCTTTTTCTTGTTCCATCCAATCCATTTGGGTTGTTCCTTCATCGATGTCTCCAATCTTATAGGACTTTCCAGTGTAATAAAGGATTCTCTCTGTAGTTGTTGTTTTTCCAGCATCAATATGGGCAATAATTCCAATGTTACGAATCTTATCCATTGGAACTTTTCTTTCTGTACTGGTTTTATGTGGTGCCATACTGGTCCTTAAAACATTTAAAACGGGCTATTTCTCCTTGCCCGTTTTTTTCTCTCGAACATCTTTACCATCGAAAATGTGCAAATGCTTTGTTGGCTTCTGCCATTTTGTGCGCTGTGATCTTCTTTTGAAACGCGTTCCCCTCACCGTTGGAAGCCTCGATGATTTCTTGCGCTAATTTCTGTGAGAATCTGTGAAACTCCCTATTTGGCCTTTTTCTTGCTCCTTCAACTAACCAACGTAAGGCAAGTGATGTTCCGCGCCGTCCCTTGATTGGAGTGGGAACCTGGTACGCAGCACCTCCGACGCGCCTGGATCGGACTTCCATTTGAGGGGTGATGTTTCTCAGTGCAGTTTCAAATACTTCGATTGGATCTTTTTTTTGACGCTGCTTAATAATCTCTAAGGTGTCATAGACATGACGCTCGGCAACAGTTTTTTTTCCACTCTTCATAATCTTTTTTATAAGATTTGAGACAAGTTTATTATTGAAGATTGGATCTGGTTCGATAATTCTTGGTTTTATTCTTCCAGTTCTTGGCATTCTATTCTCCTATTGTGAGGCCTCCTGAGTTTGTTCTTGATTACTTTCAGTTTCTGTGCCTGAAACTGAACTTTTACCACCCTTTCTTGTTCCGTATTTTGATCTTCCTTTTTTTCTATTCTCCACGCCAGTTGCATCATATACCCCACGAATGACATGGTACTTCACTCCGGGCAGATCTTTAACCCTACCACCGCGAACAAGGACAATTGAGTGTTCTGCAAGCTCGTGTCCTTCTCCAGGTATGTAAGCGGTTATTTCTTGCTTATTACTTAACCTTACACGTGCGACTTTTCGGAGTGCTGAATTTGGTTTCTTGGGTGTCATGGTTTTGACTACAACACATACACCGCGTTTTTGCGGGTTAATGGTGTCTACCATTGAACGCTTTTGCGCATTAAATGAACGCCGAAGTGCTGTGGCTTTTATTTTCCTTCTCGTTTTTTTTCGATGCTTCTTCACTAGTTGGTTTATGGTTGGCATTGGATTCCCGCTTATTGAACAAAAAAACGGCCTTCGCCGCTTCCTCTCCGCTGTAAAATTGTATGTTCGATTTTACCTTCGAGTCACGGCCTCCTTATATTTGGTTACTATTGTGTTAGTATCAGCGTAATTATTCGTAATCACTTTTCCCGATCGTTATTGTAACACACCTGGATCTTACCCTCAATAACAGCTGGTTATTCTTCTTCGATATACTCAGCTTTTTCTTTATCAACAGGAATTAGTCTTCCGATAATAACATTTTCTTTCAAACCTAAGAGTTTATCTTCTTTCCCAAGTACTGCTGCTCCTGTGAGTATGCTGGTTGTTTCTTGAAATGATGCTGCGGATAACCACGATTCGGTGTACAAGGATGCTCTAGTTATTCCTAGGATTACGATCTGCGCTGTTGCAGGTTCACCACCCTCTGCAAGCACTCCCTGATTTTCCTCATCAAATTTTTCCTTATCAATGAGTTCACCTGGGAGCAAGTCGGTGTCTCCAGTCGTTTCAATTTTTACCTTATCGCACATTTTGCGAATGATCAGTTCAAAATGTCTGTCGTTGATTGGTATTCCTTGACTCTCATATACTGCTTGAATTTCCTCGAGTAAGTAGTTCTGCGCCTCTCTCAACCCTCGTATCTTAAGAACTTCTTTTATATCCAAGCTTCCGGAGGAGATTTGTTCTCCAACGCTGATGAGATCACTTGTTTTTACCCGTAAAGTTGAAGTTAGTGGAACAATATATTGACGCTCTTCGACCGGTTTTCCACTTCCACGCACTGTAACTTCATATCCTTTTTTGGTTTCTTGAACTTCAACCTTACCGATGATTTCGCTAAGTGGCGAGACGATTTTCGCGGTTCTTGCTTCAAATAGTTCTTCAACACGAGGAAGACCTTGTGTTACGTCAAGTCCTACAATTCCTCCTGTGTGTTTTACCCGCATCGTAAGTTGGGTACCTGGTTCACCGATAGACTGTGCTGCAAGAACACCTACAGGAGTACCTATTTCAACAAGCTTTTTATTTGAAAAGTCCCAACCGTAGCATTGACGACATATCCCGTACTTCGTTTCACAGGTAAGCGGGGAGCGAATATGAATTTTTTCTATGCTGGTCTTTTCGATATCCTTGAGAATTTCATCTGAAATCAACTCTCCTTTATTAACCAAGACTTTTTTGGTTTTTGGATGAATAACTTTCTTGGCAACTACCCTGCCAATAACTCTGGTTAAAAATATTCGCTTTCGGTTTCCTGTTGCTTCGATAGTTATGAATTTATCTGTTTTACAATCTTGTTGTCTTACAATTACGTCATGGGCCACATCGACGAGCCTTCTGGTAAGATATCCTGCGTCAGCTGTTTTTAAAGCTGAGTCAGTCAATCCCTTTCGAGATCCTCTGGCAGAAGTGACATATTCAAAAACTGAGAGCCCTTCACGGAAATTTGACTTGGTGGGTAGTTCGACAATCTTTCCCAGCGGATCTACTACTAATCCTCGCATGGCGGCGAGTTGTTTTACCTGATCTTTGCTGGCTCGAGTTCCTCCAGAATCAATGCTAATTTTAATTGCGTTTTGATCTTCAAAGTTCTCCCATGTGCGCTCAGCAATTTCGTCTGTTGTCTCCATCCAAATCTCGTTACTTAATCGTTTTTTTTCGTCTTCCGTAATTAGTCCTTGTTTATAATTTTCTTGTACATCTTCGGCTTTTTTGTTCGCAACATCGATTAAAATATCCTTATCTTTAATTATTTTACAGTCGGAAACTGCAATTGATAATCCGGATTTTGTTGCGGAATAAAAACCAATATTTTTTAGATTATCGATTAAATCACTGGTTTCTTCCTCTGGAAGTGAAAATACTGCTTTTCGAATGAGTTCCTTTATCTCTGCTTGGTTGATTGGGTGGTTCATGAATCTAAACGATTCAGGAATCATCTGGTTAAACATGATTCTCCCGACAGTTGTTTCGATGATTTCTGTCTTTTCTCTAATGGTTACTCTTACGTCAATTAATTGACGCAGCTTGATCTGACCCATGTGATAAGCACGCGTCGCTTCAGTTTCAGACTCAAATATAGTAGAAGATTTTTCTTCAGTTAGAACAGTTGCTGTGAGGTAGTAACATCCAAGCGCCATTTCTTTGTTTGGAGTCGATATTGGTGAACCGTCTGCAGGTTTCAATAGATTCGCTTTCGGTGTCATGAGTGCAGCTGATTCAGCTTGAGCCACATTTCCGAGTGGAATATGAACAGCCATTTGATCACCATCAAAGTCAGCATTAAACCCTTGACAGATACAAGGATGAATTCGTATCGCATTCCCTTCTACTAATATTGGGAAAAAGGCTTGGATTCCTAACTTATGTAGAGTCGGTGCGCGGTTTAGTAATACTGGGTGGTTTTGAGTGATATTTTCTAAAATATCATAAACTTCTGGTGCCCTTCTCTCGAGAATATGCTTGGCTGACTTTACATTTGGTGCAATACCTTTCATGATGAGTTCTCGCAGTACATATGGTTTGAACATTTCCAATGCCATCTCTTTTGGTATACCGCATTGATTGAGCTTCAGCTCTGGACCAACAATAATGACTGATCTCCCTGAGTAATCCACGCGCTTCCCAAGAAGATTCTGTCTGAAGCGCCCTTGTTTTCCGCGAAGCATGTCGGATAATGACCGCAGCTGTCGAGTGGTTCTTCTCCTTCTTGTTGAGCGAGATTGCGATGCGTCAATTAAAGCATCAACTGCCTCTTGGAGCATCCTCTTTTCATTTCTGAGAATGATTTCTGGTGCTCCGAGATCGATGAGATGTTTTAACCGATTGTTTCTGTTAATTACACGGCGGTATAAGTCGTTGAGATCGCTGGTTGCAAATCTTCCCCCAGAGAGCTGCACCATTGGACGAAGATCTGGTGGAATAACAGGAAGTATTTTGAGAATCATCCAGGATGGATCGATGCCTGCTTTTTTAAGACCTGTAATTACACGTAGTCTTTTGGTTGCTTTCACTTGACGCTGGCCAGTGAATTTCCTACTTTGCTCACGCAATATTGCCATGAGTTCTTCGAAATCTGTTGTTCGTACGAGTTCGAGAATAGATTCTGCTCCCATTCCAACTTCCAAATGCGTTGCTGCATCATACTCAGAGAGTTTGAGATATTCGTCTTCTGTTAAAAGCACACCTTTTTTTGCTCTCTTTACCATATCTTTGACTGTTTTAAATACCTCTTCAGCATTTTGTTGTTCTTGATGGAGAGTGTCTCTGAGACTGGCAATTTCTTGCTTGGATTTCAATCTTCTCTCTTCAGATGAAAGCTCTCGTTGTTCTTTCGACTTTACCTTATTTTTTATTTCATCTAATTCGGTCTTTAAACTTTCTTCAACTTTCTTTTCCTGTTCTACGGTAATTTTCTCGAGTTCTTCTTTCTTTTCTTTGAGTTTTCTATCCAGCTCACTAATGATTTTCTTTCGCTCATCTTCATCTATATTTAAGATGATGTATTGAGCAAAGTAGATCACTGAGGCAAGATTTCTTGGGGAAATATCAAGAAGCAGTGAAAGTTTTGATGGTGTTCCTTTAAAAAACCAGACATGTGCTACAGGAGCTGCTAAGTTTATATGACCCATGCGCTCTCGACGAACTCGACTCTGTGTTACTTCAACACCACACTTATCGCAGATAATTCCACGATATCGGATTCGCTTATATTTGCCGCAGTAGCATTCCCAATCTTTTGTCGGTCCGAATATGCGCTCACAGAATAATCCATCTTTTTCTGGTTTAAGGGTTCTATAGTTGATTGTCTCGGGCTTAATTACTTCTCCATGTGACCAAGAAAGTATTATTTCAGGTGAAGCAAGCATTATTTTTAAACCTGTAAAATCTACGATATTTTTCATTTGTCTTTCTCCTGTTTACTGCGCTTCGCTTTGGTTTCTTTCTTTTTAGTTTTGGTTGGTGATTCTTTACTGTTCTTGTTCTCTTTATTCTCAACATCGCTGGTTATCGGTTGTGTTGACGCATCGTCAGACTGAGAAGATGGTGTGGAGTCCGTCTGAACCTTTTCTTCAACTTGAGCCTCATCTTGTTGAACCTCAGGAGATGTTTCAAAAACTTCTTCTTCCACCACTCCTGTTGGAGTAACTTCGAGCGCTAAACTCTGAAGTTCTTTTACTAATACCTTGAATGACTCTGGGACCGTTGCTTCTGGAATTTCAGTCCCTTTGACAATTGCTTCAAATGCTTTCGCCCTGCCAATGACATCGTCAGATTTTATCGTCAACATCTCTTGCAGTGTGTGTGCCGCACGATGCGCCTCGAGTGCCCAAACTTCCATCTCTCCAAGCCTTTGGCCTCCCATTTGAGCTTTCCCGCCGAGTGGTTGTTGTGTCACGAGTGAATATGGTCCAGTTGAACGAGCGTGGGTTTTGTCCTCGATCATGTGAATGAGCTTGAGGATATATCCAATTCCAACTACGGTCTCTTCTTCAAATGGTTCTCCGGTTCGCCCATCATAGAGCTGTACCTTCCCTGAAATTGGGAAGTTAGCTTTCTTCATTTCAGAAATGATTTTTTCCTCTTTAACTTGTTCAAAGACAGGAATTGCAACTTTGTAATTTAGTTTTTTTGCTGCCCAACCAAGATAGGCTTCTAACAGTTGACCAAGATTCATTCGGGCGAGAACCGAGAGAGGAGAAATAATGATATCTACAGGTGTCCCATCTTCAAGATAGGGCATGTCTTCGGTTGGAACAATTTTAGATATTACGCCTTTGTTTCCATGTCTACCTGCTAATTTATCTCCTACTGTTACTTTTCTAATTTGGGCAATTCGTACTATCACTTTTTTAATGACACCTGGGTCTAGTTCGTCGCCTTTTTCTCGATCCAGTACTTTGACGTCTATGACGGTTCCTTCTTCACCATGTGGCATGCGGAGTGAAGTATCTCTTACTTCTCTGGCTTTTTCTCCGAAGATAGCTCTTAATAGACGTTCTTCTGCAGTGAGTTCTGTCTCGCCTTTTGGGGCAATTTTTCCTACTAAAATATCGTTGGGTCCGACTTCCGAACCAATTACTACCACTCCATCTTCGCTTAAGTTTCTTAGGTCTGCTTCACCAACATTTGGAATATCTCTTGTCAATTCCTCTGGGCCAAGTTTAGTGTCCATAACTTGGGCTTCAGATTCATTAATATAAATGGATGTTAATACGTCTTCTCTGACCAATCGCTCAGAAATGATGATGGCGTCTTCGTATCCAAGCCCGTCAAATGACATATACGAAATGACAAGATTTTGACCAAGTGCTAATTCGCCATTATCTGAACACGGTCCATCTAATAGTAAATCGCCTTTCTTTATGACTTGGCCGGTTTTAACAACTGGTCGTTGTGAATAACAGGTTGATTGTGAAGAACGCGAGAATTTCTGTGCTTGATATATTTCTTTATTCCCATCGATTGAAAGGTAATCCCGCGGATTTTCTAGCGCAGCCTTCTTCATCTGGTCTAATTCTCCTTTATTCACTTGAATCTCAATTCGAGTAGCGTCGACGTATGCCACTTTTCCACCATGCCGCGCAATAATTGACCTTTCCATTGCTTCGATAACGTCTTTTTCCATTCCAGTTCCTACTACTGGAGAGCTTGGTCGGATCAATGGAACTGCTTGGCATTGCATATGCGTTCCCATGAGCGCCCTATTTGCCTCATCGTGGGCGATAAATGGTATGAGTGATGCAGATGTGCCAACTACTTGTCGAGAAACAACATCTACTAACTGAACTTGTTCTACAGGAGCTTCTAAAAACTCACCCTTATATCGAACTGGAACCCATTCCTGAGTGATGATGTCATCATTATCTCGTTCGACTTCAGCGTGAGTAACATAGTGCTCCTCTTCGTCATCTGCTGGAATATAGATGACTTCGTTGCTAATCTTCATTTGTTGCTTTCCATTTCTTTTCACCTTTTCAACTTTCTTGTAGGGCGCCTCTAAAAAGCCGTATTCATTTACTTTGGTATACAAAGCCATGTAGTTCACAAGTCCGATGTTTGGTCCTTCTGGAGAACGGATCGGGCAAATTCTCGAGTATTGAGAAGAGTTGATGTCTCGCATTGAGAATGAGGCTCGCTCGCGAGTAACACCTCCAGGTCCCATTACCGAGAGACGTCTAATATTATCTATTTCACTTAAAGGATTGGTTTGATCAAGAATTGTTGAGAGTCGATTTCTTCGAAAGAATTCTGAGATAGTTGCTATTACTGGTCGAGCATTGACTAATGATGCAGGGGTAATTTTTTCATCAGCCTTGGTTAAGCTCATCTTCTCACGAATAGATCTTTCAAGGCGCAACAAACCGATTCTAAATGCCGTCGTTGCTACTAGTTCGCCAATACAACGGACTCTGCGATTTGAAAGATGATCTATGTCATCAATGCGGCCTTCTCCATTTTGGAGTTCCACTAGATACTTGACAGTTGCAACGATATCTTCATTGGTGAGCACGCGATTATCGTCTGTATTCGGAATATTGAGATTAAGACGTTTATTAAGCTTATATCTTCCAACTTTTGCTAGGTCGTAACGCCGAGGATCAAAGAATAGCTGATGTAAATATTCCTGTGCATTTTCAAGTACTGCAGGTTCTCCTGGTCGCATGCGTTCGTAAATTTCGATGATTGCTTCTTCTTTCGTTTTTGTGGAATCTTTCTCCAAGGTTGAGGCAATGTAACTGTGATCTTGATCTGTATCTACATCAGAAAATCCTCGAATTGTTTGATCATCTTCTATTAAACCTATAGCCCGTAAAAGTACTGTGGCTGGAATTTTTCGGTGTCTATCTATTTTAATTGTTATGATATCTCCGCGAGTTACTTGAAACTCTAACCAAGAGCCACGCAATGGTCTAAGTTCTGCCTTGTGAAGCATCCGCCCTGTAGATGGGTCGATTTCTCCAGAGAAAAATACACCAGGAGATCGAACTAACTGATTTACCACTGCTCGTTCGATACCGTTAATGACAAATGTTCCATTCTGTGTCATATTCGGAATATCGCCAAGGAAGACTTCTTGTTCGGTTGTCTCTCCTGTCTGTTTATTTGTAAGTTTGGTTTTTACTTTAAGTGGCGTTTCGTAGCTAATGCCTTTTTCCTTGGCCTGAGGAGGAGAATTTTTTGATTTGCCAAAGCTATGATCTTTGAGTTCTAGTTCCCAATTTTTTCCAGTGAAATCTTCAATTGGAGAAATAGTTTCAAGTGCTTCTTTAATACCTTCATTTAAGAACCAATCGTAAGATTCTTTCTGTACCGCAACAAGATCCAACTTTGGAATATCACTTCTCAAAGCACCCCAGTATTGTCGAATGTTGTTTTGGTTTTTACTCATTCTATTGTCATTAGATGTTGATCATTTTTATTTTTTTCAACACCAGATATTCGAATAGGATCTAACACAAAAAAATCCCGGGAATTCCCAGGTTTTTATTATTTTATTTCTTCTTTTAAAATGTCGACGATGCTCTTAATTTGAAAAAACACAACTCTCTTTTCTTGTCAGGCTAGGCAGAAATTCATTTTAAAATCAAAAAAACGACGTACAAAAGTACGCCTTGTAGAAAAGGCTAACTTTTTTATAACAAATATTATCTAGGATGTCAAGTACACAGGTTGAATATCTTATTTATTCAAATAGATTGCTATATTGGCATTATGTTGTTCAATGGTTTCCGCGTAATGCATATTTCCTTCTAAATCTGATATATAGAACCAGTACTTTGTCGGTTTTTGTTCCGCCACTGAGCGTATTGATGATAGTGAAGGATTACAGATGGGTCCGGGAGGTAAACCTATCTGAATGTAGGAATTATATACAGATTCGAGATCAATATCTGCTCTGGTAAGATCTTTTTTCCACCATTTGTTTGTATTCGACTGGTAGCCTAAGGCATATTGAATTGTTGCATCTGCTTGTAATGGCCAGTTATTCCGTAGCCTTTTTAAAAGAATTCCAGCAACCACGGGTCGCTCTTGATTATCTCTCGCTTCTCGTTCTACGATGGAGGCGATCGTTATTGCTTGTTGAAGGGTTAATCCTTGATTTCGAATTTTTTCCTGAATCTGGCTATCAACTTTATGTTCAAAAGTTGTTTGCATAATCTCTACTACTCTCCCAGCTGTAACTGATCTGGGAAAAAAATATGTGTCTGGAAAAAGAAAACCTTCCATACCTTTCGTGAGCATGAGAAATTCATTTGAGTCAAACTCAACTCCTTGACTCGTTAACTGCTTACCCAACGCCTCTGCTATTTCCTCACGTCTCCATCCCTCTATTATGGTTATTTTTACATCATCTCTTCCAACCGTGAGCGTTTCCGCAATCTGCTTCACTGTGAGGTTGGGTGAGAGTTGAAACTGTCCAGCTTGTATTTTTTTCGCCAATCCATGCTGTGTGACGGTTATCTTGAATGCTGCCTGTGATCTAATAAGTTTTTCTTGTGTTAGTCTTCTGCCAATTGAATCGACTGTTTCACCTGATTGGATGCTGAACACAACGGTTTGCTTTGATAATTTGTTTAATGGTGAAGTGAGATAACTCCAAAAGAATGATAGAGAGAAGATAATCGCTAAAGCAATTCCACTCACAAATAGGAACCAGACAGATTTTTTATGATTATTATTCATTATTTTCACTTATTATTAACAGAGACCAGGCATTCATCCTGGTCTCGCTGGTGACTCTACCGCTTTCGCTTATACTTCTTCAAATAACGCTCTTCTATATTTATTTGTCTTTTTATCGTGGATGAAGATTCTTCCGCACTTGCAGAAGACTTTATTATAACCTGGCCTGTGGCTGGCTTTTCTTCCTTTTGTCAAAGGTACTCCACATCCAGCACACTGACCTCTCGATAAAAGCCAAGCTTGGACTGGTGCGATAACATTTTTCAGCATGTTTTTGTGCAATTCATTATACCATTCGCCTTTTTCTGATTACGAGTGTTGATCTAAGTAATCTTGAAGAATTATTGTTGCTGCAAATTTGTGATCAGGCTGTCTTCGTTTCTTTTTTTTTGCCCCTGATTCTCTGAGTTTTTTTGCTACCAGTTTACTTGTTAGGGTTTCGTCTTGAAAATCAGTTTGAATTTGAGTTCTGTTCTCTAGTTTTTTTGCAAAGGTTTTTGTCCTATCGGCGATTGTTCCCTCAGAAATTCCGATAATGATCTTTGACACTCCTAATCGTTTGCATATCTCATAGAGATGATCATATATCTCTGGTGTGGTTTTTATTGTTTTTAAGGGTTCAGCCAGAGGACCTGAAGCAATTGCTAGTCCAATATTTTGTTCTCCATAATCAATACCTAAGAGAATCATAACTTTTTGCCTAATCAACTAATGCGGCGGTAATGACGCCTCTTCTGAGATAAGTTCCGGGTGGAGTACAGGTAATCAGTCGTAAGTATTCATTATCATACGGTTGATCAAGTACTGAGAGATTATTTGGCTGAACCTCTACTTTGTCGATCACTCTATATGTATATGTAATTCCATCAAATTTAATGGTGATTTCGTCACCCAATTCCATGGTTGGAATGAGAGAAAAGATTGATAAGTAATTATTTGGATTAAAAAATTGGGGAAGGATTGAATGTCCAAATATTATTGTTGCTCCAAGATCGCCGGGAAGTGCGGTTTCAGGATATTGAACGAGATTTTTTGAGAGATCTTCTCCTCCGATTTCAACAACCGCGTCTTCGATGTCAAACTTTGGTATCGAGAGGGTGTAGTGTGTGATATTCGATTCCCGGTTTCTTCTAAATTGTGCGTTTGGAAACCAATTTCTTGGCTGTGTTAAATCGATGCTATTCTCAGTCTGGATTGTCTCTTCACTACGAATATTTGTTTCAATTTCTTGGCCGATTACTGGAACAGGAATTAGAAATTCTCTCGGTTTGAGATCAGGAGCGGTAAATAATTCGTAACTTACTATTGGCCATGCGACGCTGGTTACGAGGAGAAGACCAAACGCGATCAGCGATTGTGACATAATGCGAATACGCCTTGATCGCTTAGTCTGTGTTTTGATAATCTGTGTTGTAATTGTCGGTAGAGCTTTACGGTATTGTATCTGCTGCATCTGGTTAGCTTGTTATTTTTCTACTTTTACTTCAATGGATATATTCTCCATTTTTCTTGGAAATGTTTTCAGTCTGGCTGGAAGCGCTTTGGGGCTTATTTCAATTGTAGCTTTGGAAAAGTTTGGTAATGATTCGAGATACTCTTGTGCAACAGAGGGGTATCGACCGGCTAAATTTCGCTTTATTTCTTCTTCATAAATGACCGGAATAAGGGCAGCTTTATAGATAAAATAAATTTCAGCATCCTCCCCCTCAAAATCGATGGACCGTATTTCCGCGGTACTCTCTTCTTTTGCTAAGGTAAAATTCTCCGGAATTGATTCATCTACTGCTTGGCGAATTAACTCCTCAAAGTCAGCCTCCTCATAGACTTGGCTCGTCACGCTCAATCTCATGCTCAAAGAGACCAACTCTGCTTCCTCACTGACTTCTCCACTCGTGGTTTGAGATAACACTTCAACCCTGGCTCCATTACTTAATACTTGCTTGCCAGAGCCTTCTGTTTTTTCTAATTCTTGAGCGGCTTGTGCTTTTAGTTCTGTAGTCAATTCATCGATCAGCGTGTCGAGGTCCTCTTGAGAGATTGCTTGTACTTCTCGGCTTGATCCACCAACTAACGGTGTCTCACTTTTTGAATCGTATGATGAGGAAGAAAATGAATCCACAGAAAACTCGCTTCCGCCATCAAGGTTATATTCAGAGCCAATATCTTCAGCGCTGACATTTACCTTCGCTTTACCAAATGTTGTGGTGAGTGAATCATCCGCCTCTACTGCACTAGCTGAAGCAATCGTGACTGATCCATCTAAGACAAACCGAAGTCCATTTGAACCGATGAGAACAGTTCCAGACGGAAATGTTTTTTCAGAGGAGGTTTTGTTGTATAGCGCCACTTCTCCAGTGGCTTTTTCTCCGATGGTTTTTGTTCCAGAGGTTTGTTTTTCTCTGCTTCCTTCTATTTCAGTTTCAACAATCTTTCCTGGAATGATATTTTCATCCAGATTAACTGAGTTTACTGATGAGCTAATGGTTATTGTGATTTCTTTCTCTAGTGTTTTCGGCTTTACGTAGAGCTCTACTTTCGCTTTTGGAAGCGTCCAGTATGCAAACACCAGACCTGCAAATAATAAGATAATTACTCCTACCACACCAATTATCATTACTTTTACTCTTGAATTCATGCGACCCGCAATACCAGAGGTTAAAAAGGAAGGTGTCTTCATAAGATTTTTCATCGGAGAGAAGAGAGCAGTGATTGAAGAGACCAAGTTAAATCTATTCTCACTACCTTCTTCTTCGTACTGATCGCTTTCGTCATCCTGATCCTCATCTTCAAGAACTGGAACTTTCGATGGTCTATCCACCTGCTTTTTTTCTGTTGGTTTTATGGCTGGGAGTTGTTTTTCAAGTCTCTCTTCTCCTGATGCAGTGCTTGAATCGGTGTGCGTTGTAAATCCAATTTCTTCAGCATCTGCGATTACAAGACTCTCACCCTCTTCGGTTGTTGGTTTCTTTTCTTCCTGCTGCTCAGCGTTTATTTGATCTGGTTGAGCTTGCTGTTTTGTTTTTTCAACTTGCTCCAGTGTATCTCTCTGCTCTTGCTCTTCCTCGATGATTTCAAATCCTAAAGCCTTGGCTGCTTCTTCACCACCTGCTATTGATACCGACTTAATAGCAATTTGTCGGTCGAGTATTTCTACTTTTGGAAAATGGAGAAACGGTAATTTCTCGAGCCAGTTGTAGGAGAGAAGATCTTGCTTTAATTTTTCTAAATCTTCTGATCCATTGAATAACATTATTCTTGAGGGAAGATGCTCGTCTACTTTGAAACGAGCTAGTCCCTCTTCGACATCTGCACCGATGTCCTCGCTCCTGGCTACTGTTTCAACTCCGGTTATCTTTCCTATACTTACCACGTTCACAATCAATTCTGTTTCATTTACTCGGATTACTATTGCTGTAGTGGGAGTGCCTTCTTGCTTTTTTAATAGTTGAATAATTGCTTCTGTGGTAACAACAAACCCAATGGGCTCAAATTCGAACTTTTCACAAATATCTTTTAAGAGCTTTGTGTAATCTCTGCTAATCGTATCTCCATCTACCCAGCCTTCTTGGAGTCCAAACATCACTTTGTTTGGTTCGGTTTCTATCTCTTCCATTGTTTTTGCAAGGGAAGTATCAATTGCTGTGTGTAGAGTTTCTGGCTTGTTGGTTGATTCCCATTCCTCTGTTGTGCCGATGGAAACCACTTTTGTTTTTCCATCACTCACCTGCCAGACTGCGGTTGAGACTGATTCACTACTAATTTCGACTGCAAAGAATCTTTCTTGCACTTTTTCTTTCGAGCTGAATTTTGAGAAGACGTTTCCTAATTCCATGGTGAAACAAACTCTCAATTACACTTTTCGAGAGTCTTAATGCATTTTATTCTAGCATTCGTAGGGCAAAATGCGAAGGGAACCTGTTGTTTATTTAAGTTCCGCGTAGATGCGTCGAATTCCAGCACCTATAGACTGTTCTTTGGTAATTTTTATCCCGCCAATCTCACCAGTTGATTTGACATGTGGTCCTCCGCATAACTCTTTGCTGTACCAGTTCTTTTTTGGATCTTTACCAATTGTATATACTGTAACTTTATCTGGATAGGTTTCTTTAAAAAAGGCCAGTGCTCCTGAATTGATGGCGCTGTCTCTATCTTCTATGGTTTTTTGAACAGAAAGGTTGGCTTTAATGGTTTTATTAATGAGAGTTTCTATTTTTCTTAAGTCTATAGTGGAAATTGACTGATTGTGGCTAAAATCGAATCGGAGTCGCTGTGCAGTGATATGACTACCTTCCTGCTTGACTTGATCACCAAGGATTTCACGTAAGGCTTTGTGTAGAAGATGAGTTGCTGTGTGAAGTTTTACTGTCTCAACAGATTTATCTGCAAGCCCGCCTTTAAACATTCCGGCTGAGCCTGTGCGAGATTTATGCTTGGTGAAGATTAAATTCTTTTTCAAATTGTTTGTTATTTATCTTTATTCCCTTTTCGGTTAAGAGTTCTTGAGTTAATTCAAGTGGAAAGCCATGCGTTTGATATAGATTAAATGCAAATTTGGCATCGATCTCACTTGGTTTTTGTTTTCCAATTTCATTCAAACCCTTATTCATGGATTTTGAAAACTTTTCTAATTTCATTACTTATGCTGTTTCAGTACGTCCTTTTTCACTATCGCTTTTTTAAGATATACATCATCAAACATATCCATCACTGCTTCAGCGCTCTTCAGGATAACTTCTGAGTGAATTTTGTACTTCGAGCGTGCGCATTTTGATGACAGCTCTCCGTAGCAACCGTCTTACAAAATATCCTTGCATCTTATTTGAAGGTGTGTTCCCTGTGAAAGGATAACAGTTGCTCCTCGAATGTGATCGGCGATTACTCGCATTGGCTGTTTGTATGTTCCTTCATACTGTTTATTGGTGGCTTTTTCTATTTTCTCAATAATTGGTTGGAAAAGATCTGTTTGAAAAACATCTAACGTATGTTGCGAGGCTGCTGCAATACGCTCAAGCCCGCCACCGAAATCGACGTTTTGTGCTGGTAGAGGTTTAAATTTACCGTTTTCAAGTTTTACATATTCCATAAAAACTGAATTACCGATTTCTAGAAATCGTCCGCAGTCACAATTGACATGACAGACAGGGCTGAAAGGTGTATTATGTAGTTAGTTTGGCCCAAAATCGTAAAATACTTCAGAAGTCTGGACCACCAATCTCCCCAGGTGGCATGTTTCCAGGTTCACCTACACGAGACCACCAGTTTTTGGTTGCGTCGTATGTATAGATTTTGACTTCTTGATCGAATCCCTTGTTTCCACGTTGGCTGGATTTTTCGTCTTGAAACAAATGCTGCCAGATTTGTATTGAATCCTCATCTGCTGGAACATCTTTTGTGCCTTTAAAAACCGTGACGTAGAGTTTGTCGTTTGGTAAGACCGATTACTTCTGTTAAAAATTCAAAAAACCAGCTAAGTTGTTGTTTTTTAAAATAGTCACCGAGACTCCAATTGCCCAACATTTCAAAGAATGTGGTATGGCGGTTATCACCTACTTCATCGATGTCTTCGGCACGAAAACATGGTTGAGCATCGACAAGCCGTGTTCCCATTGGGTGCTTTTCACCTTTGAGATATGGAACAAGTTGCTGCATGCCAGAACTGGTAAATAAGGTGGTAGGATCGTCGGTGGGAATGATTGGAGCAGGAGGAATTTCTTTGTGACCTTTGTTTGCAAAGAAATCTATGTACTTTTGTCTTATTTGTTTGGCTGTCAATATTCTTTTGAACTATTGTGCAATTTTATCAGATGTGATGTTTTGACGCGTTATACAGAGAGTCCGTTTCTTGAACGGAATAAGTGCACAAATTACTGCTGGTATGTAGAGGTCTGTTCTGTCGATAATCCCTTCAGTGAGTAGGCCTATCGCTCCGAGGCTTTGTTTGATGTTTTTCTTGTTATACATTCTATCCATTACTTTCCCAAGTTCTTCACCTCGTTCAATATGTTCTGTGGCTTTTTTCGGCAAAAAAAATGTTGCTGTTCTTCCTCTCCCCAACTTTGATCCAGACTTCACTACAACCCATGCAAATGTTGTTAGATTTTGATCCAATTTCTCAACACCTCCTTCAATACCAATATAGTAGTCGTATCCAGGCTTTTGTTTGCTTGCGTTTTTGCAGCGGTTTTCTGCACCTTTTAAGGTTTCCTTATCTGACAATGGTTGAGCATTTACACCTGAGTTTGTTTCAATACCTTTTATTAACTTCTTTTTTCCTGGAAACATTGCTTCAAATCCTTTTCTGGTTGCGTTTAGTTTCACAGGATTCAAGGATGCCACAAGGATTTTTATCATGCGTCTATTATTTCATTTGAAAGATCCTTGCGCTACAGGAAAGAGTTATCGTAAGGTTTTTCCACCACGGGTGAAGAATTTGGTTGCGACGTTTCTTCCGCGTTCTTGAAGTTTGGATATATGACTAACATCTGATGATTGAGGCTTCGATGTCAGTTGAGGTTCTTTCTTTTCAGATCGCATTTTGTCTTGTTTTTTGGTTGTTTTTTTAGGTTTTATCTTAGGGCCTTCGAGCTTTCTTATACCTACATCACCTTTTTGAACCCTCTCATAAAACTCTTCGAATTCTTCAAAAACCTTTTCTCCGTGCTCAGATAGATATTTTTTAAGCTTATTTCCTTTTTTTGTGCCGAATAAAAACACACCAATTGCACCGAATACTATTCCCCAGAAAAAACCGGTCGTAAAATGTGATTCTTTTCTTGGTGATTCGTGGTGGCGGATCTTTGACATATGAGGGTTAATCAGGCTCATTCAAACCGTGAAAGTTACTCGGATTCTGTTGTCTCTGATGCCTGATTGTTTTTCTTCTTTCTTGATAGGAAGTTTCCAAACGTTTCAATTGCCTTGGCACCAGATTTTAACCCATCGAGCATCCCTCCAATTCCAGCTATAGGATGGGCGATCGACTCGGTAATCATGCCAGCATCGTCGAGCATCTTGTTGACTTTTTCAAGGCTTCTTCGCACTTCTCTCAGGATGAACACAACCTGAATACCGATGAAGCTCAGAAGAATTGTAAGTGTGGTAATGACGACAACTAGTAGTACTTGCGTGAGATCAATCATTGGCAGGTTTAATACGTTCAAGTATCAATTATCAAACTCAATTGGTCAATTGTCATTCTCTGTTGAGTACAACGTCAAACTGTCACTTATCGTATAGTGTCGGTGTTATTTTTACTGAACATTGATCGTTCTCTGGACCGTACGAGTCTTTCCAGAACGGTTTGTTGCTTCTATAGTAATAGTCCGTAGCCCCTCTGTAAGCACGAGAGCTTGGCTAAAGCTCCCATCATCGTTGACCAAAACTCGTTGACTGTTAATAGTAACTGTTGCCTGAGGATCAGTTTCTCCACGCACAGTAAGCGTTGAGGTGACGACTTCTTGTTCAGTAGGGTTTGTAATTGCCAGTTTTGGTGCAGCAGTAAGCAGTTGGTATTGATAGATGAAGTAGACAGCAAGTGTTATTGATAGAAGGAGTATTGCGGCGATGACGGTGGTTCTTGGGTTCCAGATAATCCTTTTTTGAACTGTATTTCCTGAAATATCTCTGGGAACAACTTTACCCTGGACGTTTTGATCGTAATCTCTTCTAAATACTGCAAGTATTTGGGTTGGGCTTAAACCAACTATTTGGGCATAGTTTTTGATAAATCCTTTCACAAATGCTGCTTCTGGGAGTTTATTGAAATCGTTTTGTTCAAGTGCTTTTACATATATGAGACTAATTTTGGTTTTTTTAACGATTTCTCGACGCTTAATACCTTTTTTCAGACGAGCAGTTTTCAATATTTCTCCGACAGTTTTCATGTTTGCTCCTTGGCGTACAAGGTCATCATTACCAATTAATTATTATGAAGATTGTGGTTGAGAAGCTGCTTGGCGTTGGGCGATAAAACTACTTGCATTTTGTATGAGCACTTCTCTGGGTTTTGATCCTTCTGAAGGACCAACTACCCCAGATAGTTCGAGTTGATCAAGGATTCGAGCGGCTCTCGCATAACCAACCGATAATCTTCGCTGAAGCAGTGACGCAGAAGCTCGATCATACTCGCAAACGATTCGAACAGCTGCATCGAATAGATCGTCCACTTCTCCATCGGCTGTTCCTCCACCAAGATATCCAGGTGCTTTGGCTTTGTACTTCGTAGTGACTTCTTCCGTGTATTGCGGTTTAACACCAGATTGTTTTAGGTGGTCAATGAGGCGGCCAATTTCCGGTTCAGAGACAAACGTTCCTTGAATCCGCGTTGGTTTTGCCTGATTTGGAGGAATGTAGAGCATATCTCCTCGACCGAGTAGCTTTTCTGCTCCTGGCATGTCGAGGATTACTCGAGAGTCCACCATACTTGTCACGTTGAACGAAATTCGACATGGAACATTGGCTTTAATAAGACCGGTTAATACATCGACAGACGGTCTCTGTGTAGCAAGTACTAGATGAATTCCGGTGGCTCGAGCCATTTGTGCCAGTCGAGTTATTGAGTCCTCAACTTCTGATGGAGCGAAAAGAATGATATCGGCTAGCTCGTCAATGACAATGACAATATACGGCAACGCATGAAACCCTGACAGTTCGTTATATCCCTCAACATTTCTCACACCTACTTCTGAAAACATTTTGTACCGTTTTTCCATTTGAGCAATCGACCATTTTAACGCTGAGACAACTTTCTCTGGTTCGACAATCACTGGGGTCAATAGGTGCGGAATACCGTTGAAGCCTGTCAATTCGACTCTCTTGGGATCAACAAGGATGAATTTCACTTCATTGGGACTGGCGCGAAAGAGGATTGTTGCGAGGAACGCGTTTATAGCTACTGACTTTCCACTTCCTGTTGCACCAGCGATGAGAACATGTGGCATTCTTCCAATGTCGGCGACAACCGAGGTTCCAGAGACATCTAATCCCAGTCCTACGGTGAGCACAGATTTTGATTTTTTTAATTGCTCGGATTCGAGAATTTTCTTTAAGGTTACAAATTCCGGCTTCCGATTGGGAATCTCGATTCCAACCAGAGATCTACCTGGAATTGGTGCTTCAATACGAATTTGTCCTGTTGGGGCGGCGAGGGCGAGGGCCAGGTCGTTCTGAAGGGCAGTAATTTTTGATAGTTTCGTTCCGAGTGAAATTTCTATTGCATATTGTGTTACCGCCGGACCGGTATTGACTTCGACCACCCGGGCTTGAATTCCAAATGAGTCCAAGGTTTGTTCGATTATTGCTGCGTTTCCTTTTAAATCACCTCTGTCAGCTTTTTCTCCAACCGAGTCTTCAAGCATGTCTAATGGAGGAGGTTCCCAAACTTGTTCATCGGGACCTGGTACATTGGTGACCACTTGCGTTCCGAGATCAGCTGGTTGGGGTTCTTCTTTTTGTTGTTTTTTTTCTGCAGGTTTATTGCTTTCCTTTTCCTGATCCATTCCACGGATCCGAATTTCTGTTTGAGGTATATATGATTTTTTCTTTCCTTTTCCAAACTTGGGCGTTTTGTTCATCATCTTTGATAGATTTATGAGAATTTCATCAAACGGTGTTTCGGTAAAAATCATGAACCCTATAAACGCTGAGCCTAGCAATACTACTGCAGCACCTGGTTTTGAAATGAGTGCGGAAATATTTAGCCAGACTTCAGTTCCTACTTTACCTGAAGAAGTGAGCGCCATTGCAGAGATAAAAAAGAGTACTGAACCTAGAAAGACCGTTGGTTTTGTCACCTTCCACTTTAGTTGAGTGAGCATTAAACCAGCTGCCATAAAAATGAATGGGAGTATCAACGACGTCCATCCAAATTGAAGTGTTAAGAATCCATTGAGCTGAGCGAGTAATGATCCTTGGCGGGTAAATGAAATGATGACGAGCACACCTATGGAAATGAGCAAGACACTTGCAATCGAGTAGATTGTGTCTTTTTTGAGCTTGAGTTTAAATGGCGCTCTTCGGCGACCTTTTTTTCTTCCCATATTCTTATTATTGCTCCACTCTTATGGGGCGGAGTTCATTATAACAGTTCCAGAGGTGTGTGTGAAAGTTTTAGATCTAAGATACTGATGTTTTAAGAATATTGCATGAACTTCTATAGCTCAATACCATCATGTTCGCATGAGAATGGGGATGATGATCGGGAATCGTTCGAGCTCCTGGCTTAACAGAGTCTCAATTCGGGTACGGATTTTTTCTTTGAGCGCACTCCAATCGGTGACTGGCGCTTTTACCTCTTTAAGAACGTTGTAAACCTCTTTTTTGGCCTTATCTAGGAGTTCTTTCGCTTCTTTTTCATACACCACTCCACGTGAGATTATTTCTATTTCTCCTGATGGTTCACCACTATGTTGATGGATGGGAACAATGACGACAATCATTCCTTCCTCTGCCATGACTTTTCGGTCGCGCAGTACAATTCTCCCTACGTCGCCGATTCCGAGTCCATCGACCATAATATTTTTCAATTGGATAGTCTGCCCTTTTTTTACATTTTGATCGTGATCGACTTCAAGTGTCTGTCCCTCTTGTAGAAGAAACACTGCATCTGATTGATAACCCATTTCAAGTGCTAGCTTTCGGTATTGCACCATGTGTCGGTAGTTCCCACCGATTGGGACCATATATTTGGGTTTGAGAAGCTCCATGAGGAGCATGAGGTCGCCTGCTGATCCATGACCAGACACATGGAGACTATCGTTGACATCTGTGTAGATTACTTCTGCTCCTTTTTGTGCAAATGTGTCTACTGTTTCGTAAACAGATTTTTCATTTCCAGGAATTGGGTCAGCAGAAAAAATAACTGTATCACCAGGATTGATGTCGATATTGTCATGTTCACCGTGTGCTACTCGAGCAAGAGCCGAACCGGTTTGCCCCTGACTTCCTGCGAGAATTAGACACAATTGTTCATCAGGAATGTTCTTTATTTTTTTCCTATTTATCATCGCGTGTTGAGGAAGCGATAAGAATCCAAGCTCTTGAGCAATACGACTGTTTTGCTCAACCGACCGACCAAAAAAAGCAATCTTTCTTCCAGCCTTGGCTGCTTCGTCTACAACCTGCTGAATGCGATGAATGTGGCTAGACATGAGCGTGACAATGACTTTCTTTTTTGCCTTTCTCATTGCCGTGCTGATTCCGTCTCTGACTGTTGATTCAGAGGTAGAAAATCCCGGTCGTTCCCCCCTAAGGCAATCAGATAAAAGGATAGTTACTCCTCGACTCCCAAAGCTTGAGATTTTTTGGAATTCTGGTCTTACTCCACCCACAGGAGTGAGATCAAATCTAAAATCTGTACCATGATAGACGGATGCAGAAGGTGTTGAAATTAGAAAATGTCTGGTGTCGGGAACAGAATGAGTGACTTTTGCAGATTCTATTGAAAACTTCCCAAGTCTCATACCGCGTTCATCATCAAAGAGAGAGATTTTTTTCTGTATGCCAAAGTCATTTATCCGTTCAAGAGCAAATCCTGCTGTCAGTTTAGAAGCGAATATTGGAAAATCAGGCAGTTTTGGCAATATATACGGCAGACCCGCAATGTGATCATCGTGGCCGTGAGTAAGAATCATACCGACAATTTTTTTATTTGATTCTTCTAGATAGGTGGTGTCGGGAATGAGTATATCAACGCCATACATTGTTTCGTCAGGGAAACCAATACCGCAATCTACGAGCAAGATCTGATCATCAAGCTCATAGACAAACATATTTTTAGTGACTGCGGTTCCGATTTCACCGAGAGGTATAATTTTCAGCATAGTTTCCTTTATATTAATTGTAATTGCTCATCCATAGGTTTTTTTTCATCAACCTTCTTCTCTACTCCTTCTCTAGGTTCTTCAGGTTGTGGATTATTTAGTTTTTTTAATGTATCAACAAGTTTAGAAAAATCTTGCCTAAACATCATCATCACTTTGCCATTTCTTAGCGCTGCTGCTGGATGATACATAGGAAAAACGAGTAATCGTTTGCCTTTCCAGGTTATCCATCTTGGTTGACCATGGATTTGGCTGATAAATACGTTTTGAATGAATTTTCCCATACTGAAACGGCCTAAGGTTATTATGATTCTTGGTTCGATGATCTCAATCTCTTGATCAAGGTAGGGTTTATACGCTTCGATTTCTTCTGGTTTTGGATCTCTATTTTCTGGCGGTCTGGCTTTGATAATATTGCTTATCCAAACATCCTCCCGCTTTAGCCCATGTTCTTCGAGCAGACGGGTCAAGAGTTTTCCGGCCACACCAACAAATGGTCTGCGTTGGACATGTTCATGATATCCAGCAGCCTCACCAATAAACATGAGTTCGGCGTTTGCATTTCCTTCTGGGGGAACAATGTCGCTTTTTTTATTTACTAACGGGAGTTTATTGAAATTATTTTCAAGTTTTGTTCTAAGTTTATTTAACTGATCATTTTTTGATTGCGTTGACATGTATTGGTATCCTTTCTGATTAATCTTTGGGAACGTATTCGGCAATGTTCTCGATTGTAAGATGGATCGTTCGAATTTCTCCTTCGACAATCTTCTTTGCAATTTTTCGTGCGATGCCTTTTATTGTCCTTTGCAACGTACGAATTCCAGCATCAAAGCCTAAAGGTCTTACTATTCTTGGCCAAATATTGTCATCGATCTGTAGCTGTTCCGGTGAAATCCCAGCTTCTTCCATTGCCTCAGCCAGTAAATAGTCCTTCCCAATATGAATTTTTTCATCGTCGCTGTAGGCGGGCATATGAATTGGTTCGAGACGATCAAGAACTGCTGTTGCTATATTGGTTGTGTTGTTTGCTGTGGCGATAAATAACACCTCAGAAAGATCGACTGGGGAGTCAATGTAGTGATCTATGAAAGCGTAATTTTGTTCTGGATCGAGGAGTTCAACGAGTACACCCATGATATCTGCACGGGCATCCTCAGAGACACGATCAATTTCATCAAGTAGCATGACAGGATTCTTTACTTTGGCTCTTCGGAGTGCCTTGATAACATACCCTGGCTCAGATTCTTCATGTTGTCTGGATTGACCACGTAAATCCCGCGCGGAACCCATTCCTCCAAACGGAATTCGAGCAAACGGTCTTCCTAACGCTTCGGCGATGGAGTAGGCAAACGTCGTTTTTCCGGTTCCAACCAGCCCTACAAGACAAATAATAGGTGCGTGAACTGTTTCTCCTGAAAGTTTTTTTTGAGTATGGAGTTTTAGTACTGCTAGATATTCGAGTATTCGCTCTTTCACATCTTTGATGCCAAAGTGATTTTTTTCAAATATTTCTTTGGCTCTTTCGAGATCAACATCCTCTGTTGCTCTCTGATTCCAAGGGAGATTGACTAACCAATCAATATAGTGCTCTGTTTTGTCAAACTCGGCAGAATACCCCTCAGTCTTTGCAATTCGCTTTAGTCTATCGAGGATTTTCTCGGTTTCATGGGCGAGCTCCTGAGGTAGCTGAGCTTGAATAATTCTATTCTTAAGATCTTCAATTTCTTGAAGTAATGGATCAATTGTCATTATTTTTTTATTCCTTCCATCCGTACAGACAAATGTGGCGCTCTTATTTCAGTAGGATAATTATAGGAGGATTAGTTAGGGTGGGCAATGGGGTTTTAGTATCTGCGGCGTCTATTAGATTGATCTCTTCTTGAGCCTTGACCTTTTCTCTGTTGTGGCCTGTCTGAATTTCTATCTTGTCTCGGTTCAATACCTGGAACGCTCAGGTTTATTCTTCCAAGATCATCAATTTCGGACACTTTCACCTTGATTGTGTCTCCGATATTTACAATTTCATTTGGACTCGAAACAAATCCTGATGCCATTTTTGAGACGTGGAGCAATCCGTCTTTCCCTGGAAGAATCTCGACAAATGCTCCGAACGGTTCAATTCTTTTCACTATGCCATCAAACTCTTCACCCGCTTGAACTTTTCTGGTAATGCTTTTTACCCAATCCACAGCTTTTTGTAAACTTTCCGAATCAGCTCCTGACATTGTCACGGCACCTTCGTCGTCTACTTCAACACTCGCTCCGGTATCTCTCATGATTTGGCGGATCATTTTTCCACCCGGACCAATGATGTCACCTATTTGATCTTGTGCAATTTTGACAACTTCGACTTTTGGTGCAAATCGTGATAGTTGAGCTCTTGGTGCTGGCAGAGCCTCAAACATCTTTCCCAATATATGGAGTCTTCCAACCCTGGCTTGCTCAAGAGCTTCAATGAGGATGTCCTTTGGTATACCTTTGATTTTTACATCCATTTGAATAGCAGTAACTCCATCCTTTGTTCCGGCAACTTTAAAGTCCATGTCTCCAACATGATCTTCCATCCCTTGAATGTCAGAAAGAATTGCATAATTTCCGATTTTCCCTTCCGATTTCTGTTCTGTGATCAGTCCCATTGCAATTCCAGCTACCGGTTTTTTTAATGGCACACCTGCATCCATGAGTGAAAGCGTTGAACCACAAACCGATGCCATACTTGTCGAGCCATTGCTGCTTAAAATCTCTGACACCACTCGTATGGTGTAAGGAAATTCTTCTTCGGAAGGTATCATCGGCTCAAGTGCTCTCTCTGCCAGAGATCCGTGGCCTATTTCTCTCCTGGATGGCCATCCAAATCTTCCTGTTTCACCAACACTATAAGGTGGCATGTAGTAGTGATGCATATAGCGCTTGGTTCCTTCACCCTCCATGGTTTCAATCCATTGTTCAAGGGAAGGAGCTGCTAATGTGGTTATCGTAAGTGCTTGGGTGTCGCCTCGCTTAAACATAGCAGAGCCATGGGTTCGTGGAAGCAGGTTGGTGTCGCAAGTAATCTTTCGAATTTCGTCAAGCTTTCTTCCATCGATTCTCTCTTTTGAGGAGAGCGTTTTATATCTTATTTCAGCTTTAATCAAATCAAATAGCTCATCTTTTATTTGATTTCTGTTAAATTCTGGATGAGCTGCTGCTACCGCCTCGACAACACCATCAGATTCAGATTGTGTGTTCTTTTTTTCTTTTGATTTCGGATCAGATACTTGAGCAAGTAGCTGTTTGGCGTTCTTCTTCACTGTCTTCGTAAGTTGTACATCTTTCTTTTTTATTACCAGTGGTTGTTTTTTGGTGCCAACTGCCTTTGCTAGATCTTCGATCGTCTTAATGACTTTCTTTGTTTCAACTTTGGCAATTTCAAACGCTTCGAGTATATCTTGTTCAGACACTTCATTTGCTCCCGCCTCTACCATAACAATAGCATCGCTTGTGGCTGTTACTACCAGATCAAGATCTGAATAATCGCGCCCAACATAGGCAGGATTGACCATGAAGTTTCCAGTTTTTTCTCCTTTTGGAGCTTCTTCCCCGTTCTTTTTCTTTTCTGCTATTTGTTGTTTGGAAATAAATCCCAAGCGGACTGAAGCAACTGGGCCTTGCCAAGGAATATGGGAAATTGCGAGGGCTGCCGACGCAGTATTTATTGCCACAATATCAGGATCATTTTCGGAGTCGACCGAGAGAATCGTTAGGACTACTTGCGTATCGCTTTTGAATTCTTTTGGAAATAACGGTCGAATGCTTCTGTCAACCAATCTTGCATTTAGTATGGCTTCATCGCTTGGTCTTCCTTCACGTTTCACCCAACGAGAACCTTTAATTCTTCCCCCTGCATAGAGTTTTTCCTGGTATTCGACAAACAGAGGAAAGTATCCAAGATCTGGACGTTCATTTCCAGTTACAACTGTTGCAAGTATCATGGTGTCACCATAACGGCCGATGACTGCAGCGCTGGCTTGACCTGCGAACCTACCTACTTCAAGTTCAAGTGTGTTCCCACCAATTTCGACTTTTCTTGTTATGATTTCTTCTGGTTTTGGCATCTAAATATTATTTTGGAAACTCCCCGTTGAAGTCTTTCCTATCCCTTCATACCTTCGAGGTTATTTACTCAGACCGAGATTATTGATTATCGATTTATACCTTGTTTCGTCTTTTTTTAGCAAGTAGTGTAACAACCTTCTTCTCTTTGAGACCATTTTTAACAACCCTCTTCTAGAGTGATTGTCTTTAAGGTGCTCCTTAAGATGTTTACTTAAGTGAGTGATGTTTTCAGTTAATAATGCAACTTGGACTTCTGGAGATCCTGTGTCTCCTTTGCCTGTGGCAAACTTTTTAATAATTTTTTTCTTTATATCTGTCGGTAGTGACATATTTCCTCTTCGAGGATATCGAGTAGGCTATTGTAACAGAGAATGATGCAACTTTGAAGATGCTTTTTTTGAAGTTTATTCAACCTGTGTTTTTCCTTGATAGATTTTTGGTTTCATCCACTCCTCATTTTTTTTTGGTCCTTCGTTTATTGTCTGGGATTTCTTTCCTGTTTGAAGTTGAGTGTCGATGTTTTCGTCTTGATTGTTATTTGTTTTTAGTTTTACACTCTGTGATTTTGATTGATGATCTGCAATAGGTTGAAAGGATGGTTGTTTCTGTACGGGTTCTTGATTTGGAGATTGCATGATTTGTCCTGATTGTCCTGATCGCATGTTTGATGGATTTCCAACCTGCAATCTTGGTTCTGTATATGGTAGTGGAGGTGGCGGTGCAACGGTTGGTTGCTGGCTTGGAGATGCTTGATTCCTAAATTGTGGTTGGGCACTCACTCTTGATCCTATTGGGTCGAGTGAAGGTATTTGTTGTGGTCCAGTCCATGGGCGTTGTCTTGTTGGTTGCGTGGGACCTCCTGGTGTGCGTTTTGCTCCACTTCGCATCAGTTCGGCTACTGTTTGAAATGATTCGGCGCTTGTATACGGTGCTTGGAAATTATTTGTTTGTGCTTCTATTCCTTTGAGCAGATTATTTGCAATGTCGACATTCACAGGTAAATTTACGTTTTTCATGAGGTGGAAGATCATTTCACTAATCGATCCCGCTTTTGGATCAACGATGTTGACCTGACCGTAATTTGAATTGGCAGCATTGCGATCAATGTTGATTACTGTCGCGTTTGAGAACGCTTGGCGATTTTTTTCGTACATCTCACCAAGGTTTTCTAACTTCTGACTACCGACAATAATCATAAGCTCTACATCGATACCTTCATATGAAAAGTTAACGCTATTTTGATCCAAGGGTGGGTATCCAGGTCGTGGTTGAATAACCAAGTTAAATTTCTCTCCTTCAACGTTGTAACTTACTTTCTCTATTGAATCTTCTTTGTAATCGAAAGAGATGATGAGGTTTCGATTTCCAATTTTATCTGAGATTTTGTCAATTCCTACAAGACGGCTATATTCCACCTGCATTTGACTAGGAGAGCCGATGGTTACGTTTTTCTTTGCCTCACGTATACTGAGGAACAAGGCTAACCCAGCAGCAGTAGCGTCGAGACTAGGATTTTGTGGAAGAAGAACAAAAACGCTCTTTGCTGAATCGAGCGCTTTCTTCGCCTCTTCGGTTAAAGTTTGTCCATTTGCCATATAATTATACGTCTTCGTCAATTATTCTATAGGATATTATAACATCTTTAACTCTAAAGTCAACTCGAGGTTTAAATGTTATTCCACACTCATTCCCTGCTTTTACTTTGTCAATTTTTTCTTGCTCACGTTGTAATGACTTGATTTTTGTATCTGAAATAATTTCATCGTCTCTCTTAATATGAATTGGTAATGTTTTGTCGATTTCACCTGTTTTTACTTTACACCCTGCAATTTTTTCGTCTTTCATCTCAAATACTGCTATTACTTCTGCTTCACCAACTACTTCTTCATCTATGGTCGGCTCAAGTATTTTGAGTACTTGTTTCTCCAAGTCCTCGAAAAGCTTATAGATTATTCGATAGGATCTTATCTTCACTTTTTCTATCTCAGCAAGACGTTTTGCTGAGCTAGCTATTTTTGTATTGAAAGCGATTATTGTGGCTTTGGTTGTGTCTGCTAGAAGCACGTCAGATTCCGTCACCTCACCCACACTTTTGCTAATAATCTCCACTTCGTCTGATAAATTTGAAGTAATTGCTTCGAGTGTTCCGGCAACATCTGCTATTAACACTATTTTGATGGATTGCTTTTCGTCTTCTTCATTTTCTTCGGTATCCTCACCTTCTTCTTTTGTCTCTTTTTTTGTTAAGGATTTTTTAGAAACCTCTGTAACTGGCTGTACAGGGTCTTGCTTTGACTCTGACATTGACGCATCTCCAATTATCAGTCCAACCAGAGGCATTGTTTTAAATCCCATCAGTTCTATCGGAGTGCTCGGACCGGCTTCTGTCACCGCTCTTCCGTGTTCATCAGTTAATGATCGTACACGTATCTTCTGTCCACCAATTTCGAGTTCTGATCCGACCTTTAAGGTTCCATTTTTTACGAGCAGTGATGCGATTATTCCTTTTTGTTTATCCTGATGAGTTTCAATGACAACCGCTTTGAGTTTTCCTTTTGGATCAGCCAGTCTCTCCTTTAAGTCACTTACTAGAAGGATCATATCGAGTAATTGGTTGAGATTTTTGCCAGTCTTGGCTGAGACTTCCACTGTTACCACATCTCCACCGTATGACTCAACAACAACTCCATCCTCTGCAAGTTGCCCTTTAAGTCGTTCTATGTTTATGTCAGGTAAATCTATTTTATTTATGGCTATGAGGAATGGGACACCTGCTGCCTTGATGTGAGAGAGTGCCTCTCGTGTCTGTGGTTTGACACCATCATTGGCTGCAATCACAAGAACCACAACATCTGTCACCTGAGATCCCTGTGCACGCATCTTAGCGAACGCGGCGTGTCCTGGAGTGTCGATAAATGTGATCTGCCTATTTTTGTGAACAACCCTATAGGCGCCGATGTGCTGCGTTATTCCGCCATGTTCTGTGGAAACAACGTCAGACTTTCGAATAGCATCCAGCAGTGTTGTTTTTCCATGGTCGACATGACCCATAAAGGTTACAACTGGTGGACGACTGTGTTGAGATTTAGTTGAAGTACTTTTGGATTTTATTGTACTTTTTGGGGAAGTCGTTTTTTTGGTTTGTTTTCTTCTGGAGGTTGTTTCTTTCTTTTGTTTCATGGTTAAAGATTCTCTTACTATTTTTGAGATCGTGCCTGTTGCTTGGGCTGCCTTCGACAATATTTGAGATGACAAAACGCATCATTTAAGTTTTATCTTTCTCATCCTTATCCGCTTTTTTTTGTTTATCCTTTGCGGTATCGGGTTTCAATTTCTTCAATATCTCTTTTAACGCCTTTGGGCCAAGACCTTTAATTTCTTTGAGTCCAGTCTCTCCTCTTTCCTTGAGAACTTCTATGGTGGTTAGATTCGCTTCTACAAGAGCATTTCTCACTCTAGTAGAAAGTTCGAGAGTGTCGATTTCAAATTCTTCTTCACCAGTGACAGAAATGGCTTTTTCTCCCGATTCACCTTGAATGTCGATTTTATAGTCTGTCAGTTTTGCAGCTAGACGAACATTTTGCCCGCCTCTTCCAATAGCAAGAGAGAGTTGATCATCTGGAATTGTTACGGTTGCTTTTTTCTTTTTCTCATTGATCTCGACCTTTATACCTTCGGCGGGAGCGAGGGCTGACGTTATAAATGTCGTAGTATTTTCTGAAAATTGGATAATATCAATTTTTTCTCCACCCAATTCGTTGATGACTGCTTGTACACGAACTCCTCGTTGTCCCACACATGAACCTACAGGATCCACCCCTTCTTGAGTTGAATCAACAGCAATTTTTGTCCGGTGTCCTGGCTCTCTGGCAATCGCTTTTATCACAACTGCTCCAGATGATACTTCGGGAACTTCCCGTCGGAATAAATCTTCAACGAGACCTGGATCTGCTCGAGAAACAATGATGGTTTTACCTCTCATGGTCTCACGTATGTCAACGATATACACAGCCAGGCGTTGATTCAATTTATATCTTTCAGTTCTAACCTGCTCCTGGGAGGGCATGACCCCTTGTCCTCGACCAATATCGATAATTATGTTCGGACCGTCGAATCGGAGCACCATACCATTTACTATGGTTTTAACTTTTTGTGAGTATTCATCGATGATTGCGTCTTTTTCTGCTTCGCGAACACGCTGGAGAATTACCTGTTTGGCTGTTTGAGCTGCAATTCGACCAAATCCAGGTGGAGTAACATCTACATTCTTACCCTCCTCGTCGACTCTGAAAATTCTTGCTGCACCAGTCGCAGGATCAAGCTCAACATCGTAGTCAATCTCCTCCTCAACACCAATGTCTTTTCTGTAGGCTGCAAGAATAGCAGCTTGGATGGTTTCGAGAACCACTTCTGGTTCAATGCCTCGCTCAGCGCAGATTTGATTTAGTGCGGCCGCGAACTCTGTTCGGGCGCTTGTTGATGTTGCCATATTTTTTCTTCTTCTTTTTAACAAAAAAGGCGGGTATTCCCACCTCTTTCCATTTCTTTCCGAATCTTTCGTAGTTTATCACCAAACGTCTTTTAGGTCAACTCATTCAAGATTGGATTTATATTATCATTAATTATTCATTCCTCATTGATGATTGATGCTAGTTTTTGAAATAGTTTTTTTTGTTCCTGGTTTAATTTGTCTGGAACCTTGACGATAATGCGGATGTATTGATCACCACGACCACGACCATGAATATGTTTCACACCTTCACTTCTTAAACGAACCATGGCTCCAGGCTGTGTTCCAGGACGGATTTTTAGCTTTAATTTGCCATCGAGGGTTGGAATTTCAGTTGTTCCCCCAAGTGTTGCTACGGTGAAGGGAATTTCATGATTGACAAAAACGTCGACGCCATCACGTTTGAATGTATCGTGAGGTTTGACGTCGATGGTGACATCAAACTCTTTAAACTGAATTCGAGTACCATCATCAGCTCCGGCGGGAATTTTTATTTTTCTTTCTTTTCCGTCTATTGTTACCGTCTTTTCCACACCGTTCACTGCTTCCATAAAATCTATCGTTAATCCATACCTCGGTCTGGCTGGTTCTCGACTAAATGGTGAAGCTCCACCAAAAAATGACTCAAAAATTTCGAATGGATCTGAAAATCCCCCAAAATCTGCTCCTTGGAAAGGATTTCCGCCAGTGGTATATGTGTATGTAAATGGACCTGATCGATGGGTTCCTCCTGAGTTTCCGGCCCCTCCAAATGGTCCACCTGCATATCCGCCTGAGGCTGGGTCAAAGGCTGCGTGACCGAACTGGTCATATAATTGTTTCTTTTTTGAATCAGAGAGAATTTCGTAGGCTTCGTTGACTTCTTTGAATTTATCCTCTGCGTCAGACGCTTTGTTGCGATCTGGATGAAACTCTAAGGCTTTCTTTCGATACGCCTTTTTTAATTCATCTGCTGAAGCGGTTTTTGAAACACCAAGAATATCGTAGTAATCACGCTTAGTTGGCATGGAATCATTGTAGCAAGGAAGACTGAAGCGTTTAGTCCTTTACCACTTCTCCTTCTTCGGCTTCTTCCTTTCCTTTTTTTTCATCAGACTGCTTTTTCTTAGCTTTATCTTTTCCCTTTTTCTTTATTTCTTCTTCCCCTTTTTGAGGTTCGTCTTCTTTTGCCTGTTCGTACAATGCAGTGCCGACTTTTTGTAACTCGTCTGAAAGTTCCTTTGAGACTTCCTCTATCTCAGATTGTTTCACTTCTTGTTTTTCGAGGGTTTCTTTGACTTTCTTGACTTTGTCTTCAATCTTGGCTTTGTCTTCTCTTTTCAGCTTTTCACCAGCGTCTTTTATGGTTTTCTCTGCTGTGAAGACTAAGGCGTCAGCTTGATTTCGAGCTTCGACTTGCTCTTTTTTCTGTTTATCTTCCTCTGCATGCTTTTCTGCCTCCGCTTTCATTTTTTCGACCTCATCGTCCGTGAGTTGGGTTGCGTTTTTAATGGAAATCTTCTGTTCCTTTCCGGTCGCCTTATCTTTGGCTGAAACATTCAAGATTCCGTTACTATCGATGTCAAATGTCACTTCAACCTGTGGAATACCACGTGGAGCAGGTGGAATTCCATCAAGAATAAATCGTCCAAGCGATTTGTTGTCTGTCGCCATTGGACGTTCACCTTGGACTACATGAACTTCAACTTGGGTTTGATTATCGGCAGCTGTTGAAAAAATCTGCGATTTTTTTGCTGGAATTGTGGTATTTCGTTCAATAAGTGGTGTCGCAACTTGGCCAAGCGTCTCGATGCCAAGCGTTAATGGTGTTACGTCTAAAAGCAGCACATCTTTTACGTCGCCAGCAAGTACACCACCTTGAATGGCAGCTCCAACGGCAACAACTTCGTCAGGATTAACACCTTTGTGAGGTTCTCTTTCAAAGAAACCCTGAACTACTTCCTGAATTTTTGGCATCCGAGTTTGACCGCCAACCAGAATGATTTCGTCGATATCGCTGACCTCAAGTTTTGCATCTTTTAAGCATGCTTTAACTGGCTTCATGGTTTTTTCAATCAGATCATCAACCAACTGTTCCAGTTTTGCCCGAGTGAGCTTTACAGTGAGGTGGAGTGGATTATGATCACTACCTTGGGTAATGAATGGTTGATTGATCTCAGTTTCCTGGCTACTTGAAAGTTCGATCTTGGCTTTTTCTGCAGCATCTCTTAAGCGCTGGAGTGCTTGTTTGTCTTTGCGAAGATCGATACCGTTTTCTTTTTTAAACTCATCGGCTAGCCAGTCAACAATACGTTTGTCAAAATCATCTCCACCCAAGAATGTATCACCATTGGTAGCTTTAACTTCAAACACTCCGTCGCCGATTTCAAGAATTGAGATATCGAACGTTCCTCCACCTAGATCATAGATGGCAATTTTCCCTGATTTCTTTTTATCCAATCCGTATGCTAGAGCCGCAGCAGTTGGTTCATTAATAATTCGTTCAACCGTTAGGCCGGCAATTTCTCCTGCTTGTTTGGTTGCTTGTCTTTGAGAATCGTCAAAATAGGCTGGGACAGTTACCACAGCTTTTTCCACCTTTTCTCCGAGATAGGCCTCGGCGTCGACTTTGGCTTTTTGCAAAATCTTGGCCGAAATTTCTTGCGGGGTATATTCCTTTCCGTCTACTTCAACTGCGGCCATTTTTTCTTTTCCAGACACTATTTTGTATGACACCATTTCTATGGACTTTTTAACCATGTCGTCACTAAATCTTCGGCCCATTAAACGCTTGACGCTATAGATTGTTTTTTCAGGATTCAAGATCATTTGCCGTTTGGCAACATCACCGACAAGGTTCTTTGTGGGTTCTACCACTGAAGGAATAAGATTTCTCCCTTCGGCTGTTGGAATGACTTTTGGTTTCCCACCCTCCATTACCGCGACTGCTGAGTTGGTTGTTCCTAAATCTATACCAATAATTTTTGCCATGTTTCCTCCTTTATTTATGACCAGTGCCTACTTCAACTTTAACAGGTCTGATAACGCGATCGTATAGTTTATATCCTTTTAATTGGATGTTCACTACTTTGTTTTTTTTGCCGGGAACCATTTCCACGCAGTCCATGGTTTCCGGATCAAATTCTTTGTTTAATGCTTCTATTTCTTCTACGCCTTCTGATTCGAGTACCTCCTGAAATTGTTCGATGATTAGCTCTATTCCTTTTTCTTTTATATGAACTACTGCTCTTTCTAGGTCATCCAACACACCTAAGAGTTTGTCGATCAAGCTGGCAGTAGCAAGTTTGACAAATTTCTTTTGCTGATGATCAATGCGTTTTTCAAGGTTATGATAATCTGCTAATGCCCGTCTCCAGTTTTCTTCGAGTTCTTTAGTTCTTATTTCTAGGTCATTAACTGTTGTATTCTTTTTGCTATTCTTATCTTTTCCCATATCAATCTTTATCGCCCTTATTAACACGTTTCTTCCATTGTAAACACAATTTTATCGGAAAGGTATTAGTTCCAGTCTTTTGCTATTTCGTTGATGAGAGTTCCAAAATAGCGAACCATAGGAATAACATATGGATAATTGAGACGTGTTGGCCCTATCACTCCTAATGATCCTGACCGTTTTCCTGCAGAAAAACGAGTGAATACCATTCCGACTGGTTCGAAATATCTATGTCCTAATTCCTCACCAACTAGAATGTGAATGTCTTCATCAGACAACGATTGATTAAAAAGATTAAGTAGACTCTGAGTCTCGTCTAACAATGAAAGTACAGATCGCGTTACATCGATGTCGAAGAACTCTGGCATGTCTAATATGTTTGCATACCCAGCATGATAGACCATCTGATCATCAGAAGCTGCTACCGATAAAGCACCGGTTCTCTCAGAGAGACATTGGGTTGCTTCACGAAGGAGTTTTTCCATCTCAAATCGCTGGTCCCATATACGTTCTTTGACTGAAACTTCTTCAGAGACGGAGAGTTGTTGCTCCTTCATGAGGTCACTAATGTAGTGCTTAATCGCCATGGGGCTAGGAATTCTTCCAGCAGAAGTATGTGGTTGCTTGAGAAACCCTTGATTGGTTAGTTCCACCATCTCATTTCGAATGGTTGCTGGAGATATTCCAAGGTTGTACTTCTTATCAAGTGTTTCGGAGCCCACAGGTTGGGCTGTTTCAGTAAACTCCTCGATAATACATTTTAATATTTGGGTCTGGCGGTCTGTGATATTCATATGTGATCTTCCCTTCTAGGCAGGAAAGATTGCTTGGTTAATAGTTGGCACTAAAATATCATGACTGCTAATATATGTCAAGTTATTTTGAATTTCGTCAATTTCTACACTCTCAGAAGTTTTGTATATGTTTCCGGTGGAATGTTGACTTTACCCGATAATGCAAGACGTTTTTTCCCTTTCTTTTGTTTTTCAAGCAACTTCATCCTTCGAGTCCGATCTCCGCCGTAGAGTTTTGCAGTAACATCTTTGCGAGCGGCTGGTTTGGTTTCACGAGCAATGATTTTACCTCCAATAGCGGCTTGAATTGGTACTGCAAACAATTGACGAGGAAGTACTTCTTTGAGCTTTTCTACCAATTCACGACCTACTTGCTGTGCATCTTGTCGAGCAACTATACGCAAGAGCATTTCTACCTCTTCGTGGTTGATGCGTATTGAGAGTTTTACTGCATCAACTTCTTCTGAATCGATGTGTTCATAGTCAATTGAGGCATAGCCTTTACTTACTGTTTTTAGTTCATCTACCACGCCGCCAATTAGCTCTGAGAGTGGTAGGTGATAAAGCAGCTGCACTTGATTTCCAAAGTACTGTGTATCTTTATATGTTCCTCTTTTCTCTTGTAACACTTGCATGATCGATCCAATATATTCTCTCGGTGAAAAAATCAACGCTTCAACCATTGGTTCTTTTATCTGACTCACCATCGTAAGATCGGGAAGCTCTGATGCATGTTGAATATTTCGCATTGATCCGTCAGTTAAATGAACGCTGTATTCAACTGTTGGTTTCGTGATAATTGTGACCACTCCCATTTCTCTTTCTAGTCGTTCTCTGGTAATTTCTGCATGGAACAACCCTAAGAAACCTAGACGAAAACCTCCACCTAGAGAGGGTGAGTGGATTAACTTCGTGATGAGTGATGCGTCCATAAGTTGAAGTTTTTCAGTTGCGTACTTTAAGTTATTGAAGTTTTCATTTGTGGATGGGTAGATGTCTGCAAAAATCATGGGCTTTGGTACTTTAAATCCCGGAAGTGGTTTTCTTTTCTTTACATCTTGCTCAGACGTAAGTGTGTCTCCTACCTGAAGTGATCGAATGTTTTTCAGACCGGTTGCGATGTATCCAACCTGTCCTGCGTGTAAGGTGTTCAGTGGTGTTCTGTTTGGTGTGAATATTCCAAGTTCTTTGCATTCAATTTCTTTTTTTCCTTCGATTGAATAGAGTTTTTGCACTAAACTTACGCTTCCATCAACTATTCGTACGAATGCAATTACTCCCAGGTGCTGATCGTATATCGAGTTGAATACAACAATTCTTGATGGCTGCGTTGGTTGACCGCTTGGTGCTGGTAGTATTTCTATTATTTGTTGAAGAAGCTCTTTCACTCCAATTCCAGTTTTTGCTGAAACTTTAAGTATCTCTTCTGGTTTAAAGCCGAACACCTCTCTAAGCTGAGCTTCAGATTCAGAAATTTGCGCTGATTCGAGATCTATCTTGTTTAATATAGGGAGAATAACCAGTCCAAGATCGAACGCTTTTTTTGCATGTGCGAGTGTTTGTGCTTGAATGCCCTGAGTGGCATCGACGAGTAATATTGCACCTTCACAGGCTGCCAATGATCGAGACACTTCGTATGAAAAGTCAACATGCCCTGGTGTATCGATGAGATTTAGTTGATAATTTTCGTTATCTTTTTCAATCGTCATTGTTACAGGAGCAAGTTTAATGGTAATTCCTCTTTCCTTTTCAATGGGGTTACTATCAAGAATTCTGTCTACAGAATCTCTTTCGCTGATTGTGTTGGTGAGTTTTAATAGCTGATCGGTAAGAGTTGTTTTGCCGTGGTCTATGTGGGCAATGATTGAGAAGTTGCGAATCTGATCCTGATTCATCGTTTCCTTCTTTATATATTGACTAACTGGATTGCTTTTCTATTGATGTGGCTTCTATTACTTCTTCGGAGCTATTGAGGATATTTTTCCAGTTTCCAATTCTTCTTCCGAGCGCAATAACTTCTGAAAGCTGTTCAATTTTGAGAATGGCCGAGATATTTAAATACACCACCATTCCTATGGTTAATACGCTTGCAGTCAACATGAGTAAATTAATAGTCCTGGTTGTATCGAGAACAAACCTATCGATAATACGCATTGGCACCCAAAGAAACACTCCGGTTGATATTGTCGCAAGTATCATTTTTAAACTTGAAAACATAAAGTTGATGTTGATGAATTTAGATTTTTTGTTTAATCCAACTAAGAGCGCAGTTGATTGGAAAGCATTTACAATTGTGATTACTGCGGCAAGACCGAGCAATCCCAATCCCATGGTTTGCGCCAAGATTATTCCAAAAATAGCTGTCATCAATGCTCCGATAAAAGAAATTCCCAGTGGGGTTTTTGTATCATGCATTGCATAAAATGCGCGGGTCAAAACCGCGTTTATACTTAAGGAAGGGATTGCAAGTGAAAGCAGTGCTACGATTTTTCCTGTCAGTAAAGTCGCATCCCAAGGGAAGTTTTTTGCTCCGTATGCAATTCGGACTACGGGAAGACGGAGAATCAACACAATCACCGCAGCGGGTAACGTAAAGTACAGCACTTGCAGAATTGAGGCTCGAATTGTCTGTCGGAACTCCTCATTATTCTCGGAAGCCATTTCTTTGCTCAGTGTTGGAAACGAAGCCTGTCCTATGGTTGTTCCAAAGAGCGTGACTGGAAGGAGGTATAGCTGTTTTGCAAAATTGAAGATTGTTAATGACCCTGCAGTCAGTCCTGTCGCAACAAAGACGGCGACAAAACGTTCTGCTTGACCAACAACCAACGTCAATGACCTCGGCGGCATGAGACGCAGTATTTGAATTATTCCGGGATGAGTGAGATTTGTGGGAATGTGAAATCGAAAACCGAGTTTGTATGCAAGTGGTAATTGTATGATTAAGTGAAGAAACGCTCCTAGTATTACCCCTACCGCCGGACCAAAAATACCCATGTATGGTGAGAGAAAAACAATGCCGCCGATAATGCTTAGGTTGTACACAATCGGTGAGATCGCGGGAACGAGAAATCGCTGATGTGATTGAATAATTGCTGTTAGAAATCCTGAGCCTGCAAAGAAAATCTGCGCGAGTAAAAAGAACCTGAGAAGTCGTGATAAAAGGAGAAGGTTTTCTGCGTCGAGTGACGGTGCAAGAAGACCTGAAATCTGTGTGCTCAGTAGGAAAAATATAGTTATCAGAACAATAAACAAAGCGGAAATGATCGTGATTGTTCCTGAGGCTATCTCGGATGCTTCTGCTTCATCTTTTTTCAAGTATTTTGAAAATACTGGAATAAAGGCTGCGGATAATGCACCGGTAATCAGAAGTTGAAACAAAGTGTCCGGAATAACGAACGCAGCAAAGTACGCATCGAGTTGAGACTCTTGTCCTCCAAAAAACTCCGCTGCTAAAAGTCGGTTGCGAATAAGCCCAAGTACTGAGGATGTAGCATAGGCAACCATAATAATAAACGCCGCCGAAAGAATATTGGTTTGGCGACGCAATAATAATGCCTTGCTATTACTGAGCAAACCTTTTACCATGCCAATTCAAGAGTATACCGTTATCTACTTGAGATTTAAAGCAGGAAAGCGTAGAATACGTCATCTCAATTATGCCAATTACATCATCAGCCAAAAAGGCACTACGAAAAGATCGACGTAGAGCTGATATTAATAAACCGAAGCGAACCAAGGTCCGTTTGGCACTTCGTACGGCAAAAGAGACTCAATCGCTAGAACATGTTTCTCAAGCCCATTCAGTTATTGATCGAGCCGCCAAAACTGGTGTTATTCATCAAAATACAGCATCGCGGCTGAAGTCGCGTCTTCATCGCTTTGTGAAAAAACAATCTTCATAGTTTCCTTTCTTTTTTGACAGCTTCTGACTCTGGCCCTATACTTATTTGTGATGGCTGCCCGAAAAGTAAAAATCGACCTACTTCTTCGAAAAGATTTCAGTCAAAAGTCTGCTGGTAAGCTTCTGTTATGGGCGCTTACCGTTGGACGATACATCGCAATCTTCACTGAGCTCGTCGTTATCGCAGGAGTTATTGCCCGCTTTACCCTTGATTATCAACGAAATCGAATTACTGAGGATATTCTTGAACAACAGGCGTTAGTTGATTCTTATTACTCAACTGAATTACAGATACGACGAGTTCATGCTCAACTTTCAACTGTAGCTCAGCTTGAAGACAAACAACTTGAGGTGGCTGAGACACTTGAGAAACTTTCAGCAATTACTCCACCTGATCTTCGCGTCGATTCTATGAAATATGATCAGGAAGCCTTGGAAATTGAGGGCGCTGTTCTCTCTGCACAAGGACTGTCAACGTTTTTATTCGGGCTACAGACTCTCCCGGCGTTTGATGACATCGTGCTTGAATCTGTAGAAACTGGTGGTCCAAAAGATCCAAGTATTCACTTTGTCGTGGTGGTAGAACTTGGTGGAATTGTTGAGCAAACACCAACTCAACAACAAGCTAGTGAATCTGAATTGTGAGGATATCTTATGGCATTTGAACAATCATCTATCCGTCGATATGGCCGCTTTTACCGTAATGCTCGAAAATATGCGTCTCGGCGCGAGGTGCTGATTTCTACTTATCTTATTTTGTCACTCTTTACTGTGTCATTTTTTGCGGCTGTTTTTATTCGTCCAACTGCTGTAAAAATTGCACGACTATGGCGAGAAATCCAAGACAAGCGAACGGTTCAGACACAACTTGAGAAAAAAATACGAGATTTGGAGAAAGCACAGACTCTGTATACGTCAATTGAAGATGAGCTTTACCTTCTTGAGCGCGCTCTACCAACAGAGCCTCATTTCAATCGATTTGTACAGAAAATTGAATATTTATCATCAATACATGAAGTACGATTACATTCTGGTCACTATTCGAGCGTCGAGCTCTACCGCCAAGAACCGGCTACCGCTTCTTCATCAGAGCTTGTTGCCTATCCGTTTGATATCACTTTACAAGGTTCATTTTCAGGCTTGAAAGAATTTGCTCAAGACTTGCAATCACTTGATCGTATGATCAGTCTTACCTCAATTTCGATGAGTCCTGTAGCAAGTCAGGAGCAAGAAGGAATTTATGAGTTGAGTGCGACAATTGAATCCTTGATGTATGCGTTTCCTGAGGGTCTTGAATATTAATTAGTTTACACAATCCAATGCCTACCAGCGAACAAATCAAAAAACAACTTTTTGAGTTGGGAATTCTTACACTTATCACCGTGCTGGTTTGGACTGGATATGGTGTGTATACCGCACTTACAGAACCATCTCAATCACAAGTGACAAAAGAGGAATTGAGAACTGTTCCAACTAACCTCGATTTAAAGCAGCTCGAATCTCTTAAAAATAAAGTAGTCATTGATGATAATACACTTACTAATTTTTCTTCAGGGAGAAAACCAGTTATAGAGGAAGGTACTCCCTCAGCATTACTTACACCCCCTCTAACCGAAGTGAGCGAGTCAACATCGTCAGCCGCTCCTTCAAGCTTTAATCAATAACAAATTCGTCATGCATCCTATTGAGTTGATACAAAGTTTAGTGCTAGTATTGTGTTGATGCTTAAAAAGCGAATACCCACCATTTTGGGAATTTTTTTGTTGCTCGTAGGTATTGCGGCTGGTGTTTATTTGGTTGAACTTGGCCCGCAGTCTTTCACAACTCGGGCTAACCCAGAACTTCAACCAACGGGTGTGCGGGTATCAAATACTAGCGATAGATCTTTCACTGTATCTTGGAGAACTGAAGCTGCTTCACTCGGTTTTGTGCGTTATGGCGAAAATCGTTCATCACTTACCTTATCAGCGTTAGATAGTCGAGATGATGAAGGTAGTAGTGAACGATCGTTTACGAATCATTATGTTGATGTTACGGGACTTACGCCACAGAAAACGTATTATTTTGAAATCATTTCTGGATCTGATTCGTCAGTTTTCAATGATGAGGGAAGCCCATTTTTGGTAACCACAGGAGCTGCGTTACCACCTTCTGCATTATCAGATACTTCATATGGATCACTTTATTATCCCGATCTTAGTCCTGCAGAAGGCACGATTATTTATCTTAGCCTATCGAGTGGTACTGAGCTTTCTTCACTCACAGGTGCATCTGGAACTTGGGCAGTACCTCTATCGACAATGCGCAGTGATGATCTTTCCTCATACCTTGAGTATGATCGATCCGGCGCGGAGCTTCGTATTCTGGCACTAGGTCCTGATGGTTCACAAGCATCGGCAATCACTACAACGGGAAACGATTCACCTGTTAATGATCTGGTCCTTGGGGAGTCATATGACTTTACTATCTCACCGGTAGTTGATGGGTCACCAACAACACAAGAAAGTCAGTTTTCTCTCGAAGATTTTGACGTCGATGTATCTACTCTTCCTTTAGAGAATGCCGTAACTGTTGAAAACATCTCTGAGGGAGAATCGGTCAATACTCAGCAACCAGCATTTGTGGGCGAGGCTCCACCAGGAGCGACTCTTGAAATTGTTCTAGAATCAAATCAACCTATATCAGACACTGTGGTGGTTGGCAATTCTGGTGAGTGGTCATGGTCTCCATCGACATCACTTGAACCAGGACCACACACCATAACTCTTCGTTGGCTTGACGTAAATGGAATTAGTCGAGTTTTCACCCGAAACTTCGTCGTTTTCGCTCAAGGAGAGAGTTCTTTACCGTCATTTGAGGCAACTCCTTCTGCTTCACCGACTCCTGTAGAACTCGCTCAAGGTCCAAGCCCAACACCTCCTCCGGTATCACAACCAACTCTTACTCCCACAGCTGCACCAACACCCGTTCCAACGGCTGTACCGACTTTAGCGCCATCACCCAGGGTGACACCGAGCACGTCATCGCCATCCTCTTCGGCAACTGATCCATCTCTTCCTGTTCCTGGTACTGGTTTCTTTAGTATCGGAGTGGTTATCTTTGGTATTCTTTTGAGCGTGATTGGCTCCTCAGTTCTTTTCTTGAAACGATCAACATAACTTTCCCTGTCTTTCGAACTGGTACAATACCTGCATGCGTGTGGCTATTGTTGGAGCAGGATTTGTTGGCCTCACAAGTGCTTTCCGTTTACTTCAGCAAGGTCTGCAGGTCGAATTATTTGAAGCTTCGGAAATTCCGGGTGGTTTAGCCAGTGGATTTCAGCTTCCTCAGTGGGATTGGCCACTTGAACGGTTTTATCATCATATCTTTTCAAATGACCAGTCAATTATCCGACTTTCTCGCGAGATTGGTTGGCCAGCTCAATTCTACCGACCAACGACTTCTCTTTATTACAACCAGGATATTTTTCCGTTTGACTCTGCTAAACATCTACTTGCATTTCCACATCTCACAATAGGTGAACGACTCCGAATGGGAGCAACGTTGGGTTTTTTAAAGATTACTCCTTTCTGGAAACCACTTGAGCATGTCGAAGCAGATAATTTTCTTTCCTTACTCATGGGTTCTCGTGGATATGAGACTGTATGGAAACCTTTGCTTAAAGCAAAATTTGGTCCTCATTATAAGAAGGTCAATGCTGCGTGGTTTTGGGCTCGGATACATAAGCGAACACCAACACTGGGATATTTTCAACGTGGATTCCAAGGACTTGCAGATCAATTAACTCATGAGATACGTCTGCTTGGAGGAAGTATTCACTTAAACTCTCCTGTAGTAAGCATTGAGAAGAAGAAACGATATTTCAAATTAATCACTCAAGATGGCATTCATTCGTATGATCGAGTTCTCGTGACAACTGCAACACCTTTATTTCTATCCATGGTACCTGAACTTCCTCAAGAGTATCGTCGACCGCTTTTAAACATGCAGCATCTTGACGCTCTGGTGGTTACGTTAGTCTCGCGAAAATCTGTTATGCAGGATGTTTACTGGTTGAACGTACTTGATGCAAGGTTACCTTTTGTAATAGTAGTTGAGCATACGAATATGATTACTTCTCAACATTATGGTAACCAACACCTTCTCTACCTTGGTGCATATTTACCCACTAATCATCCGTTCTTCCAGCTCTCAAAACGCACCATTATCTCACTCGCTTTTGACGAACTACGATCGATATATCCTACATTTGATGCAGGTAGCATTGTAGATAGCTTTGTTCATAGAGGACGATATGCCCAGCCAGTAGTTCCTATAAACTACTCCCAGAGAATTCCCAATTTTCGTACTCCCATAAACTATCTCTATCTTGGTAATTTGTCTATGGTGTATCCTTGGGATCGTGGTACAAACTATGCTGTTGAATTGGGAGAAACGCTGGCGAACATCATTACTCAGTCCTAGCATTATCGCTCTCATTATTGTCGGGCTTATTTTACGGTTTTCTCATCTTGCATGGGGAAGTCCATATTTTTTTCATCCTGATGAGCGGAATATCGCTTCAGCGATTACTCGTTTAGAAATTCCAACTAACTACAATCCAGAGTTTTTTGCCTATGGTGGATTTCCAATATATCTGAATTTTTTCTTGCAATTTATACTCTCATTGTTTGGGATTATCATCGGGGTAGATCCATTCTCTTCCGCTGTGTATATCGGACGATTCCTTTCTGCTTTCTCATCAGTTGCGAGTATTCCTCTGACATTTCTGGTAGGAAAACGACTTTTTAATACACGTGTCGGGTTTCTCGCTATGCTTCTCGTAACTTTTAATGCTGGGCTCATTCAATATGCTCATTTTGGCACATTTGAGAGCATTCTTGCTCTCCTATACTTGCTTCTTGTTTTTGCATCACATCAGGTCATTATAAAAAACTCTCTTATTTCCTGGATTTCTCTAGGGTTCATTGCTGGTCTATCTATAGGAACAAAAGTGACCAGTTTGCTCGTGCTCGGAGTCTATCCATATCTGTTTTTCCTGCTACTCTATGGTGGTCAGGTTAAGAATCGTTGGCAACGGATTATCTTTCCTATGATTGTTTCGGTTGTACTGGCCGGGTTGATTTTCATTGTGACCAATCCATATGTTCTCCTTGATTTTTCAAGTTTTCAAACAAGCGTATTGGCTGAAAGCAGTATCGCAAGTGGCTCAATTCCTGCCTTTTATACACGTCAATTTATTGATACTCTCCCAGTCATTTTTCATTTTTCGTCGATCTTTCCCTGGATATTGGGTTGGGGGCTGACTTTGGTTTTGCCGTTTGCAATTCTCTATGGCATTTGGACATTTAAGCTCGGAGATCAGAATTTCAAGCTATTATTCGTGGCTGTTATTCCGCATCTGATTTTCGATTTTTTTCTTTTTGCAAAGTGGACACGATATATTGTTCCACTTCTTCCTCTAATTATTATTCTCGTAACTGCGTTTTTAATTCATGCTCTTCAGTCACGAAATCAATTCAAACACTTACTGATCACTTCGGTTCTATTTGGTGTTATTGTTACGACCTTGATATCTGGGTTATCTATGTATTCTGTTTATCGTAGACCAGATACTCGAATTGAGGCTGCTGCTTGGACTCAAGAATATATTCCTACATCTGCTTTGATACTGACCGAATCCAACGATCTTGGTATTCTTCCGTTCAGTCGAGATAGTGTTACTGCATTTAATTTTTATGATCTTGATACTCCTTCCCAGAAAGCAACTGCCGTTCAACAGCTGATTGTTCAACTTGAGCGCAGTGATTACGTGCTGATTTTGAGTCGAAGGGTTTGGAGAAGTGTTCTGGCTCATCCTGAACGATTTCCGATTACCTCTCGCTTCTACTCCACACTCTTGGACAGAAGTTTGGGTTATTCACTCGTTCAGACTTTTTCAGCGTATCCAAATTTATTGGGTTGGGAATTTCCGGATAATGAAGCAGAGGAGACTTTTCGCGTTTTTGATCATCCGACACTGTACCTTTTTCATAAAGACGAGGTCAATTCAGCAGACTTTTATTATTCTATGCTGAATGGCGATATATGAGAACCTTTCGAGTGATAGTCATTCTTATTGTAATATTGTCACTTGGGGTACTGTTTCGTTTTTACGGTTTGAATTGGGATTCAAATCAACATCTTCATCCGGATGAACGATTCTTGACTCTGGTTACTCTTGATACGCACTGGCCAAAAACATTTGCACAATACCTTACTCCTAATTTGTCACCACTTAACCCGTACAATGCTGGACACTCGTTCTTTGTCTATGGAACGTTCCCGCTAACACTTGTGAAGTTTCTTTCTTCGGTAATCACACTTCATTCAAATCCGTATCACAACATTACGCTGGTTGGGCGTGTAGCATCAGCTTTTTTTGATCTTGGAACGCTTATAGTTGTTTTTCTCATTGGCCGAAAGGTTTTTGGACAACGAGTGGGCCTAGTTGCAAGTTTTGTATATGCTTTGATGGTCCTTCCTATCCAACTCTCGCATTTCTTTGCTGTTGATACGTTTCTGGTTTTTTTTACGGTTCTCTCGTTCTACTTCATCCTATTCTCTGTTCCGAAAAAATTGTGTTGGCCTATGATTGTATTGAGCGGATGCTCATTTGGTTTGGGAATGGGAAGTAAGGTATCTGCTCTGATAATGCTTCCTGTTTTATTGATCGGATTGGCTTTTTCTGGAATGAAGAAATCGACACTTGTTTTAACATTTTCTGCTCTGGGTATGTTTCTTCTTTCTGCTTTGGTTGCCTTCCGAATCGCTGACCCACATGCTTTTTCCTCACAATCTGTCCTTGATTTACAATTTAACCATCAGTTTATTGATAATCTGAAACAGTTGAGACAATTCAACGCTCCCGAAACTCGCTTTCCCCCCTCGATTCAATGGATCTCGACCACACCTTATCTCTTTCCTTTGAAGAACATGCTGCTATGGGGTCTGGGTATCCCTCTAGGAATAATCACTTTCGTGGGTGTTTTTTATTACCTTTTAGTTGTTGTTGTGCAATTACGATCTTATTCCAAAAAAAATAAATTTTCTTTCACAACTATACCTGTTCAGCAATTATTTCAACTTTTGATTCTTATTTATATTTCTATTGTTTTTGTTTACCAGGGTGGGCAGTTTTCAAAGGCAATGAGGTATTTTTACCCAATATACCCTTTCCTTTCACTCGTAGCTGCTTTCTTTATAACTCAGATTATTATAAGAGTGATGAGTCGACGTTATTTTGTGCAGTTAGTAGTTTCTCTTGTTATCGTTTTTTATCCCTTCTCTTTTTTATCTATTTACTCTCGTCCACATTCCCGGGTTGTAGCGTCGCAGTGGATTTACGAGCACATACCTGTGAATTCCATCATCTCTTGCGAGTATTGGGATGATTGCTTGCCACTTTCGCTTGGATCTAATTTTCCATCTCTCTATTCCACTGAAGTACTTCACCTTTATGATCCTGATACTCCTCAAAAGTGGGGCTTTATTAGTCAACAACTGGAAAAATTGGACTATTTCATACTCTCTTCAAATCGGCTCTCGGGTTCGATATCGCGTGTTCCCTCCCTTTACCCTCAAACATCTACATTTTACAAAGACCTGTTTTCAGGAGCGCTTGGTTTTGAGCAAGTTGCTGAATTCACTTCACGTCCTACCATTCCGTTTTTGGATATTGAATTGGCCGATGACGGAGCGGATGAGTCGTTTACAGTCTATGACCATCCGAAAGTGATGATTTTTCGTAAGAAATATTAATCTGCTTTCAGGAACAGCTTCTCGTATTTAATCATAGTTTGGTGATGATTAAATACCTTTTTAACTTTTTCTGCATGATGGGCGTATTTTCTTCTATTTGTTAGAACCTCACTGATTCCATCTGCAATCGCTCTTGGATTTTCTGATTCAACGAGTACTCCCATCCTCGTTTTTTGGATTACCCAACGAGCTCCGGGAATGTTGGTGCAAACTACTGGTACTCCATGAAGCATTGCTTCAACTTGAACTGAAGGGAAGCAATCTGACTTTGAAGGGAGCACAAAGACATCAAGCATCTCATAAAATGCAGCAAGTTTTTTTTCATCTCCTATAAGACCGAGTAAAATAATTCTATTTTTATATTTGTTTATCAATGGTTCTATTTTTTTCCAGTAATGTTCATAGGTTATTTTTGTTTCTCCGGAAAACACGAACAGCGTGTTTGCGTGTTTTTTTAAAACAAACGGTATTGATTGAAGTAGATACTCAACCCCTTTCTCCTCAACGAATCTCCCAGCAAAACCTACTATCTTATGATTGCTGTTAATCTTGCTTCGTATCCATTTCCATTCTGCTACTCCTGGTTTCTCGATTGTTACGATTGGAGGAATGACAACCCACTTCTGCTGATGAGATTTCAATACATTGGATTGTTGGGCATAATCTTGAGTTTGTATGATAATTTTTTCGGCTCGATTCAAGGCATAAGTTGATAATTGTTGATACAACTTCATGATTGCAGTGTTTAGAGAGCCTGATGGTAAGAGAAGATCGCCATTGTGTATGACATACAGAGGTTTACTTGTTCTTTTTGTCAAGGTTGCTATGGCAGCGATTTCAGCTAGTGGAAGATAGACAATAATTCTATCGGCACTTTTTACAAGATGCTGAAATTGGATGAGAAAGGACGGTGCAATTTGGGTTCTGCTTACCCTGAGCATCACAGGAGATCTGTGCACTTTTACATTTCGTATAGTTTCTTGAATAGCTAATTCATTTGTGTGTTGGGTGCAGAGAACCTCAACGTCATGTCCTCTATTGGCAAGCCCTTCTGCCAATCGGGCAGCATAGCGAGTTAGTCCAGTCCAGTGAGGTCGATAGTACGTGAGGGTGAAAAGCAATTTCATTGCACTATTTGGTTTAGGTTTAATCTATTTGCATCTGCATGAATGATATGCACTTTAGAACATTTGCTTCGAAGGTAGTTCACTAGGGGAAGGTCGTCATCAATAAAAATGTGTAAGTTCAATTTCTTTATCATCTTCTCTTTGAATAAGTGAGGTTGATGATTGTGTTCATTGATGACTATTTTCATAAACCAATGATCCAGGTGATTCTGTTTCAGCCATTCATCTGTCCTGTTTTTGAGAAAGTTATATCTACTTGAAACAATGAATAATTGATGTTTATTCATTCCAACAAGACGTTTGATAAGAATGATATTTTCTTTAATTGGTGGTCGAAGCAATGGATGGTGGCTTAGCCAACGAATGCGCTGCTCAACTTTAGTTGCTGGAAAACGATAGGCTAGGTTGGTTTTTTTATGATCTCGCACCAACCATTCTCAAGAACGGTTTTTGGAATAAACGGTGGCTTGCTGATAGATTACCCCGTCTAGATCAAAGCCTATGCGGAACGGTCTTGTTTTTACTTTTGATATTTTTCTTGAAGGCATTTGCGGTTATTATAGATGTTTCCTTTCTTATCACATCTTGGTGCTTTCTGATATACAATTTCCCTGTGCTTGTTCAAACATTTCTTACTGTACTCTACTGGTGGTTTGTAGTTTCGCTACTGGGAATCATAGCTTTTCCATTTATTGAACGCCTTTTTCATTCTTTTTTGGACAACGGCTGGGCATTTTCTCGAACTCTTGGGATATTGACTATGTCATTTTCTGTGTGGTTTTTAGGAAGTTTGCGTTTGATTTCTTTTCACTATTCAATTTGGGTTGTATTTCTCATTTTTGGGATGTTCTCTATTTATTTGTATATGAGAAGCGGTCTAAAAATTGTCTCACTATTGAGAGTTCGATGGCGGGTTATCTTCATGGAAGAAATATTATTTCTCATTCTTCTTTTCACTTGGTCTTTTGTTCGCTCCTATCAACCTGATATTAATGGGTTGGAGAAATTTATGGATTTTGGATTAATGAATTCTATTCTTCGGACTCAATTCTTTCCTCCATATGACATGTGGCTGGCTGGAGAAACCATCAATTATTACTACTTTGGGCACTTAGTTGCTGCAGTTCTCACGAAACTCTCTCGTCTTTCTTCTTCAATCACTTACAACCTTATGATCGCCACTATTCTGGCGTTGAGTTTTATCCAAACGTTTTCACTGGCAGCTACAATGACAGGCCATTTTCTCTCAACCTTGAAACGGAAAGTTTTGGTTCTTTCCGCTGGATTAATTTCAGCATCTGTACTCGTTTTTGGGGGTAATCTCCATACTGTCTATACCCTTCTTACTAAGGGTTTAGCTGACTATTGGTATCCCGATGCTACACGATACATTCCTTATACCATTCATGAGTTTCCTCTCTATAGCTTTGTTGTCTCTGACCTACATGGACACGTCAGTGATATTCCATTTGTGTTGTTATTCGTTGCAGTACTTTATAGTTTCCTGCCATACCTTAAGACAATTCGAGTTGCATTCCTTTCACGAGTTGTTATTGCTCGTATGACACTTCTTGGAGTTTTGTCTGGAATCCTCTATATGACCAACGCGCTCGATGCATTTATCTATCTTGCCTTGTTTGCACTTCTTTTTCTGACTACCCGTCTTCGATATTCTCCGATTATTCAAGCAACTCAAGATACCATCATTGGGAGTGGATATGTGACCTTTGTAGGAGTATTTATCTCCCTTCCGTTTCATCTTTCCTTTTCTCCCTTTGCTAAAGGAATAGCTCGGGTTCAATCACATTCATCTTTTATACAACTCATTGTTTTATGGGGATTCTTTTTACTTGTTGGTTTTTCTGCTCTCTATCTGTTCGTTGTGCAAATGCGCGGACAAAAGCTTTTTTCTGTTTTTCGCTTATCGGTGATTGCTACCATTATTGTTGTTGTTCTATTTTCTCTGTTGCTGGTTCTTATCCCAGAGGTAGTGTATATCAAAGATATTTATATCCAAGAATATCATCGTGCAAATACCATGTTTAAACTTGTTTATCAGACATTTTTACTCATGTCGATTGTCACTGGCACAGTATTCGTTGGCGTTGTCCAGTATTTCTTGTCTGTACGTAATCGTTACTCGCTAGTAATATTTATATTGATGATATTTCTCTTGGTTGGTATCGGAAGTGTATTACTTTATCCCTACTTTGCCATTCGTTCGTATTACAATGGTTTTTCACATTTTCAAGGTCTTAATGGTTTGTTGTGGATTGAGCGTCGGTATCCAGATGATTATGCCGCACTGGCTTGGTTACAAAGTAATATACGAGGACAACCAGTCATTCTTGAAGCTGTTGGTGAAAGTTATACTGACTTTGCACGAATATCAGCAAATTCAGGCTTACCTACCGTATTAGGCTGGAGAGTTCATGAATGGCTTTGGAGAGGGAGTTTTGATGAACCACAACTGAGGACTAATGATGTTTCTGTTATTTATACATCAACTGATCTTTATGAAGTATGTGAACTTATTGACCGTTATACCGTGGACTTTATCTTTCTTGGCTCGTTAGAGCGTCAACAGTATCCAGATTTTAAGGAACAGACTTTGGCTGATATTGGAGAACAGGTATTTTCCCAAGGTTTAACAAAGGTATATTCAACCCCAAGACCTTGTCAGGTTAAATCTTAACTTTGCTTACTGAGTGTAAAACAACTTATTGACATACTCGTGGACTTCTTGCCAAGAATTATCTCTTCCAATTAGTATCCATTGCCCATCGTAAAGAGATGTCGGCGGATTTATGAGTAAACCGTCTTCATCCGCTGTTTGCTCTTGCAATAAACCTGTATGGATCGTTTGGTTTCTTGCCTTTAAAGCAAGCTTGGCAAGTGATAAATATTCAGGTTCTGTGAGGTCTGTTTCTACTGAATCCGAGTATGTTTGAGTAAGTTCCCTCAGCTTTCCTGGGGAGAAAATCGTGTCCAGTGAAAGAACTTTATCTTTAAAGGCTGCAATTACTTGCTGTTGCCTTTGAGAACGGGCAAAATCTGTGCCTTGCTCTCCTTCGGCGTTGCGTGAGCGAACGAATTTTAATGCTCTTTCTCCGCTCATTGTCTGTAGTCCAGCATCGAAACGGAGGTGTTCATATCGCAGTTCCTCTGGTTCTGCGTTTTCCATTCCAGGGGTCGGGTATTTGAAGTCGTCAAAACTTTCAAGGACATTTACTTCGATCCCACCCACTAGATCGACGGCTCGCCTGAACCCATCAAAATCAAGGATGACTACATAGTGGATTGGTTGTCCAATTACCTCTTCAACGGCTGATTTAGATAGCACCAAACCGCCCCCGTCTCGTTTTTGTTCTCCGTAATAGTAGGTTGCGTTTATCTTCGTTTTCAGAGAGTCTATCCAGATATCTCTGGGTATGGAGAGCGTGGTTGTATCCGCAGAACTGAGGTTTATTGAAGTAACAATGATACTATCTGTTAACTCCGCCCCGTCAAGAATCACGCCTCCAATTCCAAGCAAGAGGATGTTTGTTCTTCCTTTTGTAGAGCGTAGTACTCCTTCCGGATCTCTGACTATGGAAAAGGCAGTCGCAGGACCCTGCATTAGATTTTTTATGAAACTAACGGTTGGCCGGAGCGTTGCATACAGAGTAAACATTCCCAGCGCTAGTACAGTGGCTAGAAATGTACCACGAACGAAATTTTTATGTCTGGTCAGTTTTCGTTTGATTTTACTTAGAATATGCTGATTCATCTTTGCTTGAGTGCTTGATGGGCTAATTCCAACATTGCTATCCATTCCTTGGCATTAAGACTTGCACTTCCAGGTAGCACTCCGTCGATGCTCTCTTCTTTCATAAATGTTTGGATGTTTCTTGCTTTTATGCTTCCACCATATATAACTGTCTTAACTCCGCTGTCTGATTTGATCATTTGAATCGTTTCAACAACTTCGCTTATTGGCGCTGCTTTTCCTTCTCCAATTGGGCCATCTTGTTTACTAATAGCCTCAGGGGGTTCATACATGATTATTGCGTCAGTTATTACAGCCGTATCTAAGGCTAAAAATTGCTTTTTCCAATTGTCTTTATGCACTGCGATAATTGGTGTAATCCGGTTGTCTAATGCCTGCATCGCTTTTGCTGCTACCGCTTGTACTGATTCGGAGAAGTACGTGTATCTCTCCGAATGGCCAAGAATTGCATATTTTACAGTATTTGAAACCATACGGGCTGTAATTTCGCCAGTGTAAGCACCATCTCCATATGGAGACAGATCCTGTACACCTAAGGTTAACTCAGGGTATTGAGTTGAAAAAAGATCAATATGAATAAAAGATGGACAGAGGACAATTTCAAGGTCATTGCCAGTCGCTGGTGTTTTTCCTTTAACGTCATCAATCCAGATTTGAGCTTCTTTGAGCGTCTTGTTTGCTTTCCAATTTCCGATAAGATATTTCATGTTTCTCTCTTCTCTATCCTTGACTCCTTGAGTATTCTTGATACAGTGGTTTTTTACAACTATTCGATTCTAGCATGGCAGGAAATCTCCTCAAAGATTTAAATTCTCAACAAATCAAGGCAACTACCTTTGGCGAAGGGCCGTTGTTGATTTTAGCTGGTGCAGGAAGCGGAAAAACTCGGACGATCGTTTACAGAGTGGCATACCTCATTCACGAAAAGGGTGTACAACCTGATCGAATATTACTTACGACATTTACCAACAAAGCAGCCCATGAGATGCGCGAACGATTACTCCGCTTGGTTGGTTCTGCCCCTCCATTTTGTGGTACCTTTCATTCGCTTTGTGCAAAAGTTCTTCGAAAACACGGAAAACATCTGGGTATTTCTCCCTCGTATCTTATCTATGATGAGCGAGACCAGGAAGATTTGATTAAACAGGCGATGATGAATCTGGATATTTCAGCTCGAGATTTCAAGCCACGTTCGGTATTAGCTACGATCAGTTCTGCTAAAAATGAACTCGTTGGACCAACTGAATACCCACAATTCGCTCGAGGGAGGTGGCAAGAAACAGTATCATCTATTTATCTTGAATATCAAAAACTTCTTCGACACTCCGATGCGTTGGATTTTGACGATCTTTTGATGGATACTGTGCGACTGCTTCAAAAAGAATCTTTTGTCTTGTCTACTTATCAGGATCAGTTTCAATATGTGCTTGTTGATGAATATCAAGACACCAATCATGCACAGTATGTATTGACAAAACTTTTAGTAAATAAATGGCGTAATCTTTGTTGTGTCGGTGATGCCAGTCAATCAATCTATGCATGGCGTGGAGCGGATTTCCGCAATCTTACACGAATCCGGGAAGATTTTTCTGATTTAACTGTGATTAATCTGGAGCGGAACTATCGCTCTACGCAGAATATCCTCGATGCTGCACATGGAGTTATTTCAAATAATACTAGCCATCCCATTCTCTCTTTGTGGACCAAAAGAAAAGGAGGGGAAGCAATCAGTATCTTTGAGGCTCTGGACGAGAAAGATGAAGCGCATTTTATCCTTCGTACGATTCAAGAATATATTGATCTTGGGCATCACTATCGAGATTTTGCCATTCTCTATCGGACTAATGCTCAATCGAGAACATTTGAGGAGGCATTTGTGCGGGCTGGTATTCCCTATGTCCTTATTGGTGGTACCCGTTTTTATCAGCGGAAGGAGGTGAAAGACTGTCTAGCATATCTTCGTTTGCTTGCGAACCCTAACGATACAGTTAGTGCAGGCCGGATTGAAAAATTAGGAAAAAGAAAATTTTCATTGTTCCAAGAATTTGCGCAACAATTTCGTTCCAAGAAACAACATATAGAGATGGCGACATCAGAAATTCTTGAACAGGTATTTAAAACCACAGACTATCTTGACCGTTATGACTCTGAAGATGAGGAGGAGCTCATGCGACTTGAAAATATTAAAGAACTCCATAGTGTTGCGGCTGAATTCCCTCTGCTCTTAGATTTTCTTGAGAATGTTGCTTTGGTCGAACAGGAACAACTCCCTCACATAAACCTTCAGACCCAGGGTAAGCAAGATGTTGTAACTATGATGACCTTACACTCGGCAAAGGGTTTAGAATTTCCCGTCGTATTTCTAGTCGGTATGGAAGAAGGACTTTTTCCTCATTCTCGAAGTATGCTTGACCGCGATGAGCTGGAAGAGGAGCGGAGACTCTGCTATGTCGGTATTACACGCGCAAAAGACCGGTTATTCTTTACTTTCGCTTCACAACGCTTGTATTTTGGATCTCGCTCATCTAACGTGGTTTCTCGATTCATGGGGGAGGTTCCAGAGCATCTCATTCGAGTAGTTACATTATAAAACGGTATCGATTTCCTTTACTTAACTATGGTGAACCGGCAGAAACAATTATTCTATGTACTCATTGGTAAACGAGTATTTGATGTCGTTTTGTCTCTTGGATTGGTGTTGTTCTTTCTCCCATTAGCACTTGTGATTTCCTTGGCAATTTGGATGGATTCATACGGACCAGTGTTTTTTACTCAGCGGCGGACGGGTAAACATGGTTCTTCATTCTTGCTCTTTAAGTTTCGTACAATGATTCCGAACGCTGATGAACGGAAGCAGCAATATTCTCATTTGAATGAAGCTGATGGGCCAGTATTTAAAATTTGGGCTGATCCAAGATTTACGTCTTTCGGACGACTCCTCGCACATACCGGCTTTGACGAGTTGCCGCAGTTGATGAATGTACTTATCGGAGAGATGAGTCTTGTGGGCCCCCGCCCACTTCCAGTTGATGAAGCCAAGAAAATTCAAATGAAAACACGCAAGCTTCGTGAGTCTGTACTTCCTGGCATCACTTCATCCTGGGTTGTTTTGGGATCTCATCAGCTTTCATTTAAACAGTGGATGGAGTTGGATTGTACTTATTCTCAAGATGTGACTTTTTGGGGAGACTTTATGATTTTGCTTCGAACAGCTAAGATGATACTACGGTTTTTAAGTAAACCCTTCACATCATGACTTTCTCTCGAATACAATCATTTTTCTCGTCAAGACACACCCTAGAACTTTTACCTCTTATTCTGATTGTGAGTCTACTTCCATTTTTTCATGGAGGTGAATCATTTATTGCGCAACTCGTCTTTTTTATCTTTCCACTGCTTTATTTTCCAATCCTTCACCTATCAAAACGAAAGTTTTCAGCGAATATCAAATATGTGATGCTGATTTGGATATTATTTCTTTCCATTACGTTTTTATCCACTGTTTTCTCTGCGAGTCTTACTTTTTCGTTACCCATTTTTTTTAGATATCTAACCTATTTTGTTTACTTTGTGTTCGTCTACCTGGTTGTTGAACGAGAAAGAGATCTTCGGATATTCTCACATGCGATTCTAACGGTTGGGGTGCTGCTCTCAGCAATGAGTGTCTATTTTATATTTTTTCCTCCGATTGGTATGCCTGTTCTCAACTTGGTTTACGCAAAATATGGCCACAATCATCTTGCCGACTATTTGACTTTTACACTACCTGTTGCCATTGTTATTTATTTTGAACAGAAGTCTTTAGTCGGGAAGTTTTTCTCAGCCCTTTTGTTGGTTTTTCTATTTATCAGTTTCTATTTTTCTTTTGCACGTGCTGCCTTCCTAATTGTTCCTGTGATTATTGTTATTCTGATAAAACTTGTACATCCTCCGCTTAATAAAGCTGTTTTTGTGCTTATTGGTGGGTTGCTCCCAATTCTGATATTTTTGGGCATCACTTTTCTTTCTGAATCAGAATTTCAACAGAGATTTAGTTCTTTTCAAGAGCTTCAAAAACACTGGATTTGGAGACAAATAATTAAACCAGTTTCCAGTGAAGCGCGGTTTGAATATTGGAATCAAGCAAAGGAAGGGTTTTTATTCCGGCCGTTGATTGGAAACGGACCTGGGACGTTCCGACTCACCTCAAATCGATTTAAGCAAAAAGATATTTATTCTCACTATGCGCACAACTATTTACTTCAAACCGCTTCTGAGCTTGGTTTAGCCGGACTACTTAGTCTGTTGGCTGTGTTTGTGCTGATTTTATTAAACATTTCCCTGCCAAAGAAGTCGTCACACCTTTCGTATGCTTTACTTTTCGGATCAATAGGCTCGTTGGGTCAAAGTTTTTTTAATTTTAATATGGATCTGGTTGCTATCTCTCTGTTGTTCTGGGTTGTTCTTTCGATGCTGCTTAAACTTTACTCCGGAAAATCATTGCGGCAGGTTCACGCTCGTATATTGAAAGTCTTTTTGTTTGTTATTATATTTCCGGCGTTGTTTGCTGTTTCTACACTGCTTAGTAATTATTATCTCCGGCTGGCAAAGAAGCATACCGAGACCTCAATTCAACTTGCTTATAAAAGTTACGTCACGGCCATGATATTTCCTGCCTTTGATGAACTCCGCTTTGGCGGTTTTCTCAACTTCATCCAATCCACACAGTACGTTTTTTCCGAGGACATCCCTCTTGGTCCGATTCTTTTCTGGAATAGAGAAGACCCACTGACTTACGCTGAGCTGGCCTCCTATTACAAGAGCTCTGATCCGCTTGAAGCAATGAGCTACTATTCCAAGTCATTAGAATATGATCCAGCTAATTTCTCTACTGCAAAACAGTTTGCTCAATTCCTGATCGAACAAAATGACCACAATTTGGCTGAACGAGTGTTGCTACGCGCTGGAATGCGAAGGTATTTGACGCTCTTTTCTAAGGAAGAAGATCAACAATTTCATAAGCACATTGCAACGGATCGAAATTTGTTGTCTCTAAAAGATATTTCTATGTTTCTTGATGACTTTACTCAACATGAAGATCGATATTATGGAAAACTTTACTATCTTGTTGGCCTCCATTTCTTTCAAGAAGGAAAATTTCCTGAGGCCCAATTCTTCCTTGATGCGAGTCATCGATTTGCTCCAGATTGGAGCTATTTTTACTTAGAGCATGCTAATTTGTTATCAAGAATCGGTGATAATAATCAAGCTTTTCAATTGATTGATATTTGTCAAAAAAATTATTGGGCCGGGTCTCAATGCCAAGACTATAACGGTTGGGTTAAACAATCCGGTTTTCCTTTTCCTGGAAGATTTGAACGAGAAATTCGAAAGATTGATCACTAGATTGAGTCTCTCTTAACCCATATCAATCTTTATATTTCCTACTGACTGCAAAAAAACATTACAATATCTTCCATAATGTCTGAAGATCGACATAAGCAAGTTCGTTCACAATCGGTTTCTGTTATAACGGTAACACGTGGTAGAGTTGAGTCTCTCGAGAAGCTATTGTTTTCACTTTCTAAGCAGATTATTTTGCCCTTGGAAGTTATTTTAGTGGTAAATGACCAATCCTCAGATCAAGAACAATTACTCAGCGCCCAATTTAATAACTTGAGAATTAGTATCAATACGGAGCCGCGGATTGGAATTCCGATTGCCAGGAATACAGGAACAAGACATGCTCATGGCGATATTCTTGCCTTTATTGATGATGACTGTGTTGCATTACTCAATTGGGTGCAGCAAATAGAGCTAGCTCATGCATCGCTATCTGAAAAGTACATCATTCAAGGAAAATCAGTCAGTTTACCTCGAGAAAATTTCTATGCCAAGATTACGTCCCAGCATTATAAAAATTGGCTGGCTTCTCAGCTTTCAGCATCTAGAGACTGTTCTACATTCGATACTAAAAATCTTTCTTTAAAACGATCTGTGTTCAAATATAAGCGAAATCTTTTTAACGAAAAATTACGTTATGGTTCAGATGACATCGAACTTGGCTTCCGGTTACGACAAAATGGGTATCGGATTATTTATGACAGCAGTATCGTAGTTCAACACTATGAACGGACGACGTATTTGACTTTTATTCACCAACATCTTCGATTTGCTATGGGTGAGGCTGAGTCAAATCGTCTCATACAACACTTAGATCTGGTACGGATGTTTCCTCGTAAAAAAATGGCGCTTCACGTAAAAAGTATTTTTTTCAATCTCACTGTTTACATTCAATCGCTTCAATTCATTCAAATGATACGCTATATCCTGGTTATTATCAGTCTTTTTTTTGTTCGAACACTTGGATATTTATTCGGTTTGCTTTTAAGTAGAAAGCTCAAACAGTCGATCGAATTCACTTAATGTATTATGACAATTAACTCCTAAGATGAAACAGCAATTTAAAATTGGTCTTGTAACATCCAGAGGCGGTCATCTTTATCAACTCTACCGGCTGAAAAAATGGTGGAAAAATCATGATCGTTTTTGGATTACGTTTCGAGGGGAAGACGTTGACTCCCTTCTTACTGATGAGAGGATCCATTATGCCTATTCACCTGAATCGAGAAATGTTGTTAATGCCATCAAAAACGCGTTCTTGTCCATTCGGATTCTTCGAAAAGAGCGACCGGATATTCTTATCAGCTGCGGAGCCGGTATTGCTCCTCCAGTATTTTTTGTTGCAAAACTTTTCGGAACTCGATTAATCTATATCGAACCGTATGATTTTATCGAGTATCCCAGTTTATCTGGAAGGCTTGTCCGAATTTTGGTTGATAAATATCTTGTTCAACATAAACGGCAACTCCGATTTTTTTTACGGGCTGAATATTGGGGATCCACGCTATGATTTTTGTTACCGTAGGAACTACTCCTTATCCTTTTAAGCGGGTCGATAAGATTATCGATCATTTATTGAAGACTTTTCCAAAGGAAAATATAATTTATCAATCTCCAACAACCTTAAAAAATTCGAAAGCTGGGTTGGTTATTCATTCGGAGTTTTCTTATTCCCGTTTTGTCGAATTGATTCGAAGTGCACGAGTTGTCATTTGCCATGGTGGTCCGGCTACGCTTTTTCTCTGTTTACAATACGCTAAACGCAAGCCTTTTGTTATTCCCCGTTTACGATTTTATGGCGAACATGTTGATAATCATCAACTTTATTTTGTTAAATATCTCAGGAAACAAGCTACTATTGTCACAACTATTCGTGAACAAAACATCATGTCAGATTCAATTTCTTATTGTACTACTCCTCAAGTCCAGAAAAAACGGCAGAATCTTAGTAGTACACCTACTCTAATCCGTAATCTTGATCATTTTCTCGAATCAATCCAATTGAAGACGTAAAATACTCGGTGCAGTGCATATCTATGAAAGTTGCAATTGTTCATGATTCATTACTTGAGTTTGGTGGGGCTGAGCGGACGCTTGCAGTTTTTTTTCAGCTGTTTCCTCAGGCAGACCTGTACACAATGTATTTTGAACAGTCAGTCCTAGATCAACTGAGGCGAGAGTATGGACTCAATTTCAAGCCGCATGCCGATATACTACAATCATCATTTTTCAGAGGTCGGAGTTCTTTGGCTCAACTTCTTTCACCTTTTGTTTGGAGATATCAGAAATTAGATGACTACGATCTTGTTCTTTCACACAGCTTTCATCTTATGGCAAATCTTGTGCAACCAAAACATGCAACTCACATCCAATATATTCAATCTCCACCGAAAAATATTGTAGGTCTTGAGCCTATATCGAGATTGCAATACTTTTTTCCATATCATTTACTTCATCAAAAGCTCTATCTCTCTGCGTTGAGATCAACTCCGTATATTATTGTTAATTCTCAGCATATTCTAAAAACTATTCGAGAGATCAGCGGTATAGTTGCATCAGTCATTTATCCTCCAGTGCAGATTCCTTTGTTCTATCAACAGAAACGGAAACCTCAACATTATCTTTTTGTATCTAGGCTTGAACCTCAAAAAGGAGTTGAGATTGTCATTGAAGCTGCAAATCGATTACACCTTCCTTTAAAAATCCTTGGGGAATCGAGGATTGCTAGGTATAAAAATTTTCTTCATCACCTTGCAGGCCCGACAATTTCTTTTGAAGGAATAAAGACTCTAGAACAAATTCGAGACTACTATCAATCAGCCTACGCTTTGATTTTCGCTAGTCGAAATGAAGATTTTGGCATAAGCCCTGTTGAAGCCATGGCCAGTGGAATACCAGTTATTGCATTCCATTCAGGTGGAGTGACAGAGACTGTTGTTGAATATAAAACTGGAATGTTTTTTTATGAATACTCTGCGGATAGTTTGGTTCGTTCACTACGAAAATTTGATTGGGAACGGTACTCTCCTAAACTTCTCCATTCACATGCAAAGCAATTTAGTGTACAGCGGTTTAAAAAAGAGTTTGAAGATTATCTCTCTTCTTCACTGGAGAGATAATCTTTATTTTAATTTAACACTGCGTATTTACGACCAGCTTTGTAGAAAATCGGATAGATTACGAAGAGTACTAGAAATCCGACTTTTCCCCAGATATTTCGTTCTCTCAATCGGAGAGTTACCTCGTTCAACCACAGTTTCTTATCGTCCTGCTTTAGTGAGGGGGTGGGGTGTATTCTCTTTTGTTGCAGGAGTTTTTGTATTCCGTATCCCTTCCAGAAATTTTTCGAAATGAATTTTAATAGGGAGGTTGAGTATTGATGAGAAACACTCATTTCAGGGTTGTAGTGCATGTTGCTGTCTTTTAAAAACATCCTTTCTCCAAGCTCGGTGTCTTCAAGGTGTGTGTTTCCGAAAGTCGTGTCTGATGAGAAGTTAAATTTCTTTATAAAACTTGCTTTAAATGCAGAGTTTTTCGTATCAATTGCCGATCCAGATTTTATTTTACAAATTGCGGATAAGTTCGGAATTGTTTGCATCAACCAGCGCAAGGTATAGGCTTCTTCTATACGCATGTAAGTGTTTTCTATAAGAGTTGTGCTCTTTCCAACCACTCCAACTGAATCTGGGTAAGATTGAAAGAATTGTTCAATACTTTCTATCCACTTATCATCTGCAACGCAGTCATCATCGGTAAAAGCAATGATATTTCCTCTTGCTTGTTCCATCCCTCTATTACGAGCATATGAAATGCCTATCTTTTGTTCATTGGAGTATTTGAGAGGGAGTAGTTTATTGTACTTTTGGCAGATACCAACGGTGTTGTCCGATGACGAATTATCGATTACAAGCACTTCAATTGGCTTGATTGACTGAGAAGTCAGTGATTGAAGGCAAGTGTTTAATTGTTCTGCCCTATTTCTCGTAGGAATAATTATGCTAACTTTTCTATTTATCATCTGGAAAGTTGTAGGTATAGTATCTCTCGGGAATGTTCGGAATGCTTCCGTCTGGAAACAGTGATGTTAATTGTGATTTATAGAGTTGTATAAGATCTTTTTTTTTCTCCACATTTTCAAATATTTCCATGATTTTGTAATATCTTGGATCAGTTTGGAAAAACTTTTCTACCTCAGGATGCTTACTGTTGTATGGAAAGTCTTCCCAAAATATGGTGTCCTTCCCCCTTGTAATTGATAAAATAACATCTCGAATCATTACGTGATCAATGTGCCCGCCAATACCCAATGGTGCAAATATTGTTTGTTTTGGTCTAATAGCGTTTTCTATCTCTGTTACAAGATCTGATCGTGTGTCATTGTCTAGCTTTGAAATTTTTCCAGAAAATAGGTGCTTTGAGGTTGGATATACATGGACCAGCTCGGGAATAATGCTAGATACCATCTTTTCTAATTTGCTTGTTATTTTTTTCTTTCTCCAGAGGGCATCGATAAACTTTTTGTGGTGAAGACTTAGCTTGAGTCTCTTTAACGATCTCTCATCTTCTCTTTTTCTCTCTTTGAACATTGATACTGGTTCGGAAAATCCTGATTTCTCTGCCACTTTTTTTGCAGCTTTGGTGTAAGGAGGTTCAGAGGCTTGAGTAAACATTGTGATGACTCGAATCTTCTTCTTTTCATTCACTAAAGATGTCAGAAGTACTCCGCAGGACAACATCGCATCGTCAAGATGAGGTGAGATGAATACTAGCTCCTTGCTTTTAAGCATCTTTTCTTGTAGTGTGTTGGAACTTTTTTTAGATCTCGTATCTGACATATACTGTGAGCAGTTTATCAGATCAATGTTGTTGAACTTAGCTATGATGTATTCGTTGATTTCACTGCTGTACTGCTCTAAATGTCAGAAGTCAATAAGACCTGAGAAGATTATTAATAAAGTTCGAGACAAAATTTTGCATGGCACTCTCTCATGTGCTTGTCAATTATATCCAGTTCTTAATGGAGTGGTATTTTATAAACAAGACAAGATTCAAAAGAAAGTACTCCATTTTGTAGAGCACGAGAAAGAACTTCTTTCTATTAACAAGCAAATACCATTTTTTCTTTTTTCTTTACGATTAGGGTCGGTTGTCACTTATCAACTAGTCAAGATTTGTGTTACTTATCTCAATCTTCAAAATATATCTCTAACTAAATTCTACCAACTAGTTCTTTTCCTTCAACTGGGCAACTGGGATTGGATATCCTACCTCAGAAAAAAGCAATCACATCCAAGCTTTTTTTCATCAGTTATATCAAGCATCTTGGTTAAAAAAAATGATTATCTTCTAGATGTTGGATGTGGTGCGGGACATTTTTTAAATATTTTTGAAAATGACTCAAGGAATATTCGTTGTATCGGAGTGGATCACGACCTTACAAGCCTTTACCTTGCGAGCAAGTACTTATCTCCATCGAGTAGTTATATTTATCTTGATTTGGAAGACTCTCTTCCATTTCCACCAAACGCGTTTCAGCGAATATTCAGCTGTGATTCATTCCATCTTGTGAATCAAAAACAAGCATTGATTAATGAATTATCAAGAATTTCCAAGTCTGGTACAATTGCGTTAAACCACCTTCATAATTCTCGATATTTTTCTAATAAACATGGTTTTGATGAGCCTTCCCTTACACCACGTCAGTATTTAGCACTGTTTACAGATGCAAAAGTAAATCCTGTGCTTTACTCTGAAGTTGTTGTTACTGAGGGACGGCTACAATATGTGGATACACGTACTCGATTACCAACTCTTCCTACGCTTACTCTCGTCGCATACACTGGACACCAACTTGGCAAGAAAGGCGACCTGACTCTTTCTAATAAACCATATGCTCCTAATAGTCTTTAATCTAAGTGATAAAGATGTTGTGAAGTTTTTCTGTCGACACTTCCCATGAGAATTGTTTTGCTAGTTGGATGCATTTCTTTTGAATTTGTATTTTTTCTTTATTGGTTAACCCGTCATAAAACATAATTCTCTTTTGCAATTCAGTTGTACTCGCATCTTCTAATATCAACCGGGGGTCAATTTTCTTCTGAAGTTTTGCGAGTTCACCGACTTGAGTCGTCAACATTGGTGTTCCACAGGCAATTGATTCGAGATAACTCAACGGTAAAACCTCGGTTCTTGAAGGAAGAATGGTTATCAGGCTCTGGTGATAGAGTGTAGCTAACTTCTCTGGTGTTTGATTCTTGAAAGCTTTGCAATTGTTTAAGTAGTTGATTTTAAAGAGAATACCCTTTTCGTACAGCTGATCGCTCGATTCTACATAGGCAAAAAGAAACTGAAATGCTTTGAGGTTTTTTGCCGTCTCAATAATTGTTGATACTCCTTTGTCTTCGCTCAGGCGACCACTGTACAGAATCGTCTTACGCGATGTGTTCTTCTTCTGTCCTTTTGAGTTGAACACATTCTGCTGAATACCATAAGGAATAACTTCGATTCTCTTTACTTTCAAGAATGAGAAGTGGCGTCTTAGTTTTCGTTTGGCTGTTTCTGTTGGACATACCACTTTATCGACCTTTCGAAGTGTTATGCGCTCAATGATTGTCATTGTGCTGAAATACATGAATATATACACCATTAAAAAGAATGCGTGTCGGTGTTTTTTACATTCAACCAAGACTGTATCATGTTTCATTCCATGGAAATGAAAGATCCGCTTACTTCTCCGGCTTGTTGGATGGAGTGTTGCTACAAACAGACACACTAATGATGGAGAGTAGATCACTTCTCTTTGAGTTTTTATAGAAAACTTTTGACTGAGCGCGTTCCAGCAGCTACTAAGATTTGAAATTAAATTCAACCAGAGCTGAAATTTTGGACCTGGTCTAGCAAAGGTTTTATATGTTCTTATCTCTGCATCAGTGATGGTATTTGAACCATATTGTTTTTTGTAGCTGCTAATAAACTGCTTCGTCGCAATCCATTCCCCACCAGCCTCATGCGGATACAAGGCGAGAATGTTGTATTTGTTATGTTTCACTGAAATTAGTTGATGCTATTACTCTTCGCTGTCGAGAAGTTTTGTGATTGTTGGAAAGACACTTATATGGTCAAAGTTTAATGGCAATACTGATCCAATTTTTACTGGTATGTCATCGAACGCGTATATTTCGTTTCGAAATACTTTTGTCTTCAATAGAATGGTATATGTTACATCCTTTAATACAGGATCTGTTACTTCCAGTGGTTGTCCCATGTCAGTAATTACAATTCTTCTAGCTGGCACTATCTCATTTGACTCTATTTTAACCAATACATTTTTATTTGAATCGAGAATCTTGTCACCAACCTTCACTGCATCGGCTATTTCCGGTAACACTCCGTACACATCTGAGTACTCTCTTGAAGGGTAGAGAAGCTTTGCTTCAAGTTCTACAACTTCTGTTTCGTAAATATCCTGAATGTTGTTCACATCTGTTACAAGACCGTCAAATTGAATGGTGGAAAAATTAAACTGAAGAGGGGTTCCAAACGCCAGCTTTTGACCTTTAATTGAATATGCTTTGCTTCTGGAGTCGTATACTGCTCTTGTTTGAATCGTAAGATATACTACTTTTCTAGGAATGGTATTTGAATCTGAAAAGTAGTCTCCTCTTAATTCGCGTGGTTGACTAACATCAAATGATTCGACATCGACAATTTGAGAGTTTATTCTCCCTAAAGCATCTTTTTCCACATCACCTATTTGAAATCTGTTCGCAAACCAACTCAAAGGTTGTGTTCTGGCATAAAGCAAGTCACGATCTGTTACTTTAACCCGTAGCTCAACAAATTCAGTCTTTCTAAATAAAAAAATAAAAACTCCTATTAGTACCGCTCCTAATACTACAAACAGTACGTAGTCTATAGTTCGTAGTGAGAGTTTTTTTAGCAAGTCTCCAGCTAATATGCTCTGCCATTTTTTCCTTAGTGTCATCATTATAGTCTCACTCATGAGTATCCGATAAGCATCCCGAGTATGATACCCAATAGAGGAAATTCTAGCAAGGCGATATGGGGTTGAAATACGTAATATATCATGATGGCTAGTAAGTTTATTTTTACTAACAACCCTTCAAAGTTGTTGACCTTTTTAACTTTTAAAGAAAAACCAGAAAGAAATATCATAAAAAATAAAATCATTGCAAAAATGCCTGAATCGACCAAGATTTGTATATATGCATTATGAACAGCTGTTGGAAATATACTTATTATTCCTCTTGGAAAGTATTTTATTATGGTAGCCTCATTTGTTCCTACCCCAGTTCCAATCCATAGATTAAACTGACTCGCATAGAGACCTTCTTTTATTAATTCTAATCTTGTTTCAATGCCAGCTCCTTTGTAAAAAGTATTTATAGTGAGAGCAAGTCGTGGACTAATAAGCAAAATTACTGACACAGATAAAACACTAAAATATGCAACGTAACTTCGCCATTCCACCCTCTTCAATTTAGCAATCAACGTGCGTTTGTATTTATTTACGATTACAATTATTCCTATTAATGCTGCTGACCATACAGTCCTACTATTGCTCAGCAAAATAGTAAGACAAGATAAAAGTATTGGCACAAAGTATAGAAAGTTTCGAAAATTATTTTTTTCTTTCCATGTAAGAGCCAAATAAAGAGTTGTCTGTGTGAGAATTAGAATACCAAGTTGATTTGCATTGGTGTATGTACCTAATGGACGAAAGAACTGAGGAGAGTCTGGACTCTGACCAATTCCAGCTGACTGATAAGATTCTACACCTAATCTGATAGTTGACTGTTTTACAAACTGCATTATCGAAATAACAGATTGGAATGTGATCATTCCGGCGAGCAGTGTTGATATTCTTCTTTTATATTGTTGAGAGGTATTAATTATGTGTAGTGTTGAGAAGATCATAACTATTATAATTGCTTGTTGGACTGCAAGTATCATGGAGGTGGAGAAAAATGGAGATTTAATTGAGGAAATCAGTGCTAGTATTATATAACCAATTACACTACATGATAACAATTTATGATGGAAAATCTTCTTTATAGTTTTATTAAATTCTTCGAACGCTTCGAATCGAATCATCCCTATTAATAAAAATAATAGTATTACATGATATGGCGTTATTCCCCATCCAGTCAGATATCCAAAACGGTAAACTTCATTTTCCATTAATCGTCCAGGAATAGCTTCGACGGTATACCACTTGCCAATCTTAAATTGACTAGCAAACACCGAAGCTAGATATAATCCAAGCGTGAGTGATTTATTCAAAACACTTGAAATAACAGCGACAAAAAGAAGCCAAATTAGAATAGCTTTATTTGATGATGCGCTGAATAGTGCACTGAAACTTGCCAATAATGTCGATGAAATTGCTGGGTGTTTGAATGCTATTTTTTTAACTTTTGTTATGATGCTGCTATGAAACTTCATAATTCTCCCTTTTATATTCTCATTCGGTCGTGGAATTCATTTCATTATTTTGATCAATGTATTGAATCTGTATTCAAACAACATTTTAATGATTATACGATTTTGTTCGTTGATGATTGTTCTGAGTATACCAAGGATCAAAAACAGCACATCAAACAGCGCCTGAGTGGTCATATTGTTGTATTTAACAAAGAGCGCAAGCATTCACTTCGCAATGCCTATGAGATGCTGCGCACTTATGTTTCTGACGATACTTCGATAATTTTTAATCTCGATGGGGATGATTTTCTTTCAAGCCCTAAGGCATTTCAAATAATTCAGGACACCTATCAGCAAACGAATTGTTTATTAACTTATGGGGAGTGCTTTGTGCTAAAAAATTCCTGGACACCGTCGAGATATTTGCCATCTCGTTACGTACTTAAAGGTTTGAATATCCGATACCCTTCTGACGTTGAGAAAAATAATTTGTATCGAAAGGATTATTTTCGTCCGCTTCATCCCCGAACATGGAAGGTGGATCTCTTCAGAAAAATTAGACTACAGGATTTACTCGATGACCACGGTAAGTGGTTTACCACATGTGAAGATCAAGCAATGTATTTTCCAATGCTCGAAATGAGTGGAGGTCGTTACCATGTTTTAAGGCAACCCTTATATTACTACAGAACAGGTCATGTGATTTCTGATGAGGTGTTACATCGCTCGCTACAACTACAAGATGAGAGGGATATTCAAAAAAAACCACCATACTCTCCCTTGGAAGAACAGGCAAGTAACTTAAAACATAATATTTAGTTGAGAAAATATTGAAATTTTTTCATATCTTCATTGAGAATCGCGTTTTTGCTTTTTCATGAATGATATTTGTGATCCGCCGATTTGCTACTGCCCATGACCATTCTTTTTCCATCTCTCTCGATGGTTGTCTTATATAGTTGGTGGGGAAAAACACTTTATATTTCATGTAGAACAATAACACTTTTTGTTGAATTTGTAAGTTATTCCTATAATTATTTACTTCTCTTTCTAGCTCCTTAGGCACAACCTCAGGAAAAAGTTCTTCCAATAACATGAATTGCCAAAATAAATACTCTTTCAGTTTGAATTTTTTAAGAATTATAATAATTTCGTTCCATTTGATATTAGATTTATATGTTTGAATAACCTTCGCAAATTCTAACAATCTAATCCCTAATTGAAAGTTGTGCTGTAGGAATAGGTGTAAGAATAGGCTCAATGTAAGTGTCGTGGGTGAAACTGTCGTTACATAAAGATTATGATAGTGAACCTTGTTTCTCCTTTTAAATATCTCCTGTGTAATCGCTGCAATGCTCTGATTGTTGAGAATGGGGGAGGTAAAAAAGTTATACGTATCCGCTACCGAAGTGTGTATTTCCACTCTATGACTTCCCTTTGAAAAAACTTCCTCTCTCCTTGGAAGAAAAAAATCTATTGAAGGAATGCGGTTTAGTTTTACTTCATTCGTTGATTCAGAAAGATATTGGTAACTGCTTTTAAATAAAATGTTGGTTGTTCTTTTGAATTCTTCTATAGGTATGAGTATATCAATATCATTTGGGATTTTTATTCTCTCCTTACCCCACAATTCGTGATTTCTTGCGTAGGTTTTTAAGATGATGTAATTAAGGTCTTGCGCTATTAACTCCTTGATTATCTTCTCTGATTGTTTTTCATGCCACAGCGCCTTGAGTTGTATGTGGCGTTTCTGTTTGGTTAGGTTGTTCACAAGTTTTAGTGGGATGTGCTTTGACAAATTGTTACTTCTAAGTTGATTGATGACTACAACTTGTAAGAAGTTATTCTCTATGATATTCAAAACTTTCTCCCAGTGTAAATCTGATGTAGAGATTAGATTTTCTATTTTTCTAACAGTATTTTGTGAACGAGTGACTTCAAGTTGACAAAATAGTTTAATCAATTTAGTTTCTTTGAACATTTTACTGCCTCGGAATGGTTATACATCAAATTATTACAGCATTAGTCTTGAGAAAGTTTATATTCGTTCAAGTTTATATACATTCAATGTGGTATTTTGAATGCCTCATCTCTAACTATTCTTGAGTATCAAGCGATTAATATTAAGCACTCCTTTTCTTGTCAAAGACAAAATCTTTATCCTTGGGAAACGAACTGACAATCTAGTGAAAATTACTATTATGGGTGTGAGCGCTACTGTGGACAACTTTTTTTCGTAATGCTTCCACTTTCCGTCTATCTTGATGCTTGTCACTTTTCCCTCAATTATCTTTATTTTATTTCTCTGATCAAAGTGTCTATTCGCATCCGCTACTGTTTTGATACCACCATTAGTGGTCTTGATTACCCTATGAACTAGTGGGATTTCTGTTCCGTTACTTCTTATATAGGTAACTCCGATAATATCTCCAACTTTTATTTTCTCTTTTATAGCTCTATTTAATAACAACAGTTCGCCTTTGCGGATTGTTGGCTCCATACTTCTACTGTTGATTCTTACTAGATTTATAAATTTTTCCATATTTCTTATTGTGTTATTTGCTCTTTTTCACGATAATCCTAATGTTCCTTATCACGTAATTTTACCCTACTAACATTAATCGATTTGCTCATTCTCCTTTTCGCAAATTAATTGGTAGAATAATCTTCTAATACATCATGAATTTTTCAAAAGGGTCAACTATTGTTGCTTTCGGAGCTCATCCAGATGATATCGAAGTTGGAATGGGTGGAACATTAGCCTATCTCTCAAGTTCATTTAAGGTTTTTCCGGTGATTGCCACTGTGCCAAATAATAAACGAACCAGAGTGAATGAAGCTAAAAACGCAGCAGCACTTCTAGGTATTCGGCAACCGATTTTTTTGAACATTTCAAAGAATGATTTCCTTTTTACACGTAAAGTAGTAACCCTTATAGACAAATTGGTTGATAAACTTGATCCAGATTATGTTTTCACTCACTGGATTGGTGATTCCCACCAAGACCATCAAAACCTAACTAAGGTTGTAATTTCAGTTTGCAGGAAAAATCGATCTTCCCTTTTTATGTATGAAAGCATGATCCCTGGTGGGATAACGGATAAGGCTTTTCGAGCGCAGCTTTATGTTGATATTTCTGCTCATTTTAAAAAGAAAATATCCTCAATCAGAGCGAGTAAAACGCAACTCTCAAAACATGGTGCGTCTTGGCTAAAAGGAATAGAAGGAAGGTCGAGGTTGCGAGGATTTGAAATTGGAACTAAATACGCAGAAGCGTTTGAGGTGATAAAAATCGTACATAAATAGTCATGAGATAACTTCTTTTTTTGACTTTTTATTTACTGAGCCGGTTTAACACCTCAAATACTAAATCAACACTATACATTTTTCTGCATTTCTTGCTAAGCTTTTGAGATTTCCTCCAAAGATAATTCCAATATTATTCCAGAAGTATATTCACTGCCATTAGTTATATTGCTCTTAATAAAATGTGGTAATTCCGTACTTCTTCAGTTCTTTTGAGGCGTTGTTTATTCTTCTTTTTACAACTTTCTTTGGGACTTTCGGTTCCAGTGTCGTTGATCTTGCTTCAGGTCTTTCACTATACTCGAAGAGTGTCACCTGTTGAAATCCAATTTTTTTTATCGTATTTATCGTTTTTTGAAAATCTTTTTCAGTTTCTGTAGGAAAACCGACAATTACCTGCGTATCGATCCGTAATTCTGGATATTCCTTTTTTAATTCGAGCATTGCTATTTCTATTTCTTCAATTTTTCCCCTTCTTAGCATAAGTTTTAGTACTCTGTTGCTCCCAGATTGGATCGGACATAGAATCCTAGTAATTTTTTTTGTCTTTATAATTTTTTTCAGCTCTTCACGATAGTTGATCAACCATTCAGGATCTAGTTCTGAAATTGAAATGTTGTATTTTCCTTTATGTTTCACGATCTCTTCTAAGAGTCCTGGAAAGGTTTCTCCAATATCTAAACCATACAGTCCAACATTATCAGATAATATATTGAATTCTTTATATCCTTCTGTGAGTCCTTCTTCGAATTCTCTTACACAGACATCTAAAGGTTTGCTTCTTAGTCTCCCGACGGCTTTCCATATGACACAATATGAACACCTTCTGCTGCATCCCCAACCAACTCTAATATGGTAAGTTCTTGCTGCAATAGAGTCAGGCCTGACATTATCAATACTCTCTAGTATTGATGGTGAAATATATGTAAGAAGGTGAACACTTTTATTTTTTAGACCATGAAAGGTGTATTTCATTGCTTTATAAAACACACTTCTGTTGTCACTATCGTTATTAACGTGAGGGAAATTGCTTTTGATATCACCTCGTTTTCTCTTGAATGTTTGATTAGCATCTCGCAGTGTAGAGAATTTAATCTTCAAGTGTGGATTTATGTTGTCAAATTTTTCAAGATTATCAGTTGCCAGCGCTTCTCCTTGGTGTATCTCTTTTAAACGCCTTGGGTTGATGTTAACAAGACACCCAGTTACAATTAATTTTCCTTTATGTTTCTGGAGTGCACGGATTCTTTCTATCGACTTTTCTTCGTCTCTTCCTCTAAACGCACATGTATTTAAGATCATTGTATTTGCTAAAGCAGGATGCCCGATCCAGTAATAGCCATTACTCGTAAAATAGCTTTTCATTTTTTGGGTGTCCAATAACCTTCTAGGACATCCTAATGATTCGATATACACTGTCTTCATTTCACCTTACCTTTTTCAGAGTGCTTTTATATTATCTTCCCTTGATCATTCATTACCCATTGAGCTGGTGATTCCGATCGAGAGAATCCCATTATACGCATGCATCGGTAACAGTTTTTTAAGATTTATTTTGATGCTTTGTGTCTTAACTATTTTCATTTCGATTGGTCTGTTTGAACTCTGGTAGTTACTATTCTAATCATTAATTTACAATTTTAGCTCCTTTATTTCTAGGTTGTCCCATTTCTCTTTGCGTAACTGATTTTCAAAATGCGAGAATCTATAATTCTTACCATATCTTTTCACTCCTATTGTATGACGAAAGAATGTCATATGACCAACTACAGTGACTGAGTGGTATCTTTCACTTCTCATGTACGTGAGGAATCTGCACGCTCTCTCTTTTATCTCGTTGAAGCTCTCACTGCTGTCATACTTCCAATCTGGATTTTGTCTTATTTGCTGGATATGTTCTTTCCAAAAGTTACGAACAACGTCTAGTGGTTGAGCGTATAATACTTTTGGAGCAACGTATTCATAAATGAAATCAAGTATTTCGTATTCTTGAAAGAGCATCTCAGCTGTTTGCCTTGCCCTTATTAGAGGTGATGTGTATACCTTCTCTGGTTTTAGACCTGATGCTGTGTTAAACAAATTTCCTGAAGTTACAATGGGGGTATCCTCTCTTGGGTATAATCCTTGTAAAGCATCAATAGTCTTTGCGTGCCTTAATAAGACTAGTTTCATTTATTCTGTGAATTAATAATGATTGGCGCGAGTATTTTAGCAATTCTCTTGAGTTAGTATTAGATAAACTACTTTATGAATATATTGTTAGGTTCTACAATTATTAGTATAGTTCATTTAGCACGTTTCGGGCGATAATATGATTTCTAACGTAACAGCGCAGGCTCATTGTCGAGAATACCAAGTTCGTTGCAACTTTATTCAATGTCTGGAGGTAGTACCTTAATTTTCTGATGGTTGAAAAAGATGTTTCAATACTCATTTCCGGCGCAGGTGCGGCTGCTGGAATCGGTGCTATTAAGTCACTTCGTCTGGCAAATTTTAGTGGGAAAATTACGGCAATAGATAGTTCAGATTACTCTGCAGGTTTCTATCTTGCTGATAGGAACTATGTTGTTCCGCGAGCAAGAAATCCTAAGTATATTGGAAGACTGTTTGAGATTGTTGAAGAAGAGCGTATCAATCTCATTATCCCGACATCCGGTTTTGATATTTTTCCTATATCAAAACATGCGTCTGAGTTGAATAAAAAAGGCGTCGTTGTTTTTATGAGTGACTATTCAACCATGTTGTTGTGTTCTGATAAATATCAAGCGGCAATGAAGGTGTCCGCTTTTTCACCAATACCAAAGCACTACAAAACTATTCGACAAGTGAAGGAATATCCAGTTTTTATTAAACCACTTAAAGGTAAGGGTTCAATAAATTGCTATGTTTGCAAGAGTAGAAGAGAAGTTGAGGCTTATCAGCGTTTGGTTGGTGATAACTTCATTATTCAAGAGCATCTTCCTGGCAAGGAATACACTGTTGATCTATTGTCCGATTTCAATAGAAAGGTTGTTGTGGCAGTTCCGAGACTAAGGATAAGAACTGAATCTGGGATATCTACAACAGGTAAAGTTCTATTGGATCCGAATTTGAGTAGCCTAGCGAAAAAAATATGTCATTTCATTGGCATCATTGGGCCTGCTTGCATCCAATTTAAAGAAGATCGACGTCGACAGGTGAAGTTTACTGAAATTAATCCACGTTTGGGAGGGGGATCGATAATTTCCACTATCGCGGGGGTTAATATTCCTCGACTCCTCATAGATCTTTTCTTAAATAGATCGTTTCCAACTCCAAAGTTTCAAGAAGTACTCGTTACGAGGTATCTCGAGGAAAAATCACTCAACTAATGCTTTTATAATTCTTCCACAATTTTTTTAAGACGTTATCTGTGTATTTTTCTCGTATTGCTTTCCGTGAAGTATGAAATTGTAAGTTTTCCAATTCGTTTACTTCTTTCGTGCTTATTTCCAAATACCTACACGCTCGTCTTATTGCAGAGGAGACGATCGTCTTGTCTTCTATTTTTTTTCTAAAATATACTGCATCTAAGATAAACATTAATAGTCTACGCGAAAAGTACTCTTGACGAAGATTAATCAATCGATTCTGATCACTGCGAAGTTGTTTCATTAATTGAGCTTGAGATTTTTTTTCAAATATTTCATCTCGAATAGCTCTGTGCCTTTCTCCCGCAATGCTCCCAAGTGGGTCGATCCAAAATCGTCGATTCGATGATCTCATGTCTGGACTCGAGGTAGAGAATTTGTATCCTAAGTAGAAACAATGACGACTCCAGAAAATTGAAGATTCTTGTGGAAGAGGAATTTGCTCAGTAGAGAATGCGAGATTGTTGAACTTGGCGCTCACTACTCCAAAATACCCTCCAAAAAAGAATGGTCCAAATAGTTTGTTTTCGATGTTTTCTTGCCAACTAATTAATTTCATCAAGTCTGGTAAAAACACTTGTCTTTGCAACCTGACTAAGGGAAGGTATCTTACCCTTCCTCTTAAAACGTCGGCGTTGGGGTTTTTGACAAAGTCTTTTCGTATGTTGATATAAAAATCTCTCAAGGGCCAATTGTCAGCGTCGGTACTTAATAAATGAGTGGCTCGCTGTGAGGCGTGTTTTAATCCTTTATGTTTTGCGTACAGAGCGCCTTCTCTCTTCTCGTATATTACATCCAAGTTTATTTGTTTGTTCCATTTGTGCCAGGATTTTATCTTCCGCACCGTCGCATCCGTGCTATTGTTATCAACAATAACAAAGAGTATCTTCTGATCTTCTTGAGTGGTGAACTTCTCAAGTGCAGATACTATGTATCTTTCCTCATTATGTGTGGGGATTACCACCGCAATATCGAAATCCATGGCACTCATCCAGAATCTACTTTACTCAATCAATAGTTTTTTTCTTCTTAGCTTGTTCAACAACTTCTCAACGTCAGCTTTTGCGGATAGATGGCTGACGTCATATTCTACTTTCAGTTTATTTATTATTTCGTCTTGAGATCTTGCCTTTGCTAAGAACTTCCAAATCAGAGTAGCAGATTCGTTAAGGCTGATAATTTCATCCTTTTCTTCGTCGAGGATGTGCATTTCTCCGTCCACTTCTTGGCAAATTATTTTCTTTTTTCTTTGATATTTTTTAGCCATCTTCGGTAATTTTCTTTATCAATATAGGAATAAAGTCTGAATCTGGGCGTAATTTTATTTGATATATGTCTACGTTGTCAATAAAACTGAAAATAAGCTTCCCGAACTCTTTGATTTCCTTTTGACTGAATAATGTATTTGGCATAAACGGAATGTGAGAGTTCATTCTTATCAATGACAATTTATCTGAAAAACTCAGATTATTAATTTTATGCCTTTCTCCATGCGATGGAGAAAATACAGCTTTAACGATATACGGTGAATTATTATGAATATGTTGTTTAAAGATATCAAATCTGTTTGTTTCTAAAAAAGGAGAGGGATAGATAACAAATTCATTATTTTTTTTAAAAATAAACGCTGAGTTGTCCGAGAGTATCACTGATCCTGGTATTCGTTTCTTGATTAAATCTACTATTGTTGATTTTCCGCTTCCAGATTTTCCAGAAAAAATTATTGCTTTTTTTTCAATAAGAATCGATGATGCGTGAAGCACGAATCCGCCTGACTTGTGAAGAATGATATTAAAAATTCTTGCAATGAATTGATGGACTGCGGGGTATAAAAAAATTGGTGCTTTTGAAGCGTGGATTGTGAATAAGTTGGATTTTGGATTTTGAAAAAAAGTGAGCGATATGTTTCTTTCACTGCTGTCTTTTATTTTTAATCTTGTGTGAATTAACCCTTTCTTGCTCTTGAGTTTGCACGAAATAAATTGACAGTTTTCATATAATTTTGTGAAATATTTTATCCAATCAGACGCTGCTATAAGTTCGCACTCCATGTTTGCGTACTGTATGAATACTTGTTCATGCTTGCTACTTTTCATCTAGATACCTGTTCATTTTCACATTAATTTGTTTTAATACATCAGCTTCTAAGCGGTTGAATATTTTAGCTTGATTAACTATTCCATTTTCTTTCGTCAAGAGTTCCTCCGTATGGTTAATAAATCCCAGTGCCTTCTGCATTGCCCTTCTGGCGTTATGGTGGATTTGATTAGTTTGAACCCAGAAAACATAAGCATCGATCATTGACCAGAGAAATCTCTTTGAAAATTTAGCCACTAGTTTTCCTTTCAACTTACTCGCTTCATTATCTGACATTCTTTTAAATTGTATTCCTTGATCGCTTACATCTTTGTCATATGGTGAGCTCACATTTCCTATATATTCCGCAATTGTTCTCTCTTGGTAGAGTAGTATTCTTCTGTCGTGTGGCTTAACAGCGAGTTTTGAACGCAAAAATTTTCCGCCAAGATAATGGCATCTTCTGGAAAGTAAGATGTCTTCGCCCATATACTTTTCATGATTCTCGGGATTAAATAAAAGAATATTTCTATAGAACTTGGTTCGGATTGCAAAGTGTGATCCAAAGAAATATGGTCCAAATATTGAGTATTCAAGATTCCATATTTTTCTTTGCATGTTTACAATCTCTGGAGCTGTAATTTTTTTCCACAACCTAATTCTTGGATTGATTGCTTTTCTGCCAGACAGAATATCTATACGCTCCTCCGCAAAAGAGTCGACAGTAGATTGGATTAGGTTTGATGGAAACGTTGTGTCGGCATCGGTGCTAATTAAAATGTCTGATGATGTTTTTGAAGCCTTATCTAAACCTGTCCTTCTGGAGTATACCGTCCCTTGTCGTCTTTCTTGAATGATGCTGTAGGTGATGCCAGATTTTCTGCAGAACTCTTCTATGATTTCTGGAGTCTTGTCTATGCAATTGTTATTTACAAAAATTACCTCCCACTTAATATTGGATGCTGTTTGTTGATTAGCGAGGCATATTAAGGTATTCGTTATGTAGTATTCTTCGTTGAAAAATGGAATAACTACTGCACAGTTCATCTCTTGTTTTGCTTTGCGTACTGTCTGAAATCGATTAAGTCGATCCTTTTCCTCTTAATAGCATTTTTGACTTTATCACTGGTTAACACCTCTACCTCTCTGTTTCTTTGCATGCGGTAGGGATCCTTCAATCGGTTACTTGTCCACCCGGGATGACAGATCAGCTCTGTACTACCTGGTTCTAATGAATCCAAACAACTGATCAAGTGACTCGTGCTGATGTTCTCCGGTGTAGGTCTTCCGGAGATTAAACCATAGAACCTCGTCTCTATGTAATGATTGTTGTCATAACGAAATTCAAGCTGTTGTTTCTTGACCAGCATACGTATTTTAAAATACATTTTTTTGGAAAATTTAAACCCTTTATGATAATCTAGATGCGTTGGTTTGAACTTAAAATACCTTTGAAAAACCCCTAGTTGTTCATTTGTCTTTGCTACGATACTTTCTGCTGTGATATTTTTATCTTCGACCTGTATGTGAATGCCCCAATTGATATCACTGTTTTGTTGAACTAACTTCTGAGTGTGTGAAAGATGGTTTCTATTTAAAAGAATGCTTGTTGAAGTAACAATTCCTTTTCTAATTGCATACAGTATTCCATGACTAATACCTGGACTAATGCCGAAGTCGTCGGCATTCACAATTAACTTTCTAGATTGCATTGGGAATATTTTACTTAAAAAAGCAACATTCTTGAATTGTTAGTGCTCTGCGTAGAAGCTTGAAATAAATTTCTCTGTTTTGAGCTCTGGTTTAACGTATTTTTTTCGGTTTGTCTTCTTCTCTTCTTGCTTGTTGATCTTTCTCATCATTCACACCCCCTTTACCTCCATACTTTGGTATATCTCAAGGTTAGCATGCTTCTTGAGTAGTTGTCAAGTTATTATTTAGTGATGGTAACAATGTGAAAATGATTAAAAATCAGTGTATCTTGTTCTATTCTTTCTTGCTTACGTTACAATAAGTTAATATCTGTACTCTTAATCTAGAAATGAGATCGGAAAATCCTTATAAAACTCTTGAAAAAATTGAATCTGTTTGCAAAAAATGCAACATTCCAACAATTGGAGTAAATACTGGTGAGGTTTTGTCGTTGCTTGCAGCTTTACATAAACCTCGAAAGATACTGGAAATCGGAACAGGAGGTGGATACTCGACAATTTGGATTGCAAGTAAGTTAACGCATAACTATTTCATTGATACAATTGAAAAAGACAAAAGCGTGTATTCCATAGCCATGAAAAATATTACAAGCACTCGATTTTCAAATAATATTCATCTCATCCACTCTGATGCTCTCACTTGGATAAACAGAAAAACGAATGAAGAGTACGATTACATCTTTGTTGATGGAAAGAAAAGTGAATACCATCGATATTTAGAGTCATGTAGACCTCTTCTTAGAAAAAAAGGGCTGATTATATTTGATGACACTTTGTTCTGGCTGAAAAAAAATACAGATACTGCTCGGGCCTTTAAGACAAGAAAAGAGAAGATTTTCCATATCCTGAAGATGAAAAGGCTTGAGGTATATTTTAGAGATTTTAATAGGAAATTCCAGAAGAATTCTCAATACAATGCGGTATTCATTCCCATAGAGAATGGTTTAACCATCGGTCAGAAGTTATAAGCGAATTTTACTTAGAGCTCTTTCTATTCGTAGTTATTATGATTATTCTCAAACAGATTGTTTTTGCTTTTTCTTCGATGCTGTTCTTCTTTTCGCTTGGAAGGTGGCCATTTTTTAATTGGCGTTATCGATACGTTTTACCTCTATCAGCTGTTTTTTCTTTTACATCTCTGGTTTATACACTCTCTCAGTACAGATTTTCGTACTATGAGTTGTTCCTGCTTTTATTACTCTTGCTGTTTAGCTTAATCTATGGAAAGAGAAGAAAGTATTATGGTGGTTCAACGCTTTTTCAACAAATGTCACATGGCTTGATTACTGTCGAAGAAAATAAATCAAAAAATATTCGAGTACTAAAGCGAGATGGAAAAACTACCTCAGGTATCGAGCTAACAACCCAGCAGCCGACTTCAAAATTGCTCTGGTTTCCTCATCTTTCAGAGCTTTTCCCTTTTAAGATAACGCGTGTTCTTTGTATTGGAGGTGGAGCTTGTGCTTATCCAATTTATGCTTTGAAAATGAATCCAGAAATGTATATGGATGTCGTTGAAATCGATCCGGTAGTTGTTGAGGTAGCTAAGAAGTACTTTCCTCTTCCAATAGCTAGTGGCTTTAAACTTATTCAAGATAATGCTTTACGATGGCTTAAGAAAAATCACAAAAAGAAATATGACCTCATTTTTGTTGATGTAGGAATTATCTCGTCGGTTTCACAAGTTTCATACAACACTCAATTCCTGAATGAAAACGCTTTAAAAGATTATATAAGATGTCTATCTAAGAATGGCACAGTAATGATAAATATTATGATGACCTTACTTTCTGGAGATATTAAACTAAATTATGAGTTGCTTTCTGCCTTTAATAAATCTTTTCGATCCTATCTCGCGTTTGTTACTAATCCGATAATCGACAAGGCTCAATTGAATGACGTCCTGCACATCTTCAGTAGACAGAAAGTTATTCAAGGTCTACTTAGAAAGAAACTATCCTTAACACCCGAAGACCAGTTGTCATTTAATAAGAACGATTATCTACAGATGCTTGACTCTCGTCAGGTTGGTTAGTTTAATACGTTAACATTTACTTTTTTTTGGGGGGGGTGTATTTGAAGTTGTATTCTTTTTCATAAAGGCGAATAATTCCTTTTGGGGTGCTTTTTGCTCGAATCTCGCCATTGAATAACCAAATAGCTCGATTGCAGATTTTTTTCAGTAACTCAAAAGAGTGTGTAGCAATAATTATTGTTTTTCGTTTTTTCCTAAACTCGTTAATTTTATCTAGTGATTTTTGTTTGAAATTATTATCCCCAACAGAAATATTTTCATCTAGAATAAGAACTTCTGGTGAGGCATGAATAGCAATGGCAAAACTTATTCGTAGCTTCATTCCGTCTGAGTATGTATATAATGGCGCATCGATAAACCCACCGATGTCCGCAAAGGTTGTAATGCTTTTTAGTTTTTTTACGATTTCATTTTTATCCATTCCAAGCAATAAACCATTCAAGAAAATGTTTTCTTCCCCGGTTAAATCTGGGTGAAACCCAGCTCCAAGTTCAATGAGGGATATAATTTTATGCTCACAGAGAATGCTACCGTACGTAGGGGTTGTTATCCCTGCCATAATCTTAAGAAGGGTTGTTTTTCCTGATCCATTTGCCCCGAAGATACCAACTGAGTCTCCTTTAAATACTGTTAAGTTTATGTCCCTTAGGGCGTAGAATTCTTCAGTTTTTTTTCTTTTGAAAATATTTTCTACTAGCGTAGGTTTCTCGTGATGAACGACATACTTCTTTCCAATGTGCTTAAGCTTAATGATAGTTTCTCTCATTTTTACAACCAATCAACGAAGTATGGACTTTCCCTTATGAATATGTAGATCCCAACACATATAACAACCATGCTTATCACTAAATTGGTCATCATCAGTTGAACATTTATTAATCCTTGATTCAAAATTGCCATATGAAATAACTCAAAAATACTTGTAAGAGGGTTAATTAAAAATAGCTTATGTAAAGAATCTGGGATGATACTTAAGTTATAAATAATTGGTGTTATATAGAACCACAAGATTAGCGCTGATTGAATAAAAAAGTTTATGTCTCTAAAGCGCACCTGGAGGCTTGATGTGATTAGAGACAAACCAATCGTAAACATTAGCAGCCATACAAGAGCTGGTAACATTATAAGTATCTCGGGAAATAGGAGTTTGTTGGTTAATAATAAAAATATTCCTAGCAAAAATAGTGAAATTAAAAGGTGGATAAAGTTAGAGAATATCATTGAAATCGGTATTACTTCCTTTGAAAATTTCGTTTTTTGCAGTAATGATCGCTCATTAACGAAACTTGGGGTAGTCTTAGTTACTGAGAGTAGAAAAAATTGCCATGGTAATAATCCTGTAAATAAAAATAGGAAATAGTCAGGTATTCTAATATACAAAGAAAAAATTAGACCGATGATTGTCATTTGAAGCAAGGGGTTAAGTAAAACCCATAAAAAACCAAATATTGCCCTTTTATATCGAGCTTTTATCTCTCTTTCGGTCATCACCCAAAGAAAGTCTAGATATTTATTCATATTTTCTCTAGTTTTTTTTCTACGAATGAGCATGAATTTACTAATCTATTTATATTAAGATATATCCTTAATATACATTATGATGCTTTTATAAAATTAAATATTTTTAAATATACTTTGTTAACAATAAGAATAATTTTAGAACTACGATATTACTCTATAGCATTCTGATAGGCTACAATCCAATATCTACAGTACTTTTCTAATTTGATGCATTTTACTAAATATCCATGGTATTCTAGATGTTAATATGCCGGAGTCGAATCAACGTATACATGATCAGTTAATTCAACCTTCATTACAGGAAAATACATCTTCACTTCAGCCTTCTCCTCGGTCCTGGTTTACAAGACGAAAGATACCACTATTTAGTGTTATTGTAATGATGGTTCTTTTGGGTATCGTTTTGGTGGTATACCTTCTTTCTCAGCGTTCTTTTGATAATCAACCTAGAACAGAAAATCCAATTCCTGTGTCATCATTGCCTATAGAATCGAGTACATCAACAATATTTGGTACTCAAACTGTAAACCTGGTAGCGATTCAAGATGCCTCACCTTCTGGGTTTGGATATGCGAATCGAAATATCACTTCATATAATATCCTTCATCATGTTCTCGCAGTTCTTCCCAAACCTCCACAAGGAACATTCTATGAAGCTTGGCTCATTCGAAACCCAAATGAAAACTTCAGCTTAGGGAGACTATATAGAAGTGAAGAAGGCCAATATCTTCTCACAAGCGACTGGGTATATTTTCCGAATGAATTACCTTTTTCTTCTTTTGAAGACTTTCCAAAGATCGTTGTTTCTCTTGAAACTTCTGAAGATGACGTCATTGAGAGGCGGTTGCTGGTCGGTCAATTTTCAGAACCAGAAAGTAACTAAATTTTTCTAGATTGTATATCAAAGTAATTTTGCTACAATTTTTTCCTATGAACATCTTTGTTCGTCGTATTCGGTATCTGCCCGTCCTGAGCATGATAAGTTTATTTCTTTTTGCACTGCTTTTTTCTCCATCATCGACATCGGGAACTATTGACCAAGTTTCGCTTTCATTTCTTCGCCAACCGACACCAATTCTGGCAACAGAGTCGAAATTTACTGAGCAGGTAGAAAGTTGGGAAGAATCGATTGATTTTTCAACCGTTTACGTTAAAGATGACTCGTATGAGCTTGGTACTGAAGTCATCACTCGGGAAGGGTCGCCGGGAAAAAAGCGAGTAATTCAAACTACCGTAACCTACGATGGAGAAGATTACTCGACTTCAATTGAGGAAGATATTCTGATAGAGGCTGAGAATCAGGTGATTGTACAAGGAACAAAAATCGTATTGAGAACAATAGAGAGTGAGTACGGAAATCTCACGTATTCACAGACCTTTTCAAATATGTGGGCGACGAGTTATGACTCGACTTGCTCTGGGTGTAGTACTACAACAGCGACGGGAATGAAGCAGGGTTATGGAGTGGTTGCGGTTGATCCAACTGTAATCCCACTTTATAGCAAAGTCTTCGTCCCAGGCTATGGCATTGCTCTTGTGGGTGATGTTGGTGGATCGATTAAGGGAAATAGAATCGATCTTGGGTATGACTCTCTTGGCGGACAGTGGAAAGCACATTCTGTAGATGTGTATCTGCTTGTCGATTAATTTTTTTAGCTCTCAGAATCCCCTGTATAATAAAGCTTATCACTATGGTCATTCGTGAAGTTCGCATTGACGAAAAATCCCCTTTTAATTTACTTGCTCAGCATCCGGTTCAAAGTTGGGAATGGGGGGAGTTTAAGAAAAAAACTGGAGTTGAAGTTGTCCGTTTAGCTTCTTTTCATAAAGAAACTATGCAGGCTGGGTATCAGATTAGTTTTCACCCAGTTCCGAAGACGTCATACAGTGTTGGCTACTTTCCTAAAGGCCCCCTTCCAGATGATGATCTCCTTGAAGCACTTATCGATGTTGGACGTAGGCGAAATGCGCTTTATATAAAACTCGATCCAAATGTCCAAACAAAAGATGGTCAGGAAGTTTTTCAAGAACTTTCGAAGAAATTTGATCTTCGATTAGGGCGTACGGTATTTACACCTAATACTTTTTTTATTGATCTCACAAAATCTGAGGACGAGTTGCTAGCGTCCATGAAATCAAAGTCTCGTTACAATATACGTTTGGCAAAGCGACATGGAGTTACCGTCCATGAAGATAACAGCACGAAAGCTATTGAAACCTATCTTCGATTAACTCGAGAAACTGCTACACGGCAAGGATTCTATGCCCATGATGAAGAGTATCATCGACTTCTGTGGGAAATTCTTCACACTTCAATGGAACGTGCTGGTCAAGATCCAATCGCCCGCCTTCTGGTTGCGAAGTATACAAAGGAAATTCTTGTCACTTGGATGGTCTTTGTCTTTCATAAAACCCTCTATTATCCTTATGGTGCTTCGTCGAGCAAACATCAGAATCTCATGGCAAGTAATCTTATGATGTGGGAGGCTATGCGTTTTGGAAAGACGCTTGGCTGTCAGTTGTTTGACCTTTGGGGTTCGCTTGGATCGAATCCAGATCCAAAGAACCCATGGTATGGATTTCATCGATTTAAAGAGGGGTTTGGCGGGGAGCTCATTCATTTTGTAGGAACCTACGATTTGGTCATTCAACCACAGCTCTATCCTCTGTTTCGGTTTGCTGAAGATGCCCGGTGGAAGGTGTTGCGCATCCTTTCAAAATTCCGATGATTGACTTACGACAATCTCCTTTCTACGCAGAGCATATGAAGAAACTTGGGTGGATTGTTGAGACTCTTCCTAGTCTCTCTCGGTCTTCTTCTCGTAACTCTTCTCCTCGAATATTTGCTTACATTCGCAGATTACCTTTTCTACCTATCTCTATTATGAAAATTCAACGCTTTACCCCTATTCCAGATTTCGGTAAGATCGTCGCATTAAACCGAAAACATCGAGTGTTCTCGATCACGCTTGAGCCTGGACTACTCAATAAAATAGACAAAGTTCATTTTACCAAAGCAATAACAAGGTTTAAATATCGATCATTGAATTGGCCGTTACAGCCAACTTCAACTGTCCGCGTAAATTTGAAACAATCTCTGCAAGTACTTCTAAAGGGATTGGGTTCTGATGCGAGAGCGAGTGTTCGTAAAGCTAAGCAGACTTGCAAGGTAAAGTTCATTTCTACTGATGACCGTTTAGAAATTGAGCAGTTTTATGAGTTTTGGAAACAAAATGGAAAAGGGTATGTGCCATCACAGAAAGAGTTTGATAGTTTACTTCAGGCTTTTGAAAACAATGCGACTCTTGTCTTAGTTTTTAAAGATCGTGAACTTCTTTCTGGTGTTGTCATTCTTTTTCATGATCGGCAGGCATATTATTACTATGCAGCAACTTCGTCAAAAGGCAGGAGAGAGTTTGCAGGTTACTACTCAACTTGGAGAGCAATTCTTGAAGCTAAGCGACGAGGATGTTTGTGTTTGATTTTGAAGGTATCTATGATGAGCGGTTTCCAAAACTTAAGCGGTGGAAAGGATTTTCTCGGTTTAAGAAGAAGTTTGGCGGAGAGATCATTCGTTATCCTTTACCTGTAGGTCGGTTTCGTTTACCAATTTCTTTTTCTTTATAAGATATTAGAGCTCTACTTTGGCTTGGCCGCAAAGGGGCAAATGCGATTGTATTCGCAAAAATTGCATGGGAACGGGTAGCCTGGTTTTGCGGGAAATTGGGAGTCTTTCATCTTTTGAGTCATCTTGATTAAATACTCCTCTTCGCGCTTTAAATCTTTTTCGTCCCTGGAAGTGGTGATTTTCAAGTTTTCTTCAATAAAGTAAAGACTCATTTTGTTGATGTTGATGCCAAATGCTTCTTTGGCTGCAAGGCCGTAGATGGAAAGTTGTTTGTCTTTATCAACAGATTTTTGATCACTCGGAGCGCCGGTTTTGTAGTCAACAATTTCTAGTTCGTCATCAGTTTCATCGATGCGATCGATTTTTCCGACAAATTGGACTCCAGCAATATTGAGTTGAAAACGTTTTTCGAGAAGCTTCGGTTTCCCTAAGACAGACTTGAATTCTTGATGATAGGTTGTTAAGGCTTTATTACCAGCTTTGAAACGCTCTTGTTTGTGACTCTCTGATTCGTATCCAAGTTCGATGAAATTCTTTTTATAAATCGTTAAGAAGGTTTTTAAGTCTGGAATCGTTCCCTGCTGTTCGTGCCGATGAAACTCATGAAGCGTGTTATGAATTGTTTCCCCAAACGAAAGTGCATGATGTGGTTCCGCTGGAACCCTGAGCAAATATCGATATTTGTACTTCAAGGGACAGGCAAGAAATGTATCGATTTGACTATAGGAAAGGCGTTTTATTTCAATCTCTCCTTTTTTATCTAAATAGCGAACAGTTGGTGAAGAAAATCCTTTTTCGAGAAGGGAAAGTTGCGATGAGGTTTGCTGGGCTTTTTTTTCTTTAATACCTGTTTCTTTTAAAAAACCGCTCGGTTTTCTTTCTCTCACACCACCGTAATCTTTGGCATAGGAAAAGAAGAGGTAATCCCTGGCTCTGGTCATAGCAACGTAGAATAGACGGCGTTCCTCTTGAGTGAATTCACTCCCTTGGGGAAGTTCTTCTTTGATTAGCTCCTCTGGAAATGCAATTGGATCTCTTCTATTAATTGAAGGGAATCTACCAACGATAAGTGAAGGAACAAATACCACTGGAAATTCGAGACCTTTGGCAGCATGAATGGTGAGAAGGTTAATTGTGTCAATGTCTTCAATTACGGCTTGGGCTGGATTTTCTCCAGCTTCTTCCCACAACTCGAGTGTTTCGATGAAGTCTGTTATTGTTGATTGCTTGGTCGTTGTTTCGGAACGTTTTATTTTTTCAAAGAGGAGGTTGATGTTTTTTATTTTTAATTGATTTTCGATTGTCTCTTGTTCCGTGAACGTTAAGATGTAGCCAGTTTTGAAAATAAAGGTGTAGAGTAGCTTACTCACCGGCTCCGACAGTGCCTGGTCTTGAAACTTCTGAATCATAGTGATAATATCTTTTATCCTCTGGTCATCTTCATTTTTGAGTATTTCCCAAAGCGGGCTTTGCAGGCTTCTGGCTTTATTGAGAAGCTCTAGAAGAAAATCTGCTGAGAGGCCAAGCACTGAGAGATGCAAGAAGTGAAATAGTGAGCTAGTCTCTTCTGGGTTGGCAATGACTCGCAATACATGTAAGAGCTCTCTTACCTCTTCTTGGTTAAAAAGCCCTCGATTTCCGATGAGCTGGTATGGCATCCCTGCTCGTCTGAATCCTGCAACAAAAGGGTCTAGGTGGGCATTAGCGCGTGCGAGGATGGCGAAATCCTTATATGAGTAGTTATGTTTGGCGAGGAGCTTGAGAATTTTACCTACGACAGCGTCGACTTCATTGGTTTCGGAAGTGGCGGCTATGATTTGCGGTGTATTAAATTTTTCCTGCCTCACTGGTTTCAGATTTTTGTTGATGTTCAATTTATTCTCTAATCTGTCTGGATTGTTATTTTGAATGAGTTTGTAGGCACTTGTGAGTAGAGATTTGGTTGAGCGATAATTTGTTGTTAGTACTACTTCTTTGGCTTTCGGGTAGTCTTTTTTAAACTCTAGGATGTTACTCACCGCAGCGCCTCGAAATTTGTAGATGGATTGGTCGTCGTCGCCAACGACGATAAGGTTTGGATTTTGGCTGGCTGGGGCAAGAAGTTTGATGAGTTGGTATTGTGCGTAATTCGTATCTTGAAATTCGTCTACAAGTATGTGGCTGAATTGATTCTGGTATTTTTTCAGAATTGATTTTCTTTGGCGAAATAGAAGGAGCGTTTTGGTGATGAGGTCTCCAAAATCTAGGAAGGAGTCTTTGATTTTCAATTTCTCGTAGGTGTCAAAGGCTTTGGCGAGTTCTAGAACTCTTTGCGCTTGCTCTTGTTCTTCTTGGGTTTTAGCCTTTTTCATTTTTTTCGTCGCATATTTGGTTAATTCTTCGGTGGTGGTATCTTCGTCTTTGGCTCTGGAAAAAAATTTCAGTAGTGCCGAGATGAACTTGGTTGGATTTCCCAATGGGCGATAGTAGTTGAGCTTGAACTCAAATAGATGTTTTTTCAACATTATCCATTGGTCCACAGGAGTTATGATTTTGTAGCTCGGATCCAGTCCAATTTCCAAGGCCTCAGCGCGGAGGATGCGATCGCATAGGCTGTGAAAGGTTCCAAGCCAAGGCTCTTCGTAGCCTAGAGGCATGACGACGTCTAATCTGTCTAACATCTCGGTTGCTGACTTGTCTGTGAAGGTCGCCGCAAATATATGAAGCGGGTCAATGTTTTTCTTGTGAATCAAGTACTTAATTCTCTCTGTCACTACCGTGGTTTTCCCACTCCCGGCGCCAGCAATGATGAGCAGTGGACCTTTCGAATGTGTAACCGCTTGTTTTTGCTGTGTATTTATCTTTATCTGATTCATTATTTTGGAAATTACGACTTGCCCTTGTCTGGAGTGTCAATTTTGAGTTGGTCCTCATCGCTCTTTAACCGCTCTGTGGTAGTGAGTTTTTGCCCCAGTCTGATAAACGTGTTGCTTACCTCTGAAAACTTGTTGTAGGCGTTCCCGATGTGCCCACCGAGCGTTGTAAGGTGTGCTTCGACTCGCTCATAATCCTTTTGAATCGCTCGTAAAAGAATAAATATTTCTTTTGAGCGTGACTCAATTTTTTTACCCTCAAAGGTGAGGAGTATCATTTGTAAGTGTGCATACAAGGTTGTGGGTGATACTGGATAGACACGCTTTTGACGAGCATAATCTGTCAGACTATTGCTGTTGACGATTTCGTAGTACACCGGTTCACTGGGAACATACATCAAAGCAAAATCCATAGTACCTTCTTCTGGAAGAATGTATTTTTTTGCGATGTCATCGAGGTGTTTTCGAACATCTTTTTTAAAATCCTGCCTGGCAGTTTCCCTGTCTTTTTTTGTTTCTCCTTCAATAATTCTCTGGAAATTTTCCATGGGAAATTTTGAATCGATAGGAAGAATGCCAGCGTCAGTTTGAATAGCAGCGTCGACTTTAGTTCCCGATTTGAACATGTACTGGAGATGAAATGTTTTTTTGGGAAAGATTTGGCTAATGAGGTCCCCTAATACCTGCTCGCCAATATTTCCTCGAAGTTTTGGACTTTGAAGAAATGACTGCAGATCTCGCATTGACTGAGAGATAGAAGAAAACTGACCAGCTTCTTTTTGTAGTGCACCAATAACCTCAGCAGCTTTATCGAGGCGTTTATTGAGCGAGTCTGAGGTTTTGAGTAAAGTGTCGGTAACATTTTTGTTTGATTGTTCAAGTGATTTTGCTAAAACTCCCTGAAGCTCTTTGATATCTTTTTGGGTTGATTTTGCCCATTCGAGAAGAGTGTTGTCTTCATCTGCCTTTTTCAAGCTTTCGAGCTTGCTTGAAATATACCAAGCAGAGAGAGCAAACCCAGCAACTATAATACTTGAAAGGAGATAGACTTCCCTTGGCATGATGTATCCCTTATGATAGTACTCCAGAAAGTGAGTTTATGAGAACCACTGCTCCGACTGCAATAACCCCAATCCCAATAATATACAGGAGCATTTTTTTATTTCCTTCTTTTGACATGAATGGGATTGATGATTCTTTGTTCATGACGTCGACATTGTACATTCTTTTTTACTCAAGAGCAAAAAGATAAAGCATTACCAGCATAACGATGAAAAAACTCCCTAAAAAGCGATTTCTGCCTACCATCCTATTCGGTGCGCTTTCGTGGTTGGTTGTTATTTTCTTGGTTCTTTTTGTTGATCCTATTGTCTTGCGGGATTTTCCGTTACACGGATTGTATTTGCCATTTATATTCTTTCTGTTTTTCGCTCTTTTCTTCAGCTGTTCGTTTATCCTCTTTCATACAAGAAGAGGGTTTTTTATTTCAATTGGTGTGATTGCATATCTCTATCTTCGATTATTTGGTCTTGGACACTATCTTAATCTTTTGCTGTTACTCTCTTTTTTTCTGATCTTGGAACTTGCTCTTTCATCCCGAAGCTAGGATTGACAGTTCAAAGTCATCCATGCTATACAACACTTAGTTCATCTAATTAAATTGTTACTTGTTTAAGATGCAGGTCTCAAATAGAAAACTCAACTCCACTTTGGAAAAGCAAATTTTCTCTGTATTTCACCAGATGTTATCCGATTTACGCACCCCTGAAGAAGCTAAGAGAGTTTTTGAAGATTTGTTGACTGAAACTGAGCGAACCGCATTAGCTAAGCGACTTGCAATTGCCGCGTTTTTAGATAAAGGTCGAAGCTATGAGAACATCCGTGAGACACTGAAAGTTTCATCGGCTACGATAGCCTCTGTAGCCGAGCAGATGGGCAACCCGGGCATTCAGCTTGCTCTAACTAAGATTAAAGCTGAGGAGTGGGCTGATGAATGGGCTGAAAAAATTAGTGGCTTGTTTAAGAAAATTCGAACGTAGTGTGATCTTCTCTTAACCTGATTCCCCTCAATAGTTTATCCAGTTCTGATACAATTATTTTATTAGTTAGTCATATTTCATCATGAATAATCGAAAGTACATAACCGCGGCAATCCCATATGTTAATGCGAAACCACATATTGGTCATGCATTGGAGTTTATTCAGACAAATACTCTGGCACGCTACTATCGACTCCTTGGGCATGATGTGTTAACGCTATCTGGAGGAGATGAAAACGCGCTTAAGAATGTTCAAGCTGCAGAACAAGCAGGCGTTGCTATTCAGAAATTTGTGGATGAGAACACTGAGCGATTTCGAATACTTTCTGAACAACTCAATGCACCATTTGATATTTGGCAAAAAGGAAGTGATACAAATAGGCATTTTCCTTCAAGCCAGAAGCTTTGGATGCTATGTGATCAGGCAGGAGATATTTACAAAAAACCCTACACAGGTCTCTATTGCGTTGGTTGTGAAGCATTTTATTCTGTTGAAGAGCTTGATGATACGGGAGAGTGTTTCGAACATCCTGGCAGATCTCTGGAGCAAGTTGAGGAGGAAAATTATTTCTTTCGTCTTTCAAAATATCAAGAGCGACTTGAAAAGCTTATCAGATCTAGGTCATTTGAAATCATCCCTGAAACTCGGAAAAATGAAGTGTTAACATTCATTCAGAGCGGTCTTCAAGACATTAGCATTTCTCGAACTAATGAACGGGCTCGGAATTGGGGCGTGCCAGTTCCAGGCGACCCAACTCAACGAATTTATGTATGGTTTGATGCCTTAAATATCTATCAATCTGGTATTGGATTTGGTTGGGATGATAAGACATATAAAAAATGGTGGCCTGCTGATACTCATGTTATTGGAAAAGGGATCATTCGCTTTCACGCTATTTATTGGACTGCCTTCCTGCTTTCTGCAGGTCTTAGGCTTCCGAAACGATTGTTTGTGCATGAATATTTCACTGTTGATGGCCAGAAAATGAGTAAAACTATTGGGAACGTCTATGATCCTACCCCGCTGGTAAAAGAACGCGGCGCGGATCCGCTTCGTTATTATTGCTTGGCAAAGATATCACCATTTCTTGACGGAGATTTTTCTGAAGTGAAGCTGTTTGATGCGTATAATTCCGACTTAGCAAATAGCCTTGGAAACACCGTTCAACGAGTAGCAACCTTATGTGAACGCTCAGGTTTTTCGTTTAAACAAGATGACCCGCCAGGCTTTCGGAGTGAAGTTCAAGCGGCAATGGCTGTGTATCGTTTTGACCTAGCCTTGCGAGAAATCTGGAAATCGATAAGTCGAGTTGAAAAAGCACTGGAGCGCTCTCAACCTTGGAAGCTCGAAGGGAAGAAACTTCTGTCAACACTTACAGAAATGGTTGCTCATTTACGACAAGTTGGTTTTGAACTGCAGCCGTTTCTGCCGGAGTCAGCTGAGAGGATTCTTGAAATATTCCGTGGTTCAACGATTACAGCTCCGAAGCCTTTGTTTCCTCGATCAGAACAACCTTAGCTAGAGAAATCGACTTTATTTTAATCAAATGCAATATGGGATTTGATGTTTTTTGCTACCTCGGATGGGTTTTCATATGACCAGGCTGCGTCTTCATTTTTCTCTCCCTCAATTAGGAGATGCCAATAGGTGGCTTTTCCTTTCCAGGGATAGGTGTAGGGTGTTTCACTTTTTTTAAACCACTCCATTTTCAAAGAATCTGGAGGAAAATACTGGTTTCTTTCGATAACTACTGTTTGGTCGCTCTCGGCAATACTTTTATCCTTCCAAGTTACTTTCATTACATGCTCCTTTCTCAGATAGGTTATTATTACAATTATCCGCCAATAGGCATTATTTACTGTGATGATTGACACACACACGCATTTAAATTTTCAGGCCTTTGAGAATGACTGGCAAGCGGTTGTAGACAGAGCCATCGATACTGGCGTGGGTAGTATGATCGTGGTTGGAACAGATGTTGTAAGTAGTCGAAAAGCGATTGAAATGGCAAGTGCTCATCCCTCGCTGTTTGCCAGCGTCGGTGTACATCCGCATCATGCAAAAGGTATAGTCGAGCAATCCAAAGCAGTGAAGAGTGAAATAATGCAGATTCGATCACTCCTCAAACATCCTCGAGTAGTGGCAGTTGGTGAGGTTGGATTGGATTATCACATCTATCAATATTCGAGATATTCTCAACCTTACAACAATGATGAGTCGAATACGCTTACAACACTTCAAAAAGAGCTATTTATTGCTCAGGTTCAGCTGGCTGTTGAATTTCATAAACCACTTATTATTCATAGTCGAGATGCAAAGGAAGAGGTATTGGATCTTCTTTTATCTGAGGTACCTTCTTTAGGAAGTGATCCTAGAGGTGTGTTCCATTGTTTTGAAGGGAGTAAAAAGTACCTCTTGAGAATACTAGATGCAGGTTTTTTTGTAAGCTTTACGGGAAATATTACCTATAGCGAAGATCGAGAAAAAGTAGCCTCGCTGGTTCCTCTCAATAAACTTCTTCTTGAAACTGACTCGCCGTTTATGACCCCTATGCCTCTGCGGGGAAAGCGTAATGAACCTTCCTATGTTAAAATTGTTGCGGAAAAGCATGCTCTATCTAGAGGTGTTCATTTTAATGAAGTGTTAAAACACACTCAAGAAAATGCTCTTGAGTTATTTCATCTATGAGTAATTTAAAAAAAAGCGGTATTGGACGACCACCCCGTTGGCTGGAATTCATCCCAGGTTTGTTTTCCTGGTCACTCATCTTGTTTCCTTTTTGGGGATCTTTGATTGTTCCAGTTGCGGTAGCCTACTATGTGCTTGCGTTTGCGGTGTATTGGCTCTATCGCTCAGTGTCTACCGCAGTACTTTCTGTCATTGCTCATTTTCGCATGCAATCAGCTCAGGTATATGATTGGATGAGTGACTTAGCAGTTTTTCCAGATTGGAAAGACATTCATCATGTGATACTCATTCCTACTTACAAAGAACCTTTACATACTCTGAAACGCACATTAAAAGGAATTGAGAAACAAACGTTACCAAAAAATCAAATAAGTATTGTCGTTTCATTTGAAGAAAGAGAAGGAGGGGTAGGTAAGAGTAAATCTCATGCTCTTCAAAGGGAATTTGGAAAAGTCTTTAAAAACTTTTTTATCACCTTCCATCCCGATCTTCCCGGTGAGGTGAAGGGAAAGTCCTCAAATACATCCTGGGCAGCAAAGTTTGTAAAAAAAGAACTGGTTGATAATCAAGGGTACGATATTTCCAAAATGACAGTAACGAGTGAAGATGCAGATGCGGTGCTTCACTCGAATTATTTAGCAGCTTTAACGTATTCTTTTCTTGATCATCCTCATAGACACCGTCGAATTTGGCAAGCATCGATCGTTTTTTATAACAACATTTGGAGCGTACCAGCACCAATACGAGTATTGGCAACGATTTGGAGTGTCGTTCAGATGTATATTCTCATGCGTCAAGATAGGCTTATTAATTTTTCTACTTACTCTACTAGCCTGAAGCTCATTCATGAAATAGGTTATTGGGATGTCGATGTCATTCCGGAAGATTATCGATTATTTTTTAAAGCGTATTTTCATTACAAAGGAGACATTGAAGTTGAGCCTATATTTTTACCTGTTTATGCTGATGCTGCTCAGTCAACAAGTTATTGGAAAACGATGGTGAATCAATATGAACAGGTAAAGCGGTGGGCATGGGGTGTATCTGATGATCCGTATATTATTCAAAAATGGCTGGAAGCTAAAGATATTTCTTTTTGGGAAAAGACGATTCGAGTTGTTAAAGTTCTCGAGGATCACTTTCTATGGCCGGTTAACTGGTTTGCAATTACCATCGGGGCACTACTTCCTCCTTTAATCAATAAGGAATTTTCTCGAACAATACTCGGGAAAACTTTGCCACAGGTATCATCATTTATATTAACGCTTTCTCTCGTTTCTTTGGTCGCAATAATATTTATTGATGCACGCCAACGACCACCACGACCAGCTGAAGTGTCGCTTCTCAAGAGACTTTTTCAACCATTTGAGTTTTTGCTACTCCCTATTGTGGGATTTTTCTTTAATGCTCTTCCAGGTATTGATGCACACACCAGGCTGATGTTTGGAAAATACATTGAATATAAAGTAACGGAGAAGGTGTAATTTATTATTGACATCAAAAATAACTTAGATTCTTCGTTCTCTGATGATAGAATGAGTTCATGAACTTGGATCAGTCTTCTTTGTCGAACGTATTCATCTCCTTTGTTAAACGTTATAAATTTCTTTTTCTCTTACTTCTATTTATATTTTTTCTGCGAATTCCATCATTGATGGAGCCGAATCGATATGCCGATGAGGATATTTATTTAACCCTCGGTCATGGGATGCGACAGGGATTGGTGTTTTATCGTGATATTCATGACAACAAACCCCCCCTCCTTTACGTGGTTGCTGGTCTGGCTGGAAATTTGTTTTGGTTTCGATTCATTCTTTTGGTTGTCCATGCCATCGGCGTAGTGATTTTTTATAAACTTGCAGAGCTCGTTTTTGATAACAGAAGATGGGCGATCTTGATTTCAACGCTCATTTTTGGATTGTTCTCCACGCTTCCTCCACTTGAAGGAAACATTGCTAATGGGGAAAATTTTATGATCGTATCGGCTTTGGCTGGTGTGTACCTCCTTTATCGAGCTTTAATTAATCTAAACGAACATGATCGAATATGGGTTTACCCACTCGCTGGGTTTCTTTTTTCAATTGCATTTCTTTTTAAAATACCGATTGCATTTGATTTTGCTGGGATAGTTCTCTTTTGGTTGTTTTTTGTTGAACCGGAACTACGCCTCACTCAACGTCTGGCTCGTCTATTTTCAAAAGAGTTTATTTTATTGATCGGTGGTTTTCTGATGCCAATACTTCTAAGTATTGTGTATTACGCTTTTAACGGAGCCTTCGAACCCTATGTACGTTCAGCACTCATGCAAAATATTGGCTACCTCTCTAGTTGGGGTGGGGAGGGTGGTTCTGTTCTTCAAAATCCACTTGTTTGGAGAGGATTGGTTGTTATTGGTTTAACGGGTTTGCTGCTCATTTTTTCAAAACGCATATCTCTAGCATCCCGATTTGTCTTGGTATGGACTGTATTTTCAATGTATGGAGCGCTTCTCTCAAGCCGGCCATATCCCCACTATTTATTGGAGCCTTTAGTTCCCGTATCTCTCCTTCTGATGTTGGTGATTATTCAGTTTCTTGAACGAAGAGCTATTTCGTTGAGTATATCTATTCTTGTTTTAGTCCTCATTATCGTTTCGTATTATCAAATTGATTTTTGGGAGTATGAAACGCTCTCGTATTACAGGAATTATGTAGATTATGCTTCAGGAAAAAAGAGTTGGGATGACTATCTAAAATATTGGGGAGCGGGGAGGAACTATCAAGTAGCGTCTTATCTTCAACACCATACCAGCGAGAATGATCGAGTGTATGTTTGGGGGACTGAGCCAGCGATTTACTCAGTGTCAGGTCGATTACCTGTCAGTCGATATACTGTTGCGTATCATGTTGTTGACTTTGATGCGTATGACCATACGATTCAAGCAATTCAATCAGAAAAGCCTATGTATATTGTCGTGTTTGAAGACGGACCTGATTTTGAAGCGTTACATGCGCTTCTTGAAAAAGGATATTTGTTGGAAACAACCATTGATGGAGTGTCTGTCTACCGAATTCTGTATTAATTCATTGTAATCTTCTTTTCGATACGCTTTTCTCAAGAATTACCCTTGTGTGTGATATACTTTCGCCATGTCTTCTCGAAGCCCAACTCGCCGACACGCTCATACTGTTCTTTCGCTCCGTGAGTCTTTTGCTCTCCTCTGGCGGGATCCTGTTGTAGGATTATCGTTTCGGATAACAGTTTTGCTTCTCGGGTTTTTTATTTTTATTATGATGTTTTTTTATTGGAGGCTTCCTCCTGAGATACCTTTTGCATATTCACGTCCCTGGGGTGTTGGACAGCTTGTTCCACTGATATTTCTGTTTGTCATCCTCTCTTTAGTTGTGCTTATTATTCTGATCAACGCTTTGCTTGCAACATTCCTTTTTTCCAGAGAACAACTTCTTGCAAGGATACTGGTTTGGATAAGTGCTTTGGTTGTCTTACTTGTTGATATTACGGTATTGCGCGTCGTGTTACTGGTTACATAAATCCATGGTATCGAGCAACTTATTTTCTCAAATATTCTTATTTCCGCTTCTCATCACATTTATACTCGCATTTATCTTTACGCCAGTCGTTCGGCGAGTTTATCTCTTACGTAAATGGCTTGATGATCCTGCTATTCAATCTCATCCGAAGGTCGTCCATACCTACCCAGTTCCCCGAGGGGGTGGTCTGGCTATCTATGGTGCTGTTGCAATCAGTGCTCTCATTTTTCTTGGTATAGATAAGCAAGTGATCGGAATTCTTCTCGGTGGATTTGTTATTGCACTGGTTGGTTTTTTTGATGACCTTCATGATTTAAACCCTTATCTTCGTTTATTTCTTGGATTTCTGGCTGCGGCATTGGTTGTCTTTAGTGGAGTAGGGGTTGCGTTTATCACTAATCCGTTTGGAGAAGGGGTTCTTCATCTCGATTGGCCGAGAATTACTTTTTTTCTTTTTGGAGAAATGCATACTCTCTGGGTCATTTCTGATTTGTTTGCTCTGGTATGGATTGTGTGGAATATGAACATGGTGAATTGGTCAAAGGGTCTTGATGGACAACTTCCTGGAATCGTGGTTGTAGCTGCAATTGTGATTGCACTTCTATCTTTCCGGTTTACTGAAGATGTTACTCAATGGGAAGTTTCTATTCTGGCAGCAATCACGGCTGGGGCGTACTTGGGTTTTCTTCCCTGGAACTTCTATCCTCAAAAAATTATGCCTGGGTATGGTGGAGGAGCATTGGCAGGATTCCTTCTCGGTACATTAGCTATTTTATCTGGAGCCAAGGTAGCGACAATGATTTTGGTCCTTGGAATCCCAACAATGGATGCTGTTTATACAATTGTCCGAAGAATGGCCTCAGGTAAATCTCCTGTTTGGGGGGATCGCGGTCATTTTCATCATCGTTTATTGGATCTGGGTTGGGGTAAGCGTCGAGTGGCCATATTTTATTGGATTGTGAGTGGTATCCTTGGAATGCTGGCACTTCAATTGAATGCTCGACAGAAATTGTTTACAATCGTGTCGCTTGCTTTGGTATTAGGAGGTATTCTTTTATGGCTCAGTCAATTTATCTTCTCGTCAAAAGCGCCAGACCGCGACAGTGGCTGAAAAACTTTGCCCTTTTTGCGGCTCTCATTTTTTCTGGAAAGCTGTTTGTGGTTCAAAGCTTTGTTTCTGTCATATGGGCATTTGTCATTTTTTCGATTCTCACTTCTTCTGTATATCTTTTTAATGATGTCGTTGATGCTCCTCTAGACCGTAAACATCCTTACAAACGACTTCGCCCAGTTGCATCTGGAAAACTTCCTTTATCACTTGCACTTTTTGTTGCAATTCTAGGATTTTTTATTTCACTTGCATTTGCACGAGGTTTATCGCTTTTCTTTTTTCTTGCCTGTCTTGCATATCTCGTCCTTCACGTTCTTTATTCCTTGTGGATCAAACATATTCCAATTCTTGATCTCCTGGCGATTGCAACCGGTTTCATTATTCGGGTATACGCCGGCGCGCTGGTTATTGATGCTCATATGAGTGTTTGGTTCTTACTCACCGTCATCTCCTTGTCCTTGTTTTTGGCCGTCGGAAAAAGACAGAGCGAGAGAACACTTCTCATTGGCCACGGGGAAGAGCTCTCTTCGCACCGTAGTACATTAGTCCGATACAGCAACAGGATTCTTGATGTATATACCAGCATGTTTGCAAATACAGTATGGATCACCTATGCCATGTTTACTTTTCTTGAGCCTCAACGGGTTCCAACACGCCCTAAGGTGGTTGGCTTCTTGTCAGTTCTTCCTCATACCTTGGTTGCGCAAAAGTGGCTCATGGCCACTGTGCCAGTTGTTGTCTATGGAGTGATGCGATACCTCCAACTCATTTATGAGAGTAATAAGGGAGAAAGTCCTGATGAAGTTCTGGTTTCTGATCGACCTTTGCTTGGAGCAGTTATTGTATGGGCAATAATGGTTATTGCGGTTATCTATGGAATTGGATAGATCGTTAAAAGTCTGGATACGAGGATGCACCTTCACTTCACAAGCTTGGCATAACGACCAGAGATCCAACCTTCCTGCCCATCACTGAGAAGGATTTTGTGCCAGCCGCTTTCATTGGTATCTAGATAACTATATCTTTCACCTGGATTTACTTTCGCTACTTCGTTGTCTGCTGCAGTTGTTGGTTCTTTGCGAACCCGTAACCATCCTGTGGGAGTTTCAAGAATTTCAATATACGGTTTATCTACTTTTGCAGAGGGTGATGCAGGTTTTGATTCTTCTGGTGTGGGTTTTGGTGACTCATCGTCCTCTGCTTCGGGTTTTTCTTCTCCACTGGGAGAGGCTTGTGCAATAGGTTCTCGGGCAAGTTGTACATCCACCGTAAGCTTGTGTCCTGAAACGGTTTTTATTTGAATTTGCCGTTGCTTATACCCTGGCGCTGAAACGGAAAGCGTGTGTTCTCCTTCCTCCACGTTTTTTACTTGGAGAGGAGTAAATCCCTTTGGCTGTCCATCCAATTTTACTGAAGCGTTGTCTGGTATTGATATGACCGCGATCTCCACTGCGTCGCTGGTTGCTAGTGGTTCTAGTGTTAAGGTTGCACCACTTGCTTCCTGCCTGTCTTGCGCAAAATCATAGGTAATGACTGTGGTAATGCCGGGGTAAAGTTTGACTGTCGTCTCCCACTCTATTAATCCTTCTCCATCAGGAACGAGGCGAACATTGTAGTCTTGGCTCTTTAATTCCTGACTCTTAAACGGTGTTTCTCCGACTTTTTCGTCGTTTAAAAATACCGCTGCATTCGGATTTGTAGTTATTTGGATTGCTGCTTGTTGTCGCTGTAAAAAACCTGGAAGCAAACTGCATCCCGATAAGATAACGGCAGAAAAAATTGCGATAAATACCGCTTTTTTTCTCATAGAGGGCCTTATGATAACAGAAATTCTTATCTGGTACAAGAAAATCTTTGCTTTTCGTGTTGGGTGGCTGATTCTGGTAGCGTCGATGAGGAAACGGAGATAAAAGCTGAGATCTAGAAAGGTGTTGTTTAATTTCGATTTTCCAAAGCTAAGATAGCGATGGCCAAGAAGATAGCCGAAAAAAAGAATGGGAAATACATCTCTTTATTCTAAACTGACCTTTTTAAACTCCGTTAGATACTGGGAGCTGGTTTTTCTCGAGTTTCTGCTATAATTTTGAGGTAGTTGGCCTGGTGGCGAAGTGGTAACGCTGCGGTCTGCAAAACCGCGATGCGCGGGTTCGATTCCCGCCCAGGCCTCAATTATGTAGAATCTTGTACCTAGACGCTTCCTATTTGAATTGCCTGTTCGAGAAGGCGATTGGAATATCCCCATTCATTGTCGTACCAGGCCATAACTTTTACGAGAGTACCGTCTGTAACTTGCGTTAAGGAAAGATCGACAATGGCTGATTCTGAACGGCCAATGATGTCGCTACTTACCAACGGCTCATCGGTTACGGCAAGGATGCCTTTCCAATGCAAAGCTGATGTAGCTTCTTTGAATGCATGATTTACTTCATTCACTGTTGTGTTCTTCTCAACCAGATATGTAATATCGGAGATCGATCCGGTTGCCACCGGAACGCGTAGTGACACACCATCAAACTTTCCTTTCAGTTCGGGAATGGTTTTGGTTGTCGCCTTTGCTGCTCCTGTGCTGGTTGGGATGATGTTGAGTGCGGCAGCGCGAGCTCGTCGTAAGTCTTTGTGAGAGTTGTCCTGCAGACGTTGATCATCTGTATATCCATGAATGGTTGTAAGCATTGCTTTTTGTATCTTGAATTTTGAATGAATGATTGAGGTCACCGGAGCCGTGCAGTTGGTGGTACATGATGCGTTGTCGGCAATCTTACCTTTTCCGTCGTATTCATTTACACCCAATACATAGGTTCCTATGCTCTCACTTTTTCCTGGCGCTGAGATCAGGACTTTTTTTGCTCCAGCTTTTAGGTGAAGTGAAGCCTCTTCCTGCGTACGAAATTTTCCAGTCGACTCAATAACGACATCGATGTCATAATTCTTCCAGGGAAGCTTGGATGGATCTCGTTGTGCTAATACAGGAATGGTTTTTCTTTCAAACTCAATACTTCCTAGTTGAGAATCTTTCTCAGTTGTTTCTTCAGGCTTCTTAAGTTCTTTTGCTTGAATACTTTCTTGGAGTTTTCCGTAGACCGTGTCATATTTGAGTAGATGTACCCAGCCTTCGATTGGCATTGATCCAGAAGTGTTAATGGCTACTATGTCGAGCTTTTTTTGAAGATCTTCTCTCCGTAACCAAGCTCTGACTGCTAAACGCCCTATTCTCCCAAATCCATTTATCGCTAATTTAATCATTTGAATCTCCTTTTTCAATTGCATTAAGACCTGGTAAGGTGCCTTCTGATAAATATTGTAGCATTGCGCCTCCCCCCATTGAAATGTGGTCGAGTTTATTCTCAGCTTTGAAAACAGTTGCTGCGGCCTCTGTATCACCACCGCCGATGACAGTATACCCTGAAGAGTTATTCACTGCTTTGGCAATGATTTCTGTTCCACGCTCTGCATCTTCACTTTCAAACACACCCATTGGTCCGTTCCAGACAACTGTGCCTGCTGTTTCTATATGCTGAGCGAATTCGATTGCCGATTCTTCTAATATATCTCTACCATCTTTTCTCAATTGAGCTACTCGAATACACGCCATCACTTCTGGTGAGCAAGTATTTCCTATTTCTTGAGCAAGTTTGCCACCCACCAATATTTCATCTGCTAGATTGACGATTTTTTCGATCAAGGGAAGTTTGGTCTTAAGCTTGGCTCCACCAATAACAAATACTACTGGTCGCGTAGGGTTGTCCCTTACTTTATTTAATGCTTTCACCTCTTTTTTGAAGTGTACGCCAATTGCTGAAGGAAGAAGTAGGGGGAGTGTAACAATCGACGCATGACTTCTATGTGAAACAGCGAAAGCGTCGTTGATAAATACTTCTCCTTTTTGTGCAAGACTTTGGGCAAAGTTTCTGTCATTTAATTCTTCTCCAGGATTGAAACGGAGATTCTCCTCAACTTTTATTGGTGCTGAGCTGGGTAGTAAAGACCGTAGAAGCTTCTCAATGGGTGCTACTCTAAGCTTATCGACAATAATTCCCCCTGGACGATCAATGTGGCAGAGAATAACAATTTTTTCCGGTCTTCGTTTGAGTACATAGTGTATTGTCTCAAATGACGCTTTTATTCTGGTATCATCAACTACTTTTCCATTGTTTAGTGGGACATCGTAGTCTGAACGTAAAAGAACTTTTTTTCCTTCAATGTTTAAATCGTCAAGGCTTTTCATCTTTTCACTTGAAGTGTAGCATACTCATCTTATTCATTTTTATTTGACTTCTGTACACTGTTTGATATAATCCCTTCTCATAAACCGCCAGAAGGTGGTTTTTTTCTTGCTCATCACTATATGAGTCAAAACAGACATGTGGCCTGAATAAGCCGCACTATGATACAAATGCCACAGTATTCATCTTCGCTCTCATTGGCGGCGATGAAACCTCGATATTTCTTGTCGTATTTCGGCAAGCAGTTTATCTCATTATGTTCTTGGCTGTTTGAACTTCGCCTGCTTTGGTATCTCATTATTGGAGTTTGGTTTTCTATTGTTGAGCATGGCACTGAGACTCTTCAACACCACATCCCGGATACTCAGGGGAGTGATTTGTTCAGCTTTCTTATTCGTCCATTTTTTGAACATCGTCTTGCTCGTGGTTTATTTGGCGTGAGTCTGATCGTAGCATTAGTTGTTGTCGGCTTCTTTGGTTCAATTCTTCCCTCACAATCAACCACTGTGTTTGCTGACTTTCCAAGCGGGGCAACTGAACCTGCTACTGAACTTTCTATTGTTCAAGCTCCAACAGAAATTGTTGTGTCGACTGAGCGACGATATCAGATGCCTGTTGATTTAATTGGAGTTTCACAAGGCTTCCAACGCCATCACCCTGGAGTTGACCTTCGAGCTGCACATGAATCTCAGATTCAGCCTATTACAGAAGGTGTGATTGTGGATGTTGTTCATAGCGCATATGGTTATGGTCAAGCTATCATCATCAATCATGCAGACGGCGTTTCTTCAATGTACGCTCATGTTGGAAAAATATTCATCGATCCTGGAGCTAATGTTGATAAAGACACCGTAATTGCAACAGTTGGACTCACAGGCTATACAACTGGTCCACATCTTCATCTTGAAGTTTATAACAAGGGAGCTGCGGTTAATCCACAAGCGTTTCTAGGATATTAACTCTTTACAAGGGTTCCCACGTCTTCTCCGAGAATAACGCGTTTAAGATTTCCTTCCTCAAAGAGGTTGAATACAATGATTGGAAGATCGTTTTCCATACATAGGGAGAGAGCAGCAGTGTCCATGACTTGAATGCCGTCTTCTTTAATTGCGTCAATGAATTTTATTGTTGTAAAGTGTTTCGCATCCTTGTATTTCAATGGGTCTTTGTCATAAATACCATCGACCTTTGTCGCTTTGATAAATACTTCTGCGTTTAACTCTAATGCTCTCAGGGCACCACCTGTGTCTGTCGTAAAATATGGGCTTCCAACACCAGCTGCGAGAATCACCACTCTGCCTTTTTCCATATGACGAATGGCTCTGCGCCTGATGAATGGCTCTGCTACTGATTTCATTTCTATGGCGGTCTGAACTCGTGTGTCTGTGCCATTTTTTTCCATTGCATCCTGGAGGGCGAGCGCATTCATGACTGTTGCCAACATCCCCATATAGTCAGCTGTTGCGCGGCTGATCCCACTTTTCTCACCAGCAAGTCCACGAAAAATATTTCCTGATCCAATGGTTACAGCAACTTGTACTCCAAGTTCGTGTACTGTTTTTATTTGCTGGGAAACGTTTTTAGCTGCATCTACTTCTATTCCATATTCTCGTTTTCCGAGCAATGCTTCTCCGCCAATCTTTACAAGCACTCTTTTATATTTCGGTTTTTCCATATTTTTTCCTTTTATTAATTTATATTGATTGCTGATATATTGGTGAAGATCTCGATCGTCTTCGTTCCAAATTTGCAAACAGCTTAATGAGTGTAAATGTCACCAGCCAGAACGGCATATAGGCGATAAATGCGAGAAGAAAAGCTGAAGGGAGAGATTCAATTGTAGGCGTGCCTGCTTGTTCTATTGACAGAGCAATTTGTGGGTGGAGCTGTTGTTTAGCTTTTTCGGTATTGAGAAGCACCCACCAGGATACTTGAGAAAATAGCGCTGAGATACAGATGACTAATATAATATCCTTGAATGAAAGATATTTGCTCATGTTAGGAACTTATTATACCAGCTGTTTTTTAGTTCTTAAGGGGTATTTTCGAAAGATCTCCATGAATAAAAGTTGGTGTTAATCCTAGAACTTCTTCTTTTATTGGCAATTTTTCCTCAATATCATTGAGGATATAAATCGGCTTGTTGAGATAGAATGCAATTGCCATTTCGATGAGTACATTTCCGCCAATGTAACCCTTCAGACTATTTTTTTCATTATTTACCACAAGGATCGCATCTGCTTTTTCAATTTTTTTGAAATGATCGGATATAAAAGTTGTTTTTTGGGAGTAGTTGTTCGGATTTGTTAACCAAGTTTTGTGGTCCTGAACGTTATAATTCCCACTCTTTTTCATCGCTTCTACGGTGTTGGGTTTTAGCGTGTTGAAACCCATCAGTTTTAGTTGATTTTCAATATCTATCAAGTCTTCGTAGAATGAAACGCTTGAGCAGAGTGTAATTGTTTTCTTTTTCATGATCAGGTTTTTTCTTATTTTCTTTATCATTTCAGAGTTTGAGTTTCAGTACCTTATTAATTCGGTTGCTCCATTCTTCCAAGGCTGTTCAGTTGATATGTTCCCGATATATGGAAGGTTTTGTAGTTCTTTTTATTGCTTATCAATTGTTTTATATTTCATATCAAGTATCGGCATCTACTCTTTGACTTAGAACTTTAACTAGTTGGGCATCTTTCCATTGACTGAAGTTGTAGAGAATCCCTGGTTTATTATTGAGAATGTGATCGAAATAGAACTTTGATGGGGGAAAGATGTTCTTCAGTGCTTTAAGTTCTTCAATCTCGATCCACTGCGATTTTCCTTCGTGCGTTGATTGTATCTTTTGTGACTGAGGAATTGCGGCTCGGAACAGATATTCAATCCAGACTTCGTCTCTATCAATATGATGGTGAAATGCAAGCACTTTGAGTTTGATATTTTTTGGTTTAAGTTGTACGCCGGTTTCTTCCTTTACTTCTCGAATAGCTGTGGTTAATACATCTTCGCCTTCTTCTACATGTCCTCCTGGACCAATCCAATATCCAGGAAACTTTTTCTTTGTACCACTTCGTTTATGCATTAATACTTTATTGTCATAGACAATGTAGGTCTCACACGCAACGATGGGGTTTCCGAGTTCGTGTAGACGTCTGGTAATTCTATTTTTCATTGGCACTATTCTATCAGGTATACTTTTTTTTAGTATTCTTGGTTTTGTATGATCTGCTGAGTGATGAAAACTTTAGAGTTATCAAATCTAACTCGATCTATTGATTTTCGCTATCCAACAAATCGCTGGATTGTTATTGTATCGCTTATTGTATTGATGTTGTCTTCCGGGTTTAGTCTCTTTTCCACTGCAGATTTTCCAAACTCCCTATCGTTAGGGTTTCAGCTTGGAATGGCAACCTTTCTTGCATGGGTGTTGGCGCGAGAAGTTGACCCAGACCATAAGTATTCTGCGTTCGTTGCAGTTGGTTTCGCCTTGGTTGGGCTGCTTTATTGGGGAGAGATTAATCTGTCACATGTATTTTGGTTGATTTTGGCACTGCGCATTGTTAACCGTAGTGTTGGGTTACCAATTACCCATATTGATGCAATTTCTATGACTGGCTTCTCTATTTGGCTTGCGCATTCATCGAGTTGGATATTTGCCATTTTTGCTGCACTTGTGTTTTTCCTCGATAGCCAGCTGCCGAAACCAAATACATATAGTCTTCAATATTCAATCGGTTCACTTTCATTCGGCGTGGTATCGATCTTTTTCTTAAAGAATTATCAATTTCTCTCACTTCCTCTGGGTATAGCAGCTCCTTTGCTTGCAATTTCATTTCTTTTTTACCTTTTCATCACCCAGTCAAAGACTGTAAAAAGTGTGGGGGATAAAACTGGCAAGCCACTTAAACTTTCTCGTGTTCGGGCAGCACAAGCTGTGATGTTTTTGTTTACCATTGTGATGTCGTTCTCAAATTACTTTTTGGAGTCGTTTTTGTTGTGGGGAGTAATGATTGGTGTGATTGCTTACCGATGTATTTTGTTTTTTAGAAGTAAACTATAATCGATTTTCTTTGTTTGCAATTATCAGCGTCTCTACCAACTTCCAGATGCACCGCCACCGCCACTGCTTCCGCCACCGAAGCCGCCAAATCCACCACTACTTTTTCCTCCACCTGTCCAAAATCCACCTCTAGATGACCAAAATCCGGTGGGTTGGTTGGCTGTTCTCAGTTTCTTATAGTTGGAAGAAAGAATTTTATCGAGTATTAGACCAATTATTCCAAATATGAATCCTGCAGTAAGGCTGGTAAATATTCCAATGAGAAAACCTATCATACCTCCAGCCCACCAACTTTTTGAGCGGGCTAGGAACGCTGCAAGATAACTGAGGATCGTGGCAAAGAATATGATCCTGATCAAGATATTTGGTCCTGATTCGTCTGCTGGTTGGGTGGTGCTCTCACCAATTTCTTCGCCTGTAACAGATGTAATTAGTTCTGCTGTGCCTTTTTCGATTCCTGCTTCATAATCTTGGTTTTTAAATTCTGGGGCTATGGTGTTGCGAATGATACGCCCAGCTTTTGCATCATTTAGACTTGCTTCTGCTCCATATCCCACTTCGATGCGCATTTCACGTTCGTCGATCGCAGCGAGGAAGAGTACACCGTTGTCCTGATCTTTTTTCCCAATACCCCACTCATTAAACAGTTCGACAGCGTAGTTTTCTATCGTGTCTCCTTCAAGACTTCTGATCGTTACGACTGCGATTTCTGGACCAAGTTGGGCGCTAACACTTGCCAGTTTTTCTTCAAGATTCTGTTCAAAATCCTCTGATAGTACATCAGCAAAGTCGTTAACATACCCAACTGGATCGGGAAGAGCAAAGGCTGGTTTTAGTAAAAACAACTGAGCGAGAAGTACTACGGTCGGTAAGATTAATAATTTAGTTAATCGAAGTATCATTCATCAGTACTCAAGTCTACCTTTGGGGCTGTTTCTGCAGCATCAACTGACTCAAAATAGGCACGCTCGTTGAAGCCAAACATAGAGGCAATGAGGTTAGTAGGGAACCTTTTAACTTGAGTATTGAAGGTTTTTACTTGATCGTTGTAGCGTTTACGCTCAACGCTGACCCGGTTTTCGGTTCCAGCAAGTTCATCCATCAGCCCAGTTACAGTCTCGCTTGATCTAAGTTGTGGATAATTTTCAACGATTACCAACAAACGCCCTAACGCTGATTCTACTTGGGCGGCGGCTTCGGCTCGCTCGTCTGGTGTTTGCGCACCAGCATACCCCTGGCGAGCTTCGGCAATCTTTCCGAATACTTCCTGTTCTTGCTCAAAAATTCCTTTGGTGGCTTCGACGAGATTGGGGATAAGGTCGAAGCGTCTTTGGTATTGAGTTTCAACCTGAGCCCACTGGTTATCGACGTTTTGTGATTGGGTGACTAAGGAGTTATAGGTACCAACCAGCGAAAAGCCGATGAGTGCCGCTATGACAGCAAGGATAGCTAACGTCTTTTTCATGTTGTTATTTAATCACACTCCTGTTTTCCAGTAAAGTTCACTTCTATGGTAGAGAAGGACTTTCATACTTGGCTGAATTTTTCTGTATATTCGATGATCTTTTTGGTCATTCTTGGCTCAGAGGAACGATGACCAGTAGCTGATACAAATTCGAATTTTGCTTCCGGCCAAGCTTTGTGGAGATCCCAGGCAGTGAATGGGGGACACTGCATGTCATATCGGCCGTGGAGTATGACAGCTGGAATGTTTCTCACTTTATTAATATTTTTTATTAATTGTCCTTCTTTTAAAAATCCTTTGTTTTTTGTATAGTGAAAATACACTTTAAATGATGAAATTAACTTTTGATCTACCTGAATAGTTTCTGGATCACCGATATCTGAGATTAGATTCATTTTGAAGTCATCCCAATAGCTTATTGCCTTAAGGGCTTTTGTTTGAATATTCTTATCTTTGCTATAGAGCCGTTTGTAGAAGGCTTTGAACAGATCTTTTCTTTCGCTTTTTGGAATTGGACTTGTATAATATTCCCAGATATCTGGATAGAAATAAGAAGGTTTGTCATTAAATGACCAATCAATTTCAATCTTTCTAAAAGTAAAAATACCTCGGAGGAGAAGGGCGCTAGCGTGTTGCGGATATACTTGAGCATAGGCAAGCGCTAGCGTGCTTCCCCAGCTTCCTCCTGAAACATGCCATTTTCTAATATCTAAATGGTTTCGAAATTTTTCCATATCTTCAACCAAATCCTGAGTGGTGTTTTCTCTTGTTTCTCCTAAAGGTGTGCTCTTGCCGCAGCCACGTTGGTCAAATTGAATGATTCGATATGATTTTGGATTGTAATACCTGCGGTAATTCGGTTTTGATTTACTCCCTGGACCACCATGAAGGTGGATTATTGGTTTTCCTTTCGGATTTCCAGATTCTTCGAAGTAGATTTTGTGAATATCTGATACTTTTAAGAATCCTTGGTTGTGTGGCTTTGTGGCTTTAAACATATTTATATCCTCTCATTTTTCATTAGAAATTTACTCAGTAATGATTTTACTTTGTTGAGTTGTTCTTTACCTTTAAATACATGTTCCGCGCCTTCGATAATATGGAGTTCTTTTTGATTTGTATCGAGTATATCGAAGAATTTCTTTTGATCTTTATACGGCGCTGCTTGGTCTTCGCTACCCACAATCAGAAGGGTTGGAGTATTAATTCTCTTGGCAAGATTTATGAGTTCATATTTTAAAACATCTATCATGAACAGCCAGCTAATTTTTTTCTTAGCTCCTGGTTTGGATTTACTTATCTCAATTTTGTAGCCCTTCTCTTTCCAGTCCTTTAGTTCGTCTTTTTTAAATTCGTGATATGACCTGCCAGAGAGAAATGCAGAAATTGGAGCGATTGAGCTGATTTTATCTGGGAATTTTTCAGTAAAGAGGATTGCGCAAGCACTTCCTAAGCTGTGGCCGGAAAGAGAAAATGGTTCAATGTACCAATCTTGTAATTTTGCCCAGTTGATCACATCTTCAAAATCCTCGTAGTAATCGGTTAAGGTTGCTAACTCTACGTTACCTTCGCTTTCGCCCATGGCATTGGCCGCGTCCCAGCGAACGACAGTAAAACCATTTTCCAGATAGGTTTCGGTAATTGTTTGTATCCAGGGTTGTTCTTTGTATCCACCTAGTCCATGGGCGATGAAGGTAAGTCTTTTTGTGGATTTTTCAGGGTCAATTTGAACAACGATTTTTTTGCCTTTGCGATTTTTGAAGCTGGTTTTCATGAGCTGATTGTAGCAAACTAAGTAAAAAAGAACCGCTCCGGTAGGGGAGCGGTTCTTCGTTTAAATAATATTTCTTACAATATTTTACATGCCCATACCTGGCATACCACCGCCTCCACCTGGCATGGCTGGAGTGTCTTCCTTCTCGGGAAGATCGGTGATGAGACACTCTGTAGTCAGGATCATAGAAGCTACTGAAGCTGCGTTTTGCAACGCACTTCTGGTAACCTTGACTGGATCCATGATACCTTTGGCTAAGACGTCTCCGAACTCCATCTTCAAGGCATCGAAGCCGTAGTTGGGCTTCTTGTCCTCAAGAACTTTGCGAACCACCCATCCAGCATCGGCACCGCTGTTTTTGGCCAGCCATCTGGCTGGTTCTTCAAGCGCTTGACGGATGGTCTCAATTCCGACTTGCTCGTCGTCGTTTTCACCCTTAAAGCCCGCTAGTGCTTGGGCTGCTCGTAGCTGAACGACACCTCCACCCGGGACAATGCCTTCGGCGATTGCAGCTTTGGTGGCTTCCACCGCATCTTTGACGCGCTCTTGGGTTTCCTTGAGCTCGACCTCGGTTGCGGCTCCAACATTGATGACTGCAACACCTCCCGAAAGTTTGGCAAGTCTCTCTTGGAGTTTTTCGCTGTCAAATTCAGAATCGCTACGCTCGATTTCGCGTTTGATTTGGCCGATACGACCATCGATATCACGCTTGGTGCCTTTTCCACCGATGATTCTGGTGTCATCTTTGGTGGCGCGTACCAATTCGGCGCGTCCGCAATCCTCAGCAGTGGCTGAGTCAAGCTTGCGACCTGTGTCTTCGCTAATAACAGTACCACCTGTGAGTACTGCAATATCTTCAAGCATTGCATTTCTTCTATCACCAAAGCCTGGGGCTTTGACAGCAAGAAGGTTGAATGCTCCGCGGAGCTTGTTGACCACTAAGGTTGCTAAGGCTTCACCATCAATGTCATCAGCGACGAGCACGATGTTTTTGCTCAACTTCACCACGTTCTCAAGGAAGGGGACGATGTCGCTGACTGCCGAGATTTTTTGGTCAGTTATGAGAATGTAGGGATTCTCAATTGCTGATTCCATATTGTCGGCATCAGTAACAAAGTACGGTGAAACGTAGCCCTTATCGAACTCCATTCCTTCTTTGTGTTCGATCTCGAGCTCAAGCCCTTTTGATTCCTCAACTTCGACCACGCCATCGCGACCGACCAACTTGAGGGCATCGGCAATTTTCTTGCCAATGGCTGGATTTTGAGCTGAGATTGTAGCAACTTTCTCCCACTCGTCCTCTTTGACGTCCTTTTTCATTTTATTGAACTGGTTGACCGCAACTTCTACTGCTTTATCTATCCCACGCTTCATGAGCATGGGGTTGGTTCCGGCGGTGATATTCTTCATACCCTTGTTGACAATTGCTTGCGCTAGAAGGGTAGCGGTTGTGGTTCCGTCTCCAGCCACGTCATTGGTTTTGCTGGCTGCTTCTTTTACCAGCTGTGCACCCATGTTCTCAAAGGGATCTTCGAGTTCGATCTCCTTGGCAACGGTAACTCCATCGTGAACGACGTTGGGAGCACCCCACTTTTTATCAATCGCAACGTTTCGACCCTTGGGTCCTAGAGTGGTGACGACTGCTTTGCTCAGCTTGTTGACACCAGATACAAGCTTTTGACGGGCATCTTCAGAAAACATTAATTGTTTTGCCATTTTTCTCTCCTTTTTTTATTGTTTATGAAACTACTGCTAATATGTCTTCAAATTTGAGGAACTGGTATTCAATCGCGTCGAGCTTTACCTCGTTACCGCCCCATTTTTTGTAGATGACTTTGTCACCCTTTTTACAGGGTGGATTGATCTTGGCTCCATACTCAGAGAGCCACACTGGGCCAACCGATAAGACCTTTCCTTCTTGAGGTTTCTCATCGTGAGAATCGGGGAGATAGATTCCAGCTTTGGTTTTTTGCTCAGCCTCGTCTGGTTCAACTAATACGTAGCCTGGTGCAGGCTTCAGTTTACTCAATAAAGTTGCTTTGGATTTAGCCATTTTATGATTCCTCCTTGACTATTTATATATATGATCCCAAACAAAAAAGTTATCAGTTATTGATAACGACTGCTATTTTACCTGTTGCGTAGTAGGGTTGTCAAGAAATACTGTAAAGTACTCACAAATCTCATTTCTACTGTTTTGTATGATAAGACTGATGTATCGGTTATTAATCACTCATTTCACGGGCAGTAAGAGAAGGGGAGTGATGACTTTAGCTTCTCCTATCCGTGTTTTTTTAAGTTCTTTTCGCTATATATACGTTTCGTTCGTATTCTCTTCGTCAAAAATATTCGTTTTTTACCTGCGATTTAAATGGTTTTTTAATAGTGGTTGCCAAAGCCTAGTTTAGCGATTTGTTAGACATTTTACGTTTACTCGTTCGCCGTTGGTTGATCAGATTTTTATTTTTATGACAATCATCTGAGCACCCACTTCTCCGCTCTTTTTTCTTTGATATATTAGATTCATTCCCTGGAATAGCCTGGATTGTTATTTTCCGCAAGGCTTTCATTTTTTCTATTCAACAGATTACCTTCATTCATGCATCTCTCCCCGACTTTGATATGTGGGGCATTAAAGCTGATGAGGTTTCGGTTCTGGTTATGAAGGCGTTAATTCGTTTGCGGTTTGGTGAAGAGGACTTCACCATTTTCTTGAGGTTTTTTTTCTTCTCTGAGGAGTTTCACCTCGGAGAGCGGTGCTCCTTCGCAGACAAGACCTTTATCGCTAAAGTGTTTATTGAGTTCTTGAGTGAGGAGGTCCTCGATTTGGGTACGTTGGTTTTTGATCTGGGTGAGTGTTAGTCCCGCAAAAACGGCTGCAATTCGCGAGCGACTGATTGGACGGATAACCTTTGATACAAAGTCTTCTCCAACATTCTCCCAGAGTTCGGGTGCGTCAGTCTTATCAATTCGAAAGAGGATAGAGCATTCTATTTGGACGTAGTTACCATCACTAGTTGAGGTACGGATGGGTTTATCTCCTAGGGCTTCTTTGTTTGCGAGATCAAATTCTTCACGGATTGTATATTCTACGATGCGCGCATTGAAAAGTTTGGCAATTTGCCAAAATGGTATTTTGAGATGTAATCCAGGTCCCCATACCTTTTTTAATACCCCCCTACCCCGATCATATAAACAAGCTATGTGGCCAGGTGGTACGGAGATGAAAAAACCACCTACAACTTCGTCAACTAAAAATGAAACAACTAATCGATCAAATTCCATAGGATTGAATTATAAACATCATTATTTTACTCGTTTTCTTTACTTTTTGCATTGAGCACAATAGAGGATGAAATGTGCGGGTTGTATTTATGAATCACTTTCAGCTTACCTCCAAACAATTTCATGATCCGCTGCTTCTCTTTTAAATATGGTGTATGCTCGCTGACGGCGTAAATATCTGGTGCTATTTTGCTAATCAAACGCTCTCTCCCCTCTGGAGTTGAGAGATTATTGGGTAGTACAAACACATAATTTATGGATGAGAGTGATGCAAGCACTTCCAACCGATCGGCTTGTTTGTTAATTGGTCTGTTTGAGCCTTTGAGCTTTTTTACTCGCACGTCCGGTTCAATTCCAACTATAAGTATGTCCCCTTCTACTTTTGCTTTTTTTAGAAATCTCACATGCTCAACATGGAGAATATCAAAGACTCCAGTTGCAAGTACAGTTGTTGGTCTTCTTTGATCAGCCTCTTTGATTTTTACTAGCTTGCTTATTTCTATTATTTTATTCATTGGGGGTTATCGTCTCATTACGTGTTCAAAAATGCTTATTCGGTTATTCCATATCGAGATAATTTTGTATTATAACGCTTAAGAATGTGTTTTCCTGTGTCTCTGGGATGGAAGAAGGCAGAATGCTTAGTCACTCTTTCAGATGTGATTCGATTTCTCATATACCAGGTTTGCAGATTGAAAGAAGCAGCATTTAATTGATTAAGAATCAAGGTTCCAGGTATAATTTGTGTTTTGTTCGGGTATTTATTACTGGTGTTCTGGTATTGATTGATTCTTGCGTTTGGAAGGTATTTGTCACACCATTTGTTTTCCTGTAAAAATACCATATCTGTATGTCCTCTCCTCCAGAGCGTTTTTGTTTGGATGACTTCGTGAGCGGTATAAAGATTTTGCTTGGCTTTGGGAACTTGAAGAGACGCCTCATCAAGAAACAGGTTAAGACAGAGGGAATTTTTCAGCTTTAAGGATTGATTGGTGTTTAGGTTACCAACATCTGGTGTTCGTCGTTTGGTTATTGTTGAAAGCAGCGGAATAACCAGCAATCGAGTGAGCCAGAGTCGATTTTCCGAGGTCACAATCATGAGATCAATGTCATCATCGTCTGATGCATTCTCCATTGCTACTGCTCCAGTGAGGGCGATCATTTGAATGCTGGGTATTAACTTGAGTATGCTGGCAATTTTTCTGGCTATCATGTTTTTATTCTGGGCTATGGCTTTTCTTTTTTTACGTAAGTTAACGATATCTTTTCGTTTATTTAAGTAAATGTAGCCATCTTGCTCCCCAATAGACTTTTTTTCTAAGAGCTTACCGATTTCCCGTTTGACACGCATCAGGTTTGTGGTTGAGTGATAAATGAGATAACGATGAAGTTCTTTGCGTGTCAGCGGGTAGTCAAATACATCTGCATAACAGAGAGTTCTGATGATTGCTTCCCCCACGCGATCCTTTTTTAGCATGGAGTTATCATAGCATCAGGAGTTTTTTACTGAATTTACTAGGTATGAAGAGTGTTTTAATACTAGAAAAGTGAAATGAGGGGAATTATTTGACTCTATACTGCTCAAGTATTTGATTTACACCTTGAGAGGCTGTTTTAAGCGCAGACTCTGGATTTCCTCCAGAGTTTACACTGTTGACAGCATCTTCGAAGTATTTAATTATTCTGTCATTGATCCCATTATCGTGTGTGCTTGAACTCAGATACCAACTTTTTGCCGTTGGTGCCTGTGAGATATACGCCCCGACTAGCGGATCATCTTTGAGCAACTCGCTCATGTCGGTTCGGCTATATGGTTCACCGATTGCTCTTTCGTTTGATGCCGCTTGGTACAACTTTTCAAGCGTTTCTTTTGATGAGAGGAATTTTAAAAATTTCCAGGCCTCAGGCTTATATTCACTGCTGCTTGAAACACCTTCCACCCAGTACGATGCCCAAGTGACGTTTGAATTTGGAAGAAGTGGAACTGGTAAGACTCCAAATTCAAGCTGAGAGTTGAGTGCTTGAATTTCGAGAATGCGCCAGGAGGGTGCGAACATCATTGCAAGCTTTCCTGAAGCGAATGCCTGGGTTGAGTTTGGAAAGGTTGCATCCCAAACCTTGTCTGATCGAAAAAAGAGCGTATAGAACAAGAGCGCGTCAGCAGCCAGTTTATCGGTTGGATCATTTAGGTCAGCTCCATTTTGATACATCATGAGAGCCAGAATATCTGGCCAATGATCAATGTTGCCGGTGGTTCCAAGAGCAGCTCCTGCAGTTTGTATGCGACCACTTTGATCTCTCACTGTCAAATCGAAAGCTGTTTTTCTGAGTTCCTCCCAATTGGTTGGAGGAGATTTCCCAGCAGCTTGGAATATTTTCTTATTGTAGAGAAGTGCAAGTCCATCAACCTCCAATGGTATGCCGACAAATGTGCCTCCGGAACGTAAATCATTGGCTGCAACTGGGTAGAAGGTGTCTTGAAAATCACCTGCACTGTAGACATCAGCAGGTACTTTATCGAGTTCATCGCGAAACATCGGTACCCATGTATTATGAAATCGGAAGATGTCTGGTCCTTCACTACGGGCAATAGCTGATTGAAGTCTTTCTCTATATTCTTTGTGACTCTGTTGAGCATATTCTATTTTTATACCGGGATTTTGATCATGAAATTCATTAATGATCTCTTGCATTACCGATGACGGTTCCCATAATCCCCAATAGGTCAGTGTTACTTCTTTTCCTGGGAATCCAGGAAGACGTAATGATTGTAATCTGGGAAGCAATAAATTAAAGACAAGGAAAGCACCAGCAACTAATGCAAGAATGAGTGCGATGATAAAGAATATCTTTTTCGTTCCCTTTCCCTTGTCTGGTTCTTTAACTTCTGGGTTTTCGGCCATTGGTGGCGGTGGTGCTTGAGTGGGTGGTGGAGGTGGGGGTGCTATTGGTTGTTCGAGGGAAAGGGCTTGCGGAGTTGGTGGTGGAGGTGTTGGAGGTGAAGAAGACTCCATTGGCGTGGATATTACTGGATCTTCGGAAGGCATCGGTGATTCTGTGGTTGATTGAGTTGTTACATTACCCTGAGCATCTTGAGAGGGTGTATTTATATTTTGCGGCTGCGCTTCTGTGAGTGGAAGAGAAGATTCTTGTTCTTGACTTAAAGAGTCACCCTCTGAAGCAGCAGGAGGCTGACTTAGTGTGGGTTCGGTTAAGCTTGGTTGGCCAAGTGGTTTTGGTTGCTGATTGTCTCCATCGTCCATAGCTAACACATCATAGCATCGAACTTTGTCCCCTTTCAAGCGTGGTATAGTTAGGGCTATGCGGTGGCTATCTTCCCTTGTCAAGTCAGTCTCTCAATTCCTACTGCGCATACGAAGATCGAGAAGACTGCGACAATCTTTTTTCATTTTGGGATTGGTCGGAGGAGGCATTCTTCTCGTCTTGATTAGTTTTGGAGTATATTATCGAAACCGTGTTTTTCCTGGTATCTCTGTTGGTGGTGTATCAGTTTCATCTCAACTTATTGAAGATCTCAAACCACTCCTTACTCGTAGTGCCGAAGAGATAATCTCTACCCCTATCACGCTATTTTATGATGGTGAGGAGTGGACAATTCACCCAAAAGATATTGATCTCGACTATGAGATTCGACTTGCAGAAACACAAGCTTCCACACTAGGGAGAAACAGTATAAGATCTGGAATACCTTTGTTGCTGAAGTCTTTAACTTCCGGAGTCTCTCTTCCAATGCCATATACTATTAATGTTGACGTGCTTGAGGCCAGCCTATCTGCAATTGCAACTGATTTTGATATCCCAACCATTCCACCTTCTTTAGAGATCTTACAAACACCTGATGAAGACAATTCAAGAGTAGCTGTGCATGAAGGCGAGAAGGGACGACGTATTGATCTCGATTCTGCTAGAAAAATATTACTTCAACAATTTTCGATATTTTCATCCGAACCGATTATTCTCATGCTTGCTGATGAGCCTGATACGTTTAATCACTATGACCCTGAGCTGACAAAACTACGTGCGGATCACCTTCTCGATAAGCGGATGGTTCTTTCTTATGATGACAATTCGACGCAGCAGAACTCAGAATGGGAACTCGCTGGTGAAAACCTGATTGAGTTTCTTGATTTTGATGGCACTTTTAACGAGGAGAAGATCGCGTCATATTCCTCGACACTTGCCCAGAGTATCGATCGTGATCCTCAAGACGCTACATTTTTATATAAAGACGGACGAGTAACAGAGTTTGCTCCAGCAAAAGATGGATTGAAGCTTGATATTGAGAAAACCACACAAGAATTGGTGACGGCATTCGCTCAACTTGAACACTCAAGCGAAGAATACTATTCGGTTGCACTACAACCTCAAACTCAACCGCCAGAAATTACTATTGAGGATGTCAACTCTCTTGGTATCAAGGAACTCCTTGGCCGTGGTGAGTCGACCTTCCATGGGTCGATCATTAATCGTGAGCATAATATTGCTCTCTCTTCTTCGCGTATGTCCGGTGTGCTTGTCCCCCCAGAAGAAATCTTTTCGTATAACGCATCGGTTGGTGACATTTCAGGAGCTACCGGTTACCGTCAAAGCTACATAATTAAAGATGGACGAACTGTCCTCGATGATGGTGGAGGTGTATGTCAGTCTTCAACAACGCTCTTTCGAGCTGCATTGGATGCTGGACTCCCTATTGTTCAGCGTCATCCCCATAGTTACCGAGTTACTTATTATGAGCAAAATAGCAAACCTGGATTTGATGCGACTGTGTTTGCACCATCAGTTGACTTGAAGTTTAAAAATGATACACCAAGACACATTCTTGTTCAAACAGCAGCAGATCTGGTAGCAAATACCCTTGTTGTTGAAATTTACGGCACTAAAGATGGTCGTGAGTCTACCATTGCAAATCATCGCATTTGGGATGTAACTCCCCCGCCACCTGATCTCTACGAAGATGACCCGACTCTTTCCTCAGGACAATTCAAGCAAGTTGACTGGAAAGCATGGGGAGCAAAGGTAAAATTTGATTACTCTGTTACCCGAAATGGTGAGACTCTATTTGAAAAAACGTTTTACAGCAATTATCAACCCTGGCAAAGTGTGTTTTTGAGGGGAACAGGCCCCATATAGACTTCATGATGTTTTACTGAGTGATACAATCTGGCAATGAAGATACTTGGTATTGAAACTAGCTGCGACGAGACAGCGATGGCTGTGGTCGAAGATGGCCAAGTCATTCTATCTAATGTTGTTGCATCTTCATCTGAAATGCATACAAAATATGGTGGTATCGTTCCGGAAGTTGCAGCGCGTAGGCAAATAGAGGTATTGATACCTGTGCTCGTTGAAGCTCTTCAAAATATTCCATTAAATGAGATTGATGCAATTGCTGTTACCGTTGGACCTGGTCTGGTTGGGAGTTTACTAGTTGGCATTGAAACAGCAAAGACTCTGGCATTTGCGTGGAATAAACCAATCGTTCCAGTCAATCATCTTATTGGTCATTTGCATGCGACATGGTTAAACACCACAACTACACCTGAGTTTCCAATGCTGGGAATGGTTGTTAGTGGAGGACATACAGATTTGGTGTTGATGCAAGACCATGGAAAGCTTAAATATCTCGGAAGCACGAGAGACGACGCAGCGGGAGAGGCTTTTGATAAGATTGCGAGGATGCTCGGATTAGGATACCCAGGAGGACCTGAAATTGCAGCTGAAGCTGCAAACTATTCAATAACCAAATCTAAAATAGCAATTAGATTGCCACGTCCTATGATAAATAGTGGTGATTATGACTTTTCATTCAGTGGACTGAAGACGGCAGTTGTTAATGTTCTTCGAGAACATAAACTTACGTCAGCACTACGACAAATTATAGCTTACGAAACACAGGAAACAATTTGTGAAGTGTTAGTTTCCAAAGTAAGTAAAGCTGCTGAGGAATACAGACCTCATTCTATAGTCGTCGCTGGTGGAGTAGCAGCGAATACTAGACTTCGGGAACTTATGACAGCAGATGTCAAGAATCTAGAATTAGGAATACAATTATTTATTCCAGCACCCGATCTCTGCACTGATAATGCAACATACATTGCTGGAGCTGCTTTTTTTAACTACTCGCCTTTACCCTGGAGCCAGATTCATGTTGATCCCGGACTTGAGATTGTCATGTAGATTGCGAATTCTGATAGGTTTTTGTACAATACTTGAGAATTAATAAAATGCGTTTAAGATAGGTTCGTCACCTGTCGATGTCTTAATAGTAGGCGCGCTGGAAAAAGAACGGTCGCATAATGATTTCGGCTTAGTAGAATTTCCCGGGGAAGCCCGTGATAGCTGGAAGTAGCTCTCTGGGTAATTACGACAGAGAGAAAGAAAGGTGGTACCGTGGTCTTCGATCACCCTTGAGAGAAACCTCGGTTTTTTTATGGAAAAACAATATAAACATAACGATCATGAAGAACGAGTTTATTCTTTGTGGGAAAAAGGTGGAGCATTCCAACCAATTTCATCTTTGAAAGCAAAGCCTTTTTGTATCATCATGCCACCTCCTAATGCGAACGACCCCCTTCATGTTGGACACGCTATGTTTGTTACTCTTGAAGATATACTGATTCGTTATCATAGAATGCTTGGAGATGCCACGCTCTGGTTACCAGGATCCGATCATGCTGGTATTGAGACTCAGTTTGTTTTTGAAAAAAAACTTAAAAAACAAAGAAAGAGTCGGTTCGACTTTGATCGAGAAACACTTTATAAAAACATTTGGGATTATGTTCAAGACAATTCAGACGTTGCGGTTACACAACTTAAAAAAATTGGGGCTAGTGCCGACTGGAGTCGATTCAAGTTCATGCTTGATACAGAGATGGTACGCATAGTGATTGAGACATTTAAGGAACTAGCTGATCAGAACTTAGTTTACCGTGATCTCCGTTTGGTTAATTACTGCACACACTGTGGTACTGCTTTTTCGGAGCTGGAAGTGAAACACATTGAAAAAACTACTCCTCTTTACTACATGAAGTACGGACCGTTTTCGCTGGCGACCGTTCGACCTGAAACAAAATTTGGAGACACGGCTGTGGCAGTCAATCCCAATGATAAAAGATATAAAAAGTGGATTGGAAAGGAAATCGAAGTAAAGGGTTTAGTAGGTAATTTTACAATGAAGGTTGTTGCTGATGATTTTGTTGACCCTACATTTGGGACCGGCGTGGTAAAAGTTACTCCAGCACATGACCCAAATGACTTTGAAATTTGGCAGAGACATAAAGATGAAATATCTGGCCCGAAACAAGTTGTTGAATTTGATGGAAAGCTTAACGAATTCGCAGGTAAATATGCTGGTCTCTATGTCGCAAAAGCGCGGCAGGTAGTCGCTGAGGACTTAGAATCAGCCGGACTCATGGAACGAGTTGATACTACCTACATGCATATGATTGGAGTGTGTTATCGCTGCGGAAACGAAATTGAACCGTTACCACTTCCACAGTTTTTCATCAAAGTAAAATCTCTGGCCAATAAAGCTTTAGAGGTGCTAGAAAATGAAAAAGTTATCGTGCATGGTGCCGGTCATGATAAAGTTTTGAAACATTGGTTAGAGAACTTGAAGGACTGGAATATCAGCCGACAGATTATTTGGGGTATTCGAATACCAGTCTGGTATTCTGTAGAAAAGAATCCAGACATCTCGGTTGTATTCCTCGATAAGGCTGGAAAGAAATACAGCGGTGTTCTGAAAGACTTCATTAAGAAATATTCTCTCAGCGAAATTCGTAAGGGCTTGCAATCACTACGAGCTCCATTACATGCTGAGTATGTCATTTCTCCAGGTTCCCCTGGTATGGACTTCATTCAAGAGACTGATACTTTTGATACTTGGTTTTCCTCCGCTCAGTTTCCCTTTACCAGTCTTATGACAGCAAAGAAAGGTGATTTTAAGCGGTTTTATCCAACCTCGGTTATGGAAACTGGGTACGATATACTCCCCTTTTGGGTTATGCGTATGCTCATGATAGGACTCTATAAAACGGGAGAAGTGCCGTTTAGAGATGTCTATCTTCATGGATTGATTCGAGATGAAAAAGGTCAAAAAATGAGTAAAAGTAAAGGAAACGTTATCAACCCACTCGATGTTGTCGAGCACTATGGTGCTGATGCATTGAGAATGGCATTGGTTATCCGATCAACACCTGGGCAAGATAAAAATGTTGGTGAGCAAGATTTTCGAGCGATGAGAAATTTTACCAATAAAATCTGGAATGCGGCTCGATTTATTATTCTTAATTTCGAAAACTCGAAGCAACACCAAGTTTCTTCATCAGGACTTGAAGTTAACGACAGCGTTTTTCAAAAAAAACTCAATTCCATCAGTGAACAGATAACTCGACAAATATCAGAATTTCGCATCGGATTAGCTGCCGAAACTGTTTATAATGAATTTTGGCATTGGTTTTGTGATGAGTGTATAGAGAAAAACAAACACAAAGAAATTAGTGATCCTGCGCTTCTTGATGGATTAGTTGTCTTTTTAAAATTACTCCATCCATTTGTCCCGTTTGTCACTGAAGCTGTATATATGGAGCTCAGACAACAGTTCACTGATACTAAACGACCTACAATACTTTCATCAAAACAGCTTATCTCGGCACCTTGGCCTCTTAAAATAAGCTCAGAGAAAATAGATACATCTACTAGTTCTTTAAGTTAATGATCTGACTTACACACCTACGATAAATGACGATATTTAAAACTTGGGAGATAAATTGTCGCAGAGACCATCTTGGATAACGTACCAGTCAACTTCTAGATTGGCGCAGGCCTTGCAGGTAGTACAGTAAGACTTCCCATCTGATCCACAGATAAATGGTGGATTTGCTAGACACTCTTCTGTACAAAAATCTGGACGCACAGATGAGCAATATTGCTGGTTATTATTAATCTTATCAGCCGAATTTAGTACCGCGCTTGGTGATGACTGTGTGTTTTGAATTTCTTCTAACGATGAATGTGTACTTTCCTGTGAAGATACTAATGGGAATGTTGGTTGCTTCTGATTTTGATTACGTACTTCTGTTTGTTTCTGCAGTCCTTGTATTTGATCTCCAGTGTCTATTTTATCGCTCCAAAGAGATTTAAATTGAAGAAAGACAAGGATTATCACTGATCCTACAAGGATAAGTAAATCGGATTTAGCTAGACCGTTTAACATGTTGTTTCTTTAGATCATTTTCTTCTTGATCCTGTTTAACTTAACGGTATCATAGGAGGATATGAATTTAAAGCTCTTTGCGAGTAAAAAGATGTCTCGTCGATTCTCTTTTCAGGTTGTTATCGGTATCTTGCTGGTTGGACTCATTATATTTCAAATAAGTTTTTTTTCCGAATCTCCTTTTGATCATTTAAAATTTACTGCGTTGCAAGACTTCAACAATCCTCAACAGCATCTGAGGCTGGCTCAATATGCTGCTGGTAGAAGTGATTGGAAATTAGCGCAGCAAATGTTGGAAAAAGCTACTTCCCTACTAATTGCTGATAATCAAAAACGAGTTGCTGGAATTGACTCTGATTTTGAACAAATAACCAGAGAGATTTTTCCTGAAAGCGTCATCCAGAGTAAAATTGATTACTGGGAAGAGATTGTTGAACAGTATCCAACTTACCGAGATGGGTATCTTCGACTCGCACTATTGAATCTGCGGCTCAATAAAAATGAAATTGCACAGCGACACTTTTATTCGGCGTATACTATTGATCCAAATAACGGAGCAGTTGCAGCAGTGGGAAGATTGTTTCAAGGTCTTACAACTGGTGGTGAGAAGAACTAATTTTCTTTATTCTTGTCTTGCTTTTTTGTTTGTTCGTCTTCTTTCTTTTCGTCAGAAGTTTCGACTGGCTGTTTTTGATCATCTCCATCCTGTGCATCAGCTTCTTCGGTTTCCTCGGTTGGAGCAAGGGTTTCTTCCTCTTCCTTTTTTGGCTCTTGAACAACAACTATAGCCTCATCATCACCTACAAGTATACTCACTTTATTTTTATCTACTTTTAAATCTCCTACAACAACAGAGTCGTTGAAATCATGAAGATTGCTTATATCCAATTTAAACTCGTCGGGAAGATCCTTGGGAAGCGCTTCAACCCTTATTTCATCAAGTAGTGTAATTAAGACTCCACCCTTTTCTTTCTCAGCTGGAGATTCTCCTTCTACGACAACAGGAATAGAAACGGTAACTTTCTGGGTTAAATCCACTTGGTGAAAATCAATATGAAGTGGAGCATCGGTTACAGGATCTTTCTGAACGTTCGTAATCAAAACTGGTCTAGAAACTTTATCTTTATCTACTTTCAGGTCGATGATGTTTGTCTCTCCTTCGCTGGCAAATACTTTTGCAAAATCACCTGTGTCTACTTTCACTGAAAGAGATTTGATCTTTTTCCCATAAATGTTTGCAGGCAAATGTCCTTGCTTTCTTAACGCTTTTACTTTTCTTCCCAAGACTTTCCGTTTTTGTGCTAGTAGAGAAACTGTTGCCATATTTCTTTCGTCTTTTATTATTTTCAGAACTTATAAGGCAGCTATTGTACCATTTGTGATTTTTGTAAATCAAGGCCAACGGAGATGTCTTCTGTAAACAAATCTTTCCATAAAGTATGGACGTTCTGTTGACTCGAATTCATATTTTCAGAAGAAAGATTGAAATTATCCGGTAGTATGAGTGAGAGTGACAATGGTTGCTCACCTATCCCAGGCTGTTTCTGAACTAAAATTTCTAGATGACTACTGCTCGATTCTGACACATCGCTACGAACCAATGTAATTTCTGCTGTGCTTTTCTGTTTTATAGGAACCTTTAATAAAAAACCAATTGAAAGAAGATCATGTTGGGACTTTAAGTCAATTTCATGAGAATTCAACTCTTTTCCATCGACTATCACACTTTGAAGCGAATTATTTTTGTCAACATATATTCTTAAATAATTCTTATATTCCCCACCAGGCCAATTTTCATTTTGTCCACTATTTTCGTATTGAATATTTATCGTGGTTTTGAGATTGTTATCCACTTCCATGCGTATATCAGTTTCTCTGCTTGTATATTGATTGGCATGATTGATTCCCACATTTGCCTCTGTAACAGCAATTGATTGACTTATGCAAGAGTAAATGTCTTTAACTTTATCGCACTTCGATCTGTTGAGCCTACCGTCCCATCCTAAGTCATTTATCATTTTCTGTTCTTTTGGTCTGTCTAAATAAATAAGAGTTTCTCCTTTTTGTAATGAATCATAGATAACTTTCAGTACTTCAAATTTTTGAGACGGACTAGAGCTCTCTACTTCTCCCCAGAGACTTGTTACTAGACTAGCTAAAAAATCTTGCCTTTGAGATGAACCTGGGAAAAAATTTACTTCACTATAATAATCAGCAACACTGGTGAGATTATCGTATGAGACTTTTATTTCATAGTCCTCGAGGTGTATTGGTCCCAAAATACGAAGTAGATCTTGTATTACAAGTGTATTAATAGCAATTATTCCATCAATCATCTCCCCTTCTTCTTTCTCTACAAACCACTCAACCTGCTGCGCGGTAGTTGGAAAATCAGGATCCCAGTTACTATCTCGCAGATACCACCCTGATTCACCTAGATATTCTTTTATTTCCTGGGGAGGTTCGACAAAACCTTTTAACTTACTATCGGAGGAATACACATCCTTGACTATGAACTCACTAATTACAGCGTCTTTAATTTTGGTTTTAATATACGATCCAATAAAACCACCTGTTGGTCGTAGTTCGCGATTGTTCTGTAAGAGTATGAAATAGGTCCTCTCCTGCTTGCTGGTAAACAACCCATTGAATTCTTCAGCTGAAAGAAGCGCACTAGAAATTATTTCTTTTGACTTGACCAGCTCATTTATCTGCTCTGACAAATATTTAAATAAACCTTCTGAGATTGAAGAGCTATTTTCTGATGTAATTTTCATCTGTACTAATTCTAACTGAGACAAGGATGTGTTTAAGTTTCTCATTTCTCTTCCAAGCGACTTTGACAACACTTCAATATTTCTATTTTTATCTGAAATTATTCCTTCAAATATATCGTTTGATAGCATTGCAATAGAAAGTTTATATTTTAATGAACTCGATATAAGCTCAGCTGTCTCTAAGAGAAGAATTACTTCCCTAAACCAATCACTAGTTGGAAGGATGTTTGATGTCGTCTTTGAAAGCACACTCAGTTGATGGAATGCAAAGCGGAAGGTGTTATTCGATAGAACGGCTATTTTTTCAGCCTTTTCAAGCTCTCCCTGTTCAATCATTTCAATGGACTGATTTAAATTTAAACCCGCAAAAAAAATCATCACGAAAAAGACGAGTGGATAAATAAGAGGTAAAAGAAGCACTCCAAACTTTGTTCTCTTCCAACGTATACTCGAAAATTTCTTATTCGTTTCTTTGGTATATTTTACTTCTGGTAATTCTATTCTATTTGAGCTGGACTGCTTTAGTGACTTTACCTGCTTAGGATTCTCAGATAAACCAGCCAACCATTGAAGAGTTTGTTGTAATCCTTCTTCGAGTGATGTCTCTTCTCTTACTCTCCAAGGAACCTTTTTATCCCCCGATACGATAAGCTCATTTTTCTGTTCTTTCTCACTCTCAAAATCTCCATTAGAAGGTTGGGTAAAACGAAGTTCAAGCAGTTTACCTGCTTGTTTGAGAGCAATTTCTCTGACCTTATATACCAAATTAAGCTGAGTAATCTCCCTTTCACCGGAGAGCATCAAAACATCACTCTCGGATGATTCAGAAAACATGATTTTAGCAATCTCTTTTACCGAGTCTGTAATAAAGATCGGACGGATAGTGCTTAAACCTTCCCCTTCAATGCTGATTGGAATCTCATTTCTGAGTTCACGCAAGAGATTGGCTAGCAACCAATCTTCTTCCAATGACATCTCGGGACCATACAGGTTTTCTAGAAATATTTTCTTGTCCAAACCTCGTGACTTTGAAGCGAGTTGAGGGATTAATTCATTATACTGAAAAGTATTGTTAAGCCGGAAGATTGTTAAAAGCTTGGCGTCATTACTCCCGATCCATTTGGATAAGACATCTTCAAGCTTGGATTTCCTGGATGTTCCATTTCCTTTTTCTAGATTTGCTGCATGAAATATGTATGTTGGTTTTTTTTCAAGAATACTCTCTAAATCAGAGGCATTATTAATAATCAACGAATTATTATCACCTCTTGAGAAATCAGTTTTATTATTTGTTGCATGATTTTCAACAATGCAGGTGATGTTTATAGGTAGCTTACTTAGATAATTTGATAGTTCTCGGATTAAAAAACCATCGTTACCAAGAAGAAACGCTGAAGGATGTTCTCCCAAGTTTTCAACTGATATTTTTCTAATTGACATGAATTTGCCTTTGATACTCAACCGCTTTCATGTTACTTAATTGCGAACTATGAAGCAATGATGTTTCGGGATATATAGACCTGTAACCATCTGCTTATTGCATTATTATTCGTTCTTACCTTTTTCTTTCTTGTTTTTATTATTATTCTCTTCTGGTGTGCATAGCTTTAATCAAACTTTCTTGTGCTTACTCTTTTCATGTGCTGTTTTCTGAGTACATATATCTTCACTAGAATATTAACAGCATAACCTATATATTATTCTGAGTTAGAATCTTACATTTATGGAAATTGTTGACTTAGACACGACGAAGAACGTACCAATTTACTTAAAGTAACCCATACTTTCAAGCACTTTATTTACTAAAGCGTCCGCTTTGGAGTTGTGTTCTCTGGGAACATATTCATAGACAATCGTATTGTTGAGCAACGACAAAGACTGAGAAGAATGATGTATATTCATGAGACTAAGCTCATCTTCAAGTCGTTTTACCTGGCTGAATAGTTTTCGAAGATTTTCATTTTTAACCTTAAATACACCATTTAATTGACTGGCAATTAAGTTTGAATCTACATGGATTCTGATCGTTAAATGATTTCCCGAATTTCTGTTTTGTTTAATCCATTGCAATGCTTCAATTACGGCTGAATATTCAGCGACATTGTTAGTCGTTTCACCAATATAACCTGATATGTTATCTAGGAATTCTCCCTTTTCATTTTCAATCACCACACCAATAGCCGCAGGGCCTGGATTTCCTCTGGCTCCCCCATCACAATAGATTGATAATTTAGAACTGTCTGCCTTAGTCATTCTACGATTCTTGTCGAAGTGATTGTAACACGTACCTCATTGACAGAATGAGCACCATACATTCTGTTGCTCCGGTATTAATCGCAGCAGCTACCATTCCGTATTTTGGAATTAGCACCAGATTAAGAGAAAGATTTACACAGACTGCCAGAAAGTAAATGATTAGCAACTTATGTTCTTTCTTTACTGTTACTAATATCCATTGCATGAGTGCTGACAAGAAAAAGAAGGGCAGCGAAAGAGAAAGCAATATCAGTGGATTTTCGGAAAAAATATAATCTTCTTTAATCCAAACCAAAAAAGGACTTATTACTACTAATCCAAATGTCACTATTACTGATAAAATAAACAGCGTTATTGACAGTGTTTTTACTGTTTTTTTAAGCTTTACCATACCTATGTTTAGATGTTCTATGAGTACTGGGTATGATGCGTTCATAAGGAACGTTGGAATTACAAGAGCCACATCAAATACGCGGTAAGCTAAGCCATAATACCCAACTACTTCTGTCGTACGCATGGCGCTTAGTAGAAATATATCCAACCTCGTGGACAGCACATTTAGTATTAATACGAATCCTATAGGGCTGGATTCTTTAATTAATGCTTTCATTTGGATTAGTGAGATGGTTCTCAAATTCATTGAAAAGTATTGTCTTACGAAGATAAAACTTATCAGTGCCATTGTGAATGAACCAACTACATAGGAAAGGATGATTGTTGTCAGACTTGCTCCGAGAACTGTAAATATCCCAACAAGGATAAGGATCACTATACTTCCTACAGTCGTAGCAATTGCTTGATATTTATATGCCATTCTGCTTTGAAAAATGGCATTAGCTGTTGTTGTGATACTTTGACTAAATAGTGTTATTAAAAATAGGTACACTGCATTCTTTACTTCATCTGAAAAACCGAAATTTGTTGCCGTTGGAACAAGCGTTACAGCCAGAGAAATAATGACTGAAAATATGAACGCAAAACATATTCTCACTGCAAGTGCATTTTTAAATTCAATCGGTTCACTAGATGTTGAATTTTTTAACCTTCTTACAAGAATCGCGTTCATTCCAAAATCAATTCCGATATAAAACATTGTTACGGTAACAAATACTTTGGTGAAATCACCATAAAAACCTGCACCCAAAGCTCTGGCAATAATTATGGTTATTAGAAGCGAGCTTATGGTATTAACTACTTTTCCAAGAAGCTGAAAGGTGGTGTTGCTGATAATATTTATTTTTTTACTCATCTCAGGGCATTATCTTTACCTGAAGGTTCATTCCAGATCGCCGCAAGAATAAAGAGCACCATTAATTGATTTTGGTAAAGGGTCAACCAGTAATGATCCAGCATACCTGTAAATATAATTACTAACAAAGCAGTTAATAATGTCCATTTATTCTCTACCTTCGCTTTACGAAATGATTTTACAATTACCCAAACACCTACCATAAACAAAACTATCCCGCCTTCAGATAAGACTAACATTGCAATATTATGTGTTGGCTGAAACTGAGATAAACGAGTACTTGTATATAAAAGATTGTTTTTTGTTCCTTCCATATCAAGCAGGCCCACACCTAGTCCAACACCTATTAGTGGTCTTTGAGAAAACAATTCAATTGATTTCTCCAACAACATCCTTCTCACAACAACTGACTCTTGCTCTGCAGGAATTTGTTTTAGCAACACCACTCCCAACATCACCATTGAGAGAGCTACATACTTCACCATACCCACTTTAGTCCTCCATGCTTTAACTATCCAGGCAGCTAAAAGTATCAATCCTATCACCCAACTCGCCTGGGAAAATGTAAGAATGAGTGTTATTAATGAAAGTGCTATTACCACAATGTCAAACTTTCTCTTTTTCCTCTTACCAACCAAGATGATGAGACCTAGCAGCAAGAAACCGGCAAGCGCGTTTGGATGAGGAAAGGTTGCATACGGTCTTAAGAACAACTGTCCATGTATATCAAGTTTTGCTATTCCGGGAGTGGTAAGAGAAAACCTTCTCTCACCTAGCCAGTAGAGTAGACCGCCAACTGATTGCTGTTTAAACCACTGTGTAATTGCTATTACTGATGAGTAGAAAAGCGGGATTGAAATCATATTTTTTAATTCTTCCACTATTAGGACTTGGGATTTTATTAACACGATACCTATTGCGGTCAGCTCTACTACCCTCAGCCAGTACAACGTAGAGACTGATGGTGAATTGGATAGAATTATATTCGTGAGAATAAACATTGCCAAAGCAATAAGCATCACTGTGTTTTTTTTTGTGATCTTACATCTCATCCAATTATTATTTTCTCTAAACTTAAGAAAATAGTTCACAACTAGAGCAAAAACAATAAAGTCTGTAAGATATATTTTTGGCGACAGATAATCACTTCGAATGCCAGCAATATAGGCAAAGTCCGGCCAAAAGTGCTTCGCAAGTTGTACTGGAATTAATAGTATTAGCACAACTATTAAGTTTTTTTCGGTGTTTATTTTTTGGAAATGATCAATAAAACTCGGAAGAGAAATGAGTTTGTTAATTTTACCTTTGCGGTTGTTGTTTTGATTGCCGCCGGGCTTCACGTATCTTTGTTTTTTTTGAGATCAATGATCAATCTTCTATCTCTACCTGTTCCTTCTGAGAAGGTTTCGATTTCATTATCCTGGGAAAGCATGAGGTGTACAATTCTTCTTTCGTTACTACTTAAGTAGGGGAGCGTCACCGACTGTTGGGTCAGCTTCACTCTTTGAGCTGCATTCGATGCCATTGATTCAAGAGACTCTTTTCGCTTCTCCCTGTAATCTCCAATGTTTACACTTATTGGATTCCATTCATTGCTACCTTTATTAATCATATATCCAAGTATCAGCTGTAAGGCTTGGATGTTTTCTCCATGAAATCCAATAAGCAGTCCTGAATTGTCAGGTGAGGTATCAATATTCAAGTGAATCACACCATCATCGTCTTTGGTTGTGCTTATCGTGACATCATCAAAGCCTAGTTGGTTCAGTAGACTTGAAGCCGATTCTTCAGCTTTTTTAAGATAGTTTTTTTTCATAATTTCTCCTTGATACCTTTGATTTTAGCAGCTAATTGAATAAGACCCCCAGGTCCACTAATAACATATTGCTGAACTATTGAAAAAATCGTCGTGGTAACCCAATAGACTGCCAAACCGGATGGGAAGCTTAAGGCAATCACTCCGGTCATCACTGGCATAACGTATAACATTTGTTGTTGAATTGTCTCAGCCATTTCCTGAGATGATTCTTCTTTTTCTTTGTTCTTTATTGCTTTGAGCTCTTCAGTTTTGTGATGTTCTTTTCCAACCATAAGCATTTGAGACATAAGAAGCTGAGAACCAGCTGCTAGCACAGGAAGAATATAAAATGGATCAGGTTTTGATAAATCAAACCAGAGAAAGCTCATGTTGGCAGAAAATGTCTCACCGTTTCCATTTTGAATAAAGTCAATAAATACCCGATATAATGCAATGAGTACTGCAAACTGTGCAATTGTTGGTAAACATCCAGCCGCTGGGTTTACTCCATGTTCTTTATATAAATTCAATTGCTCTTGTTGAAGGCGTTTTGCATCTTTTGCGTGTTTTTTCTTTAAATTATCAAGGTGAGGTTTTAAATCTTTTAATTTTTTTGCTGATTTTAATGCTGGTAGAGAAAGTGGAATTAGTACAGTTCTTATGAGAATTGTTAATGCTATGATTGCAAAACCCAAGCTGCCACCAAAAATTGTGGTGAGAAAGGTTAGTATTGATAATAGTGGTTGATACAGTATTGTGTTAAACATTTAATATCTTCATTGAAACTTTTTTAGGTCTTGATACCATGCATTACCGTGTGTCTATTGATACAGGGTCGTGCCCTCCCTTTGACCATGGATGACATCTTGCCATTCGTTTTCCCCCCAACAGAATGCCTTTTACTATACCATACCTCTCGACTGCTTCGTATGTATATTGAGAGCATGTTGGGGAGAACCGGCACGATCCACTTTGGTGTGTACTAGAGAAACTTTGGAAAATACTTGATTTGATGGTAGACCATTTTTGATATTGACGAATAGTTTTCAATAGTATTACCTTCATAATTTCCTACCCCTGAATACAGATGCCTTGTTTAGTGCTTCGCAAACATCTTTTGCTGCTTCAACGTATGACACTTTTCCTGCTGAAGTCGTTAGTTTAATCATTATCTTGTTTCCGGGTTTGGCAAAGGTGAGATGAGTTATTAGTATCCCTTGTATTTTTCTTCTTAGCCTGTTTCTTTTGACTGCTTGGTTATATACATTTTTGCCCACCACAATAGTGAATTGGGGTGGTTTTTTATCTTGAGAAGATTCTATCCATACCAATGTATGTTTTCCTCTGATAATTAACTTATCGCTTAATTGTTTGTTTTTTGAAATCTTAAGACGATTGATCTTTGGAAGCATTTTTCTTGTTTCTTCTACCCGAAGCTATTATGCTGTTTGTATTAGGAAGAGACTTTTACTGCTAATATTTTTCTGCCTTTTTTCATTCGGTTTTTTATGGTTTTAATTCCAGACGAAGAGCTCATCCGTTTAAGAAATCCGTGTTTCCTTACTCTCTTTTTTTTCTTCGGCTGCCAGGTTCTTTTTGACATTATTACCTCCCTTATATTTTTTCAATTTCCCTATTTTATCATTTCTTAAATTATTTTTATCCACTTTTTTCTACTCCCTCCATTTTTTGGGGAAATTGTGGGTTGACTAATTGTGGAAAAGTTGATTTGATCTTAATCACTGCCATTCCTCTGTTTTTCAAAAAACCAGAGAAATTCATAGAACTTCTGTTATTTTTTAGACTATTTCTGCCCATCATATGAAGGCGGATGAATTGTGGAAAACCATATTAAGCGATCTTGAGCTTTCTATGTCTCGAGGGAATTTTATGACATGGATACGACCAGCAAGAATAAACCGTGTACAGCAGTTAGATGTAAATAAACAAATGGTTGAAATTGCCGTCCCCAGTGCATACCACAAGCAATACATTGAAGGAAAGTATATCGACGCTGTTCAAGAAGCACTTGATCGTATTACTCAAAAAAATAACACCATTCATCTGATTGTTGGTGAATCTTCGGAACAACCTCAAGAAAGCGAACCTGGTCCTTTATTTACCTCATCTCCTGCTTCAAATCAAGAACTTTACCGAGAGGCAATTTTTAAAGCGCGGTTAAGAGAAGATTTTATTTTTGATACCTATGCTGTCTCATCTTCAAATGAAATGGCTCATGCAGCAGCCCAAGCAATTGCAACATCACCAGGTACTGCATACAACCCTCTTTTTTTATATGGAGGGGTTGGAGTGGGGAAGACCCACCTTACTCAGGCAATTGGACATTTTTTATTGAAAAGAAACCCTGAGTCAACTATCATATACTGCACCGGTGAAGAATTTACCAATGAAATTATCGAAGCTATTCGTAGAAAACAAACACATCCATTTAAAAAACGATATCGTAGCGCAAAGATTCTTCTCATTGATGATATTCAATTTATTGCTGGTAAAACTGCTGTTCAAGAAGAGTTTTTTCATACATTTAACGCTATTCAACAAGAAGGGGGTCAAATTATTCTTGTGAGCGATCAACCTCCTAATGAAATTGACGGTTTGGAGGATAGGCTTCGGAGTCGTTTTGAAGGAGGTTTAACCATTGATATTCAGCAACCTGATTTTGAATTACGAACTGCTATTCTCCTTATAAAAGCTCGTCGGTTGAATGTCTCTCTTCCCATGGACATTGCACAGCTTATTTCAGCAAATATTGAAAGTGCTCGTCGTCTTGAAGGGTTTTTAACTCGACTTGCTACAGAATCTAAACTTCGCAATCAACCCATCTCTGACACATTAGTTAAGGGTCTTCTGGGAAATGTTGCTGATACAGAAGTTGATATGCATTCAAACGTGCGACCAAGAGAAATCATTAAAACTGTTGCTTCTCACTTCAACCTAAAACCAACACTCCTTTTCGGTCCACGTCGTTTGAAATCGTTGGTATTGCCGCGACATCTAGCTATGTATGTTCTTCGCACTGAACTCCAACTTCCTCTTGAGGAAATTGGAGATCTTTTTGGAGGCCGCGATCACACAACGGTAATGCATGCAGTTGAAAAAATAACAAATACTTTGTCAACTAATGAAGGGATTCGAGTAGATTTAGCAACTATACGAAAAAAACTATATTATTAACAATTTTACAGAATAATGAATATTTACCAAATTTCAATTTTTAAAAATCTTCTATTTATCCTCTTATCCACAAAATGATGACACTTATCCACAGTTTTATCCACAGGTTTACTCTTGACTATTCACAGTATTTTTATCAGTTGAACTTGATAAATAAATATTTTGTTGTCAACATATCCTCATTACCTACTACTAATGCTGCTAATATTATAAATATAGTAGTTTTACGAAGGAGCATATGAAAGTAAATATCCTACAAGATAAACTCTCTAAGGGTCTGTCGTCTGTTATTCGAGTAGTGTCTTCAAGGCCTACACTTCCAATTCTCTCAAACGTTCTGATAGAGGCGAAGAGTGGAAGAGTGCTTTTATCAACAACAGATCTGAATTTAGGAATTCGATTGTGGCTAGGAGCAAAGGTTGAAGAGGAGGGAGCTGTTACTGTGCCAGCTAAAGTTATTAGCGATCTTGTTTCTTCCTTTTCACCATCAACTATTACTCTGTCTAGCGATGAATCATCTTTGAGAGTATCTGGATCTGGTCATCAAGCTCGATTAGCTGGCATACCTGCAAGTGAGTTTCCTTCACTCGGGAAAGTATCTTCAAAGAAAGGATTAAAAATTGAAACAAAGACTTTCAAACATGTTATAGAGAGAGTGGTTCTTTCTGCTTCTACGGACGAAACCCGTCCGGTGCTTTCAGGAGTGCTATGGAAATTTTCTGAAAAGCAGTTGCAATTAGTAGCTACAGATGGTTACCGTTTGAGTTTAGTGAACGTTCCTTATACAGGGAAGAGCTCACCCTCAACGTGGCAAAAGATGGTAAAAGAAGTAGTAGGAGGAGGAGTTATCATACCTGCTAGAGCATTGAGAGACGTTGAAAAGCTGGCAGAGGAAGTTCAGGTTAAGGAAGTCGAACTAAGTCTTGCAAAGCAACAAAATCTGGCAGTTTTTTCTCTAGGAGATGCAGAGTTAACAACACGACTTATTGAAGGCACTTTCCCGAATTTTACTCAAGTTATTCCAAAAGAAAAAGTAGGAGAGTCTACGATTGAAGTAGAGCTGCTTGAAAAGGCTGTGAAGACGGCGTCTATCTTTGCTCGTGATAGTGCTAATATTATTCATTGGAAGATCGGCAATGATGCTTTGGTTGTCTCAGCGAACGCCCCAAGTTATGGGGAGAGCGAGAGCACTGTTGAAATTTCTTTAAAAGGAGAAGGAGGAAATATTGCATTTAATAGCCGCTATTTGATTGACTTTTTTTCAATATTTCCTTCTAAGAAAGTTTTGTTTCGAATGAAAGGAAGCTTGGATCCAGGAGTATTTCAGCCTGCTGGGAAAGAAAGAGAAGATTTTTTATATCTCATTATGCCTGTAAGAGTTCAAAAATAAGCATATCGGTAAATGTTGACAAAGAAAAAAATGATTAAAGGGGTTTTTGAGACTGTTGTTTTGGAACGGTGGCAGTTTGCATGGGTAGTTCTTCTTCCTGTTTCTTTTCAATTTCAAGAATTTCTTGGGGCTTAGTTGTAATGAGTTTGTGTTCTTCGCTTGAGGCAACAACCCTCATTGCTACGTGATTTTGACCAGCAAAAAAGAGTCCTTCGCCAATGTCAGCTGCCAAGAGAAGGTGTCTTTCTCCTTCAGAAAGGAAGAATGTTTCAGAGAGTTGTTCAATAGCTGCTGTTGATTGTTTGAAAAGAACTTGGATTGATGAGTTGGTTACTATTGCTTTTCCGTAGTCGGAATTGAGAAAATCTTCTACGTCTTGAGAAATGGTGGTCAGACCAAGATAATATTTTCTCGCCCGCTTGGCAATGGAGTAGAGAAATGTAGCAGAATCCTGGTTTTTCATTAAGTACCAAGCCTCATCAACAACAACCAACCTTCTTTTCATGTCTCTCTTCACTTTTGTCCAGATATAATCAAGAATTATATACATAATTGTTGGTCTGGTTTCGTCTTCAACTTCTTTTAACGAGAACACTGTAAAAGAGTTTTTTAAGTCAACATTGCTTTGCTGGTCGAAGAAGCTTCGAAGTGATCCTTTTACAAACTTCTCAAGCCTATCTGCTAATCCTTTTGCAACTTGCTCTTCCATACCTATAAGCGTTTTATAGAGATCTTCCATAAGCGGTGGTTCATTTCTTTGTGTAGAAGGATCTGGGGTGATACCCCTGGCTTTGTAGGTTGCAATCAGCGCCCGGTCAAGTATGGCTTCTTCTGAGGGGTTGACATCCCCAAGCATCACCTTTAACAACCCATGAAGAGAGAGAATTTTTAACCCCAGCTCATTTTCACCTTCTTCATAAACAGCAGATAAATCAAATGGGTTGAGTTTAGTTTGGGTGTTCAAGCTCAAGTTAATATAAGTGCCTCCTAGTGTTTCACACATCCTTTTGTATTCTTCTTCTGGATCGATGACAATTACCTCTGTTTCAAACATGAGAGACCGTAGTATTTCGAGTTTTTCAAAAAAACTTTTTCCAGATCCGCTTTTTCCAAAAATTGCCATGTTTGCGTTTTCCATAGTGAAACGGTCAAAAATGATTAGTGAGTCGTTGTGTTCATTGATCCCATACATAATCCCTTCGTTGGCTGTTAATTCCGAAGAAGTGAAGGGAAAGGTTGTGGCGAGAGAGGTTGTATCCATGTTTCTGGTAACCACAAGCCGATCTTGGCCAAGAGGGAGTGTGGTTTTTAGACCTGCTTCCATCTGAAGAGTTGCTGCTTTTGAGATAATTAAGAGAGATCCAAGGGTGGATTGAACTTTTTTTGTCGTAGAATTTAATATTTCAAGAGAACTTGCACTTACTGTGATGTACAAACCAAACTGAAAGAAACGCTCTGCACCTTTAGCTAATTCTTGTTGGAGCCCTTTTGCATCTTCTAGTTTGATTTCTGTATCTACGCTAGCGATATGACCGCGCTTGATGTCTGTTTCAATTTCAGCTTCCATTTCTCCAATTTTTCTTCGTAACTCGTCGAGAACTTCCCGACCTTCAACGGGGTAGATAAACATAGAGATATCAAGAGAGTTTTCAAAGTTGATGAGGGGAGCCAGCCAGTTGGCGCTCACATACCTAGGATATCCAGCTACAAATAACGTTCGGAGGAACATGTTTCCAACCTTGAGGTGATTGAAGTCAACGTCAATTGATTCCGGAGCAATGATGTCTTGAATTGAAACCATTCCGGATCCAAGTTGGTCTGCGGGATTTCCGGCATGTGCTTGTGGGGGGGTTGGATTTTGTAGAGTCTGTTCGCCGGCCTGCGTTTCCCTTTTTTTGTTTCTTTTTAGTGCATCTAAGATGTTTAAAGCCATAATTGTTAACTCCCTTATTGCTCTTTAAGAGCGCTGTCTATTGTTGCTTGTATATTGTCTGTGGCTTTTGGTTGTTGAGCAGGATCTTGAGATACTATATGAGATTCACCTGATGTGGGTTGAGAAATAGCTGGCGTTTCATTGATAATTGATGACGTTTCAGGCTGGGGGGTAGGGAGTGGTGTGGGTTGGTTTGCGGGCGTAGATGTGCTTATTGGGTTTGGCGGAGGTGGTTGAGTTTTTGGTTGGCTCTCCTGGGGTAGTGGGGGTTGTTGTTGAGTGTTTATTTGAGGAACTTCTTGAAAGGCTACTGCAGGTTGAACGATAGGTGTTTCATATTCTTGGGGAGAAACTAATGTTTGACCTTGGGAGCTGTCTGGATTGTATATTTCAAAAAGAAGCTGAATGAGCTCTTTAGTAGTGAGTTGTCTGGCTCGCAAACCAAGACGGGCAAGCTGATGTTCAACATGATCTCTTTTTGGTTCCAATGTCATTTTAGCTCGACCAATAATGTATTCTTTTGGGAAAGGAAGTCCGGTGTGACCGCCTTTTGCGATTGCTGTTGCCGACTTTGTAACTCCCAGCTCGAGAACAAAAAAAGGTATAACAATATAGAATTTTTTATCTAAAACATTTCTTTGACGGACTGTTTCCTCAATAAATTCCCTGTATTTTCTAATGCGTTCTTTGTTTTCTGGTTTTGCAGAGCGTAATTCCTGTTCCTCGAGCAACCTTTCATATCCAGTAATATCTTTTCTATTGCTTCTAATAAAAATCTGGATAGGAAAGGTGAGTGAGTTAAGCAGAGCTGCGTAGGCATAAATTGTTGCGTCTTGCTCGGACTCAGATAAAAGACCAAAGTTCACCGCTGTGGTGGTGATTATCATTGCAGCAGAACCATCTTTTAAAAGAATAAGATTCTCTGCAATTTCCTCGACATCGAGGTGTTGTTGAGTTGTAGATTTAATGACTTGTTTTGGGGCAGCCATGCGTATTCTTTCTCAGGTTGCTTTAATTTCTATTGGTGGAACGAGATTCCCTACTAGATCGATTTTGATTATATCAAAGCTTTGTCCTTCGTGTTCAACTTCAATTTCATACATCCCGCTGGTTAGGGGGGTGGCGATAAAAAATTGTCCAAGCTTATTTGTCTTTAGTGCTCTGGCGACATTATTATCTTGATCTCTTATGGTGAGAATGGCACCTTCAACAATACTACCAAGTTTGTCGACAACCATCCCAACCAATACATTTGGGGTGATTGGAGGAGTAGGAATGGGGAGTTTTGGTTTGATGGTTGCCTGGGTTGTTTTGTAGGGTTCTCTATCAATTTTTATAACCCCGGTAGGTGATAGTTTTCCAATATCATATTGTTTATCTTCCTCATTTTGACCATTAGCGATTATGACGGGCGGAACTGGTATTTTTTCAGCTTTTACAATATTAAGAGGTTCGGCAATGGGCATGTCCAGCTTTTTCAATCCCGCTCTTGACCTCTTGGGAAGTATCACCTCTCCCCGCATAATTGCTTTCGGATTCAGAGGGGGGGATTTTAGTTTTCTTACCTTCACCTTCACATCTGCTGCTTGTTCAAGATCTTCAGCCACTTGTCGCTGAGGTTTCACTTTAGTTATGTGTGTCGGTTGGACTTCTGTATACATTTTCATGATGTCACTAACAAAATGATTTTCCTTGTTGTCAAGGTTAGTTTGCGGTCCCAGGCTCGGTAGTGTTTCTAAATAGGCCTTAAGTTTTTTTCTATCACTTTGCTCAGTCTCAGTTTCTTCATATTTTTTTATTTTTACTGTTTCGAAAAATCTCGGCATGATTGTTTGTTTTCTCCAGACGAATTTGGTTGGAGAGTAGATGGCTTTAATGAAGGCCACCAACCATCTATCTAGCGGGCGTTCCTCGAGGGGTAGAAACGCAAACGCTACTCCCAAAAAAACAGAAAATATTATTAATGGCCAGCGGATGATGCTTGACACCGGAAGGGAATAAATAATCCAAGCGACAATGATGCCAGCGATAAGTTCGAGAAATTGCTTGATGGTCATGTCGCCAATCAAGCGAAAGTGGTATGAGGAGATTTGTTGTGGAACTGGGTGTTGTTCCATGATTATTGGTTTTGTACTTTCAATCTGTTCTACTTGTTTATCAAGTTCATTTCATTATAACAAGGGAGGAAGGGGTGGGCTAGGGCTGGTGGATGGCTACTCTGAATAGAGAAGCGGGGAATCAATGGCAGGCAGATAAAGCGTTGCATCCAACTCATCGGGGTAGGTTGTAGTTTTAATTTTTCCGGTAAAGAGAAACACTGGCTGGTAAATATTGTTTTTCAACTCGTCTGAAAAATAAGCAATTTCAACCCTCTCTATACTTACATAGACTATATCATTGCTTTGCGGTTCATAATATTCTACGCTGGTTGAAATTAAACTTGCTACAGGTAAGGCAAGCCGCATTGCTTCAAAGGATTTAATGGGATATTTTTTGTCGCTTACTTCATAGTTAATATCTTTTTTTAGCTTTATTTCTAAGGGGGTTCCATCCGGAAATATTGACACCGTGGTGAGTGAAAGATTTGGTTCCAACCCAATTAATTTATATGGCTGATTACCAGATTTAAAATTAACGGTTGCGATGTTGGCATTTTCCTTTGAGGATCGTTTTAGGTCGTCGCTATTCTCAGAGAAAATATAACTTATATCGATGGGATTCGTTTCTTCGTCTGGATCAATGAAACCCTTTTTTATCATTGCATCTTTTGCGGTAGCGATGATTTCTGTATCACGCTTCTTGTCAAACAAACCTTTAATTGGATATCCACCACCCAACGTGTAGTGTATTTCGTTGGTGATGCCAGAGATTGTTAGCGCATCTGAGAGCTGGACCCAAATATAAACATTTTCTCCTTGAGGACTTTGGATAATTCTTGGAGCTTCTATGAACCCTGCTCTTTTTGCAATGTCAACGGCTTGTTCTTGGGTTATGTTTGAAGAGTTACTCACCATTAGAAGTGGAAGCTCTTTTGGGAGATTAACATCTTTTTCGGTGAGAGCAAGCTGTATGGGGAAGAACCCACCAGTGAAGGCTGGAATGGTCGGTACTGCCTGAAGAAGCGGATCTTGTTGTAGGGGCTCTCCTGACGCTGGTTTATTAGATTGGGTGAATATCCACAGTAATATAGCAATGGTTGCGAGAAAAACGACGAGGAGGACGGTTAAAATGAATTTTCGATTAAATTTCATCATGTTGATTATAAACTACGGGATTCTACTGGGATTTCCCGACGTATCTATGCAGGCAATTCCTCGATAATTGCAACACCCTCTTGGGAGTACAAATTCTGGAATATTTGGAGGTTCCATGGGCAGAACTCCCCCACGAACTTCATAATGCAAGTGGTTGTTTTCTGGACCCGTGCCGGTGTTTGACGTGTGTCCTACGGTGGTGCCGTAGTTTACAGGACCATTAGGCACTCTAGTATCTGATCTAAGATGGGCATATCTGGTTGTAAATGGTTGTCCGTTGCATACCCCCGTTACATCGACATACGAACCATAATTACCACTGGAACCCTGAGCTGCAGTGCCTTGATGGGTGGCAATAACTGCGGCGCCGACAAGTTGTTGTGACGGTGTTTGTCCGAAAATATCGAGAGCAGATTCGAGGGCTCCGTGAGTGCAGATGCCTCGGTTCCCTTGGGTTATGCGGAGGAATGACATGCCAGCTGGAGGTAAAACCGGCCAACCAAACGGACAGTCATCAGGAGGGTTTCCAATCATGACACAGGCAACAGAGGTAGATGAATCCCTTCCCGCCACCGTATCGGCGGTGACTGTGAAATTATCACAGACAAAAGAGTCAGCGTATTGGGTTCCAAGATCGACAGCGTACGTCAGTGAATATGTGCTTCCATCAAGAATAGGAGTGAGTGGCGGGCTTGGTATGGTGGTAGATGGAGGTCCGGCGAGCAGAGGGTCCTGGCGGATGGTATAGGTGTTGTTGAAGGCGATGTTTGCAAGGTCGCTACCCTGGGCAGTAATGGTGACGGTGTAGGTTATTGTTGCTGGAAGATTGCTATTGCTTACAATTCTGTCTGGATTTGCATTTTTTACTACACCGATATACTGCGACTGCTCGGTTCCATACCCAGAACCTAGCCCGTACCCTAAATAGGGAATGACCTCTGTGGGTGGAACGTGAAACACCCCCAGCATTACCGTATAGACAAATAGAGCCATAACAATGACATAGCCAATAGAGCCAACGGAGGTAAGGTACAGCCAGCGGGGGGTGGTGTTTGATGTGGCCTCAAGCATTACCTGCTCGGCTTTGGCGAGGGATTTGGTGGAGGTTTTGAGGGTTTCACCGGCTAATGCATTAACTGCACGAACTGCATTTGAGAATGCATTTTTGATGAGGTTGGAGGTTCCATTAATAAGGTTTGCAACCGGCCCTTCAATGAAGGTGTAATGTCTTGCAATATAGATGAGCTGCTTGCCGGTGGTTATTGGTTGGAGGATGAGATTTTTTGCTCCTGCGACAATGTTGGTGGCGAAATTTACAACTCCAGCTACAACCGATCCAACCCACCCCAGTGCCGCTGATTTGATGGCTGTCCAAATTACTCTTCCTAAGCTTTTCCAAAACAACCTCATAACCAGCCAGCGCTTGAATTTCTTGATGAGCTTTCTGCGGAATTCATAGCCGGCTTTTGCGCCAAACCCTCCCCCAGCTACACCACCAACTATTCCACCCAAAACGGCACCAATTGCGGTACCGATAACCGGGACCACAGAGCCAATCAGTCCGCCAACCAATGCTCCAACGGCTGCTCCTCCCGTTGCCCCAACAGCTGCTCCAGCTACAGTCATGCCGGTGTCGGCAACTGTTCCCATAAGACGAAGGCTGCCCTTTATCGGATCCCGAAGACCTTCTTTGATTGCCTCTTTATAATCCTTGGCAAGACCTTTTATGGCTTGGAACATCTTCCCCAAACCTCTTTCAATTAGCTCTTGAGCAATAACAATTAGAATTCCAACGCCGGTTCCGGCTAGCGCGAGCTGCTCGATTTTTTTAACAAGTCCGCCAAGACCAACCTTAATGAGAGCTTTGGCTGCAAGTTGACCTAACTTGAGCATGAGTTTTTTGACGAGGCGTTTGATTGGATCGGTGACTTTGCTGACTACCTTTTTTACTGCTGTTTTAGCCTTGCCATATACCTGCTTTATGGGAGTTGTTACCTTAGAAACAAGCTTTCTTACCGGGGAAGTTAGTCGTCTGGCTGCGGCAGACACCTTTGATCTGACTTGACGCACCTGTCTTCTGATTGGTGCGGTTAGTTTGCGAACCGCTTTGCGGACAGGTGCGGTTGCTTTCCGGTAAGCCATTTTAGTTGGATTGTTTATCCAGTCTCTGGCTTCACGGAATGACTTGATGTTCTTTTCGTCGAAGAGAAAGCCGTACTTTTGGGCGGCTTTACTATCAATTTTTCTAAGCGCCCGGGTGTCGATTTGGTCTTTATTGATATAGACGCGTTTTTTGGTTTTGGGATCGTAGACAGTGAAGGACTCGATGGAGTCCAGTTTTACATCTTTTGGCCGTTGAATGCGGGTTCCATACTGGAAGGTTGGCATGGCGGCGTTGTCTGGCAGGTTGGGATCAGATTCTTTGGTGCGATTGTGAACTACAATTTTGATGTGTTTTTCACCGTTTATCTCAATCGGTTGTTTAAGATGAATGGTGGTTGGCTGACGGTCGTTTGATTCATCCGCCACCGAGACTTCGACATCTTTTTCAATTTCATTTTTTACATGCTCTGAAAATCGCTCATATTTATCTAACACACTGTTGATCTCACCCGAAAGTCCTCCAACTGATTGGGCTCTGCTTTTCAGTGATCCGCTTTCCATCACGCCGTCGGTTAGTTGTTCTTGCTGCTGACTTGAAAGATCATCGGTGTTTCTATCGATGGCTGTTTGGACCATGGCCCGCTGGGCTTCCGGTGATGGTTCGGCTCCGTTTCTTAGGGCTTCTTGGTCAACTTTGCTTCTTATGTCTCTGGCAATTTGCCGGCTGGTTTCCCGATCAATATCGTGTTGGTGCAACCTATCACGAATGTCTTTTTCCACGGTTTTGGTAGATGGAAGAGAGAGATCAAGGTCTTTGAGGTAGCCGGGTATTTCACCGAGAGCTGCTTGAAGGCTTCTTTGTTCTGCGGCGAGATCGAATGAGCCGGCTACGGCGGAGGCAACCTGTGCCCGACGGTTTTTTGGGAGGATCTCGTCGAATTCGACATTGTTTTGCGCATATTCATTGGCCGCTTTTAATACCGCTTCGCTTATACTTTCTCTGGTTAGGTTTTCTTTGGGGAGAAATAAAGGAGTTCGTTGGGCTATCACATAGGCCGCTTTATGCGCATGGGAATCTCTGAATTCTTGGAGGAATACGGTCGAGATGTATGGTGTGGCAGCTTTGGCGTAGCCCGTTCTAATTTTCTCACCTATTCTGGTGAGGTTCTGATGCTTTTTTTTTAGCAGAGCACCTTGGTCTGCAGAAGCGTTTTGAGATGGTGATGATGTTGTTGAGCTAGTGCTGTCCGGCATGCGTTGGGTTAATTTTGATCATCATAGCAAACTTCTTTGAGTGGTGGCTAGAGGTTGTCTGGTATACTAGCGGAAAGGAGCGGATATATGGACGAGCAAGGAACAGGTTACGTACCAGAATCAGCAGCTATCCCAGAATCGGAGCGGTGGAAATCATATGAGTTCATCGCCGAGAAGTTGGGTTTGTCGGCTGATCGGTTGCGAAGACTACTTAACACAAAGAAGGTTGATGGAAGGAAGATTCGAAAGACCCAACGCAATCCCGGGTTTCCGTTCCGATGGGTGACTACGGAGCGCAACGTGGCGAAATATCTTTCCAGCAAGCTGACGCCATCTGAATATGGGAAAAAAGGCGGTCGGCCGAGAAAGACAGAGATCGGACGTCGGGGAGTGGTTTTTCAAGCAAGTTCGTAGTATTTTCACGGTTGTAGTATCAAAAAAAGAAGTGTAACCTTGGTTGAAGAAAGTAAGTAATACTCTTGGGATTTATTAGTGGTTGACCCTTTCAGGAATTTATGGTAGAATTCGGTTCTTGTTAGGGTAATACAATTGTTTGCAGGTTTCGTAGAAAGTGGATAGTAATTGGTGTAGCATTTAGATAGGAGCAGTATGAGCGAAGAAAAAGAACGATCTGAAGAAAAAGGCAAAACAGAAAGAGGGAAGAAACCTTCTGGATCTCAAGAAAAGGAAAAGAAGGAAAGCTCTGTGCGCAGAAGAGGGAAACAGCAAAAAGAAACGAGCGCTCCACAGCCTCCATCAACGCAGCCAGAACAAACAGTTTATGAGCGAGGCGACAAATTCCAGGGTGTAAATGAGAAAGACCGGAAGAATGCCGGTCAGCTTACCGAGAAGATGCTTCAGAGCGCAGTCGGCGAAGCTATGAAGGCAGGCGTTGAGGTTAACGGCAAGAAGATTCAGGCTGAAGATTTTGATCGGCTCAAAGCACTGCTTTTCAGAAAAAAAGAGGTGGATGAAGAGGAAGAGAAATCACTGCTTGAATTGCTCCTGGCACTGCTTCAATTTCTTTATGAACAGATCAAACAAGCGATTTTTGGCGATAAAGACGACCACAAGGCAATAGTTGAGACAGCGAAGGCGTTTGGAATCGGAGATGATTCCAAAGAAATCATGAAATGGGTTACCAGCATATTTACCTTTTCCGAGGAGGGTGAGGCAGAGCTACAGAAAAACGTTGACCGTTACCTTGCCGATGAGCAAGACGTTCCAGTTCCTGATGAACAGATGTTGGAAGCGTGGAGAAAGAGAGGGTGGACTGAAGGTGATATCCAGCGTGTCCTTAAAGAAGGAAAACGAGGAGGAACTTCAGGTCCAGCGGACGGTGAGGATATTGATGTAATGATTGATGCAATGAGTGATGATGAAGTAGCCCGTATTGCAGCCCGGGGAGATCGGACACTTGCCACTGCTGATATCTGGCAGCAGTATTTTGCCCAATCCAGACAAGGAGACCAAGCTGTAAGCTTAAATCCTTTGCAAGCGACGCTTGACGAACAAGTAAAACGACTCAAACAAGCCCAGGAGATTGGTGACCAAGCTCGGGAAAAACACCTACAAAGAGAAGTTGCCAAGTCAATTCTTCTGCTGGAGCGGATGGCACCAGCCAGGAAAAGTAATAATGGAGAAGATGTTGAGCGACAAATGGGATTGTATGGACCGCGGGCGGTTGATTTGATGAGGAGAATTACTGAACTTCGCAAAGTAGGTGTTTATGCTGCGCTGACTGCACGTGAGGCTGATATTCGTGCGATACAGATTGAGGGAGATACGGGTGATTCATTAAAAGTTCAAACAGGACATGGAGAAGAAATATTTCAGTCTGGAGAGAGCGAGGTTGGTAAAAAATTGCTTCGAGATGTAGCTTTGGTGCAGGCCGGTAACCTGAGCGTAGATGAGTTTAGGGAGTCGTTACGAGTGAATTATATTAAACCTGTTTATGAGGAAGTTATTGGTGATGCCGAAGAGGATCCAAGGCAGGGATTCAAGATGGAGTCTTGGGGGCATATCCTAATGGGAGAGCTGTTTGAGTCGGTTAAAGAAGCTGGCTACTATGGTGATCGCGAGAAACAACGCCTGAGCAGCTCTTTGTATGCTCGGCAAATCAGCTCACTGCTTAATGCTGATGCAAATAAAGGTGCGAGCATCACCGATATGCACAAGAAGGCTGACCAGCTGTTTTTATCTGAAGATTACGACACGATGATGCGTACAGAGCCGGGGTTGGGGGCAGCACGCAGGCGTCTTGAAGCAGTCTTCAGCCTAGTACAAATGGATCCCAACAACCGCTACCGAATGCCATATAAAGAATTTATTGCTGATCCAGAAGGAAACTTCGAGGCACCACACATACAACGAATGGTATCGGAAACACTCTTGCAACAGCAAGGTGAAGGGATTTTGAGGAACTCGCTTGACCAGAAGGTTTCAATTAAACGGAAAGAGGCTGCGCGGATTGCCGGACAGGCGATGAGCGTTTCCAACTCTATGCTGCGGACGACTGAACGGATGTCGACGAGCTTGCTTGCACCTCGAGAAGGTGGGGAGTTTTTAATCAGCACACCGCATGATAAAGCCAGATATGACACGCTGCGCATGTCCGGAGAACGGTTTGAGACGTATGGCCGTGGCCGGGAGGCAATCAAGCCATTGGTTGACCGAATGCGACAAGCTGTTCAGCCAGGGGTGTATGAGCCATTACCCGGTAATGGCGGGTTTGGCGTTGACCGATGGGAGTTGAACCCGGAAAACTTGTTTAAAATCGGAGGGAATTATAGTGCCTCTCATTGGAGAGCACATAAGGCAACTGAACAACAGCGAGCACGTGGATTGGCTTTGGGATTGAAACTCTATGAGCCGGATGCAAACAAAGCTGATTTATGGAGACAGGTTGGGGAGCGACTGCCGACAGTGGTTGCGCGATATTTTCCCACATTAGCGCTTGAGAATGCGAAGGATAAAATTCACTATTTTGATTTTGAAGCACGGCTCCGCAGCGATGTCATTTCAGGAGGGGAAAAGGAAAGTTTTTTGAGGTATGTACAAACCAGAAGAGACGCGCTCTTGAAAGACAAAAAAGAAGATCATCTCGGTGAAATTTCTAGTGAAATAACAAAAGATATTGAATCCCGAATTCTGCGGGGTGTATCCAAGGACACAGCAAAGAATAAAGAGGATCTCAAAAAAGCAGTGGCTGGTTTTAGAGCCAGTGGAGAATATACGTTGGATGGCAAGCTTGGGCGGGTTTTTCAAGAAAAAGTGGAGCAACGCCAAAGAGAACTGTACCTTCAAGAAGGCGCGCGGATTAGTTTTCTATGGATGGTAGCTAAAGAAACAGGCACAGAGATGAATTTGAATACACCTGAATGGGAGGGGAAAGCCTGGGAGCGATGGGTTGAGATTGAGAACAAATTGGCGATTTTGCAGGAAAAGAAACTACAAGAATTTTTATTTGAGCGGAAAGAAGAGTACCAGGATGCAGATGGAATAGCGCAAAGTGCCTACGATGCAGGGCATGATGCTAGTTGGAGGATTTTAGACGATCCTACTTTAACTGAGGGAGTGAAAAACGTTGTCCGTCGGCTGACTTTCCTTGGAAATAATGACATTTCTGAGCGTGATTACACCACTTTTCACCAACAAGTATTAGGTTTATCCGATGAAGAGATTAATACAGAATTGGATTTGCACGATGATTATCAGGTTTCAAGTAGCAACAGGGAGGCAAAACGAAACGCTGTTCTTTGGAAAAGACTTGATAAAGAGAAGAAAAGAGGAGCGGAGCGGCTGGCGAGCGTGGAGTTTAGCTTTACGCCGTTTTTAGATGATGTTGCGCACGAGAAAGAGGAGTGGAAGGAGATCGGACCGAGGGGTGTATCTCGAAGATATGCTGACAATGAGATGTACCAAAACGCCCAATCGGCGTTCTGGAAGATTTCTAATAACCTGATGGTTGGTGACGACCGGGCCCCGCAAGACCGAGCTGAATTGGTGAAAAATTTGACTGAGTTTCAAAACATCATGCAGTATCTTTCTGAGTCTGATCGGCAGAAGATAACCGCTTCGCTTGCGTACAATGTGGTTAATAATCTTTATAAGGCAGATAAATGGACGAACATTCCCTTTTTTGGCCCAGTGATCGACTGGGGAGGACCTTGGGGATTGTGGAAGTTTGCTGGAGTGTCTTCTCCTGCACAGCGGAAGTTTGGATACGATGCAATGAGCATGACTGCTTTAGAACGCTACCAATTCATAAATGATTTACGCCCACTGATAGGTAATGAGTGGGCAGATAAGCTGATGAAAGATACTAAATCACGGTTTCGAAATGTGGTTTACGAGTTAGTTAACCAATATTCGCTTCCAGGTGCAATAGCATCAGCTTGGTACCTGGCGAAACCATTTTTTACGGAATTAGCGGCGTATATGAAGCAGGATTTTCAGTAGTACTTCTTTTCTTATTTTCTTCGAGTTTCACCGGCGAGTGATTCAATCTTCTGGGCAACGTAGGTTCTGGCTCCGGAGGAGATTCCACCCGCCACACCTCGTACCGGGGCTGTGGCTACCCTAGCTCCAGCGGCAATTGGAGCAAAGATGCCGGCGGCCGGTATTCCTTTGGCTTTCAGCGCTTGCTGGAGCGTGGTTACCAGCTGGGGGGTAAAGAGGATGAAACCATATCCTATTAAAGCGAGGACAGATTCGACGTCTGTGGTAAAGCCGATGAAAGGCGGAAGCCAACCTTCACCACTATCTCTAATGACTGAACTGGTTATTCCCCACTCATCTCTTCCTAAAGAACAACGGTCTGGATCACTTGAAGTACATGGACCCATGAGAATAGCTCCAATGAGGAGGAGGGCTGCAGCGGCAGGAAAGACAAGAACATTGGCGAGGAAATTTCGAGCCCAACTGCTGAAGCTGTCTGATCCAGGCAGAGCATTGGGAAGGATCATCAACGGAGAGAAGATGGTCAGCATGATGATTTTTACATAGGACATGAGCAACTGGAAAAAGAGACGGAAGGCGGCAAACAGAAGTGCAACCGACATGATGACGGTGACAAATGCGTCTCCGACGATTCCGACGATAAAGCCAATGGTGTCGTTGTCAAACACGTTCTCAATGATATTTCTGATTTGATCTCCTGCGGTGTCCCCGGAAACCGTGTCAAAGCCTTTAAAGAGAATGGTAAAGATGTTTTCACCGATGAATACCTGGCGCGGTGCGGAGGCACTCGTTAGGAGCCCTTGAGTGTATAGTGTTGAGATGACGAGATAGATGCCGAGGTAGATGAGGTCGACGAAAAAGCCTGCTATCGCAAAGGAAAAAGTGATGAGCAGCAAAGTGACCACAAGTTTTGGGAGCGAGTTTTGAAGGTTGACCACGGTTTGAGGGTCAAGCTGAGCGCGAAACATGATCATAAATCCAATGAAGATAAAGATGATCACGTAGGCAAGATAGGCGATGTTTCTAAACGCAGCCCAGAGATCTGTCAAAGGAAGGAGGGCACGATAGCCGGTGCTCTGCGCATAGGCAGGTTCAACCGGGTTTATTTTGCGAGCGACGTATTGAATATATTGTCCTGAAGAAACAGGCCGTTCGGCGATAAGTCCGGCGATGAAGCCTCCGGCGAATTGTACTGCACCTGGCCGTCTATAGCTGAATGGAGTCGGGTCTGCTGTGGGATGCTCAGTGGTTCTGAATGTCGAGGTACTGGTGGTGTTTAAGATTGCATTTACGATAGCAGTAACTGTGCACTCAAGACCCACGTTTCCGTCAGCACATTCTTGCAGCGCCAAGTCGTGTTCGGCTGAGCTGGGCTGAAACCATAGGCTTTGGGCAAATATTGGTATGGAAAAGAGGGTGAATAACACGATGAGAACAGCAACGATTTTCCAGAGTGGTTTGTTGAGAACATTTCTGAGCCAGCGCAGGTGTTTCATCAGCGTCATTGTAGATCACAGCATTCGTATGAGTCAAATGTTGAGACTCTGTTTATTGTACTACAGACCCTTTCTGACCCAAATCTGTTGGTTGCAGCGCTCATCATAATATATATACGGTTGAGATCCCGGGATGCGGGAAGAAATAGACTCCAATAGATTTTCTTTAGCACAGTGAATATAGCCAAGATAGCGGAAGTAGGTACGCGCATCACTACCGGGATTGATATCAAGCGGAGAGCCGGCTTCTGCGTAGTCGTCGGTGAAGCGGTAACTCAGGCGTGACTCACCAGGCCAGTCAAAGGTTGGTTCGCTGAGGGCAGTGCGGAACATGGTGAAGATCGACTGAGTGTTATTTACGGTGTTGTTCCAAATCTCGTATAAGTACGGGGTGTATGTGTGAATGTACCCCGGGGTCATGGCAACTTTGATTTCTTCGTATAAGTCCTCACAAGCTCCTTGTTCGAAATCAAATGGGCTGGGGAACCAATTTCCATTGTATGGATCATTCGGTTGACCGCCTGATTGGCTAGAGTCCCAAACACATTCCATCCAAGGAGCGAAGGGGTCGCTGCGGCAAGATCCTGTTGAGCTCGATCCTCCCGGAACCCATGACCCACCTATGCATTGGTGCCATCCATATCTGTATGGCTGGTTGCAAAATCTGGTGACTGTTGGTTCGGTTAAGTACCAATCATCGTCACAATATTGTCCTCCCTGACAACCAAAACCGCCAGTACAACAGTCTGAAAGACTGCAAGGTGAGGCAAAGTCAGGACATTGCTGAATCCGATTAACTTGCGTTCCAGGAGGATGACCTGCTGGGACACCAACAACTGGAGCAGTGCAATACCAAGCAGGGCCAGTCAGATCGTTGGTTGGCATGCTTGCCGAATTACATTCGGCTCCCGGGCAAATATACTCGAAGTAATCTGCATAGTAGGGTTGGGGAATGTATTTGAGTTCGGCAGCCTGGAAATTGATTTCGCTGTTGAAGACATAATCACCAGGAGAATAGTATTGATCTCCGAGATCGCACATCGGGCCAATTGAACAGGCGTTGTAGTAACAATCGAAACCTTGGGCAAAGATCGGTTTTTCCATTTTTGACAGCAGGAATAGTCCAATGATTGAGAAGAGAATGAGTGTAAGTGTGGCGTGAATTAATAGTTGCAGTCTTATACTGTTCATTTGTTAGCCTTCTGGTCTGTCAATTAAAGCACAGGTAGAAACCCACCTCCATCGAGATTGAATGTTGCAAGCATATTGTCTTCCAGTTGACGAGTCGCAGCTTCCACTGCGATAGATAGCCAGGAATACTTCCAGGTCGTTCATCGGTCGGGCTGGTCCAGTTCCGCAGCTGGCAGTGGATAAGTTTGGATAGAGTGTCGTGAGCGGAGGATTACTGAAACAGCTTGAATAATTGGAGCGGTATACAGATGGCAATTGGATGTGACCGCTCAACCCGGTTCCACCGCCATTATTTTGACGCTCGAAACTACACTCCAGAGCTGGGTTGTTTACTCCGAAATCTTGCCGTGAGATGCTGTAGTTGCTGGCGTTGCTTTCATTTAGCCAGATGAGCATGGACAGGGCTGGGTGAATATTGCCGCTAGCATGGGCAATGACATCTCCATAGCATGCGGCAACATTGTTTCCTGGTCGGCCACTTACCCATGCTAGGGCAAGATTTTCAATATCTGATTGTGATCGAACACAAGAATGTGTATTGGAGACGTTGTGGCAATCAACCACTGTTGTAGGATCGCATCCGGCTGAACCGCCACCGGCTAGACAGGCTGCTCCTGACATAGCCCAAGGACCAGCAGGACACATTTCACCCATATCTGCTTCGGTTTCTTCTTCAGGAGGTACAGGCACGGGGAGCAGGTTTGATGCAAGCATGTCTTGCAAGTAAGTGCTGACCTGGTTTAGGCGGGGAAGGTGAGGAATGCTTACCCTTTCTTCAATAGTTGAGAAGGGCTGTCCCGGCTCTGGATTGACTTGAATGAAGCCAATGGCATCTTCCCGGGTGACTGTGGGAATATTTGACCAGAGTTTGCCGTAAATTGTATCAGCCCACTGAGTGCGGTCTGCAATGTAGGTGGCAATACAACTATTTCTGGCAACTGAACTGGCGATAGCACTACAGGTGTATTCTGGTGGAAGGTGGCTGGAAAAGTCTGATAGCCGAACTGGATTTCCTTGGTTCCAGTTTGCTGGTTCTCCATTATCTTCAAAACCAACGATATAGTCGTGATGTTCATCTCCAGCGTTATCTATCATGCTGATCTTTCTACCTCTTTGCGTTGACAGATCTTCGTTAAATGGCAAGGCTGAAAGTAGCTTCCGATAAACACCGGCACGATTCCAAAGTTCGGGACGCTGATCAATATACACCAGACTATTGATGTCCGGTTCAAGCACTCCTTCGTAGAAGGCCCGGCCTTCAAGGTAATCGGCTAGATGTTCCTGAGCCCGGTTAAAGAAGGTGAGGTAGTCGTATCCAGCACGATTGACGGATACCAGCGGAAGCTCGTAGGCGCGAGCATCCACGGTGTAGGTGCCTGCAATGCAAGGAAGATTATTTGGATTTGCGTCTATGCCGCAGGGGTTGTCTTGCGGCTGGACAGCGGCAACACAAGGAAAGTTCGGATCATTAAGCTCACATCCTTGTGTATGGCGAAGATAACCAACATTTTTGGCTGCCCAGGGACGCATGGCACAGTAGGGTTCGTTGGTGTCTTCTATTTCTCGGTCTGCTTCGGGACCACAAATCTCGCAGGGATACGGACGAAGCGGATGGCCTTCGCTATCCCACGGGTCGCAGCGCTCAGCTTCTAACCCTGCAGTTCTCGGGCAGGAATCGACATCCGCTTGGGCAAGAGTTTGAGAGGGGGATGTGACTGTTGATATTACAACTACAATCAGTACTACTATCAACTGAAGTGATGTTTTTCTTTTATCTTGTTGTTGGTCAAAACGTTGCGTCATATTGACTAGGAAGAAGCCAAGATACCTCATAATTATCATAGAAAGTTCACTTCCTTATTGCAAGAATAGAGAATTATGATTTTGAGAGAAAGCTTTTTTGGAAGCTGAGGGTTGGGAGATTGGGGATATTAAATAAAGACTACAACCCTGTTGTGTCTGGGCAAGGTATATTGAACTCCAGTAGCGTGAAGGTGACACCGAAGATGAAATCGTCAATAAATTTGAGAATAAACCAGGCAAGTATCATTAGTGCAATTCCTGCGATTGCATAGGTCATGGTATTTTTGGCGTCTTGTACCGCTTTTTGATCACCACCACTGGTAAGATAGCGGAAGCCTCCAAATATTAACATTACAAAGAGAAGTATTCCGGCAATTGAGACCGCGGCTGACAGGATATTGGCAAAAATATAGTTAAAATCACATAGGGGATTTACTGCCGAAGGTTGAACTATTCCAGCGTAGATAGTCCTAGGTTTTAGTATGCCCAATACAGCCGTGAAGAGCGCAACTACCCACGTTCGCTTCAAGTTCATTATCAGATGATTAAAAACAATCGGAACGTTCTTGGTGAGGCTCCGATTGTTTTTTCTTTTTTCCATTATGATCATTGCTCTGATTCACAACTTAAATTCTATCTTGTGTGTACTATCTGATTAATAGAATGTTGGGAGTGAAAGGGTGCTCGTGAAATTGACTCCAAAGAAGAAGTTGATCAGTTGCATGATGGCCCAGGCTGCTGCGATGACAGCAAGTCCGACCAATGCGTTTGAAATTCTTCCGCGAGCTGCTTCAATGTTGGCCTTATCACCTCCGGCAGTAATCCATTGGATTCCACCCCAAACCAGATATGCAAAGACAAGAACTCCTGCAATGAGGAAGGCTGCTCCAATGGCCCCAGAAATGAGCGTTCCAATATCAGTAATCTGGAATCCTGATGGTCTGCCAACGTTGACGCTAGCGTATGCTTGTGGTGCGAGTTGCATATCTTCACCTCCTCTCAATGCAGTGATGATTATGGTTTTATGTACTTTCCTTGTTTATTTTGATCAATATTCGACGAACTGTCAACTTCAGTATTTGAAAATTTCTAGTCTTTGCTGAAAACTTGCTCCATTTTTTAACCTTTATATTCTATCTATATTGGGTTGATTGGAAGCCCAAGAACATAGATGGCGATAAGATAGACTGCCCATGCAGCTGCAACTAAGACTAGCCCAGTTGCTGCGTTGGTCATCCGTTGTTTGGCTGCTTCTACGTGGGTTTTGTCACCTCCAGCTGTTAACCATTGGAGTGCTGACATGACGAAGAAGAGGATGAACGCGAGACCACCGAAGATGAGTGCGAGTGCCAATACATTACTTACCACATCACCAATCGATGTGATTTTAAAGAATGTTCCAATGTCTAGTTGAGAACTGACGTTTACAGGTATTGGTGTAAAAAGTGTCATAGGTATCTATTGAATTACGGTCCAGGAAAGTCAAACGACAAATCTTCTAGGAATTGGATATTTAAGACAGAACCGAGAAACTGAATAATAGCCACAGAGGCCACGAGTATGACGAGACCGATAGCCCCGTTGGCAATTTTGTCTCTACCTTCTTCAAATTTGGATTTGTCACCCTGAGCAGTTACCCAACGAACCGCTCCCCATGCGAAGTATAAAACAAAGAAGATACTTCCAACAATGACGAGGGTTTTCCAGATGTTAGCGATCATCATTGCTAACGCTTCACCGGGTGCTCCGGTGCTGTATGTGGGAGCAACGGGGTTAGAGATTCTTGCATAGCTAGGAGTTGAGCTAAGCAGTGTTAGGAGGGAGCTGGTAATTATTTTCAGCTTTTTTTTCATGACATCAGGTATTAAGGTGTTAGTTCACCAATTCTGGCTGCTAAATCTAGAATATCAAATCCGAGCAGTAAACCAAGTATTCCGGTAATTGCCCAAGTCATGACAATGATCACCAAACCAATAGCTGCATTCGATAAATACCTCTGGGCTTTTTTTACTTTTTCTTGGTCACCTTGGGCGGTGAGATAATTCAGCGCTCCAAGCAGAAAATAGATGATGAATGCCAAACCTCCTATTACCGTGAATGTTCCCAAGAGAACGCTGAAGAAATTTTCAAGAGTGCCCCCAACATCAGTTGCAGTTACTTGGAAGGGGCTGTCTCCTGTGATTGGCTGGAAGTCTAGTGCATAGATTGGCTTGATGTTAGTCATATTATGGACCAGGCCCAGTTATAGACGGTTGTAAAATGGCGGTCGCGTCTCCAAAAAGTAAAAGTCCCATCAGCGCTGCAAAGGCAAAAGCCAAAACGACTACTATCAACCCGATGATCGATTGATAGATTTTTTGCCAGGCACTGGAGATTTTTTCCGGATTACCGGCAGAGCTGATAAATGAAACCCCACCGAGTACAAAGTTGATAAAGGCGTACAGTCCAGCAGCTATAGTAATCAGGCGAATAACATTTGAGAGAAACACTGTGGCGTAAGGGAGATCTCCATAGGCTGTGATGGGATTGGTAATTGTTCCAATCAATCCAGCATGCGCAATTTTTACCTGAAATATAGCGTTATACACTAGAGCGAGAAGAACAATTGAAATAGTTCTCAAACTACTTACTTTTGGCAAAAGATGATGATTATTGTTCATGACCATGTTTGCTGTTTCTTAATTTTAGAGTCCGGAGGTCAGGATAGCAATACCGGTTAGCACTTCGATAATTCGGATGATCCAAAATGCTCCAAAGACAAGTCCAAGCCCCATGACACCTGCGGTCGCTGCATTTTTGCCTTTCTCGTTTTGCTGCGGGTTTCCTGCTGAAGAGATCATGGCAATCCCAGCTCCGATGATGAGTAGAAATGAAATTAACCCAGCGCCTACCATGGCCGTAGTGAGTAAGGGAGAGATATAGTCTCCAAGTGTTCTGGTCCCACCGAATGCAAGTGGATAGGCAGTTGCAATATCAACAGGAGGAGGTTGCGCATAAACGGCTGAGGTAATTCGGAAGAATATGCCTGTTGAGAGGATTGTGATGATTGCTATTTGGCGATTGAGGGTGGGCTTCATGCTTGAGAATAGCATACCATTATTGTGATTATCATAGCCGGTCATTGATGTTGGTACAATACATTATAATCATCCTATGAAGTCGAAGTCTTCTGATATTGATGAGCGGTTACTTGTCGAAGGTTTGCTTAAGGGTTCAGAGCGTTGGTTAGGTTTGTATTACCGAACCTATTCATCTCCAGTTCGACGGTTTATCACTAGTCGAGTGAGGTTGCCTGATGATGCTGAGGAAATTCTCCAAGATACTCTCTTATCTTCATTGGACTCTCTGGCACTCTTTTCGCGGAGATCGAGTTTGTTTACCTGGCTGTGCAGCATTGCGAGACATGAGATTGCGGATTATTACCGGCGACGTACGATTAAGACGATTGTTTTTTCCAAGGTACCGTTTGTTGAGCGATTCGTGAGTCGGGCGCTTGAACCAGACGCCGGTTTTATGCGTCGTGAATATGAGCAGCGAGTTAAACAGGCGTTGTCTATGATTTTGCCTCATTATCGTACAGCGCTGGAGCTTAAATATATGGATGGGTTATCGGTGGCTGAAATCAGTGAACAACTGGGGATGAGTTTAAAAGCTTGTGAGTCGGTGCTTACCCGAGCGCGAAAGGCATTTGAGCTGGCGTATGAGCAGACAGCGTAGTGAGAAAGAGTTTTATAGAGAACTTCAACGCAGGATTGGTGAAAACAAACAATTATATAGTGAGTCTTCCTTTCATCTTCCAGATTCGAGTTGTATGCGGTTTGTGGCTACCTACTTAGGTGTTAATCCATGGAAAGTGATCATTCCGGTGGCGGGTATTATAGTTTTGCTATTTCGAGTTGTGCTGGGAACGTCTTTTGCTGAGTTTATCTTAGATATTTTAGGAGGTGGATTATAGCTATTGATATATCATTTTCCAATAATCGCTATCGACAGTTCGGTACATTTCTTGTCTGGGTATTTTATCAAGTATCTCGGTTAAGTTTGGGTTTGGTGCTGCATCCATACCGAACGACACGGGAGATCATGCGGGGGCGTTGGTTTGTGCCGCTTGTCTTTCTTCCAAGCGTGATATTGGCTTGGATTTTTGTTTCAGGGAGAATTGCTGCCTGGGTTGTTGATGTGCCTCAACACTCGAGGGATGGAATCGGTTTGGTTTATGCGACGTTTGTATTCAGTCTGATTTTGTGGCAAATGCTTCTGGTCTATCTTGGTTTTCGATTTTGGTACGGTTTTCGTAAAAAGTAACACTTCTTTTTTCTCACATTTTCTCGGGATAAGATTTGCATTGATTGACGCTTAGCGAAGGATTTTTCTCTTATTGTGCGACTAATATAGTGTAGGCGATTTATTCGCTTTTATTATTTTGGCATGTTTTTGTTATGACTACTGATGAATGGGTGAAAAAAAGTGTGCGGCAGGGAAAGTTGCTGGTTGAAGTTCCAGACCATTGGAGTGAGAAGAAGCGGGTGTTGGCTCGTCGGAAGGTGCTTGAGCAACTCACCGGTGTTCGCTTGTCTTCACTATCTTTGAATGAGGAGTTACTGAATGCAGCCTCCTCGAGAAATATTGAACAGGCAATTGGTGCGACTTCTGTTCCAGTTGGAATTGTTGGCCCGCTGCGCGTTCGCTCGGGGCAAGCACTTCAAATTTTCTCAAAACAAGACCTACGCATGCGTTCCCGCCATCAGGGTGGGCAAGCAAAAGAGGAGAAGGAATATTTTATACCAGTAGCGACAACTGAAGGAGCGCTGGTTGCGAGCATCAATCGAGGGTGTAAGTCAATTACGCAGGCTGGTGGAGCTGCTGTGGTATCTGAAAAAATTGGGATTACACGGGCTCCTGTTTTTCGAGTACAAAGCCTCTCAGAGGGGAAGACATTTATTGCATATATCCGACAGCATTTGTCTGAACTGCGTACCATTGCACATGATACTGATCGACATCTGAAGCTTGTTCACATAGAACCAAAGATGGTTGGACGGAGTGTTTTTTTACGATTTCGGTTTAATACCGAAGAAGCGATGGGAATGAATATGGCAACGATTGCTACTGATGCTCTTTCGCAGCATTTAGAAAAGGTTTGTAATGTTTCCTGTGTCAGTCTGTCGTCCAACTACTGTATTGATAAAAAGCCAGCATCGTTGAACTTTCAGTCTGGGCGAGGTTATCAAGTTTGGGCGGAAATTGTTTTACCGCCGTCTTCTGTAGCCAATTTACTTAAGACAACAGTTGAAAAAATTGCTGAAGTATCTTATCGAAAACTGTTTGTCGGATCGGCACTTTCGAATTCACTGGGATTTAACGCACAATATGCCAATATTGTTGCGGCTTTGTTTCTGGCAACCGGGCAAGACATTGCTCATGTGGTGGAGGGATCGATGGGGATTACAACAGTTGAGCAGGTGAAGAAAGGACTCTATGTGAGTGTTTTCTTACCCTCGCTGGTTCTGGGAACGGTGGGTGGTGGAACTGGATTACCGGCTCAGAACGAAGCGCTACAGATCATGGGACTTGGTGGTGCTAAAACCGGAGATAGTGAAACATTGGCTGAGATTGTGGGTGCGACTGTGTTGGCTGGGGAGATTTCTCTTTTAGCATCTTTAGCGGAAGGGTCGCTGGCTCGGTCACACCAAAGACTGGGGAGGAACCATACAGCATGATTCATCATAAAAAACTCACTGGAATTGGGATCGTTGGATATGGATCGTACGTTCCACGACTACGAATACGTATTTCGGAAATCGCCTCCTCGTATGGAGTCGACGGGAAACAAGTAGAACAGAATTTATGCGTCAAGCAAAAATCAGTGGCTCAGTGGGATGAAGATGTGGTGACGTTGGCGTACATGGCGAGTTCTGGTGCTCTTAGCATGGCAAATATTGATGCTACAAAAATTGGAGCACTCTATATTGGTAGTGAAAGCCATCCCTATGCGGTGAAGACTACGAGTACCATTGTTGGAGAAGCGCTCGGAGTTGGACATGAATACATGGCTGCTGACTTAGAATTTGCGTGTAAAGCAGGTACTTCGGGAGTGCAACTGATTGCTTCACATCTGCTCAGTGGTGTTATCTCATATGGTTTGGCTGTTGGGGCTGATGTGGCGCAGGCAGAGCCAGGAGATTTACTTGAATACACTGCCGCTGCCGGAGGAGCAGCTCTGCTTTTGGGAAAACGGAGAATACTAGCCCGATTAACTGGATTTTTTTCCTATTGCAGTGATACCAGCGATTTTTGGAGAAGGAGTGAGCAGAAGCTTCCACAGCATGCAGGACGTTTTACTGGGGAACCAGCATATTTCCGACACATTATTGCTGCAACTGAAGCTTTTTTTAAGGCTTCGAAAACCAATGCTTCTACCTATGATCATGTGGTGTTTCATATGCCAAATGGAAAGTTTCCTGTACGAGCGGCTCAACGACTTGGTTTTGGCGAGAAACAATTAAAGCACGGCTTCATTGTTAGTGAGATCGGCAATCCGTATAGTGCTTCAACGCTTCTTGGTTTGTGCCGGGTGCTTGATAATGCAGATAACCAACAGCGCATACTTCTAGTTTCGTACGGCTCAGGTGCAGGATCAGATGTGCTTTCTTTTTTTACAACACCGCTACTGGCAAGATACCGAAGAAGACTGTCGCAAGCAGCGCATCAACCAACCTATCTTTCATATGGAGCATATCGGGCAATGGTGGGGTAATCAATTATGGATAGAAGGCAACACATAGCTAGTCATGGGAAATTAGATATTGCCGTCCTTGGTGTAGGTCAGACGAAGTTTGGCGAGCTTTGGGACGCATCTCTTTTAGATCTGGCAACCGAGGCTTCTGCAGAAGCACTTCAGGATGCGAGCCTTGATTTTCGGCGGATAGACGCGGTGGTTGTGGGTAACATGCTTTCAAATACACTGCAAAATCAAGCACATTTAGGAGCGCTGGTTGCATCTCGACTCGGAATACAAGCCCCATCCTTACGAGTTGAAGGCGCTTGTGCATCTGGTGGGCTAGCAATTCGAACAGGCATTGAGAAGCTTTTGTCAGGAACTGCTGGGAACGTACTTGTGGTTGGAGTGGAAAAAATGACTGATCATTCCACTGACCTTTCAACCCAGGCTCTTATGGGTGCTTCGGATGCCCTAGAACAGTTTGCTGGAGTAACTTTTCCTGGTTTATATGCATTGGTTACCCGTGCGTATATGGAGGAGTTTGACGTTTCAGACCATAGTCTGGCAGGTGTTCCGGTTAAGAATCATGATCATGGAATTTTGAACCCTAAGGCGCATTTTCGCTTTCGGATTAATACTGATCAGGTACTTGCGAGTCCATGTGTTGCTTCTCCTTTAAAACTTCTTGATTGTTCACCGCTGTCAGATGGTGCAGCTGCGGTTGTGCTGAGCCTTTCTAATGGATTTAAAAAACGATCGGTTCGGATTGTTGGTGCTGGGCAGGCGAGTGATGTCGTACCTTTGGCTGATCGGCTTTCGCTCACGGAATTCAACGCAGCTCGCAAGGCTGCAGATGAAGTATTTGAAATGGCTTCTCTTGAACCTGCTGATGTTGATCTCATGGAAGTGCATGATTGTTTTACTATTGGAGAGATTTTAGCCCTTGAGGATATGGGGTTTTCAAAAAAAGGTGAGGGTTGGGTGATCGCATCGAATGGGGAGTGCCGTTTAGGTGGAAAAAGACCCGTCAATACATCTGGAGGACTTAAGTCGTGCGGGCACCCAGTTGCCGCAACGGGAGTTAAGCAAATTGTTGAGTTAACTCTCCAGCTTCGTGAAGCAGCAGGAAAGCGGCAAGTATCTGGCGCTCGGGTTGGGTTAGCTCATAATGTTGGTGGTGTTGGTGGAACTGCCGTTGTCCATTTACTTCAGTCAGCTTAGCTGTTATGACTCAAACGACTCCAGTTTCCTTATCTCGATCAAAAGAAACACGCTACCGACTTCTGGGAAAGGTGGGATCTGTTGTCTCATATACTTCCATTGCGGTTGGGCCAAATGGCCTTAAGAAACGAACACCGTATTTGATAGCAATTGTTGATTTCGGTGCCATGCGAGCAACTCTGCCGCTGGCTGATGTTTCTGCTGGTGAAGTAAAAAATGGAATGAAGGTTGTGGGTGTGATGCGAAGGATGTCTGATCCTAGTGAAGATGGGATTATTTCTTATGGTGTGAAGTGTGTGCCAGTAGTCATGAATATCCGGAAGAGCTCAAAGAACAAAAACAATGAATAACATGCAACGAATGCACATCGATCAACAGGTTGTCTTGGTGGATGAGATGGACAGACCAATTGGCACGGCAGCCAAGAATGAGGTTCATACTGCTCATACACCTCTTCATCGAGGTTTGTCTGTGTTTCTTTTTGATAACAATGGCAAGGTTTTGGTGCAACAGCGGGCGCTTCGTAAGCAGACTTGGCCAGGGGTGTGGAGCAATTCTTGTTGTGGTCATCCTCAGCCTGGAGAAACATATGATCAGGCAGTATTACGAGAGGTGAAAGAGGAATTAGGCTTAGAGATACAGGATCTGAAAAAAGTGTCAGATTATCGATACCTATTTGAACGTGACGGGATGGTTGAAAATGAAATTTGCCCTGTTTTCATGGGAACGGCTGTGGGTGAAGTTACACTGGACCCAAGTGAAGTTGCTGATTATAAGTGGATGAAGTGGGAGGATTTCAAGCAGGCATTGAAAGATGATAGCGATGGAACATGGAGTGAGTGGTGTAAAGAGGAAGCTACGTTAGTGGACAAATTACTGCAGTAATGTATGAAACCTGTAACGAGTAGATTTTCAGGAAAAGTGTTACTCAGCGGAGAACACAGCGTGGTTTACGGTCAGCCAGCACTTGTGGCAAGTGTTGATCGGAACATGACAGTTACCCTGCGACCTTCTAACGGTTTTCATTTACAGAGCGCTGTTGAGGATAAAATAGGTTTGGTTAGATATGCGCTTGAGTTGGCTGAGGTTGACCCTGATGTTTATAGCGTATCTATTGATTCAAATATTCCCTCTGGTTTAGGGACTTCGGCTGCGGTGTGTGCTGGTGTTATTCAAGCAGCTTATGAGTCGGTTGGAAATAAATTGGAGCGGGATGCGTTATTTCGACTGGCTTGGCAATGTGAGAAGAGAGCACATGGAAATTCTTCTGGTGTTGATCCCGCAGCCGTCGTGTATGGAGGATTAATCTGGTATGTCCGGGATAAGGAGAGAACGACACTTCCACTCAAAACACACTACTCTTTTCTTTTGGTTGATAGCGGGACTCCTAAAGAATCTACTGGAGAGATGGTTTCATTGGTTGGTTCTCGCCTCAAACACAAGAAAGCAACATTCAAGAAACATATTACAGAAATCGGAGAAGTGACAAGATTATTTCGGAGACAGCTTTTGAAAGGACAGAGAGTTACAAAAGTAATTAATGATAACGGTTTGTTACTTGAGAAATTGGGGATCGTTAGTAAACAGACTCGAGAATTAAGCGAACACTTACGGGCAATGGGTTGCGGGGTGAAAGTAACCGGTGCAGGTGGTGTGAAAACAGGTTCTGGAATGCTTCTGGTTGACCATCCTGAGTTTGATACTATTTCAAGGAAATTAACATCTATGAGACTCAATTTGTTTGAGATTATCATTGGAGATGATCTATGAACACAGTTGTTTCTTCTGCGCCGGGAAAGCTGATGCTCTTTGGCGAACATGCGGTCGTGTATGGTCATCCATGCATTGTGACCGCAGTTGATCAGCGAATGCGTGTTTCTGTTTCATTCAACGGAAAAGGTGAGATTGTTGTCCGGGCTCCGCAGGTCGGGTTGGAGAGATATTCAAAAAAAATCGCGCTTTTGGGAAAACACGATGTTCCAAAACCAGTTCGTTTTATTGAATTGTTAGTGAAGAATTATCAGGATCAGTATGGTTTGGAGCGAGGGTTGGATATAATAACTGAGAGTGAATTTTCAGCCGATTATGGATTTGGTTCCTCGGCTGCTGTTACCGTTGCTCTTGCATATGGATTAGCTCAACTTCATTCTCTTCGGTTATCAAATCAGCAATTGTTTGAGCTTTGCTTCAAAGCGGTATTGGATGTCCAAGGTGTCGGTTCTGGTTTTGATATTGCAGCATCTATATATGGGGGCACGCTTTATTATATTAAAGGAGGTAGTAGCATTCAGTCGATATCTTGGGATGGCGATTGTCCAATAGTTGTTGGATACACAGGTATTAAAGCTGATACACCAACGCTTATTCGGCAGGTGGCGGAATATCGTGTGCATCAACTAGAAAAAACTACATCGACTTTTGAGCACATTTCAGAGATTGTTCATTCAGCTGAAGTTGCTTTTAGTAAACAACAGTATAAGGTTTTAGGAAAACTTGCGACTAAGAATCAAAAACTTCTTCATTCATTAGGAATTAGCAGTGTAGAGTTGGATCGACTTATCAGCGCCGCTCAACAAGCAGGAGCACTTGGATCTAAGCTCTCCGGAGCCGGTGGAGGGGATTGTATGATTTCCTTTGTGAGTGATAAGAAGAGAGAAGATGTTGAGGCGGTAATTTCAAATGCAGGTGGAGAAGTTGTCGATGTTCGTCTTCATGCTCAAGGAGTTCGAAAGGAGAAGATGTCATGAAAGCGACAGCTTGGGCACCAGTAAATGTTGCACTGATCAAGTATTGGGGAAAAGATGACCTACGGTTTCGTTTACCCTCAAACTCTAGTTTTTCCGTTTGCCTTAAGAGGCTAGGGACGCTGACAACTGTAGAATTCTCGCAAGATTTTATTAAGGATAAGGTAGGTATTGATGGATCTATCGCTGAAGAACGTGATCTCGATAGAGTTGTAGGACATGTTGATCATATGCGTAAGTTGAGAGGTGTTCAGTATCCCGTTCAAATTGAGTCGAAGAATAATTTTCCTATGAGTGTTGGTTTGTCTTCTTCAGCCTCGGGGTTTGCTGCGTTGAGCAAGGCAACTGATTCTGCTCTGGAATTGGGATTATCACCTCGCCAGTTATCTCGTATTGCACGCATGGGTTCGGGATCAGCTAGCAGAAGTGTTCCTGATGGTTGGGTTGAGTGGCGAGCTGGAACTTCTGATGTTTCTTCATATTCTGAGTCAATTTTTCCTGCCGATCATTGGGATTTACGTGTTTTGGTTATATTACTCAGTCAAGATGAAAAACGGGTGAGTTCTACTGATGGACATGCAGCTGCTCAAACGAGTCCTTTTTTTAAAGTTAGAAAACGGGAGATTCGCAAGAAATTGGTAAACATGAAGACGTTTGTTCAGGAGAGAAATTTTTCTCTATTTGGTGAGCTTTTGGAGGATGAAGCTCTGAACATGCATGCGGTGATGCTGACGAGTAAACCAAATTTAATTTATTGGTTGCCTGAGACAGTAAGAGTTATGCAAGCAATACAAGATTGGCGAGCTCAAGGTTTAGAGAGTTACTTTACGATTAACACAGGGCAGAATGTGTTTGTGTTTTGTAAACCTAAAGATGAGAACCGATTAGTTAGAAAATTATCAAGGCTTGAAGGAGTAATTGAGATAAGGAGAGATAGCATTGGGCGCGGGGCGAAAATTATAAAGAAGCATTTGTTTTAGAGCACTATGACAATTGAAACTGAGAATTTACCCAAGCATATCGCAATCATCATGGACGGTAATCGGCGATGGGCGAGGAACAAGGGATTGCCGGCCGTGGCAGGACATGATTATGTGGCGGAAAAACTACTTGAACCTTTGGTTGACCGGTGCATTGAGCTGGGAATACCGTTTATAACGTTCTGGGCATTTTCAACCGAGAATTGGCAGAGAAATCAGCGAGAAGTTAAAGGGATGATGCGGATATTCCGTAAAGGGTTAAAGCGGAATGCACGGCGGTTATTTGAGAAGGGTGCGCGGCTTACCATCATCGGAGATATTGAAAAGTTTCCAGAAGATATTTCCTTGCAAACGAAAGAGTGGGTTGAGAAGAGCAGAGAGAATAAGAATATTACCGTGAGTTTCGCTTTGAATTATGGTGGAAGAGATGAACTGCTTCGTGCTATTGCAAAGATTGAAGCAGCAATTATTACTAATAAATTTTCAATTTCTAAATTGAATGAAAAAACGTTTGCTCAATACTTGGATACAGAGGGGATACCGGATCCTGACTTAATCATTCGCACCGGAGGAGAACAGCGACTTTCAGGGTTTATGAGCTGGCAGAGTGCTTATAGTGAGCTTTATTTTACTCAGACACTTATGCCTGACTTTGACGCGGAATGTCTTAGTGAAGCGGTTCAGTGGTATCAGCAGAGGAACCGACGGTTTGGCAGATAATTGTGATTATGGTGTGAATTGAAATCCAATTAATACTTCGACGAGTCTCCAAATCCAGAACGCAGCGAATATCAATATAAAGCCAACGAGCGATGCGGTGAGTCGTTTCTTCCCTTTTTCTAATCCTTCTGGATTTCCTGCAGACATGAGGAGCTGATAACCAGAGACAATAATCATGAAGATCAGTATTACCCCAGCGATTGCAAATGCGTAGGTAGTGAGTCCTATTCCACTGCCGCTTCCGGTCAGTATTGTGCCTAGATTTGTAAGATCTCCGGTTCCGCTTCCGTACTCTGTGCCTCCAGGAGGTGAGGAACAGTACCAGCCACCTCCCCAGGGATAACAATAGGCTTGTGCAAGCAATTCCATTATTTGGTTTTAAATAAATAAGTCTAGAAACTCTCTTGTAATGAGGTTGAGTATTAACCAGGCAAAAATCATTATAATCACACCGGTGATACCACGACTAAATACTTCTCTGCCGCGTTTAATCTGCTCGACATCACCCCGTGAAGTAAGCACGAAAAACGCACCTATCACCATGGTCAACAAGGCAACCCCTCCGATTGCTCCGACGAATAATCTTCGTACCCCAGCCAGGAAGTACAGCGGATGGGTGGGAAAGCATCCTAGAGCGGTGTCTAGGGGTGGATGATCAGTACAAAAGTCAGCCGTGAAATTAGAAGGCTGCCATGGAAGAGGGCAACTACACTCAGTTGGTTGCATTGGCTGTTCACAGCTGTTTCCGTTGTCGGTGTCAATGGTACAGCCCGCGTCTTCTGAGAGGTTGAGAGAAGAAAGTGAACACCAGGTTAATCCGATGGCGGTTCTCAGTCTTACCTTCAGAGATAAATTTTTATCCTGACATGATGGAATGACATGGTAGGTGGAGCAGGTGTACCAGAAGCCTGCTCCATCCTGAGCAGTGGCGTCGGTGCTGAAAGAGTGCCAGTTGTCGCAACTTCCTTCTCCCGAAGTATGGAGGCCATGTACTTGAAGCTCTTCCTCGGTTTCAAACTCACCTGCACAGAGATCAAAACTCGATGAGGTGATGTTGAACGCTTCACAACGGGCTGCATAGATATTTTTTGTCGAAAATACGGTGGCAACTATCAGTATAAATAGGGTAATAGCGAATTTTCTTTTCATATTTCTTTTAACCATTGCATGCAAACGGTGGTGATAATTATCACCATTCTAGCGGATTTATTTAAGGCATGTATCTATGAGTGTAACAAAGCACGTTTACCTCCAGCAACTTAACGATTCCAGCGATTATCAAAAGATAAATAAACTTCGGCGAAGATCCAGATGATTTGTGGTAATGAAAAGGTTTTAACTCCCCATTCTTGTTCTCAGCTGGTGAACTGGTAGTAGCCGATGAGGACTTGGATGAGTTGAAAAATCCAGAATGCGGCAAATATGAGAATGAAACCTACGAGCGAGGCAGTTAAGCGTTTTTTTCCAGTCTCTATCCCTTCTGGATTTCCTACAGAGGTGAGGAGTTGATAGCCAGAAGCAATGATCATGAGCAGTAAAATAAGGCCAGCGACTGCAAGGATATACGGCATGAGACTGCCAATCATTGCGCCTAGGCTGGAAAGATTCCCTATACTAAAACCATAACTTTGCGGATTTGGGACGACCCGCCAGCTCCCAGCCCACGGTATTTGTAAATACATAAAAATCATCTTCTTACCCCTCCGATTGTTACTGCAGTATATTGAGCACGTCAACCCCAATCAATTCGAGCAGGAAGGTTGAGAAAATCAAAAACAATAAGCCAACTATTCCACCGGTCATGATCTCCTTTCCCCGCTTCATTCTTTCAGGCTGGCCCTGAGAAGTGAGCGTAAAGAAGGCGCCGATTATCATGATGAGAAGGGCGAGTCCTCCGCCTAATGCCAAGCAAGATGCCTCTGAAGGTGTTGAGAAATGAAATGGGGTGGGTGGGAATGCAGCCAACGGCGGTGTCAATGCTTGGATATTCGGTGATATAGGCAATACAATCATCGTATCCAGGTCCGGGGAGGCACGTGTCGCATTCGGTGGGCAGGAAGGAGTCTACGCAGGTAGGGGAGGAGCTGAGGGGTCGACACAGCAGTCACTCCAAAATCCGCACCCACCATCGCCATCGAAATTGCAGCGGAGCTGAGCAGGCTGGGGTAAACCACTCACAGGTGCCCGCAATGCCAGTACTTTCCCCAATGCACGCACCACCGGCGAGCGGTTCACATTCGCAGGCTCTCAGATTGCAGGCAACTGATAGCGGAGCACACGCTACTGTGGGATCGGTGTCTGGGGGACAATTGCATAAACAACTGCCTGAATAAAACTGGCAGACTCCGGGAACAGCAAATGTGTCTTTCGGCAACACTGCTGTGAATATTAGAAGCGTAAAGAGTATGAAAATCGAGGAAAGGTACTTTCTCATTTAAGTTGAGTTTATCAGAAGGAGGTTCGTTGAGGCAACTCAATTCTTTCAGGAGGCTTGCATGTGTCGAAAATGTAGGAGAAGGTATAATGAGGGAGAGATGGGAAGATTCAATTTTCGAGTTACACTTTTCAAGTTTGCGCTGATTAAGAAGTCGGCTTTGGTTTTTTGCCTGTTGCTTCTGCTGATCATTCCAGGAAGTTCGCCCATCTCTGCGGATGAGCTGATGGATATCCAGAAGCAGCTGGAAGATATAACGCGGGCGAGAGAATTGTCGGTGGCGGCGACGACACCACTTGAAGCGGAGGTGGATCGGCTGGAAGGGCAGATTACCAGTATCAGCAGACAGATTTCTGCTTATGAGCTCAAGCTGACCCAGCTTGAAGACGATATCTCCGTGCGGGAAGATGACTTGGCAATTCAGTTTGCTCTGCTGTCAGCACGGATACGCAGTTATTACAAACGGACGAAGCACCTCTCACCATTTCTTACTTTTTTCTCTTCAACCAATGCCAGCGATATTGCCCGGAGCGTTTCCTATCAAGCGGCGGCTGCGGATGAGGATAGGCGAATCATCGTGTCCGTGACAGGAGATCTGATTGCTCTTGAGGATGATAAAGCGCAGGCGGAGGATGATCGTCAACGCTTGGCAGTGCTCCAGTCTCAGCTTGATAAAGAGGCTGGAATTTTTCCGCGGAGAAATATCGGAGGCAAAGGAGTATCAGTCGTCTTTGTCGAGTAAAATTGCCGAGCTTAACGCACGGCAGCAGGCGATTTTGCAGGGAAAGTCAGGAACATTTACATCGAGTGTGGGTGAGGTGCCGATTAGCAGCATCCCCTGTTCCGGTCCGCCAGGTAGCCCGGTATATTGCGGTCCTGGGGGTGGACATTTTGCTGTCTTTTCCTTTGGTGCTTGGACACATCGAAAGGGTATGAGTCAATATGGTGCGAAGGGTCGGGCTGAAGCAGGACATAATGTGAATGACATTATTAATTCGTACTATGGACGCAGTCCAGTCGGCAAAGATACTGGCGGATCGATTTCGGTAGAAGGTTATGGCGATTTGGATTTCGAGGATTATTATCTTATGGGGATTGCTGAAATGCCGTCGAGTTGGCCGATTGAGGCGCTTAAGGCACAGGCGATTGCGGCGAGGAGCTTTGCCCAGCGGTATCGGGATCAAGGTAGAAGTATTTGTACGACTCAATCCTGCCAAGTTTTTTCCCAATCGAAGGCTAACAATCCACCAGGTGAGTGGCGGAGGGCGGTAGAGGAGACGCGCGGACAAGTGATTGAGGAGGTGGTTGGCTATTATTCGTCGACTGCAGGTGGCTATCTTACCTATCCGAGTGGAAAATGGGATACGACTGATGGACAAGGCGGAGACGGATTTCCCAGCCGGGCGTGGGAAAGTAAAGCAGGGAGTCCTTGGTTTTACAGTTCTTGGTACACCCAGTCATACACCTCAAGCTCTGCAACTTGCGGGCGGAGTCATCCATGGCTTTCAGGTGAGGAGATGGCAGATATTCTCAATGCATGGTTAGTGCTGGCAAATGGTGGTGATGATCGGATTATGCCGACAACCATTAATGAGTGCTCTATTGGTGGGGCAAGCGGAAATCCGTATAGCATGTCAGAGCTTCGAGATCGCGCTAACTCTTTTGGAGGAGCATATACCTCGGTTGATTCCGCAACTGTTGTCTATTCCAATAGTGGTGACACTGCTTCCGTGACGTTTGGTACCAATCGAGGGTCGGTGACTATTTCTGGAAGTGAGTTTAAACAAGCGTTTAATTTACGAGCTCCAGGTTATATTTCTATATTGAGTCCTTTATTTAATATTGAAAAATCATAGATGATAAATAGAAGTAAGGAGTAATCGATGCCGACGGTCTATGATGCATCATCTCGCAACCACGATAAAAGGAACCGACGTGCTGGCTTAGACAAAGATCGATCTGGTAGTTCATCATTGAAAGAGCATCCTCGCCTTTCTGTGCCAGAGAGCGTCAAATATGAGAAACCGACGAAACGTTCTCTATCGGCGTACGTGGTGAAGCCTAATCACATTCGTTTTGAAACACAAGATCGTCAAGAAAAGATTGTTTTGCTGTTGCGACGACATGTGATTACTAATCTCTCATGGATTTTCGTTTCTGGCTTTTTATCGATTCTTCCAGTTTTTTTACTAATCTTTCCTGATTTACATGATTTTCCCATGCGATATGTGACTGTATTTGTTGTCATGTGGTATCTGTTTGTTACCGCATACGTTTTTGAGCATTTTTTAAGTTGGTACTACAACGTGTATATCATTACCGATGAGCGAATCGTTGATGTTGATTTTCATTCATTGCTTTACAAAGAGGTCTCTCAAGCAAAAATTGATAATATCCAAGACGTTACTTTTGTCATGGGTGGAGTGGTCCGGGCGATGTTGAATTTTGGAACTGTCTATATTCAAACTGCAGGGGAAAAGCTAGAGTTTGACTTTGAAGATGTACCGCATCCAGACCGAATCGCAAAAATATTAAATGAACTTATGCTTGAAGAGGAACAGGAAAAACTGGAAGGCAGGGTGCGATAGTCACAGCATATTTCTAAAAGGTGGATTGGTTTATGGATATTGCTACACTCACATTTACAATCAACGAGGGAGCGCTGATTTTTGTTAAATTGATTGTGTTATTTAGTTTACTTATGTATCTCTCGTTTTCGATTGTGGTCATTCGGCAGGCTCAGCTGATGACCCGAACTGTTACTGGGGAACTTGACCGGGTCATTCAGGTTCTTTCTTGGGTGCTCTTTGTAATTAGTGCCGGTATCTTTATTGTAGCTCTCATCATTCTTTAAAAACTTTATTTTAATATGTCATGAATGGCACTAAAGAGATCTTTACAACAGCGTCGGTGGTAGGTGTTGCCAGCGAGTCAGTTTGGACTCAAGTTCATTGCTATTCTCCAACTCGCACAAAACTAGACAGTCATGGGTCGCTCTTGCTGGCTGTTTGTGTTCGAAACCAGTCATCGGATATTACGGATCTGGCTTCTGTTGGCAAGGAGATTATCGATCAGATTCAAGATAATTATTATGGAGATTCATTAGAATCATATTCTCCTCTAACTTCTCTTACAGAGTCCATAGCGGAGATTGTTCATGATGCTGGTTCTTTTTCGGTTGAGGTTGTTGCAGGAGTTCTTCGACGCTCGGATGAGAGCAAAACTACGATGGAACTTTCTTTAGTGTCTGCTGGTTTTTCCTCGGTGGTTTTGCTACGGTCTGGAAAAATGTATCGATTACTTCCCGAGGATCAGACAGGTGCTTCCCGCCAAACTGTGCGGAACTCTCAGGGTATAATGATTCCTTCTGATATTCTCCTTTTAGGAACAGGTGATTTTTTTAAGGCTGTTTCAGCAGACGATCTCTATCAAGGTCTTTCGACTCAACAGCCTTCTGAGGCGAGTTCTTTCTTTGCGCCTTTGGTACATGGCACTGATCAGTATCATGGTGCAGCTGCGATTATTGCCTGTTTTGATGAGAGCAACTATCATCAAGAAGAGGATTTTGAACAGGTTACGCAAGATCGCTCTGATCATGAGCGGTCAAGGCAATCTTTTTTTTCGGCTGATTCTGTCTCTTTCCCTGGACGCTTTGGTAGTGCTTTTGCCCCCGTTGGTACATTGTTGACTAAGATATTTCGAAGACCTCAGCGTGTTTACTCTCAAGATATGGGGACAGTTGATTCTCGGTCAGCTCAACGTAAGACGCGGTTGATGTATAGCGTTGCTGGTGTGGTTCTGTTTCTTCTTTTTGCTAGCGTGTTTTTTGGTTGGCGGCATCGTATGAAGCAGAAGCGATTGGAAGCATTTTCTTCGGTATGGGAAATCGCTGATCATCAGTATGCTGAGGCGCTTTCACTTGCTGATCTCAACCCGTTGCGTGCTCGAGCTTTACTTTCTGAGGCTCAAATTAGTCTCGATGGCACGATAGCTGATGAGGGTTTGGGATTTTCAGATACTCAGAAGACTCAACTTGCTGAACGAGCGGATGAGCTGGTTCGAGCGCTGGCACAAATTTCAGGTGAGTACCGGGTTGAAGAGGCGGAGATCTTTTTAGACTTAACCCTTGTCCGCCCTGATACTCGCGGAGATGTCATTGATCTTTTTGGAGATATTCTTGTCATATTGGATCGTCAGTCTGGTGTCTTGCTTCGTATCGATGCGTCCAATAAATCGGCTGAAACGGTAGGTGGGGGAACACTTCTTAATGATAGCTCACACGTTGCAGTTACTTCTGGAAGAGGATATGTTTTGTCGAGCTCGGGAGTTGTTGAAGTCTCTTTGGCACAAAAAACAAGTGCATTGGTTATTGAAGACGATTCTGCCTGGGGAGAAATCGTTGACTTGGCTGCATTTTCTGGAAACATCTACCTTCTTGATCGAGGGAATGGAGATATCTATCGCTATCAGAGCTCTGAGGGAGGATTTGGATCGCGGAGGCGATGGTTGGGTTCGGGTGTTTTTCCAGATTTTTCTTCGGCACGTTCGCTAACAATTGATGGTGATATTTGGGTTTTGACTACTGATTCAGTGCTGCGGTTTCGCCGCGGTGTTTCAGAGAATTTTCGAATCTCAGGACTTGATGTTCCCTTTACTGATCCGATTGCTATTTTTACAGAGTCTGATAGTGAGCGTGTGTTCGTTCTGGACCGAGGTAATACCCGCGTCGTCGTTTTTGATAAAGGTGGGGAATATCGCTCCCAATATTTATGGGAAGGGATTGCTTCCGTTTCGGATATGGTTGTACATGAAGAGGAGGGAAAGATATTCCTTTTATCAGGTAAACTTATTTATAGCATTCCGCTGAGAGAATAGATCTTTATTTAATACGACAATGTTTTTCTGGTGAATTATGCGGTTAGTGAATCGACGAGCCAAACACGATTATCATATTTTGAAAGAGATTGAGGTGGGTGTTGTGCTCACAGGGGCTGAGGTGAAGAGCCTTCGGGCCGGACGAGGAACGCTTTCTGAAGCGTTTGCCAAGATTACTAATGGAGAAGTGTGGATTTACAATTTTAATATTCCATCTTATCAACACGCTGATCATCGCGGATATGATCCTTCGAGATCAAGAAAGCTTCTTCTTCATAAGAAGCAAATTCTCTCCCTTGAGCATATGATTTCCGGGAAACGATTGACTCTCATACCTCTGGTATGTTATACTACAGGACGTTACGTGAAGGTGAGGCTTGGATTAGGTCGAGGAAAGAAAGCATTTGAGAAACGAGAGAAGAAGAAAAGGAAAGATATCGAGAGAGAAATGGAACGAACACTGAAGCATTCATCTCACTAACTTATGGGGATGTATTGATTCGACGTGATGGGCACTTTAACATCTGCAAGCCTCCGTCAGCTCATCGGAGTAAAACAAGCTACACACAAAAACTGTCGACACTATTGTTGCCAGAGCAAAGGAATCTGCACGTAGTGCTTTTGCCTATGTCGCAAGCGCCTTTGTCCCAGCTGCTCCTGCATACGCAGTAGCCTAAGGGCATTCATCTCATGTTTTTCTCGGTGAACAGAGATGGGTGAGAACCTAGCCGAGATGCAATCTCTCTGCTTGAGGTAGCTGAGAAGATGAAGCTATTAACCTCGACTTTATCCTTTTGATCTGGTAATTGGTCTGGATAAAGGATTTTCAATTACCTACGCTTGTAGATGGTGTTATCGCACCCTTTACGGACGCCGGGTCATTCCCGGCCATCTCCACCAATTTGCACATAGTGATAAGTGATGCCATTACAATTACCACTTCGCTGTCAGGGTAGGTGGTTTTTTCTTGGTAGACTGTATGTATGTTGCTTCAACTTCTTTTTCCTAAGCGATGTGTTGGGTGTAGTAGATTTGGGTTTTATATTTGTGATGGTTGTGCTGTTTCTTTTCCTTTGGCTCGAGCAATATGCCCCATTTGCCGAAAAGCCTCGATTGGTGGTGTCACACATGCTGGTTGTCAGAGACGATATGGTTTGGACGGGTTGGTGAATATCTTTCCGTATCGGGGAATGATGCGAGTCGCGATCAAGCAGCTCAAATACCGATTTGTAAGAGATCTTACTGCACGTATCGTTGAGGTTTCAATGCGTCGAATTGATGATGCTCCTGTTTCCTTTTTTCAACGTGAGAAGTTTGTTGTTGTACCTGTACCTTTACATCCAAAGCGAGAGCGATGGCGAGGTTTTAATCAAGCAGGTGTTTTGGGAGAACGAATTGCTGCAATACTTTCTTTGGATTACAAGAACGCGATGATGAGAGTGAGTCATACAGATGCGTTGGCTGAACTTACTGTGCGATTAGCATCTAAGGAAAGAGCGGAAATTGTCCGGAAATATCAATCGAAAACACAACAAAAAGAAGCAATAAAAAAATTACTTAGAAGTAAAAAAGAGGATCTTCGTCGAATGCAGATGAAAGGAGCATTTGATTTAGCTGAGAACATTGATGATGTTCGTGGGCAGCGCATTGTGATTGTGGATGATGTTTGGACGAGTGGAGCAACTGTGATGGAATGCGCCAAAGTTCTTAAACATTCAGGAGCTCTCACGGTATGGGGACTGACGCTTGCGAGGAGCGGAGCATAGGTTTCTGATGCTATAATTTGTGCCATCTCGTGCTACGGTGGGGTGCCGGAGCGGTTTAACGGCACGGTCTTGAAAACCGCTGGAGTTGAAAGACTCACGTGGGTTCGAATCCCACCCCCACCGCTCTACTTCTTACCCATCTGTTGCTATAATGTTTTCAATGGAGGCGTCGCATAGCGGCCAATTGCACAGGTTTGCTAAACCTGAACCCTTTTGGGTTACGTGGGTTCGAATCCCACCGCCTCCGCTGAGGGAGAATTACTACTATCAATTTTAGGAGTCTATGGCTACACAAAAACCACAAAAACCGCTAAAACAGCAGATAGTTCGAGATACAAGAACCTCCCAAAAAATTAAGGATGAAAATGTCGTTGGACAAGTAAGCGCTGCCGTTGATGAAGGTCTGGTTGGTGAGGAAGTAGTACTTTATCGATGGGAGGCGCCAGTTCGTCCATTTAAAAAACGAGATCGGGATTATTACACCACGATCGCATCGATAGCGTTTTTTGTTGTGATCATACTTGTTTTTCTAAAAGAATTTTTACTGATTGCTGTTGTTGTTTCATTTGCGTTTGTTGCTTATGTTCTGGCTGCCATTCCTCCTGAAAAAACCGATCATAAGCTCACCAATCGAGGAATTCGGACTGCTGATAAGTTGTACAGATGGGGAGACTTGGTGAGATATTGGTTTACTAAGAAGTACAATCAACAAATGATCCATGTTCAGACATCAATGGTATTTCCAGGGCAGTTATTATTACTTCTAGATAAAGCAGATGAAAAGAAGATTAAGGTGATATTCAATGAACGACTCCCTTATGAAGAGCCTGAGCCGACTTTTATGGATAAGAGTGCCACATGGCTGTCTGAGAAGGTTCCTTTAGAAAGAGAGCAGTCAGAATAATTTTCTGTCAGCCCAACTTCTTCATTTGTGAAAATCCTTTCCTCTGGTAGAATACTTTCTTATATAGCCCCTGTAGTTTAATGGACAGAACAGTGGTTTGCGGAACCACCGATGCAGGTTCGATTCCTGCCAGGGGCACTTCGATCCCATATGTGGGATCTCAGTGCAAGCACTCGATGTTTGGTGAGGTGCCGGAGTGGACAAACGGCCAGGTCTCGAAAACCTTGGGAGTTGTAACGCTCACGTGGGTTCGAATCCCACCCTCACCGCACTATTCGTTTATCAAATACCATTTTTTGCGCCCGTAGCTCAGTTGGATAGAGCGTCTGCCTCCGGAGCAGAAGGTCGAAGGTTCGAATCCTTTCGGGCGTACTGCATCCCTTTCGGATTTTATGCCGTCAACACTATTAGGATGAATACTTTTAAGACAATAAGTGAGTTTTCAGCTGGTGGAGTAGTTTACAGACTACACGAAGGTAGTTATTCATGGCTTATTGGGAAGCATAGCGGATATCATAAATGGGTGTTGCCTAAAGGACTGATTGAAAAAGGGGAAACTGGATTTGAGGCTGCAGTTCGAGAAGTCGAGGAGGAGATGGGGGTTCAGGCTCGAATAGTTTTAGAAAAACCAATATACACAGTGAAGTATGTGTATTGGGCGGATTATAAAAATCCAAGTGATTATCAGCAGTCAGATGAAATTCAAGGACGACGGAGAGTAGCGAAGTATCAAGAGCACGGAGGGAAGAAAGTAAAAGTATTTAAAGTTGTTTCTTTTTTTCTCATGGAGTGTATAGGAGGAGATTCAAATAAACATGACTGGGAGATGGAGGAGGCTGGGTGGTATTTATACGAAGAAGCTATGAAGAAACTAGATTTTAAAGGTGAGAAAGAGGCACTGCAATATGCTCAAGAAAAACTTCAAGAGTTTACTTGAGTATGGTTGTATTTGCCCCGCAAAAAAACTTGACTTGTCTGTTTGATCATGAAGTCGTGCCTCACATTTAGGTTTTTTACGGGGCTACCCGCTATTTGTTATACAATTATGGTGCTTGGAGGAGTCGCATAGCGGTCAATTGCACAGGTTTGGAAAACCTGAACCCTTTTGGGTTACGTGGGTTCGAATCCCACCTCCTCCGCATTGAAATTCTGTAGATTGATTACTATCCTCTACTTGTTTTTCGTTATCATGTTGTTGGAATGTTGAATACCCTATTCTCTCGTCGATTTGGAAGAAAAAGCTTTTTTCTGCTTTGGTTTGCGATGCTGTCTTTGATTGGTATTGTTTTATGGTTTCGAGGAATGCTGTTTTTAGACCCTGACTTTGGGTGGCATTTGCGTTTCGGTCAAATTGTTCTCCATAAAGGCATTCCTTTTCTGGATCAGTTTTCTTATACAATGCCAAGCTTTTCTCACATTAATCATGAATGGTTTGCGGATGTTTTTCTGGCTTTCTTCTACCCACTTTTAGGAAATATAGGCTTTTCAATGCTTGATTCACTTTTTGTTCTTTTTGTCTTAGTTTTGAGTACGGGAGTGTTTTCTGATTGGCGTCGTCTGTCTCAATATCGATACTCCGCGCGATTAGTGGTTCTAGGGATCCCGTTTCTTCTGGCTGTATCTTCGCTTCTTTACTATTCTCGAGTACGGTATCAGTCAATCACTTGGTTTTTTTCAATCATATTATTTCATCTGCTTTTTCGTCCTTCGATGTGGAAGAGGTGGCGTTTATTGGTTCCTCTTTTGTTTCTTGTCTGGGCTAATTTACATGGTGGATTTAGTTTAGGTATTTTTCTTCTTGTGTTTTCCATTGTCGTACGGATTATTCGTGAGAGACGCTTTCATATTGTTGATTTGCTGGTCGTCGGGTTATCAATTTTATTGACTACTGTGAACCCTTATGGCATTCGTCTTTGGGGAGAAATTTGGTCTTCTTTATCAGATCCAATGCTCCGTTCGTCCATTCAGGAATGGATGCCGGTTGTGTATTTTATCAATTACCCTTTACCCATACTGATAGCGCTCTCATTTGTACTGATAATTAAATACCATAGACAATTTGCATTTGAAGAGATTGCTTTCTATTTTCTTCTCCTGTTTGCTGGTCTACTCAGTCAAAGACATATTCCCTTATGGATTTTTATTTCTCTATCCTTAACAACCCGTTCGATGAGATATCTTTATGAGGAAGTTTTAACTGATAACGCTCAGGAGAAGCGTTTTCTGTACGTTATGAAGGTTACGTATGTGTTCAGTGTGTGGATTATCCTTTTGCAGTCATTTGTAGTTCTGAAGGCGACTCGGCAACTCAACGAGGAGAGCTTTTATCCTAAGCAAGCAGTTGTTTTTTTACGAGAACATGTTCCGGATGGGGAAATATTTTCAAAGTATGGCTGGGGAGGGTATCTGATTTGGAAACTACCAGAGAAAAAGGTGTTTGTTGATGGACGGATGCCGAGTTGGAGACGGGAGTATTCTCCCCAACATGAGAGCTTATCGGCGTTTGACGAATTTATGGAAATTATGAATGGTGATACTGATTATAGAGATGTGTTTTTAGCTTATAAGATTAATACTGTGTTGTGGTCTGTTTCTACGGATCCTCAACATCTAACATTTCTGCAAAAACTTGATATTCAATTGCATGCACTTGAGCAACATATCCGCAATCAACGATTTCCTCCAAGCTTAGAGAACCGACTCGAACAGGATGGATGGATAGAGGTTTATCGAGATTCCACATCCGTTGTTTACCAGAGACCTGACTAGCATGTCGTAGGGGAGTGGTTCGAATACCTGGTTTGATGTTACAAGAAGTGAATTATCGGTTTTTCTTCGTTGGTTGTCCTCTAGTTATGCTACAATTTTGTCCACATGAGCACTCAAGTAGAAGAGATTAAGCAGAAGGCTAATATCGTTTCTGTCGTACAAGAGCGAGTGAAGCTGGCTCGATCAGGGAGAAACTTTAAGGCGGTTTGTCCATTTCATAACGAGCGAACCCCTTCGTTTATGGTTTCTCCTGAACTTCAGATCTATAAATGTTTTGGATGTGGAAAAGCTGGTGATGTTTTTGATTTCTTACGTGAGTATGAGGGCATGGAGTTTCCCGAGGCATTGCAGCATCTTGCGGGTCGAGTTGGTGTAACTCTTCAGCCGTTTACAAAAGATCGTACTTATCAACGGAAAGAGAAGCTTCGAGAAATAATGCATATTGCAAGTGAGTATTACTCTTATGTCTTGACTGAACATGTGGTTGGAAAAAAAGCTTTACGATATCTGACTCAGAGAGGAATTCGTCAACAGTCTATTGTGCATTTTAAACTTGGGTATGCAGCTGATAGTTGGGATGCCGCATATCGATATCTTCGGTCGAAGAAAGGATATTCCATCGAAGATTTGTCTTCGGTGGGTTTAGTATTGAGCCGAGGTCGTCGAGTGTATGATCGGTTTCGGAATCGAATCATTTTTCCACTTCGAGATGTACGTGGTCATGTAATTGGGTTTGCAGGGAGAGTGTTACCTGGGAATGATGGGGAACGGGCGAAATACATCAACTCTCCTGAAACGGAGTTGTATTCTAAAAGCCATCATCTTTATGGATTGCACGAGGACCGCCAGGCGATTAAAAAACGTGATCAAATTGTTTTAGTTGAGGGAGAACTTGATGTCATATCGTCTTGGCAAGTTGGAGTTAAGCAAGTTGTTGCTGTTAAAGGTACGGCATTGACCCGAGAACAAGTTGAGCTTGTTCGTCGGTATACGCGAAATGCAGTATTTGCATTGGATGCTGATACGGCCGGCGATGCTGCTACGAAGCGGAGCATCGCGCTTGCAGATGCAGCTGGCTTGAATGTACGTATTTGTTCTCTTTCAGGAGGAAAAGATCCCGATGAAATTGCGCGTGCAGATCCGAAAGCATGGAGGAGGATTGTTGATAAGGCAACCAGTGTTTATGATTTTTATCTTACAAGTGCGAGAAAACGATTCGATGTTTCATCTGGAATAGGTAAAAAGCAAGCAAGCGAGGAGGTTATCCCTATTTTGGCTGGAATTACTAATACCATTGAGCAATCCCACTACATCCGAAAATTTGCAAAGATGTTGGATGTGAGTGATGCAACGGTTACGGATGAGATTCAACGATACCAGCGAACTTCAGGTATTGATCAGAGTGTCCGACAAGAGACTCAGGCGATCGATGAGCAGGAGGAGCGGTCACGTTTCGAGATATTAGATGAGTATTTGCTTTCACTTCTTCTTCAAGGTGGAAATACCGTTTTCTCATTGATAGCCCCTGATGTTTTGGATTTTATCCAGACAGCGGCAGTGAAGCGGATTGTGCAGACGATTCTGAAAGATACCTCAAAGACATTTGATGCTGGGGTATTTCTGTCTTCGTTACCTAAAGAGCTTCAAGCAATTTCTCAGCAAGCCTATCTTCGGGATTTGGACCTTTCTTCTGAAGGAGGAAGCATTGAGCGAGAAGTAAAGTATGTAATTGCTGAGCTTAAAGATATTACTTTGCGTTCGAGGATGCTTGCTCTTTCTGAGCAGATAAAATCATTTGAGGATAAATCTAAACGAACTAAAGTTGAGAGGAAAAAGTTGGCTACACTGCGGCGTGATTTTGATGAAGTCTCAAGACTTCTCACGGAGTGATTGTTCCTCTACTTTTCTCGTTTCAGAATACCTCAAGTTCTGGTACAATAGCAGCCAGCTGATTTTCGAGTGAATCTATTCAATCTCAGTTAACTTAGAAATACTCACCATTCAGTATTATGGCAAAAAAAACTTCTGTTGCTACTAAAAAAGAAAAACCAAAGAAGGATGTTCGTAAGAAGGAAATTGACACTCTTATTGCAAAGGGGAAAGATCAAGGTTTTGTCACTCAAGAGGAAATTCTTGAGCTTTTTCCAGATGCAGAGAAACGAATCGAAGAGCTTGATGATCTTTATGATCAGCTTCTACGGCTCGGAGTTGATGTTTTTGAGAGCGTCACTGAAGAGGAGATGCATGAGGATGAGCAAACAACAACAGAACTTGAAAAAGAGCTGGAGGTACTTTCCACTTTGGAAGATAAGACTATTACCGATCCAGTTCGCATGTATCTTAAAGAGATCGGGCGTATTCCACTTCTTACTCGTGAGCAGGAGATTGAGCTGGCGCAGAAGGTTGAGGCTGGAGATCTGCTAGCGAAAGCAAAGCTCACTCAGTCGAATTTACGGTTGGTTGTATCGATTGCAAAACGATATATCGGCAGGGGAATGAGTTTTTTGGATCTTATCCAAGAAGGGAATAAAGGACTCATCCGAGCAGTTGAGAAGTATGACTGGAAAAAGGGCTATAAATTCTCAACGTATGCAACCTGGTGGATCCGACAAGCTATTACCCGAGCGATTGCTGATCAAGCTCGGACGATTCGAATTCCAGTTCATATGGTTGAGACGATTAATAAACTTATCCGGATTCAACGCAGGCTTATGCAAGACTTGGGACGAGAGCCATCTCCTGAAGAGATTGGTGAAGTGATGGAATTGCCGGCTGAAAAGATTCGAGAGATATTAAAGATATCACAAAAGACCACAAGCCTGGAGACTCCAATTGGTGATGATGAAGATAGCTATCTTGGAGATTTTATAGAAGATACCACTCAAGTGAGTCCATATGATGCGACGAGTAAACAGTTTTTGAAAGATAACATTGAAGAGGTGCTTACCGCACTATCTCCTCGAGAAGCTCAGGTTTTACGGATGCGGTTTGGGTTGAGCGGTGAACGAGCAATGACGCTTGAGGAGGTTGGGTCTCGTTTTGGTGTGACGCGTGAGCGGATTCGTCAAATAGAAGCGAAAGCCTTGAGGAAATTAAAACACCCCAGTCGACGTAAGAAACTTCAAGATTATCTAGACTAATTTTCAGAGTCCAACAAGTTTTGGATAGATTGCTAGAAAAACAATGAATGATGCTGTTAATATGGCGATTGCAGCTGTTTTTATGATGGTTTTTCTTCTGTGCACAGCATGCGCTATCCAATATCCGCTGATCAGATGAAGGAAAGGTAGTGATGGAAGGTAGTAATAAAGGTAGGTTGAGCGGTGCGGGAGTATTGGTAAACTTCGAACAATCCAGGGAACTAGGAAGAGTAGATATCCTAAGCTAAATATGTTTAGAAATTTTCTTGTTGATGCCTGAATTTGTGTTATTGAATGACTTTTCGTTATGAGTGTAATTGATAGTGCTACTAAACCAATCCAGAAGATCATGATGTTTGGTGTGAGCCAAATCTGTTTGCTTTGAGAGCTGAAGTACAGCGCAGGATTTGTTCCTAGTAGCCATTGCCACCACGGGCTGTGAAGGGGGTGAATCTGAGTGTTTGAAGTGATTGCATGAACCACCATTTTAATTTGGAGGTTAATAAAGTTTAAGACGTTAGGGATTACCTGAAATAGTGAATAGTAGCTTACTAGATACACTAGTGATGTCAGAAGTACCATAGTAAACACTTTTCTTTTTCTCTGTTTTTTTGACGATTGAGTAAAAAGAAGCATAATTAACGGTAGAGCAACCAGTACAGTCCATTTCGTCGAAAGTGCGAGACCGAAACAACACGCAGCCATGTACCAGCGTTTCCTCATGCTGGCATACATGATTACGAGTATGAAGAACACTAGGATTGAGTCCGACATTGCGATTCTTGATTGAGCAAGACTTATCCCATCGAATGCCAATAGCGATGCAGCTATGAGTCCTGAAGTTTTAGAGAATGCTTTTTTTCCTATCAGATAGACAACAAATATTGATAATGTACCAGCGAGTATTGATGGTATTCTCCAGACCCAGGATTGGTTCCCTAAGAGTTTGATTGAAGCTGCAATTAGTAAAGGAGATAACGGAGGATGGTGCCACTGATATCCTTTTGGAGGATCAACCGGTTCTATGGTTGGCTTCCATATATTCGGATTGTTGTTTAGCAGTGCTTCTGCAGTGAATGCATCGTAATTTTCATCAAAGTAAAATTTTGGAGGGTAGTTTAAGTGAATAAGGCGAAGTACAAATGAGATTGTGATGAGAAGAATTAATAGGATGTGGTGTTTATTCATTTTTTGGTTTGATGTTTACTATTTTTTTATCTTCAAGTTCTAGAAATACTTCATGAGTGCAGCAACCTTCAAGGTTGTCTTTTGCTTGTTCATATTGTTTGTTGTTGTCGATATAGAGGTATGTTTGTTCTTTGATCTCTTTTAACTCTTCTTGTTTTAATACTTTTCCTTCTCTTGGATTGAACAGTGTGGTGTTAGGAACGAATTGATATTCCAGATTATTGAGTGGTGTATCTCTAGTTGTGCTTTCAAGGAAGTTGTTCAGCATCGTAATTACCGTCGCTTCTTTTGAGATTCCGCTGAACACCCCAACAGGAATGGCGAGTAGAAATGACAAGCCGAAGATATAGCTGATATCTATTGCCTGAGGTTTGAGCCGTGACTTCAGAATGTCTATTAGTTGCACCAGACCTCCTGCGGAGAGTATTGCTATTGGAGGGAGCGCTTGGATTGCATACCATTCATGGCGGGTCGCTGAGATTGATAGAGGTATGAGTGTAACTGCAATCCAGATTAAGAATAAACTTTCAGGTTTCTCCACCTTCTTTTTAAAAAGTAATGGTAGTGCTGCCAAGAATGACAAAGGATTAAATCTTAAAAATATATTTATGAGAAAATTTCCTAACGTGACTGGTTGATGACCTGGTGTTTGTTCGAATAAATGTTTAGTGATATTGAATGAGAGGTGGTTTTGTAGATATTCACTTGGGTGCCTCAAGAGCATGAGTGCGTTCCAGGGAACTGCCATGATTGCAGCGATCATTAGCGATGTAATCAGTATTCTTTTTTTTATTCTTTCTTTTTTGTTCATACACTGGTCGATAGTGATAATCATTATCGGAGTTAGGCTGAGGAAAGAACGGGTGAGTATTCCGAGTCCAAGAAATACACCTGATAAATGAAGCCAGTTTCGTTCATGCTTACCACGTTCATAGGCATAGAGGGTGGCGGTGATAAAAAAAGCTGTAGGAATATCGAGGCTTGCGGTTTTTGTAAAATATAAGAATAGTGGTGTGATTGTGAGGAGGATGACTGTCCAAAGGGCGTTTCTTTTTTTGTAGAATAAACGCGATAGCTTGTAGGTAATTATAATTGTACCTATGGCGGTTATGAGTGTTCCAACTCGGCGCGTGAATGGAGAGATTCCGGTTATTTTGAATATGGTAGTGGTAAACCAGAAGTAGAGTGGAGGTTTTTCAAGCCAAACTTTTTCTCCTAAATGAGGAGTCAGAAGATCACCAGTTTTGAGCATCTGATAGGATGCTTCTTCAAATAGCAGTTCGTCTGTGAAAATAATTTTATTTTGCCAAGACAGGGCGAAAATAATCAGCGACGCTACTACAAAGGTAAGAATGGTGAGGTATTTTCCTTTCATTCCTTCTTTTTACTTTCAGCTAGTAATTGATCAAGCGGGATGACTAATAACCCTATAATGGTTGTGATACTTATGAGCAATCCAAGATAAAAAGTTCTGGGGACATACTCCATTTTGATCATATGTGATCCTGAGGGAATGATGATAGCCCGTTGATTGATATTGGCAGGGAATATCTCGGTTTTTATTCCGTCTATGGTTGCACGCCATCCTGGGTAGAATGAATCGGCGACGATGAGTAGCGTTTTCTGATTCGTTGATGTGTGAATGAGGAGTCGTTGGTCAAGGTCTTCTCGAATTTCTATCTGTTTCTCTGTTAGCCCTTTGGGTATTTCACCAATATCTTTTTCCAACACAGCTGTTGTGTTGAATGAAAATTCTGGTTGATTGATGATATTTATAAACTCCTCCGTTGTTTTTGCTACTTTATACTCTTGAGCAAAGCGCACCCGATCTAGGTTTTCTAGGTTCTCATAGATATAGTAGGTCGGTGCACTTGGGATATTGGGTTCAATTGTCGATTTTAGAGAGTACTGATTGCTAAACGAGAGCGGAGTTAATCTGATAATATAGCGGGCTGCGCTCGCATTGAGTAGTTTTGTGTTGCGTAAATCGGCATACAACGATTGTCTGAGCGGTGCCATTGCAGAATACACATTTATTTGTGAGACGTTGAAGATAAGATTGAGATTCTCGTACAGTCCATTTTTAAAGTTTAAAAACGGTTGGATGTTGCTCCAGCCAGATTTTCTGAACTCCTTGTTCCAGCGTGCTATCAACTCTGGATCAAGGTAGATTCTACTCTCTTTTACCACCTGTACGGTTTTTGGTGGAGTAAGTGCAGTTGCTACAGGAACCGTGGGCTGGAAGTTGTACCCAAATGTTCCCAGATCTAGAATTGAAATGACGATGATCAGAGAGAGTAGAGAGAGCGATATGATTGTGTTTTTTGATTTTTTTTCTATCCTTTTTTCAAACTCGTTCAGGCTAATTCCAGCTAAGGCAGTTATGGAAAACGTCGTTAGCAGGAGAAAACGAGAAGGAACCCGGAAACTATTGAATATTGGGGTTAGAAACAGTGGGAACAGTGGACTATTTTTCCCGAGAACTAGGGTAAGTGAGGCGAGCATCACTACCATCATCGACTTTTCAAGAGGCTTTTTTTTCATTTTTACAAAGATGGGGACGATCAGTAGGATTGGTATGATTCCAACATAGGCTGTATTCTCCCAGTAGATACCCCAGTTTTCGTTATACGGGGGATACGACCCGTCGGCAGGGGTTCCAAAATAATTGGGAGCAATGAATGTGATCAGGTTGTGTACCGGATAAGGAAATCTTGTCACTTCTCCAAGTGTAAATCCGAATTGTCTATTTGATATTGTTGTTAGTTGGAGAGTCGGAATCAACTGAGGAGCAGCTACTAGACCGGCAGTTGTGATGGCTAGTAATAGAATGACTGCTTTAGTAAGTGGAGCTTCTTTTGAATGAAACCAGCTTGTTGCTCCTGCATATAAACCTATACCGATTAACGTTATGAATGTAGATTGAGGGAAGCCAGCGAAGAGCTGCTGCGAGAGAATTAATATGAACATGATGAATGTTTTTCGCGTTGGCTTTTGCCATAACAGTTCAGCACTCAGGAATATCCAAGGCATGAGAGCGGCAGATTGGATAAGGTTCGTATGGTGTATATGACTTATAAAAAAGCCGCTGAAGCTGAAGGCGAATCCGGCTAACAAACTTGATAATCGACCCAGCTGGTTGCGGATTAGCAGAGCATACATACCCAGGAAACTAATCATAAACGAGAGCGCATAGCTTAGATTGAATGCAAGCCAGGTAGGAAGGAATCCAAAAAGTAAAAGGTTTGGAAGGTAAAAGGTGCCAATTTGACTTTCTGCAAAGACCGGGAAACCCGTTCCAATATTTTTACTCCAGAATGGCAGGTGTCCGTTTTTTATGGATGTTGACAGGAAGTCTTTCAGCGGATAATTGAAACTCCATATGTCAGATCTTCCAAATCCGGGTGTGTAATAGACCTGAGGTATAGGATAGAACAGTTTTAAAAAAAATCCAACGATAATGAGAGTGATGACAAGTGTTGGAATGATGTGCTGTTTCATGCTATCTGGACCAGTTGTTCATGATTTTCCTGAGGATTGCGAATTCGCCGATGTGATATGCATTGTGGTCTGTAACTAGAAGGATTTGCCTAAAGATCGTTGTGTGTCTTGTATGAGGAGTGATGTTGGTTGGGTTGGTTTTGGGATTTTTAATGAGTTTCTCCAATTCTTGGCGATCTTTACGAAATATATCTATAGTCTTTTTCCAGTGTTCTTGGGAGGTTTTTTTTGAGTGGCCAATACTCCTGTGGCCATTTTAGGTATTTATAGTTAGGATTTTTGATGTAATCAAGGATATCCCCCTGTGTGATGCGAAGGTGTTCGAGAAGACGCCAGGGTGTGTAGGGGATATTTGGAGGTTTGAGGTTTATGTCTTCGGTGGGGAAATATTTTACCGCTTCTTCGAATGTCATGTGTGCACCTTTTCCTTGGAGGAGTCGAAGGAGTTGTCTTCTCTGTGATGTTTTACTTAGGCTGTCGATTTTTGCCATTTGAGCGTTACTTCTGGTTTATTTTACAGCTTGATCTTTAATGTGGGAAGCGAATCTAGATTGTTTTTACGATCATCTTATCGAGTGTGAAGGGAGAAAGGATGGCGATCAGTTCGAATGTAAATATTGAAAGCTCAAATGCTGACGGAATGTGGTTGGTGATGAAGTATGCCCCGAGTCCAACGAAGATTGCGCTTCTGATTGTTTCTCTAAACATTTCTTTTTGTGTCTTTTTAATAATTGTTTCACTTATGTTTTTTGACTCTGCAAGTTTTGTTTTTCTCTCAATTTTGTTGGCTCCGAACCAGACAAGTGTTGCAAATGTGACGATAGCTGTAATTGCGTTAAAAGTTCTGTTTGGAATGCTGATGTCTCCTGAAAAAATACCGATTTGCCAGCTCGTCGGAAAGTTTCTCATTAAGATCCAGGCGAGGAGCATGAAGACAACCAAGTACCCACTTGCATATTTGAGGACTTGTCGGGTGGCTTTCTTTTCTAGTATCTCCGGTTTATTTTGAACTCGGAATCTATGATACATTGAGCGGAATGCATAGTAAGATAACTGTAAAATAATCAGCACCACCCAAGCAATTACCACATTGTTCATTCCTAGGTCATTTGTTTGGGTGACATTTGGATATGGTATTTTGAAGAAGATACCTTTGATCGGGTAATTCGGATAGGGAATGAATGAGTAGAGTAGTTTTGGATTGAGCTGAAAGGTGTAAAAGTCGGTGAGAAATAATCTTCCGATTGATACATATGATGTGAGTTGGATAAAGAAGTCGACTGTGTAGAAAAGGAGTGGGCGATTTCCTTTTCTGATGTTCTGCTTGATGTGAAATGCCTGTTTGTCTTGGCCTATGAGTTGTTCTGTTTTATCTTTAAATTCGGTTATATTTTGAGATATTTTTAAATTGATTACTCGAAGAGGGATCATGAGTAACACTTGAAACAATCCTATACAGACAACTGCAATCCACATTTCTCCGATGACACTATATAAAAGAAATAAGATACTTGCGTATAACTGCATTGTCATTCCAGAAATGAAGGCGTAGACAAGGAATACAATAATAAGCGCAGTAAGAATTGTTGAAGGCGTTGGAAGAGAAGCCCGTCTTTGTTTAGGGGACATTACCGAGAGCGATTCTCCAGTTGGAGCTTGTGGATGATTAGTCATTATTGTTTGTGGTGATTTCTATTATGAAGATTTTTTCTTATTTTCTGAAGTAGCTGGATTTGAAACGATTAGCATTGTGAAATCTTTGGCGAGTTGTTTGGTGTTTCTTGGAGTGTTTTGAATCGGGGAGAGAACAAAACCCATTAGCGACATCATCAGAACAGAGATTGCTCGAGACGTCATTTTTCTTATTGATCCTATCTCAATTATTAACCCCTCAAGAAATTTCATCAACTCGATTCTTAAAGAAATTGCGAAGCGGACAATCGGGAGGCTTTTGTCGCTGTTTAAACCCAAGCTTTGGAGGAGGGTGATTTCTGGATGTTTCATTTTATAGTCCAAAAAAGTCTTGATCATGTTGAAGAAGATGTCTGTCGAATTTTTACTTCTCTCAACAGCGATTTTGAGTTCGGATTTCAACTCATTCACAGAGTCGGTTAATAGTGTCTCTGCCAGCTGGCTCTTGCTATTGAAATGGTAGTAAAGTGCAGCTTTGGTGATGCCGACTTCATTGGCGATATCTTGCATTGAGATTCCAAAGTAACCGCGCTGGGCGAATAGTTTGCCTGTTTCTTTGAGAATCTTTTGTTTGGTGGTTGAGATTTGTTTTGCTGACATGTTTACCTACCGGTCGGTAAGTATTATACTTCAGTCAAAATCTCTGTCAACGTCTGTTCTCTCTTGATGATGATTGAGGACAGCTCCTTTACGGTGAGGTCGTGGGAGTGGGGGTTGGTGAAGAAGTGGGTGTAGGAGTTGGTGATTCTTCCGCATCTGTATCTGTGGGGGTTGGTTGGGGTTTTTCACTTGATGTTGGGGTTGGTGTAGGTAGTTCTTGTTCTTTTCGAAGCCCAACAATTATTTGAATATCTACGTCAGTTAGTGATTTGGTAGAGGTGTTTACTCTCTTGTAAATGGTTTCCAGTTCATCAAATATTTCCTGTCTTACTTGGTTGGGAATATTGGGACTTACTGTGATAGTTGTTTCTTCCTGTTGTTGGTCGTCTGCGTTCCCGGTTTCGATTTGTTCGTAGCCTAGCTCTTCAAGTTTCTCTTGTAAAAATGCGGCTTGTTTTGCAATACCCGTGCCGTTCAATACTTCGATTTTAATTTCACTTCTCTGGATAGGCTCTGGTGTAGGAGTTGGTGAGGAGGTTTCTTGTTGTTCAAAGTTTACTGTCTCGAACTCTGTTTCCTCTGGAGTGGTATTTTCTTCAGAAGAACGTGAAAGAAAGAAAAGCACTCCAGCAACAATGATAATTACGATAAGTGCAAGTATAAGGAAGATTTTTTTTGAAGGACCTCTTCCTGGCCTTTGTTCAGCATGGATTCGTTTTCCTGGAACGCGTTGCTGGCTGGGAAATTGTGGTTGAGGTTGTGGTGTTGGTTGCGGTTCTTGCATGATTTCTGATTTGGCGAAAGTGTTTGAAGGGCAGCGCGAGTAGTGTAGACTTATGGGTCTTGATTGTCAACCTTCTTTTTCGGTAAATCTCTCAGTTATTTTGGATTTAGAGAGAGCCTATATACATTTGACCAGTTCTCTCTACCTCTTTTTCTTGCTGTAAAGTACTATATATCTTAAGGACCATGTCGATTCGTGAACGTTTTTTTAGTAGTAGACAAGCAATTGTTCCTCTAATTGGAATTATTGCTGTCTATCTTCTTTCTACAGCTTTAAGCTACTTGTATTTTTCTCGTATCCAAGTTGGCGAGAATGGTTATGACAAAGAGGAAGTTGTACAGCGAAATTCAGAATTTGACTTGTCTCCAATTCCAACACCCGAGGTTCCAACCACCTATAACGTTTTGCTTCTCGGACATGGAGGAGCTGGACATTCTGGTGGAGCATTGGCTGATACGATGATTGTGGTCCATGTTGATCCGCAGCTCAAAAAGGCAGCTTTGATCTCAATACCTCGGGATCTTTGGATCACATTACCTCAGGAAAATGGTTCAAAAGTGAACAAGAAACTCAACCATGCACTGGCACTCGGCGGAGGAGAGCTGGCAAAAGATGCAGTTAGTACTGTCATTGGGATGCCAATTCAGTATTTTGTTTCGGTGAGTTTTGATGGAATGGAAGCAGCTATTAATACTTTGGGTGGTGTTGAAGTTGATGTTCCTGTGACTTTTGATGATTATTGGTATCCGGTTCGCGGGCGGGAGCTTGAGACGTGTGGAATGACGGCTGAAGAGATACAAGAAATAACCAACACTATGTCCGGGTTTGAAGGGGAGAAGATGTTTCCCTGTCGATATGAGCATATTCATTATGATGCCGGTGAAACAAGCATGGATGGAGCGTCCGCACTCAAGTTTGTCCGTTCTCGGCATTCAACACAGCATGGTGGAGATTTTTCCCGCAGCCAACGACAATTTGCACTTCTAGTTGGAATTAAAGAGAAGCTGCTTACACTTGGCGCTTTGGATGATCTTCCCAAGTTTTTTAAGCAACTTGTCAAGATGGTTCAAACTGATATAGATCAACGAATTGCTCAACTCTTGGTTGATGTGATTGGGGATGTAACTTCGTTCTCACTTGTTCGTATTCAACTTACCGAAGAGAATGTATTAGTAGCATCACGTTCTTATGATGGACAAGCTATTCTATTACCAAAAGCAGGTGAGGGGCAGTGGAAAGAAATACATTCGTTCATTCAAAATCAGCTACCATCTGACTAATAGCTTGGGTTTTTAGATATAGGTGATTTGGAGCTTCTTGGTAGGATGTAGCTACTCACAAATTCATCATGAAAACAAAGAAACCGATCATTCAACTACTCAACGTGTGTAAGACGTACTACCTTGGTGAAGAGGAAGTGCGGGCTGTCGAGGAAGTGAGTTTGGAAATACTGCCTAAGGAATTTGTGAGCATATTAGGATCGTCTGGGTGTGGAAAGTCGACGCTTATGTACTTGATTGGTCTCATGGAAACACCAAGCTCAGGAAACGTGTTTATCGATGAGAAAGATGCTTCTGGTTTGAATGACATCGAGCAATCAAAGCTTCGTAATGAATATGTGGGTTTTGTGTTTCAGCAGTTTAATCTGATTAATAAATTCACGGTGCTTGAGAATGTGTTGTTGCCCATGCGGTATTCTAAAGTCAAATTATCGTTTGATCCCAATAAGCGCGCTGAGGAGCTTCTGCGAAAATTCGGCATATGGGATAGAAGAAACTTTTTTCCCAATAAGATATCTGGAGGTCAACAACAGCGGGCGGCGATTGTACGGGCACTCATCATGAATCCTAAAATCGTTTTGGCTGATGAGCCGACTGGGAATGTAGATAGTAGAACTGGGGAAGAGATACTGGACATTCTTGAAATGCTCAATACGGATTATGACGTGACGGTAATTGTGGTGACGCATGATCGACAGGTTTCTAAACGAACTCAGCGACATATTTATATGAAGGATGGGAAACTGACGAAAAAATATCTATGGTGATTCGAAGCGGATTGTATCATCAACTTGCTACCGCATTTACGAACTTTAAGAGGAATAAAGTTAGGACGATCCTCACATCATTGGGCATCATGATTGGTGTTCTTTCGGTAGTGATGATCATTGCCCTGGGTATTGGCCTTCGTAATTATATTGAGGATCAGTTTGAAGGTCTGGGATCGAATCTGATTGCGGTGTTTCCCGGAAGTACCTTTTCTGAAGATGGTGGACTGCAAGGGATGTTTGCTGGTTTTTTTGGAGGGATTGAATTTGATGAGAAAGATGTGAGTAATTTAGAAAACAGTATCAAAAATTGAGTATATCTCACCGATGTTCTACAAAACATCGATTGTTCGGGCTGAAAAAGAGAAGGAGATTGGATATGTCATCGGAACGGACGAGGAGATCTTTAAACTGTTAAATATGGAGGTTGAGGAAGGAAGATTGTGGACAAAATCAGATATCAGAAGACGGTCAAAAAATGTGGTTTTGGGTTATGTTATTGCAGAGAATTTGTTTGGTGAACCTGAAAGGGCAGTAGGAAATAAAATCGAGGTCACAAATTATTCCTACAATGTGATTGGGGTACTGAAGAAGAAAGGAGATCAAGAAATGGATAATTATGTCATTCTTCCTTATAAAACTACATTCGGAACGCTAAATCCTGACGAATCCTTTTTTTCTTTATATTTAGGCGTTCGGGAGGAAGAGGATGTAGAGCAGGTGAAGATCGCAGTAGAGAAAGAACTTCTTAAACGATACGACGAAGATGATTTTTCAGTTGTGGAGCAGAGTGAAATGCTGCGAATTGTAGATGATATTTTCAGTGTGATTAATGCAGTTCTGGTTGCGATTGGATCGATCTCGCTTTTGGTGGGTGGGATTGGGATTATGAATATTATGTATGCAACAGTTACGGAACGGACGAAGGAGATAGGGATTCGACGGGCGATTGGAGCGACGCGAGAAGATATCCTTTATCAGTTTATGACAGAGGCCGTTATTCTTTCAGTTTTTGGTGGATTACTGGGACTGTTGACGGCAATTGGAATTGTTGCATTTGTGCAAACTGCTTTTCCAGCGTCGGTCAATTTAACGGCTGTGATTCTATCCTTGGTTGTTTCATCCGGCATCGGGATCTTTTTTGGGGTATTTCCAGCCAGGCGTGCTGCAAATCTTCCACCGATTGAGGCGATACGGTATGAGTAGTTGATCAACTTTTTTGTTGCCACCTTGTTCTTGCAAGCATCGTGATGCTTCCGATGCTTCCGACTAGAAATATGAGTGGAAAGACAAGTACTCCCAAGATGAAGAAGATAGGCTCGTCACTAATTCCAATTTGATCCCAGAAATGTTGTCCGAAGATTAGAATTCCTAGTGCATATAGAAGATTGTGGAGGATGATGCTTACGAACATTCCGACTATCGATCCTCCGGTAAGGTAAAGAAGTTTTTTTAGTTTTTTTTCTAGGTTTTGTTTGCGGGTGAGAAAGAGGAGGAAGAGACTTGAGAGTAGTAGTGAGAGTAGAATGTTAAAGAATGAAACTCTCCCTTTGAAGATTTCTATTGGAGAAAAGACAATTCCAAAAATGAAGAGGAGAAATAATCCCACAACTATGGATAATGTGAGTATCAAGGAACGACTGGGAAGTCTGTGAGTTTTTTGACCCTTTTCCATTATTTTCCTCTGATATTAGTGACTCTAGTCTTTAGACTTGAGCAAAGGCGACGACGTAGTTTTTACCGTAATGCTTGGCGCACTTGGGGCAGGTGGTGTAGTAAAAGTAGAGCTTCTTTAGCTCTTTACCTTTGGCTTTTACGTAGTCTAGGCTTTGATTAACCCAGTTTTTTACCTCCTTAAAGTCACCTTCAAAGACTTTAGTGAGATAGGTTCCTGAGAGTTTGATCATCTCAAGTCCTGGAACATCTTTGGTTACGGCAAAGTAGTGCTCACCTTTCCAGGGTGATGGATCATAGGAGAGGAGTAACCACTCATCTTTGGAGTTGGCCTGGGTATCTTCGATCATTTTCCAGGTCTTTTTCATCATGCTACCCATGGTGAGTGGAATATGCATGAAGTTGAAAGTGGTTCCTTTGGCAAAAAGTTTGTCTTTGAAGGTGAACTCTTGCTCATCCCAAGGTGCTGGGTCAAACTTTGGACAACAGTCAGTTTCAGGTGCGTCGAGGTTTTGCTTTGGAAGTTGGTTGACATCCATGTAATCACCTTCTTTCTAAGTTTGTTTTGTGCTAATTATACAAAATTTAGGTTCTCTTAATGATAGAATTTAACTCAGCTATGGATAAGGGAGTTGGTCAATATCTTTCCAAGCAGCCCTCGGTACGAAAAGAAATTTGTGAGAAGTTGCGGAAGCTTATTTTTAAGACGTTTCCGGATATCAATGAGGAGATGAAGTTTGGAGTGCCGTGGTATACGGGGCGATTTTATATTGTGGGTTTGAAAGATCATGTAAATCTAGGGTTTTCTGTATTTGGCTTGCCGGAGAAGTATCGAAAGGAATTAGAAGGGAAGGGTAAATTTATGCGGCATTTGAAGTTTTTTTCTGTGAGTGAGATTGATGAGAAGAAGGTTGTGCGGCTTATGAAGACTACCGATAAGTATTTTAAAGATCCACATCCTGGTAATTAGACGTCGTGTTTGGAGAAATTGAAATATTTGTTACACTGTAGTTAATTAATTATTAAAAAAAGGAGCTATATGGCAAGTAAAAAAGAAGAAAGTCAAAATACAGGGATGACGTTGGTTATTACCTATTTTGTTCTCTTTACAGTTAATAGTTTGGTAGTGTTGTTGGCCAATTCACTATTTCCGCAACATGTTGTTTTAGGTACGGGTCATATTTCTGTTGGTTGGGCGCTAATTCATGCGATGGGAACACTGGCTCTGCTTGATGTGTTTGCCATTCCGTTTGTTCATGAGCAAGAGAAGAAGCGAGGGAGCATGTTTTCTCCTCAGGAGTGGATGGGAGTGTACTTTGTGCTCAACTTTATTGGAGTGTGGGGAGTTGCTCGATTTGCTGAGCAACTAGGGTTTGGGATAAGTTCCTGGTTTGTTGCGCTGGTTCTTGCTGTTGTACTTGACGTATTTCAAGGCATGGCGATGATGCAGGTAGAGAAGATGCGAACGAAAAGCTCTTAAGCAACGTCTCGCTTTGCACTATGGCATTCGGAGGAGAGATTTCATTTTATTGCTATACCCCCCCCGCGGTTTTTAGGATTTACATAAAAGTACATAGTTTAAATTTAACATCTACTGTTGAACTAGTTTAGCAGTAGAGGCTTTGCAGAGCGTTCGAAATCGAGTAAATAGGCAAAGGTAAAATTATTTGTTACAATATGTTGTTCGCTATACAGCCTGGTGACAGGCTTTTTTTAATGAAGGACGTATGAAACATATTCGCAACATTGCAGTTATTGCCCATGTTGATCATGGGAAGACTACACTGATTGATGCATTGCTGAAGCAGACGAATGTTTTTCGTGATAATGAGAAAGAAATGAACCTACAGCAGATCCTTGATACCAATGATTTGGAACGAGAACGGGGCATCACTATCCTGGCAAAAAATTGTTCTATAGCTTACCGAGATACGAAAATAAATATCATTGATACTCCAGGACATTCTGATTTCTCGGGAGAGGTAGAACGTACTTTGGGGATGGCGGATGGAGCATTGCTGATTATTGATGCTCAAGAAGGACCGATGCCGCAAACACGTTTTGTTCTCAAAAAGGCTTTAGAGCTCAAGTTAAAAATTATTGTGGTTATCAATAAGATTGATAAGAAAAATGCGGATTTGGTTCTTACAGAGAGGAGAATTGATGATTTATTTTTGGAGTTAGCTGTCCGTGAGGACCAACTGCAGTTTCCAAAACTGTTCGCTGTTGCTCGAGAGGGAAAAGTTTTTACCAAACTACCTAATGATATTAGTTCGATCGGTGATGTACGGCCGTTACTTGATCTCATTTTGGAATTTATCCCAGCACCGAAGCAGGAAGTCGCAGGAGATTCGTTTAAGCTTAGCGTTGCAAGCTTGGACTATGACGACCATTTGGGAAGAATGAGTATAGGCAAAATTTTCAGCGGTTCAATCGCGGTTGGGGATAAGCTTATTCTTACCCGGAAACCACAGAAGAACTATACCGTTGAGTCTCTGTTTGAGTGGCAAGGTTTGAAAAGGCATTCAATCCCTAAAGCAATGGTAGGGGAAGTGGTTGCCATAGCTGGAGTCAGCGAGGCTCATATCGGCGATACATTGTCTGATCCGACGGATAGTTCAAGTCTTCCGGATATCATTATCAGTGAACCGACACTTCATATTCACATGGCGGCGAATTCGTCTCCGTTTGCTGGTAGGGAGGGAATATACACTACGATTCGCCAAATTGAGGAACGGCTAGACAGAGAACTTGAGAGTAACTTGAGTTTGCAGGTAGAAAAAGGTAATGGACAATATAAAATTTCCGGTCGGGGAGAGCTCCATCTTTCTATCCTTCTGGAAAACATGCGCCGGGAAGGGTATGAAATGGAGGTCAGCAAACCGGAGGTTGTTATTAAAACTGTTGATGGAGTGAAAAATGAGCCTGTCGAAGAAGTATTTGTGGTTGTTCCTCAGGAATATCAAGGAATTATCAGTCAGGAATTTGGGAGACGTTACGGAACTCTGGTTACAATGGATACGATTTCTGATACCGAGATTGAATTTATTTACCACATGCCTTCAAGAGCTGCCCTTGGACTGCGAAGCCAGCTGCTTACTCTCACTAAAGGCACAATTGTTTACAACACCCAAGTGATCGGTTGGGAAAAGATTGGTCAACCACTTCCTCGTTTTCGCCGAGGTGTTCTTTTAGCCTCTCAAGCTGGCGATGCCGTTGCTTATGGGATTCATGCTGCTCAAGCGAGGGGAATCACTTTTGTTGATCCTGGGACCAAAGTTTACGAAGGTATGATTGTTGGGCAAAATGCAAAGGAGGGAGATATGGAAGTCAATATTTGCAGAGGGAAGAAACTCACGAATATGCGAAGCAAATCTTCTGATGGGATTATTCAACTTACACCGGCTCTCCATTATAGCTTAGAACAGTCACTCGAATTTTTAGAGGGTGATGAGTTGTTGGAAATTACACCTCGTTCTTTGCGACTGCGTAAAAAACTGTTAACCGATATTGATCGCCGACGAAAAAATAGAGGTGAAAATCCCCGTAGTGGGTGAATGGAGACGAGAAAATATGTTTTTGGAAATATGATATTCTTAACAAGAATTTAACTTCTCACCCATCACGTTATACAAATTATTTAACATTAGTAATTTCTGCTACACTACTACGAGTCGTATAGGAGGTGATTGATTATGAAGATAATGACGTGTAAACAGCTCGGTGGAGCTTGTGATATGGAATTTCAGGCCGAAACTTTTGAGGAGATGGGAGAATTGAGCAAAAGACATGCAATGGAGATGTTTAAGAGGGGCGACAAAGCACATATCAAGAAAATGGATGCAATGAGGATGAAAAAGCCCGGAGAACACAAGAAGTGGTTTGAGAAAAAGCAAAAAGAATTCGATGCTTTACCGAAAGATTAGTCATTCTTGAGTATATTACTTATTTTTAACAGATAAGCTTAAGACCAACTGGCCTGCTAATTCCGAAACTACCCATTCCTCAACAATCTTTTCACCTTTAAAACGAGTAACTACCATGTCTCTCCATGTTATCTTTTTCTTACTTGGGGGAATACCCATCATGGTTGCTTTGTGTGTACCGCTTAATGTTCGTTGCCAAGTGATAGTTTGACCTTCTTGGGCTAGAAACTCAGCTTTTAGGACCTTGATGTCAGGAATCGCGGAGCGAAGTTGATTAGCCCATCGCTTTATAAATTTATGTCCTCTGTAATCCTTGTCTCCTGCATGGGCAACATATTCGGTCGAAAACAAATCATCTATCGTAGCTAGGTTTCCTTGTCCAATAAGTTTCTCATTAACAAATTTGATGATTTCCTCTTTGTTCATGGATTTATTTTACCGTTCTTTTGGCTTCAGTTTCTTTTTTTGTTTTGGCCTGCCTGCCGGTGAGGCAGGGTTTTATATTTGCGTAAACGGAACAGCCCTTTTTTCTGTTTGTACACTTTGTCAGGAAATTTTTCGACAAGTTTCCAGACGCATCCGTTGACCGTTTTTGGGTGAAAGCTGGGATTAGATTCCTTAATTTTTGAAAGCAACTCTGACCAACGAAGACCTCCTGGATGTTTCTTTAACAACTCAAGTGCCTTTGCGTTTACACGACCCGTAATTGTATCGAGATTGATTCTACTATCGTTCACGTCCTCATCATACAACAAACAAAAACACTACCTTCCGATAGTGCCTATACTTGGCTCGGAATAATAAACTATATAGCAGACTACTATACTCACCAAAACAGTTTAATGCTATTTAACCAGAGACCTCTTTTTAACCTTTAGCTAAATTCTCTTTCAGCCTAAATATAACAATCTTTTTTATTAACTCATAAGGTATTGGTTTGTCCAATGGAAATTGCACAGAACCCTTAGCTTGCTTGTATTCCATAAGCTCATCTTTGAAAGCTGCAATTCCTGAGGGAGTTGGATAAAATCCTATATGTTTTTTGAAAGCTGCAAAGTGAACCAAGTTACCATTCAGTTTATATGTCGGTATGCCATAGTTTATTACCTCATCTGCGTTTGGAGCAGTTTGCTTAATCAAATTTCGAAGCCTTTCCAGCTTCTTTCTAACTTCCTTTGGAAACCCAGCGATGTGTTCATCAACGGTTTTACTTCCGTTCGCCATCGTATGCTTTCTCAAACTCAGAGATGTTTAGCCTCTTCATCTTCAACAACGCTTTTGTGACTCGTGCTTTTTGATCCTCAGTCCCATGACTCATCATTTCATCAAGTTGGGTTGGGATTATTTGCCAAGATACCCCAAACTTGTCCTTTAACCAGCCACATTGCTCTGACTTTGGATCTGCAGATAATTTTTCCCAATAGTAGTCTATTTCTTTTTGGTTTTTGCAGTACACCATCATTGAAACCGCTTCATTGAAATCAAAGTCGTGACGAAGTCCTGAATCCATGGCGACAAGCCAGGTGCCTGCTAACTTGAAGTCTGAGAACATGACCGTACCTTCTCTATTGGGTTTTTGATTTTTTCCGTAGTGCACTAGTGTTCCTTCTTTCGTGTGTTTACCTCCAGAAGGGGAGCCTGCAAAGACTGAGAGATAGAACTCTCTTGCTGCTTCGGCATTTCCGCATTTGTCATTTACAAATAATAGACTTGGCATAACAAGTGGTCTGTCTTCACCTTCTGGGTCTGTGAGAATCAGTTGCCAGGAAAATCCATATTTGTCTTCAACCCAACCGTATCTTTTGCTAAATGGATACTTATCAAGAGGCATGAGTGCTTTTCCGTCTTTGATAAGCTTTTCCCATGTTTCATCCAACTTTTCTCTTGCATCGTCCAACGTTGATGGGTCGAAGTTGATCATGAAGGAAATTGAAGGGTTGGGTTTGAAGAGTGGACCTGCTGAGATGGACATAAATTTGAATCCCAATATTTCAAATGAAACAATATCTGCATCGCCTGAGGGCGTGTCGTGCAGTGTTGATGTGTCTATTAATTTGGCGCTTGGGAATACTGATACATAAAACTCAGACGCTTTTTTTGCATCTTTGTCAAACCAAAGGTGGGGGACGATTTTTTGCATGTTAGTTTTTTTCTACATATTGCTTAAAATTGTTCAGAATTGCTTCCCAGCCGGAGCGTTGTTTTTCTAAAGAATTTTCAGTTTCCGGGTCAAATGTTTCGGATACCTTTACACCTTGAGGTGTTGCCTCAAACTTAACCCGTACATGACGGCCATCGTCTATGTCATATTCAATTAGCTGTTTTTCCTTTACCGCAGTGTATGTTCCGGTAAAATCAAAACCCGCACTTTTGTCTTTGGCAGACATTGTCGTTTTAAATTTCCCTCCAACTTTTAAGTCATTCTCCGCAAAAGGGGCTTCCCACTCATCAGAGGCAAATGCCCAACCTGTAATATGCTCTGGTTTATTCCAGCATTCCCAAACTTTTCTTACAGAAGCATTAACGATAGTTTCTACTGTAATTTTCTCCATATTATTCTTTGTTACTGCAGTTAAACATCCACTGGACACCGAACCTGTCGGTGCATGAACCAAAATAGTCGCCCCAGAACATCTCTTGAAGCTTCATCTCTACTTTTCCGCCCTTTGAAAGAGCTTTGAATAGCCTGTCTGTTTCTTCTCGAGTATCTGGCTCAAGATTTATATACATATTGTTACCAAAAGTTAATTTCATGCCCAATGATTCAGGAGCATCTGTTCCCATTAACATGTGTCCGCCGAGAATAGGAAGCGCAACATGCATGACTAAGTTCTTATCTGCTTCTGCTAGCGGTGGTTGTCCATCTTGAGCCGGTACTTCACCCATACGATTAATGTCACCAATAAATTCACCACCAAAGACGGATTTGTAAAAGTTAAAAGCTTCCTCTGTGTTTCTGTTGAAGTTTAGATACGTGCTTGTTTTTGCCACGATTTGGTGATTGTACAGCAATGCAATATGAATAGATATGAATTGAATTTTATTAAATACCCCTGAGGTGTTTTTCTCAGAACACTTGGAGAGTTTTAATGGAGAAAATTGATCGAAATTAGATTAAGACAAAATTGGCTCCCCGGGTAGGATTCGAACCTACAACCTTGAAGTTAACAGCTTCCTGCTCTACCATTGAGCTACCGGGGATCAGTTGCTTAATTATACCCTGACAGACTTCGAGATTATACAAAACTCACTTTTACTACGCAATTTCTCCCAGCTTGATTGGAGTTCCAATTTTTGGTTTATCAAAAAGTTGAGCGGCTGAGCCACCGCGGAGGATGAGTTCCATAAACCGATCTTCGTGGCCGGATGATCCGGGAGAAAATGAGAGTTCACCTTCTGCGACTGAGAAGATGCCTCCGACAACTAATGCAGTTCTGGTTACTTTATTAATCTGGATTTTAATTTTTGTTCCTGGTTCGAGTTTGGTGGTGCTGGCTCGGATTGTGGTTTTTATGTTGCCATAGCCATCGATCCATACAATTTGGTATTCAGGAATAGCTGGAATACGATTGGGATTGATATTAGTGCCAAGGACCATTTTTCCGTTTACATGATTAGCCACTCCTTTGGGATAAAAGTCACGGGAGCGAAATTGTGATCCCTTGTTCGCAACGTTTACTGTTTTAAGTTCTTTTATGTATGGCTTAATAAAGGAAAAGCAGTATCCGGAGTTTACGGCCATGATTTCTATACCATTTTCAAGCTTGGCATAGAGAAAACCTTCTCCCTCGTTATCTTTTCGAGCCTGTTTTTTGTCTTTTCGAGGAGCGGTGTTTGAGTAGATGAACATGCCTTTAGGGTGGTCTCCCAGTGCATATTGGTAGATCCAAAACCCAGTGGCTAAGGTGTCAAAAGCTGGTACTGAGGTGGGAAAGACTGTTGCACTGGGAAGCAGGGCGGTTAGTCGCTGAATGACTTCGCCGAACGCCGGATCGCCAAGTCCATAGTCGGCAATTAAATGAATGAACTGTCTGTTGGTCATGAGGTGTATTGTAGCAGAAGAAAAGATCTTTTATGACTCTTGACAAAACCTCATTATGAATATATATTCATTATGAAGGGAGGTGGTTGTTATGCCAGCATATGACGGAACAGGACCCTTGGGAAGTGGTCCGGGTGCAGGTTTGGGTTTGTGTGGATTTTCGGGTTATGGAGGTCGGAGATTTGGTGGGAGTGGGTTTGGTTGCCGATATGGTCTTTCTGCTTCGCGTTTACCCAGCCGTAAGGAAATGGTCCTGAAGCTTGCGGACTACAAACAATGGCTTCAGGAGGAACTGCACGCGGTAGAGCGGGAAGAGAAAGACTTGGATTCCAAAACACAGCCGAAACCGTAGACAGTTCAGGCGTTACCATGATCTGCTGAGGTTTCGGCGGAATCGATTGTATCACAGCTTTTTGAGGAGATTATGCCAAGGCCAAGAATTCAACGTCGCTTGCGTTTTCAGCCCGAGGTTATCTATTATAAACCCAGGGGAGTACCCCTTCGGGTACTGGAGGAAGTTTTGCTTCGGCGAGATGAGGTTGAAGCGCTCAAGCTTCATGATGTGGACGGGCTTAATCAGGGGGAGGCTGCCAAGAAGTTGGGAATTTCGCAGCCCACGTTTGCCCGGACGCTTGATGGGGTGTATAAAAAAGTAGCTCTGGCTCTTATTCGGGGGAGGGCGATACGGATTGAGCGAGAGGTTTGATTTCGTAGAGTTTTTGTCGTTGATGTAATAGGAATAGTCTCTTACCTTTTAAATACTATGTCTGCAAGAAGACTGGTTTTTTTTATTTTCATCCTTATTTATTTTATAGGCGTCGTTTCCCGTCCACTTTTTGCTGCTTCTGACAACAAAATTTATGTGTTTTATGGAAAAGGGTGTCCGCACTGCACCGCTGTTTTAACGTATCTTGAAGAGCATGATCTAATTGATCGCTACAACGTTGAGGTTCGGGAAATCTATTTTAATAGGGAGAACGCGCTTCTTTACAACAGGTTGTTGGACGACCTTGGTGTTCCCAAAGATGGACGTGGTGTTCCAACGTTGGTCGCTGGTGATGCGGTGATTGTTGGTGACCAGCCGATTATTGATCGCTTAGAAGAGGTTGCGGATGCGTTTGTTGGTCAGAGCGGGGAGCAAGCGGGTGAGGCTGAAATAGATCAGGACCGAATTGCAGAGAGCACAGTTAACGCAGAAGAGCATTTTGATGATGAGGGTTCGCAAGGGTTGGATTTAACTATTGCAGCAGTGGTTGCCGGAAGTTTGGTGGACGCAATAAACCCTTGTGCCTTTGCGGTGCTTATCATTCTTATGACAACGATTTTGGTGGGTGGCAGTCCGCGAAAGGCTCTTAGAGCCGGACTTGCGTTTTCCTCCTCGGTTTTTCTCTCGTATTTTCTCATGGGGTTGGGTTTATACAGCGCGCTGAGTGTCGGAGGTTTCGGAGCGGTGCTGTTCCGGATTGTCGGGTGGCTGGCAGTTCTTTTGGGACTTTTCAATTTAAAGGACTATTTCTGGTACGGGAAAGGATTTCTCATGGAAGTGCCTCTATCTTGGAGGCCGAGATTGAAAGGCCTTTTGCAATCGGTGAGTAGCCCGGTCGGAGCATTTGGGATTGGATTTCTGGTGAGTCTGTTTCTTCTTCCGTGTACAAGCGGTCCGTATATTGTCATACTAGGGATGCTTGCAAAGCAATCTTTACAAGCGCAAGGGATTTTATATTTGATTTTGTATAATCTCATTTTCGTTTCCCCGATGATTCTTATTTCCTATCTTGTGTATCGTGGATTTGACCCAAAGAAAGCTGAGGCTATGCGCCAGAAGCAGTTACGGACACTCCATTTAATTGCCGGGATTCTTCTTTTGGGTATGGGATTGGTTATTCTTCAGGGTTGGGTATAGCTTCTCTGGTAGAATGTGTTTGTCTATGGGAGGTAATCGAGAGCGGGAGCCAGGAATTTTAATTGGCAGGAAGCGCTATGAGGCTGGGGCGGCTGTCTTTGTTCTTCAGCACACTCAATGTCTCGGTACTAGAGGAACGATTATTGATACCAGCACGCCCGATGGTTCTGCTCAAGTAGAGTGTAATACTTGCGGGCGAGATGACGTGTTTATTGATATAAAAACGACAGCGGAGCAAGGTTAGTGTGGATGAGAGTGTTCGTGGTGTGTTGCTTGGGTCCCAAACCGTTGCGGTCGTGGGGCTTTCCAATGACCCGGAGCGATACAGCTACAAGGTTGCAAAGTATTTGCAGGAGCAGGGGTATCGGATTATTCCCGTGAATCCAAATGTGAAGGAAATATTGGGAGAAAAGAGCTATTCGGATTTGCTCTTTGTTCCTGAGCGGGTTGATGTGGTACAGATATTTCGAAAACCTGAGTTTGTGCCAGAGATTGTTGATCAGGCGATTCAAATTGGTGCTAAAACTATCTGGATGCAGGAAGGAATCGTTCATGAGGCAGCGGCAAGGAAAGCGAGGAAAGCCGGACTTCAGGTGGTCATGAATCAGTGCATGATGAAGAATCACTATAAACTTCATCACCCTCATACAAAAGTGTATTAGTCTTCTTTTTTATTCAAGACTGGCCGAGTTGTGTTAATTAATAGGAACACTACCAGTGGAATAATGATAAAGGGAAAGAGAGTAAGAGTGTTTTTTGTAAGGCTGGGGGTGACAGTAATTGCAATGAGTAATAGTATTGGTTGGTGCCAGAGATAAATTAGGTAGCTATAATCTTTTCCAAGCGTTGAGAGTGATATTGAAAACCTTCTGTGTTTTGCTGTAATTGTTCTTGCCAGTTCATAACCCATTGAAAATAACCCTATTCCAATCATTGCTTCTGAGAAAATGATTAGCCGATTGCTGTCGAATCTGAGCATCAGTCCAAACATCCAAATAATCAGGCCTATCCACCACTTTGGAAATTTGGAGTCCGCCAGCCTCATGGCTGTTGCAAATAAGAAGATATAGGAGAGACCTGAAAAGCGAAGCCAAAGCGGGAGTTCTTGGTTTTTTTCGACTAGAAATAGTATCCAGAGATTTTGTAGCAGTTGAGTGAATCCAGTTATCAGGAGAAATTGCATTGAAGTAATGCGTTTCTGCAACCAGGTAAGTATTGGAAAGAGGAGATAGAGATGAATGATGATGGGTATGAACCATAATGCGGGATATGGGGTAAGAATCGTTTCCTTGGTTGTGTTTTGTAACAGAAACAATCCAGATATTGTATTACGGATGGAGGGTGTTTTGACTCCAGCATATTCCATCAATGTGGGGTTGATCCAGAAAAGAAGAAGGAGAATTGGTAGGGACATAAGAACTGAGATCCAGTATGGTTTTAAAACCTTTGTTAGTCTTGGAATGATCCAGGTACGGTTGGTCCGTTTTTTCTTGCTGAGACAATAAACCGAGATGACCAGGAAAAGTGGTACGGCGTTATCTCCTAGTATGCTTAGTGCATAAAACGGGCCAGTTGGGAGACTAAGGGTTTTGCTTAAAAACTCAGTAGTTGAGCTAGGGAATGCGGAGAGGTCACCCCAGATTATCTGCCACCAGTGGAAGAGAATCACTCCAAATGCGGCACCAATTCTTAAGATATCGATTTCTTCAATGCGCCTTGGCTTTGATTGAGAAGGTTTCATTACGGAATGGCTGGGTTTAAATTGTCCTTCGCTGTTCGATGAGCTGTTGTCCACCTTGTTCGAAACTATTTGCAAGATGACTCGTGAACTTTGCGAGAATGTCGGGTGGCAATGGTGGCATTTTTTTTGAAGGATTACGGTATTCTGATGGAAGCGTAAGCAGAGCGTTTTGTAAAACCTGCTTTGTATAGGCAGCCATGTAGAGACGCTTGTATTCGGAATCACTCTCTGAGGCAATGAAACCAAGGACGCTCAGCCAGCGAACGGCTCCGCTTCGAGTTCGGGGATTTTCGATGAGGATTTCAGCGGTGAGTATTGCTTCTTTTCCTTCGGTAGCGAGTTGACGGATGCCTTCAGCAAGCGTAAGTTTGGCAATATTATGTCCACGGTATTTTTCTCTGGTATATGCCCAGAGGTCGTAGTCGATGTTTGGCCATTTGCTCTGAGCAAAAAGCATGAGGCCATAGGAAACACGGTTTTGTGCCCAGACAATAGCGAATTCACCTGGTTTTTCAAAGGGAATGGTGATGAGCAGCGGAGAGGTAGCTTTTTGTACTTCTTTTGCGTACCAGAATTTCGATGGATTGATGACGCGGGGTTTCTCGATGTCGCGAAGTAGTTTTTCCAGACGTTTTGCAAGGTCAAGATCGGGACGGGTTTCGGAATGGCCGAAGATTTTTTTAAGATTGGGGAGTGGCATTCTGTGAATTATCTAGATTGTTGCTAGTTGCCCGCTGACATTTTGGTAGTTTGTTTGTACTTGATTAATTGATTGCTCCTCAAGTCCTTGGTCTTTCATGATGCTTTCAATGTTTTCAAGTTGATCTTTTTTGGCTACTGAGAGGTAAGCTTGAATAAATTCGTAGAGATAGTAATTTAGTATGGAATAGGTGTTTTCATTTTCAAGTGTAGTGGAGAGGTATTGAGCAATTTTTTCCAGATCTGGCTTTGATCCTTCCTGTTGAGTAAATTTTTCCAGCTGTTTTATTGAGAAGTTTACATCAAAGGCAATCTGCATGGTTTTTGAGAGGTTTTCAAAAAATATTTTTTGGAGTTCTTGAGGTTCTACATAAGCGAACTCCTGATGTTCAAAAAATACCAGAATAGTTTTACTGAGCTGTTGGAAAAATAGTTTGCTGTTATTGTACTTAGAACTGTTGGTAGACATCATGCTTGGGTTGCTTCCGCTTTTGGTGAAAGTCTTGATACGAGATTGCTATAAATTTCTTGAAAGTTGGAGCGGTACCCTTTTAAATCTTCAGATGAATCTTTCGATGAGATGCGGGAGGCGACTGCGGCGCTGATGTAACTTGCAACCGGCAGGCTCCAAGCGACGACGCGGGCAAGAGCGTTTTTTCCGATTTTCATATACCAGGGATCGTCATCGTTTTTCAAAATATCTTTCATGCGCTGATAATTGCTGCGTGTATCCGGAGAAGCTGGCTTTAGTTGTTCTTTGACTGTGCTTAATGTGCTGTCGAAGTTTTGTCTAATTCCTTCCACTGACTCCTGAACAGTTTGGGATACAAATTCTGCACCCTGTTCTTTAACATCTGGATCTTCTAAGGCTTCAGCGAGGGCTGCAGGAGGAATTTTTTTAACTTCAGCGACTTGATTTTGCCACCAGGCTCTGAGCCTGCCTGGTCTGTCTTCTTCACCATTGCTATCGCCGACAGTACGGTCAAAAAATCTCAGTAATCCCTTTTTGAATATTGATCCGCCTAACTCAACTATTTTTCCGGTTGGTTGTTCTGACATTAACTAAGCCCTCTAATTTTATTTGGTTTATTATACCGCATCAGAAAAGATGGGAAATGGAAGGTTGTGCTAATTTGCCAAAAATTCCCCCTTGCTCTGCGCTAAATAATTGTTTTATGATGGAAATAGGTACTAGACAAAAACCTATAGTTATGTTATAGTGACGTTATATGCCCGAAGCTACAGATACTCCCAGACCTCCAGAAGCAATGGATCCTGCTGATAAGCGCAGAGAACTATTTCGTTTGAGTTTTCGTCGTTCTCAAGAACGAACAAAGAGTCTTACCGAAACCGGAGAAAAATTTTATGTTGAAAAAGAGATCATTACTCAAGCTGATCTTAAACTTCAACACGAAACAGACAGAACCTATGCAGAGGCTCAAGCAATTGAAACCAGATTAGAAGGGATGGCTGACGATGATCCTGATCGAGAAGGTTTAGAACAGGAATTAATAGCACTTCAAGAGCATGGAATTGTTTTTGCAAATGCTACTTCATTTGATAGAGATGTTCGGGGGACCAAGCTTCGCTTTTATCTTCTAGAAAGCCTTGATCGTAGGTTAATGAGTGATATTCCTGAGACTATTCAGGCCAAGCTTAAGACAATTCAAGAAGCTGATACTTTTCGAGATTTTGATATAGCGAATATAGAGTATAGAGATGCTCTTGATGAGCTACCTCCAGAAGAGAGAAAGCGTGTTGAAGGCGTTCAACGTGAACGTGCGGATATTCATCGGATTACAGACAAGCTTGACCGTGCTATGGCAGGAAGGGTCGGTATTCGTGAGCGGATGGTTGATTGGGCGGCAGGTAAAGTAGATGAATCAAGTATTCGAGCTTGGGTGGCGCGTGAATTGGTGGCTAAACCACTCGGACTAGATTACGATGATTTACGAGAAGGAAAAACGCTTTCCGCTGCAGGAAGAGAAGCTTTGGGGACTGAAACTGTAAACCTTGAAAATTTTGCACGTGCAATTGAAATTAACGAGTTGGATAAACTTGCGGATGAAGTTGAAGCAGCAGCTAGAGAACAATCAACAGGAACTTCTGAGGAAGATGTGCCTGCGACTGGGGAAGAAACAGAGGCAGAAGGAACTACAGAGACCGGGGAGCGAGAGCTAACGGCTGATGAAGAAGAGGCGCTTGCAAAGTCACAAGAGTTTATGAGCAAAGAGAATAGAACTGAATGGCAAAAATGGGGTAAGAACTTTTCAAACAAACTTGTTCGTGCAGTAGAAGGGGCTGGAACTGACGAAGAGAAACTCCAGGCAGTTCAAAGTGTGTTTTCAGAAGCCGTAAGTGAGATCTCGGGGGGTAATCCTGAAGTCAAAAAGATCCTTGGGCAGATACTTAACAATCAAAATGAAAATCAGCCGCAATATTTGGAACGTAACGACGTTTCATTCTGGAGAATGTTTCTCTTAGTAACTATGATGGGACTAGCTGATGGAGTTCTCTCTATTCCAGGTGAACTTGCACGGGGAGCAACTCAAGAGACAAGATAGCAAAGGAGTTTAATGAAATCTGAAAAAATTGAAAAAGAGCGATCACAAACCAAGAAAATGATAGAGCTCTCAGCGCTCGATGATACTCGTAAGCAACGGTATTTGAAGATATTACCTGATATGAGTCGTTCTCAGCTTGCAAAAATGAGATCGCATTTCATGCGATTACTGTACATTGAGTCTTCTGAGGAAGTAATTGATGAATTAGTAAAGTCGGGGAATGCACCAAAGGACGATGGAGAAGTGGTTGATGCGGTGATTTCAAAATGGTCAGATAAGATATACGAAACGCAGTAGTTGTTAATTTTATTTCTTCTTGTCCCAGTATTTCACTCTCTCAGGTTGACATTTATCAATCATGATGAGTAGTATGTAGCTATGCGAAATGTTCTTCTGGCTCTCTCTATTTTGTTTGTTATCACTCTGGTTCCGGTTTATGCGGCGGATGCTACACCTTCTTCGAAGAGTGACATCATGCAGGATCGTAAAGCTGCTGTGCTAGACCAACTGCAACAGAAAAAAGATACGCTGCAACAGCGGATCACGGATCGGAAGGCTAAAATTCAGAATAGGATTGAGACACAGAAAGATACAATGTCGAGTCGAGCTGCTGAGGTTCGAAGACGACTTGCAGAGCGAAGGAAGGCAATCATCCGAAGACATTTTGCACGTATGTATCGGAGATTCCAAGCGGCTGTAACTCGGCTCGAGAAGCTGGCCGGCCGGATTGAGTCAAGACTTGATAAAATGGAGGATCGAGGAATTGATGTTGTGAGCCTTCGGATTGATCTCGCTTCAGCTGAAGAGGACTTGGGAGTGGCAAAGAGTCTGCTTGAGAGTTTAGAGGTGAAGGTAGAGGATGCTCTGGCCTCTGATGATCCAACAGCGGAATTTGAGACCATTAAGAGTACGTTTCGCGAAGTTCGTGACTTATTGAAGAGTGTTCATCAGCAATTTATTGCGATAGTTCGTGTAATGAAGGTATCAAGCTCACCTTCCACTGAGGCAACAGATTCAGCAACACCATAATTATGGCAGACGATCAACAAACACCAACACCAGATCAACAAGTACCAGCAGCACAACCTGCTGAGCAGGTTCCCCAATCTTCTCCACCCGCAATGCAAGCAGCTGGTGGTCCGTCACCTGAGACGCCAATGGTTACACCGGCTCAGAAACGAGGAGGGAAAAAGATATTTGTGATTTTGGCTCTGGTTATTCTGTTAGGATTAGTGGCTGTTGTTGGAGGTGTCATCAGCGGGCGGTTTGCTCAACAGAGGAGTCAAAACCAGCAAGCGCAGGAGCGCGAAGTTATCTCGCCTGCTGAAGAGGATGATGTGATGACGCAAAAGCTTGAGGAGCAATCAGATTCTGATGCTATTGAAGATATTGAGACAGACCTCAATGCAACCTCATTTTCAGGAATTGATGAAGAGCTGGCTGATATAGACCAGGAGCTCTCAGCGGAAGAGTAGTTTCTTTGCATGTTGCTTTTTTCAAAATGACCGACCAAGGGGTTGGTTTTTTGTTGAGTATCTTAGTGATGCTATTTACTTTTATGAATTCAGATCCTCTATCCTGGGTAGTTAAGAAACTGAAGATTGTAAAAACGCTTGTGTTAAAATATTGCCACGTCTTGTTGTAGATCAGTTCACCCAAATCATGAACTATCTTACTATTGATCATTTCCTGTTCCAGCAGCAACGAAAACATAAGCGTTCGACTGGGGAATTTTCCCAGCTTCTTTCAGATATTGTGTTTGCCTCAAAAATTGTTTCAGCTGAAGTGCGAAGAGCTGGGTTGGCAGATATTCTTGGATCAGCGGAATCGACAAATGTTTCAGGAGATGTTGTACAGAAGCTTGATTTGTTTGCACACGATGTGTTTGTGAAGATTCTTGGTCAAGGTGGACGGTTTGCAGCATTTACCAGCGAAGAAAGTGATGAGGTGCTTCTCTCACCTGAGGGTGGCGGAAAATATATTGTTCATCTCGACCCACTTGACGGTTCGAGTAACATTGATGTGAATGTTTCTGTGGGGACAATATTTTCAATTCATCGCCGAACGGAAAGGAATGGAAAACCCACGATGAGGGAAGCGCTCCAAAAAGGAAAGAGTCAAATATGTGCTGGTTATATTCTTTATGGTTCGAGTGTGATGTTGGTGTACACCACCGGCGATGGCGTTCATGGCTTTACGTACGACTTAGATAAAGGTGAGTTTCTTTTATCGCATGAACAGATTAAAATTCCTGAAAAAAGTTCATATTACAGCATTAACGAAGGATATTCGGACCGGTGGAGTCAAGGTCTGGCTCGATACATAGTACAAGTGAAGAGGGAGGGAAAGAAAGCCCGGTACATTGGATCTTTGGTGGCTGATTTTCATAGGAATTTACTAAAAGGGGGTGTGTTTCTTTATCCAGCTGATTCTAAGAGTCCGCAAGGTAAATTGAGGTTGATGTTTGAAGCGAATCCGATGGCAATGCTTATTCATGAAGCTGGTGGTGCATCATCGAATGGTCAGCAGAGTATTTTAGACATTGACCCTTCTGAGATTCATCAACGAACTCCATTGTTTCTTGGTACAACGAAGGATATATCAACCATTGAGCGATTTTTACAATAGAAACTCGCTCAGGCTAAGAGGATTTATGATTCCTGAATCAATTACTCAAATCATTAAGGGAGCTGTTCGGGTCAGCGATAAAGATGTCACTGTGGTGAGCAAGCAAAAGCTGGCGACGATCATGATGGATACACTGGTGTGGAAAGCAGTATTTGGTGATGCTCAAGAGCAGGTAGCAGCCCGGTTTCTTATCTGGGAAATGGCTCAGCAGGTGGGAGTTTTACCAGCATCAATTCATAATTTCTATAGTGCTCGAGGAAAAGGTGTGTTACTCGCTGATTGTTCAGTTCCGGCTATGAATCTTCGAGGAATGGCATACGACATGGGACGGGCAGTTTTTTCTGAAGCGATCCGTCACCAGGTTGGCGCATTTATTGTTGAACTTGCCCGAAGCGAAATGGGGTATACCGATCAGTCTCCAGAGGAGTATGCTACGGTAATGCTGGCTGCCGCTCTGCGAGAGGGTTATCGCGGGCCGGTTTTTATTCAAGGAGATCATTTTCAAACAAAGGTAAGTGATGTTGCTGGAAAACCCAAGGATGGAGAAGTGGCGGCAGTAAAGCAACTTATCTCTGACGCTGTTGCTGCTGGGTTCTATAACATTGATATCGATACTTCGACGTTAGTTGATTTAACACGGGAAACTGAAGCAGCTCAGCAACTGAGCAACATTAGACACTCCCTCGTATTTTCCAAACATGTCCGAACATTAGAGCCGAAATCAGTTACCATTTCTCTGGGAGGAGAAATAGGACATATTGGCGGAAAGAATAGTACTGTTGCTGACTTTGAGGCGTATATGGATGGATTTTTGAAGAGAAAGCAGAGCAAGATGGTAGGGATGAGCAAGATTAGCGTGCAGACTGGGACAAGTCATGGCGGGGTGGTATTGCCAGATGGTACCTTAGCAGACATCGATGTTGATTTTAAGGTACTCAAAGACATATCTGATGTCTGTCGAAAACAGTATCACATCAGCGGAGCTGTACAGCATGGAGCGAGCACGTTGCCTGATCCGTTTTTTGCTCAGTTTTCTGAGTCTGGAGCAGTTGAGGTTCATCTGGCTACTGGGTTTCAGAACATTATGATGGATCATCCTCAATTCCCGACGGAGTTGCGGGAGGAAATGTATTCCTGGCTTGATCGTGAGAAAAAGGATGAGCGGAAAGAAGGTTGGACAGATGATCAGTTCCATTATAAGTTGCGTAAGAAAGCTTGGGGGCAGTTTAAGAAAGCATGTTGGGGTTTAGAAAAGGAACGACGGAGTGCAATTCGTAGCGCTCTGGCGAAGCGATTTCGATTCATGTTTAACGAACTCAAGGTTGTCAACTCACGACGAATAGTGGATAAATTTATTACACCGCCGACGATTCATAAGCGTCTTACGGATTACAAGGGTGGGAAAAAGATTTCAGAAATTCGTGGATTAGCAGATTAATATCTTATATGTGGCTTAAGATAAAACCTCGTGTTACAAGACTTGTCATGTGGTCGATTAAGAACCACTGGATTTTTTTGGTGCTTATTATTGGAACTCAGTTTTTTACTGGAAAAGCTTTGGTTAATCCAACCTTCCCAATTCCAATCTCTTACGATACGTTGATCAGAATCCACTCCCTGCTGGGAACTGTAATAGCATTGACAGCGCTTGGATTGGCAGCTGAGAAGATTTACTTGTGGCTTCTGCGTAAGAACAAGATCTAGTTCTCTGCGGTTCCATTCAATAATTAGTGCACAGCAGGGATAGTTTGTACGGTATAGGTTATACTTCTCAGCGTGGAACTTGCTTCAAATCATATTAAGCGATCTCAAATTACATTGTTTCAAGACTCTTTGTTTGACTGGTATCGACGGAATAAGCGACCTCTACCGTGGAGAGGTGGAAAACGGCATGGTCAGCGAGATCCGTATTCAATCTTCGTGTCTGAGATCATGCTTCAGCAGACACAAGTGGATCGAGTGATTCCCTATTATAAAAAGTGGATGCTCCGATGGCCCACAGTTGGTCATTTGGCACGGGCACGGCGAGCGACGATTATTAAAGCTTGGGCTGGCTTAGGGTATAACCGGCGAGCGGTTTATTTACATACAGCTGCCCGGCAGGTAGTTTCTGAGTTTGGTGGTGTTTTTCCAAGCGTTGAAGAGGCGCTTATGCAATTGCCGGGTGTTGGTTGCTATACTGCGCGGGCGATTCGTGCGTTTGCATACGGTGAAGATGTTGGAGTATTGGATACGAATACAAAACGAGTGTTGCTTCGAGTGTTCCAAGGCAGGAGTCGGTTGAATCCTACGAATGAACAGCAGTTACTACACTTTGCAGATGAGGTTGTTCCGCATACAAAAGGTGATGAATGGAACCAGGCGATGATGGATTTTGGCGCGCTGGTGTGTACAGCGGAAAGACCACTATGCTCTCTATGTCCCTTGAGCGCGAGGTGCAAATGGTACAAAGATGGACAGCCTGACGATGAAGATGTCCGACTACCACGAAAAAAGAAACCATTTACAAAGACAGATCGGTATTTTCGGGGGAGGATTGTAGATCGTTTACGAATTTCTTCAATATCAATTTCAGCTCTTTATCAGGACTTTCACACAACATACAAATTTTCTGATAAGACCAGGTTTGACCGCCTCCTACGAGACCTCCATCAAGAGGGACTCATTCGGATTAGCGGGTCTTCGGTTTCACTTCCGTAATTCTACTTAATTGTGATTGATTGACGCATCTTTTTCCTCATGCTAAACTCCTACAATCCTAGTAGTAGTTTAAGTACCTATGATAAAGATCTCTCGGAAAGCTGATTATGCCCTGCTTCTTTTAACTGCATTGTCAAAGCTTGGAAGAGGAAATGTTATATCACTGAAGACGATTTCACATGAGCGGAAGATGCCATATAGCTATCTGTCTCAGATTGCACCTGTATTAGTTGAAGCCGGGATACTTGGAAGCAAAGAAGGTGCTGGAGGAGGTTATTTTCTCAAGAAAAAACCCGAACTAATCAGCGTGGGTGAGGTGCTTGAGCTATTAGAAGGGCCAGTCTCGCCTATTGCATGTATGCGGGATGGGTGTTTGTGTGAACCGTATTGTGTTCAGAAGAGTGTCATGAAAAAAATGGCAAACAGCATGAGTAAGGCAATGGCCGGTTATACGTTGGCTGATTTAACTTAATTTACCTATTATTACCTGTTATGATCGAGATATTTCTTGATGTCGAAACGCAAAAAGCTTTTTCTGAAGTTGATGGCTTTGATCCTGCACAATTGAAAGTGAGTTATGTCGGCGTGTGTCGACGTGATAGTTCTTCATCCAGTGCAGATGAGTTTGTTGGGTTTTTTGAGGATAGGCTTTCTGATTTATGGCCGATATTAGAACAATCTGACCGAATTGTCGGCTTTAATATTGTTGGATTTGATTTTCCTGTGCTGGCTCCTTATTATCATGGAGATTTTAAAGATCTTCCGGTCTTAGACATTCTTGATGAAGTCAAAAAGGGAGTGGGACATAGAGTGAGTTTGAATGCTATTGCTAAGGAGACACTCGGAGTACAGAAATCTGGATCTGGTTTGGATGCACTACGATACTTTGAGCAAGGGAAGCTTGACGAGCTGGCAAAATATTGCCTGATGGATGTACGGATCACGCGGGATGTGTATGACTTCGGAAAGAAGGAGCGACATTTGAAATTTCTCAATAAGTGGAATCGAGTTATTTCTGTACCGGTTGATTTTTCTTATCCAGATGATGAGAGTGGCTCGAAGGTGCAGATGTCCTTGGGAGTTTGAAGTAACGATAATTCAGGTGCTACTATGCTTGCAATTAATGATTTGCATGTGTCAGTTGAACATACGCCGATTTTGAAGGGTGTTAACCTCAGCGTACGTCCTGGGGAAGTGCATGCAATTATGGGTCCGAACGGGAGCGGAAAAAGTACTCTCGGCTATGCCCTTATGGGTCATCCGAATTACTCAATAGATGCTGGTCGAGTGACACTGGATCGCAAGGCGCTTCTATCTAAGACACCTGATCAGCGAGCGAAGATGGGGCTGTTTCTGGCGTTTCAATATCCCGTAAGTGTGGAAGGTGTGAGTGTGCAAAATTTTCTTCGTCAAGCAAGCGAAGCAATACATGGAACTTCGAAATTATCAGTTCTTGATTTTCGAAGGAAGCTTGCAGTTCAAGCTGGGAAGCTTGGTATTTCCGAGGAGCTTATAAAGCGGTCACTTAATGATGGTTTTAGCGGTGGGGAAAAGAAGCGGATTGAGATCTTGCAAATGGCAACACTCGACCCAAAATATGTCATTCTTGATGAGACTGATAGTGGATTGGATATCGATGCATTAAAGATTGTATCGAAGGGTATTGATCAAGTACGCAAAAATAATAAGAAGCTTGGTGTTGTACTTATTACTCATTACCAACGAATTTTACGTTTTATTAGGCCAGATTTTGTTCATGTCATGGTTGAGGGGAAAATTGTACAGAGTGGGGGTAAAGAATTGGCTCAGGAGCTGGAAAAGAAGGGGTATCGACCGTATTTAACTTAAGTTTCAATCGTCATTATGGCTAGATTTGTACCAATACTGACTAAAAAACCTACTTCGCAAGAGCTTGGCGGTGCATATCGGTTTGGTTTTTCAAAACCAACAAGTGACTATGCATTTATGAGCAAGCCCGGACTTACAAAGCGGATTGTGCGCGAAATTTCGGATATTAAATCCGAACCTCCTTGGATGCTGAAACAGCGGATCCGAGCATATGAACTATTTCAAGCTAAACCGATACCTCTTTGGGGAGGAGATTTGGTCTCAATTGATTATGGTTCTATTCACTATTATCTGCGACCGACGGAACAGCAGGAGCGGCGATGGGAGGATGTACCACCGGATATCAAAGAGACCTTTGACCGCTTAGGTATTCCAGAAGCAGAGCGCAAAGCTTTAGCAGGTGTGAAGGCGCAATACGACTCAGAGGTAGTGTATGGGTCGATTAAAGCCACACTGGAAAAGCAAGGTGTTGTGTTTCTGGGGATGGATGAAGCATTGCTTAAACATCCTGATATGGTTAAAGAATACTTTGGAAAGATCATTCCAGCAGGAGACAATAAGTTTGCAGCACTCAATAGTGCTGTGTGGAGTGGTGGGAGTTTTGTGTATGTTCCGCCTAATGTAACGGTGACCTTACCTCTTCAAGCATACTTTCGAATTAATGCCCCGAATGCTGGACAATTTGAACGGACGCTCATCATTGCCGATGAAGGAAGTTCGGTGCACTATGTTGAGGGATGCACAGCCCCTGCATATTCGAGTGAGTCGCTTCACTCGGCAGTGGTGGAGATTTTTGTGAAGCGAGGAGCAAGAGTGCAATACACGACGGTGCAGAATTGGTACAAGACGGTTTATAACCTGGTGACTAAGCGCACTTGGGTCGAAGAGGAAGGTGAGATGGTGTGGACAGATTTTAATATGGGAAGCAAGCTCACCATGAAATATCCATCATTCATCCTGGCTGGGAAGGGAGCTCGCGGAGAGACTCTGTCTATGGCAATGGCCGGTTCAGGCCAACACCAAGATACTGGAAGCAAGGCAATCCACCTGGCTCCACATACGACCAGTACGATTATTAGCAAATCCATTAGTAAAGATGGTGGGCGGACGAGCTATCGAGGCTTAGTCTCGATAGGTCCGAAAGCTAGGAATGCAAAAAGTAAAGTGGTTTGTGATGCACTTCTGCTTGATCCTGAAAGTCGGAGTGATACGTATCCCACTAATCGAATTCTCAACAATGATGTGTCACTTGAGCATGAAGCAACGGTATCAAAGATCGGTGCGGATCAGTTGTTCTATCTTATGAGCAGAGGCCTCACTGAGTCAGCGGCGAGCAAGATGATTGTTTCTGGATTTGTTGAGCCACTTATTAAGAAACTACCCTTAGAATATGCTGTGGAGATGAATAGACTTATCGACATGGAGATGGAAGGAAGCATCGGTTAATTTTTTAATTATCCTTGAGACAACGCTAATGAAAACTTATATTGTAAAGCGGAATGAGGAGAAGCAGATAGTGATTCGGAAACAGGGGTCGTATACTGTTGAACTGGTGGGACGTGGTGCGCGGGTGGAGATTCTTGGAGCGTTTATTGCACAAGGAAGCAAGCAGATTGCTGTTGACGTTACAACGCTCCATAAAGCAGAGGATACCAGTGCTGATACGTTTATTCGAGCGGTTGCTCGAGATCGAGCGAAGGTGATACTATCGGGGATGATCAAAATTGCGAAAGGGGCTCAGAAGACGAATGCGTTTTTGACTGAAAATGTGCTTTTGTTGTCTGATACGGCTCAGGCAGATGCGATTCCGAACTTGGAGATTGAGGCAGATGATGTGAAAGCTTCACATGCAGCTACAGTGGGGAAGATTGATGAAGAACAGGTGTTTTATCTCATGAGTCGAGGCATATCAGGTAAAATAGCGGAGCAAATGATTGTTGATGGGTTTCTAGGAGCTGTGAGGGAGCGAATTAGAGAGTAAGTACATCGTATGGTGAAGATTGATCGTTTATCCATCCGAGAAGATTTTCCTATTTTGAAGCGAAATGTTCATGGAAAATCACTTGTGTATCTTGATAATGCGGCGACGAGCCAGAAGCCGAAGGAAGTGATATCTGCAATTTCTGAGTATTATCGAAAGCATAATGCCAATGTGCATAGAGGAATTCATGTGCTTGGTGATGAGTCGACAAGTCTCTATGCGGAGGCTCGTAACACTGTTTCCACATTTATTGGTGCTGGAGACTCTCGTGAGTTGGTGTTTGTGCGAAATGCTACTGAGGCAATTAACTTGGTTGCATACTCATGGGGAATGTCAAATATTTCAAAGGGGGATGTCATTTTAACCACTCAAATGGAGCATCACTCCAACATTGTTCCCTGGCAGATGTTGGCTCAGCGAGTTGGAGGTCGATTAAAATATGTGCGAGTCACTCCTGAGGGTTTATTGGATGTTGATGATTATAAGAGTAAACTTCGTTTGAAGCCGAAGCTTGTTGTTTTGGTTCACGTCAGTAACTTTTTAGGAACCATTAATCCCATTGAAGAGTTCACACTGCTTGCTCATAACGCTGGTGCTCGAGTACTTGTTGATGGAGCGCAAGCAGTTCCCCATCTTCCCGTTGATGTTGGCGAACTTGGTGTTGATTTTTATGCTTTTTCTGGGCACAAGATGCTTGGACCGATGGGCATCGGTGGTTTGTGGGTCAGAGGCGAAATACTTTCAGATATGAAACCTTTTCTTACTGGCGGAGGGACTATTTCTGAAGTATATGAAGATCATACTGTTTTTACCAATTTGCCAGATCGATTTGATGCAGGAACTCCAAATGTCGCGGGGGCTGTCGGACTGGCTGAGGCAACATCGTACCTCTCGACAATTGGCATGAAGAACATCTTGTTGCATGAGCAAGAGTTGGCGATGGAACTCATACATCACCTTGACTCACTTGGATTTGTTACTATTTATGGTCCACGGGAACAGGAAATGCGAGGAGGTTTGGTTGCATTTGAAGTCAGCGGTGTCCATGCACATGATGTTGCGCAAGTGCTTGATAGTGAAGGAGTTGCGGTGCGCAGCGGACATCATTGTACGATGCTGATGCATCAGAAGCTTGGAGTTTCAGGAACTACACGGGCGAGTTTTGCTCTATACAATACAAAAGAGGATATTCGGCGATTAATTGAGGGTTTGCATAAAGTAAAAAAGGTTTTTCAGTTGTAAGCATATGGACATTTATCGTGAAGAGATCTTAGATCACTATAAGAATCCGAGAAATTTTGGTGATCTTGAGAATGCCACTCATTCTGCCCGCGAAGCAAATGCAAGTTGTGGTGACTTGATAGAACTTTCAATTCAGGTTAGTAATACTGGTAGGGGCAAAGTAATCCAAGATGTACGTTTCAAGGGAATCGGTTGTGCGTTATCAACTGCTAGTTCCAGCCTGCTCAGTGAAAAGTTGAAAGGGATGTCTGTAGAGGCTGTTTTGAAGTTATCAATTGATGATGTTGTAGAGCTCCTCGGTTCTGAGATAAGTACTACCAGAATGAAATGTGTGGCTCTACCACTTCGAGCATTACAACGTGCATTAGGTGTAGTGGATGACTAACAAAGTTAAGCTTATGAAGCTAGTGAACCAGGCAGTACGTGTTCTGAGATCTGATGGGTTAGTGGTTTTTGCAACCGATACGGTATGGGGTGTTGGAGCGTCTATTGATTCGGAGCAAGGGATTGAATATTTATATAAGATCAAGCAGCGATCCCACACCAAACCAACAGCCGTGCTGGTTGCAGACCTTGAAATGGCTGAGCGGTATGGAGTGTTTGATGATCGCGCGCGCGCGCTAGCTCAACGCCATTGGCCTGGGGGATTAACAATTATTGTACCTGCTCGTAAAGCACCAGTTAGTTCACTCCTGCGGGGCAGCGGAAACACAATAGGACTGCGTGTTCCTGACCATCCTACAATATTGGCTTTATTGAAAGAACTTGGATCTGGTGTTGTGTCAGGATCAGCTAATATTGCCGGAGCGATTGCTCCAAGGACATATGATGAACTTGATCATACCCTAATTGTGCAGGTTGATTTTGTGCTGTGGCCGAAGGGTTCTTCACATATCACTAGTTTATTTGAAGCGGGTGGTCAGCTACCATCGACAGTAGTGAGTGTCGAAAGAACTGGTCAGGTGAAGATACTTCGAGAGGGTCCAGTGGTCATTTGATTGCTGCATTTTATGATTGGTCTTTCACCTTTTAGTTTTTCCAATTACAATACGTGTATATGGGACTGGTAAAATACATTGCAAAAGTTCGATCGCATGAACTTTTATCAGGTAAATTTCAGTATGTTGACTTTGAGCTGATTAAACCGACTAGGTTAGAATTTCAGGCTGGTCAGTATTTGATGATGCATGTTCCTGCGGTTGATCAGCGAAAATCCTACTCAATTGCGTCTGCCCCAGCTCAAAATCACTCTGTTGAAATTTTAGTTGATATTTCTCCTGGTGGAGAGGGATCGTTGTTTTTAGCCTCGCTAGCTCCTGGTGATGAAGTTGATTTCACGGCACCTGTTGGGCAATTTGTGGTTGTTGATCCAAAGACCCCATTAGGTCGGGAAGAGCAGAAATTACTTTTTGTAGCAACTGGAAGCGGAATTTCACCTATTCGCAGTCAGATGCTTGATCTTTTGCAAACGAAACATGATACTCGTGAGATATTTCTTCATTGGGGAGTGCGGTATGCAGAGGATCTTTTTTGGGTAGAGGATTTTCGGGAAATGAGTGAATATTTTCCTAACTTTCATTTTGATCTTGTTTTATCTCGACCGCCAGCTCGGTGGCCGTTTTGCTCTGGTTATGTTACCCAGTGTGTTTCTACTCACCATGACAAATTTTCTAATTTCGGTGTGTATCTTTGTGGAAACGGAAAGATGATTGCTGATATGAAGACGCTTTTAACTACCCGAGGATTAGCGAAAGAGCATATTCATCATGAGCAATTCTTTGAGTGAGTATTCCGCTTTGCCTTTGAACACTTTTCTTTAGGCTTTACAAACTCTCTTTAAATGCTTTACACTTAACACTTATATGTCAAAGGAGGTTTTATGACGGACGATCAAATGCAAACCCAACCACAAGATCAAGGAGGGCAAACTCCGAGTGATGGTTCAGCACAACACGGACGGTATACTGTTGAGGTTATTCGCGACAAATGCATAGGGGCTGCAAGTTGCGTTGCGGTAGCGCCATTGACATTTAAGATGGATGACGAGAATAAGGCAATTGTGCTGGCTCAGAAGATGGATAGTGATGATAATTTACTGCTAGCTGCGCAGAGTTGCCCAACTGCTGCGATTGTTGTTACCGATGATCAAACAGGTGAACAAATTTGGCCAAAATAGATTTTCAATCGTTTAATTGAAGTTATTAAATGCTCTGATATATCGGAGCATTTTTATATCCCAGCTTTATTGGCTAAGGAAAGTATTGCAATAATTCCTGCAGATATTAGCAGCTTTTTAATATACGAGACTTTCGGTAAATATTTTGTGAAGACTGAAGTGTTTTCTTTTGCTACAATTTTGGCAGCTATGTTCATCTAAACCAAGGTATCAACTGATCATTCGACTGTCAATACGTATATTACATTTTTAGCTTTCTTAGAGGTGTCTGGTTTCACTTCGTGATATTTTTAGTTGTATTCATTTTAAGAACATGATAATGTTTAGCATTGTTTGAGGCTGTTATGAATTTAGGATCAAAGGTAGTAATTGCTGTTCTTCTCTTATCGATAGTTGTTGTGGTTGGTGGAGCATTTATTCTCTCAAATGCCACACAACCTATGCCAGTGGACCCAACTACTCTCGTGGGTGATATTCGTTGGGAAAGAGGAGGAGGTAGCGATGCGAAGATCACGATAGTAGAATATTCTGATTTTCAATGTCCTGCTTGTCGTTCAGCTGCGCCCTTCATTAAACAAGTAGTTGAGGAGCATCAAGGACAGGTTAGGCTTATATATCGTCATTTTCCTCTGATTCAAATTCACCAAAACGCGCTTGATGCGGCTATCGCCACTGAAATTGTTGGTGAGCAAGGTCGTTTTTGGGAGATGCATGATCTCCTTTTTGTTCGCCAAGATGATTGGTCTCAAGTGGATAATGCTCGAGACCTGTTTGCTCAATATGCTGAAGAGCTAGGAATGAATAGCGATGAGTTTCTGGCTGGATATGAGAATGATGAGTTTGAGATGAGAGTCCGCAACGATCTTCAAGATGGACGAGTCTTGGGTATTAATTCGACTCCAACTGTTTTTGTGGGAGAAGAGCGAGTGCAGGTTCAAGAGTTGGCTGGTGTTGTTTCGGCTCAACTTAATCAAGATTAGCTTCTCTTGATTGGCGTCCTTTTTCATGACTTTTTCTTTGATTGGTGTTATACTTTCAACAATCCTGCTCGATTGCAGGATTTTTAAATTAGGAAGGGGGTGAGTGATCATCATGCAACGACAACGACTTTTTAGCATTCTTGTCGTGCTTTTAATCGCTGCTGGTCTTTTTTTGTTTTTCCGGGATGGTCGAGTAGAGGATGAGATTTCTCCTGGTGAACAGGTACTTGTTGAAGATGTTAGTCGGGAGCTTTCAACACAACTTGGAGTTACAATACCGGAAGATGTTGAACGGATTGCCCTTCGTGACGTTCGTGATGAAGGTGCAACTGGTTTGGCAACGCGAAGCTACACAGATGAAGTCTTTAGCCACACTATACTCGCAGCTCTTCCAGAATTAATTGCAAACACTCAGTATCAGGGATGGTTGGTACGTGGATCAGAAGGTGATGGTAATTATTCTGTCATGTCAACAGGCGTTCTTCGTGTATCGAAGGGTGGATTTTTACTTGAGTATTCCAGTTCCGATGATTTGCGCGATTACAATCAAGTGTGGGTGACAGTTGAAGTAGAATCGGATGAAGTTCCAGAGACTCGAGTTTTGGAAGGTTCTTTCTAATATTTCGGTGAAATTTGATCTTACCTTGCCAGAGCGGAACATATTTGTATCTCATTTTCTTAGTGAATTTGACACTTGGTCTGCTAGGTGTTTGAATTATCTTAGAGGAAGGTGGTGAGTTGTATGCTTCGCGATAAAGATAAGCCAATGGTTTCGAAGTTATTGCAACTTGGCTCACTTATTGCTGTTCTATTTTCATTTGTTGGGGCGTTTGGAAACGATATTTACTTGGCTAGTACCCAATGGTTGTTGGTTGCAGTTTTGTTGGCCGTTTGGGGTGTGTATCTACTTTTAGAGGCTGAATTTCGATCTTAAGTTATCTTAAACTTTTACTGTTGTATTCTTTTCTTCTTTGTATGTACAGTTTCCCCTTTACTTATATTTTGTTCTTCCAGGTTTGCTACTTGCATTCTTCTCTGGTGCCCTGGTATACTTCTCTGGATACTCAAGACTGCCTCGAGTAGAAGCTCTATTGAACTATTACATCTTATCTCCTGCTCATGGAGGGAGGTGAGAGCGAGTGGCATTTTCATACACAAATTCCAAAGGTCAAAAATATATTCTTCATAGCAAAGATGTGACATTGAAGAACGGTCGAAAGCAGACCATTTATTTCTTTGCACGAGATGAGCGCAGCGGCGCTCTAGATGCGGTTCCAGCCGGATACCAGGTTATGGAAACCGAACGCACCGGCATGCCGGTATTAAAGAAAGCCTAAAAAAGGATTTCTTTTTTATTTAACGTTTTATTATAGTTGGCCCCGTCATTTGGCGGGGCTGTTTTTTGCCCCATATGCTTATCGATTAGATAAGTATAATTGGAGTATGAAACGAGATACGAAAAATATGCAAGTGATGCGCGTACTGCGAACAGTCATTGATCCTGAATTGGGAATTAATATTGTCGATTTAGGGCTTGTTTATCGAATTACCGTAGAAGATGGCAACCGTGTTTCTATTGCTATGACGCTCACAACACCAGGTTGTCCATTGGCTGGGATGTTTGATCAACTGGTTGGTGATGCTGTACAACAACTTCCTTGGGTTGAGCGTGTTTCTATCCAGCTTACCTTTGATCCACCCTGGACGCAGGAGATGATGAGCGAAGAGGCGAGAGCTCAACTTGGTTTTGATTGAGGATTGCCAAGTGAATGTGAAGTATTTTAATCTACTGTTATGAAATATTTTCTTCTATTTGGTGTTGTTGGATTTAGTTATAGTTTCTTTAGGTGTTACCCTTTTTTTTCGGCTGGCGGAGAGGTTAATTTTCTTACTGCTACCTATTGTAGAATTGGTTTTGTCCATTTTTTTCAAGAGTCGATTTCTCCAGCAAATGTCATTCTTCACCTGATATTTTGGTTTGTTATCAGCGTAATTCTCTTCCGATTGTATATGCGGTATTTCCACGGACGGTTCTTTTGATGTGGGTATTCGTATTCATGCCTTTCCACTGGGGGAGCTGTTTATTATGCAAGAATTAAATCTTTTTGTGGCTTTTACTAGCGGTGTTGTTTCTTTTTTTGCTCCTTGCGTTGTGCCTCTTCTGCCGGCGTATATTGGTTATATCAGTGGCGTTTCTCTTCAAGAATTGCGTAATGAGAAAGGTCTCGGTCCATATCGGAAGCAGGTTCTTTTTTCTTCTTTATTCTATATTTTGGGTTTCTCTTTCGTATTTGTGATACTTGGAACGACAGCGGCAACTTTTGGAGGGTTTGTGAGAATGCACGATACTGCAATTGCGCGCGTTGGCGGAGTAATAATCATGTTATTTGCTCTGAACTTCATGGGAATATTGAAGATCCCATTTTTGTCTGAGACTCATCAATTTAAACTGCCAACTTGGACGAATTTTCTTGGATATGGAAAAGCATTTTTGGTTGGAACTATCTTTGCAACAGCTTGGACTCCATGTGTTGGGGCGGTACTTGGTGCAATATTAACCTTGGCGGCGGTAAGTCAAACGGCGACGACCGGTGCTTTATTATTGTTTGTTTATTCGCTGGGAATTTCTATTCCATTTCTTATGGTATCGATGGTTATTGTTCAGGTACCATCAGTCTTAACAGTGATCACGAAATACTCTCATCGTGTGAGCGTAGTTGCTGGTGTGCTTTTGTTTGTTATTGGATTTTTATTGTTTAACAATACTGTAGGACTCATCAACGAAAATTTTACATACAATCGGTTAAATTCTTGGTTGTTTACCATCGCATTCTCCCTTGGGTATGAGATTCGATAAATTGGAGGACTATGCTTCTTCATAAACTTTTCATGATTGGGACTTCGGGGATTATTCTGTCTGGTTGTAGTTTACTTACAGAAGGAACTTTTCCTGGTAAAAGTGAATCAACAAAGCAGGCAACCTTTCAAGTAGAAGGGAGATTTGTGAAAGGTGAGCTAGCTCCATATGTCACAGTTGTAAGCTTTGAAGGTAAAGAAATCTCATTGACTCAATTTTATGGAGAAAAAGCCTTGATTATTGATTTTTGGGCAGGTTGGTGTCCGTTTTGCGTACAAGAGATGCCTGAGTTACAGAGTGCCTAAAATTCATTTAGTGAAGATCTAGTGTGATTATTGGTGTACATCGTACGGATAACGAAGACAAGGCAACTTTCTATTCGTTTTCGTCTTGCATTGTTTCTCTGTGTCTTCTAGACTCAGACTAGTTTGTTACTTTTCTATGATTATCTATCTTGGAGCTGATCACGGTGGCTTTGAATTAAAAGAGAAAATAAAAACATGGCTTCGTGAATGGGGTTATGAGTACAAGGATATGGGAGCGGAGCATTTTGATCCTACTGATGATTACCCAGATTTTGTTTTTCCAGTTGCTGATAAGGTGTCGAAAGAGAAACAGGCACTTGGGATTATTCTTGGCAGAAGTGGTAATGGAGAGGCAATTCTTGCTAACAAATTGCAAGGAGTTCGGGCTGCGGTGTGCTTAAATGTAGGAATGGCTCGAAAGACTCGAGACGATAACAATGCTAATGTTCTTGTTCTCGGAGGAGACTACCTAGAACACGATACTGCGAAGAAGATTGTAAAGACATTTCTTGAAACCCCTTTCTCTCAAGCTGAGAGGCATATTCGAAGACTTGCTAAGATTGAGGAGCTTACAACGTAGATTCGATATGAATTATCTGATCATTCCGGGTTTCTTAACCTCTGATCTTCGTGAGATTAAGGAGAACATGCTACTCTTCTCTGGAGTTGTGCCTAGGGTATCGGTAGATATAATTGATGGCTTGTTCGTTGATAACATTACTGTGGGAGTGGAAGAATTATCTGAGGTTGATTGGGGAGATACCACTTTTGAACTTCAGCTTATGGTTGAGGAGCCGTTTGACTATTTAGAGCAAGCAGATCGAGTTGGAGCAGCAAGAGTGTTTGGACACATCGAACGCATGGGGGATCGAGGATTATTTCTTGAGCGGGCATTACAATATTCTTTTGAAGTAGGATGGGGGTTTGATGTGTATACTCCAGTTGATCAATTGTCGGATGAGGAGCTTGAGAAGGTGAGTGGAATTCTTCTGATGTCGGTTAAGGCTGGATACTCAGGTCAGAAACATATCGATATTCGTAATAAGATTAAAAGGTTGCGAAGTCGAGGTTTTCAGGGAGATATTGTTATTGATGGTGGTTTGAACTTTGAAACCATTCCGCCTGTTCTTCAGGTAGGGGCGAATCAATTTTCTTTAACATCTGCGGTTTTGAAAGCTGAAGATCCAGTGTCAGAGTGGAAAAAATATATGGAGCTGATTACAAAGGAGGTAGCATCGTGAAGAAACGTATCATTAATCGTGTAGCATTTTTTGGGTATGCAGATGCAGAGCCGGAGAGCGATCTTTATAAAGAGACTTTTGAGATAGCCAAGCTTTTTGCCCAGAATAAATTTACCATTGTTAATGGAGGAGGTCCTGGCGTGATGGCGGCTTCTACTAAGGGAGCTGAATCTGTCGGTGGGGATACTGTTGCCGTGACTTTTTATCCGAAAGACGCCCCTGGATTTGAAGGTCGGTATGTGGCGAATATCGTAGACCGTGAGATTGTAACAGGGGATTATGTTGAGCGGATGTTTAAGCTTATGGAAGTTGCTGATGCGTACCTCATATTTAAAGGGGGGACTGGAACAATCAGCGAAATTGGAACTGCCTGGGTGCTTGCCCGGTTATATTACGGTCATCACAAACCGTTTGTGTTATATGGGGACTTTTGGCATGAGGTGATGAGTGTGATACTGCGAAATTTTTTCATGCGCGGAACAGAGGAGCGCGTTTACAAGATTGTTAGTACTCCTGGTGAGGCGCTGGACGCGATTCATGCATTTGAGCGGGAGATGCAGAGCCATGACCCAAAAACCTGCGATCACTGTCAGCAACGCGCGAATGTGAATTATAAGTTTTACGATCCGAAGTAGTTTTATTTGTGTAGCGTCTATCCTTGACTGGTTTCTCAAGCTTTGTTAGTCTGAAGTCTGAGGGAATGAGAACAACATATGCTTATTCAGTTGATCGTCGTTTTGTTCGAGTGGGTTTCAATCGCATTGCTCGTCTGGGGATTTTTTGTTGTTATTTTGCGTTTAATTGTCTCAGAGTGGAAACACATCCGAGATAAAGGTGATAGGATACATTTTGAGCGGATTCGAGTCGAATTTGGGCAGCGGATTGTTCTTTCCATTGAGTTTTTAATTGCTGCTGATCTGGTAGCGACAATTCAAAATCCCTCTTTCGAAGAACTACTCAGTTTAGGTATGATAGTAGCAGTGCGAACAGTGCTTTCGTACTTTTTAACTAAAGAAGTTGATAGACATGAAGGTGATTGGAAACGATGAAACTTATGTTATTTGAGAGGAGGTGACAGTCTCTGTTGTCTATGCAAGAAAAAGGTTTTTTTTGGCCAGTATTTCTGATTCTCGTTGGAACTGCGATACTTCTTGTAAATCTAGGCGTTCTCCCAGCGGAGACTTGGCGATTTTGGCCTATTTTGATCATTTTACCGGGTTTACTGAAGCTTTCTGGTTTTTGGGGAGAAGAATCTAATAAGAAGTAAGCGCTTTTTGTGCTTTGTTCCTGACTTGATTTCATGCCGAGGTGGATGTTTCTGTTGTTGTACTCTTTGATAAGTGATTTCTGTTACCCTTCTTCCTTTTCCTTATACTACAATATGGTTGTTACTGTGAACTCTTATTGAGATGAAGCAACCAATACATATTGCAATCGATGGTCCAGCTGGTTCAGGAAAATCAACTGTAGCACGACTGGTTTCTGAAAAACTTGGATATCTCTATGTCTATACTGGGGCAATGTATCGAGCAGCCGCTTTGCTTGCGAATCGTCATGGGATTGACTGGAGTAATGAAAGTGGGATCTCAAAACTAGTTGAACGGGTTGATTTTCAGATGAGAGCACCAGATAGAGATGAGCAGGATGGGCGGTTTGTTACCTTACTTCTTGATGGAGAAGATGTTTCTGCTGATATCTTTAATGAACATATCGGACAAGGGGCGTCAATTGTTGCAGTACATAATAAAGTACGTTCAGCTTTAGTTTTAAAGCAGCAGGAAATTGCTCGGAAACAGAACGTGGTTATGGAAGGGAGAGACGTTACTTTTCGAGTGCTTCCAGAGGCCAGGTTAAAAGTGTTCCTTACTGCTGATGAGAGTGTGCGTGCGAAGAGAAGGTATCATCAACTTGTTGACAGAGGTGAGAAGGTATCATATCAATCAGTTCTATCTGATTTGCGGGTTCGAGATAAGCGTGATCTTGAGCGAAAGATCGATCCACTTCAAATTATTTCAGATGCATGGGTTTTGGATACCTCTCATTTAACGATTGATGAAGTGGTTGAGAAAATAATTATGAGAATTAAAACTGTTCACCATTGATAAGTATGGCAGTAACTGAAAATAAACAAACGATTCGAGATAAAGATGGCGATGAGCAAGAGGAGAGGAAGAAATCTTTAAAAGAATTTAAAGGTCCGGGACAAGGAAGGAAAACTATCTTTATCTTATTTTTTGTAACCGTCGGGATATCAGTATTACTTTGGTTTCAGGCAAATTTCTCTGAGTGGATTGGAAGTTTTTTTGGACCTTCTTCTTGGACATTCTCGAGGTAGGTGGGTTTTTTACTTTTATTCGAATATTGTCCAGTCGTATCGTCTGAGTGCTGTTTCCTTATTCTGTTCAGATTCTGTTTCTGTTTCTTCTTCACTTGTGGCAATAGGAATGCAGGTTTTGGTTGGTTCCGTGCCTCTGATGAAGTACTCTTTCTTTCCTGGACACCCTTCACAAGGGAGTGTGCCGGTGAAAGGACAGATGTCGACTTGAACTAGTGAGTCTGGTGGATGAAATTCACTTTCTGGGTGTGGCTTTATCACTTCTGTAATGATCTTATTCCAAATTGGTGAGGCTCCAGTAATTCCTGAAGCTACATAACTCATGGGCGAATTGTCATTGTTTCCAACCCAGGTCGCTACGAGATAATCTTGGGTGTATCCGATTGTCCAGTTATCGCGAAGATTTTGCGTAGTACCGGTTTTTACTGCGATTTGTTGACTAGGAATATTTAATACTGAGTGTCTGCCGAATGCTTGGGATCGAGCGTCATTGTCTGATAGGATGCTGGTGAGAATGTAGGCAACTTCTGGTTTTATAACTTGTTGAGAATCACACACCTTGCCAGTGTTGAAATGGCTCTTGTCTATCTGTTCAACACAATTATTTTGGTATAGTACATCCCCGTGATAATCCCTCACCTCAATAATTGGGTTGAGATTTATGTGTTTTCCGCCATTTGCAAGTGTGCCGTAGACTTCTGAGATGTCTGTCATCATGACTTCTCCACCACCTAAAGTAAGGGAGAGACCAAATCTTGTTTCATCTTCCCAGGTAGTAATACCCATTCTTTTTCCTTTTTCAATCATATTCTCAACACCGACAATGGAAAGTGTCTTTACCGCGGGAACGTTATATGAGCTTGCTAATGCTTGACGAAGTGTGATATTTCCATGAAATGTGTTGTCATAATTTTTTGGAGAGTATGGTGGCTGACCAGACACTTCGTACGTTATTGGGGTGTCAGGAATGATCGTTGCTGCTGTAAAGCCGTTTTCAAGCGCAACGGCGTAGTTGATTGGCTTGATAGCACTTCCAGGCTGGCGCGGGCGGAGTGTCACGTTTACTTGACCATCTTCTTCTGCATTGAAGAAATTCTTAGAACCAACCATTGCAAGAATTTCTCCTGTATTGGGTTTGGTAACTAGCGAAGCTCCGTTTGAGACTTTAAGTTTAGAAAGACTATTTACCTCATTTGTCACTGCTTGTTGAGCCAGGTTTTGAATACCAATATCCAGCGTGGTTATTACTTCTAGACCGCCTTGTTCAACCATTTGTTCTCCAAACTCTTCTACTAGTTTTTCTTTTACATACATAACGAAATGAGGGGATTTGATATCCGTTTTTCCATAAGAAAATTTTAAATTATTTTCTTTAGCATCATCAAATTGTTGTTGGGTTATGTAGCTCTCTTCCTTCATTCTGCGGAGGACTTCATGTTGGCGGAACTTTGCTCTCTCTGGATGTGTGCCAAATGGTGAGTGATAGGTAGGAGCAGCTGGGAGTCCTGCCAGAAGTGCAGACTCGGCTAAAGAAAGGTTCTTGGCTGATTTTCCAAAATACATTAATGAAGCTTCTTCGACGCCATAGGCTGCGCCACCGTATCCTACTTCATTAAAGTACATTGTTAATATTTCGTTTTTTGTAAATTTTGTTTCTACAAGAATCGCAAGTATTATTTCTTTTACTTTTCTTTCCAGCGTTTGTTCTTTGGTTAATAATGTATTTTTAACTAGTTGTTGTGTGATTGTGGAGCCACCCTGTACATTCCCTGATATTACTATTTGACGGATTGCTCTGAGGATTCCTGTATAGGAGTATCCTGCGTGGGTGAAGAAATCTTTATCTTCAATAGCAATTGTCGCATTTATAAGGTGTTGTGGAACATCATCTAGGTTGATAAGTGTACGGTTTTCGTTATTGAAGATTTTATATAGAAGTACTCCATTTCTATCATAGATTTTAGTTGAAACGATTTGATTTCTGGTTCTCAAACTATCAGGATTTGGTAGTTCCTTAATTGTCTCAGATACAATGATTGCACTTATTCCAACCAAAATGATGATGATTGAAGTGAGTGCTATCTTTATTCTTGAAATCTTAATCTGACGAGTTGGAAGTTTAATTCTGGTCTTGGGGATTTTTATGAAGTGCTTGATGGGGGTTTGGAGTCTAACTGAATACTTCTGTGCACATAAACGACTGCTATGATAGATTGTTAGTAATTGCTGGCTCGTTGCCTTTCGAACTTTAGTGGTAAGATTATTGAATAATTTAATTATATAAATTATCGATCTGAGAAGAGCTGCAATGGTTATTACCAACGTGTACCCAATAATCAATAGCAATCGAAGCAACGGTTTTCCTATTGCTATGAGTACTTGTTGAAAGAAGACTAAAAATAGTGGACCAGTCCGTTTACCCACCATTGTTTTCCAATTATACTCGAGAAGCTTGATCTAGGGAATATGCAGTTGCTATTGAGGTTACGTAAATAGTTGGGAGTTGAATTAATTATTGCTTGACACGTCTTCATTGTTAGGATGCTTTATCTGCATAGAACTTCTCTGCAAGGATGTTCCAAAGGTTCGGACGGTTTCCGTCATATCCTAGTGCCCAAATAGCTGTACCTGCAAGTCCGCTTTCCTGTATTAAATCGTATTTCAATCCAAGAGATATTTCGTTTTCATAGTAAATCTGGAATGTTTTACCTTCAATCGTATGAGTGATTCTTGGAGATAGGGATATCTCGTCCCAGTCAAGTGATGCAGAATCATTTTCAATTATTGTTTGTATGCGCTTAAACGTTGCAAGCGCCCCTGTGTTTGGGTACGTCGTTGCGTAAAGTTCCTCGCTCGTGGTTCGCCATTCATACCCATAATATGGTACGCCAAGAATTATTTTTTCTGCGGGAATAGCATTTGTGTAGTCGGTAAGTGTTTTTATAATGTCGTATTGCCACAAATCTGGCGCTCCTCTTATGGGTGCGACTGGTCCTGCGATTTTCGAACTTGCGCGGTGAAAATCGTAGGCCATGATGATAATGTGGTTCACATGCTCTGCGATTTTAGGGATATCCCAGAGCCTTACTTTGGTTGTTGAGTCCGCAAAGACGTCTACGCTTAGTTGTAAGTCTGGATTATTTTCATCTAGAGCCAGTCTCATTTCTTTTACAAAAGCAGTGAAATTATTGGTTGTGACATAGGGTGGGGATCCAGCGTATTCAAAATCAATATTTACGCCATCGAGGTTTTTCAATTCAATAATTTCCAAGGTGTTATCGATAGCCCTTTTTCGCTTTGCTTGATCGTTCACAACGCTGACAATTGTGTCGTGATCCATTGCTTGGATTGTGAGAATGACTTTTGTTCCGTTTTCTTTCGCTTTTCGAAATACCGTTCCGAATGCCTGGCTTTTGTAGGCAGTCCATCCAGGTTCTTCTGTTCCGTCTTCTTTGAGGGTATGAATATTTCCATCTTTGTCAATTTCGAGTGCGAAGAATGCAATCTGTGTGAGGAGGTGGTAACGAAAGTTTTCCTCCTCTTTCATGTTCCAGTACGGAAGAAATCCGATGACTTCTTTCTGCTCTCTTGCAGATGTTTCGTAGGAAAGCACGTCAGGGTTTTCCGGAACTGGTGATATGAACTCTGCGGAGAAAGATAGTGTTCCAGTAAAGAACAATGCAACAATGGCTCCACAGATTATGAGTATGATGGAGATGAGTAATAATCGTTTTAAAGACTTTTTTGGCGGTTTTTCAGTTATGTTTACATCAATTACGCTCTCTTTACTTGAGGAAGATAAGTTTTCATTTTTATTACCAGCCTGTTGAGGTTTTTCATTTATACTTTCTGTATTGGTTTGCTCAACTTGTTTTTGTATATGGGTATCGGGATCTTGTTGGTCAGGCTGGCTTGTGTTCGTTTCTGAGTCTTTCGTATCTTCAGAAGTTGATGCTTCATGCATGCTCTTTGAATCATTCTGCGCATTTTCTTCAGGAGGTTTTTGATTTAGTTCAGGAATTTTGTCTTCTTGGAGATTTGGAGTGACGGGAGCTAATCCGGTGCTTTCAATTTGTGGTTCCTTGTTGTCCTTTTTGGCAGACATATGGGTTATTGTAGCAAATAATGCTCACAGTTTAGGATTATTTATGGCTATAGACAGTAACTTAGATAGTTCTCTATGACTATGGTTGTTAATTTAAATGTCGCAATGAACACTACTGGTAGAGATAGTATCGCTAGTATTTTTCTTGGTTTGGGAAACGCTTTTTGGAAAATTGTATAAACAGTGAATGCGCTTATCAGGGCGACAAAGTGAGGAAAGTAGTCAGCGAGAAAACCTGTGCCGAATAGATTTAAACTACCTCTCAGCTCGCTGGTGAAGTCGATGCAATGCGTTGTGTTGCTGACTACGTCTTGATAAAAGAGAATTCCTATTGGGAATTTACCTTTCATTTATATTGCCTCTGATACTAACTATATCACTAGTCGAGTACTGGTGGGAATTTATTTCCCGTGGATCGAGACGAGGGGATTTACATACCCCAAGCGTATGTGCTTGGAAAGTGGGTACGGAGCCCGTTTCTCGTATTCATTCATTTATTCGTTTTCAGGTTTTAGGGATGAAACCTTTTGAAGTGTTGTGGTATTTATTGTTGTTGTGGGGTAATTTATTTTTCCTGAAGGTTCACCATTTTCATTCACATCTTGAGGCCATGGGCAGTCCAAGCAGAAATCTTTTACCAAAGCATCGGAAATGACAGTATGTTCGCGGAGTTCGATATTTTCAAAATCTCCTTCTTCTGGAGGAAGGTTTGTGTCCTTTTTAATCCAAATCCCTCGACGGCTAAAATCAATTTGGTTCAGGTCAAATTTTTTATTGAAAAACTCATGGCGAGTTGGACAGGGGTTGTCCGGATTTGGAACAAGTCCAGATAGGCTGCAAACATCTCTTCCGACTATTCCGACTGGTCTGTCTGGCCATTCTGCTTCTTTACCTTCTAGTGTTTTGTCCATGAGTGCATTCCAAATTGGTGCTGCTCCGGTAACTCCAGAAACAAGGTAGGGATGCATTGGTGTGTTGTCATTGTTTCCAACCCAGGTTGCTACCAGGAAGTTTGGTGTGAAACCGATTGTCCAATTATCTCTCAGGTCATTCGTGGTGCCGGTTTTTACTGAGACAACTTGGTTTGGAATCACAAGTTGTGAGGAGGAACCAAAGGCTGCGGCCCGTGCATTGTTATCTAATAGTATGTGAGAAATAAGATATGCAGTTTCTTGAGAAAGGACGCGTTTTGGATCTGTTTCATTTCCTTCATACTTCTCATTATCTAGATTATTCATTTTATCTACAATGTTACTCATTTCAGTTGTGTTGTACTGCTCAAGAATATTACCTTGTTGGTCCTCGACTTTTAAGATGGGATTGAGATCAACCCGAATGCCTTTGTTTGCAAATACTCCAAATGCTGTTGCCATGTCAACCATTCTAATTTCTCCTCCTCCGAGAGTGAGTGATAGGCCATATTGGCTGGAGTCGTTCCAGCCCTTTATACCCATGGCACTTGCTGTTGCGATCATGCTCTCAATGGAGTTTATTGCTAGAGTTTTCACTGCTGGGATGTTATAGGAGTTGGCAAGCGCGAAGCGAGCTTGCGTGACTCCGTGAAAGGCGTTGTCATAGTTTCTTGGACAGTACAATGGTTGACCGGCGACGAAGAAGCAGGTTGGAATGTCAAGGAGCACTGAGGCTGGATTGAGCTTTCCTAGCTCAAATGCTGTGGCGTAATTTATTGGTTTAATGGAGCTGCCTGGTTGTCGGGGGCGGATGGTGACATTGACGTTACCATCATGCTCGGTGTCAAAATAATCACGAGAGCCTATCATTGCAAGGATCTCTCCGGTTTTTGGGCGAGTGATGAGAGCGGCGCCGTTACCAACTCGCATTTCTTCTAAATCAGCTATCTCTGCTGATACTGTTGCTTGTGCATACTCTTGGAGTTGGAGATCTAAGGTTGTGGTTACTTTCAGCCCTCCACGCTCAACCATGCGCTCTCCGAATTTTTCCACAAGCAGTTCTTTTACCCAAAGAACGAAGTGCGGAGCCTTTATATCCACTAGGGGAGGAGCGAAGTTTAGTACCTCATTTGAGGCATTATTTTTATCTTCCTCGGTGATATACCCGTCTTCGACCATGCGGTCGAGGACAAATTCCTGTCTTTGTTTGGCGATTTCTGGGTTTGCTCCAAGAGGGGAATATCGAGTTGGAGCGGCGGGAAGTCCGGCAAGGAGCGCGGCCTCAGCAAGTGAAAGATCACTAGCTTTCTTGGCGAAATAGTTTTGAGCAGCGGATTCAATACCCCAAGCTGTTCCTCCATATGGAACGTGATTGAGATACATTTCTAAGATTTGCCCTTTTGTGTAGATAAGTTCAGTGAGTATGGAAAGGATGGCTTCTCTGGCTTTTCTGCGGACAGTACGTTCTGGTGTAAGCAGTGCTGTTTTAACGAGTTGCTGAGTGATGGTTGAGCCGCCTTGGAGTTTTTTACGAAACAGCGTATTGTAAACGGCCCTCAACAAACCTTCTGAGGCAAATCCATGATGTTTGTAGAAATTCTTATCTTCCGCAGCAATGTGGGCTTGACTTACATAGTCAGGGAGCTCTTCAAGTGATACTGGTGATCGGTTTCGCTCTGCGTAAATTTCAAACAGCAACGTTTCGTTGCGGTCATAGATTCGTGATGATGAGGCGTAGGCATCAGCTTGGAGAAGCTTGGTTGGGGAGGGAAGATCTCTGAAGGCGAAGAAATAGGAAAATACGGTGAAGGCTACAAGTACGAGCACTACATACCAATATTCTCTCACTTTCCCTGCAGATGTTAACAATAACCCTTTCTTTTTGAGGAGTGTCTTTAACGATGTTCTCAATTTCTTCTTTTTCTTCTTCCTGGTTTTTTTGGTGTTTTTGAAGAGTGTATTTTTTATCTTTTTCTCTTTTTTCATTTGAAGTTACTGTGAAGCGCTGATTGTTTAGTAGTTGATACTTTTCCTTTGAATCCCAATGCATTTAGCGCCAATTTAAGAGTTTGTTCCTTGCTGTATTTGTAGGTGTCTATTGTTAAGTCGTAGAGCTCTGGATACCAGTACCAGACTGGTTTTGATGGGGAGAGTACTTTTTTTTCAATGACCCACTTTTGCCATTCCTGTTTGTACATTCTTCTCCACTTAGTTGTATTTTTTTCTTCTCTCTCAAAGATATGTTTTTTGGCCTCTCCGATTGTTAGATTATCACGGTTGACAATTCGATCGACTCTTACCGCATTGTTGTCACAGGTTGTTAAAATCTTCAAGGTGCCTCTTACGCTTTGGGCTACAAAACCAGACAACCAAGAATCAAGTATATTTTCTCTTTTTGTTTTGAGTGTCTTACGCATTCCGTAGTCAACTTGTTTATCAAAATCATCACTATAGATAGTAGCGAGATGATGTACTTTACTATTATTATCGAATAACCCTTGTTTGATTGCGTAGGCTCTCATGAAGTCTCCTCCAGAAAAGTATTTCCATCCGAGTATTTTGGCCATCATTTTACCTAAAGTTGAAGATCCGGATCCTGGGAGTCCTGAAATAGTGATGTTTTTGTAGTTGAGTTGCTGGTTTTTTTTCATCTGGCTTGAGTTGCAAGCAGTGGAATTTGTTTCACACGTTATTAATTTTACTATGCTCAAACGGTTTTTTTTATACTTTTGATTGTATTATGATACACCACGGTAGCAATGTTTCAGTGCTTCACGTTAGTTTTTGATACGATAGAATGAGTTTTTAGTTGACTGCAATTACTATGCTTCGAAGAATAGTTGAGTTTACCAAACGAATCCATCCAGACAATGCTCGAATAGAGCTCATCCGAAGGACACTGGTTGTTTATGCAACTTTGTTTATTCTTTGGGGTCTGTATCGTCTTCTTTTGCGCTTACCTCTATTTATAGAGGAGATGATTATTAAGCCATTTATTTTTCTTCCACCTGCATTGTCTGTTATTGAAGGGGAAGATCGACGGCCAGGGAAACTTTTACGGGCTTTTGGATTTCATAAATCAGGGATAGTTCTTTCCATCTATCTTGGTTTAACCCTAGGGGTTTCGTATTTTCTTGCAGTAGGTTTGGGGCGCTTGGTGTTTTCAGGGAGAGAGGTGTTCGGAATATTGCATATCTCTGGATATCAATTGATAACCGTCATTGTCATTTCAATAGCGACAGCTGTATGGGAGCAAATGATCTTTTCTGGGTTTTTTCTCTTGCGATTCCAGCGTGTACTTAATGATGAGTGGAGGAGTGTGACACTCACGGCTGTGTTGTTTACGCTTTTGCATCTCCCAATCTTAGTTCTTGATGGGTCATTTCGACCACTGTTTGTAGTTATACAATTGGTGTTGATTTTTCTGGTTGGTTTTGGAAATGCTGTTCTGATGCTTCGAACTAAAAATGTCATTGCTCCGATCCTTTCGCATGCGTTTTGGGCAGTGGCGCTTCAGTTAGTCGTATAGATATTACCTCTGGTGAGTTTTGATATTTGCCCTAGTCGTGGTACAATCCGCTCTAGCTTATGGCTTCTTCTCGTCTTTCGAAAAACATTGCTCAACAAGTGAAAGCAAATTTTTCTGATCAAATCAGTTTTGCTTCTGCTCTGATTCGAGAAAAAAGTGAAAATCCTTTTACACCTGATGAGTCTCGTCCTAATGAGGCAATCGAGAAGAATGTGGCTGAGCTTATTTATGGTCAGCTTCAATCTTTTGGATTACAGCCCAAACGCATTGGAGCGACAAAAAATCGTCCGAATGTGGTTTGTTATTGGGGTCCACGGAGATTCCGTAAAAGTTTGATTCTCAATGGCAATATGGATACCACACCAGCGGGTGAAGATTACACACTCGAGCCTTTTTCGGGAGCAGTTCGAGATGGAAAGCTTTTTGGTGTTGGTGCTGCAGATATGAAAGGGACACTTTCTGCATATGTTTATGCGGTCAAGGCACTCCTTGATGTTGGCGTTAAACTTGATGGACGGCTGATTCTAGAATTTACTGTGGATGAGGAGCCTGGGGGTTGCAGTGAGCTTGGTACATCTTATTTGCTCAAACAAGGGATTCGAGCACGAGCGGCTATTATCGGAAAACCTGGGACGAAGAAAATTTCAATTGGCAATAGAGGTGGATATCGGTTTAAGCTGACAACTTTTGGTGAGGCAGTGCACACCGGGAGGCGTGCTTGGGAGCGAAAGGAAGCAGGACGTAACGCGATTATGGATATGGCGAAGGCAGCTGTTTCGTTGGAAGATTTGGAGATTCCCTTTAAACCAGCTCGAGCTTTCTCTGGACGAACACCTGTATTTACTTTTCCGACAAAAATTTCAGGTGGCGTTTCGGTCAACACTGTTCCAGATAAGAGTGTGGCATATGGGGATGTTCGACTTATGCCAGGAAACAGTGATCGGCAAGTTAAGATTTGGATTCGAGAGAGGCTCGCTTCAATTCCAGGACTTCGATATGAGCTTGAAGACCTTCTCTTCGTGCCGTCGACGGAGATTGATCGCAAGGAAGAAGTCGTTGAGATTTTAGCGATTCAGGCTAAAGAAGTGTTGGGTTTTTCACCAAAAGTTGAAGGATCAGGGCCGTGGGGTGATGCGTGGATGCTGGTCACGCACGACATACCCACAGTGAGTGGCTTCGGACCAGATGGGGAAGGACATCATGGTGTGAATGAATGGGTTGATCTTGAGAGTTTACAGCAGGTGACTGAAATATATGCCCAGACTATTGTTGAATTTCTCGGACTTCGAAGTAAAGATGAATCCTAATTCTCTTGTTATAGTGTAATATGATCGAACTATGAAGAATCGTACATTACATCTTATTTTTTTAAGTTTTGGTTTATCTGTTCTCACTTTTTCAGTATGGCGTTCAAATGCGACGTTTGTTTCTCTGGCTCTTGAATCTAAAAGCGAGGTGGCAGTTGAAAGCACTGCCTCCCCTATCACGATTGATGTTTCAGAGAGTGATTACTCATTGTTATATCCAGGACTGTTGCCGGATCATCCACTCTATTTTATAAAAATGATTCGAGATCGTGTTCAGCTTTGGTTCACGAGAAATCCTCTTGCCAAAGCTCAGCTTATGCTTACTTATTCCGATAAGCGATATGCAGCAGCGCTTGCGCTTGCCGAGAAAGGTAAATCAGGACTTGCTATTAGCACGGTGACAAAAGCAGCTCATTACACTGACCGATCATTGAATGAGGCAAAACGAGCGGAGGAGCAAGGTCAGGACGTTACACAGTATTATGAAAAATGTTTATCTGCTGTCATGAAGCACCAGGCTGTCTTAGCTGGTATTGTTTCTCGGGTGGCGAAAGACGCTCAAGGAGGTTTGAGCGATGCGATTCAACTCAACTCTCAAGATCAAGAGAAGGTTCTCGATCTTCTCGGCGGGAGTATGCAGGATCATGAGTCGACCTCAAGCGGAAACCCTTCCGAGTTAGAGGGTATGGATGAGCAGTGATTGTAGACATGTTTGTTCTTCCTTGATGCTTCTTCATTTCATTGATACTTGTGGTATTGTAGAAACAATAACTTTTTTACAGCGGAATCTTGTGTAAATCGAGAACTGTGCCGCAACTGTGACCAAGTCACATTTTGTCATGTGACGCGGGAGTCAGGAACGCTAGTGAGAAAGTAAGATTTCCCGCGCAGGAAGAAACGTAGATGAACCTGAATTTATTTATAAATGCAACCTTCCTGTAGGAAGGTTTTTTATGAAGAAAAATGTTTTACTGACTTTTATTGCTTTTCTTGGATTGGCTGTTGGTTTCGTTTATTTTTACTTTACCTCTTTTCAATCTCCAACCGGTTTGGTTCCATTGAATGAAGTTACTGAAGTCGGTAATGATACGTATCTCTTGCGAGTTGATAAGGGAGATGCTCATCCAGTTACTCATGCCAGTACATATGCTGAAGGTCAGACAGCATTTGGTGTGCTGCAAGACTATGCAACACAGGAAGATATCAATCTTGTGGCAGAGCATTATGATTTTGGAGTTTTTGTAAAAGCCATTGATGGGCTTGAAGGTAATGAAGAGCGAGCGTGGATTTATTTTGTGAATGGTGAATCAGGCAGTATCGCGGCCGATCAATATCTATTACAATCTGGAGATGTCGTGGAGTGGAGGTATGTCGAACCGAACTAATACTTTTCGATGGATCTTATTTTTAAGTCTGGCATTCATTGCTTTTCTTGAGCGGGTGGTGTTTGACTTTGGACCAAATATTGAGTTAGTGACATTGAGCATGCTTCTTGCTAGCGCATATTTGGGATCATCATTTTCTATACTACTTGTGTTGATCGTGTTATTTCTCTCTGATATTGTTCTGGGAACAACGAGTATTTTCCTGTTTACTTGGACTGGATTTCTCATACCTGCTTTTGTTTCCTCGCGTCTTTTTTCAAATATGCAACGAAGAAGGTTGCAGGGCGGATTTCCAGTGCTTTTCGGTTCGGTTCTCGGATTTAGTTCCAACTTATTTTTCTTTACTTGGACAAATTTTGGAGTATGGCTGTTAGATGTTTGGGGGATGTATCCTCGAGATCTTTCAGGACTTCTTCTATCGTATATTCATGGATTGCCATTTTTGAAACTTCAGCTACTAAGCACATTGGTGTTTGTTCCGATTGGGTTTGCTGCTGTAGAAGTGGTACGAGCTCTCGCTCTTCAGCTGAAGGGGGATCGTGCTCTATTACGTGAATTACTGCGACGCGCAGGGCTCTTTTCTTCATCGTAAATCATTTCGATTTATCGGACCACTATTTATACCCTTACGGGTATTATTCGATAGGAAAATACTATTTTTACTTTGGAGAAGTTTCTATTCTCTTTTTTTCTTCTCCGCTTATTTAAGATGTGTGAACATAAATGTTATGGCTGTTATAGCAAGACTATTAGTATTAATTGAGTACAGAATATAATTTCGTTTTCTGAGCATGTTGTTTATTGTTCCTTTCTAGGTAGAAGTAAGGTATTCAATATATTCCTTTCTAACATCTCACATCTGGATGATGTATATTGATGCTATTATTACTAGTTGACAGTCTAGGACTAGTGGACTTACGCTCATATTGACACTACGGGTAGTGTTTTTTTAATCGTAAAAATAAATACAACCATTTGACATGAAGTGCCCGTACTGCGGAAGCACAGAGAGCAGTGTACTTGAGAGTCGGCTCAATGAAGATGAGAATTCTATTCGACGTAGAAGAGAGTGTGGATCATGCGAAAAGCGATTCACTACTTATGAGCGAGTTGAAGGAATCGATTTAACAGTGGTAAAGAAAGATGGAGCACGTGAGTCTTTTGATAGAGAAAAAATAAAGAAAGGACTCATGAAAGCCACATGGAAACGGCCGGTGACGATAGAAGATATCGAGCGATTGATTGATAATGTCGAGCAGAAGCTTCGACGAAGGAGAAGCAATGAAATTAAAAGTTGGGAGATTGGCAATATGGTAATGACCAGATTAAAAAGAATTGACCCAGTTGGCTATTTACTGTTTGCGAGTGTGTATCGTGATTTTCAGGACATTGATGATTTTATTAGGGAGTTAAAGAAGCTGGAGGATTAGACGACTGCGGTGGCGGATCTTTGATTGGTTTTATCAATTTAGGAGCCTGCCCTATTCGCCACCAATTCATATAGTAATTAATATGTTTCGATTTGTACTCTAGAGTAAATAACTTTATGTCAGAGCTAAAACTTTTGCCCAGGACTATTCAGCGCACAGGTGTACCTCTCCGCAGGAAAACTAATGGATTTGCACCGAATGGTTTTCATCCCCAGCAGCTTAATTGGGTCATTCCCAATGGGGAAGTAAAACATATAAACGGTTTCGTTACCGAACCACATCCAGTTGTTGGTTGGGAGCAGAAGCGAATGAAAAAACGGATGCGGTTTGCATCTAGGTCTCTATCCACTGGATTGGGGCGTGCGGTTGCGAAGCGAACCATCCTGCGTGGTGAGGAAACATGGGAGGATGTTGCGGAACGGGTTGCAATTGGAAATACTTCGCTTCTTCCATCACATATGAGAACGCATGGAAAGGAAGAGTATGAGCTTCTAAAAAAACATGTTGCCAATGCGTCCTTGTTGATGAGCGGTCGACATTTGCAACATGGAGATGCAACACAAGCAACTCGGAATATGGAGGTGTTTACCAACTGCTCGACAGCTTCAGTGACGTTTATTCTCTTCTATTTACTCTTAAACGGTTCTGGTGTTGGACGAAGCTATGATGATGATATGTGTGTAGTTGATTGGGACTATATGCCGATTGTACGGTGTGTGTTGAATGATAAGCACCCCGATTTTGTTTGGGGTGAGAATGAATCGGTGCGCGAGGCCAGGCATAAATATAACAAGGTGTATTGGTTCGAAGTACCTGACTCGCGAGAGGGATGGGCACAAGCGATTGAGAAAATAGAGGTGATGGCGTTTGAGCGAAAGTATAAGGATGAGGTGTTGGTTTTAGATTTTTCTAAGGTTCGTGAGAAGGGTCAGCCCATCCGAGGGATGCAGAACCGGCCGGCATCGGGACCAAAACCTCTGATGCATGCAATAGATAAACTTTCAACGATAAAAAATGCCGGCATGAAACCGTGGAAGCAGGCGATATTTGCAGATCATTACCTGGCTGAATGTGTATTGGTGGGTGGTGCTCGACGAGCGGCGCGGATTGCTACGAAGACGTGGAACGATTCTGATATTTTTGAGTTTATTAATATCAAAAAGGGTGGGTTTTTGTGGAGCGCGAACAACAGCGTGGCTGTGGATGATAAATTCTGGCAATTTAAAACCAAACATGCGAAAAAGGTGTTTGATGCGGTGATGCACGCCAGCTATCATCATGATACGGGTGAGCCAGGGTTTGTGAATCAACATCGGTTTGTCCAAAACGATGATAAGTACGATGGGTATTTGGATGGGAAGTTTGCTGTTAGTAACAAATACAAGCCAGGGAAGCAAACACAGAAGATGCTTTCATCAATTGCTAAAACAGCTTCTTCAAAGCTCTACACCCAAATTCCAAACCCCTGCGGAGAGATAACGCTAAATATGCTTGGCGGATATTGTGTGATTGGTGATGTTGTACCTTACTTTGCTCCGGACGTCGATGCAGCAGAAGAAGCATATAGAGTGATGACACGGGCACTCATGCGGGTGAATACTATGGATTCGCTTTATAACCGAGAAGTACAGCGGACGAACAGGATAGGGGTGGGAATGACCGGGATTCATGAGTTTGCCTGGAATTCATTTGGGTATGGTTTCTACGATCTTATTGATGAGGAAAAGAGTAAAGACTTTTGGAATACACTCTCACGATTCAAGCGAGCGGTGAATGATGAAGCTGAGAAGTATAGCAAGTTTTTAGGGCTTTCAGCACCTCATACCAATACGACGATAAAACCGGCTGGAACGACATCAAAACTTTTTGGTCTGAGTGAAGGCGCTCATCTCCCTGCGATGCGTGAGTACATTCGCTGGGTGCAGTTTCGTAATGACGATCCCCTAGTAAAGCGTTATGAAAAAATGGGTTATCCCGTGAAGCGGTTGAAGACCTATGAAGGTACAACGGTAATTGGATTTCCAACTCAACCGGAGACTTGCAGACTTAAGATGGGGAATAAGCTCGTAACTGCCGCAGAAGCAACACCGGAAGAGCAGTTTAAGTGGCTGATGCTTCTTGAAAAATATTGGATTGTGGGAGTGGATGAAGAGGGTGTTCCACTTCCAGACACTGGGAATCAAGTATCATACACACTCAAATACAAGAAAGAAAATATCAGTTTCAGAAAATATAAAAACTTGATGCGGAAGTATCAATCACAAGTGAAATGCGTGAGTGTGATGCCACAGCAAGATGTCACGGCATATGAGTATCAGCCGGAGGAGGCGGTGACGATTGCTGATTTCATGAAGGTATTGAGCGAAGTCACTGGTGAGATGGATGAGGATATCGATTTGGAAGCGTTGCAATGTGACGCAGGTGCGTGTCCAATATGATGGAAGGTAATTTAAGAGTTAGCGATCGAAGGCTCCGCTTGAGCGGAGTTTTTTATTTGTTGTGATAAACGCGATACAATCCAGATATGAAATTTCGGTTGACGGTGAATGCAGCGATTTTCAATAAAGACGGGGAAGTGCTTCTTTGCAAAATGCCTAAGAATCAAGGTGTTTATCCTGGACAATGGGCGCTGCCGGGCGGTGGGATGGAAGAGGATGAGCAGATGCTTGATGCCTTGAAGCGGGAGATTAAGGAGGAAGTTGGTTTGGATGTTACTGATATTGTTCCCATACATTTTCAAGATGATGAGCGGATAAAATTATTGCGAAATGGCGGAGAAGAAGCAGTGTATATGATCCATCTTGTTTTTCAAGCAAAGGCGGATTCGAATAGCGTCACAATAAATGATGAGTTTGAGGATTATGCATGGGTTGGAAAAAGAGATTTAACAAAGTACGATTTAAATAGAGCAACAATAAATACATTTACACAATTAGGATGGATATGAAACGGATAAAAGTTGGTGTTTTGTTACTATTGCTGCTTCTTGTTCTCCTTTGGTTATTTTTCTACTTCCGCGAAATTTTACACAAAGAGATGTTGTCATTTGAAGAGCATCCACTCAATTTCTGCAGTGTTCATGAGGATTGTTTTATTTACTCGTACTCAAATTGTGGTTGCACTGCTCGCCATGCTATTAATATCCAATACGAGAATGATAAAGATGTGCTTGAGAAATATTACCCAATTACACCTAAGGAAGAATGTACTGCTGTTTGTGGAACTAGTGCTCCAGGTACATATCAAGCCTTTTGTAGAGATGGTTTATGCGGTTTGCGATTTTCGTCATCTCTTGAAAAAAAATCTCGCCTAGATAAATTTTTAGATATTCTTTATTACTAAACTGGCTCAGCATGAGAATTCAGCTCAAACACGGAGAGAAATGTGATCATTGTGGGTTACGGTATGTCCGTGATGTGGCTGCGGATGCGATTGCAGTTGCTGATGGAAAGATTGCTTTAATTAAGCGTAGTAAGGAGCCCAGTAAAGGTATGTGGGCATTGCCTGGTGGAATGTTAGATTGGGATGAGAGCGCGGAGGAGGCGGTGGTAAGGGAGTTTGAAGAAGAGACTAGTCTCAAAGGTAAGTTGGGACGTTTTGTTGGTGTCTACTCTGATCCGAATAGAGATTCATTTCAACGGGTGGCGGTTGTGTATGAGGTTGTGGTTGTGGGTGGGAAGCTCAATGCTAGTGATGATGCAGCAGATGCCAAGTGGTTTCCGCTTGATGATTTACCGGAGTTAGCTGTGGATCATGGGAAGATGGTGGAGGATTACAAGCGAATAGTAGAGAGTGAATGATGAAATTTGAAGAGATTGTAAAGAAAACTAAAGAGTTAGATAGCATGTTTAAACAACGGTTTGATACGCGAGATCGGGCGTTGGATTTGGTTGAAGAGGTGGGAGAACTGGCTCAGGCGATGCAGATATTTGAAAAGCGGAAGCTAACGAATGATCCAAGCAAGAGAAGAAGCAAAAAAGATCTAGCTGACGCCCTTGCTGATATTTTGTATGATGTCATTCTGCTTGCAGGGCAATATGAGATCAATCTCGAAAAAGAGTATATTGAGATGCTTGAGCGATTGAAAGAAAGAGTTGGTAGAGGAGAATTTGATGGCAATGAATGACACCAAGATAACTGTTGATGACAATCAAGAAGGTTAATTTTTTAAAAACTCAATTTGTTTATGGATCGTTCAAAAACCTCTCTGATTAAGAAAATTCAAAAACGGAATGGACGAGTTGTTGATTTTGATGAGTTAAAAATTACCAATGCGATAACGCTTGCTGGTGAGCGGACCGGAGAGATTGGATCATTGGAGGCGAAACGATTGACTGGGATTGTTGTCCATCTTCTCGGTAAGGCGAATGGTGATCATATTCCTACAGTTGAGTATGTTCAAGATACGGTTGAGCAAGTGCTGATGGCAGCGTCACATTTTCAGACTGCAAAAGCGTACATTATTTTTCGAAAAGATCAGGCTCAGCTTCGTGCAGCGCGCCACGTCATTGGAGTGGAAGATGATTTGGGAATGACTGTCAATGCCCTTAAAGCAATGGCTAGGCGGTATTTGACACAAGATGCGAAGGGTAACGTGATTGAAACGCCAAGGCAGGCAGTTGAACGGGTTGCACGAACGGTTGCCTCTGCAGAACACACCAAGAAAAAAACCTGGGAAAAGAAGTTTGCGGAGATGATTGGCAGTTTTCGATTTGTACCGGCCGGGTGTTATTTTCGTGGTGCAGGGAGAAAACGCGGTTTACTGGCGAATTGCTTTGTGTTACCTGTCGAAGATGATATGACGAAGATTTTCGACTCGGTGAAATGGACGGCACTTATTCATCAAGCTGGTGGCGGAACCGGATATAACTTTTCAAAGTTGCGACCGAAAGGCGATGTGGTTAGTGGAGGTGGCTTTGCTTCTGGACCAGTATCTTTCATGAAAGCGTTTGATGCGGCAACGGAAATTGTCATGCTGGGAGGCCGTCACCGTGGGGCGAATATGGGAATTCTCAATGCTGATCATCCTGATATTTATGATTTCATTACCTGTAAGACTCAAGAGGGGCAGATTAGTAATTTCAATATTTCAATTGGAGCGAGTGATGCGTTTATGGAAGCAGTTTCAAAAGATAAAGCCTGGAAGCTTTTGAATCCCCGAACTGGTGAGGTGGTCCGTACTGTGGGAGCCAAAAGCATCTTTGATCAAGCTGTAGCGCTCGCATGGAAGACGGGAGATCCCGGGATGATTTATCTTGATACGATTAATAAAAATAATGCACTGTATGATGCCTTGGGCCCGATTGATGCAACCAACCCTTGCGGTGAGCAGCCTCTCCATCCATTTGACGTTTGTAATTTGGGATCGATTAATCTTGCTAGCATGGTTTTGGGAGGGATGGGAAATGGTGTGGTCCGAAGGAGTGTCGATTGGAAGGGGCTTGAAGAAACTACAAGACTTGCAGTTCGGTTTTTGGATGATGGGATCGATGCAAGTGATTATCCCATTGCTCAAATTGATCAGATGGCAAAACGGATTCGTCGAATCGGTATGGGAGTAATGGGTTGGGCGGATATGTTGCTACAGCTACGGATTCGATATGACTCTAATGAAGCTGTGAAGCTGGCAGAAAAGGTGATGCACTTCATTCAACAGGTGAGTTGGGAAGAAAGCGCAAAGCTGGCTCGCGAGAAGGGTGCATTCCCGCTATGGAAAGAGAGTCAGTATGCAAAACGACATCCAGTTTTAAGCAAGCGTGGTGCGAAGCGGGGAGTAAAAGTACGTAATGTTGCCATTACCACAATTGCTCCAACAGGAACTATCAGTATGCTTGCAGATTGTAGCTCGGGTATTGAGCCAGTGTTTGCACTGGCGTATGTTAAAAATGTGATAGACCAACACGGATTGACGTATACGAATAAGTATTTTGTACATGAGCTACGATCTACTCTGGGAGATAGTCGAACTGCTCGAGTGGACGATGTCTTACATGATGTATCCAAAACTGGGAGTGTTTCGCATGTAACCGGCGTACAAAAATGGATCAAGAGTGTATTTCGGACAGCCCACGATATTTCTCCAGCATGGCATGTGAAGATGCAAGCGGCTTTTCAGAAACATACTGACAATGCGGTAAGCAAAACCATCAATTTTGCAGAGTCGGCGACTATTGAAGATATTGAAAAAGCATATTTAACTGCGTGGGAGATGGGTTGCAAAGGCATTACTATTTATCGTGATAAGAGCAAGAGCGTTCAGATATTGCAAACTGATACTACTGAGACGACCAAAGAGACTCCAATACAGAGCAAAATTTCAATTACCCCACTGGCTCTTCAGGCAGAGGTTTCTGGAAATGAGGGACAACAAGAAGATATGTGTCCCGAGTGCGGTGGATTTATGTATTTTGCGGAAGGGTGTAGCACTTGTCAGCAGTGCGGGTATAGCAAGTGTGAAGTGTAGTTAGGTATACAGCTGCATTAGTTCTTCGAGCACTTCATGTTTATTTCTTGGTGCGAGGATATAGTCTTGAAGTTGCGGATCTTCTTTTACTGCTTGCATTGATTTGAATGCTACCTCTCTAGCGAAAAAGGCTAACATCTCTTCGATTTCAATGACTTCTACACTTATTGGTAAAAAATGTTGTTTTTCTGCTGCTTGCGGGAGTGAGTTTGTGTAGATGAGAGCTTTAATTGTTCCAACATCTCCTATGGCAGCGAGGTTCTTCATATATTCTCCGCTTAAGACTCCATGTGAGAGCACTACTATAGTTTCCGGCGATCCATAGCTATGGAGACCTTTTCCTGTCGTTAGCATTGATTGAAAACTTGCTCCGACATCATCATATACTATGGTTCTTTTTCCTTGAGGGTTTCCAAGAACAATATCCTGGGATGTAACTTTTCCGGCTTCCGGTCTATCCTTTTTTAAGACCGTTAACCCAATATTTAAGTTAGTTCTATAGTTGAGAATGTTTACGAGGTTATGGCAGGCTTGTGCAGCACCAATATCGAGTGCAACGATATCTGTATTCCCATCTACCCAACCATACTTGATTAACCAATCTGCAGCAATCGGTGCTGTTGAGAGGCACAGTGTCTCCATGTTTTCTTCAAAGAAATCAACGGCTTCTTTGCTGTGAGGGTGAGTAAAGATTACTTCGGAATATCCAACCGATGCCATAGTATAGGCTGCAATTTGCGCTGTCACAGCCTCTCTGGCTTCTTGTTGCCAATATTTTCTCATTCTTTTGGGGCTGTTTACATCTTCGCGAAGTTCAGCGTAGGGAAGTACAGCGATTAATCTATCTGTGAGTGTTTGCTCATTACTGTGTCGGCTTTGAGTAAATGCGTTACCGACTTCGAATATGCTCCACATTGCCTCTGGAAATGGGGGGGCTAACCACATTGGAGCAATGACACAATCTGAGCGAAAATTTGAATCCCGTTCGAGAGCAGCATAGAGGGGAGAATTGTCAGAAAATCTGTCAGTATGGCCAATTGGAAGTCTTCTTCCCGGTATTGTTTGATTGTTTTCGTCTGTTGCTGCAAGATTGACAATTCTCCTGTAGAAATCGTGGTGATATTTGGAGAAGTATGGATGATAAGCAACGGAAATTCTTTGTCCTTCGGGAGGATGTTGATGCTCTAAGCTTAAGTTTCTTGATCGTTCTGGGTTGGTCATTCTGCAGGGCAGTTTTGTTTCTTGTAACTCTTTTAGTTGTCGACGTCAAGGTGTAATGATGGTAGATTTTTCAAGTTCTTCACTCAGTTTGATTCCTGATCTGTTAGCATGTGACTATGAAACTTGTTTTAGCTTCGGGATCGGAACGTAGGCGACACCTTCTTTCATGGCTTAAGATTCCTTTTGAGGTGGTTGTTTCTGACTTTGACGAATCTTCTGTTACGAGGATAAAATCCATCAACATTGGTGGAGCGATTAGCAATCGAGAAGGCAAAGGTGGTTGCACGACAATTTCGGAAACATGATGCACTTATCATTGGGTCGGATACGATTGTTCATGTCGATGGAGAGATTGTTGGGAAGCCAAGGGATAAAAAGGATGCGGTGCGCATTTTGAAAAAACTATCTGGTAAAACGCATAAGGTGTATACAGGTGTTTCGGTTATCAACGCTCGGACCGGAAAGATAGTTTCAGGAGTTGATCGAACTTCAGTGACGTTTCGAAAACTTACTCGTAAACAAATTCGTGAGTATGTTGCAACCGGGGAACCTTTAGATAAGGGTGGGGCGTATGCGATTCAGATGGGGGCGGCTGATTTTGTTGAAAAGGTCGATGGCAGTTACACTAATGTGGTTGGTTTACCACTATTAGTATTACAACGATTGTTAGAGCAGCAAGGATTCATTATTAGAGATGATGTTTCTCGAATTATTTTTTCGCATACCGATTATTATAGCTAACACCTTCGTCTTGTTGATTTTGCTATACTCAAAATACTATTAATTACGCACGAAAGAGTTTGATATGGCAAATCAAAAGAAACGTGATCCACTTTCTAAACTTTCTTTTACTACGTTCTTTTTGATAGTTATCAGCCTTGCATTAGCAAATTGGCTACTTGATAGTCCGTTTAATTTTTCTATTTTTGCTACGAGGATTGGGAAGTTTTCAAAAGAATTAACTCCTTATACTTTTGAGTTACATCCTGGTTGGAATTTTATAGCTCTTCCAGTTCATGCGCGTCAGACTGCGAGGAAAGCCTGCCGCGAGATTTCTGGAAGCGTTTATATAGCCAAATGGACTGATCAAGATTGGGAGTACTATGATTGCTCTGAAAGACGGGCACGGAATAATTATTCACTTGACCCTCATCGCGGATATTTTATTCAAGTTGAAGGTCCAGCAACTTGGATAGTAGAAGGCATTGAGACAGAGCCTGTTTATGCGTTGGTGGAGGGTTGGAACTCCTGGGGAGTGCCGATGGCCGGTGAGATTGAGATCAAAGCACAAAGCCTCTGTGGTCCGTTCACTGGTGGGGAGTTTGCTGTTACGGAAGTTGAACGATGGCTCAATGGTGGTTGGGATGCGCATATTTGCACCCTATCGAATTTGAATAACTATGTTCTTGAAAAAGGAGCAGGGTATTTTATTAGAGCGGTTCTGGTTGGGGGCTCAAACACTCAACAGACTCCGGTTCCTGCCCTGAAGACTCAGTAAGCAGTTCTTCTATTTGTCCAGCTTTTCTTCGAGCGTTTTTCTTGATGTGTTACACTTGCGGCATGAAGAGATTTAGAAAGCATGTGACGACAAAAACAGGAAAAAAAATCATTTTGCGTGGACCGCGGAAGAGTGATGTTGATGGGCTTCTTTACTACATTAACGCTTTAGTTGATGAGGATACATTTATCTCGGTAGTAGAGAAAGTAACAAGAGAACAAGAGGAAAAGTATGTTAATAAACTTCTGAAATCTGCTAAGGAAAACAATATTGTTTGTGTACTTGCAGAATATCAGGGAACAATTATTTCCAATAGCAGTATCGAGCGAGTTGGCGGACGACAAGCTCATGTCGGAGTGTTTGGGATTGCGATTTCTAAAGGATTTCGAAATGAGGGGTTAGGCTCTATTGTTATCGAGGAGCTGATAAAACTTGCAAAAGAACAAATGAAGCTGAAGATTGTTTATCTTCCGATGTTTGCTCATAATGAGCGAGCACGGTATGTGTATGAGAAGATGGGTTTTGCTGAATGCGGACGTATCCCTAAGGCAGTTTTACATCAGAATCAATATGTTGATTATGTCTATATGTACAGGGAGTTATAAGATAAGCAAAAAATGGTTGAAGTAAACCTAACCGTTACTACTCTGCTTTTTGATTTTTCGAATGTGCTGATCTTTGCAAAAGATCAAGGGTATACTGGGCTTCTGAATCCTTTACATCAACGTTTGTCTAAAGATACTGATTATGATTTTTTTGAAAGTTTTGAATTAAATGAGCGGATTTTAGACTTTTTAGCCCAACGGCAGGATCGATACGGTCTTTATATTTTTACCGCTGGCTCCCTTCATCAGCAAGTTGAAGTGAAGGCGCGAATCGATTTTATCTTTCGTCGGATTTTTACCACATATGAGTTACAGCTGCGGAAAGAAAACCCTGAGGCGTATCGCAAAATAGCCCAGATGATTCAACGTCAGCCGAGTGAGATGCTATTTATAGATGATAGTTTTGGGAATATTGAGGCTGCGAAGCAAGCTGGAATGAATACCATTCTCTTTGAGAGTACTGATCAGTTATTTGAAAAGCTTAGTGAGTTTATTACTATCGCGTAGGTACTTATGACTGTTCGGTTAGCAACGCTCGACGATTTTGATGAGATACTACGACTCAGTCAATTGTTGTTTGAATATGAGCGGCAATATGGAGAGACTTATAACTTGGAGTGGACGTATTCAAAACGCGGCAAAGCGTATTTTAAAAAGAGACTTACCCATAAGCGAGGGCTAGCGCTGGTGTGTGAAGTTAACCAACGCGTTGTCGGATATTTGGCTGGTTGGATTGATACCTATTCATATCGTTCGATTAATCCCATTATTGAGATTGAGAATATGTTTGTTGAAAAAAAGCATCGACGAAAAGGTGTTGGGAGCAGACTTGTCCATGAGCTTCAAGTGCAAGCTAAGAAGAAAGGCGTGAAGCGGTTGAAGGTTGAGGCGTTGTATCCTAATGAATCTGCATCTTCCTTTTATCGTTCTCTTGGATTTGAGGGTTTTAACTTGGTATTTGAAGCCGATTTATAATACTCATTCTAAGAATGAAGAAGTACGCATTTTTTGACATTGCCAAGACCTTATACGACGGGTATTCCAATTCAGGGTTTTATCTTTTTCTGGCAAAGAAAAAATTGGTGGATGAGTTTGTTGCTAAGGAAGACAAAGAGATTGATAGACTTTATTCTTCTGGAGCGATTGATTATCGTGAGGCAAGTAGGCGGGTTGTTCATCTCTTAGGCAAGGCTCTGAAAGGGAAGACGAGAACTAAGGTACGGGAGTGGCAGCAACGTTTTATGGTGGAGGATAATCGGCTTTTTTCTTGGGTTGCTCCTCTGGTTACGTATCTTCGTGAACAGGGTTTTACGATCTATATTATCTCAGCGGATGGTACTCCAGTTGTTGAGGCAATTGGAGATTATTTAGGTGTTGATATGGCGTATGCATCTGAGCTTGAGCGAAAAAATGGAGCCTATACCGGTCGAGTTCTGCGGATGCTAAATTTTGAAGAAAAAGCACACCTTGTTCATCGCATTCTTGGCCATCTGGGGAAAAGTTTAAAGATTGGATTTGGTGATAGCGAAGGTGATGTTGACATGCTTTCGCATATGGACCATGCGTTTTTGTACCAGCCCAAGGAAAAGAAATTGATTGAGCATGCGAAAAGTGAGGGGTGGTATGTTGTTGATGAAAATAATATTTTACTCACTGTAAAGCAAGTCCTGACATGATTGTTCTTTCAACGCTCCATGATCCTGAAGGACGGTTTGTACCACTTATTCAATCGAGTGAAGATTTTTTTCAAGAACATACACCTGATTTGATTGTTGCGCATACGACATCTACTTCAGCAAAAACTCTTTCTCATTTAAAGCACTTGGGCGTTGATATTTTCCCATCCGGGTTGTTCGGGGAAGCAAGGATTGCGAGCTTACAGAGAGGTCTAAAGACGAGAGAGAAAACCTTTTTGACCTGTGATTTTGACAAGATTTTGCATTGGATCCGCGTTGATCCGGGTGAGTGGGTAAAACTCCTGAAGACAATACCAAGAAAGGATTATGTGGCGTACGGGCGTAGCGAGACAACTTGGAAGACGTATCCAATCAGTTGGTACTATCCCGAAACAGCTATTAATCACTTAGTCTCAAAAGCTGTTGGGTTTAAGGTCGATGTGCTGACATCGGTGGCGCTGTTTAAGCGAACAGCTGCTGAGGTTATTGCAAGAAAAGCCAAGGAGAAGAGCTGGGGATCAGTGGTTGAGTGGTTTCTGTTACCGTTCAAGGAGGGATTGCCGGTTGGATATACGGATGCAAATGGGTTGAGTTGGGAGGATCCTGATCGGTTTGGTGAGGAGATTAAAGCAGCTAGGGGTTTGAAAACGTGGATGAGTAAAAACTATGACACTGTTGAAGAGTGGAAAAAGCGCTTAACATCAGCGATGATGCAGGTTGAGGTAATTCAGAGAATGAGTTAAAAATCCTGAGTGAATCATTATGGCTTCTGTTTTTATTCCACCAAAAACTATTCATAAGATGACCAAACTAGGAATTTCAGAGAGTCAAGTGATGGATGTTTTTAATTCAGGAGAGCATGGGAAGTTTCCATCAGGAAAGTTTAATGCAACAAAGAAATATTCCGGATCTGAAATAGGTATTTGTTATTTTCGAGATGAAACTGGACGGTATGTATTGTATGGACCTTGGACTAGAAAGAGAAGGTAGTGTATTTTAAAAAGAATGAAGACATACAATCCTCCTAAAGGAATGGAAGAGGTGGGTGGCTACTGTTGTGGCGCAAGTTTAGTTTATTTGATGATGGTAGGAAATATCTCTATAAAAAGTAACTTTCGAGCATTACCATGAAAATGATTGATCCTCATGTAGATGTTGCAGATTTTTACCGATTGAATAATTGGGATTCAACAGATTTTTATCGAGAAGAAAGTGATGCATGGGCAACGTTGTCGAAGATGAAAGCGGCTGGAATTGATGTAGTAGGGTTGACTTTGTATTTTGATGAGAGTTTTTTAGATACCTCTTATTATGACGGTGTGAAATCATTTTATGATTTCTACCAAAGATTGTTTTCTAGCGGGAATGGATTGTATTCCATAACTAGTGGAAGAGAATTTCGGGAAAAACCTGCAGATTTAGTCGGTTATTTTTTTTCTATTGAAGGTTTTGAGTGCTTTAGAAGCCCAGCTGATTTTGAGGAGTTTTATGATTTAGGAGTTCGTAGTTTTGGCTTTACTTGGTCGCACGACAATTTGTATGCGTGCGGACGCCATACCAAGAGAGATACAGGATTAACAAGCGATGGATACACGGTAATTGAGCGAATGCGTAAGCGAGAAAAGTTGATTGTGGATATTGCCCACTTAAGTGAGAAATCGATAGCTGATTTAGAAAAAAAGTGGTCGGGCATGATAGTTACTACCCATGGGAATGTTCGTTCAATTCATGAATCTGTCCATAATCTTACTGATAATGAAATCAGTATTATTGTTGAGCGTGATGGTGTGGTGAGCTTATTCCCATTGACAGAAGATACTGGTCCGAACAATACGCTTGATGATTTGTATCGTCATGTGGATTATATTGCCTCAAAGTGGGGAATTAAGTATGTAGGCTATTGTTCTGACATCTATCCACTGGACGAATATCCTTTTTTACAGAATGCTCAAGATATTCTGATTAACAGGGATTGGTATAGATATTTGTTAACTAGAATGAAGTCTAGCGAGGTAGAGCAGATCATGTGGGGAAATTGGGCTCGAATACTGAGTACGTTATAAGGCGTATTGATTGTTCAGAGCAGAGTTAATTGATGAGGATTTGAGGATTTGATTGAGTTTTGTATACAATAGATAGTGCATGGTTGATCTGCCCAAGGAAAATCCATCGTCTCCGTCTGTTGAATTACCACCTGTTGGTGGTGCACCTCCTGATAATCAGGGTCATCAAACTCCTAACATATCAACGCCAACACCTACTATTACCTCGACATCACCAGCGACACCGCAAGTTTCTCAACCCTCTCTGACGCAACCGCTGGTTACCCAAGCTCCTCCACCCCCGCCAACACCGGATATGCCTCAAATTTCTACCGTTTCCGAGGAAATTTCATCAGAAGATGGCGGGAAGAAAAAGCCATGGAAGATCATTTTAATTTTATTCTTGGTGCTGTCCATCCTTGGTGGTTCACTCCTCACTGGTGCAGGTGTGATGGTAGCGTATGGAAAAATTTCACTTGAGAATGAAGAGCTGAGAAATACCATTGTAAACCTGGTATTCAGCCTTCCGTTTATTCCTAAGACTCCTGAGTATATTATCGGAAAGTCGGTCATTGCTCACAAAGATGTGTCGAGCGCAACGGTTGAGGCGTCATTGGCGTCAAGCTCGAAGTCGGTGGCTGACTTGTTTGGGAATCAAAACTTTGATCTGGCCATCAGCGGGCCGGTTGATTTTACTGACGAAAAACAACCAAAAGCCTCGATTCGGGTGCAGCTGACGAATGAATTTGACGCAGAATTTCGAGTACTGGATGAGGATCTCTATTTTAAGATTGATAAAATTCCGACGGTGGTAACCAGCATGTTTACTGCGATGTTGGAAGGAGGGCCGGAGTTTCAAGGATTTGACTCCCTTTTGGGTGTTTGGGTTCATCATTCAATGGAAACTCTTGATACTGAAGCGAGAAAAACGCTTGAAGAAAATACAGCGGATGAAGATGCATTTGACGAGGCGTATCAAGAATTTGTCGACCGCGTGTTTCGGGCAAAAATTTTACCGATTGTTGAAATGACATCGGCTGACGTTGATGGCCATATGACGCATGAATTGTACGTTGATCTTTCTGACCAACTCATAGATGAAGTGTTTGAAGAGATCGAGGATATCGCTCAGCAGCAGCGAGGGGCAATGCTCGATATTGAAGAAAAAGGGCCACGGCCCTCAGAATTTATAAAGAAACTTCAAATCACGCTTTGGATAGATAAAGATTCCTATTATCTTCGCAAAGCTACTGTTGCTACACAATTTGATAACAGTGCATTTCAAGAGAGTCTGCAGGGAAGATCTTCCATGTATGGATCATTAGTACCTTCTTTAAACGAGAAAGTGGATATGGTGTTTTCACTGAAGCTTTCTGATATTGGATTACCAGTGTTGGTTGAAGCACCAACAGATGCAATGTCGCTGGAAGAGTTTATGACAGAGGCGATGCGGTCGTTGGGGTTGGGGTCAATGATGCAGCAATCGATGGGTATGGCACTGTTTTCTAGTGCCAGATTTAGCGTAGAGCAAGTTTCGAGTGCGGCTTCCTTTTCCTACATCGATAACCAGAGGTATCCAGCGTCTGAGCAAGCCTTACTCGCGTCAGAGTATATTGATTCTAATTCTACGATTTTCAGCGAAAGTGAAATAAAGTACAAAGTTACAGGTGATGGGCAAGTGGCTGTAATTTATTCTCTTGTGCCTGATTTTAACAGTCCGGAAGAACCATACTACGGGATCGTGCTTCAGCCACAAGGTACCAACCGAAGTAAAAATTACAGTGGTGATGAGCTGGCTGAGATTCTTACTGAGCATGGATTGGGAGTGAATCCGAAATTGCTTGCACCGGTTACGCTGCCTGTTTCACAACCACCAACTTCCGAGCTTGAACCATTTTCGGCATCTTCACAATTTGGGATGTTTTAGCCTCTCATTTTTCCACCATGAAACCCTTAGTATAGTTTGCTACACTAACTTGTATGAGTGAGGCGTATACGGAAAAAGATTTTCAAGATCATTTGGATCAAGAGCATAAAATCACACCTTTTTCAGAGAATCTGAAGAGATCGTTTATGGTGGAAATAATGCATATCGATTACTATGACAACAATTTCATTCCATTGTTTACGTACTTCTTTAATTGTTTGTAATCAACTAAGTATTTCAATATTTTCTTCGGGCGTAGATAAAATTGTTGATGCGCGTATTTTACCGAGTTATTCAGCTTTTCTTCTGGTATTTGTTTGTGTTTTAGAATTGTCATTCGGCTGGGATCAAATACTCTTAACACTGCTTTATGATTAGCTTGTGTTTTCATAGTTTCATTGTATAAATCGGTACCGTAATCGGGAGTTAATATTGTAAAAGATGCGAAGTCTGGATTAAGTTTCAAAGCAAATTTTATTGTGTTTTGCAGCATTGCTTCTGATTCATTTGGGAAACCGAGGATGAAATAACCAAGAGATCTAATTCCCACCTTTCGGCACAAAGCTACAGCATTGAGGATATTTGGAAGCTGTTTACTTGGAGCAAACTTGTTTAGGGTTTGTTGATTTCCAGACTCGACTCCAATCTGGAGCGTATGACATCCGGCGCGTTTCATTTTCTTTAGTTTTTCTTCGGTAAGATGAAAACTATGGACATTTGCACTCCAAGAAAAGTTGTAGTTATAGTCGATGAGAAGATCTAAGACGCTGTTGAGGTGTGTTGGATTTGCGTTGAAGGTAGAGTCTTGAAAGAATATTTCTTTGATGCCGGCTTGATGAATGGCATCGAATTCTTTTTTTAAGTCGTTTCTGTTTCTCGGATAGTAGTTTAGGATACTGGCGACGCAAAATTTACAGGTAAAGGGACATCCAAAAGCCGTCAGAACAGTAACCATCGGTTGCTTCCGGGCAACCGGCGTTGAGTATTTGTTTAATTTAAATAACTTGTACTGCGGATGTTTGTGAAGAGTTATCTCTGATCCTGGTTTGAGATAGTTAATTCTCCCAAGTTGAATAGATCCATCAGCCTTTCTTACTGTGAAACTTGGGCTCCACTTGTCATTTGTCATCATCAAGTCTTTTATGCCTGCGTCAAAGAAATTATGGATTATTCCATCGACGAACTTGTACTTGGTTAGGAACATTTCTGGTTCAATTGTTGGTGTATTTCCTAACACATATAGTTTGGATTTACTGTTTACTACAGCTTGTTGAAGTCCTCTCATGTCTTGAGGGAAGCTTGCTGTACCGGTCAAACAGACTATACGATCAGGGTTGAAGGAGTTGATGAATTCTTTCACGTTTTTCCAAGTTTGTTTTTCTGCTACCGCGTCAATAACTTCAAGCTGAATATTTGAGTAGTTTAAATTTCCGGATAGATATAGCAAATCGACAGGAGGCCACAGGTAATCCGTTTTTGAAGTGAAGCAGCAGTAATTATCGCGAATGATTGTCGCGTGAAATGGTGGATTGAGTAGGAGTACTTTCCGCTTTTGTTTCATGGAGAAAAGATTATCTTTTAGAATCGGCTGCTAATTGTGTGCTCTTTCGTTATCGGATAGTCTGGGCTTACATTTTTCTTTATATATTTATAATATAAAAATGCTAGTGGGTGTGCGAATATTTATTTTTACCGGTTACTAATCAGTCTACTGCTTTATAACACCCGAAACAGTAGAAGATATCTTCTTTTGGATTAAGGTATGAGATTCGTGAATTTTAGACGACTATTTATATTAACTGTAATTTTAACCTTTGGTTTTTTTTTGAGATATAGAGCAGCTCTTTTACAAGATATATGGATTGATGAAGCGACAATTTTCGATGTAAGTCGTCTGCCAGTGTTGACTCTTCTTCGAAGAGATCATTGGGATACTGCTCATCCCCAACTTTATTATCTTTTTCTCCATTTCTGGATGAAATTGGGAACTACACCTCTATTTCTTCGGTTCCCAACGCTGATTACATCAATGACCGCTGGAGTTGTGATATACCGTATCGGAAAACTAGTGCGGAACTCCCGATTTGGCCTACTCAGTGTGTATCTTTATTCTATTCATCCATTTTTCGTCAATTTAGGTTTTCAACAGAAGATGTATGGATTTGTAATATTTTTTACTCTTCTTTCGTTTTACTCACTTCTCCAGATGTTTAAGAACGAGAAAGAAAATGTGGATGTGGAGCACTATTGTTTTCCATGCTTTGGCGTTTTACTCAGACTATTCCTTTATTTGGTATTACCTTATCGTTGTGTTGATATCGAGCTTTTTGTTTTTCCAAAAACATTCTAATGAAATAGAGGTACAAAGAATTCTTGTGATTAATCTACTAACGGCAGTAATCATCGCCATCCATATTCCTAACTTTGTAAGAGGTTTAACTGGTGCACTTGGGTTGGCCAAATATATTGGTGATGTTCATATCTATTGGATAGCTGATGCACTCAAACAATTTGTATTCTTTTCGACAGATATAAATGACATTTTTGTACTTCTGGTACTTTTTATTAGTGTTCTATCCTTATGGTCGCTTGTAAAAACTGAGAAGCTAGTGTATCGACGTTTTTTCTTCAAAACTGTTTTTGGATTGCTATTGTTTCCCGTTCTTCTCTCTTTTTTAGCCTCATATATCTCACCAATATTTAAAACACGAAATTTGTGGGTGGGAGCACTCTTTCCGATTATTGGCATTACAGCTTTTAGCGAAGTATTTGCACGGAAGTACATAGTTACAAATCTTGCAATCTTCTTTTTTATTCTTATTGCTCATATCTGCTTCATATCAAAGAACTAATTATGAGGGTAATGCTGATTGGAGTGGTTTACGCGATGACATTGCAATGGGGGGAGACAAACCACTTATCATTTATGCTGGTGATCGAGCTTGGGAACTTAATTCTCTTTTTCTCTACTATTTTCCTGGATATGATGGCCATGTGCCCGTTAGTCAATATAACTTCGTTCATATCCCGAGTAGAGAATTCATTCACAATAATCTGTTATATGATGTTGATGTTCGATCTTCAATAACGATATTTTATGATGTGGTGGGTGTAGATCTTCTGGGAGAAATTCAAGGAACATTACGGTGTGGAATCCGAAAATGTCACGATCCGATAGAAATCTAAATATTTTAATATAGGATAATCTGGAAATATATTAACCAATATGGATAACAATAAATACTTAGAAGTGTTATCAGAGCTTCAGAGTTGGATGCGCAGAGAATCGAAGTTTACTCAGCTCCATCACAAGCTTCGAATAAGGTCGTATCCGTTTCGTTCTCTACTGAACTATCTACCTACGACAGGAAACATTGCAGATATTGGTTGCGGATACGGTACCCTAACATTTCTGCTTGCCCGATTGTATCCTGATATTTTTGTGTATGCTTTTGATCCTTCAATGAGGAAGGCAGACGTAGCACGTCGGCTGCTTGGAAAACTTTCGAATATTTACTTTAGCTCTTACAAGAAAGAATTTTTAGGCTTACCTCAATTGCTTGACGCGGTCGTGATTGTAGATGTGTTATACCTTCTTTCCTCAAAAGAACGTAAGGATTTAATTAAAAACATGGCTAACTTGCTAAAGAAGGGAGGAAGGATTTACGTCGGGTTTGTTCCACGGCAGTTTCATTTCAGATATTTTCTTGCCTTTGTACAAGAGTGGTTTATGGTACGGATTTTTCATTTAACGCATAGCTCGGGTACCATTCTTTCTTTTCAGTCGGTACAGGAGTTGAAAGACCTGTTTAAGGTCTGTGGCATTCGTTTCTTATCATTGCATTACTTACCAACTTCATTTCCTTTTTACCATCAGCATTACCTAGCAATTGGAGAGAAATCGTGAAAAATCTTTCAATTCTTTTTCCAGTTTATAACGAAGAGGAGGTGTTGTGCCGATCAGTGAATCGGTTGCTTAGGTATCTTAAGAGAAATAAAAGTAAAGATATTGAGATTATATTGGTCGATAATGGCAGTCATGATCGCACGCCTGAAATTCTAGAGAGATTAGAGAGTCAGTCGCCTTGGATTAGGGTGTTGTGGTTGCCGCTTCCAAGTTTTGGTGAGGCAGTCCGAATCGGGATTGAGTCAGCTGAGCGGGATTTTATTTTGTTATTAAATGTAGATTGGTGGGAAGTGAAATTTATTGAGGAGGCGTATGCTGTACGAGATACAGCTGATCTTATAGTTGCTAGCAAAGTGTTAGATCCAACTCTTGATGAGCGGCCGATTGTACGACAATATTCCACAAGACTTCTCATGTTGGTAATAAGGTTTCTCTTTCGATATCGTGGAACTGATACCCATGGCATAAAATTGGTGAATAGAAAAAAAATACTTCCGCTTCTAAAAGTGTGTCAGGCTTCTGAACTCCTTGAAACTGAGTTGTTGATACGTGCACAGAACGTCGGATTAAAAATTAAAGAGTTATCCTGTGCAATTAAAGAGTTAAGACCTCCACGAAAACCTGTGATTTTTCGGTTGAAACAAATTCTTCGAGAATTGATCTCACTTCGGATAATGTTGAAAAATAAGTCTTCACTTAGGGAGCCTACAGCTTATCACGTCGATGATTTTGGATATAGCCAAGCGTCTTATTGGAAGACACTCAAATTGCAGAGAACAGGATTATTAACAGGTGTGTCTTTAATGGTTACAATGCCTAAATTAGGTGAAACCATTGAACAGCAGAAATACATAAGAGCGCCAATTTTTTTGCATGTAGATCTTGTGGAAGGAAAGCCAGTCAGTAATTTATCTGCAATTCGTACTCTTGTTGATCAGCAGGGGAATTTTTATCCCTTATTTCATTTTGTGATGAGATTACTGTTAAAAATAGTAGATCCCAAGGAAGTTGAGAATGAGGTTCAAGCACAGCTTTCACTAGCACGATCAAATGGTTTGGAGATTGTTGGAATTGATACTCATCGCCATACTCATATGTTTTCTCCAGTTGCTGAGGTAGTTGAAAAAGTGCGTTTGCAGGAAAAATTGATAAGTCATGGTCGGTACGGTTCATTTGTTACTCTGAGTTTGTTAGGCTTCTCAAAGAGGTGTCTAGTCCTACTTGCTTCTTTTTATTCTCGACTGATTTATTATTTTGATCTTTCTCTTCCCATGAGTTGGCAGGGAACCATTGACAGGTCAGTAGTATTCTTGAGCTGGGAGAAGACCAGCTTTGAAAAGCTTTCACAGGTAGAAAATAAACTAGTAGTTGTCCATCCAGGGTTAGGATTCGACAAATGAGTGACATTGACGGTGAATATAATGAGTTTTGGGATGATTTAGGATTGCTGTCTGCGAAATGAAGGCAGATTTTGTTACACTATCTTGAATATGGAATACAGCGAAAAAGATTTTCAGGATCATTTGGATCAAGAGCATAAAATCACACCTTTTTCAGAGTATCTAAAGGAAATTGTGTATGGCGGAAATGATGGGATTGTGACGACCTTTGCAGTGGTGGCTGGGTTTGCAGGAGCTTCAGCAGGTGAACATCTTTCTGGTGTGGGTATTGCCGCTGTGTTGCTGTTTGGTTTGGCGAATTTGTTTGCGGACGGGACGAGTATGGGATTAGGGAATTTTTTATCCGTTCGCAGTAATCAGGACGTATTCCGCTCTCATAAAGAAAAGGAACTCAAAGAAATCCGCGAGAATCCTAAGATGGAGGAGCAGGAAACCATTCATCTGCTTAAAAAGCGCGGGTACAGTGAAGATGATGCTAAGGAAATGGCTAATCTCTATGCAAAGAATGAGAAGTATTGGCTCGAGTTTATGATGAAGCAAGAGTTAGAGATGGCTGATCCGGAGGGAGAGAATCCACTGTCGACAGCATTGGCGACATTTGCTTCATTTATTGCTTTTGGGTTTATTCCGCTGGCGCCATATTTTATTTTGCAGAAGGTTGACCATACATTTTATTACTCTATCCTGTTTACGTTTGTGGCTCTGGTTCTTCTCGGGTTGCTGCGGTGGAAAGTGACAAAGGAAAAAATAATCCGATCGGTAGGGGAAGTGGTATTCATTGGGGGCGTTTCAGCCTTTGTTGCGTTTTTCGTCGGGACGTTTTTTAGAGGGTAATGTATTATTTGTAGATTACTACTTGAATTTGGTTCCTCCGAATTTATCAAACACTTCAGCCTGGTTCCAGATAAACTTAAAAAGTTGCGACATGAGGTGAGCATAATCGACGCTAGCAATTTCTACACCCATGATGTCGTTTTCTCTATATCCATGGATGTGAACCATGTTGCTCAATATATAAATGTCTTGAGTGATCTCGAATTTATTTTTCGGTATAACGCGTCCTCTGAAGTGATGTCTGACATAAGTTAAATTGTCAGACCAGGATGGATTTCCATCGTTTGGTATAGGTTCTGCATCTTCTTTGTTAGCAATTTCAAAGATGTGAATATTTTTTTTCACTACTTCTTCTCTTATTGCTTCAGCAAACTCTCTCCCTAGATTTTTTATCCATAAGCTTCCAGCATCAAAGATAAAAATGTCTTCATTCTGGCGCTCGCATCGTTTCCACTCCATTTGTTTTAGACCACGAACCTCTTTATAAAACCTAACAGACGTGTCTCTGATATTACTTGACATTAATGGTTGGAGAGATTGTTGAAGATCGTTTAATGAGTTGCGAAGTTGTTTGGCTTTTTTTTCTTTTTCCAAAACAAGAGATTCGAATTGTTTAGGATCTGCAGCATTATAGTGAGTAGTTTTGTCACCAATTTGAACCTCCGCCAAGCCTCTTTTAGTTAAGGACTCAAGGATTCTATAAACTGTGGTGCGTTTGATAGAGGAGTGACGAGAGAGCTCAAGTGCTGTAATCCAGTCGTGTTTAATCAGTAACAGATAAACTTCTTGTTCTTTTTCATTTAAACCAAATAGTTTGAGTGATTGATGTAGATCCATATTACTCTCTGTCTACTATTATGGACAACAGTTTGTGCTTTGTCAATGCCTAGTGTAGAATTCATCGAATTAATTAGTGTTATCAATAATGGACACTTATGAAGATTTTTGTACTAAGTCCAAAGTCAGAGTTCACACAGAGCCAGCTGAGAAGATTGAGTGGTCTTGGTGAGGTTATTTATACCAAGAATCGAGATGAGTATCCTTTGAATAAGTTAATCAACTTTGCGAGGGATTCGGATATATTGGCGTTTGATCCTGATAATATTGGTGGTTTTGAAAAATCACCAAAGAGACTTGTGAAGCTCATAGATTCTATGCCAAATATTAAAGGTCTGGCATTAAGCACAACCTCATTTGGCTATGTAGATTTAGACTACTGCAGGCGAAGAAAGATTAGTGTTTCGAATGTACCTTACTATTCTACTGAGTCTGTGGCTGAGCATGTCGTAGCTTTTATGCTTGGGGCTGCAAAAAGAATCTTTCTAACAGATAGGAGAACGCAGAGAGGTACATATCTTTTGATGGAAGGATTTGAGCTTAAGGGTAAAACTTTGGGTGTCATTGGCTTAGGTCATATTGGCGAGCGATTAGCCGAGTTGGGACTGGCTCTGGGGATGAAGGTTATTGCTTGGAATAGGACTCCTAAGAAGGTAAAAGGAGTCAAGATGGTGTCTTTAGATAAGGTATTGTCTGGTTCCGACGCGATTTCAATTAATTTAGCCGAGAATGAGGATACAAAAAGAATTATTTCGAAGCAGAGAATTGCGAAGTTGAAAAAAGGAGTAGTTGTTGTCAATACTGCCGACCGGTCGCTAGTGGATGAAGAAGCCATGGCGAAAGCTTTAAAGTCAAGGAAAGTTGATACATATGTATTGGAGGCTGAGGATTTGACTTCTCCTCCCCTAGGAGGGGTTGAAAATGCAGTCCTTTTTAAAGGGTTTGGTTGGTATACAAAAGAAGCATTGGAAAAAAATAAAGAGATTTGGATTGAGAATATTGAGGCGATAGTGGAAGGGAAGTTGAAGAATTCGGTTAATTGATTGGAGATGTTAGGCTAGGTTGTACTTTTTAGCAAAGTCATCTAGTCTATCAAATGTTTTGTGGATTATGGTTGGATCGGCGGCAAATGACATGCGAATGTGTCCCTCGCCGCTTGGGCCCATTGTGCTTCCTGGGATGGTGATGACCTTGGCTTCATCGACAAGTTTTTTAGCAAATTCAAATGAGTTGATGTTAAAGTATAAATATTTGGGGAAGGTGTAATATGCCCCATCTGGTTTGTGATACGAGAAGAGTTGAGGTAGGTTGTCTAACCTCTCACAGATTGCTTCTCGGCTTTTCGTGAATTTTTTCTTAAAGTATTTCATCGCTTGTATTCCGCGTTTATCAGAAAGAGCTATGGTTGCGGCGACGATTGAAGTTGTTGCTGGCCCGATGCTGAAGTACACATGGATATCGTTTATTTTTGAGATAATTTGTTTGTTGGCATAAGCATAGCCTATTCTCCAGCCGGTCATTGCGAACTCTTTACTGAAACTCTTGCATAGCACCACATTATTTCGAAGCTCTGGAATTTTCATTGGGCTGAAAAGTTTTTTCTCATAGGTTAGGAATTCGTAGGCCTCATCGAGGATGAGAATGAGGTTTCTCTCTAATACTATTTGTGATATCGTGCGTGCTTCGTTTTCTGATAAGACAGAACCAGTCGGATTGTTGGGATTGGTGAGGAGAATTGCTCTTGTGTTTTTTGTGATTGAACTTTTCAGTTTTTCTAAGTCAATGGTCCACCCTTTTTCCTCTTTATATGGGACGAATATTGGTGTTGCTTGGGCAATGTGAATTTGTGAGAGATGGAGCGGGTAGCTCGGGTCGAAGTAGATTATTTCATCTTCCTTTTGCAGGAGCGCCATCATGGAAGAGAACAGCGCACCAATTCCACCGGTCGTGATATAGATCTCTTCCATATCTGGATTAAAGCCATAGAGATGCTTCATTTGATTTATGATTTGTTCTTTCAGATCGTTGTCAATTTTTGCACTAGAGTACATGCCCAATTCATTGTCTGTTTTTGATCGCTCGTAGAGCTCGTCGTAAATGAATGGAGGTGTAGGGAATAGCGGGGTTCCTTGGCCGAGGGAAGCGACGTCATCGTATTTTGAGGCATAGCGCATCATGAATCCGATACCGGAGTTGGGGACGTTGGTGGCGCGTTTGCTGAATGGATAGGTGGTCATTTTTCTTGCGATATTGTATCAGTTTAGTTAGATAACAGTTTGTTAATATATTAGCTAGAAATTAGTCTGACATAGATTTCCAGGGGTGGCAATTTTTTTATGATAAACTAGAAACATGAAGAAGCTTGTAACTGATGTCATGATTGAACTTCATGTCCCAAGCTTTGAAGTGGTGAAGAAGTTTTATGGTGACCTGGGATTTGAGAGGGTTTGGGAAAAGAAGCCGATAGAGAGGAAGGGATACATGGTGATGCGGAGAGGAGGCTCTATTTTGAACTTCTACTGTGGAAATGAACATGTATACGAGCAAGATTACTTCAAGAATTTTCCAAGAGACAGTAAACGAGGTTACGCGGTTGAGGTGATAATACCAGTTGATAATTTGAAATCACTTTACGAAGAGGTTTTAAAGAAATATAAAGAGAAAATTACTAGACCTTATAACTCGAAGTTTGAAAAGCCTGATTTTCGTATGGAAGACCCGTTTGGTTTCTATCTTCGGTTTGTTGAGCGGTATGACTGGGTAAACAACAGAGATGAATTTGGAGAAGTAAGAAATGAATCATAAAAATCGAGTAGGGCTGGGGACATTTCCGTTATCGGGAGTGTTTCGTGAGATTGGCAAGGATGAGGCGAAGCTGGTGGTTCGCCGATTTTTAGAATTGGGTGGGTATTATATTGATACTGCTCCGCTTTATGGATTTGGTGAAGTGGAAGAGTTGTTGGGTGAGGTATTTACTGACTTTTCCCGCGATGATTATTTTTTGATGACCAAGTGCGGGATCGTTGGAATTGAAGAAAAAGAGAAAAGAAAAAGCAGCAAATACGATGATGTCATCCTCGAGTGTTATAAATCGTTGAAGCGACTGGGTGCTGATTATTTTGATCTCTATTTTGTGCACTCACCTGACCCTGAAACGCCGTATGACGAGACAATCACGGCACTTAAAGAGCTCAAAGATGAAGGGAAAATTAAACATATTGGTGTTTCAAATGTCTCTTTGGAAGAGTTGGAGAGATACAACACAACGGAATTGGTTGAGTATGTGCAGAATCGATTTAGTTTAATCAATCGAAGTATTAATTCTGCGATGCAAATATATTTTATGAAGCACAACATTCAACTCGTTCCATATAATGTGTTGGAGCTTGGACAGTTAACTGAGGATATTCTCCATGATCCTTCATTACGAGAAGGTGATTTGAGAAAAGAACTTCCTGAGTGGGAGAAGCACCGATTGGATGTGATTGTGGAATGGGCGGAACAAGAACTTAAGCCAGTTGCTAATGAATTGGGAATCGACCTTGAACTCCTTGCGATTGCTTGGACGCTTCATCAACCGCAGGTTTGCTGTCCAATTGTCGGGATGACTACAGTAGATCAGGTTGAGGAGAATTTACGAGCAGGAGATATTAAACTTAGTGATCGGCAATTAGCTGCAGTTGATCGGGCGTTTGAGAATTTGCGGAAGAATACAATAGCACTGCAAAATCTGGATGTGCATGAGTTTCGTGGTTTGAATGAGAAGTATAGTTAACTAAGCGGAACTTTAAGATATTGATATAATCTCAGCACATTATTCTCAGAAAGGAATTTATGGCAAAACTTGTGTCTACAAATCCTGCGAGAAATTATAAGAAGGTAGGAGAGGTTGATGTTTCTACGTCGCTTGAGATAAAGGAAAAGGTTGAATTGGCAAATGAGGTGAAGAAAGAGTGGAAAGAGTTGGGTGTGAGCAAGAGAACAGAGTTGTTGAGACCCCTGCTTAAAGATCTTAAGGAAAGAAAAGAAGAGATTGCTCTATTGACTACAAGAGAAATTGGGAAGCCGATAAAGGAGGCTCGAGGCGATATTGATTGGGATGTCGATTATCTGAAAGAATTTTTAAAAGATGGAAAGAACTATTTGAGTGACGAGGTCACCTATAAAGGGGATGGTGAGGTGCATCGGTTGGTGTTTGAGCCGATTGGTTCGGCAGCAGTTATAGTACCTTGGAATTTTCCCTTTGCTAACTTTCTGTGGGGTGTGATTCCTAACTTGATTGCGGGTAATACCGTTGTATTCAAACACTCGGAAGAATGTCCATTAGTTGGAAGGCTTTGCGAGAAGATGATCGAAGAGCTTAATTTACCTGAGGGTGTGTTTAATGAAGTCTATGGCGGGGGGGCGGTTGGAGAGATGCTAGCCCGGCAAGATGTTGATCTGATTTGGTTTACCGGGAGCTCGGCAGTTGGGAAAAGGCTCTATCAAATTGCAGGAGAGAAGCAGATCAAAGCAGTTCTGGAGATGGGAGGCTCAAATCCAGCTGTAATTTTTGATGATGTAAGTATTGATAGTTTGGTTGACCGACTTTATGAAGGTCGTTTTCTAAATAATGGACAAGTATGTGATGCTATAAAGCGTATTATTGTTCAGAAATCTGTTGCTCAGCAACTGGTAGAAAAACTGAAGAAGAAAGTCTCATTAGCCGTTGTGGGTGATCCTGAGGAAGAAAAGACTGATATTGGTAGTTTGGTGGCAAAAAGACAGCTTGAGCTGTTGAAGGCTCAAGTTGCTGATGCAGCTGCGAAAGGCGCAAAGATAGAGATTGGAGGAGAGGAGTCAGCTGGAATGGCGGGCGCTTATTATCTGCCAACTATTGTTACTCATGTTGATCGGAGCATGAAGATATGGAATGAGGAAGTTTTCGGTCCTGTTTTGCCAGTGGTTGAATTTTCGACAGAAGATGAAGCAGTTGAGTTGGCGAACGATACGATCTACGGTTTAGGTGCAATGGTCTTTTCAAAAGATAAAAAACGTGCCAAGCGTGTAGCTTCTCAAATTGATGCGGGATGCATTGATATCAATGATGGAAATCATTGGAAGGCTTGCAATCCGTTTGGGGGATATAAGGCAAGTGGAATGGGGAGAGAACATGGGAGGGTCGGTTTCCGAGAACTTTGTCAAATTAAAGTGATTGCGGAAGGGTAGATATGAAACTGAAAGGTAAAAAGATTCTTATTACAGGTGCCTCGAGTGGTTTGGGGTTCTCTCTAGCTAAGCTATTGGTTAGCAAGGGTTGCAAGGTATATGGAATTGGTAGAAGTGAGAGTGGTGTAAAACAGGCTAAGAAAGCGCTTAATAAAAAAAGTTTTATCTGTGAGGTTTGTGATGTCACCGATGCTAAGCAAGTGGAGCAGTTAGTTGGGAAGGTTGGAGTTGTTGACGTTTTGATAAATAACGCAGGTGTGTGGCTTGAAGGCCTATTGCAGGACAATCCTGCTGAGGATATTTCAAGGACAATTGACGTCAATCTTAAGGGTGTTATTTATATGACTAAACAAATGTTGCCTTTGATGGTAAGGAGAAATAACGGAATCATTGTTAATGTTTCATCTACAAGTGGAACGAGCCCAAAAATTAGTCAGTCAGTATATGTTGCAAGTAAATGGGGTGTGACTGGGTTTACAAAATCGCTCCAAATGGATTTGAAGGATACAAATATTAAAGTGGTTGGATTTTATCCAGGTGGGATGAGAACCAAGATGTTTGCTAAAGCAGGTAATCCGAAAGAAAACCAGGATTGGATGGATACAGATACGGTTGCAGAAATTGTTGTTTCTATTTTAGAGCAGGATGATTCAATGGTCTCTGATCATGTGGTGTTGAATAAGCGTCTTACAAAAACTTCAAACTAAAAATGAAACCGCAGAAGTTATCTAAAAAGCAGATTGAATTGGTTGATTTGGGTTCGAAAAAAATTCAGAAGTACCCATTAGATACGAAACTAATGAGTGTTGCTTATATGGTGGTGGATGGACGACATCCAAAGGGAAAGAAGAAGTTTCTGTTGGAGCATGATTGTGCGTTTGTTGTCTACCTCATTAAAGGTAAGGGAAAAGTTTATGCTGGAGATGAAGTATTTGATGTTCGGGTTGGAGATGTGGTTTTTGTTCCAACAGAGCATAGGTTTGCGGTTGAGGGGAAGATGGAGTATGTGACGGTAGATACTCCAGCTTTTTATTTAGAGCAATCAGAGGAAGTTACAGTCTAATGAAACTTCGAAATGTCATTTTCTATGTAAAAGATCTTGAAAAATCTAAGGATTTTTATCACAAACTCGGATTTGAGATGACTCAGGATTTTGGTAGCTTTATCTCGTACAAAACAGATGATGATGAAATCTATTTTTCCTTAAACTCAACTCTTACTGAAGATAGAGTACCAGGAAGGCAAGTCTGTGTTTTTTGGACGGAAGATATTGAGGCTGGATTTGAGAAAATGAAAGAATTAGGTGTTGAGTTTGTTGAAGAGTTGTACGAAGCACCGTTTGGACGAACATTTTCAATTCGAGATATTGATGGGAATAAAATTGAGTATGTGGAGAAGAAATGAGACTGACATCGAAACAAATTGAAACTTTGAAAAAGTTGATGGTTAATTCTGCAAAAAAAGGGAATTTGGCCAATTCCGGGATTGTTTTGGAAAAAGGGAAAATGATTGCTTCAGCAGAGAGCTGGGTCGTGACTAACAATGATCAAACATCACATTCTGAAAGAATGCTAGTAGAGGAAGTTTGTAAGCGTAAGAAGAATTGTCTCACTCCCAAGTTAGATATGGTATCTGTAGTTGAGCCTTGTTTAATGTGCTTGAGTGCATGTTCTCAAGCTCTTTACGATCGAATCGGTTTTATTATTCCTGCTGGGAAATACGTAAAGAAGATTCCTTGGATCACTGATACCAACAGCATTGATAAAGAGAAAATTGCTTCACAGTTTTCTCATCAAGTTGAATATCTTCATCTATCTGAATATGAAGAAGAGTTTAGTAAAATATTTGAAAAAGAGATGGCTATTTTGTATAAGATCGAACTACCATGACGAAGAAAGAACAGAAGAGGAAAGTATTGGAATTTATTAAGAGGAAGCAGGTTGGTGCTCTTGCCACTACAACCTCTGATGAAAAGCCTGAGGTTGCGGTAATGATTATTTCCCAAAAGGATAACCTCAAACTAATTTTTCAGACACCAAATACATATCGAAAGTACGAGAATTTAAAGGAGAATCCAAATGTCGCCATAGCGTTTGGATTTGATCTTGATGAGTTTACAACGGTTCAGTACGAGGGAGTTGCGAGGGAAGCTACTGAGAAAGAAATCGATGAGTGTAGAAAGATTCATATAGAAAAGAATCCAAAATCTACTGACTATGCCTACTTACCTGATAATAAATACTTTATCGTAGAACCAAAGTGGATTCGATACTGGGATTTCAAGACTGATGTTAAGTTTGAATTAGATTTCAAGTGAGTTTTGTGAGGTGTTTGAGGGAGAGATGAGGCGTCATTTGAAGTAGTTATAATATTGGAGAAGGAGTGCTAAATATGGGAAGTTTTATTGAACTTAATGATACGCTTCAAATAACTAAAGAGCAGGGATTTCCTGAGGAACTTGATTATGAGAAACATGTGAAGAAGCCATTTACAGCTAAGAATTTTGAGGGGAAGGAATTTTCATTTTCTGATAAGAAGGATATTCGTGTTTATCAGCAACCGCCGGTGAGGAATCTTTTGGTGGAGAATGTTGATGGCGAATGGATTTATTGGGGACTGATTATGATTACGGAGATTAAACATGATTATGTAAAGAAGATGACGTCTGGTAAATTTGAGATTGTTCAGCTATATACTCCAGATGAAATGATAAAAATGAAAGCATTGATCGAGATAAAATACTCAGCCATGAAGGAAGTAAAATGAAAAATGCATTGATACTTCATGGGACAAATGCTACTTCGGAGGATAACTGGTTTCCATGGTTGCAACAGCAGCTTGAGGAGCGAGGTTGGAAGGTTTGGGTCCCAGATCTCCCAAATGCTGATAAACCAAGCATGAAACGGTATAACAAGTTTATACTTTCAAATGAGGGGTGGGTTTTTGATCAGAACTCTGTAATCATCGGACATTCGTCTGGAGCGGTTGAGATACTAGGTTTGTTACAAGCATTGCCAAAAGAGACTGTTATTGATACGTGTATCTTTGTAGGTGTTTTTAAAGGTGATTTGGGTTGGGAACCACTTCAAGAGCTTTGGGATGTTGATGTTCGATATGAAGAAATTCGACGGAAGGCGAAGCAATTTGTTTTTTTGCATTCGAATGATGATCCTTATTGTCCTTTGGATCATGCAAAGGATCTTTCTAACAAGCTCGGCGGAGAGCTAATTATTAAAGAAGGGGCACAGCACTTCAGTATTGATCCCGGAGGACCACAGTTTAAGAGGCTCCCTAGTGTTTTGAGATTTTAGGAGAGAAATAAGTGTTTTGTTTATTTTCAGCTTGATTCGCTACTAGTGGAGGTACTATCATTGATAGTGTACATAGCTTAAAAAGAGAGGAGTGACTATGGAAGATGTGACCATTCGAGAGGCAGAGGATCGTGATTATGATCAATTGATGAAGTTGTATAACTTTTTTGTTGACGATGATCGATATGACAGTAAGCAAGAGGATTCATTTTCTGAGGTATTACAGACTGGTGCGAATTATGTTTATGTAGCTGAGGACGAAGAGAAGAAGCAACTTGTCGGATTTGCGGCTTTTTCCGTGAGGAGAGTCATTCGCTATCCAAAACCTATTGCTGAACTTGATGAATTGTTTATTGCTCCAGCTTACAGAAGAAAGCAATTGGGCAAGAAACTAGTTGATACCTGTTTGAAAAAAGCGGCTGAAATTGGATGCTACCGTATGTTCATAGAGACGCATTATCAGCACGACATTGCACATAAACTCTATGAAAAAATGGAGTTTACCAACTACGGATATCATTTTATTAAGGATTTGTAGATTAACATCCGCTTCTCGTTTACGACCTCTTCTGTTATAATATAGGTTATGGTTGAAATTCCTATCGATTCCACAACAAGAAGACTTTCAAGTTTGGATCGGGAACATGATGTTGGTCAGTTTGCTCGAGAACATCCTCAGCGAGTTGAAGCTGGCGTTCAGGCTTTTGGAGTACTTATTGATACCTTCAATAATATTTCTGTTGATGACCCTGTAATGGAGATTATGCCGAAGGCGGCTGGTTTGAAAAAACTTCTTGGAGGATTGAAACTACCCACGATAGAAGAGATGCGCAGTTCACGAGAGTGGACGGTACGCTTTAAGCATGGGCTTGAAGAGGCAAGCGAAGCGATGCTCAAGGGTCAAAAAGATAAAGGGAGAAAGGATCCACTTTTCAGCAATGAGGAAAAGATAGGATCTGCTTCAATGGATACGCGAAGCGAAGCACTTCTGGTAGGTGTCATTGGACATCTTATTGAACGTACGATATTTCAGGGCGTCGACATCGAAGGGCATGAGTGGAAAAAGGACGAGATCCTTCATCCACTGGACGATGGTGCGTTCTTTTACAAGAAGCCAAAGGAGTGGAAAATCCTTTATTCAGGTTCTTTACCTCACCCCCAAAAATGAATGAAACTGGAGGATTGGGATGGCTTTCTGATGAGCGCCGAGAGAAGTTTTTCTCAGCGTATCGGGAGCGGCATTTTCCAATTTTAGATTTTGCACGGAGATATCTTTCAGATAGAGAAAACGTTGGGAACATGCTTGATGAACTGGAGGATAGCCCAGATATCTTCTCAGGTTTGATAGTAGAGATGGACGGAGCGGTGGAGGGGTTACAATTACTTCTTCAAGGGGAAGAATTGTCGGCCGAGGACCGGGAATTACTGCCAAATGTTGCTCTGCTTCGGGAACAATTGGATGGGAAAAGACTCAGGACGATATCGGACATGGAGAAAGATCCTGATTTTTTGGGCATTCTCCGAACACATCGGACGTTCCGGGAGGCGAGGAAACGGATGAGACGGGGGGAGGAGGCGCGAAAAGGAATGGATGTCGAGGGAAAACAACAATGGCAGTTTCATCAGGATGTTTCAGATCCTGAGGAGCTTGCGGCAGATCTCCTTTTAGAGATGTATGGTGTCTATTCGGAGAAGGCAATTCCTGATATCGCAAAAGCAGAGTTGGGAGGATTCGGTGTTGTTCTGGCGCTTGAGGAAATCTTATCGAAACAAGCTTTGGAAGGAAAACCTACAAAGTTGTTTAATGCATTTAAGTTGTGGGTTGAGGAAGGTGAAGGTTTTTCAAAAACATTGGAAGAGCGCGTGAAGGTATATCTAGCAAGATAATAGTCGTATTTTCAGTTTTGATATCATAAGAGCCTGTCTGGGGCTCTTTTTTTGTATATAATCGAGACTGGTTATGGATTTGTTCATTCCGAATAACAGTGGAAAAAAGATTGCGGCGAGTTTGCATCAGCCGAAAGGTGAAGATGTGCATAGCTTGGCTGTGCTATTGCCCGGATTTTTAGACAGTAAAGATTATGCCCATTTAGTGAGATTGGGTGAGGATTTAGCAGGAGTTGGATTTACTGCAATTCGGTTTGATCCAACCGGGACTTGGATGAGTGAAGGGAAGATTGAGGAATATTCTCCACGGCAATATCTCCGAGATTTAAAGACAATTCTTTTATATATGAAGGAGAAGGGGGAGTATGTTCAGATTCTGCTGGTTGGACATAGTTTAGGCGGAATGATCGCCCTGTTGCATGCTGCTAAAGAAAATGATGTGGATGCTGTTGTTGCAGTGATGTTTCCATCATCACTCACTCGTCCAAAACAGAAACAGGAGTGGCTTGCTGGATGGGAGCGTGATGGCTCGATTACTTCGAGAAGAGATGATCCAAGTAATTTAACTAATCAACGAGAATATACCGTGTCACATTCATTTGCTGGTGAATCAACAGACCTTGATGTATTGAAGGTGATTGATCAATTACGCATGCCATTACTTTTCTTAGCTGCTGAGAAGGATGACGGACTGCTAGTAGAGGAAATTAAAGAAGTTTACGACAAGGCAAATGAGCCGAAGAAGTTTTTGGAAATAAAGAACGTAAACCATCAATATTGGAATAGTAAAGCGCAGGTAAAGAAAGTGAATAAGAAGGTAATTCAGTTTTTGGAAGAGTATAGTCTTGTGTGATACTTTCTTTGCGTCTCCAAAGAAAGTATCCAAAGAAAGGAGACCCTAGCGGCAGTTCTTTCAGGAGAACAATTTACTCAAGCTATACGATCAAACTCCTCGCCGTAAAGGCTCGTCGGACAGTCGATCGTTTCTAGATGAATTTGTTCATTGTTCTTTTGAATAGCTCCTGCCGAAAGGGATATGTCAGATGAAAGGAATGCAGTGGACAGTTGGGGATGTGACCATTTCACAGATTGTTGAGATTGAGGCTGGGGAAGTTATTCAGAAAGTCATTCGTGGTGCTTCTACGGAAAATATTTTAAAGATTGATTGGTTGTATCCGCATTTTACTGATGAAGAAGGTAACCTTAAAGCATTGGTTCAAGGTTTTCTGGTTCAGTCAGCTGGAAAGAATATTCTTATTGATACTTGTAATGGGAATCAAAAAACTAGAGTTGATGTACCTGAGTGGGGAGGTTTGCAGACGGATTTTCTTGAGAGACTCTCTGCGTTTGGTTTGAGTGAGGATCATATTGATATCGTGGCGTGCACCCATTTGCATTTTGATCATGTTGGGTGGAATACACGACCCGAAAATAGTGAATGGGTGCCCACGTTTCCAAAGGCGCAGTATTACTTTTCCAAGGAAGAGTATACATATTGGAAATCAAAACCAAATATAGAAATTGTCGATGATAAGGCAGCGTTTGATGATTCTGTTGCTCCTATCATGAAAGCTGGTTTGGCAGAGCTTGTTAGTACTGATCATGTTATTGATGATAATCTTCAATTCATTCCGACACCTGGTCATACGCCAGCACATGTTGCTGTTGTTATCGAATCAAAAGGAGAGAAAGCTATTATTTCAGGGGATTTTCTTCATCATCCTTGTCAAATTGCTCATCCTGAGTGGGCAACTCATGCGGATACGTTTCCAGACAAGGCTGTTGAGACAAGAAAGAGGATATTAAAGGAGATTGCAGATACCGAAACTAAACTTTTTGGTTCACACTTTGCAAATCCAGTGGTTGGGAGAGTGGTTCGTAAGGAGAGAGGATTAGAATTTCGTGTCTGAGGAATATGCTTTTTTCCTCTGGATGCGATAATAATGCAACAAATATGCAACAAATAATTACACTTACGGAGCATTGAGTATGAAGAGAAAACGGAAAGGAATGGTTTATGTTTTTACTGGGGATGGAAAGGGGAAGACAAGCGCTGCGATTGGAGTTGGGGTGCGTGCGGCTTTGATCGGAAAGAAAGTCGCAATGGTTTGTTGGTATAAGAGCAAAGATTGGGATGTAAGTGAGTATTTGTTACCTGAGAAACTTCGCAATTTTACGATTTACAATCTTGGTAAGGGATTTTTTATTAAGGACGCCCAATATCGACTTGGTGATTCGGAGATTAAGATCACACCACTCACAGGTGGCGGAAACGTTGTTGACCGTGCGAGCAAAGATCAGCATGTTCTTGCAGCTCAGGAAGCACTGAAAAAAGCTGAAAAACTCATAAAGAAAGTCGATGTGCTTATATTGGATGAGGTGAATACTGCCTGTTTTGACCGATTGGTTTCTGTTGGTGAAGTTCTGGATCTACTCAAGCAACGTGGTTCGACGCATGTGATTTTGACCGGGAGAAATGCACCGAGAGATGATCTTTAGCAATTCTGCTGATCTTAGTGACGGAGATGAAGAAAGTGAAACATCCATATGATAAAGGGGTGAAGGCGGTTCGGGGATTGGATTTTTAGTTCAGGCTATTTCTATATTTTTCTCCAGTGTTCATTCGACCATTTGTCTGTGTTATCATGAATAGGTATGGATACATCTGGTGGAGGAGATCCACAAACATCACAACCTAATGATTCGGCTCAGGGTGAGCACTTTGATTGACTCAGGATAGGGAATGTTTCAGCACAGCCATCTGCGCAACATCTCAGCTTGTTCAAGCCACTCCCGCGCCAGCACAAATGCCGCAACCACAAGTTTCTCCACCACTGTCACAACGCAAGTACCCCAGTGCAAGGATCTCTTCGATCAATCTCAGGGCAAGCAAGCTGATCCACCTCAGCCATCGCAGCCTTTCGTCGCTTCAACTCCTCATCCTCAGGGTAAACCATTCGCAGAATCAGCTCCTGAGGGTAAACAACCTCAGGATGTACAAGTTCAGGCACAACCAACAGCTCAAGTACAAGAACCAGCATCACCTGCAATGCCATCAACTACTCCTGCTCAGCCGACCGTTCCTCCAGCTCCGCCTGAACCTCAAGTTACATCTCCACCTCAATCTGAGCCTACTACTCAGCCAGTTGCACAACCTCCACCTCAACTTGAACCTGAAATAGGAAGACCTGCTGGAGCGAAGGAAGGGGAGTTTTTGAGCGGCGGAGATGTGACGCCGGTCGAGCATGTGCCAGTGGTTGAACTGCGAGAACCTGGTGAATTACCAACCGAAGTTGAGGGGTGGATTGAGCGGGCTGAGCATGATGATGTTGAGGAGATGAAGCCGATTAAAGTTGACGGACAAACAGTAGTTTCATCAGCTACTCCGCAAAATGTTAAGGTTACTTTACCTCTGGAGAAGTCCGAGATCAAACAAGGTTTGCAATATAAGGTGGCAGACAGTGTTCGTTGGCTGGCGCAATGGTGTATTCGGCTGGTGGATAAATACAAAGGGCAAGTCGGATACAAACAACCACAACCTAAAGATATGCCGACTCCCGCAGTTAATCACGAGGAACGTAGTACTCAGCAACAATAAACTTATCTTAATATGGATTTTCAATCTGATCCTACTGGAACAATATTTTACTTTGTCAGCCTCATGGTTCTTGCGGGAGTTGGGATTCTTGGGTTGGTGTTTCTCGGTTATCTATTTATTCAATGGTTCCGATACCGAAAGCGGGAAGAGTATTCGCTCGGTTCAGTTGTCTTGCAAGTTGCGGTTCCCCGTGATAATGAACTGAAGATTGACGTTGCGGAGCAGATGTTTGCTAGTTTGTTCTCAGTAAAGAAGTCAGGTATATTTTCGAGACTTTGGGCGGAGGATCATTTTAGTTTTGAGATTGTCGCGCGAAAGGAAGATATTCGGTTCATGGTTGTATGCCCAAATCACCTGCGAGATATGGTTGAGAAGCAAATCCACGGGGCTTATCCGGGTGCCGAGATCAAAGAAATAGATGAGTACAATATATTCTCTGATAATGGTAAAGTAGCTTATACACAGCTTAAATTACGTACGTCTTCTTTTTACCCATTAAAGGTTTACAAGGATTTACCTACTGATCCACTAAGTTCGCTTACTTCAGCGTTAGGAAAGATGGGAGATGGAGAAGGAGCGGTGGTGCAATTTCTGGTAAGCCCAGCTACAAAGGGTTGGCAACAGGCTGGTTCATCGTATGTAAGTAAGATCAGAGCACAAGAAGCTGATCCGGAAAAAGCAAAGTATCAAGTTGATGCGAAAACCTTCGAAGCGGTTGAAAATAAAATCTCAAAATCTGGATTTGAGACGACGATTCGAGCGGTCGTATCTTCGACGACCAAGCAAAGTGCTGACGCACATCTGCGAAATATTGCAGGTACGTTTGCCCAGTTTTCATCTGAACTCAATGGTTTGGTTCCACTCAAACGCATCTGGTTTAAACGGTTTTTTATGATCAATTTCATTTATCGATATCAACCACTGTTCGGGCGCAACACTATTCTTTCTAGTGAAGAGCTTGCAACGATCATGCACTTTCCTAATAAACAAGTTGAGACACCTCACATCTTTTTCCTGCGGGCTAAACGAGCGCCGGCACCAGCTGAGATTCCATCTCAAGGTTTGTTCCTAGGGAAAAGCACCTATCGTGGAATTGTGCGTGATGCTCACATTTCTGAGAAAGATAGGCAACGACACATGTATATTATTGGGAAAACAGGGACGGGAAAATCGGTGTTTCTTAAGGACATGATTTTGCAAGACATACGTGCAGGAAGGGGCGTGTGTTTTATTGATCCTCATGATACGGTCGAGCAAATCATGGAGCTTATTCCTCCCGAACGGGCGGAGGATGTGATTTACTTTAATCCTTCAGACACCGAGCGGCCAATGGGATTAAATATGCTTGAGGCTAGAACGGAGGAGCAGAAGCACTTTGTGGTGAGTTCGATTATTGGGCTCATGTATAAGCTGTATGATCCGCACAAGACAGGAATTATCGGACCGCGATTCGAGCATGCGATTCGGAACGCGATGCTTACCGTGATGAGTGAACCCGGAAGTACGTTTATTGAAGTGGTTCGGGTGCTCACGGACTCAAAATATGTTCAAGAGCTTTTGCCTAAGGTAAAGGATCCGATTGTTCGGCGATATTGGACGGATCAGATTGCCCAGACGAGCGATTTTCATAAATCTGAAGTGTTGGATTACATTGTTTCAAAGTTTGGGAGATTTGTGACGGATAAAATGATGCGCAACATCATTGGACAAAGTAAGAGTGCGTTTAATTTCCGTCAAGTGATGGATGAGGGAAAGATTCTACTGATCAACCTTGCAAAGGGGAGGATTGGTGAAGAGAATAGCAATTTCTTGGGACTTATTCTGGTTCCGAAGATCTTGGTTGCAGCGATGAGTCGACAAGATATTCCTGAGGAAAAGCGACGAGACTTTTATTTGTATGTTGATGAGTTTCAGAATTTTGCTACACCTGACTTTGCGACGATTTTATCTGAGGCTCGAAAGTATCGCTTAAACCTTACTGTAGCAAATCAGTTTGTCGGGCAAGTAGAAGAGGAAGTGAAGCAGGCGGTGTTTGGAAATGTTGGCACACTTATTTCATTTCGTGTTGGAGTTTCTGATGCAAATTTCCTGCAACATGAGTTCGCTCCGACATTTACTGAAGCTGATTTGGTAAACGTTGAGCGATTCAATGTGTATATTAAAACGATTGTGGATAACGAGCCGATGAATCCCTTCTCGATGGATTTGACGAAAGATATGTCGGAGGAAGAGAAGCTTCGTAACCAGAAAGTTGGGGAGATGATTCGGCAGCTGTCTCGATTGAAATATGGGTCAGATCGAGCTGAAATGGAGGCAGATATCAATCAACGGGCGAGATTGTAGCTTTGATGTGCAACAGCGTCATCAGCCAGACTATCGTGGTATAATTTCCTCTGGTTATGCGCCCGTAGCTCAGGGGTAGAGCACCATGCTTATAACATGGGGGTCGATGGTTCGAAACCATCCGGGCGCACTGTAAATTTCTTAAGAAATTTACAGTATAAACACCCGGCTTTGCTCGGTGCGAGCACTTCATACTTTTAAGGTTATTTTTAGAGCTCTTTTCGTTCTCCGCAATCTGTGTTATAGTGATCAACATCATGTCCAAGCGTCGATTTGATAAATTCAATTTTAAAGAAGATGATCAAGAATTTCTGCCTGTTGATGCAGCTGATCAAGCATTTTGGGATGAGTTTTGGACACAAGAATTTTCCAGGAATGAAGAGACTCCTTTGGTGACAATCACCATTAAGAATGAAGAGACTGGGGAAGAGAAAGTGCTTGAGAATGTGAGACTTCGGTTTAAAAGTTTAGAACGGTTGAAAGATAACTAAACTCTAGAGTTCTTCGAGTTTGACATCTTCTTTTTCCATTTTTTCGTTGATGATTTTGAGGTATTTTTCGGTGGTGCTGAGGCGTTTGTGTCCAGCGAGTTTGCTGATGTAGACGAGGGGAGTACCTGCCATGAGTTGTTGAGTGATAAACGTGTGTCTAAGATCATTTACCTTGGCATTGACAATACCAGCAATCTTGAAGTAACGATCGATTGCGGCTCTGATATTTCGAACTAAGAACGGCCGGCCAGTTTTGGTGAGGAAGAGAGTTCTCTCTCTACTTTTTGGTCGTTCGGTAATGTATTCTTCCAACGCTTCTTTGGCAGCTTTGGTGAGTGGAACATTTCTTTCGTCGTGTGATTCGTAGGCCTGAATTGTGAGTTGATTATTGTTGAGGTTGAGATCGTCAAGTTTCAGATTTGCGAGTTCTCCAATACGAATACCTGTTTGTAGGAGAAGCTCCACTACACCTGAGATGCGCGTGTCAGAGCGACAAGCATCGCGAAGTGCTCGATATTCCATTTTTGATAATACTCTTGGAGGTTTAACCTCATAGCGTGGGTGGGAAACGTTTGATGCAGGATTTGTCTCAATGTATTGCTTGGATCTTAGAAATCGGAAAAAGGACTTGATGGAGTTAATTTTTCGGCTGATGGACTTGGCGGTGTAATTCTGTTTTTTGAGCTGTTCGGTGAACGCCTTGATGTGTTGAGGAGTGATTTCTTTTACCGATGTAACACTAACTTTCTCGAGGAATTCTCCGAGCTGCTCGATGTCTTTCCCATATGCTAGAATTGTCGCGGTAGCGCGATTATTCGCGCGTAGGTCTTGGATAAATTCTTCCCGCGCATCTGAAAGTGGGAGGTTGTCTGAGTTGTTCATAATACTTGATAGTATCCTGTAATATTATACCTTATAATACCAGCGTCGGGGATGTATGTCAATGCGTCGGCAAGCAATTAGTGTTATTGGGATTTTGATTGGAATTGTGCTGATTGTATCTCTTTCACGAGATGTTCAACGGCTTCTTTCAACCCGAGATCGAATGGTGAAGGAATATTCTGATGTGCTGCAGCTTGAACAGGAGCAGCAGGATTTGGCAATAGAACTTAACTATGTGGTGAGTGATGAATTTGTTGAGCAAGAGGCACGAGATAAGCTACTTTTAGCCAAGCCTGGTGAGGTAGTAATAATACTTCCTCCGTATGAAGAAAGTACCGCTACAAGTGATCTGGTATTTGAGCCGTTGGAGCGGAATCAAGACCGATCGAATTGGCGGAAGTGGGTAGAGTTGTTTTTTTAATTCGTTTACCATTCGCGTACATTGATCTTTCCAGAGGTGTTTGGTACAATACTACCTCTGTGCGCGGAGTAGTGCCCTACAAAGTTTTCACTTTTCTGGGCGAGCTGATATAGCAACTCAGAATAATACCGAAGAAGATAGTATAAGTAGGTTAGATTCACCATACGCGCGGGGTAGTGTACGGTAGCACGTGAGGCTCATAATCTCGCAGACCAGGTTCAACTCCTGGCCCCGCAACATAAAGTTAGGCCACCATCTGGTGGCCTTTTACTCACTGAAAGTCTGCTTTAGTTTGTTCTCTGGGCTTTTTGTTTGATAGAATATCTGAAGTTCGCCAGCGTAGCTCAGTGGTTAGAGCGGTGTCTTCATAAGGCATAGGTCGGTGGTTCGAATCCACCCGCTGGCACATTTACTAAGATTGGGAGTCTCCAATTTGTGAAATATTAATAAGGAACATGATGAGTAAACAACGAGTGTTATCCGGTATTCGAGCGACAGGACGGTTGCATTTGGGGAATTATCTTGGTGCGGTGAAGGGAATGCTAGCACTTCAAGATGATCCGAAGTACGAGACGCTGTATATGATAGCGGATCTTCATACTATGACGACACCGTATGATAAAGAGTCGCTCTCAGAAACTACTCGTGACGTTTTTCTCGATTATCTTGCATGCGGACTGGATCCCGAAAAGAGCATTGTGTTCGTACAGTCGGATCTGGCTAATCTCCATGCGCAGTTTATGCTTTACCTTTCCACTGTAGTTTCAGTGGCTCGGATGCAACATCTGCCTACCTTCAAGGAAAAGGTCAAGCAGTATCCCAGCCATGTAACGATGGCACTTTTAAACTATCCGATTCTTATGGCGGCTGATATTTTGATTTATAAAGCGAGCAAAGTACCAGTGGGTATTGATCAGGAACCTCACTTGGAAGTTACGCGTGAGATCGCGCGAAAGATGAATACTGTCTATGCGACTGCACTTCCAGAGCCGAGTCGGTTTGCAACTGACGGAGGGTATGTTCCCAGTCTTCTCGGGGAAGGGAAGATGAGCAAATCGGTGGAAGGAAGCTACATTAATCTTACTGATGATTTAAATGCTATTCGTAGTCGATTGGCTGCAGCTCCAACTGATAGTGGTCAGGGGTCTGTAATACCAACCAGTGGTGGAGTGGTGAATCTTCTGATCTTGGTTGAGTTATTTCAAGGAAAGAAGCGGAGGCTTGCGTATGAACAGCAGTATGCTGAACGCGGAATTCGGTATCAAGATTTAAAAGAAGCGCTGGCAGAAGCTATTTATCGAGAACTTAAACCGATTCAAGAACGTCGAAAGAAGTTGGAAGCTGATCCTAAATATATCAATCAGGTTGTTTCTTCAGGAGCAAAGAAGGCAAAGGCCATTGCTCGAAAAACTACGGATGAGGTGAAGATAAAGATGGGGCTTGCCTAATGTTTCTCTTCGCGTTCTGATCTGGTTGTGGTATACTTCCTTCCGTGAAACCGACGATTCCGTTTTCCGATTTTTCAAAACTTGAACTTTTAGTTGGGACTATTAAAGGTGCACAGTCGATGGAGGGGACAGAGAAGTTGTTACTGATTGACGTTACTATCGGGGAGAAGAAGACGAGAAAGTTGGTTGCTGGTATTGCACAAACTCACGATATTGACCAGCTGATAGGCAAGCAGATTGTGGTGATCTCGAATTTAGAGCAGAAAGAAATTCGCGGGCATCGCTCGGAAGGCATGTTACTTGCGGCTGATATCAATGGCACTCCAGTTCTTCTGACTCCAGAGAAAGAAGTTCCCGATGGGTCCAATGTGAGATAACATATTATTTATGGAAGGTAAACAACAACGAAAGCAGAGTCGCCTACCAAAGCGCGTGAAGAAATTTGAATTAAAGATGAATCTTAATCCAAAGAGATTGTTGTTGTGGTTCATTATCTTTCTTTTGTTTGCGCCATTTATTCTCTCATTACTGGCTACAGGATCACTCGAAGAGGATGTCCCATTGTCACAAGTTGTAACCGATATCGATGCTGGTCGGATCACCAAGGTTGAGATTGATAGCGAGCAACTCTTTTTAACCTACACGGATGGTGAAGAGCGCATTTCCCGAAAAGAGGGGAATGAGACTCTGATCGAAATATTGAATGCATCTGGTGTTGATCCACAGTCTGTGGAAATTACCGTTCGGGATCAGAGCATAACTCGTTTATGGTGGGATATTGCAGGTACGGTGTTGCCATTGGTACTGATGGCATTCTTTTTCCTGTTTCTGATCCGCCAAGCTCGAGGCGCTCAGGATAGTTTATTCTCCTTTGGCAGGAGTAAAGCGAAGCTATTTAGTAAAGGCAAACAGAGTGTAAAGTTCTCTGATGTTGGGGGTGTCGGAGAGGCGAAAAAGGAACTTGAAGAGATTGTTGATTTTTTAAAGAACCCGAAAAAGTATAGTCGATTGGGCGCGCGCACCCCAAAAGGTGTATTGCTGGTTGGTCCGAGCGGAACTGGAAAAACACTTCTTGCACGAGCAATTGCCGGTGAAGCTGGTGTGACGTTCTTTTCGATGGCAGGGTCAGAGTTTATGGAGATGTTAGTTGGGGTTGGTGCTTCGAGAGTTCGAGATCTTTTTGATACTGCAAAACGGAATGCTCCTTCGATTATTTTCATTGATGAAATTGATGCGATAGGACGTATGCGGGGAATGGGTGTGGCTGGCGGGCATGATGAGCGGGAACAGACCCTAAACCAAATATTAGTTGAGATGGATGGATTTACTCAAAACGATAATGTGGTGGTATTGGCTGCAACAAATCGCGGCGATCTTCTTGACTCGGCCCTTCTTCGCCCCGGGCGGTTTGACCGTCGGATAACGCTTGTCTTACCAGATCTTGAGGAACGAGAGAGCATTCTCAAAATACACTCGAAAGGTAAGCCATTTATTAAAGGAGTGAATTGGGAGAAAGTGGCGAAGCGGACAGTTGGTTTTTCTGGAGCAGATCTTGAAAACATGCTTAATGAGGCGGCAATTCTCGCAGCTCGAGATGAGAAAAAAGCAATCGATCTTATTGATATTGAGGAAGCAGCGACGAAGGTAAAACTCGGTCCTGAAAAACGACGACTGCAAAGCAACTATGAGCGAAAGATGACTGCGTATCATGAAGCTGGTCATGCTGTGGTTGGGCACTTGCTTGCACACACCGATCCGGTACATCGAGTTAGTATCGTGTCTCGCGGATTGGCACTAGGATTTACTCTTATGTCTCCTGACAAAGATAAGTACACACAGACGAAGAGTGAGTTACTCGATACGATGGCGGCACTTCTCGGTGGTCGAGCTGCAGAGGAGTTGATTTTTAAGGAGTTTACTGGGGGGGCAGCCAGCGATATTGACAAAGTCACGCGCATAGCACGGCGGATGGTCATTGATTATGGAATGAGTGATTTGGGTCCAGTTAATTTAGGACCACAATGGGATACCACTGAATGGGGTCGTTCGGTTTTTGAGCCGAGTAAGCTGGGAAATGAGATGCAAGCAAAAGTTGATATGGAGATTAAACGGTTTGTTGATGATGCATACGGCGTTGCACTTACAATGCTTACTAAACACAAAGATCAGTTGGATGCAGTTGCTAACAAATTAGTTGAAGTGGAATCGATTGATAGGGAAGATTTTGAGAAACTCATGGGTCAGCAGAAAGTACGGCCTGATCTGGATGGAGAAGAGAAGCCAGTGGAATTGTAGATGTTACTTCTGGGCTTTCTCAAAGAAGTAACTAAGAAAGAGCAACCTTTGACATTCGATCACGATTTCGCTTCGCTCATTTTTTATCATAGTTACCTTCTTGCTTGTCCAAGAAAGCAACCAAAGAGAGACCCCCTTGCTTTGCTGGTACAGCTACCAGCACTTTTCTTTTCGGGAAGTCCTTTCGAAATTCTTTACTCCTTCGGCAATCTCAGGATAAAGGTCAGTTTCGGCTTTCCTCTCAAGAAAAGTAGGTGCACGGTTACCAGCTTTGCAAAAGTTATCATCACTCATTTCAGTCTTATCCTCTGGTCTGTGATAGAATTTCGGCATGGTTAATGAACGAAAACTGAAAAACCGATTGGTGCTCATTGATGGGCATTCTGTGCTGTATCGCGCGTATCATGCCTATCCGGCTTTGACAACAAAGACCGGAGAGCTGATTCATGCTGTGTATGGGTTTACCAGTATTCTTCTGGGTGTGATTCATGATCTTAAACCAACGCATCTTGCAGTGACGTTTGACCGAGGAGAACCTACATTCCGGCATGAGGAATTTGATGGATACAAAGCCAGTCGACCAGAAGCTCCGGAAGAGTTGATTACACAACAAGGTCGCTTGGCTGAGGTAATCGACGTGCTTAACATTCCAGTCTTTTCCGTTTCAGGGTTTGAAGCGGACGATGTTATTGGGACTCTTTCAAAACAAGCTGCTAACAAGAAAGACGTTGAAGTCGTGATTGTGACTGGAGATCAGGACGCTTTTCAACTTGTTGATGACGAGCGAGTGTTTGTCTATACCCCACCAAGAGGCAAGAAGCCTGCGATACTTTGGGGAGCTCGTGAAGTGAGTGAGAAGTACAGTCTTAAACCTGAGCAACTTATTGACTACAAAGCATTAGCTGGTGATTCTTCTGATGAGATTCCAGGAGTTAAAGGTATCGGACCAAAAACTGCTACTTTGTTGCTAAAAAAGTATACAACCCTAAATGATGTCTATGACAATATTGACCGCATTAAAGGAGAGGCTTCGCCTTCCGTGTATCAAAAGCTTGTTGACGGGAAAGAGTTGGCCTATCAATCGAGAAAATTGGCTGAAATTGTGGTAACTGTTCCCATCAAACTTAAAATGAAGGCGTGTGTTATCTATGATTATGAGAAGCAGAAAGCAATTGAGAAATTTCAGGAGCTCGAGTTTACTTCGTTGATTCAGAAACTTCCGAAAGACAAGTTTGAGCAGATGATCCAGGAAGAACTATTCAGTGAATAGGGTACAGTATGTCGCGTAGTGATATGAACATTGCGTTAGTGCATGACTATCTTCATGAATTTGGTGGAGCGGAGCGGGTGCTTCTCGCTCTTTCAGAAATATGGCCGAGGGCGCCGATTTATACTGCTTTTGCCACGAGAGGGTCATCAGCATGGGAGCGGTTTAAGGATAAAGATATCCGAACTTCTTGGTTTCAATACCTTCCATATGCATCGAAGCTCTCGAGTCCACTCCGATTTCTAGCTCCAGTGGTTTGGAATAGCATTGATTTTTCTGAGTTTGACGTGGTGATTACAAGTGCAAACTGGTTCATCACTAAAGGTATTCGGAAAGGTTCCCGTTTGACAGACTCAGGGCAGGCGAAGACTATAGAGATTTGTTATTGCCATACCCCACCGCGATATTTATATGGATACCCTACGTCGATCGTGTGGCGAAAGTATTGGCCAGTGAGAATGTATGGTCAACTTGTGAGCCATTTTTTACGACAGTATGATTATCAGGCAGCTCAGCGAGTAGACTACTTTGTTGCGAATTCGAAGAATGTTGCGAAGAGAATAGAGAAGTTTTATAGACGTGAGTCAACAGTGATATACCCGCCGGTGGATGTGGATGCTCTCCCGCAACATTCTGGTTCCTCGCATTTCACCAGAAATGTGCGGGATGACAAAGCCGGATCAAACAGCGTACCGGTTTTGTCAAGGAGGGGACTACGAGATGATTATTATCTTATCGTATCGAGGATTGTGGGGGGGAAAGGTTTGGAATTGGCGGTTCGGGCAGCGAATCAGCTTAGCATTCCACTTAAAATTGTTGGGAAGGCTGCTGGGTGGGGATCAGCAGGAAATCGTTTACACGAGCTTGCAGGAGATACCGTCGAGTTTGTTGGTGAAGTGACTGATGATGAACTTTACCGCCTTTATACTTATGCAAGAGCGTTTTTAGCAATTGCAGAGGATGAGGATTTTGGAATAACTCCAGTGGAAGCTATGGCACATGGTACTCCGGTAATTGCATACAAAGGTGGAGGTTATCTGGAGAGTGTAGTTGCTGGGAAAACGGGAGTGTTTTTTGAGCAGTATACTGTTGAGGGTTTGATGCAGGCCATACGTAGGTTTGAAAAAGAGGAATCAGGTTTTCAGACTACTATTATCCGAAAGTATGCACAACGTTTTTCTAAGAAACGATTCCAGAGAGAGATGAAAGCCTTTGTTGAGGAATCGGTGAAAACGATACATAATTGACACCATTTTAATTATTATCCGCTTTTTAAGGTATACTTAGGTTGTATGCACGTTAAACAACATGTCGCTGTTAATACTATTGTTGGTTCGATTGCACTCAAGATTGTAGATTTGCCTTTGATTTTTTCTACCCTCTCTCCAGCGGTTATCTCCGGAGTCTTAATTGACGCAGATCATTTGTTGTACGAGATATGGAAGCAGAGGACATTGTCAGCACGAAAATTGCTTCGTGGTGTTCTTAAGGACTATCATGAGCATCATTATCGTTTCTATCTTTTTCATACCATCGAGTTTGCAATTATCTTCACCCTGGTTGTCTATCGCTCTCCGTCGCTTACCTGGCCATGGGCGTTTGGATACTGGGTGCATCTGACTTCAGATGTTTATTACAACTACAAGTTGCGCAGGAATATTCATTGGATGTCAAATTGGCTTGGAACACTTCAGGGTTGGAGAGCTATAAAGGCGCGGAGATCACAGAAATAATTTACTGGGGTTTCTATGCCGGAACTTCCTGAGGTTGAACTTCTTCGAATAGGACTTCATACGTACATTCATGGTTTGACGATTCATGCTGTTGAAGTCCGGCAGCCTACGGTATTTTCTGGTCATACGACAAGTGTTGTAGGTGGTACAGTTCAAGTAATTCGACGCTACGGTAAGATGCTTTCAATTGATCTTTCAAATGGTAATAGTTTGGCAATTCATGTCAAGATGACTGGGCGATTGATCTATCGAGGGAGGAAACAGCCGAAGAAGCTTGATGTTGATCCAGATTTGAGTGATCTACCAGGTAAGCATACCCATGTGATTTTTAGGTTCACAAATGGTGATGTACTTTATTTTAACGATGTTCGACGTTTTGGGTGGGTAAAAGTTGTTCCGTCGAAGTTGGTTGAGTCTTTGGCATTCGTTGCCAAGCTTGGACCGGAACCATTTCGTGATCTGAACTTATCAAGGTTTACTGTGATTCTTTCAGCTTCTAAGCGCTCAATAAAGACACTATTGATGGATCAAAGTCGTATTTCCGGTGTGGGAAACATTTATGCTAATGAGGCGCTTCATTGTGCAAAGATTTTGCCAGAGCGAACATCGAGTACGATCACATCAGGAGAAGCAAAGAAACTTTTTACTTGCATTGAACGTGTTCTTGAGGATGGGTTGAAACATGGAGGTTCGAGCACAGATTCGTTTCGAGACGTACTCGGACGTAGAGGCAGTTTTCAAACTCGTTACATGGTGTATGATCGGGAGGATCAGAAATGTCGGCGGCGAGGTTGTTCTGGAAGAATTAAGAAAGTTAAACTTTCAGGACGAGGGACTTATTTTTGTATAGTTTGTCAGCATTGATCGATCTCATACATGCAATTAACATCTCTTTCACTTCAGTATTATCGAAATTATCACCAGCGTTCTTTTTCTTTCTTTCATGAAACCACGATGATTGTAGGTGGAAATGGGGTTGGGAAAACAAATATTTTAGAAGCAAGTTATCTGCTGGCTACAGGAAAGAGCTTTCGGGCGCATCGAATTGAAGAGATGATCATGTTTGAAAAGGAGCTGGGGAGAGTAAAAGGGGTCATTGTGAGTGATGTACCGAAACGGTTTGAATCCACTCAGGAAACCAGTTCTGCACGAGATGACATAGTTGATTTAAAACGTGTATCAACTGCGTCAAAAGCGGGGGAAAAAGAGTTAGAGGTGATGTTGACTAGAGGAGAGATTCAAGGAAAGCGGGTTGCAAAGCGACGTTTTCAGGTTGATGGTGTGTTTAAGCGGTCAACAGATTTTGTTGGAAATCTGGTAGTTGTTCTCTTTCGTCCTGAAGATTTGCAGCTCATATTAGGTAGTCCACAGCTCAGGAGAGGTTTTGTTGATGACGTCCTTTCGCAAGTTGATCGTGAGTATCGAAGGAGTCTGATTTCTTATGAGAAAGCACTCTATCGAAGAAATAGACTTCTTGATAGTATACGAGATCAGGGTGCTTCTCGGACTCAATTAACATTTTGGGATCAGCTCCTTATTAAGCATGGGCAAGTGTTGACGGAGAAGCGTGCTGATTTTCTTTCTTTTGTAGATGCGTATGAGGCTGAGATTGATTCATTTCAACTTGTGTACCTTTCTTCACCAATTACTCAAAGTCGATTACAACAGTATGCTGAAAAAGAACTTGCAGCAGGTTACACGCTTATTGGTCCTCATAAAGATGATTTTGTTCTTTCGTTTGAAACTGGGAAGGCACTGGCTGAATTTGGATCGAGAGGAGAGCAGCGATTGGCGGTGTTGTGGATGAAGCTAGCAGAGCTGTCATTCGTGTCTAAACAGATTAGCGAAAAACCATTGTTGCTGCTCGATGATATTTTTTCGGAACTAGATCAAGAACATCGTGAGATGGTACTTCGGGTAATTCCGCATCAACAAACTTTGATTTCAACTACAGATCCCGACTTCGTAAAAAATGGAAAGGGTATTGATATCTTGTCTTTAGAAAAATAAGTACTAAGTTTAAACACTCAAGTATAATCGGAATAGCTAACTACTGTTATGAAAACTAGACAATTTCTAGAAGCTGAACTGCACACTCTTTATCGACCTGCGCGTGATTCCCACAAAGGTCAAAATGGACGGTTGTTAGTTATAGGTGGGAGTGAGTTGTTTCATGCATCGATTTTTTGGACTGCGGATGTAGCTAGCCGAATAGTTGATCTGGTCCATTTTTCTTCACCGGCAATGGAGAACAATGAATTAGTGGCAAAGAGAGCAAAGGAAAAGTTTTGGAATGGGATTGTAGTGCCGTGGGCTAAAGTTGATGAATATATTGAGGAAGATGATTGTGTAGTGATTGGCCCAGGTATGCCGAGAAAAGAAGGGCTGGAGAAAGGAGAGCAGCCAACTGGGAAGATTGTTAACGCTCTTTTTCGAAAATATCCGAAGAAGCGATGGGTGGTGGATGGTGGAGCTCTACAAGAGATGGATGTAAATCTTTTAACTCAAGAGATGATCATCACCCCGCATACCAAGGAATTTGAACGATTGTTTCAACTTAAACCTACAACAGAGAATGCCGTTGCAATGAGTAAGAAGCATGGATGTATCATTGTACTGAAAGGTGTCGAGGACGTGGTGTGTAATAGTCAGAAATTCGTAATGGTGCAGGGTGGAAATGAAGGAATGACTAAAGGTGGAACGGGTGATGTATTAGCTGGTTTAGTAGGAGCTCTTTATTGTAAGAATGATGCGTTTCTGGCAGCTAGTGTTGGGAGCTATCTTAACAAGAAAGCGGGAGATAGACTTTATGAGCGAGTTGGTCCGTATTTTAATGCTAGCGATTTAGTTCATGAAATACCGATAGTTATGAATGAACTTGTTACTCACTAATGCCTCGAACGTTTATTGCAATTGATCTCAGTGAGGCTTGCAGGAAAGAGCTTCGACGATTTGTTTCAGCGCTGTCATCAAAGCGTTGGCCAGTTCGATGGGAAGTGTTTTCAAAGCTTCATCTTACACTGTTTTTTCTAGGGTCTATTCAACAAAGCCAGGTGAAATCTGTCTCCGGTGTTTTAGCAGAGATCACTACGGATATTAAGCCATTTACGATTAGAGTAGGAAAGCTGGGAGTTTTTCCAGACTTCATTCAGCCGAGAGCTGTTTGGCTAGGCATAAAAGGGGATCAACCAAGGTTGGTGAGTTTACAAAAACTTATTTCCCAACAGCTCGTTTCTCTCGGTTTTGAAAAAGAGACTCGGATTTGGATACCTCACCTGACAATTGGAAGAGTTCGAAATGATAGCACTTTTCGATCCCGAAAGGAACTTGGGAGACAGCTAGGGAAGCTAGAAATTGATTCGTTTATTGCTGAAACTTATGTTGATAAGGTTGTTCTCTATCAAAGTACATTAAAGCCGACTGGATCGGAGTACACGAAACTTTTTGAAGCTAGTCTTTCTTTGTAATATCTTCTGACTCACTGTATTTTAAGCGTTTCTCTAATGTCTGTTGAAGTTTGGTTAATTGAAGCGTCGAGACAACAGCTAATGTAGTAACGATGACGGCGTACACTAAAAGTGATATGACTTTTGACCCTTCAGGTAGATATGGCTTGACATAGATTTCAATTGTTTCCTTTACAACTTCATTCCAGGCTAGTGCTGCAACAAGACCAAAACCAGAGGTTACGAGTGAAAGCATTTGTTTTACGATCGCAATCGGTAGATCCTTGGTGTTTTCCGGGATATCAATTTTTTTTGCCATTTACCGATTCTCCTATTAGTTGTAGATTGTCTAGCTACTTGTTCATTGTCGCATAATATGCAACAATATTATTGATGTATTCTCCAAAGTATACCATTACAACGAAACTACTCTCTAATATTGGAAAGGTCGAAGCATCCAAAGAGGTTATTGAACATGCGGCACTTGTACCAGCATGGGAAGCGAGGTTTCGTGCCGATGCACTTGTAAGAACCGTTCATCATGGCACTCATATCGAAGGAAATCCGTTGACCCGTGATGAAGCACAACGGTTGGTTGAGGCATATTCACCTGTTGATGAGCCGTGGATGGTTGCTTCGAAAGCAGAGGTTGTTGGTCGGGATCGGGACATTCAAGAAGTAATTAACTATCGGAGTGTCGTTTCCTATCTTGATGAAGCTCGGAAAACCGTTGAAAAGAAAGGATATAGTGAAGATATTCTCAAGACAATTCATGCGCTTACCGTAGATCGTATCTTACCAGTGGAAGCAAGTGGTGTGTATCGAACTACACAGGTGGTGATTAAAGATTCGGCAACTGGGAGCATTACATTTCGTCCACCTCCTGCGGTTGAAGTACCCTATCAAATCGAAGAGTTGTTTTCTTGGTTGAAAGAACAACAGAATGAGGAACATCATTCTGTTATTCGAGCCGGTATTGTTCACTACGGATTAGTTCGTATTCACCCTTTTACAGATGGAAATGGACGAGTGGCTCGTGCTATGGCACTATTGGTGCTGGTCTGTGAAGGATATGATATTAAACGTTTTTTTTCACTTGAAGAGTATTTTGATAAGCAGAGTGAAGCATATTACACGGCACTTCAGAATGTGAAGGAAAACGGATATGATCTTACACCATGGCTTGAGTATTTTACGTTTGGGCTGGCGACGGAGTTAAATATCGTAAAAAACCAGGTTCATAAGTTATCAAGAGATTTGAAGCTAAAAGGAGAACTTGGTGGGAAACAAATAGCTCTTTCTGAACGTCAAATTGCTTTGCTTGAGGCGATGCAGGCAAACGAGGGAAGATTGGCGGTACGAGAGGCTCGCAAGATTTTACCGAGGGTATCACGAGATACGATCATTCGTGATTTCAATGATCTTATTCGGAAGAAAGTTGCTAAACGACGAGGCGTTACTAAGGGTTCATTTTATATTTTAGCTTAACAAATTTGTTACGACGAGCTTGTCAAACATGTTGTATACGGATCCTGAAATCATTGCGATTATGGTTCTTTTACCAGGCATATTTGGTTTGGCTCTGATTGCACAAGGCATTAATGACTTGAAAGAACGAAATCGCGGTTGGTTTCCATTACTTACCGGGCTTATTTTTCTTATCGCAATTATCTTCATTTATCTTTATTTCAATGTAATTCAAGAGGTGTAAACCACGTGAAGTTTGCAACATTTTCTTCCTATCTTTCTCGGCTTGAAATGACTGCTTCCCGTTTAGATATGACTGAGATATTAGCTGAGCTCTTGAATTATTCATCTGAGTTAGACATTCACTATGTCGTTAATCTTCTTCTCGGACGTTTAGCGCCGCAATATGAAGGGATAATTTTCAATGTTGCCGAAAAGATGATGCTTCAGGTGATTGCTGAGGCGTACGGTCTACCTTTAACTGAAGTTCAATCTCAATATAAACAGGTTGGTGATCTTGGTGAGGTGGCGCATATCCTGGCTGGTGAGCAAACTCAGTCAACTAAACAAAAACAACTGACTGTTGTTCAAGTCTTTAATCAATTAAAGGAGGTTGCACTTGATGATGGGGAAGGGAGTCAAGAGCGTAAAGTATCGAGTCTAGCACGTCTTCTTTCAAGTCTGGATCCGATGAGCTCGAGATATGTTGTGAGAATACCTCTTGGAAAACTACGGCTCGGATTTTCGGATAAGACAGTTCTAGACGGGCTGAGTTGGATGGAGAGAGGGGATAAAAGTGGAAAGAAGTTATTGGACCGTGTCTATGAAGTTCATCCGGATGTTGGTGAGTTAGCCAAGCAAGTTAAAATCTATGGTATTGAGAAAGCGACGCAACGTCCGACCCCTATCGTTGGGGTTCCAGTTTTACCGATGTTGGCGCAACGTTTGAAAAGTCCGAAAGAGATGATTGAAAAGATGGGAGAAGTTGTTGTGGAACCGAAGCTTGATGGACTTCGGATTTTAATTCACTATGTGCGTGGCCAAAAAGGATTTGTAAAGGCGTTCACTCGGAATTTAAATGAGACAAGCTGGATGTTCCCTGAGCTGGCCTCAATAGGTGATGAGCTAAAAGCAAATAAGGTTATTATTGATTGCGAAGCGGTCGGTGTTGATGAGAAGCGTAAGACTTTAGCGAATTTTCAACAAACAATGACGCGCAGAAGAAAGCATCAGATTGCTAAGGCAGCTACCGCTATTCCGATTCAATTTTTCGCTTTTGACCTTATCTATAAAGATGGAAAGAGTTATATGAATGAGTCGTATATCAATCGGCGACGTGTTCTGGAAAATACTATTCATCCTAAACAGGTGATGCGGATTGTGGATGCCACCATTACTGCTCAATCAGGAAGAATTCGCGAATTGAACAAGGAAAAACAAGAAGAGGGTTTGGAGGGAATTATTGTTAAACAGACTGGTAGTACGTATGTTTCTGGGAGAACTGGTTGGCGATGGGTTAAGATGAAAGAATCTGAGACATCGGTTGCAAAACTAGCTGATACTTTGGACTGTGTGGTCATGGGTTATACTCAAGGAAAAGGTAAACGGACGCAGTTTGGTATTGGACAGTTCTTAGCTGGTGTTGTAGATCATAATCGCATTGTAACCGTGACAAAAGTTGGAACAGGTTTAACTGACGATCAACTTGCGGATATGAAAAAGCGACTAAAAAAACTTGAGGTTACTCAAAAACCTCAAGAATATGAGGTTGTTAAAGGCTTAATTCCAGATTTTTGGGTCACTCCTGATTTAGTTGTTGAGCTTGCGGCAGATGAAGTGACAAAGAGCCCGAAACATACAAGTGGATATGCACTTCGGTTTCCTCGGCTTGTGAAATTTCGAGATGACAAGTTATTTTCACAAGCAACAACACTGCAAGAGTTGAAGCAGCTTTTTACTTTACAGTAATATTTATTTTTTTAGGAATTCGAATATTTAGCACTCTTTAGTAGTCATTCAACATATTTGGAGTGTTACAATGAGCCGTATGTCAGTGTCGGCTGGTCGGAATCAAGTTACAAAGGAAGAAATTGGATCACAAGATTCTCATTCCTCGTATTTGCATCAAGGGCTTGAGGAATATGAAATTGGAAAGCGTCAACGTACGTTTGGATTAAATACGATTCAGCAAACCAGGGAGATTCAGGTACTGTCTATCGTTCTTGAGCAATTCAAATCACCGCTTATCTATATTCTTGTCATTGCAGCAGGGGTCACCATGCTTTTGCAAGATTATGTTGATACGGCGATCATCGGATTGGCTGTCGTAGTAAATACCATCCTCGGTTTTTATCAGGAATATAAGGCTCAAAAAGCATTGGCTGCTTTGCGAAGTTTACTTAGTCCAAAGGCGACGGTAATGCGAAATGGCAGCCGACAGGTAGTTGATGCCTCAGACATTGTTCCGGGGGATGTTTGTTATGTTGGACTGGGCGAACATATTCCTGCTGATAGTATGGTTGTTTTTAGTGAGGATTTTTCGGTCAATGAGGCAATTTTAACTGGAGAGTCAGTTCCAGTTCGTAAGAAAGCGTTTCGTGAGAGGGAGGTTGTTTTTTCTGACCTTGACCAGTTGACCGAGAAATGGGATACGATTGACCGGTCAGTAAAAGTTTTTGCAGGAACCACGGTGAGTTCTGGAGAGGCTACTGTAATTATAACTATCACTGGTCTGCGTACTGAAGTTGGCAAAATTGCGAAAAGTCTTCAAGAGACGGTTGAAGGCCCTACGCCTCTACAAAAGAGGATCTCAAAACTCTCTAACCAATTGGCGATTATCGTCGGAATTGCGGCTACCGTAATATTCATAACCGGGTTAGTTTTTAATACAGGTGATGCAGCGATTCGTGACCGTTTTGAGGAAATGTTTACCACATCTGTTGCCGTGGCTGTTTCGGCTATTCCTGAGGGTCTTGCCGTTTCGCTCACTGCTATTCTTGCTCTTGGTATGCAGCGGATCCTACGAAGAAAGGCGCTGGTTCGAAAGTTAGTAGCAGCAGAGACCCTTGGAAGTGTTACCACTATCTGCGCGGATAAAACTGGAACACTGACAGAGGGTGTGATGAGAGTGACTGAAGCGGATTTTGTTGATGAGAGCGAGGGCGTTAAGGCTGCTGTGCTAACCAATGACCGGCGTGATTCGCTGGAAATAGCAATGTGGAATTGGGTTGTCGATGTTCAGAAACATGATGCTCAGCGAGAGGTGGATGCCAACAATCGCATTGATTCGATTCCCTTTTCACCCCAACATAAATACTCAGCAAAACTTTATGAGGATGGCGCGTACATGATTGGAGCACCTGAATTGGTGTTATCGTTCTGTTCCACTTCCGGATCGTCAAAGCAACGATGGATCAAGAAATTTGACGAATACGGATTGAAAGGGATGCGTCTTGTTGGTTTTGCTCGGAGGAAACGGAAACGCGGAGAACGGCGATTATCCCGAAAGAGTGTCCAAGCAGGCATGGAGTGGTTAGGAATTCTTATCTATGAAGACCCGATACGAGTGGGTGTGGCGACGGCATTAGAGGAGGCAAAAAAAGCTGGTATTTCAGTAAAAGTTATCACCGGAGACTATCGTGCTACTGCTGAAGGTGTGTTAGAACAACTCGGAATACTTACTCAGAAAATGAAACTTTCATCTCATCAACCTCTTGTAATGGATGGTTCAGAGCTTGATCAGCTGAGCATTGATGAGCTTCGAAGCCGCGTCACAGACACCGTACTCTTTGTTCGCACTGATCCGACTCAGAAGCTAAAGATTGTTGAAGCACTACAAGCAAATGGTGAGGTTGTTGCGATGACGGGGGATGGAGTGAATGATGCACCGTCTCTAAAACGAGCTGATATTGGGATTGTTGTCTCAAGCTCTTCAGATGTCGCTAAGGAGACTGCAGATATGGTTCTTTTGGATAATAACTTTGCAACTATTATCTCGGCGGTAGAGGAAGGACGGGGGATCTATGAGAATCTACGAAAAGTAATTTTGTATTTGCTTTCAGATGCGTTTGCAGAGGTTGTTCTAGTGATGAGCTCACTTTTGTTTAGGCTTCCTCTTCCTGTAACGGCGGCTCAGATACTTTGGATTAACCTTGTTGATGATGGCCTTCCAAACCTGGCGCTTACCGTTGATCCGAAAGAGGCTGATTTGCTCAAGCGGACTCCCAGAAAGCTAGACGAGCCACTTCTTGATAAAGAAATAAAAGTTCTAATGGTACTTATCTCGACATCGGCTGCCTTCGTAGTGTTAATTGTGTTTGCTGTTTATTTTCAACTGAGTAGCATCGACCATGCACGGACAATGGCTTTTACCGGATTAGCAGTTAGTACGCTGATATATGTCTTTTCCACTCGAAGTTTGCGGAACCCAGTCTGGAAAGAGGGATTCTTTGTAAACAAATGGCTGGTTGTTGCAGTGCTTGGTGGTTTTGGTTTACAACTTTCAGCTATCTATATACCTTTCTTGCAAGAATTCCTTGAGACAGTGCCCCTATCATTGGTAGATTGGATCGTCATATTTGGATCTGCGCTGGTAGTAGTAGCAGTTGTGGAGATTACAAAGTTCTTGTTCATAAAAAGTAAGCTATTGAACCACTAATCTGAAAGGGTAAATTTTCTGAATAGGTAATCAGAACTTGGCAACTGACCCTTCATTTATTAACGTGTTTTAATACATAATGGACTGATATGCTTGCAGGATACCTTGCACTATTAATTATTTTTGGATACTTGCTTATTCAAGCAACCTCTCACCTTGTCGACGAACTGCGAGAGATTGCTCAAATTACACAAATCGGTAAATTTGGTTTGACAGCGTTTTTACTGGCATTTGCGACAAGCCTACCCGAGCTAGTAGTAGGAATTGCTTCTGCAATCGAAGGTCGACCAGTGCTGTCGTTGGGAAATGTTTTAGGAAGCAATATCGCTGATATTTCGTTTGTTATGGGTGGTGTGGCTATTGTTGGTGGTTCAATTCGTGTTTTGGGTGAATTTTTAACACGAGATTTATTTTCCACTTTTCTTGCAGGTTCGCTTCCGTTGCTTCTCTTGATTGATGGAGAACTATCAAGAATCGATGCTCTCGTACTCCTATCTGTATATGTTTGGTTCACATACACGGTTCTGGGGAAAAAGACAGAAGAGATTGTAGAATATCAAGAATCTGAAATTCCATTTATGCATCGAGTGTTTTTACGCCTACGACATACCAAGGTGCGTCGTCATTATGCAGTGTTGTTTTTCTGGGTCTTGGTGCTTCTGGTTTCTGCTGACATGTTGGTGCGAGTATCAACCGCAATTGCAGGAGGACTTGGAATTCCGGTTATTCTGATTGGCATGTTTTTTATTGCACTGGGCACAAGTCTACCTGAGTTTGCGTTCGAACTACGTGCATTGCGGAGTAATGAAACGGCGATGATTTTTGGCGATCTTTTGGGAAGTGTCGTAGCGAATTCTACGCTGGTGCTCGGTATCACATCGTTAATCCGGCCGATTGTTCTGGATGGGGGGTTCGCACCATATTTATTAGCCACGGTTGCATTTGTCGTCTTATTTGGCTTGTTTTGGATCTTTACGAGTACGAAGCGCACACTTGAGCGGTGGGAGGGAATTCTTCTTCTGCTTGTTTATATTGGTTTTATCTACTTGGAATTTTCCCGGCTGGGCGGATTTGATCCTGAACGGCTCATACACTCTTTCTTTTCAGGAAAATAAGGAATAAAGTTTCTGTCAGCCGAAATTTTTGTCTTCTTCTTTTCTGAAGAATTTAGCCAATATTCCAGATTTTGGTTTAATTTTTTCAACAGCTGAGCTGTTGTAGATCCAGTTTACAATTTTCCTTATTCGAGATGTTGATTGTTTATCCAAGAAATCGAAATAAGTTCCACCCTCCATCGGGTATAAATAGGATGCCTGTTCAATAGGAAGTTGGATTTTTCTGAGCCTTGCTAGTTCGATTACCGCTAGGTTTCTGGCTGTTTTCAATGTTCCTTGTTTGCGAAGCCTTCTTAGAGAGTAGGTGTATCTCGGATCTTTCGAGACGATGAATTTCATCTTTTTTCGTACGGCTCTTCTTACTAGATCGCTCCCTTCACCCCAACCCAATGATTCGTCAAACCCTTTTAATTTCAAGAAAGAACTTTTTTTCGTGCATACACATGCCTCCAGCATGTATGGGTTATTCGTCTTTTTTTGAACTTCGTGGAATACGTTAGCAAGGGTTGCAAATGCTTGATCTTTTTTGTCTTTGGTATCGGCTTTGATCCAGGTTATAAGAATGTCTGGATCATATGCATCTACCCGATACTTTATTCCTTGAAAGTAATGTGAGGGAATTCTATTGTCAGCATCTGAGAAGATAATCCAGTTGGTTGTTGCATGTTTTGCTCCAATATTTCGTTGATAGCCGACGTGTCTTTTTTTGCTGGTGATGATCTCAAATCCGAGGAATTTATGTTTAAATTTTGTGGCATTTTCAACGGTTTTATCCTCAGAATGCCCATCAACGATGATTACTGAAAATGATGTGAATGTTTGTTTTGCGAGATCTTCTAATAATGTTGTAAGCGTTTTTTCTTCATTGAGCGTTGGAATGATGACGGTAAAAAATGGAGTCATACTTATTTATATATATCTATTGTACAGTTGAATATATTTTTTTGCTGTGTGGTTGATTGAGAATTGCTGCGCGTTTTTTAGGGCTGATTTTGAGAGTGACTTGAATGTCGTTGTATGTGCATATGTCTTCATAATTTGGCTGGCTGCACTTCTCATATTTCTGGACACGAAGAGCGAATTTGAAGAGTTAAGGAAATCGAGTACCCCTTTTTTTAGAATGATGGTTGGTAGACCACAGGCTTGGGCTTCAAGATACGTCAATGGCATAACTTCTGAGGTGGAGAGACTGATAAAAAAGTGATGCTTGCTGATTAATTTGGGGAGTTTATTTCGATCGATATTTCCAGTTACGTTTATGTTTTTTTCTAAGCCATTCTGAGCGATGGATTTTTTAAGCGTCTTTGCCAATGTTCCTGTTCCAGTTATTGTGAGTCTTACATTTGGCAATACTTTTTTAATGTTTACTATTAATTTAACCAGCTGAAGCGGATTTTTTTCAGGCTCGAGTCTGCCAACGAATATCAGACTTAACTGTTTATATTTAATTTTGCTGGGTTGAAAATCCAATACATTGATACCGTTTGGAATGATCGCTGTATTTAGTACTCCAATTTCGTTGAGTTTTGCTTCAACTTCTCTGGTTGGGCAAATCACTTTTGAACATTTTTTGGCCAGTCTCCTCACTCTACTTTTGATATATTTTTTTATAGTTCTGCTGGCAATTGGTATGTAATAGTCGGTGTAATTGTCATAATTCGTGTGGTGAGTAAAGAATAGAGGGGAGTTGAATTTTTTTGCCAACGTTTCAGATAGTTTTCCTACTATGAATGGGTGATGTGTGTGGATTATCTCTGGGTTGAAGTCAACGATTTTTTTCATTGATACTAGAGGAACGCCAACCGGGTAGTTGCTGGGAATAAATGGATTAGGAATTGATGGGAAGTTGATCACGTTCTCACTCATTTTTTTCGCTCTATGATTTTTTGGGGCAAGAATTCTTGTTGAGTGACCGAGTGCTTGCAGTTGATGACTGAGGAGCTGTGTTTGAATAGCGACCCCATTTGTGCTGGGAGGATAGGTTGCAGTGAGGAGGAGAATTCTCATTATTACTGTTATGATACTATAACCTCGATTTTAGTCATGGCTATGAATATCATTGCTGATCTTCAACTCCACTCAAAATACTCGCGTGCGGTTTCGAAACATATGGATGTTTCTGAAATTATGATGTGGGCGAAAAAGAAAGGTATTGACTTGGTTGCAACTGGGGATTGGATGCATCCTATTTGGTTTCGTGAACTTCAGAATGATTTGGAAGAGTTGGACGAAGGTATTTTTGGCTATAAAGGGGATAAGGACTCTGGTAGGAAGCGGGTAAAGTTTTTACTTTCAGCGGAAATCTCGAGTATTTATACGCAAGGTGGAAAAGGTCGTCGGGTGCATACATTGGTATTTTCTCCCAGTTTTTCAGTAGCGGAGAACATTAATACGGAGCTTGTAAAGCGGGGCTGTAATCTATCTTCTGATGGGCGGCCGATCGTTGGCTTGTCTGCGCAAGCAATCGCAGAGATCGCGCTCTCAATGAGTGATAGGTGTTTGGTTATTCCAGCACATGCATGGACTCCTTGGTTTAGTTTGTACGGATCAAAGAGTGGTTTTGATTCTGTTGAAGAGTGTTTTGGGGAATATGCGAAGTACGTTTATGCGGTCGAGACGGGATTGTCCTCTGATCCTGCCATGAATTGGAGGATTGATGATCTTTCGAGTCGAGCCATTGTTTCGTTTTCCGATGCACATTCGGGAGCAAAGTTGGGCAGAGAAGCAACCGTTTTTCAGGTGAAAAACGAACCGACCAATGATCAATTATCAATGATCAATTTCTCATATAATGACATTTATTGGGCAATTGCTGAACGGTTTTTAGGAAAGAATGAAGGATCGCTCAAGATTTCGCACACAATTGAATTCCACCCAGAAGAAGGGAAGTATCATTACACAGGACATCGAAAGTGTCAGGTGATTCAGTCTCCTGAAGAAACTCGGAGAAAAGGAACTACCTGTCATGTTTGCGGACGTTCGCTTACCGTTGGTGTTATGAGTAGGGTTGAGGAGCTGGCTCGGAGTACTGTCGAACCACTGAAGAAAGTTGGCAAACATGGAGTAGTTAGTTATATTCACCCAAATGACAAAACCCGGCCAGGTTATGTGATGTTGGTGCCTCTTCTTGAGATCCTGTCTGAAGTTTATCAAGTAGGTGTGGGGAGCAAGAAAGTCAAAGGGGCATATGATCATCTTATCGCTCAACTGAGTAGTGAATTTCATGTCTTATTGCAGGCAGATCTCGGTGATATTTCTCGAGTTGGAGGAGAACGATTGGCTGAGGCGATTGAGAAAAACCGGACTGATACGATATCAATTCAACCAGGTTATGACGGAGTATTTGGAACGGTGAAGATGTGGCCTTCTTTAGCTCAAGCTACGGAGGCTAGAGATGAGCAGATTAGTTTGTTTTAAGTTCATTGACACTCAAGAGGACCTGATGGTAGAGTGTGATTGTCATTGTTTGTCAATTCTTCAAATCTGAAAGGTGGTGAGTTCATTTTGGCTGAAAAAGAAACTTCAACATCAGGCGCTGACATGCCTTCAAACACAGCAGGTGCGTTAGCATATGTGCTCGGTTTGATTACTGGAGTTGTTATGCTTGCAATACGTCGAAATGATGAGTTTGTTCATTTCCATGCGGTCCAATCGGTCGGGCTTTCTGTTGTGTGGGTGGCTGGTTGGCTCTTGTTGACGGTTATCCCAGTTATTGGATGGATCCTTCTTCCTTTTTGGGGTCTACTTATGTTTGTCTTTTGGCTTGTATCAATTGTTAAAGCATTTCAGGGAGAGAAGTTCGAGCTACCAGTTATTGGAGCAACGATCCAACGAGTTGGGAAGCAGGTAGGTCTCTAGAGAAGGCTACAATGGTTTTTGCAGATCGAAGGCAAGCAGGGGAACTTCTAGCGGAGCATCTTTGGGAATATTCAAGTCGTGATGATGTTTTAGTGTTAGCCATTCCAAGAGGCGGTGTCTTAGTTGGTGCTGAGATTGCAAAGAAACTTAAGGTTGCTTTGGATGTGATTGTAACGAAGAAAATTGGTGCTCCCGATAATTCGGAACTGGCAATTGGAGCAGTTGCTGAAGACGGAGAACCAATATTTGCTCAGGATTTACTTCAGCGACTTCGAATAGAAACTACTTATCTCAATACAGCCACTGCTGAAGTACATGAAAAGATACGCGAGCAGATACAGACGTTTCGGCATGGTCGTGAACTGAAGGTCGCTGATATGGTTGTGATTGTTACTGACGATGGTGTTGCAACGGGTTCAACGGTTGAGGCAGCCTTACATTGGTTGCGGAGCAAGAACTCTCGAGAAATTATTTTAGCTATACCAACTGGTGCGCGAGATTCGATGGTTGAACTGGAGAAACTTTCCGATAAGACAATATGTTTAGATCAACCACGATGGTTTGCTGCAGTTGGGCAATTTTACCGAGAATTTTCTCAAGTCAGTAACAAAGAAGTCCAGCAACTCCTTCGAGACAGATAATCAATTGACTGGTGATTATTTCTCACCCTTTGTTTGTTACAATTTGTTGAATGGAAATACACCCTATTCGGACACGAGTTGTTCATCCTCCAAAAGATAATATTTTCGAAGTTATTGCTGAAAGTATTAGCACTATTGTTGAGCGATCTATATTGGTTATTACAAGTAAAGTGATTTCAATACACCAAGGTAGGTGTGTTCCAGCGTCAAATATTGATCGAGACGATCTTGCTATCAGAGAAGCTGATTGGTTTCTGCCAAGGAAATATGTTCCTGGTAGGCATATCCTGCTTACGCTTAAGTATCATAGTTGGGTTGCGTCGTCGGGTATTGATGCCTCAAACGGAAATGGTTATTGGATTCTTTGGCCCAAGGATCCAATGAAACTCGCTCGGGAGTTGTACGACTTTGTTCAAAAGCACTTTCATGTAAAAGAATTTGGTGTTCTTATTTGTGATAGTCACTCGATACCATTTCGTCGAGGGACAGTGGGTTTTAGTCTGGCACACTGTGGTTTTAGTCCAGTTCGAGATTATCGAGGGAGTTTGGACATTTTTTCTGAACCTCTGAAGGTCACGATTTCTAATTATGTCGACGGGTTGGCTGCAGCAGCGGTTGTTGTTATGGGTGAGTCAGGAGAGCAGACTCCTCTTGCCCTCATCTCTGAACATACGCACATTCAATTTTCTGAAGACCCTCAAGAAATATCTGGCAATCCTCTCTTTCATGTTCCTTTGGAAGATGATTTGTACGCAGAACTTTTTACTGGAAAGGCATGGAAAAAGGGAAGTGGGGGTATTTCAGAGAAGGAGATTAGAGAATTGAAAGAATAGTAGAATATTTAACACAATGATGAAACTCGTCGTAGGGCTTGGAAATCCAGGAGCAGAGTTTAAAGAAGCTCGACACAATGTTGGGTTTATGGTTTTGGCCCGGCTAAATACAAAGAGGTGGGCGAAGAGCAAAAGCGGATTGCTTCAATATGCACATCAGACTATTGGTAATAAAAAGATTGAGTTTATTAGACCTTTAACGTTTATGAATCGATCTGGAGAAGCGGTATCGTATGTCGTAAAAAAGCATGACATTGCACTTGATGATGTTTGGGTCGTTCATGATGATTTGGATATTGCTCTGGGAAGCTACAAGGTCCAATTTGGAAAGGGGCCGAGAGTACATCATGGCCTGCAGTCAATCTATGATCAATTAGGGTCGAAAGAATTTTGGCATGTTCGGGTTGGTATTGAGAATCGTGATACTATTAAACTCATATCTGGAAAAACGTATGTACTGCAACGCTTTTCTCGGGAAGAAAAAGTAGTCATTGCGAAAGTGATTTTTGAAGTTGCATCTACCCTTCTTGAACGAGTAGTTGACTGATGCCATTAATTATTACATGTTTACTTCACCTGTAGTCTTTCTTGTATTATTGATCTATGCGTAGATACGGAATCCATGATCTAGTCCATAGCTACTTTCACACCGGAATGCATCGCGATGGGATCCGGGCGATGTTTTGGGGGGTAGCATTACGGACATTTGCAGCTACTTCAGTCGGTTTGTTTGTACCTATTTATGTTTATACTATTGGGATTGATCAGTTTGGCGGAACAGTTGTTTCTGGTTTGCGGATACTGATTCTGTTTCTTCTCATAGCACGGTTAAGTATTGTTGCACATAGTTTTGTTGTTGAACATATTATCGATAGAATTGGTTTTCGATGGACCTTACTTTTATCATCCATCGCTCTGCTTGTTAAATACCTCTTGCTTACATTTGCTGACTCGTCAATTGTTTTTTTATGGATAGCCGCAGTCGTTTCTGGCACTGTCACAACAACCTACTGGATTTCAAGACACGCTTTGTTTGGGGAAGATCAAGATGTTACGCACGTTGGCTCTTCGTTGGGTTTATTAGTTGTGCTTTCGAGATTGGCGACCATTATTGGCCCAATTGTTGGGGGACTCATTGCGTCTTTTTTTGGATTTCACTGGTTATTTGCTCTCGGATTAGTGTTGGCAATTCTTTCTGCAATTCCGTATTTTTTCATGCATCATCATCATCGCCATCATCCGGATGGAGTAGCTGGTTTATTAGATAAAATTCTCGATCCAAAGAATTTTCCTCTCATAATCGGTTGGCTAGGGAGAAGTTGGGATGATACCTTGAATGTGGATTTCTTGCCGCTTTACATTTTCATCGTTCTTGGGGGAGTTGGGCAACTTGGAGCAATGTGGTCCTTGGTTGCTGTTGTCGCGATGATTGTGGGTTATATTTCTGGGCGAATGTTTGATAAAACAGAGCACAGAAAGCGGATATTTGTTATTGGATCTGGTTTAACAGCCCTTACATGGCCAATGATGGCATTGGCAAGAGGGTTTGGTAGTCTATTTTTTCTCAATAGCGCTCACACACTAGTGGGTTCTTTTTACTCAATTCCATTTTTGTCACAAGTTTACCGGTTTTCATTTAGACGTGATACGGTTGCATTTTTTGTTTTTCGTGAGATCATTTGGAGTGTTGGTGTACTTGTTCTGCTCCTTTTTGTGTTTTTAATGACATTTTCTTGGTCATGGACATTACTCTTTATTCTTGGCGGATTGGGTGTTTTCATTTCTATAAATTTGATTTCCTATCAAGGGTTCCAATGAGCAAGATAAAAAAACCACTTCAGAGAGACAAGAAATTGAAACAACCGTTTCAATCAATGAGTGATTTGCTTCTGAATTTTGACTTTGACAAGAAAAAGTACATTTCACAAGAGTTTCAGGATTATGGCTATCGATTGGCGATAGAACTTGGGGATGAGAAGAGTAAAAGTTTGTATATTAAACTTGCGAAAGAAACTGATCGAAAGCTTCTTGAACTGGCACGAACCTTTGTAAAAGATGCGAGGAATGTGCGAAATAAAGGAAAGCTATTTATGTGGGCGCTGGCGAAGATTAAACGCGGAGAACCTCTTTATGATGAGTCAGTTTTTGAGCAAGAAAAGAAGGAGTAACCCTCGATGGAATTTTTTAAGGGTAATTATGTTGATCTGATCATCTTAGCTCTTCTTTCGATTTGGGTGTTTGATGGATGGGAGCGGGGGTTTTTTCTTTTACTGGCCGACCTTGTGGCATTTATCGGTTCGTTTTTGTTTGGTTTGGCGTTTTACTCCCGGGCTGCTTACTTATTTACAATCTACTTTTCCTTATCCCGGGGTTTTGCAAATGCGCTTGGATTTTTCTTCGTATATGGTATGGCTCATGCACTCATTGCAACTCTTTTAGTGAGCGCATTGCGAAAGGTACCAATCGATTATCTGCCAAAGTTATGGCACAAAGCACTAGGCATCTTTCCGGCTCTTATCAATGGTTCAATTTTGGTTGCTGCAGTTTTAACTTTATCGGTTAGTTTGCCGATTTATGGAGGAGTGAAGAAGGCGATAGCGGATAGTGAAATTGGAGGTTTTTTTGTTAGTAGAACCAGTGCATTGGAACAAACGATTAACCGTGTATTCGGAGAGGCGATACAGGAAAGTTTGGCTTTTCTTACCGTGGAGCCAGAGGGTACTGAGCGCATAGATCTCGGATTTGAGGTTGAGGAACCTGAGCTCGTAGTTTCTGAGCGACTTGAGAAGGCAATGTTTGCTCTGGTGAATCATGAGCGGGGCGTGAATGGTGTGGCTGAGCTTGTTTGGGATCCCTCGATCGTTCCGGTAGCGCGGGCGCATGCCGAAGATATGTTCGTTCATGGGTATTTCTCTCATGTGAGTCCTAACGGAGATGATGTTGGAGATCGATTGATGGAGGGTGGTGTTGACTATTTACTCGCTGGCGAGAATCTTGCATTCGCCCCGAGTTTAGAAATTGCGCATGATGGGTTGATGCAAAGTCCTGGACACCGGAAGAATATTTTAGAACCGGAATTTGGTCGAGTTGGAATCGGAGTAATAGATGGCGGATCATATGGGAGAATGTTTGTGCAGGTATTTGCTAATTAATTGCTACCTATGAGTTTTTTTGATGATGTTTATCAGATTGTAGTGAAAATTCCCAAAGGGAAAGTGACGACCTATGGGGAAATAGCGCGGGTGTTGGGAACGAAGGATGCCAGGAAAGTTGGATGGGCAATGCATGGGAATAAAAATCCGAAGGTTCCCTGTCATCGAGTAGTTTCAAAAGCTGGGCGGTTGGCTCCCAACTTTGCTTTTAATGGGGCAGAGGAGCAACGGCGCCGATTAGAAGCAGAAGGAATATCATTTGTGGATACTATGCACGTAGACATGAAGCGTCATATTCATTCCTTTTAAAGGTTTCTTGTTGCAACTTCAACAATTTGCTAGAGTAGAGATATGCGACAGCTTGTGCGAAAGCATCTTCTCGTACTAATTGTTTATCTTGGTGTTGTGACAATACTTCGTGCTGAACTTCCTCGAACGATTAGTATGTTTTTTGATCTGGTCGGTTTTTGGGTTGGAGGTGTAATCGGGATGGCTCTACTTGATCTTGATAGGCTTATTCATGTTTATATTGAACGCCCAGATGAACAGCTGAGTCAGCAGATGAGAATGCACTTATCAAAGCAACAGTGGAAGAATGCACTCGAAACTATTCTGATTCGCCGACGCGAGCAGTATCACCTTGCATTTCGAAATGGTATATTTGCGGCTGTTTTTATGGTTGTCGTCTTTTTTGCCTTTTCCAGTTCAGCTGGTCTTTTTGGCAAAGGTCTTACAGCAGGTGTGATGGTGCACTTTCTCTACGACGCATGGCGGGATTACCTTCGCGATAAAGAGCGATTCAAGTCTTGGTTTTTGTGGATGGTACAACGTGAGATCCCTCTTCGAGAGCAAAAGCTCGCTTTGTACGGCTTAACTGGGATTTTTGGGTTTTTGAGTTTGCTTCTTCTTTAAGTCGTCTGGAACAACTTGGTTCGGTCTCAAATTTTCTTGAACAGGGTAGAATACAGACTATGATTCAACTAGGTCCACTTACACTTCGTTTATATGGATTGATTCTGGGTATTGCCGCCGGAGTTGGGTTTTGGGTTGCAGATAAGATGAGAGTCCGATTAGCTGTTTTTCAATCAACGCTTAATAATCTTGATATCTGGGGTGGGATGTGGTGGGTGGTCTTATCATCACTTATTGGAGCTCGGATTTATCATGTGATTGGTGTTTGGGAGTATTACTCTTCCAACCCTTTTCAAATCATCGCTGTGTGGAATGGTGGACTTGGGATCTTTGGGGCGATTTTTGGAGGATTGGCTGGGGCATGGCTGTATTCACGTCGATATGGTATTCCTCTTTTGGATATTGCTGATCTTGGTGCTTTTGGCTTGCCAATCGGGCAGGCAATAGGGAGATGGGGAAACTTTATAAACCATGAATTGTATGGCAAACCTACACATTTTCCATGGGGGATTGCTATACCACAAAACTATCGATTGCCTCAAGTTGTGATGTTTGAAAGATTTCATCCATTGTTTTTATATGAGTCACTCTACAACTTATTTGTTTTTGGAGTATTGTATTTTGTTCTTCATAAAGTTGGAATAAGAATGAAGTCGGGAATGTATTTCGCAATTTATATTACTTTGTATGGATTTGGACGGTTCTGGCTTGAGTTTTTACGGGTTGATTCTTGGAGTCTGATTGGATTGAATATTGCTCAAGTTGTAAGTTTATTACTGATAACCATGGGATTGAGATTTGTATTTGATGCCCATATTGCAACTAAGCATGGAGGAACACGATGAGTCGTATACGAAATACTGCAGTATTTCTTTCTCTGCTTCTTATTGTTGCCTATATTGGTCGGGTGTCTGTACGCAAACCGCAGCAAATTGAGGATTTTCAAGACGCAAGACTCACAGTACGCGAAACAACAATTGGTGTAGAAATTGCAGATTATCAAGAGGCCTGGGATCAGGGTTTATCGGGGAGAGAATCACTGGATGATCTCAGTGGAATGTTGTTTATTTATCCTGAGCGGAGAAGATTATCGTTTTGGATGAAGGAAATGCGCTTCCCGCTTGATATTGTGTTTATTCGGGATGGACGGGTGACGGAAGTATATGAGCATGTTCCTGCACCACAGGCTGGGCAGGATGGCAGAGCAATTCAAGCTCATTCCTCAGGAACTGTTGATATGGTTTTGGAAGTGAATGCAGGTTGGGCGGAGAAGTACAATGTTCAGGTTGGAGATCCAATAAAGATTGATATCAATTAATTTTTGTTGAGAAATAGTAAGGTGGAGAGAATTTGGTTTACTTGGTCTTCGCTCGCACCCAAACTATAGATGAGGAATATCTTATTTCCTTTTGTTTTGCTGTACAGGACATATCCTGTAGGAGGAATACTTATCGAGTTTGCCACATGCTTGGTCCACTCATTGACGCCTACATCAACTTTTTGAGTTGACATGTTTGCATCACATAAGAACCCTTGAGGTTCTGGGTTCGACTCGCTTTTTGATTCACAGATTTGTGTAATACTTAGATTAGAAGGATTCCCTTTTATAATAATAGAAATTCCAGACTCTGCAGGTATCTGATCAGTTGTTTCTCGAAAGTTTACCTCATCAGCTTCTTGAATATTTTGGGTGGGATAAATATTCCCAATTTTCCAACTTGTAGGGTATTTTAATGAATACTTATGTTTCTTGTTTGTAAATGTTTTCCAGTTTGAAGGGTCAGTGCTGAGAGTGTTTGATTGTGGTTTTTCATAGGGTGTTGGGGTAGAAGGTGTGGGTAAAATTTCTTCAAATTTTGCTGTTTTTGTCTGTATGTTGGCGAGGAGAAGAAAGCCGAATAAACCACTCAGTGTAAAAATGATAAATGTTGTTGTCACAAGGTGTCTGAATTTTGATGACTTTGAAGTATTTTTTCGTGCTTTTTCAATGAGCTCGTCGAGGTGGGTGGGGTGCGCTAGGTGTGATGCTGATTCTTTTTTTACTTCCATTCTAACGATTGATGGTTATTTCTTGAGAATTTTCACCGATTGCTTTGAGTGTGAAGCCGCCAGTTTCATTCACATAGAAATAGTAGCCGGTGAATTCTTCTGTACCGCCCTTTGGATCCTTTGGAAATTCTGCAATGAAGTCTGGACTTAAGAGGCTGACGAGATCATAGCAATCTGGAGCAGTACCAATGCAGGTGTCTTTCGAAGGGAAGTCTTCAGGTGGACCAACTTCGGCTGTATAAATATTGAGAGCGGTTGATATCTGCATGAGATCAGCTTGCCTTCTGGTGTCGGATGCTTTGTTTAAGGCTTGGGTAAAATCCAGCGGACCAATAGGTTGATTATTTGGAGAGGTGATACCAGGAGACTGAGGTTGAGGAGAACTTGTTTCTGGATCTGATGATGGGCTCGGTTGAGGTTTTAGAAATGAGAATGGAGAAAGAATGGTTGGGGTTTGCGTACCGTTCTGGTTGGGTGAGTTGTTTTTGTTTTGCATCATAAAGAAACTAGCGGTGAGGAGGTTGGTGAGGATGACAATAACAATAGTAACTCCAGCCCAGATTTTGAATTGGGAGAAGGAAGAATCTTGGACTGTGAATTTTAGTTCTTGTTTTTCTGGACGAAGCTTCCAGCGGGGAATAGACGACTTTTGAGTTGCAAGATCTTCTGTTTTAGGATTATTTATTTGTTCATCATTCATATTTATTCTGTGAATTCAAACGTGGAGAGGATTTGGTTAATATCTATAGCACGGGAGCTGATGGTGTAGGCGTATGGTTTTTTGTAGATGATGGCGAAAGTTGTTGAGCGTTGCGGTTCTTCCATTTGTGTTTCGTATGTGAGTAACACAGCAGGTTGGCCATCGATGGTTGACTCTCTTTCTTCAATAAGTTTGACGACTGAGTGGCTTGCTTGCCATTTATCGAACTCTACTGCTTTTTCAAGACTTTCTTCTCGAACAATAAGTGAAAACCAGACTGTTTCTGAAAATGGTGTACCAAATGTGACATTATTTAGATAAATATCATTGTCGGTGTGTTCTTTTGGCGGTGATTCATTTGGGTGTTTTACTTCATACCCATACTCATTATTTATATATGTTTTCCAGTTTGAGGTGTTGTTAATAAACTTGAAGGTAGAGAGGATTTGGTGCAGCAGTTGATCGGGGCTTAATTGACTAGGCTTTTGCTCGTCGAAGACGCTTAACTGAAAGTCAGCGATGTAGTTGTCAAAAGCAAGGTAGTACATGCTTGAGTCTGGGTTTGTGGGCCATTTTACTACCTCGAAATCGTTAATGACTGACTCTTGCATGGAATTTTGATAAAAGTAAGAAACATCTTCATTTTTTAGATATTCGATGATAGTTATACGGTTGGGGTTTTGGATGATGTTTATAAATAATTGGATTTCTGAATTAGTTTTCGCCGGATTCAGCTTTGCTATTAAGATTGTGGAAGCTACTTCCTTTTTTGGTGTAGGTGTAAGTGGCGGGAAATCTTGAGAGCCATCGATGCTTGTTATTTCCCAGTTCCTAGGATATTTAATTTCAAAACCGTATTTTTCATTTGTATATATCAACCAGTTTGTTGTTGAGTAGTGACTGGGGGTTGGAATGCGGTCAATAACTGGTGGTAGAGCAGGCTGTTGTTCTGAGGTGAACCTTAGGAATATGAGGATTGTAATCGGGAGGAGAAGAAAAGGGAACCAGAGTTTTTTAAGAATCGTGGTGGAATTGATGAATACTTTTTTTTCAACTGATTCCTCTTTTTTTATAATCGAGTGATGAAAGTCTTTCCAGCTGGGACGACTTTTTTGCCATGGGGCTGGTTCTTTTATGGTATCCGGTTGGTTGAGGCTTGGCTGCTGATTTTGTTGATTGCTCATTTATTTATGACGTTATGATCATTAAACTATTTTCTTGGCAAGTAGGCAACGAGAGTGTACAATCTCGAGCATGGGTGACTGTACAGTTGTTGGGTGTTATCTCGAACAACATGGTGGGCTGATTAGCTTTCCTCTGGTGACTATCGCGGGTTTGGCTGATGGAATTAATCCTTGTGCGATTGGAATGATGGTGATGCTTTTGGGGTATTTGATTGTGTTTGCTAAAAAGCCACAGCGGGTTTTGCAGATAGGGATCACCTATGTTTTGTCAATATTTTTTACTTACCTGTTTATTGGTCTGGCGTTTTACTCGGTTGTGGTTCAGATTCAAGAGCTCATTTCGTATGGATTGGTGAATAAAATTGTCGGAAGTATTCTTGGAATTGCGGCTCTTATCATGCTCAAGGATGTTGTTTGGCCAGACTCTCCGATTCACTTACGAATTCCTGGAGCTAGCAAAGAGCGACTGATGAGTCTAATTGAGAGAGTGAGTTTATCAGGGACGATTCTCTTGGGTGTTGCGGTCACAATATTAGAAACTCCTTGTTCACTGCCTTTGTATGTTGGGACGGCGACACTTTTGGCAAACTCTGGGATGGCGTTTCCATTGGTGGTTGGATATTTCCTCTACTACAACCTATTGTTTGTTTTACCACTGTTGGTGGTGTTGTTTGTGGTGTGGAAAGGGAAGCAGATTGTTGAAATAAAGGAGTGGGAGCATAAAGCGGAAAAATGGATGAAGCTTTCTCTCGGATCGTTACTTCTGATTATGTCGGTTTGGTTGTTGTTTGGTGAGTATGTTTCTTTGATTTAGCGCGCTTCTATCGATTTGGAATTGAGGCTTTACCCCAGAGAATGGGGGCTTTTTCATTTTTTAAGAATTCGTAGATCATGGCTGCTGCTTGGGTTCCTTGAGCTGCTGCATTCACCACTTGCTCTAGTGAGTCTGGAAATTTTAGACAGTTACCAGCGGTAAAGACTCCTAGTACATTCGTTTCGAGTGTGTTGCGTGAAGCAATAAATCCATCGTTTGTTACATCAATGCCTAATGATTTTGCCAGACTGACACCAGAGTAATTTGTTCGCCTTTTTTCGTTGCCAGTTGCAAAGATTAGAGAAGCTGAGATGAAAGTGTTGTTTTGAGAGGTTTGGAGGGTGAATTTTGATGTTTGATTAGATGACTCTTTTTTAACTCCAGTTACTTTTTCATTGACGAGCTCTACTCCAGATTTTTTAACTTGTTCTAGTATCCCACTCAACCAATCTTTGCCACTGATTGATTCAACACCCGGATAATCGAAGATCATGGGTGCGAAGATAATTTGACCGCCAATGACATCACCAATAATGAGGGTTTTAAGTTTGTAGAGGCCACAAAATAAGCCGGCCGAGAGGCCTGCTGGACCAGCTCCGATGATGGCAATATCGTACATAACAAGGACTATTGTACGGAGGATAAAGCTGTTTGACAAACAGATTATTACTAATCTAATATATTAGATAATTACACATCTATGGCGCGTGTGAGTGTGAATAGGCCGCTTTCGGTTGATGATGAGCAAAGGCTTTTTGAGAAGCTGTTTTTAGCGCTGTCTTCTCTGGGAAACTGGCAAGAAGCCGAGGCTTTTTTGCTTGAGTTTTTGACCAAAGAAGAGTTAGCAATGTTTGCAAAGAGACTTGAGCTCTACAAACGTATATCACAAAAACAGAAGTACAAAAAGATTACTCGAGATTTGCATGTTACGAGTCAAACCATTAGTGAGGCGAAAAAGAAAATGAAGCGTACAAATGTCTACTTTTTACGGGTGTTGCGGAAGATCCAGAGCTTGGATAAGCGTTTCTTCAAATTAGTTGATTGACATTGGTAGGAGGATTCTCAACAATACTAGTATGAATGGATGTGGAAAACAGTGTTTGTGCGTTCAGCCTTCAAAGAGTCGTTGCTTGTCGTACAAAGGTTTACTTGGGGCCTTTGTGGTTGCGGTTTTTATATCGGGGTTGCTTTTGGCTTTAAATAGTAGTGTCTTTGCTGAAACAACAGACGGGAAAGAGCCTTTCGTCGAAGAGAAAGTAGCAACGGATTCGTACAACGCTGAAGAAGATACCATTACCTCTTTGCCGCCGCTTCCTAAAGTTGATTGTTACACAACACGAGAGGTTGCTCGTGAAGTGGGAGTTGGTCGTTGTTTGGTTATTTTTGATGGTGGTGTGTATAACGTCACCGAAGGCAATAAATGGAGCCCTGAGGGACATGTTGGGCAACATGCTTGTGGTGGGGTGTATATCTCAGATACGATCGAGCAAGGTCCACATCTTGCTGAAGTCATGAAACAATTTTATGTCGCGCCTATTTGTGGTGAGGAGGAAACGGCGATGGAGGTCTCGCCTATTCGTGGTGAGCGAGAAATTGCGGATGGAGAGGTTGGGCAATCAGACTCTGAGGTTCTTCGTCGGTGGTCTAAAAGACCTTTTGGTCTCAATGGTTGGCGAGTGTTTTTTGCGTATCTTTCAGGGATTTTCTTTATCCTTAATTTTGCCACTTGTTATGCCATGCCCTGGGCGCGGCATGGTGCGCCATGGGCTGGAGAAAAACCCGGTGAGGATGATAAAGACCAGATTGGACATTTTCCCTTAACCCACTGGCATCCATGGTTTGCATGGGGATCAGTGCTTTTTTTAGGACTTCATGGCATTCTGGGATTTCTCTGCTCCTGGGGTGTCGCATGCCTCTAGCTTTTATAAAGTTGACTTGACTTTTTTTAGCCAACTTATTATACTAGGGGGGAGTATACAGAGAATTATTACTCTACTATCAGTTTCAATTTATTTATGGATGACATAGAGAAGCGGCTAAAAAAAGTTGAAGGGCAGATCGTGGGAATCCAGAGGATGTATACAGAACGTCGGGAGTGTATGGAGATTGCCCAGCAGATAGCGGCTGCACGGGCTGCACTGGCAAGTATTGGTCGAGAGATTCTTGGTGGAGAGGCCATTCGGTGTTCTCGCTCACCGAAAAAACAAAAACAGTTTGAGAAGATGCTTGAGCAGCTGTTTATAATGAGTTGATGTTATAAAAAGTTATGTGGATCCACCATATTTTTCGATGATTGGCTAACTGTTTATTCAGCCGTATCCGCTCTCGAAAAATATTGGCGGACTGCGAAAATAATATATTTCTAATTTTCTTGAAGGAGGTGACGTATGGCAGGTGATGCAACTTTAACAATCACAGATGATAATTTTGAAGAAGAAGTGATGAAGAGCGATACTCCTGTTATGGTTGATTTTTGGGCACCGTGGTGTGGTCCATGCAAGATGGCTGGGCCAGTGATTGATGAATTGGCGGTAGAACACAAGGGAAAGATTAAGATTGGGAAGATTAACGTGGATGAGAATATTGAACAGCCAGGAAAGTTTGGTGTGATGAGCATTCCTACCGTTATTTTGTTTAATGATGGTAAGGAAGTTGATCGAAAGATTGGATTCGGTGGGAAGCAAGGGTATGAGGAACTTCTAAAGAAGGTGTCATGATACTTGCGGGGCTGCTTTGAGGCAACCCCGCTTAATTATTTAAAAAGTATATACTTCAATTATTAAGGAGTTTCATGGCTGACGTTAGAAATACTATTATTATTGGTTCCGGTCCAGCGGGATATGCGGCAGGAATTTACATGGCAAGAGCGGAGCTTGTTCCACTACTTCTTGCTGGAGAGAAAAGTGGTGGGCAGTTGATGCTGACGACTGATGTTGAGAACTATCCTGGATTTGCTGAGGGAAAGATGGGACCTGAGTTGATGGCGGAGATGCGGCAACAAGCAGAACGATTTGGCACAGAGATGGTTGATACTTTCGTGACTGCGGTAGATTTTTCTTCTCGACCTTTCAAGATTTGGACGGCAGTAACTGAAGGAAAGTCGATGGAAGATTTGGCGATACATTCCAAACCTGAAGAATTCCAGAGTGCAATCTCTGAGGTTAAAAAGCAACCGCATGCCTATGAAGCCAAGTCAGTTGTTTTGGCTACTGGAGCAATCTCAATTCTTCTCGGATTACCTGGTGAGTCAGAACACTTAGGTCGTGGAGTAAGCACGTGCGCTGTGTGTGACGCAGCGTTTTTTCGAGAAAAGAATGTTTACCTTGTTGGTGGTGGTGATGCTGCGATGGAGGATGTTTTAGCGTTGGTGAAGTTTGCATCTACCGTCACTTTAATTCATCGAAGAGATGAGCTTCGTGCAAGTAAAATAATGCAGAGAAGGGTGCTGGAGGACAATAAAGACAAAGTTAAGGTTTTGTGGAACTCAGAAGTGCTTGAGGTGAAAGGAGATGGGCAGAGAATTTCTGGGATACGGGTGAAGAACAATCGGACTGGTGAAAAGCGAGAGCTACCAGCAGACGGTCTGTTTGTTGCTATCGGTCATAAACCAATGACGCAGGTGTTTCGAAATGAAGTACGGTTGGATGAGAAAGGCTACATTGTGACCCGACTGGGTTTAGATAAACAGAGCGTTGAGCTGGCTGAATCGCATATTAATGTAGAAGGAAAATTAGAATTTCCCACAATGACGAGCGTGGAAGGTGTTTTTGCAGCTGGAGATGTGGTTGATTTTCGTTATAAACAAGCAATTACTGCGGCTGGATTTGGTACAATGGCGGCGCTTGATGCAGAGTGGTGGTTGCAGAAACATAATACTTAAGGGCGAGTGGTGAGCTACGTTATGAATTCTTGTGGGCGGACATGGAGTTAACTAGACGATGTTAGAAAGAGAAATAGTTGATGAACAATCATCGGATGAAGGTGGTGGGACTGAAAAAGAACCAGTTTTTCAGATTGATCATGGTACGGCTAATGGGCGTACATTATTTTGGAGGAACAAAGACGGTGAAGGGGTAACTATGTTGATCTGGGATCCAGAAAATGGCTACTATGGATGGGCATCTGCAGCTAAAGCAGCTAAAACATTTGATCGATGTATTACAAGAGAAGATCTACTACTTCAACTTGACCACCTACCAGAATCATCCATTAACGAGGAGATGTTCGATAGTTTATTACTTGTAATAAGAGGGGAAGAACATGTCGAATCCGTATAGCAATGCTTTACAGCAGCTAGATGAAGTATTGAAGCATATTGAAGTTCCTAAGGACGTAACTCAGCAGCTAAAGAAGCCGAAGACTGTTATTAAGAAAAACCTCAAAGTGAAGATGGACACTGGGAAAGTGAAGTCTTTCTTTGCTTTTCGATCTCAGCATAACGATGCGAGGGGACCGTTTAAGGGAGGAATTCGATTTCATCCACAAGTGAGCGAAGATGAGGTGAAGGCGCTTTCTATGTGGATGACCTGGAAGTCGGCAGTGGTTGGTATTCCCTATGGAGGAGGAAAAGGTGGAGTCATTGTTGATCCAAAATTACTCTCTTCATCAGGAGAACTCGAGCGACTCTCGCGTGAGTATATGAAGGCATTTGCTCCTCACTTCGGTGCGTGGAGAGACGTCCCAGCTCCTGATGTAAATACAAATCCCCAAGTTATGGCATGGATGCTGGACGAGTATCAGAAATATGTAAAGAACCACGAGCAACACGATGCAAGGAATTATTCATCACCGTATGCGGTATTAACGGGAAAGCCGATTGAGTTGGGGGGGTCGCAAGGCAGGACAGAGGCGACTGGTTTTGGAGGATTTATCATTCTTGAGCAGTTGGCTAAAAAACTTAAATTGCGGAGGCAGTATACAACTATTGCTATACAAGGATTCGGTAATGTTGGGTATTGGTTTGCGTATTATGCTGATCGGGCTGGTTTTAAGGTGGTTGCGGCTTCTGACAGTCAAGGTGGTGTCTATGTTCCTCGGGGTTTGAGTCCTGAATTAACTATGACGCGAAAGCGAGAGCGGGGGCAGATAGCAGGAAATTACTGCGTTGGGTCGGTTTGTGATCTTAAACTTGGAAAAGATATCAGCCAAGAAGAACTTCTCGAACTTGATGTCGATATTTTAGTCCCGGCAGCGCTTGAAGGAGTAATTCATAAAAAAAATGCTGCAAAAATCAAGGCGAAGGCAATTATTGAGCTGGCAAATGGACCGGTAACACCTGAAGCGGATGCTATTTTTATAAAACGAAAGATGCAGTCTGTGCCTGATATTTTGGCGAATGCAGGAGGAGTAACAACCTCATATTTTGAGTGGTCGCAAAATCTTTCAGGTTACTACTGGAAAAAAGACCTGGTTTTTGAGCGGTTGCAAGAGATCTTGGAGGATGCATTTGAGAATGTGTGGGAAATCTCGAAGGATAAGCATACTGACTTACGAACAGCTGCTTACATTTTGGCAGTTTCTCGAGTAGTTGAGGCAATGAAACTGCGTGGGAATTAAAAAAAACAACAAGATTCAAATATTTATCATATTGTTTAGTTGACATTGCTCACACGCTCGAGTATAGTTTGGTGATCTTATGAAGCTTCCTGAAAAAACAACTCCACTCCTTTTGGTGCTTCTGATTGCTGCTGCTTTTCTTATTGGGCGCTATCAGGGTCAGCTTGAACTTCTTAAAGGTGGGAGTACTTCAGGAACACGTACTGTTCAACAACCAACAACTCAACAAGGAATACAACCTGGAACTCAACAAGGTCAAGATCCTAATGCGCAACTCCCTCCTCAAACGCAACTTACTGATGATCAATGGCAGAATCTTTTGGCTTTTCCAGTTGCAGCAAAAGGGGATGACAGTGCCCCTGTGACCATCGTGGAATTTACTGACTATCAATGTCCATACTGTTCGCAATATTTTACTTCCACGTATCCTCAGATCAATGAGCAGTATATCAATACGGGTAAAGTACGTTACATGGTGCGGGATTTCCCCTTGCCATTTCATGGAAATGCAGCTATTGCAGCACAGGCAGCACGATGTGCTGGAGATGGAGGGAAATATTGGGAGATGCATGAGGTACTCTTTGAGAAGCAAGAGGATTGGTCATCTGGTAATCCTACTGAGACATTTACGTCTTATGCAGGTGATATTGGCATAAATACTGGATCGTTCTCTGATTGTTTGTCTAGTGAAAAATACAAGCAGGCTGTTGATGATGATCTTGAGCTGGCTCAGCAACTTGGTGTGGGAGGGACTCCTGGTTTCTTCATCAATGGGAAGCTGTTGGTTGGAGCGCAGCCGTTTTCGGCATTTGAAACAGAAATCGAGAGTAATTTCTAAAACTTTTTCTTCTTTTTTCTTTTTACTCTTCTGGGATGAAACTCTTAATTTTTTCTGATAGAAGGTCAGGATTCACGTCGGTTTTGATGATAAAGGCGTTGGCTCCCAATGCCATTGCTTGTTCGAGGACGGGATCGTGAGCAAGATTTGTGAGAATGACAATAGGACCGTTTTTCATTTTTGGCGGTGATGTTTGAAGTTTTTTTAATACTGAGATGCCATCGAGTTTTGGCATCATGAGGTCAAGGAGAATTAGCGCATATCCACCTTGTTGAGCTTTTGTTAATCCTTCTTCACCGTCGCCTGCGCTTTCGACCTGGTAGCCTGCAAACTTGATAATCTCGGTATAGAGTTCTCTGGCGTCTTTTTCGTCTTCTATAAGGAGAATGCGTTGGTTTGATTGCATTACTTGTAGACTACGATACCTAAAGCGCGAAATCAAGCGGCTGGTAATGTGAATGATACAGTGCTCCCTTTGCCAAGTTCTGAATCGAACCAAATTTTTCCACCTGAGATGTTTATGAGAAGGTTGCAAATGTACAGACCTAGCCCCGAGCCGGGAGTTTCGGTGAATTCTGCTTCTTTGACATCGAGTTTTCCAAATTTAGTGAACAACTGGGTGAGATTATCTTTGCTTACACCGATGCCTGTATCAGATATATTTACTTTGATCATTTCTCCTTCTTTGAAGATTGAGAGAGTAATTTTTCCATCCTTGGGAGTGAATTTGATCGCATTGTCTATCAGGTTTGAAATGACCTGATGGATTTTATCACTATCTGCAGTGACAATATACGTTTTATGAGTATTCAATTTTACATAGACCTTTTTCTCTTCTGCCTTGGGGTAGAGCTCTTCAACTGCACGTTGTGCAAGCTCAGTAATATTAAAATTTGTAGGCTTAAGATTGATACGCTTGCTTTCTATTTTTGACACATCAAGCATGTCGTTTATGAGTTTAATTTCTCGCTCGTTGGTTTCATAAACACGCTGGAGACGGTGGTAGATGTGCTGGGGAAGATCCTTTTCTTGCTTCAGTATCATATAGAGATAGTTTTTCATGATTGATGCTGGCGTGCGGAGTTCATGAGATGCAATCGAGATGAATTCATCTTTGAGTTTATCTAAATCTTGGAGATGGCGAAGTGCTTGTCGTAAGTCTTTAGTAGCTTTTTTAACTTCATCCTGTAGTGTGATGTTAAAGTTTTTGATTTCCTCATACCGTTGAGCGTTTTGGAGGGCGACGGCAAACTCAGGACCAACAATATTCAGCAGGTTTAAATCTTTGGCGTAGTACGGTTCACCAGATGATTTCTCACCAAGAAGGAGTGATCCAATGATCTGGTTTTTTGTAACCATAGGGACTACAATGGCAATTGATAAGTCTCGCAATCTTTGTTTGGTATGGCCTTCTTTCAATTCTTCGTAGATCACCATTTTGTCAGAACTGTCTTTGGCGATAAGTTTTTTTAGTATCTCTCGAGTCAGCTTTTTTTTATGACTTTCAGGTTGGGTTCTTAAAGATAAATAATGGATATCTGATCCGATAATAAATGATCCCCAAGAGATTTTCATTTGTTCTCTAAGAATAGTTAGTAGTTTGTCAGAGAGTTTGTTCAGATTTCTTGTTAACGCCATCGATTGCGAAAGGCTATGTAAAAGTACATCAGTGCTATATCTATCCTTATAGAAGATATTGTCGGTGATTTTCCCAAAATAATCCTGTAATGGTTGGAATGTATATGCGATAAATAGTGCAATAACCGTGGTTATGAGTATGTTCATTGTTCTACTATCGCCAATTTGTACGTATGTACTCAGTAAAAATAACAGCGAAGAGTAAAATAACCCCAAAAAAATGATCAGTACTGTGTAACTAATGGATCTTGCGATGATAACCCGAATATCCATAAATCTGTGCTTGATGATTGCGTAAGTGATTATGACATTCATGGGTGTGAGGAAAATGGGACCGAGAGCAATCCATCTAAAATTTCTGAAGAGAGGCAGTATGATGTTTGGAATAATTGCACCAATACTTGGGAAAAGAAGACCTATCAGCACTAGACGCATCTGGAGTTTGACGATTCCTTTTGAGGAGTGGAACTTTTTCCAAACAAGCAAGAAACCCCAAATTATGAATGCAAGGTAATACACCATCCAAAACAGATAGACTGGGCCGAGCGTTATGATTTTTTCAGTTGGGAGTATCTGAATTTGTTTAATCCATACACCAGGCAGTAGGAGTAAAGCTACAAAGAGAAGTGGAGCGAGTGTGATGAGCAGTAGTTGTTTGCTCGGGGGAGATTTTTTCTGAGTAAGAGCATATGCGAATAATACAAAAAGCGAAGGGACGAAGATTACAGAGATGTAGATAAGTGTACTCCAGAGGTAAAGAAATTGAAGATCTTTGGTGATTTGAAAAAATGATATAGCGAAAGACCAAAGGCCGACGCTTGATAGAAAAAGTGTAAGCGATTTATTAATAATACTTTGATGATTTCTCCAGAATACAATTGCGGCAAGTAGAAAGGTAAAAATGCCTATGATAATGAGTGATGCATTGATCAAGCTCATGTTATCTACCAGTTTACCATTTGCGATGGACTGGTATTTAGGTGTGACTAATTTTTTTAATAACACCGACAAAATTATTTTGTAATCACGGCTTTGAATGCAAATGCTATTGGGAAATACGCGTCATTAGTGTTTGGAGAGCATTGAGAGCGTTTTAGATGTGCTTGGAACGTTTGTACTCAGGAAATTATGCTGATTTTTCCTCTTTTATTCTGTTCGATTAGGGCGATAGGAGACGTGGAGCGAGGATTTGTATCTATTGATCTGGCATCGTCTTGTTATATAGCATTATAAGCTCTTTCTTCACGAGTTATCTTTTATCTTATAGTTATTATTCAGCATGATATTAAGTCTAGTAGCTTGGTTTTTAGGAACTATGTTATTGGAGAATATTGTTTATTAGAAATTGTTTGATGACTATGTATATTGGTTACCTAAATTAAGAACTACTATGTTCACTTTGCAACTAGTATAAATAATCGAAACTGCTGATATAGATGTTCTTTATAGGATTAGACTAGTAATTTGGATGAATTTCCAGTCATGTAATAGGGCAGATTTCACTGAATTAGAACATACATGAGTTGAGGGGAGTATGTCGCTTAATCATATAAAGATATATATTATTATATTACATACTATTAGATATCAATAAGTAGGACCTAGAGTAATACTTTTCGTCGAGAGATAGATAAATGGCAGAAAATTGTTACATTTGAAAGTTTTACGTGTGTTTTTTTAATTAAATTTCTCATCATTCATTGAACTGAGCATAGAAGCGGAAAGACATATTTGGGTTTGCTTAGGTACTGCTTGCTCAATGCATAGCTATATCCAGGCGAAGAGGCTGTCTTATCTTATTGGTTGGGATGGATTGTGAGATTGCTGGAAGCTTCATTTTTCTAGCAAACTCATATTTTCTCAAGATAGTGAAATATTGCCGGATGATTAGGAAATGTAGATTGATTTTCGTTTTATGGCCTTACTTTCTTTCACCTTGGCGAAAAGTCAGGGCTATCATTCTAGGGATGGATATCCTGATTGGGAATTCGACTATTTCGTCTGGGCGATATTTCAGGTCAAGTGGAGTGAGCATCTGGTTTGACAACGATGGAACCATGGAATCTTAGCCCATGGAGCTTCATTTGAGGTTGTGAATTCATTTGCTTTGTTTAACTGCTGTTTTGTTGATTTAGTGTATGTGCTGTTTCCTAAATTTATGATTGGGAGGAGGGTATTGAGCAAATTATGCCTCCACTTGAGGAAACAGCCTAGTATTCAGCTACCTATGCATTGGTTAGGCTTTGCGTAGGTGACCTCTGGTAAGAGGCTTGTCAACAATTCGGTGGTGCAATCGATTTGGATGGAGAGTGAAATTAAGCTCGAGTGTAGTAAACTGAGCGGCCTTTTCCATGAGGGAAAAGAAGTCCGAGGTTGACGAGTTTTCTCAAGTCACGGCTGGCGGTTATTTGGGAGATCTTACAGATTTGTTGAACTTTCCTATTTGTTACTTTTAACTCTGGTTGTTGAACAATTCTCATGACTTCTTTCTGACGATCGTTGAGCTCGAAATATCTGGGTGAGGTCTCAGTTTTAAAACTCCGGTCTTTTACTGATTGGACGGCTTTGTTGAGTTGGACTACAACACCCTTCGTGAAGTACTCGATCCAGAGAGTTAGATTATTTGAGCGTTGTACACTCTCGAGTGCCTGCTGGTAGGAATTCATGTCTTTTCTCCAATATTCCTCAAGCACTAAGAGGCCTCTAAAGTCATAGCCATGTTTGTAGAGGAAGAGGTGAGCTAGAAGTCTGGCGAGTTTGCCATTTTTCTCTGAGATGGGTTTGAGGTTTTCGATGAGTGCTTGCGCTGCTGCAGCTTGAATGATGGGGCTTTCTTCACCCGCCTGAAGGTAATCAAGTGAGGCTTTGAGCGTTCTCTCGGGTGTGAGGAATGTTTTATCTTTGGTGTCCACGGTTGGGAGGATGGCTATTTCGTAGAGTTCCTTTAATGTTGCGGTTGAGATGGTTTTTGGAGACACGAGCCAGTTCTGGGTGATGTAGTCAAGAGCTCTTTTGTAATTTATAACCTCTTGTTGGTCAGTGGATATCTGTTTTATTTCTCTGGTGAGAGTGGAAATGGTATCTTTTTTGGAAAGTGGGTGGTTTTCGATCTTTAATGACCAGTAGATACGCTCAATGTTGGCTTCCCACTTAAGGCGTAACTCGGTTTTTGGAGCCAAGGGGGTAAGGAGGATTTGTCTTTTTAGACTTTCAATTCTCTCAGGCAGAGTTTTGAGATCTTGTGAAAGGTTGTATGAGAGACCTTGCATGGCTGCATGCTAGCTAAAATTGAAAGTTAAGTCAATATATTCTCATCTCGCTGACTAACCAGATCTAGATAAAATATCATGTTAAGATTATGATAAGTTTAGTTACGCCTTATTTTGGGGCTTGACATATATATTAAAAAGCTGATTCAATAATGATAAGAATATCCAGGTGTTGAATAAGCAATACCTAAGCAAACATGAAAGCTAACCTGCCCAGGAAAAAAAAGCTTATCCCGATCAGTGAAGCTGCTGAGGTGTTGGGAGTTTCAGTTGATACCATCCGACGATGGGATAAGAAAGGAACGCTACACGCGGAAAGACCGAATGGAAAGACGCGGTATTTTTCGCTGGAGGAAATTGAAAACATCAAGTTTTCCAAACCCCTCTCGATCTCTGAGGCATCGAAACAATTGGGACTTTCTGCATCTACACTCAGGCGACTTGAGGAAAGAGAGGTACTCAAGCCTGACAGAAATGACGCGGGTGAGCGTCAATATACAAAGAAAACTCTGGAAGAATTTCTTCATTCAGAGTATTTCCTAAGAAAAAAAGCTGTTGAAGAGAAGATTCTTGAACCGTTTAAAACGGTTGATCATAAAGATGATGATGTCCTTTTTTCAGATGCGCCCAAATCACAGGCTGAACCGAACCATAAGACGCTAAGCATCGAAATTGAAGAACAGAGGAGAAGATTACACCATCTCACCAAGTTTCAACGATCACTCTGGTCCTCTTTACTGTTTCTGACTACAACTTTCATTCTCCTGGTTACCATTATCACCGTGGCATTTTTAATGTATCCGGAGGAAACTGCTCTGTTTTTTGGCTACAGAAGTCAAGTTGACCGGCCGATGATTGCGGGTGAGACTGATGATGTACAAGTGCTAGGTGCGACATACCCTGCTGATGCACCTCTTGAACGAGGTACTCTTGTTGGTCGAGCATTGAAACCGTTTAGCCGAGTGTCTTTGGCGGTTGTGAAACGAATTGATGAAGATACCTATGAGGAGATTATTCCTGACCGACGTATTCCAGATGTGAATGATGTGTTTACGATTGATGAAGAAGGATATTTAACCAACTACTTCACATTTCGTCCTCCAGATAGTTCGTTTCTGGCAATTCCTGATAAAGAGCTGATTGAGAACCTAAACTCAGACTATATTCGAGGAAGAGTTCCAGGTGGTGAGGTGGGTAACTTGGTTTACTTTGGGGAAGATGGTGTGATTGATGGACTGAGTGTGGGGAGTGAGCAGTTAAGAGCTGGGTCGGTGATTGGTGGAGTGGGAGGAGTGATACTTGATTCTTCGATTAGCGCTTTTGACTTAGCGGATGGATCGGTGACAACTCCAAAGTTAGCAGAAGAGGCAGTGACCGAGGCAAAAATATCTGGAAAATCGGTGAGTGAGGGTAAACTAGCCGATGGGGCGGTTACCAGTGACAAGATTGCAGATGACACTATTACTTCTAAGGACCTGGCTCAGGCTATTGTTCTTGGAGACGGGGATTTTCTTGACTTAGGGTCGATTGTCCATAATGACAGAGGGATGCAGGGGTTGAGGTTACCAAATGTACCAACGTCAACACCTGAGGCTCCTGAGAGTGGAGAGGGTTATATCATCTATAGCACCGCAGGTGATGAGGTCATGGTGTTTTCGAATGGTGCATGGAGTTCGGTTGGGGGTGGGGATATTACGGGTGTTACAGTTGGGAATGGAATGACTGGTGGCGGATTGGTTGGAGATCTTACCGTTAATTTAGATGTAACAACATCTGGGACTACGTTGACGAACTCTGCAAACTCTGGGTTAGAGTTGGCTGCTGATGGTTTGAGCATGCTTCGAGGGTGTGCAGATAACGAGATTCTCAAATGGGATTCTGGATCTGGAGTTTGGCAATGTGAAGGTGATGTGAGCGGAGCTGGGGCAGTGCAAGTTGAAGAGGGAGATAGTTCTGTGGTGGGTTCGCTTACTAACTTGGATTTTCTGGCTGCTGATTTTATTGTTTCCCAATCTCCTGTTGGAGAGGGAAACGTTTCAATAGACTATGCGAATAGCAGCATCACGCGTTCGAGTCAAGCAGAAGCGATCACTGGAGGGTGGACATTTAACACACTAGGAACGACATTTGCGACGAGCATTGCTGCCAATGGAGGGATTACGTTTGATCAGACAACTGACACGATTGGAGCCCACACTGCGGCTGGCACTTATGATATGAACACTAACCTAATCACCAACATTGGCAATGCTGGGACTGACTTTGTTAGTGGTGGAGGACTGACTTTGGCTGGAACCCTAACCGCCAATGGACAGGTAACCCTAGGAGATGATGGAGATACGGTGGCCATTGATTCATCAGACTGGAACATTGATGCCACCGGAGCAATTACCGGAATCTCCTTGGATGCTAATGGCACAGGGAACTCCTTGAGCAATATTGAAAATGCTGATTTAGCTAGTGACACTTTAGATTGGGATAAGTTTGCAAATGCTATGACTGTCGATGAAGCCACGACCCTGGCATCAACTATTGATTTAACTACTTTTGACCTTAATCATTCACCAGTCGGAACTGCCGCTTCACCCCATCAGTTTTGAATTGACCCCAACTTGGGGAATCGATGCTACCGATCAGACTTTGATTGGCCTGAATATCAACCCGAATACCAATGGAAATACGGATAGTGGTGATGTTCTTGAGGCAATAAGCATTACCAATATCACTGGGACTGTTGGAACGGAGACAGCAATTGATATTGGAACGGGGTGGGATTCAGGATTGTCGATAGGTGGGACAGTTGTCATTGATGGGTCTGGCAATGTGGCTGCTAGCCAATTGTCAGGGACGCTAATTACTGTAGCTGGGGATTCTGGCTCACAAGCTGTAAGTCAGGGAAATACTTTTACAATTGTGGGTGGGACAAACTTATCGACTACTGGTGCGGCTGGACCACAGGTACAAGTTGATTTGAACAACTCTATTACTCTTTCAGGAGATCTCACAGTCCAGGGACAGAATGTGAATTTTGACAATGCAACTGATATTGATATCGATGATAATCTGACTGATTCTTTAACGATTTCTGTTGGCGCGGATAACTATTTAGATATTGATTCTAATAATGGGACTGAAGGGGTGAGTTTTGGGAATGCGGTTACCAATCCGAGTTTCAGCTTCTTAGGATCGGGTGAGGCTGCGTTTACTGGGAATGTGAATGCCAACTCTGGAGTAGATGTTACGGGTGCAGACCTGACTGTTGGGGGAGCGAATTTCTCTGTAGCATTTGGCAACGGCAACATCACCACTGCAGGAACCTTAGCCGTCAACGGAGACCAAATCACCAGTGACGGGAACCTGGTCATCAATGCCACCAGTACGGATATCCAAGATCCGTTAACGGCTGATTCGCTTACCTTAGACACGGGAGCCTTGGCCATCAACAATGCCGGAGGGATCACCAGTAACCAAGCCACCCTGATTGTCAATGCCGGCGGGAACGTTGATGTCCAAGATGCTCTGAATGCTGACAGTATCACTTCTGATGCGGGAGTCTCGATCGCCGCCGGCAATGCCTACACCGGAGCGGGAGCGGTGACCCTGAGTTCAGGAGCAGGAGCTTTAACCCTGGATGCCAACAATGGAAATGTGACCCTCAATACCGATGATGATCTCTTCCCAACCCTGGGAGCAGGAGATGCTGACCTAGGAGCCAGCGGCACCCGCTGGGACAACCTGTTTGCTGTAGCAGGTAACTTTTCAGGGAATGTGGATGTAGCCAGTGGTGTTGATATTACTGGTGCTAATCTGACTGTGGGAGCCACCAACTTCGTGGTGACGGTAGGATCCGGAAACGTGGACACCCAAGGCACCATCCAAGCCGGTTCAGGAAACATCACTCTTACTGATGCGACGGGAAACATCCAAGCCGGAGCGTATGCCCTGGCCTCCATTGACGGAGATGACCTGAACAGCAACCTGGCTGGGAATGGTCTCACCCTTACGGCTGGTTCTCCTGATGTTCTCAACATTGCCCTGGATAGTGCTGCTGCTGATGGAAGTACCACTTCCTCCATCTCCGGTCTTGAATTTGACTCAGGAGAACTGACCCTGATCCGCGGCTGTGGAGCCAACCAGATCCTGAAATGGGACAACATCAACTTTGAGTGGGATTGTGCGGACGACGATGATACGGGAGGAACGGTATCTTTAGACTCTGCTTACAACCAACGGAGGGTCCATCACCGTAGATGCCTATGATGTGCTGTTCACCCTAGCTGATGCCACCAATGACTACGGATTGGTCATTGATAACAATACCGCCGGGGACATTGCTACCGCCCTGGAATTCACCACCACGGGTGTGGGAGGCACCTTTGCCACCGCCATTGATACCTACTGACGGGGGAATCACCACCGGGATCAACCTGGGTACGAGTGATATCGTGGGAACCACTGCCGACATCAACCTGACCAACTTTGATGTCACCGGGTCCAACGGCAACATCACCACCGCAGGAACCTTGGCCGTCAACGGAGACCAAATCACCAGTGACGGGAACCTGGTCATCAATGCCACCAGTACGGATATCCAAGATCCGTTAACGGCTGATTCGCTTACCTTAGACACGGGAGCCTTGGCCATCAACAATGCCGGAGGGATCACCAGTAACCAAGCCACCCTGATTGTCAATGCCGGCGGGAACGTTGATGTCCAAGATGCTCTGAATGCTGACAGTATCACTTCTGATGCGGGAGTCTCGATCGCCGCCGGCAATGCCTACACCGGAGCGGGAGCGGTGACCCTGAGTTCAGGAGCAGGAGCTTTAACCCTGGATGCCAACAATGGAAATGTGACCCTCAATACCGATGATGATCTCATCCCAACCCTGGGAGCAGGAGATGCTGACCTAGGAGCCAGCGGCACCCGCTGGGACAACCTGTTTGCTGTAGCAGGTAACTTTTCAGGGAATGTGGATGTAGCCAGTGGTGTTGATATTACTGGTGCTAATCTGACTGTGGGAGCCACCAACTTCGTGGTGACGGTAGGATCCGGAAACGTGGACACCCAAGGCACCATCCAAGCCGGTTCAGGAAACATCACTCTTACTGATGCGACGGGAAACATCCAAGCCGGAGCGTATGCCCTGGCCTCCATTGACGGAGATGACCTGAACAGCAACCTGGCTGGGAATGGTCTCACCCTTACGGCTGCTTCTCCTGATGTTCTCAACATTGCCCTGGATAGTGCTGCTGCTGATGGAAGTGTGGGACCGACGGTTCCTCCATCGTCCGGTCTTGAATTTGACTCAGGAGAACTGACCCTGATCCGCGGCTGTGGAGCCAACCAGATCCTCAAATGGGACAACGTGAACTTTGAATGGGATTGTGCGGACGACGACGATGCCGGACTCTCCACGGAATCTTTAGATACTGCTTATGACCAAGGTGGTTCCATTACCGTGGATGCGTATGATGTGCTGTTCACCCTAGCTGATGCCACCAATGACTACGGCCTGGTCATCGATAACAATACCGCAGGTGACATTGCCACCGCCCTGGAATTCACCACCACGGGTGTGGGAGGCACCTTTGCCACCGCCATTGATACCTCTGACGGGGGAATCACCACCGGGATCAACCTGGGTACGAGTGATATCGTGGGAACCACTGCCGACATCAACCTGACCAACTTTGATGTCACCGGGTCCAACGGCAACATCACCACTGCAGGAACCTTAGCCGTCAACGGAGACCAAATCACCAGTGACGGGAACCTGGTCATCAATGCCACCAGTACGGATATCCAAGATCCGTTAACGGCTGATTCGCTTACCTTAGACACGGGAGCCTTGGCCATCAACAATGCCGGAGGGATCACCAGCAACCAAGCCACCCTGATTGTCAATGCCGGCGGGAACGTTGATGTCCAAGATGCTCTGAATGCTGACAGTATCACTTCTGATGCGGGAGTCTCGATCGCCGCCGGGAACGCCTACACCGGAGCGGGAGCTGTTACCCTGTCCTCCGCGGCAGGTACTGCTTTAACCATTAACTCGGGTACTACTGGAACTTTGGCAATTGGAGATGATGGGAGCGCTGAAACTATTAATCTTGGAACTGGAGCTGCTGCTAAGACTCTAGTTTTGGGATCGACGAACACAACAAGCTCAACAGCTATTCGGTCTGGATCAGGAGGAGTGAATATCAATGCCAGTATTAATCAACCGATGAATATCGGGACTGGTACTTCGACAGGACTGGTTACCATTGGTGGGAGTGCCGCACAAACGATTTCGATTGCCAATGGAGCGGCAGCAAAGACTCTTAATTTGGGAAGCTCGAATACAACCTCCACAACGACTCTTCTCTCTGGGTCAGGTGGTATTAACTTGAATGCGAGCAATAACCAACCCGTGAATGTTGCAACCGGTACTTCTGCTGGACTTGTGACTATTGGTGGTAGTGCAGCGCAGTCAATTGCAATAGGAAACGGTGCAGCTGCCAAGACAGTTACCTTGGGATCGACCAACACCACCAGTACTACGACCATTCAATCGGGAACGGGGAATGTGAATTTCAGCGCAGGAAGTACTGGAGATTTTCTTTTCAACGTTGATGATGACAGCACGCTTATTTTAACCGGTTCTGTGACCAATACTGGTTCATTGCAAGATATTAACTTAACCCTTGGTAATGACGCTGGAGCCGATACGGTAGCAGGTCTTCAGATTGACGTTACCAGTGTGGATACGGGAGCAGACTCTGATGTCCTTTTGGGTCTTAATATCGGGAACCTTACGGGAGGGAATGCCAATGTTACGGAGCGTGCTTTACAGATTGGAACCGGATGGGACATGGGTATTGATGTACAAAGTGGGGGGATTACGATTTCTTCTGGGGCTTTGGCAATTAACAATGCAAGTGGAATTACTTCAAACCAAGCAACCTTAATCATTAACGCTTCCGGAACTGTGGATGTGCAAGACGCCCTGAACGCTGACTCGATCACCTCAGATGCTGGAGTCTCGATTGCGGCTGGGAATTCATACACCGGAGCCGGGGCCGTGACCTTCTCAAGCGGTGGTGGGGCTGGACTTACAATCGATTCAGCCAATGGAACTATAACCATTCAAACTGATGATGATCTCATACCCACACTTGGGGCCGGAGATGCCGATATCGGGGCATCCGGAACCCGCTGGGATAACATTTATGCATTGAACTCGAATTTCTCGGGAACAGTTACTGCAAATGACTTTAGCTGTACTGACTGTTTGGATTTTGCCGAACTTGTTAATGGCATGACGGTGGATGAAGCTACTACAATGGCATCGACTTTGGCGGCTACGACGCTGGACCTTAATGTTTCTCCGGCTGGAACCGCTGCGAGTCCAGTGGCTTTTGAGATCACTCCAACTTGGGGTATTGATGCAACAGACCAGACGTTGTATGGATTACAGATTAACCCGAACACGAACGGGAATACCGATGCAGGAGACGTGCTTGGGGCAATGTTTATTGGGAATATTACCGGAACTGCCGGAACGGAAAGAGCGATTACCATTGGAACCGGATGGGATACGGGACTTGAGATTAATAGCGGAGGTATCAATGTGGTTGCTGGAGGAATTACGATAGCTTCTGGGGCATTGGCAGTGAACTCCGATTCGATCACATCTGATGGAGCGACTCTGACGATCAATGCCGCTGGAACCGTGGATGTTGATGATGTATTGAACGCCAATTCCATTACTTCGGATGCTGGTGTCTCGATAGCCGCCGGGAATGCTTACACCGGAGCTGGGGCGGTAACGGTATCGTCTGGAGGTGGGGCGACAATAACAATAGACTCAGCAAACGGAAGCGTAACCTTCCAGACAGACGATGATCTTATTCCAACGCTTGGAGCTGGGGATGCTGATCTCGGTTCTTCAGGACTGCGATGGGATAACGTTTTTGCAACTGTTGGGAATTACGCAAGTACTTTAAATGCCGATGGAACCGTTACGATTGGGACCGGCGGGAATACCTTTACCTTTGATCCCTCGAGTGGACCGACGTATGCCGGGACGGCGAGGATCAGTAAAACTATGACACTGCATGCTGAGTACGCAGGTGCGACACTTTCTGATTATTATGGCGCTGGAACGGACTCAAATACTTCAGGGACGATGATTGCAGATGTTGAGCCGAATGCAACTGACCTGCAACGGACGTACTACGAATGGGAGCGCGGTGCTGCTACACAACATTTCCAGACGGTTGCGGTTCGGGTGACGCTTCCGCAGGATTTTGCTGCATGGCAGACAAGTAATGCCATGGTTGTTGATTTTGAAACCGAGAATACGACGAGTACAAACAGCGATGTGGATGTGCGAGTGTACCTGGAAAGTGATGCGACAACTGCAGTTGCAACGAGTGCTGATAACGCCTCTTCGGTCGCGAATACTTGGGAGACGGTTACGATTGATGATAGCGTTCTTGATGATGGTGGTGCTCCTGAGTGGGATGCGGCTGGGGAAACGGTGGTTATATACTTGCGGATGGGATCGCAGAGTGGAAACCATGTGCGAGTTGGGGATATCACTTTAAATTACCTAGCCCAGTTTTAAAAGGAGAATGAAGTATAAAGTATGGTGTATGAAATTACGACGAAGAATTATTGTCAAGGCGTTCGCTGTACTTCTTCTACTGCTTCTTCAAATTTATAGTTGGCTCTCTCCTAGTTATTTTCAAATACCTCAAGCGTATGCGGCAGATATGGCACGGTTAGAGTGGGGGGTAGAAACAGGTGTGACTACGAGTTGGACAACGGTGAATCTGTCAAATACATTTTCAAGTCCAATTGTATCGGCCACAGCTCTCTATAGCTACACGTTAGGAGGAACTGGTGATGAATGTTCGATAGAAGCGGAAGTACAATCTGTTACTTCTACAAGCTTTCAAGTTCGGATGGGGGTACCGCCGCACAGCTCTGCAAGCAGTTGTACAGCTGATCCAAGTTCGATTGAAGTGCACTGGTTAGTTGCTGAAAATACCGGAACTACAACCGATACGACTTTACCAGGCACAAGTATTCAAGTTCAAGCGGGGAGTTTTAGCACAACGAATTTGGATGGGGCTGGTGATTGGACTGATACCACAGGGAATGTGACGATCTATCCTACATTTAGCGCACCGATTACCCTTTCTCAACGAGTTTCCTGGAATGCTACCAATTGGGCGACGGCTGCAAGCTTTCGGACTGGGAACCGCGCAGATTACTTACGAGCAGGTGATGGCACAGTTCATGTTAGTTTTATGGATGGTGGGATGTCTGCTTCAAGTATGACCAGCTCTGATACTCTGCATTATATAATCCATGATGGGAATGAAAATGGAACGGTTAGCGGGGATTACGGTTCTTATGTCCAATCACTACTCTCGTCGGATTCAATCCTGGGTTTACAAAATAGTGCAAGCGGTTATTCTATGGGGACATTGAGTGGTTTTTCTTCTGCACCAGCAATTGCTTTGGCTGATAGTATTGAAGAGGATGGAGGGGATGGTCACTGGTGGGTAACAAAGAGTTTGTCGACTACTGATTGGTTGGGATGGGCAATTGAAGATCAGGAAAGTGACAATGAGCGGAGCCATACAACAGAAGTTGAAGGTGGGATTGTGTTTGAAACTTCCGGTGCTTATCCCGAAGCTACCTTTACCCAAAACCGCTACCGCTGGTACGTCGATAATGATTCTACCAATCCTGTCGGTGCATGGGGAAACCCTGACCTGGCAGAGAATACGGCGATTACGATTACTCCCAGTGGCAACGATCCACCCAATGAGACACAAGAACTGCGGCTGCGGGTGAATCTAACTGTTAATACTGGCGGTATGCCGGTTGGCATGCAGCAATTCACCCTGCAATACAAAGAAGGAACAGATGGAAGCTGTACGACGGGGAGCTGGACGGATGTGGGAGCAGCAGCCACCTGGGAGTATGCGACCAGTAGTGTTACTGACGGAGCTGATATCACGGGAGTGCTCACCGGAACTGATAGAGATCAAGAATATGCAAAGAGTGAACCGACTCAAATCAATCACAATCTTGGGAGAGTGAATGAAGACATTGAGTATGACTTTCATATCATTGGCACTAACATTTCCAGTGCTACTCAATATAGTTTCCGACTTATTGAAGCCGATGATACTGTTTTAGATGGCTATACCAATTGTCCTACATTGACCACTGAACCGGGACCAACAGACCTCATGCGGCATGGTCGATATTATGCTGATGAGGTGAAGGGAGGGTTTTTCTGGGCGAAATAGCTAACGAAGCTGGCTAGAATACAGATTTATGATGAGAAGACAACGGAAATATACTGCAATAATTCTTACTTTGTCTTTGGCTCATGTAACCATAAGGCTGGGAGGGTGGTTGCCGATTTCTCAAGTATATGCAGTTGACATGGCGCGGTTGGAGTGGGGATACTGAGACTGGGGTGGGGACAAGCTGGACGACGGTGAATCTGGCGAATACGTTTACGGCGCCAATTGTGGTGGCTTCGGCTTTATACAACTACACTGATAATTCCATTACCGGTGAGTGTTCAATAGAGGCAGAAGTACAGTCAGTAACCACGACGAGCTTTCAAGTACGAATGGGAATTCCGCCACATGATGCGGCTGGCGGTTGTACTTCTGACCCAAGCTCGATAGATGTGCACTGGATGGTTGCGGAAGACACAGGGACGAGTACGGACATTACTTTACCGGGGACCAATATACTGGTTCAAGCCGGGAGCTTTACTGATACCGATGTCGATAATGCAACCAGTTGGACGTTGGATGGGAATGTGACGTTTTATCCCACATGGGGAAGCAACCCAAATGTTTTAGCTCGACGGGTAACATGGAACGATTCTACCAATTGGGCAACCGCATGGGCGTGTCAGACTAACAGCCGTACAAATCCTCCTACCACTGCACAATCGAATGTCCATGTTCATTTTCAGCAGCTAGAGATTGCGCCGGCATCTGATTTTTCGTCCGCAGAGACGATGCACTATGTACTCTATGAATCGGGGGAGTCTGGAACGATCAGCGGTGATTATGGATCGTATGTTGAAGCGATTCGATCCGGTGACGCTGTCTTAGGCCTCACAGACAGCGTTAATGGATACAGCATGGGAGGGTTGACCGGGTTTAGCGCTGCTCCTGAAACTGCTGTTGGTTTTCAACTTGAGATGGATGGCGGTAATGGAGGGTGGTGGATTTCAAAGAGCGTTTCCCAGACAGATATCATGGCATGGTCGCTTGAAGATCAGGATGGTGATAATGAACGGACTCATATCAATGAGACAACCGGAGCTGTGGCGTTTGAAACAGAGGGTTCTTATCCCGAAGCTACTTTCACCCAGAACCGCTACCGGTGGTACGTCGATAATGATTCTACCAATCCCGTCGGATGCATGGGGAAACCCTGACCTGGCAGAGAATACGGCGATTACGATTACTCCCAGTGGCAACGATCCACCCAATGAGACACAAGAACTGCGGCTGCGGGTGAATCTAACTGTTAATACTGGCGGGATGCCGGTTGGCATGCAGCAATTCACCCTGCAATACAAAGAAGGAACAGATGGAAGCTGTACGACGGGGAGCTGGACGGATGTGGGAGCAGCAGCCACCTGGGAGTATGCGACCAGTAGTGTTACTGACGGAGCTGATATCACGGGAGTGCTCACCGGAACTGATAGAGATCAGGAATATGCAAAGAGTGAACCGACTCAAATCAATCACAATCTTGGGAGAGTGAATGAAGACATTGAGTATGACTTTCATATCATTGGCACTAACATTTCCAGTGCTACTCAATATAGTTTCCGACTTATTGAAGCCGATGATACTGTTTTAGATGGCTATACCAATTGTCCTACATTGACCACTGAACCGGGACCAACAGACCTCATGCGGCATGGTCGATATTATGCTGATGAGGTGAAGGGAGGGTTTTTCTGGGCGAAATAGCAGAGCAGAGCTCGACGATAAAGGATTTTTGATTTAAGATTTAAGTGTCATGAAGAGAAGATCTCGATCAACCAAAATACCAAAGCTTCTTTCTTATGTGGTACCTGTTCTAGTTGGAATTGGATTGTTTTTTGCCGTGCGGCCGAGGTTTGAACAGATCTTTGCCGGAGAAGTAAATGTTTCCGAGTTTCTGGTTCAAGGCGGCGATGTGGAGGTTGACTCCGAAACCATCGAAGGCTATCAGCAAGTATATTATCTGTTTGAAGGACGGAAAACGTTTGTCAGTGAAGAGGTAAGTCTCAACAGTTTTCAGGCTCACTCAAGGGGAGAGTACATCGTTTGGGTGATGAGTGTCAATGGAGCCGGGCAGGTATTTCGCCATCATATTCCCAGCGGGGAGACGGTACAAATCACTGACTCAAGTAGCAATGGACAACCCAAGGTTGATCGAAGCGGGAGTGTTGTCTGGGAGCGGTGGGTCTGGCCGGACGAAGAAGGCGGAGGCGATGGTAGTTGGCAGGTGTTTCTGTTCGATGGGGTATCAACGAGACAGATTACGAGCGGTGTAGCGTCGATTAACCCTGATTTAGATGGCGATCGGGTAGTTTTTGCGAGCAAAAGCGGGAGAAGCTGGAAAGCATTTGAGTATCTCCGACCGTCAAGGAAATTATCTGAGATCCGTCAGGGAAATGATGCCAAGCGGCCGTACTTTGATAAGGGTCAAATCCGTTTTGAGGTCGAATTGCCTGTTCCAACATTGCCTCAGGATATTCATCGTGGTGAGCCGGATGGATTACCTCCGGCTAGATATGAGCAGTCTGAGGGAGTGCAAGAATCTACACCTTCAGCAATTCAGCCAACAATGAAACCTACTCCGACTGTGGTTGATGAAAAACCGACGCCAACATCCCGTCCTTCTCCGAATCCCACAATTGTTCCCTCACCAACACCAACGGTACCAAAGACAGTATCTACAGAGGATGTAGTCCAAGAGCTAACCGGGGAAGCTGAAGTCGTGACTCCCACACCTACCTCGGGTGAAGATGGGTCTTCCGGTGAAGAGGTTCCTACCGGTCTTTGAGCATAGCACTCATTTTTTGCATGTGGAACTCGTATTCGAGGATAAGGTTGGTGAGGCGGGTGAGCAAGGAAATTGAGTCTTCTGATTTGATGAGAGCTAACTCTGACTCTAGTGCAGCATTTTTTAACTCCCCAAACCGTTGAATTAGCCCGATTCGCGTTTGGTTGGCATCATCGAGTTCACTGTTCTCCAGTTGGCTGATGAGTTGGTCGATTAAGCCCTGGGTCGCGGATATCTCGACTATCAGGCTGTCTGCATTAGTTTCTCTAGTGGGTCGGCTGGTTTTTATTGCATCGAGACCTTCAAGAGCGGCGTTTAGGCGGCCAAGCAGCTCTTCCCGGTCGTCAGCGGTGCTTACGTCTAGACTTGAAAGATCAATCACCGGATCGTAGAGATATATATTCTTAAGATTTTCGTGTCGTGCTTCGAGTTTTTCAATGAGTGTTTGTTGATCCGAAAGGATGCTTGATGTCTTTTCTATGAGTATTGGATAGGCTGCTTCAAGTTCTCTGTATCTGGATATAACCTTATTGGAAAGCGTTGGCGGGTTCTGTGCAAGGCTCTGAGCTTGTTGACTGGTTTCTTTTAGCCTGGAGAGAGATCTTTGCTTTTCGTCGAAAAAGTCGGTTGATGTTGAGTCTAGCCGGGTGAGTTCGGTTAAGGCTATGCGGTTCTGGAGGAGTGCTTCGTGAAATTGACCAAGGTTTGCCTGGGTATCTAATAATGCAATGGGGAGTGCAAGAGAGGGTTTTAGGAGGAGAGTGTAATAGCCTCCAAGTAATACAACAGTTGTGATCAGAGGAATGGTTATCCATCGAATTGGGATTGGTAGTTTCATGTCAGTTCAGATTGTACCAATTAGAGCAAATTGTTTATGAATCTAATATATGTTCATTGTTTTACATTTACGTATACTTTGTTTATATATTTAAGCTTAGTATCCTATTTGTTATACCTGGTGTTAAGGATTCGTCGGCGAGAAAGAGAGTCGTATCAAGGATGATATGGATCTCCTCTATTTTTACTCAAGTAGCTTGGGGAAGTAAGCGCATTTACTTCTTACACTAACTGTTATAGATGAGATGTTAACCACATTTCCAGGGTGAAGGTGTAAAGTTTTGGTCATTTTTCCAGATGAGGAGGTCGCGAATGGTGGATTAAACTCATTTTTCGCATGAAGGATGGGAATAGCTTCATTGAACGTGCTATTCAGCTTGTTACTTTTGGAGCACTTTTGCTTTTATGGGCGCTGATTTTTCAAGTTGATATATGTCGCACATTTATTGCGGAATTTTATCTATTTGGCGCTCAATTGGGCATATGTTAATCACATGCATAGGTTTGGGATCGGTTGCTAAGGTCACAGGAAAATATCAGAGAGTATTTATTAGTGCTTAAGTTTAATCTTCAAAGGGCAAGGCAGTGAAGCGGTGATGATTAGTGCTTGAAGTTGAGGAACATGATGGTTTATACTATCCGAAAAGAGGAAAGAGTGTTTACGTGTAAAGTTTACACTCGGCGTTCTCGATATCATGCAGTACTATATCAAAGCAGATTAAAAATGCATAGTATTTAAAAAAAAAGAAAATTGAGATGACAGAAACAGCTAAGATTCGCAAAGCTTTCATTGAGTTTTACAACAAGGTTGGTGATGTATCCTTGGTATGTAAGACGTTTGGAATCAGTCGTCCCACCTTTTACAAGTGGTATAAACGGTATGATCCACTTAATCCTCAATCATTGGAAGATCAACCTAAGACACCTAAAACGAGGAGAAAAACTACTCTATCTCCAGAGAAAGAGAAGAGAATTCGTGAGTTACGGATGAAACACATGGATATGGGCAAAGATCGGTTGAAGATGCTCTATCAAAGCCTTTATGCGGAACCGATTTCAACCCACCATGTTCAATTTGTGATTCAAAAGTACAAACTCTATCCTCAGCAGTCGGTATCGTCTTTTGATAGTGAGGGAGATGAAAGCAGTAAAGTCGAACCATCTTGGATGAAAGACGTTTCCCCTCTGGATTATTCTGGATACTCAGCACCAAGTAAGCCGTTTGAGCTTATTGGATCTGGCGTTGCGGTTCGGCCAAGAACCCCTCCAAGGAGAAGAGAACCTGAGTCGAGAGGATATCGAGTGAATCCATTGCTCTATGCAATTCGATCGCTGCTTCAGCAATGGCAACTTGTACGAGATAGTGTGGATCATCGAACTCGAGTAAAGCAGATGCGTCCAGGTAGAACTATGAAAGAGAAGAAGGCGACGTATCCAGCTTATGGAACCTCTGCATATGCTGCTCAAGCACTTGGCTATGGACCCCAGCCACAGTCTGATTTTGGAAGGAAGGCGTTTATTGTCGTTGCAGTGAGTTTTGTGATTTTTGTATCTATCGCACCAGCCTACTTTTTCTATCGACGATATGAAGACACTCAAGAGAAGATCAGCAATCCGACGCTGGCAGCTCGACAAGATACTGAGGACATGATTACAAAGGTGGCTGAATATGTCGAGCTTCCAGAGGATGAGGAGCCAAGTATCGTGACCGTTTCTGACAGGGATAAGCTCAGAGGTCATCCTTTTTTCTCCAAGGCAAAGAATGGAGATAAGGTGCTTATCTACAGCAAAGCGAAGAAGGCTGTGCTCTATGACCCGGTTGAGCAGAAAATTGTCAATGTTGCCCTGATTACCAGCGACACGCCGACGGTTAGCTCCAGCCTGGGAATTGAGTCTGCTACTCGAGTAGCAATCTATAACGGTACTGCGGTATCTGGTTTAACCAAGATCGTAGAGAACACACTTAAAGAGAAGGTTTCTGGAGTTGATGTGGTCCTTCGTGATAATGCTAATCAGGCAGATTATGTCCAGACAATCGTAGTTGATCTGACTGGTGGAAAAAAGCGAGTACTTGCCGAGAGCATTGCAACTACGCTCAATGGCATCGTTGGTAGCCTTCCTGAGGCAGAAGATCGTCCTGTGACATCTGGAGCTGGTGGAGGTGTTGAGATTCTGGCGATTGTTGGGAACAGCTATTTGGAGTAGCTGTAGTATATTCAGCTCACTATGGTGAGATTGTCTGTATGCACTCCAGGGACGAATCCCGGCAGACTCAATTATATTGTTATACATTGGGCGATTTTAACTTGGTTGCGGGGTGGTTTTTGAGGCTTGTACATCTCTTTTCTCAAGAAGAATTTTCAATGTTAGATACCTTCAGCCGGTATGGAGGTATTCATTTTATATCAAATTGATATTTTGGGCGAAATCATGAAGATATTGCTAAAGAGAATAGTGTTGCATTTTTGTTGATTTACCGGACTAATGTTAATTTACGAGTTTTTATCACATCTGAGCAGTTGGTAACCTATGCACACCTTCATCAGTGTTTTTAATTGATTTATCGGCATATATTTCACCGCACGATATGTTTTTCCTGGCAGGAATTAATCAGTGCTGATGCGCATTTTGACAAAAGAATGTAAGCGAAAGAGCGTTAATGATGATAATCTTCATTGCAATTGGTGTAAAATATGTGTTTCAAAGTGGAAGAACTGTAAACCAATGTGTCTGAGAGAGGTAAAGTGGCCTCTCATAACCAAAATATGCCATATCAGGCGTCTGCTTTTAATTACCTATAGGTTTAACCACGTGAAAGAATATCACATCGATGGTCTTAATGGCATAGAAAATTGATTTGACACATGCTTGTGAGCCAATGTTTCGATTAAGGAAGTGCGCTGTTTTACGTATACTAGAAACGCTTAGAACGTATCAATGAAATTACAAACTCACAGCGTCATTTATCTTGTTTCAATGAACGTGATTAGTGTTTTATATCCTCCGGTTGCAGAAATGACTCGGAGTAGTTATGATTATTACCACTTATGCCTGCCTGGGCAAAAATAAAGATTTTAGCATTGATTTTCTCCATCACAACTCTCTTGGTTGTGTTTGCTCCAGTGGTCATGGCACAAGATCAATTTGGGATTGCGCAGACGTATCGTATTGTTGATGAAGAAGTTGAGGATGGGGATATCATCGTCCTTGGATCAGAAGGGGAGATGGTTCGAGCTAGTGTTAGTTTTGACGAGCGGATGTTTGGTGTTTATGTTGAGAATCCTACGGTCGTTTTACGTGTTGACGAATCTTACTTGCCTGTGGTTCGCACGGGAGATGCGTATGTCAACGTGACAACTTTGAATGGGGATATTGCGATCGGGGATTTTATCACTTCTTCAACGATTCAAGGAAAGGGAATGTATGCCCAGGCTGGAAATACATCTGGAAGAGTGGTTGGTTTGGCGCTTGAATCGTTTACCTCTGAAGATGGATTTAAGCAGTCTGTGGAGGTGAATGAGAAGAACGAGTTAGTGCAAAAGGAGATTGCATTTGGCAAGATTAAGGTAGCACTGGGAATAGGACCAGTGCCGTCTTCACTGGTGACTGAGCGTGGAGGGGTGATCGGTCTGGTTGCTCAGCTGGGATTTGATTTGCTTCGAGCTCTGCAGCAGACGGAAGGTACCGCCCAGCTGCTTCGTTACATTTTAGCTGCGCTGGTGGCAATAGCGACGCTGGCGTTTAGTTTCTTTACCTTTGGGCGTAATATTACCAAGGGTATTGAGTCGATAGGAAGGAATCCACTGGCGAAGTTGCAGATTCAGTCAATGATCATTCTCAATCTGGTGCTGATCGCCTTAGTAACTGTGGGTGGAGTGATATTGACCATGATTATTGTAAAGTTTTAGAGGAGGATACAGATTATGAATGAACTTATTTTGCTTATCATTTTACTTGGCGTAACAGCGTTTAACACCGTGTTTGTCACCATTCTTTTTCTACGGTCTAAAGCGAAAAAAGCAGAGGTTGTAGAAAAAAGTGAACAGATTTTAGAAGAAGCACAGAAAAAGGCAGATGAGATTGTACAGAAGGCAGTTGAGCAGGCGGACAAAATTGTCAGCGGTACAAAGCAGCGTGGCGAAAAAGTTACTGAAGAACAGAAGCAGAAAAGTGAAACGCTTGAGGTGCAGTACGAAGAGCAGCTGCGGACAGTAGTTGAGGATATTACTAAGCAGCTTCGGGTTGGAGAGAAAAAGGCGGAGGAGATGTATACGCATTTTGTTGAGGAGATGCAGAAGAACGTTTCTCAAGGGGTAGAACTCAATCAAAAAGCACTGCAAGAAAAGGCGGATGATGCACTTGGTAAGACCCAGCAGCAAATTGATCAGTTCGTTGATGATGTGCAGGGAAGAGTGCGAAAGCAAATTGATGAACAAGTTGATAAAGCCCATGAGGCTATTGAGCAATACAAGCGGCAACGCATGGAGGTGGTTGATACTAACGCAGTTCAAATTCTCGAGAAGGCGCTGGCAATTACTTTAGGGAAGAAGCTTCCACTCAGCGATCAAGTTGATTTAGTTTATCAGGCATTAGAGAAGGCTCGAGAAGAGGGGTTTTTCTCTGAGTAACTTCGTAGGATTTCACAATGGATGAGAAATTGATGAATACCATTTTGACTAATACGTATACCAAGGCGAGTTTATTGCGGCGTCTGGCATTATTCCGGTCGTTTTTAGAACACAAACATTACAGTACGTCTGGATTTAAGCGATTGAAAACATTTTTTGAGGAGAAAGAAGTTGTCGAAGATGATGCGCAGGCACTACAGTCATGGAGTGGGGTGTTCAATAAACGGCTTTCCCGAAGTACGTTTTACAAAAAGCTTGAGGCGATTCGCAAAGAGATATTGAGCTTGCCAAGTGTGACTGTGTATTTGCCGTTTATCGCTCAAGAATCAGAGCTTACCAAGATAGGCCAATGGCTGCGTGCGCATGTCAAAAAACAAATGATTATGGATGTGAAAGTTGATCCGGCTCTTGTCGGAGGATGCGCTCTGGTCTGGAATGGATATTATCGAGATTATTCACTGCATCGGCAATTTAAAGATAAAAGAGAAGATATCAATCAATTGATCAGTGATTTTGAGGAGAAAAAAGAGGAATAAAGTGATTGATTTGGCCTGAAACATTCTGGTTCATTGCATTCACCAGATATGCACAAGGTGACACAGCCGATTATAAATAGCACATCAGCTGGGTCAATCTACGTTTGGATGATTTAATTATGGAGAGTAAAAAGTTAAGAAATTCAAATACCCGAAGGCAAACCCGAAGTAAGCGATTGTCAAAGGCGGAGCAGGCCGATGTATTGCGTCGGGAAGAAGTTGGATTAGTCGTTGAAACGCAAAATTATTTGTCTTACATTGAGGGATTGCCATCTGCGCGGGTAAATGATGTGTGTGTTTCACAGGAAGGCCATCGTGGGTTGGTGTATGGTTTGAATCGCGGTCGAGTTGAAATTCTCTTGCTTGATCAAGAGCAACCAAAACCTGGGGATTTGTTTACGCTTGAACCAGAGGGCTTAAAGCTAGAGATAGGTGAAGAGTTGCTTGGTCGGGCGATTAGCCCTCTCGGGGAACCGCTTGATGGTCGAAAGAAGATTGCCGGCAATGGAACGAAGATCGAATTTGATGTTAAAGCTTTGGGAATTGAGTATCGAGAGATTATTTCTCAGCAAGTGGAGACGGGGATTAGCATTGTCGATACGCTCTTGGCTCTGGGAAGGGGTCAGCGAGAGTTAATTTATGGAGAACCGCGAAGCGGGAAAACGAGCTTTCTCCTTGATGCAATTATCAATCAGAAAGACCGCAATGTTGTTTGTATCTATGCTGCTATTGGTAAGAGTGAGATTGACACGAAGCGGTTTGTGAAGGATGTCGAGAAGGCAGGAGGACGTGATTACACCGTTGTCTTGGCTGCGACCTCGACTGAGCCGTCACCGGTGATTTTTATTGCACCAACTGTGGCAATGGCTGTGGCAGATTGGTTTCGAGAGCAGGGCAGGCATGTGTTAGTGTTTCTCGATGATTTAGGAACACATGCGAAGTATTTGCGAGAGATGTCGCTGCTGGCAGAACGAACTCCTGGTAGAGAATCGTATCCAGGAGACATGTTTTATCAGCATGCTCATATTTTAGAGAGGGCTGGGAATTTTAACGAAAAAGGCGGAGGAGGATCGGTTACACTGCTTCCGGTAATTGAAACAGATCTTGATAACTTTACGGCCCTTGTACCAACTAATCTCATGGCTTCGACGGATGGACACTTGCTTTTTTCGGCATCGCTGCGTGCGGAAGGACGGCACCCGGCAATTGATGTGGATCGTTCAGTTACCCGAGTTGGACGGCAGACACAGTTTTTACTTCATAAACTTCTGGCAGATAAGATCAGACGCCTGCTGATTGATTTTGAAGAGCTACGGCGATTCAGCAGATTTGGTGCTGAAGTCAGCGAGGAAACACAGCTTGCCATTAAAAAAGGACAAATCATGCAGGAACTCTTGAGGCAGGAGCCACTTCAGAGGATTGACCGATTTGTGCAGATGCAGTATTTAGGTCTTGTGTTTACTCCGTTTTACGATCAGAAGGATTTGAACTTTTTACAGACAAACAAGACGAAAATTCTCTCAACTATTCAAGAAGCGCAGGAGTTTCGACTGATGCGTGATGAGATGGAAAAGAACATTGAGCATTTGGAAATTGAAAAATTTCTAGAGCAGTTGGGGCAGAAATTATCGGTATTGGAGGAGGCATGCCAGAACTCACAGAGCTCAGAGAAGAACTAACTGAAATCACGACACTGAAATACGTAAGCGCAGCATTTTTGGAGGCTGCGTCAGCAAAGATTGTGGGTATTCGTAAAGCGTTTGAGGTTAATCAACAGTTTTACGAAGAAGTGAGTCATGTTTATCACGTTGTCAAAGTCAGTTCGGAATTGCTAAAAATTAAGGAGAAGAGACAAACTGAGCCTGGAAAAACGGTTTCGGTAGCAGTCACAAGCAATCACCGCTTCTATGGACTCTTAAACATTAACGTGATGAAGGAGTTTGCTGAAAAAACAGAGCAAGTACAGACTGATCGATTTGTTATAGGGAAAACTGGGGCTGATTATCTGATGCTGAAGAGTTATAAGCAGCCATATGAAACAGTGATTAATGCTAAAGACACTCCAAACGAGGAGGAGATACGACAATTTTTAGAGCGGATCACATCGTATGAGAAGGTGATTTTATATTACCCGAAGTTTGTCAGCATGATCAGCCAAGCCGTTGGTGTTACTGATATTACCCAATCGGCAAAGGAGGAAGAGGTCACTCCAGAGGATCTAATCCGGCATATCTTTGAGCCTGAACTTGATAAGATGGTTGCGTTTTTTGAGACGGTGATCCGAACTCTCTTATTCAGTCGGTCGATGCTTGAGGCAGATCTGTCGCGTACTGCGGCGAGGCTCATGTCAATGAGTTCGGCTGAGGAACGGGCGGATGAGTTGATTGTTGATAAGAAGAGTGAAATTCGTAAGGTGAGGCGGTCAATTCTTGATAAAGAGCTGCTTGATACGTTTGCAGGAATGAAGAACTGGAATAGGCATTAGGAGATTCATATGGCAAAAAAACACGTTTTTGATTTTTCCGGAAGAATTCGGGCGGTGCGCGGCCAAGTGATTGAGGTGCAGTACGAAGGATCGCATTTGCCTGAATTTATGGAAATTCTCACATCTACTGAGAAAAAAACCATATCACTTGAGGTGTTTGCATACGCTGGGGATAATGTTATCTTTTGTTTGGCGCTTTCTCCTAAAGGAGATCTTTATCGTGATATGCCAATTCACACCACTGGTAAGTCTCTTCAGATACCGGTTGGTCATCAAGTATTAGGGAGAGTGATGGATCTGTTTGCTGATCCGCAAGATGGGCGGGGGAGTTTTGAAGGCGCTACCTATGTGCCAATATACAAGAAAAGTACTTCATACCAGACGGTACGGGCAACTGACGAACTTCTGGTAACTGGAGTTAAAAATGTCGATTTCTTTACCCCGTTTACCAAGGGAGGAAAGATTGGTTTTGTTGGTGGTGCTGGAGTTGGGAAGACTGTACTCATGACGGAGCTTTTGAAAAACATCACCGCTGAGCATCAGGGTGTGGCAGTGTTCGGAGGGATTGGAGAGCGTATACGAGAGGGTCATGAGCTTTGGAAGGTTCTAGAGAAGTCTGGAGCGCTTGACAAGGTATCTCTGATTGTGGGGCAGATGAATGAGAATGCCGCGGTTCGTTTCCGTATCGCTTGGGCAGCAACAACTCTAGCCGAGTATTTTAGAGATCATGATAAGAAAGATGTTTTGTTCTTTGTTGATAATGTGTATCGGTTCATCCAGGCAGGCAGTGAAGTTTCGACACTCATTGGAGGTATACCTTCTGAGATGGGATATCAGGCGACTCTGGAAACCGAGATTGCTAACTTTGAGAATCGCCTGGTACCAACCCAAGATGGATCGATCACATCTGTGCAAACTGTCTATGTTCCCAGCGACGAACTTGGCGATGTGGGTGTGTCTGCAATCATGAACCACCTGGATACTGTGGTGATTCTTTCGCGGAAGATTGCCAGTAGAGGATTCTATCCTCCGATTGATTCAACACGTTCTTCCTCGACAGTTTTGACGAAGAAAAGTGTTATTGGTGAAGATCATTATAATGCTGTGATCAAGTCTGTTGAGATACTTCATGAATATGAGAGGCTCAGCCGGATTGTTGCTATCGTTGGTGAAGCAGAGCTTTCACCTGATGATCAATTGGTCTATCAACGGGCGAAGAAACTTCTCAACTACATGACTCAGCCGTTTGGAACAACTGAGTCGCAAACCGGAAAGAAGGGCGTTACTGTGCCTCGCGAGACAACAATTACGGATGTGCAGATGATCATTTCTGGGAAAGTTGATGAAGTACCTGATGAGAAGTTTTTGTATATTGGTGGACTGAAGGAAGCTGGGATCATTTAATGTTTGTCCCGTAAACTCCTGGCTCGGTACATCTCGCCAGGTTATTACGGGATGACTGGATCGCACTATTGAGTTTAGCAATCCAGTCAAATGGAGAAATATGGCGAAGTTTATTTTGAATGTCAGGATCAATAGCCCAGAGAAGATCATTTGGGAAGGGCAAGCATTGTCTGTGTCTTCTGAGAACAGTGAGGGACCGTTTGATATTTTGCCAAAACATGCAAATTTTATTACAGCAATCGAGGAAAAACCGATCAAGATAAAAACTCCAGATAAGAAAAAAATTGAGTATACGTTCCCACGGTCAGTACTTTACATGCATGATGATCTGGTGAGTATTTATACGCAGATTTGAAATGTTCATTTCTTTGCTTGTCCAAAGAAACGAACCAAAGAAAAGACAGGCCTGCTCTCGCGGTTGAATCACCTTCGATTTATCAGTGGAGATGGGGCCTCTCCGAAATTCCTTCGCAAGGCTCAGTCAGTTTCGGTTTCTCCTCCTGATAAATCGGGTGTTTCTAAACCACTTTCGCAAAGTCCTATATTTCTAGAGCGATCAAAAGGGTCTCGACAATTTCATTTTCATTAGTTGTGTTCTAAGAGATTCTTCAGTCATCGCTATTGTGGGTTCAATTATTTCCAGGCTAAAGTTGTTGGCGGGAACTTCAGAAGAGTGCTATTTCCTCAAGAATTCTCCAAGGCAAATTATTTACGTTTTCAGTTATTTGAGGTGATTATTCTTTACTTGAGGTTCTCCTCTGGATTCAATTTGCATAGGTTTACCCTATCTTGGTACTTGACAAGGTATTCATAATAGTACTTTAATGTACTTATCAATAGCAAAAGTTGTATAAAAGACTCATATAACAGGAAATTATAATAGCACTTCAATCACCACACGAATATATGAAGAACAGCATCTACCAGAGGAAACTAGCTTTAGAAGTAAATACTAGCAAAATTATTTTCACGCAAGGGACATTTAACGTCCAACTTTGGTTTGATCTATCATTAGAAAATACCGATAAATCGGTCTTTTATAATTATTGCAACAATATTCGCTAGATATTACTAAGTTATGAATATTCGCCTGCCCAAGCGAATATAACCCGCCCATATGAGCAGCCTGCCCAAAGACTTCTCGCGATTTTTACAACAACAAGGCCTTAGTGGTGTATCGATTAAAAACTACACTGCTGATGTCAATAAATTCATCAAATGGCTTGAGGCTACCGCTGATGGGCCAGTTGCGGCTCATTACATCCGAAAAAATCACATTGATCAGTACCTGGCATCACTAGAAACAGAAGGTGTGGCTGAGAGTACCATCAAGCGATATACCGCTGTCCTCAACCGCTTTTACTCCTGGATTCATCCGACACAAGTAAGGAAGGAGACTACCCCACCTCTGGCTCGTTACAAACCGAGAAAGCGCGGCGCACCTCGGAAAGCTTCCTCTGGAAGAGGATTGAGTCAACCTGATTTGGCTCAAGTTATGGAGCAAATGAAGGCTCAAGAGTCGCCGTTTGCCAAGCTTGCCTCAATCCCCATGCCAATTGCTGCGATTTCCGGCATCACCATTGTGGTCATGTTTGGAATCGCTTTTGTATCAATTAATCATCTCTACTCGCTGTTTGCCGGACAGCGGACAACCTCCACCCTGCCGGCGGAATTTGCTACCGTTCCAGGGGATGTATTTGAGGATCTTCAACGAGGTAGGGTGCTGACTGCTCAAACTGAAGGAGGAGTACTGGAGTTTGGGACGAATGTGGGAACTGGATCAGCTGCCTTGGCAGTTGACAAGTCTGATGCTTTTGTGGGCGGGTTTGCTCTTGATGAGAGCGAGTACATCACCATTCCTGAGTCTCTACTTCTTGACACTGCGTACGGTCGAGTGCTAGCAGCTGCTACATCAAGTGGGGTTTTGGAAATTAATACTGATACTGAAATAGCAGCAACCTTAACTGTTACTGGAGATGGAACGTACGGTGGATTGGTGACTGCATTGGGTGGGATCCAAACACAGAATGCTGATATCAATGCGGGAACAGGGGAACTTACCGCTTCCAACGTTATTTATGATGTACTGGCTGGTACAAATATTACGATTACCGGAGATGCGCAGAGTCCAGTTATTAATGCTGATACGGCTGGGATAGATACGATCATTGGGACCTCTGGGCGGATCACGGTATCAACAGCAGCGGATCCAGTGCTTGATATTTCGACTGACTATGCTGGACAGACTTCAATTTCAACACTTGGGACGATTACCAATGGAACATGGCAGGGAACTGAGATCGATGTGGTCTATGGAGGGACTGGCTTAACGTCTGTGGCTTCTGGGCAATTGTTGTATGGAACTGGGACGGACACCTTAGGGACTCGGACGCTGGCGGCGGGAACGAATTTAACTCTTACCGACAGCGGAACTGCGCTGACCTATGCAACTAGTTTAACTCCTACGTTTAACTACATCACTTCTACAGCGACAAGCAGTGGTATTGCGACGACACAATATGGCGGGGACTATATCACCACGACGGCTACAAGCTCAGGATTTTCATTCAACGTCGGAGATGGTGGAGCGTTTCGATTCAGCGATGGAACGAACACCCTTTTCCAAATTCTTGACGGAAATGAGTTTGGTGTTGCTAGTTTATCCGGAAAACAAAATGTCGGTGATCCAGCTTGTCAACCGGGACAGATCTACTTCAATGAAGCTGGAAGTGTGTTTAAGGCGTGTACCGCAGAAAATACATGGACGACAATTGCCGATGAAAATGGACCAGTTACTTTTCATCCAGCATCAGCTGATAGCTGGGGTGATGCGAATCCAGGTATTTGGCTAGATGAGATTGGTGCTGGTTCCCCAGATCTTTTTCGACTTCAAGTTGGCGGATCAAGCCGATTTGTGGTGCCAAATGATGGTGGATTTCAGTCGGCAGTCGGCGGGGCAGGAACAGCATATTTGAACTTGTCTTCGACGGGAGATTTTGAGATTCAGGATGCGGGCACTCCGTTCGTGTCGTTTTTGGATAATGGCACTGTGACGTTTGATGGGGCGTCAACTTTCAATACTGACGTTAACTTAGTGATGGATGGGGCTGAGAATGTCACGCTGACCAATGCAGCTGCTACGGCTGATCAATTAGCACTCACAGTGGGTGGAGTGACAACTGATGCGGTCGATGGTATTGTTGTAGATTTTACTCAAGCTGATGATGCTGACGGGACTGATACGAATGCGGCTTTGTTTGTGGATGTGACTTCTTCATCGGGAGATGCTGATACGTTATATGGTGTGCGCATTGATGCAATTACTGGTGGTGCGGCTACAGAAACGGCATTGGATATTGGTGCTGGTTGGGATACGGCGATTAATATCGGAGGTGGGAGTATTGTCACGGCGGGTGGATACACACAAAGCGGAGCGAGTCAAAACACATTTACCGGAAATGTTGATGCAACTAATGGATTGGATGTAACAAATGCTGACCTCACGGTTGGAGGGGCGAATTTTGCTGTCGATGATGCGACAGGTGATATTACCTCGCTGGGTGATGCAACCATCGGCGGTCGAATCACATTTGAGAATAGCGAATATATTTCGAATGAAACGGATGACCTTATCATCTTTTCAGGATCAGGTGGATCAGATGATACCGATTTGGTTTTCAATCTTGATGGAGTGGCTCCAGTTATCTATTCTCAGTCCGACAGTGCTATTCGGATCGACGATGACTTGCACTTTGTCGGCGATCAGAACATTACGACGACGAGCGGGAATTTGAGTATTGTTCCTAATGGAATATTGACGATTGATACCTCCTCAGTCTTGAATGTCGGTACCGGTACTGCTACGGCTATTAACTTTGGAAATGCTTCGCTCGACTCCTTTACTGTAATAACGAATGGGTCAGGTGATAGTGAGGTCGTCTTACCGGCTCAATCGATATCTTCGACAGAGGTGTTGAATGAGTCACTTGATACAAACGATTTTGCTGCAACACTCACATTCTCTGATGGAGATTTCATAGATCTTGGGTCAATTCAACCTACGGGTGGAATTAATGAAGGTTTTCGGCTACCGCAAGTAACAGGTGCAATTCCAAGTCCTGCGAGCGGGGAGGGATACCTTGCATATCGGGATGATGCCAATACTGTTGAATATTTTGACGGATCAAGCTGGATCACCATTGCTGCGCAGACACCGCTCTGGGCTGATGATGGGACAATTACGCACCTGATTTCAAATACCGATGATTTATCTGTAGGTGGAATCACGTTGGCTTCACCATTTTCGGTGGATGTCGATACCAACACAGCGCGAATTGGTGACGGTGTTACCACCAATGCAAATTTATCGATGTATTCTTCGACCGCAGATACCGGTACTTTGACATACAACACGAGCGATACTTTTCAGTTTTCGGGTGGAGATGTGCTCATAGATCAGGCACTCGAAGTTACCGCTATTACAACACTATCTGATGATCTTATTGTGGGTGGAACGACGTTGGCATCACCTTTCTCGGTTGATGAGAGTGCAAACACCGTACGGATTGGTGATGCTGCTACCGGAAATGCAACTTTGGCGTTGTATGCGAGCACTGGTCAAACCGGTTCGCTTCTTTTCAATACCAGCGATCAATTCCAGTTTACGGGTGGTGATGTTCGCATGGATCAGGATCTGACAGTTCTTGATGACACAACTTTAGGAAATGCGGCTACTGACAGCATCACGCTCACAGGTTCGATTGCGACTAATGTCAATTTCTTGGATTCTGGTGTAGGAACCGATCGGTCGATCGCTGGCTCGGATGCAACTGGAGGTAACAGCGCAGGTGGAGATTTAACTGTACGAGCTGGAAACGCTACGGGAGTTGGTCAGGGTGGGGATTTAACTTTAGCTCCAGGATTAGCAGGAGGGGGAGGAACGGGTGGAGATGTTGTTTTTCAAACTGGAGATACGGTATTAGCAACTCGATTTACTATTGGAAATGACGGAACGTTGACGCAGTCAGGGACCGGACAGGTGACTTTCTCCGGGAACGTCGATGCCACAAGTGGGCTCGATGTATCCGGAGGAAATCTAACCCTGACTGCGGCGAACGACATTGTTCTCTCGAGTGGAGCTCTGGATACTACTGGTGGGGTTTTAAACATTGCCGACACGAATGCCTCCTCGATTGCAATGGGGCATGCTTCGCTGGGATCGTTGACGGTTGTGACTGACGGTACTGGGGATAGTGAAGTCGTACTTCCAGATCAATCAATTTCCTCAACTGAAATTCTTGATGATACCGTTGCGACATCAGATCTAGCTGCATCTTTAGTCTTTGCGGATGGCGATTTTATTGATCTTGCGTCAATAATTAATTCAGCTGGTGTTAATGAAGGTTTTCGTTTGCCACAATCAAGTTCTGCACTTGGTAATCCTTCCAGCGGTGAGGGATACATAGCATATCGTTCAGATAGCAATAATATTCAGTTCTATGATGGCACTCAATGGGTCACGCTTGCATCGTTTACCCCTCTTTGGACAGATGATGGAACTATTTCATATCTCATCGATACGGCTGATGACTTAGCTGTAGGTGGAACTACGCTCAATTCTCCATTTTCTGTAGACGTATCTGCTAATACCGTGAGAGTTGGAAGTGGGGCTACTGTCGATGCTGTGCTGCAGCTGTATGCTCAAGATAACGATACTGGAAACCTGACATACAACGTGAATGATCAATTTCAATTTTCCGGCGGAGATGTTCTCATTGACCAAGATTTTCGAGTTACCCAAACCACTACTCTTGACGATGATCTCTACGTGGGAGCAACCGGACTTGCTGCTCCATTTTCAGTTGATGAGTCATTGAATACGGTACGCGTGGGGGATGGCAGCGGAACGAATGCGACCATTACCATGTATGCAAGTGATAATGATGTGGGGAGTTTTCTTTATAACACCAACGATAGCTTCGAGTTTCAAGGGGGAAATGTTCAAGTCGATCAGAATCTAACAGTTCAAGAGGATACTACTTTCGGCGATGCCACGACAGATACAATAACGGTAACAGGTTCATTCAACTCAAACCTAAATTTCTTAGATGCTGACAATCAAAATTACACCTTTGCAGGTGCTGATGCAGTAACTGGATCCGGAAATGCTGGTGACTTAACCATTCGAGCAGGATCGGGTGGAGCTACGACAGGAAATGGCGGAGATTTGGTATTAGCCGGCGGAACTGTCACATCAGGTACAGCGGGATACATCGCCTTCCAGACTGACAACACTGAGCGACTGCGGATTGAAAATGATGGTGATCTCTTCTTTGAGCGAGGCAGCGAAGATTTGACCGTTCAGATCAGCGCTCCTTCGGGAGCATCGCGGGTGGCTACAATACCAGCGCTGACTGCTGATGACACATTTGTGTTTGAGGTTCAGACTCAAACACTATCAAACAAGAGCTTAGCATCTCCTTCTATTACGGGCTCTCCAACTGCTGCCGGTGCTAGTTGGACTGATTTAGGTTCAGTCTCAACCATTGATATTAATGGCGGAACGATAGATGGGACAAGCATTGGGGTGACGACGCCTGCTAGTGGTACGTTTACAACTTTATCCTCTTCAGGAGTAACTACCATTGGGAATGGTACTTCTACTGTGGCTATCGATTCATCTGATTGGGATATCACAGCTGCTGGTGTGGGAACCGGATTTGATTCTTGGACAGTTGATAATTTGATTATTGACGGCAGCAATATCGGTCGAACGTCCGATCCAGATCTGTTGAATTTTGCAAATGCTATTCTGACCGTGAATGGCGATGTCCGGCTGGCTAACAATTCCAACATCGAAGTCGGTGGTTTGACTGGCGTGGCATATAACGCGATCTCAGATGGAGGAGGGTCGGCTAGTTTTGCTTCAACTGATAATGATCTTTATATCGAGGATATCCTTGAGGTTGACGGAACTGTATATATCGGTGGTAAGCCGCTATCAGCCAGTGCTCTTTGGGAAAATGAGAGTAATGTATTTCACCCAATTGATGAGTATGCCGGTGTGGTTGATTTAACTATTGGTGGTGAGGCAACTTCAAGTGCTGATATTTATTTCTCGTCTGCCGGAGCCGCAGTATTTAATGAGCAATCGAACAGCGTTAACTTCAGAGTTGAGGGAAATAATGATCCTGATCTCATTTTTGCTGATGGATCATCTGACACGGTTACCATTGGAGCTCAACTTGAACTGGGGAAATTGGGAGTGAGAGGAGATCAAGATGAAATTCAGTTTCGAGTGCGTGGAAACAGCACCCAAAATGCAAACCTGATGGTGATTGAACAAAACAGCGGTGCAGATGCTTTGTCTGTTTCCAATGCTGGATTAACTTCAACTGCTGACTTGACGCTCGGTCTCAATGATACAACTGCAACCATTTCTACTAGTGATGTTGATGAAGATTTAACTATTGATCCGAACGGAACTGGCGATATCTACTTCAATGGGTCGACCTACGTGTTGACTGATTCAGGTGATTTTACGATTGGGGGCAGACAAACTTTTGAGAATGGTGAGTACATTCAGAATGAAACTGATGATATTTTTGCGTTCGTAGGCGCATCTGGCGTTGATGACACTGATCTGTATCTCAACCTCGATGGTAGCTATCCCATTCTTTATTCTAATACCGATACAACAATTGGTATTGATGATGACCTGCAATTCATTGGCGCAACGAACATATCAAATACCAGTGGCAATCTTTCGATTAGCGCGGCTACAGATCTGTCAATTGACTCTACCAGTGATGTAAATATCGGTCCAACGTATGCGGCATTTATCACTATTGGGTCTTCGACATTAAATTCGGTTACGATAGACACCGATGGAACAGGTGACGGAGAACTTATTCTTCCTGACAGTTCTGTTTCATCTTTGGAAATTGTTAATGACAGTTTGACACCTACTGACTTTGCAGCAACGCTCACTTTTACTGATGGCGATTTTCTAGATCTGGCAAGCATTGTTCCTTCAAGCAGTATCAATGAAGGTCTTCGATTGCCGCAATCATCCGGAGCGTTAGGTGAACCAGGATCCGGAGAAGGATATCTCGCATATCGAACTGATACCAACACTATTCAATACTATGATGGGGCTGACTGGCAATCAGTCGCATCATCGACGCCAATCTGGACTGATGACGGAACCATTACCTATCTTATTTCCGCTACAGATGATATGGCGGTAGGAGGAACGTCTTTAGCTGCACCATTTTCTGTTGATGTGAGTGCGAATGCTGTTCGGATTGGAGATGGTACTGTAGCTGGGAACGGCCGACTTACCATGTACGCCTCTGATACTGATCAGGGTACTATTATATTTAACACGAATGATCAATTTGAATTTAATGGTGCGGATGTTCTGGTTGACCAAGATTTCAGAGTTAATGGGAACACAACGCTTGATGATGATGTCTATATTGGAGCAACAACTTTAGCCGCTCCTTTTTCTGTAGATGTTTCGACTAATACGGTTCGACTTGGGGATGGAACCGCAAGCGGAGATGCGACACTGCTGATGTTCTCTTCGGGTGGAGATGTGGGGACACTTGCGTATACAACCAGTGATGAGTTCAATTTTCAAGGCGGAAATATTCGAACTGCGGGAATTATAGTTGAGGGTAACACAACGCTGGGAGATCAAGTCACCGATACGGTTACTGTTACTGGTTCTTTAAACAGCAATGTTAACTTTCTTGATCAGAACAACACCAGTTATACCGTTGCCGGTGCAGATGCTGGGACCGCTACTGGAAATGCTGGGAACCTGACAATTCGGGCTGGGTCTGGAGGATCAACGAGCGGAAGTGGTGGAGATCTCATCTTGTCTGCCGGGACAGTTACCTCTGGTACCCCTGGAGATCTCAATTTGCGGACTAACAATGTTGACCGATTAGTCATTCAAGGAGATGGAACATTCCGATTTGAAGAAGGTGTGAATGACTTTATTCTCGATGTAAATGCGCCAACTGGGGCTGACAGAACAGGCACGATACCGACACTCTCTAGTAACGACACATTTGTGTTTGAGTCACTATCTCAAACTCTAACAAGCAAGACTTTAATATCTCCTACTATATCAGGTTCTCCAACGGCTGTGGGGGCTGCATGGGCTGATCTAGGGTCAGTAGCAACGATTGATATCAATGGGGGGACGATTGATGGAACTGCAATTGGCGGGAGCACTCCATCATCAGGTGCGTTTACGACTCTCTCATCAACCGGTGTAACTACCATTGGAAATGGCAGCTCAACTGTTGCGATTGATAGCAATGATTGGGACATTACGAGTATTGGTGTGGGAACCGGGTTTAACTCCTGGACGGTTGATAATGTGATTATCGATGGAAATGATATCGGGTTGGTTTCTGACACTGATCTGCTTTCTTTTACCGATAGCAATCTGACAGTGAATGGGGATGTGACGATCACGGGTGGGGATATAACCGGTGCAGCTGGAGCTGCATTGGATTTGGGTGAGCAAAACTCTGGAGATGTGACGGTTACTGGAGACTTGATTTTGGCTGATGACGCCTTCATTGGGATTGGTGGGAGTGCAGCCCGAATCGTGTTTGACTCGACACCAACTCCAGATCAGATCGATATTCTTTCTGCAAGCTTAGACATGAATAACAATATCATTACGAATATCGGGAATGCTGCGACTGATTTTGATACAAACGGCGGACTGACATTAGCTGCTGATTTGGCGGTTAATGGTGGAGACCTGACAACCACTGACTCTACTTTCAATTTGGTGAATAACACGCCAACTACCGTCAATTTTGCCGGGAATGCAGGAGCTATTTCTATCGGAGCTGTAACCGGGACGACGACGGTGAATCACAATCTTACGGTTGCGGGGGTGTTCACCGCAAACGGCCAGGCGAATATCGGTGACGGCGGGGATACGGTGGCGATAAACTCGAGCGATTGGGATATCACCTCGACCGGTGTAGGAACAGGGTTTGATTCATGGACGGTAGACAACTTGATTATTAATGGGAATAACATCGGGACGCTTACCGATCAGGACTTGATTGTATTTGCCGATAACCTGCTCACCTTAAATGGTGGATTGACAATGAGTGGAACGTTGGATGCCAATGGACAAGTAGATTTGGGAGATGGTGGTGATGCGGTAGCTGTATCCGGAACAACTGTGACGATAAGCGCTAATGGTTCAACCAATGACATCACGATGAATTTAGTAGACAACAATACTGATGCCTTTGATCTCCAAGAAGGGACTAATAATTACATTAACATCAATACTTTGGATGGATCAGAAGAGATTGAACTAGGTAACACTGTAACTAATCCAGACATTACTTTGATTGGGAGCGGAGCGTTTAACTGTACAGATTGTATTGATTTTGATGACTTGAGTGACAATATGAGCGTGGATGCAGCGACCACCATTAGTCTTGACGCGAATAACTTTGCAATTAACATGAATTCTACTGGGGAGTTTATTCTTCAGGATAATGGTGGAGATATCTTCCGCGCTGATGATTCCACGGGAACAATGACCTTTTCCGATGATGTCGACCTTCAATTTGCCGGAGCTGAGAATCTTACTATTTCAAATGTCAGCGTCACTAGTGGTGCGGATATTGTGGCTTTGAACATGACTGTTCCCGACTCGACGAGTGCTGACGCCATGCATATCTCAATTACTGATAATTCAGCCAGTAGCGGGAATGTGCGTGGACTAGTAGTTGAGACAGGTAACGGTGCCGCGACACTTGACTCAGCAATCGCGATTAACCACACAGATACTGGTCAGGCAATGACGGCTGGGATTGAGATTACCGGTGATCCTTCTACTGCAATTACTATTGCCCTTGATGTCGATGATCCTGAGATTGTTACCGCACTTTCAGCTGGGGCAAATGATTTAACGGGGACAAACTGGAGCATTAATGGGTCAACTGGGAGTTTAACATTAACCGGTGATGCAGCTGTGAACGGTGGGGATTTAACTTCTACAGCTGGGACACTGAACATCAATGCCGGTGGCAATGTCGATGTTCAAGACGCGTTGAATGCTGACAGTATAACCACTGACACAGGTGGTGTGACCATTGCTGCTGGGCAGAGTTACACTGGCGCTGGGACTGTGACGCTTTCATCCGGAGGAGCGGCTGGACTCACGCTTGACTCAGCAAGTGGAACAATTAACCTGAGTACAAATGATGATTTAGCCGCAAGTGGCGACGTTGACCTGACGTTTGCAGGTACTGAGAACTTGGCAATGACATCTGACCTGGCCGGGACGGTTAATGTCACCAGCATTGTTACAACTCCTTCGAATACTGCGGGGACGACGCGTGGGATATTTCTTCAGCAAACAAATTCTGCCAATACCAATGGCCTTGATAGTGCGATTGTGGTTGATAATGCTGATCTTAATTTGGCGATTGGAACAGCAATTCAGATTACTGACTCAGGTGGTGGAGGATACACCACAATTCTTGATACACCTACGACTGATATCAGTGGTACTGGTGATATTAGCGTGCCAGCTGGGACTGGACTTGATACAAATGCAATAGGCACGTTGAATTTGGGAGCTGGTTTGGCAAATGCTATTTCAGTCGGCACAAGCGGGATGACTACAACCGTCAATGGTTCCCTGACGGTTACTGAGACGCTGACTGGGACAGGTGAGGTGGTTCTTGGAGATGGTGGAGATAATGTCACGATTGATAGTGCAGATTGGGATATTACCAGTACAGGAGTTGGAACAGGATTTGATTCTTGGACGGTTGATAGTCTGATTCTCAATGGGATTACCATTGGTTTAACTACCGATACTGATCTGCTTTCCTTAGCAGATAACGCATTGACAGTGAATGGTGACATGACGCTCACTGGAGGGGATATCACCGGCGCCGGGGGTGCTGCAATCGATATTGGTGAGGCGAATGCTGGAGATATTACCTTAACCGGTGATGTCATTGTTGGTGAGGATGCGTTTGTGGGACTTGTCAGCAACTGGAGCGCGGTTCGTTTTTGATGGAACCCCTGCTCCAGATGAAATTGATGTTCTTTCTGCGACGCTCGATTTGAACAACAACCTGATCACCAATATTGGCAGCGCGGGAACTGACTTTACCTCAGGTGGTGGGTTGACCTTGGCAGGTAACGCCAATTTGACTTTGTCGAGTGGAACCGGATCGCTTGTCATGACAAATGCCGTGACTAATGTTTCTGAGCAGGTGATTGATATTGCCCCTGGGTTTACCGGGGGAGGTTCAGACGGGCTTAACTATAATGTTATCGATATCGCGGCGTTTGCGCCGAGTAATGCGAGCGGAACAGATTATGTTGATGGCATTTCGATTGGGAATCTCACCGATCCGGGAGGGACTATCGAAAGTACGGCGATTGATATTGGGACTGGATGGGATTATGCCCTGCGAGTAGCGGGCACGACGGTGGTTGATGGTTCTGGCAATATTCCTTCCGGGTTACTGACCGGAACACTTTTTGACTTGGATGCAGATAGCGGGACTCTTCAAAACGTTGAGCAGGGTGATGAAGTTGACCATCGCTGGAGGGACAAATATCTCAACCGTGGTAGGCGCGACGGATACGGTTACCGTGAACCTCGACCCCTCGATTACCTTGACCGGGGATGCGGCAGTCAATGGTGGAGATATCACTACAAATGCTGACGTTTTTAATCTCATCGACACCGATGCGGAGACGGTCAACTTTGCCGGAGCGGCAACCACCCTGAATATTGGTGCTTCGTCGGGCACGACGGCGATTGCCAATGCACTTGATATCGCCGGGGCTTTAACCGCGAACGGGAATATTGATTTGGGGAACGCGGCTACAGATTCAATTACATTTAATGGCAGCATTGACAGTAACGTGAACTTTTTGGATGCGGCGGTCGGGGTTGACTATACGCTGGCCGGTTCGGATGCGACGGGGGTCAACAGCGCGGGTGGGGATCTTACCGTTCGGGGTGGTAGTGCCACGGGGAATGCTTTGGCAGGAAACTTGACTTTAGCGGGTGGAATCGCCGGGGTAGGCGGGACGGGCAATAGCATCATCTTCCAGACCGGGGACCAGGCTTTGTCCACTCGTTTAACAATAGAGAACGACGGGGACATTACCCAGGCGGGAAGCGGGCAGGTGACGTTTACGGGGAACGTTGATACCACCAGCGGGCTGGATGTTTCCGGTGGGAACCTGACGATTGCTGCGGCAAACGATATCCTATTATCAACTGGTGCTCTCGATAGGGCATCGGCCGGGGTGTTGAATATCGCTGATGCGACTGCGACTTCGGTATCCATTGGTTCAGGTGGAATGGATTCAGTAACAATCACCACCAATAGCACTGGCGATAGTGAAGTTGTACTTCCAAATGATTCTATTGGGACGAGTGAGATTCTTGATAATGCAGTTACCACTACTGATCTTGCGGCAACATTAACCTTTGCTGATGGGGATTTTGTAGACCTTGGCTCTATTACTAATAGTGCTGCGACCAATGAAGGACTTCGACTTCCTCAAGGGTCAGGGGCATTTGGGAATCCCTCGAGCGGAGAAGGGTACCTTGCCTATCGGGCCGATTCCAATGCGCTTCAGTACTATGACGGTGCGGCTTGGGTATCGCTGGCTTCCGGAGATGCTTCGAGCAAGTGGACCGATACCGGGCAAATTACCTATCTAACCGAAGCGACAGATGACTTGGTTGTAGGAAGTGATGGAGGAGATTTAATTGCACCGTTTTCGATTGATACATCCGCGAATACGGTTCGAATCGGTGATGGTGGTGGGACAACGGATGGGACGCTGAATATCTATGCTAATGATGGAGATCAGGGAACCCTCACGATGAACACCAGTGATCAGCTCAATCTCCAGGGAGCTGATTTAGTGGTTGATCAAGCACTCGATGTTGATGGTCAAGTGGATCTAGGAGATGGGGGGGATGCTATCACTCTAAACGGTACAGCGCTAACGTTTACTGCTAATAGTGCTGGAAATGATATTGACTTCACGATTGTCGATAACAATACGAATTCGTTTAACATTCAGCAGGGTGCTAATACATATTTCGACGTTAACACTACGGATGGCTTTGAGGAGATCACATTCGGAAATGGAACAACCAACCCTGACTTCACCTTTTCCGGGACCGGGATTCTCAATTGTACCGACTGTATAAATTTCGATGACATGGCAAACAACATGACTCTTGATGAATCTACAACGGTTAACTTGGATGCGAATAACTACATCATCAACTTAAATGCGACGGGAGAATTTTTAGTTCAAGATGGGGGAAGTACGGTGTTTCAAATCGAAGATGCCGATGGAATCTCGACGTTTAATGATGATCTTGATCTGAATTTGGCGTCAACCGAAAACTTAACGATTACTAATTCCTCGATGACTTCGGCTGATCTTGTTTCGATAGCGGCAACGATCACCGATAACAACAACGCTGATGCAATGCAGATCACGATTACTGATAACACCTTCAGCTCTGGGACAGCGCGAGGGCTGGTGATTGAGACTGGGAATGGGAGTGCGAGCATTGACTCAGCACTGGCGATCAACCACACCGATACCGGTCAGGCGATGACAGCTGGGATTGAGATTACTGGCGATGCTTCTACGGTGATTACCACGGCACTTGATGTTGATGATCCTGAGATTGTTACTGCATTGAGTGCGGGTGCTAACGACTTGAGTGGCACGAATTGGAGCATTACCGGAGCAAGTGGGAATATGACCTTGGCTGGAACATTAGCAGTGAATGGAGACCAAATAACGGCTGATGGAGGGACGCTCACCATAAACGCAGGAGGAACGGTTGACATTCAAGATGCGGTGATTGCGGATAGTTTATCTACTGATACGGGTGGGGTAAGTATTGCGGCTGGGCAAAGCTACACAGGCGCTGGAGCGGTGACGCTGTCTTCCGGAGGTGCTGGAGGTCTATCGGTGAATTCAGCAAGTGGATTAGTTACCTTCTCAACGGATGATGATCTTATTCCAACCCTTGGGGCTGGCGATGCTGATATCGGTGCATCTGGGACGCGTTGGGATAATATCTTTGCTACTGCAGGTGATTTTTCCGGAACAGTCACTGCAGTTGATTTTGCCTGTACTGACTGCTTGGATTTTGATGAGTTTGCCAACACCATGACGGTGGATGAAACTACTGAAATTTCATTGGGTGGAAATAACTTTACTTATAATCTCAATGGTCTTGGTGAGTTTGCCATCCAAGATGGTGGTTCGGATGTCTTCCGCATCGAAGATGTCAACGGCATTACTACGATTAGTGATGATGTTGATTTAACACTGTCTGGAACCGAGAACTTGGCAATTACCTCAAATTTGGGAGGGTCTGTCGATGTTGCCAGTCTGGTTCTTACCCCTTCGGCTTCACCTGGGACTACCAGGGGTATTTATATCCAGCAGGCAAACTCATCCAACACTAATGGATTGGATACTGCTTTTCTTATCGACAATGCTGATACCAATTTAGCAGTTGGGACTGCAATTCAAATATCTAATACTGGAGGTGGAGGGTATACAACTATTTTGGATACTCCGGCGGTGGATATTAGCGGAAGTGGGGAAATCACCGTGCCCGCCGGGACAGGTCTGGATACAAATGGGGCTGGAGGACTTGAGCTGGGGGTTACGAATGCGACAGCCATCACCATGGGATCTAGCGGAATGACCACAGCTGTTGACGGTGGAATGACTGTTGAGGAAACATTCACGGCAAATGGGCAGGCTGTTATTGGAGATGGTGGCGATTCGATTGTCCTTTCGGGTTCGACGATTACTCTAACTGCAAATGGGGCTGGGAATGATATCACGACTAATCTAGTTGATAACAATGCTGATGCGCTAGACATCCAACAAGGGACGAATAACTACCTCAATATAACTACTCAAGATACTATTGAAGCGATCAATTTTGGTAATGCCTCAACAAACCCAGACTATAGTTTCTTAGGATCTGGCCAGACAACCTTTAACGGAAACGTTGATACTACCAGTGGTCTTGATGTCACGGGAGCGGATCTTACTGTTGGTGGAGCAAACTTCTCAGTCGCTCAGGCAAGCGGCAACATTACAACAGCAGGAACCTTAGCGGTGAATGGTGACCAGATCACGGCAGATGGGGCTACTTTGGTTATCAATGCGGCTGGAGCGGTTGATGTTCAAGACAACCTTACAGCGGATAGCATGACCACCGATACAGGAGGAGTGACGATTGCGGCAGCGCAGAGCTACACTGGAGTCGGAGCGGTGACCTTGTCTTCAGGCGGGGCGGCAGGTTTGACACTGGATAGCGCGAGCGGCTCAGTTACTTTATCTACAGATGATGATCTTCTGCCAACGCTCGGAGCCGGAAATGCGGACATCGGATCTTCTGGAGCTCGATGGGATACAATCTATGGGACTGCTGGGGATTATTCTGGGACAGTGACAGCTAATGACTTTGCCTGCACAGACTGCTTAGACTTTACGGAATTTTCCAATACTTTGACGCTTGATGAAGCAACCACGCTTACGTTTGACACAAATAATTTCACATTCAACTTGAATTCGACCGGTGAGTTTGCCATCCAAGACGGCGGATCGGATGTGTTCCGAATTGAAGATGCGGATGGAATTTCTACGTTTTCCGATGATGTCGACTTCACACTGACCAATACTGAGAATGTGGCGATCTCTTCAACTCTCAACAGCGATGTGGGCGTTGTTCCACTACAAGTGACGTTAACTGACAATGCCAATACTTCCGGAGGTACACTCTATGCCATGCAAGTGACTAATGCGGATAACGGTGGTGGTTTGGGAGTTCCTGATGCTTTGGTCCGCTTCAACAATGCGAATGCCAATGAGACTGTACCAGATGGACTGATCATTGAGCAAAGTGCTGGTGGAACGATGACTAACGCGTTGCGGATTCTTGAATCGGCTGGAACGATCACGAATGGAATCGTATTAGGTTCAAGTTTTGCGGTAGGCATGGATGCAGGGGGTAATACTATCGAAAATATTGGTGACACCGGAACGGACTTTACCTCAGGAGGAGGATTAAATTTAGCTGGGACCTTTGATGCAAATGGACAGGTGGATCTAGGTGATGGGGGCGATGCGGTCACCGTCTCTGGAACAGTGCTGACCTTTTCAGCGAATGGTGTGAATAATGATGTTACTTTCAACATTGTTGACAATAACACCGACTCGTTTGACTTGCAGCAGGGAACTGATAATTACCTCAACATCAACACGACGAATGGATCTGAGCAGGTTACTCTTGGTAATTCACTTACCAATGCTTCGGTTAGGGTTGATATCGGCTCGAGTGGAAACTTGACTTTGCCAGATTTTACCACCTGTACAGCGCTTGAAACAGATGGGTCAGGGAATGTGGTGTGCGGAGCGGATGACGGGGCGGTTGATCTGCAAGGAGCATATGATGGCGGAAATTCGATTGAGACGGCGGTTGCCACCCCAGTCATCATTACCGAAACAACGGCAGCTGCAAATAGTCAAGATTTACTTCAACTAACCGTCAATCCAGCTACTACGGGAACATTTACCGGTGATGCGATGCAGATCACCATGGATGCGGCTGATGCTAATGCCATGACAGGACATGGATTGCATGTGATCATCGATCAGTCTCAAGTGCTGAATGGTAATCCAATCTATGTTGAGAGCGATGCAGCTTCTGCCTTATTTACGGTTGATGAGAATGGCGCAGTAACCACCGCCGGTTATTTGGCGGTAAATGGTGATCAGATAACAGCCGATGGCGCAACACTGACCATCAATGCTGCCGGAGCGGTTGATATTCAAGACAATGTGACTGTTGATCAATTAACCACCGACACCGGAGGAGTATCGATTCCAGACGGGCAGGCGTATGCTGGAGCAGGTGCGATCACCTTGTCCTCCGGTGGTGCAGGTGGAATTACTGTCAATTCTGCTGATGGGGCGGTAACTTTTGCTGCAGATGATGATTTGATTCCAACCCTGGGAGCTGGAGATGCTGATGTAGGAGCGAGCGGTACGCGATGGGATAACATATATGCGGTGGCCGGAAGTTATTCTGGGACTGTAACAGCCACTGATTTTGCTTGTACAGATTGTCTCAATTTCACGGAGTTTGCTGATAACATGACACTTGATAACGCGACGACGATTGCGCTTTCGAGCAATGATTTTGTGATCAACTTGGATTCGACGGGAGAGTTTGCTATCCAGGATGGTGGGACGGATGTATTCAGAGTAGATGATGTTAATGGTGTCAGCACATTTTCCGATGACCTTGATGTCAGTTTGGCTGGAACTGAAAACCTAACAGTTAGCAATACTGCTATGACAACTGCTGACCTGCTTAGTGTCTCTGGTACTGTGAGTGATGCAAACAGCAGTGATATTGTACAAATAACAATTACTGATAACACTTCCACCTCAGGCAATGCACGAGGATTAGTGGTTGAGACAGGGAATGGGGCAGCTAGTGTTGATGCGGCAATAGCAATTAATCATACCGACACCGGGCAAGCGATGACTCGGGGATTGCAAATTACCGGTGACGCTTCTACAGCAATTACTACGGCGATCGATGTTTCTGATCCTGAAATTGTAACGGCATTGAGTGTTGGTGCTAACGACATAAACGGAAGCAACTGGTCTTTGACTGGGGCTGGAACTATGACACTTGAGGGAACGTTGGCAGTCAATGGAGATCTGATCAGTGCAGATGGAGCTACTTTGACAATTAACGCTGCTGGAACGGTGGATATTCAAGATGATCTAAACTCTGATTCCGTGACGACAGATACTGGAGGAGTAACGATTGCAGCAGGTCAAAGTTACACTGGAGCTGGGGCGGTAACTCTGTCTTCTGGAGGGGCTGCTGGTTTGACGATTGATTCAGCTTCAGGGACGATTGCTCTAGCCAGCAATGATGACCTAACGGCTACTGGAGATGTGACATTGACTCAAGCAGATACGGAAAATCTGGATATTGTTTCAACACTGGCTTCGGATGTTTCGGTGACACCGTTGGCCATATCACTTACTGATAATGCTTCCGCTTCGACAGGAGATGTGTATGGATTTTCGATTACCAATGCTGATAACGGAGCGAATGTGGGAGTACCAGATGCATTTATCAGGCTCAATAATGCTAATGCCAATGAAACAGTTGCCGACGGCATTGTTATCGAGCAGTCAGGAGGTGGCACTCTAACCAATGCTTTGCGAATCTTTGAATCGGCTGGCACCATTACTAATGGAATAGTGCTCGGATCAACTTTCTCTACCGGTATTGATGCTGGGAACAACACGATTGAAAATATTGGGGTTGCTGGAACTGACTTTACCTCGTCTGGTGGGTTGAATTTAGCGGGTGCTTTGGACGCAAATGCGCAAGTAGATCTGGGAGATGGTGGTGATTCAATTACCCTTTCCGGCACAACAGTGACAATGACTGCAAATGGGGCTGGGAATGATATCAGCCTCAATATGGTTGATAACAACAGTGATGCGTTTGATCTTCAGCAAGGGACGAATAATTATTTGAATATCGATACCACTGATGGGGCTGAGACGGTCACGATTGGAAACAGCGGAGTAGTAAACCTCTCAGTGGTAATTGATGCTGGAGGCAGCGGCAATGTGAGAATTCCTGACTTCACTTCTTGTACTGCGATCGAAACAGATGGGTCTGGGAATTTGCTTTGCGGTACTGATCAGGGAGGAAGTCTGCAGGAAGCGTATAACGGAGGGAATTCGATTGAGACTGCTTTAGGTACTCCAGTACTCATTACTGAAACCACAGCGGTAGTCAACACTCAAGATCTTTTGCAACTTACAGTTAACCCGGCGAGTGGAGGACAATTCCAGGGAGATGCGTTGCAGATTACCATGGATGCTGCCGATGGAAACGGGATGACAGGGGATGGGTTGAAGATCATTGTTGATGCGTCACAATCTACAGGTGATCCGATTGTGGTAGAAGATGATGGCTCCTCACCGCTGTTTACGGTTGGCGAAACTGGAGCAGTGACCATGGCAGGAGCTTTGGCTGTCAACGGAGACTCGATTACTGCAGATGGAGCAACATTGACCATTAATGCTGGAGGAGCTGTTGACGTGCAGGATAATTTGACTGCTGATTCCCTCATTACTGATACAGGTGGAGTGACGATTGCAGGTGGTCAAAGTTACACCGGTGCTGGTGCAGTAACTCTTTCATCTGGAGGTGGGGTTGGACTATTTATCGACTCTGCGAACGGAACCATCACTTTCGAAACAGACGATGATCTGATCCCTACTTTGGGTGGTGGCACAGCTGATATCGGTTCGGGTGGTGCGCGGTGGGATAATCTCTACGTTTCAACCGGAGATTTCTCAGGTAATGTGACGGCAGCTGATTTTATCTGCACCGATTGTTTGGACTTTACCGAGTTTTCTAATTCCATGAGTGTAGACGAGGCAACAACTATTGGACTGGGGAACTTTAACTTAACTTACAACCTCGATGGTTCAGGAGAGTTCGCCATCCAGGATGGAGGAACAGATGTCTTCCGGATTGAAGATGCAAATGGTATCACCACTATCAGTGATGATGTTGACTTGACTTTGGCTGGAAGTGAGAACTTAAACATTTCCAATATCACCATGACAACTGATGATTTGGTATCCGTTTCTGGAACTATCCAAGATACGAATACGTCCGATGTCATGACTATTAATGTTACAGATAACACTTCGACCAGCGGTAGTGCAAGGGGATTGGTAATTGAAACTGGAAATGGTACAGCCAACCTTGATTCAGCTTTGGCGATTGTTCATACCGATTCGGGTCAAGCCATGACTACGGGGATATCGATTTCAGGAAATCCTTCGACCGCGATTACCACAGCTATAGATGTATCAGACCCTGAGATTGTGACAGCGCTATCAGCGGGAGGGAATGATTTGTCTGGAACGAATTGGAGCATTACTGGAGTGAGCGGTGCCATGACGTTAGGTGGTACTCTGGCTGTAAACGGTGATGCGATTACTGCCGATGGTGCAACCTTGACCATCAATGCTGCTGGAGCGGTTGATATTCAAGATGCGGTTACCGTTGACTCGCTGACCGCTGACTCTGGTGGTGTAAGTATTGCAGCGGGTCAGAGCTACACTGGTAGCGGGGCAATCACTCTGTCATCTGCAGGAGCTGGAGATATTACTATCAGTTCAGCTGGAGGTAATGTCACTTTTGGTACTGACAATGATCTTATTCCAACTCTGGGAGCAGCGAATGCTGATATCGGTTCGGTTGGGAGTCCTTGGGATAATTTGTACGTCGGAGCCGGTGTGTTTTCGGGAACTGTATCTGCAGGTGATTTTTCCTGTACCGACTGTTTAGACTTTACCGAGTTTTCTAACTCAATGAGTGTCGACGATCCAACCACGATCAGTTTAGGAAGCAATAACCTCACTTATAATTTGAATTCAACAGGAGAATTTGCCATTCAAGATGGTGGGCTGGATGTGCTGCGGATTGAGGATGCAAGTGGGATTACAACCATCAGCGATGATGTTGACCTAACCTTTGTCGACAGTGAGAATTTGGCTATTACCTCGGCGGTCTCGAGTGATGTAAGTACGTCGGTGATTGGCATTACGCTGACAGATAATGCGGCGGCTTCGACTGGCAGTTTATACGGAGTGTCGATTACCAATGCAGACAACGGTGGGAATGTGGGTGTTCCGGATGCCCTGTTGCAGCTGGTCAACGCCAATGGCAATGAGACGGTTGCGGATGGAATTCTGATCCAACAGACAGGGGGAGGAACGCTTACTAATGCACTACGGATAAGTGAAACTGCTGGGGCGATCACCAATGGAATTGTATTGGGCTCTGCGTTTTCTGTTGGTATTGATGCGGGAAGCAATACGATTGAGAACATCGGGGATACCGGGACAGATTTCACTTCTTCCGGAGGTTTGACACTAGCCGGAACGCTGGACGCCAATGGTCAGGTTGATTTGGGAGATGGAGGAGATGCGATCACCATCTCCGGAACTGCAATCACCACTACGGCAAGTAGCGGGGATGTTATCTTCAATCTTGTCGATGCCAACCCAGATGCCTTTGATGTGCAGCAGGGGACTGATAATTATTTCAACATTGATACGAGTAATAATAGTGAAGATATTACCATTGGTAATTCATTGGCGAATCTGACGGTTACAGTTGATATAGGAGCGAGTGGGAATTTTATTCTCCCAGACTTTACCTCTTGTACGGCGATAGAAACTGACGGCTCCGGAAATTTGGTTTGCGGAACGGATGATGGAGCAACAAGTCTACAGACTGCATATAATGGAGGGAATTCGATCGAGACGGCAATTGGGTCTCCGGTTTTGATCACAGAAACAACCTCGGCTGCAAATACTCAAGATCTTTTACAATTGACGGTTAACCCCGGCGCAGGCGGATCTTTCTCCGGTGATGGGCTGCAAATTACCATGGATGCAGCGGATGCCAGCGGGATGAGCGGTCACGGTTTGCACGTCATCGTCGATACCTCTCAATCTTCAGGATTTCCAATTTTGGTGGAAGACGATGGATCTGCTGACCTACTCTCTCTAGATGAAAATGGAAATGCGATTCTTTCAGGAACGCTGGCAGTCAATGGGGATTCAATAACAGCTGATGGAGCAACACTGACAATCAACGCAGCAGGGGCGGTTGACATCCAAGATGATACGACCGTTGATTCGCTGACTGTTGATACCGGAGGCGTTTCGATTGCTGCCGGGCAGAGCTATACCGGTGCTGGGGCTGTTACTTTTTCATCAGGAGCTGGAACGGGGCTGACTGTCGATAGCGGAAATGGAGTGATTACCATTCAGACTGATGACGATATTCTGCCAACTCTTGGGGCAGGAGACGCGAATTTTGGTTCAGCAGGTGCCCGATGGGATAACATCTATGGCACGGTTGGAGACTTTGCCGGGGCAGTCACCGTGGCGGGGTCTTTGGCTGCGAATGGTGGGATTACTTTTAATCAGGCAACAGATACGGTTGGGGCACATACGGCGGCTGGAACCTACAACATGAACACCAACTTGATTGAGAACATTGGGGATACAGGTACTGACTTTGTTGCAGGCGGAGGATTGAATTTAGCTGGTGCTTTGGATGTTGATGGGGCAGCGACGATTGGAGACGGTGGAGATGCGATCACGCTTTCTGGAACTACGGTTACGCTAACTGCAAATGCAGCTGGCAATGATATTACTGCTAATTTGGTTGATAACAATACAGATGCGTTGGATATCCAGCAAGGAACTAACAATTACCTGAATATTAACACGCAAGACAGCAGTGAGGCGATGAGTTTTGGCAATGCGAGTACTAATCCAGACTTTAGTTTTCTGGGGAGTGGAACGACGAACTTTGTGGGGAATGTTGATGCTCAGGCGGGTTTGGATGTTACGGGTGGTAATTTAACTGTCGGTGGTGGGAATTTCTCGGTGGCGGTTGGATCTGGGAGTATTACCACGGCTGGGACTTTGGCTGTCAATGGTGACTCAATCACTGCGGATGGGGCAACCTTGACGATTAATGCCGCAGGGGCGGTCGATATCCAAGACAATGTTACCGTTGATCAGCTGACCACCGATACCGGTGGAGTTTCGATTGCAGCAGGGCAAAGTTATACAGGGGCTGGGGCGGTGACGCTTTCATCTGGTGGTGCTACTACTTTGACTATAGACTCTGCTGATGGATCGGTTACCTTTGCAACCGATGATGATTTGATCCCAACACTGGGGGCTGGGAATGCTGACCTTGGTGCTAGCGGGACAAGATGGGACAACTTATATGTAGCGGCAGGTGACTTTTCCGGGACTGTGACGGCAGGTGACTTTTCCTGTACAGATTGTCTGGACTTTACAGAGTTTGCTGATGGTATGACGCTTGATAATACAACAAGCATAGCTTTGGGCGCCAATGACTTTACGATTAATGTGAATTCTACCGGAGAGTTTGCCATTCAGGATGGGGGAGTAGATGTTTTCCGAGTTGAGGATGTAAATGGCATCTCGACGTTTTCAGATGATGTCGATTTTGCCATGACAGATTCTGAAAATGTTTCAGTTGCATCAACACTAGCCAGTGATGTTTCGGTAACGGCTCTTGATGTGACAATAACAGACAATGCTGGAGCAAGCGGTGGATCGGTGTATGGTTTGCAGGTAACAAATGCGGATAATGCAGGAGCGGTGGGCGTTCCAGATGCGATTGTGCGTTTCAACAACGCCAATGCTGCAGATACTATTACTGATGCTTTGGTGATTGAGCAATCCGGGGGCGGTACACTCACCAATGCTCTGCGGATTGTTGAATCGGCCGGAACCATTACGAATGGAATCGTTCTTTCCTCAGCTTTTGGAGTCGGTCTTGATGCAGGCAACAATACTATTGAAAACATCGGAGTGGCGGGTACTGATTTTACCTCTGGAGGTGGATTGACGCTGGCCGGAACGCTGACTGCCAATTCAACGCTGGATGCCAACGGCCAGGTTGACTTGGGAGATGGAGGAGACTCAGTGAATATCAACGGAACGACGGTGGGCATTAATGCTACCGGGGCTGGGAATGATATTTCCATGGGATTGGTTGATAACAACACTGATGCGCTTGATATTCAACAAGGGACTGACAACTACATCAACCTGAATACTACTAATAATTCCGAGAACATCACTCTAGGCAACTCTACTCTGGCAAACATGAGTGTGACTATTGATATCGGTGCTTCTGGGACTGTTACTCTGTCTGACTTTACCAGTTGTACGGCTTTGGAGACTAACGTGAGTGGGAACTTAGTTTGTGGAAGTGATGATGGAGGAAGTCTGCAAAGTGCGTATAACGGCGGTAACTCGATTGAAACTGCGCTTGGATCTCAGGTGTTGATCACTGAAACGACCGCTGTCGGAAATACTCAAGATCTTCTGCAATTGACAGTAAACCCAGCGACAACCGGAACGTTCTCTGGGGATGCTTTGCAAATCACCATGGATGCGGTTGATGCCAGTGCGATGACTGGACACGGAATCCATATGATTCTCGATGTATCGCAATCAACTGGGGATATTATTTTAGCTGAGGAGGATGGTGGTCCAGATATTTTCCGCGTTCAGGAGGATGGTAGTATTACGACAACTGGAACTCTGGCAGTCAATGGTGACCAGATTACGGCTGATGGGGCAACTTTGACTATTAATGCCGGAGGTGCGGTTGATATTCAAGATAGTTTGACTGCTGATGATCTCACGCTTGATATTGGTGGAGTTTCGATTGCTGGAGGACAGAGTTACACTGGGGCTGGTGCGGTGACCTTGTCATCAGGCGGAGCGGGAGCGCTAAGCATTGATTCTGCCAGCAACACTATTAATATAGGGGCTGACAATGATCTCATTCCTGGATCTGGGACAACTGATTTAGGATCGGCTGGATCACGCTGGGATAACATTTATGGAGGAGCCGGGAATTTTTCCGGAACGGTGACTGCTAATGATTTCTCCTGTACGAACTGTTTAGACTTTACTGAGATTGCGGACGCCTTAACACTTGATGGATCAACAACCGTAACCATGGGCGGTAACGGATTTACCTTTAATCTGAGTGGTACTGGGGAGTTTGCCATTCAAGACGAAGGCTCTGATATTTTCCGAATTGAAGATACCAATGGGATTACGACAATCGGTGATGATCTCAATCTTTCATTTGGTGAATCGGAGAATCTTGATGTCCAGTCAACAATTACCGGTGATATCTCAACGGTTCCAGTTTCCATTACACTTACTGATAATGCAGGTGGTTCATCTGGAACGCTGTACGCGCTTGAGGTGATCAATGCCGATAATGCAGCTAACATTGGCGTACCTGATGCATTGGTTCATCTTGATAATGCTAATGCTGCAGATACGGTAACCACAGGCTTGTCGATAGAGCAGTCAGGCACAGGGACGATGACCAATGGTCTTCGAATTTTCGAGTCGGCTGGAACTATTACTAACGGAATTGTGTTGGGATCAGCATTTTCGGTGGGAATGAATGCTGGAAACAATACCATAGAAAATATCGGAAATGCTGGCACTGATTTCACATCGACTGGAGGATTGAATTTGGCTGGTACTTTGGATGCAGATGGACAGATTCTGTTAGGGGATGGTGGAGACTCTGCTACGATCGATGCGACGACAATTACTTTAACTGCAAATGGAGCTGGGAATGATATTTCTTTGAATATGGTGGATGACAATGCCAGTGCTTTTGATCTTCAACAAGGGACAGATAACTATCTAAATATCAACACAACTAATAATACGGAACTGATGACGATTGGGAATTCGCTTTCAAACATGAGCATGACATTTGATATTGGTGGAAGTGGAAATATTACATTCTCTGATTTCACCACCTGTACTGCACTTGAGACAAATGGGTCCGGGCAGTTGGTCTGCGGAAGTGATGATGGGGGAAGTTTGCAGAGTGCTTATGATGGTGGGAATACGATTGAAACAGCAAGTGGAAATCCGGTGGTGATTACCGAAACCACAGCTGCGGCGAGTGCTAACAATCTTTTGGAACTTACAGTTAATCCAGCTACGACAGGTTCATTCTCAGGAGATGCGCTGCAAATCACTATGGACGGCGTAGACCTCAACTCGATGAGCGGCAATGGGCTCAACATCGTGGTAGATAAATCACAAAGCACTGGGTATCCGATTTTAATTGAAGATGATCTCTCAGCAGCACAGTTTAGAGTGGATGAAGATGGGAACGTTTTAGCAGCAGGAACTTTGGCAGTCAATGGAGATACGATCACTTCGGATGGGGCGACACTAGCCATCAACGCAGCTGGAGCTGTAGATATCCAAGATAACGTGACGGTTGATTCGCTGACTGCAGATATAGGTGGTGTTTCGATCGCAGGTGGACAAAGTTATACTGGGGCTGGGGCAGTTACACTTTCGAGTGGAGGGGCTGGTACCTTGAGCCTTGATAGTGCGGATGGGGCAATTTCACTGGCCACTGATGATGATTTCTCAAGCACAGGTGATGTGACTTTTACCATGGCAGGTACTGAGAACTTGGATGTGGGATCATCTTTGTCTAGTGATGTTACTGTTTCTGCTGTCAATATAACGCTTACTGATAACGCTGCAGCTTCAACTGGAACAGTTTATGGACTTGGAGATAACCAATGCGGATAACGGCGCAAATGTCGGCGTACCTGATTCGCTCATCTATCTCGACAATGCTAATGCAGCTGAGACGATGGCTGATGGAATGGTGATTGAACAATCTGGGGCTGGAACGATGACCAATGCTTTAAGAATCGTAGAGAGTGCAGGAACTATAGCAAACGGTATCGTACTATCAGGTACATATACAGTTGGAATGGATGCTGGAAACAATGTCATTACCAATATTGGGAATGCGAATACTGATTTTACGTCTGGAGGCGGTTTGAATTTGGCTGGGGCTTTGGATGTTGAAGGGCAAGTTGATCTGGGGGATGGAGGGGATTCGATAGTTCTTAATGGTACGACATTGACGATGAGTGCCACTGGGGCTGGGAATGATGTGACCATTAATTTAGTTGATAGCAACACTGATGCGTTTGATATTCAAGAAGGTACGAATAATTATTTGAATATTGATACCACCAATGGTTCTGAGCGGGTTACGATTGGAAATTCAACGGTGGCTGCTTCTTCGATTACCTTGGATATTGGAGGATCTGGAAACTTTGTACTCTCTGATTTTACTTCCTGTACGGCACTGGAAACCAATGGTTCTGGAGTGTTGGTCTGCGGAGCTGATGATGGAGGAAGTTTGCAGAGTGCGTACGTAGGAGGGAATACACTTGATATCACATCTGGGGAAGGGGCTTTAGACATTGATCTGCAGAGCGCGAATATGGATATCGAGGTTGGAGAAGGAACGGACACCGGGAATTTTAGGATCTGGGATGGGGCGAGTAATTGGCTATTTATTGATGAAGCGAGTGACACTATGGCGGTTGGGGGAGCAGCTGGAGGTGGGCTGACTTTGGATGCAGGGAATGGAAATATTAACTTGGGAACAAGTGCAAATCCTCGCACCATAAATATTGGAACTGGGACTGGAATCGATACCATTAATATGGGAACTGACGCAACAGCAGCGGATATTATTTCGATTGGAAATACGAGTGCTGGAGCTGTAACCCTTTCGGGTGGAACCAACTCGCTGATCGATTTCCCCAACTTTGATGTGAGTACAGCGGGAACAGTTACCGTTGCTGCGGGACAAAGTTACACCGGATCCGGAGCTCTTACACTTTCTTCTGGAGCAGGAACAGGACTTACCATTAACTCTGGTACAACTGGAGCAATTGCTCTTGGGGATGATGCCAGCGCTGAGACGATCACTCTTGGAACGGGCGGTGCTGTTAAGACGGTAACGCTTGGTTCAACTAACACCACTTCGGCAACGACGGTTCAATCTGGGACTGGAGATCTGACGTTCTCCTCAACCGATGAGATTATCTTCAACATGGTCGACAATAATCCCGATGCACTTGATATCCAGCAAGGGACGGATAATTACATCAATATTGATACCACAAACAACTCGGAATCAATCACACTGGGAACATCTGTTGGAAATCTGGGAATAACTCTTGATGTCAATGGAACCGGAGTCATCAATCTTCCTGACTATACAACCTGTACTGCACTCGAGACGGATGGATCCGGGAATTTGACTTGTGGTACTGATGAAGGCGGGAGTTTACAGGGGGCATATGAGGGTGGAAATACCATAGACATTACGGCAGCCGAAGGAGCATTGGACTTTGATTTGCAGAGCGCTAATTTCGATATCGAAGTTGGGCAAGGAACGGATACAGGGAACTTCCGGATTTGGGATGGGGGAACAAACTGGTTCTACATCGATGAGGGGTCGGATACCATGGCGATTGGGGCGGCAGCCGGTGGAGGGTTAACACTTGATACGGGTGGCGGTGGAATCGACATCGGAAGCAGTAACAACGTGCGGACGATCAACATCGGAACCGGAACAGCGGTTGACACTATCAATATCGGAACGGGAGCAACCGGAGCAGACATCATTAGGTTGGGAGTGCCAACGCAGGGGCGTTGATCGATCATCGGTGGAGCGAATTCACTCATTAACTTCCCCAACTTTGACGTTTCAGCTGGGGGAGAAGTTACCGTTGCAGCTGGCGCTGGTATCGATACTAATGCCGCCGGCACTCTTGACTTGGGAGTGACAAATGCGAATGCGATTTCGGTCGGTCAAGCAGGTATGACAACAACGGTGAATGGGGCTTTGACGGTAGCGCAAACGTTAACTGGTCAGGGAACTTTAAGCCTAGGAGATGGCGGGGATGCGATTACTATGTCCGGTACGACGGTGGGAATTACCGCAAACGGGGCGGGCAACGACATCTCCCTTAACTTGGTTGATGATAATGTCGACGCGCTCGATATTCAGCAAGGAGCAATCAATTATCTTAACATCACTACCTCCAATGGCGCTGAAATGATGACGCTCGGAAATTCAGCGTTAGCTGCGGCTTCGATTACTTTTGATCGAGGGGCGACCGGGAATCTCATCTTTACTGATTACACCAGCTGTACGGCGCTTGAGACAAATGGAACGGGCCAGCTGGTTTGTGGAACAGATGATGGTGGAAGTTTGCAAAGTGCCTATGTTGGGGGAAATACTCTTGATATTACCGCTGCCGAGGGCGCGCTTGATATTGACCTACAGAGCGCCAATATGGACATCGAGGTCGGTCAGGGGACGGATACCGGGAATTTTAGGATTTGGGATACGGCTGCTAATTGGCTTTACATCGATGAAGGCGCTGATACGATGGCGATTGGGGCGGCGGCCGGCGGAGGATTGACAATCGATACAGGCGGGGGAGGAATTGGTATTGGCACCAGCAATAATGCCAGGGCGATCAATATTGGTACCGGCACTGCGGTGGATACAATCAATATCGGAACAGGAGGGACTGGGGCAGATGTAATCACGATTGGAAACGTTGACGCTGGAGCGTTAACTATTATTGGTGGGACAAATTCTCTTATTAACTTCCCGAATTTTGATGTTTCTACTGCTGGTGAAATTACTGTGGCTGCTGGTGCTGGTCTTGATACCAACGCAGCTGGCACTTTAGATCTAGGAGTGACAAATGCGAATGCGATCACCATTGGAGACACCGGAGTAACAACCACCAATGCAGGAGCACTTACCGTGACCGAAACTTTTACTGCAAACGGAACATTTGACGCAAATGGCCTGATTACTGCTGGAGATGGTGGGGATGCAATTACTCTGTCTGGAACAACTTTGACATTTACTGCCAATTCGGCTGGAAATGATATTACCTTTAACATGGTTGATAACAATCCTGATGCGTTTGATCTTCAACAAGGGACGGATAGCTACATCAACATCAATACCTCGGATGGTGCTGAAGTAATGACTATTGGCAATTCGATTACCAACACTTCAATCGTGATTGACCGTGGTTCGAGCGGGACGTTGACGCTTTCCGATTACACCGGCGGAGGTGCAGGGTGTACAGCGCTTGAGACCAATGGTTCAGGACAAGTGGTGTGTGGCACAGATGATGGTGGTGTGCCAAACTTTGACGAAGTTTATGCAGAGTCGATTACCGATGGAAATCTGACGATGGAAATTGATAATGCGACCGGTTTGACCTATGACTTGACGACAACCGGAGACTTCACGATTGCTGATAACGGTACGCCGTTTGTTACGTTTAATGATAATGGAACGGTGACGTTTGATGGCGTTTCCACATTTAACACAGATGTGAACATGACGTTTGCGGATACCGAAAATCTGCTGATTGCTTCAACTATGAGCGATGATGTGGCTGCAATTCCTTTGAATATCACGCTTACCGATAATGCCGGAAGCTCAGGCTCAACTGCCTATGGTTTACAAGTCACAAATACCGACAACGGAGCGAATGTCGGAGTTCCAGATGCGCTTGCCCGTTTTGCCAATGCCAATGCTGCGGAGACTATGGTAGACGGTTTGCTAATAGAGCAGAGCGCTGCCGGTACATTGACCAACGCGCTCAGAATTTTAGAGTCGGCGGGAGCTATCACCAACGGGTTGGTATTATCTGGGACGTTTGGTGTAGGCATCGATGTAGGGAGCAATACTATCGAGAACATTGGCAATAGCGGGACTGACTTTACCAATACTGGAGGCTTGACTTTGGCCGGGACGTTGGATGCCAACGGTCAGGTCGATCTGGGAGATGGCGGGGATACCGTAACCATAAATGGAACAACTGTCAGCATCAGTCCTACCGGCGCAGGTAATGATTTAACGATGAATTTGGTTGACAACAACACAGATGCACTTCTGATTCAAGAAACTGCCGGCGGAGATGACTATTTGGTAATCAATACGACAAATACCACCGAGTCGATTGTTTTTGGAAATACCGGTACAAATCCCGACTATTCATTTGTAGGTACTGGGCAGGTGACTTTTTCAGGTAACGTGGATGCAACTAACGGTCTTGATGTGACAACAGCCAATTTGACCGTGGGAGGAAGCAATTTCTCCGTAGCACCAGGAACTGGGAATGTTGATACTCAAGGGACCATTCAAGCCGGTTCAAGTAACATCACCATTACCACTTCGGCAGGATACGTTGATGCTGACGCCATACAACTTATTACAGGTGATGGAACGGGTTCGACGAGTTCAGGTTCCGGACTTGAAACGGATACAGACCGCTTGGGATTGCTGCAAGGTTGTGATGATTTGGATGTATTGAAATGGGATAACACGGGAGCTGTGTGGGAGTGTGCGGACAGCGGTACGGATACGGTTACACCAAATGTATATACAGCCGGAGGTACTTGGAACGAGCCGTCCGGGATGCGCTATGCTCAAGTGATTGTTACGGCCGGCGGCGGCGGTGGCGGAGAGGCTGAGTGCGGAGATACTGGTTGTAGTGCAGCTGGAGGCGGAGGAGGAGGTGGAGGTACTTCTATTGAGGTTTTGACAGTTGCTGAGACCGGTTCTTCAGAATCGGTGACGGTTGGGGCTGGCGGGGCTGGGGCAACCTCAAGTGATGATGGCAGTCCTCAAGACGGCAGTGCCGGTAATTCGTCTGCATTTGGCAGTCATCTTTCGGCAACAGCTGGCGGTGGGGGAACTGGCGCTGCGACCAATGGAAATGAATCTGGAAATGGAGGAGCTGGAGGACTGGGGGCTACGGGGGATGTGAATCTGTATGGTGGTGATGGAGCACCAGGATCAACCGGAGCCGAGGGACCGGTGGGAGGATTTGGTGGCGGTACATACTGGGGAGGTGGCGCTCCAGGACCAGATGTGAGCGGCTCCGGGTCTTCAGTTGGCTTTGATGCAAACAATTATGGAGGCGGAGGAAGCGGTGGTGTAGTTGAAGATGTTATCGCTAATCTGGATGGAGGTGACGGACAAGATGGCCTGGTGGTGGTTTTCTCCTACATTACTAGCGGTGGAGACGTAGCTGAGTGGTATGAAACTAAGGGGGATGTCAAACCCGGGGATGTAGTGGCAATTAGTTCTGACTTTATTGAATACGAGTCTCTAGCTGGCGGGCTTCAAAAAACCTCAATCTTAGAAAAAGCAAAGCCAGGAAGCAGTGTAGTGGGAGTTGTTTCATCGATGCCATTCTTAGTGGCCGGTGGAGATTTACTTGGAGCAAGCGCACAGGCAAAGCCAATTGCTTTGGCAGGTAGAGTTCCAGTGGTTGTGAGTATGGAGAATGGAGAAATTAAAGCGGGTGATCATTTGACGCTTTCTTCAACTGCCGGGGTGGCGATGAGGCAAACCAAAGCTGGCGTTTCGGTGGGTAAGGCGCTTGAGGATAGTGAGTGCAAAGAAGGAGAAGAATGCCGAGTGTATGATTTTGGTGAATACCTCTTATACTAACGGCGTTTTGGTTCGTGAGACCATGAAGAGTGATGGACTCGAGCTTGATACTATCCCCGGAGATTTGGATTTTGGAAGGATGATACTTTCTCAGATGATTCGGGAGAAGCAGGATTTTGTTGCTGAATCAACGAATGTTTCTGAAATTTATACAGATAGGATTGGGGCTGGAATTGAGATTATTACACCACGAGTGACGACGGAGAATTTGGCAGTTAACCATATAGAGTCTGCTAGCGGAGAAGGAATTGTTGTCAAACTTTCAGAGGGAGAAGCGCTGGCTGTCATGAACAGCGAAGAAGAAGAAGTGATGAGTTTTGACTCGCTCGGAAATGCGACGTTTGCTGGAACGGTTACTGCAGATAGATTTGAAGCTCCACGATACGACTGATATCCTTTCTACTCTGGATTTTGAGAGCACGCCGAGTGCCAGTTTAGCCTTACTTAACCACTTTGCCAGTTTGCAGGAGACGTTAACGGCGACTCAGGACTTAGCGAAATTTACACCGACCGGCTGGCGGCAGGGCTGGAAATCGTTTCTTATAAAGTCACAGCAGATACGCTTCAGGTGCGAAAGATTGAGAGTATACCCGGTGAAGATTTAGGAGTGAGTTTAGCAGATGGAGGACGGTTCGTGATCAGCAAGAATATGGACGGATTTGAGGACGAAGTGGTGGTGTTTGATGAAAACGGCAATGCACAATTTGCCGGAACTGTTGACGCGGATGTTATCAGAGCCAGGCGGATTGAATCGGAAGAGTTTGTGCAATTGGGACAGCAAGTAAGTGATCTGTCATCGACGGTTGATGGACTGGTCAGCTCCGATTCTCCCGACCTTGACACCAATAGCGTCGATTCGATGCTGGCTCAAGGCGGATTGGTGGCAGGAAATACGGAGTTTGCCGGCGGGACGTCATTCTTAAGCAAAGCGAAGTTTGCCGCGCAGACGGTATTTGAAAAACTGGTCACCTTCATTGGTGAGGTTGTATTCAAAGGCAATGTTCAGTTTATCGGCCGTCCGACGTTTAATAAAGATACGGCCGGATTTGCCAAGATTAAGCAAGGTGCGCGAACGGTTCGGGTTGGATTTGATCAGGCGTATCTGCAAGTGCCAACCATCAATGTGACTGTGGCACTGGATGAGTTTGACAGCTTTGAAGCACAGGAAGCGGTACGGGAAGCAGTGCTCTCCGGAGATTTGCGATACCTAGTGACCAAGCGATCGGCGAGCGGGTTTACCATTGAGTTAAATAAACCTGCGATTGAAGACATTACCTTCTCATGGGTGGCGCTGGCAGTTGGCGATGCGAATGTGTTTGAGTCTGATGCGAGCTCAATAGATAATCAGGTTTTTGATACAGTATTTGGCCCTGAAAAACAACCTGATCCGGTGACTCCAACTCCGCATGAACCAACTAATGTTGAGAATTATGAATATGTTTCGCCGCCGGAGGAGTACCTAGATCAGTATCAAGTACCGGCAACTGAGATGGAAATGCCAACTCCACAACCAACGCAAGTGACAACGCCATCTTCTGAACCAACTGTCAGTCCAACTCCTACCGTTGTACCGACAAGTACACCTACACCTACGACAACGACCGTACCTACACCAACTCAAACGCCAAGCTAAAGGTGCACGTTAGAAACTATTCGATGATGACAATAAGATCACAGATTATAAATTATCAAGACTGAAGTATGATGCATAACCTGTCCATCGTGTTTTTAGTCTGTTGCGTGTCTTTTTGGCTCTCACTTGACTATTAACCGTAAAAATTTATTGACAACATTATAAATTTACTATAGTATGCGGAGGAAACGTGTATGATTTCAAGAATTGTTGCTTTTTTCAGAGGATTTTTACTTCGGCCTGTGGTTCTGCTTGTTCTTTTTCTTGTCGCAGTTGGTGCGGCGGGATACTCCTATAATTTGTACCGAAATGCTCAAACCGAGTTACAGCGCTATCAAGAAGATCCACGTGCAGTTGCCGAGGAAGAAGTACAGCGAGTCGTAGGCGAAGTTGGTGAGCTCGTAGCGTTGCCTGAGGATGAAGATCCGACAGTGGCGACGGTTACGGATGCTGAGAATCTCAGACAGCAGCCGTTTTTTGAAAAAGCGGAAAATGGTGATAAAGTGTTGATCTACACCCAGGCTAAACGGGCAATCCTATACCGACCAAGTACTAAAAAAGTCATCGAGGTTGCGCCGGTGAATATTGGAGCTGAGGGTAGTGTTCAAAGCATTGAGGGTGGAGAACAGCTGCCAAGAGTACAAATTTCGTTTTTCAATGGGACTACGACCAGCGGTTTAACACGGGCGACGGAGGACACGCTTCGGAGTCAGCTTCCAGATCTGGAATTTGACGTTCCGACACGGGAGAATGCGTCTTTTCAAGATTATTCCTCAACCATTATTGTTGACCTGTCTGGGAATAATGGATCCCTGGCTTCGCAAATTGCTTCAGCGCTCGGCGGAGAAGTCGGTTCACTTCCAGATGGAGAGACGGCTCCCAATGGAACTGATATCCTCGTGATTGTGGGTGGGGAGTAGACATCTTTTTTTTCCTAAGGTAGAATTTTCTTATGGAAAAAGATCCTGGTGATACAGGTAAACCTTCTGGTGAGAAATCATTTTTAGCAGACCTACTTGCGAAACAATCATATGTTAAAGGTGTTCCTGGGGATCACAGTGCGGCTGAGGCTGAGGTGCAGCGACAGATAGATCAAGCCACTCAAGGCGGCGATCCGATTACTGGTGAAGATGTCACCAAGTCTGGTGGAGATGATTGATTTGGAACTACCTCTGTTGTTTTTTTAGATATACTTCATTTCCATATTTCTACAAGCAGCGGTTATTTAATCTTTATGTGTATTTTTAAACTACATGCAGAGTAATACATGATTGCAGTGGGTGAAACCGTGGTCTTTTATTAGAAATTGACAGTAGTTAATGATAATTGTGGTTACAAAACATCTACCATACTACTGATTGTGCTGATGTTGTCGTGTTTTGCAAGATTGACTTTCATCAGCAAACGCCTGGAGAGGATGCTGATCTGACTCGTTAAAGAGTTCATCGGGCCTGCTTTTATAATAACTTCATATAATTCTCCTCTTGACCGTTTATTTCGTTTTCTATGAGCTGTTGTTATCCTTTCCTATTTATCTTATAAGTGTGTATTCTGTATGAGTGTGGGTATTTTGACTAGTATGTGTTTATTTGGATTTAAGTATCATTGTTATATCAATGGTGAAAAGCATATTATGGGAACTTTGCAGCATAATATGATATTCAATAATGTAGATTGTTTGTATCTCTTTATAACTTTTATATATAGTTTATACGCGTATCTATACCGAAGTTGCAAGAGCGATATTATGAGACAATCTCGTTAATAAGGGGCTTATAGCGCTGAAGTGCCAATTCGAATAAAATGGTTAAAATTTAATTGAAAATCATTATTAACCATATATTGCGTACTGAGCAACACTTTGTAAGAGTATTATTAGTACTCAGACCGCCTGGATGAGGATGCGTACGACCTGTAATAAATATTCAGAATAGATAAAAGGTTAAAGAATTGTTTCTCAATAAGACTGTTTTATAAGAGCCTCAAGAAGAATTACATAATTCGCAGTGACAAGCAGATTAACAGAATTCTCGGTATCTCTATAAAAACTGCGTCTCTTCGAAAGTAGTCATGCGAGAAGATTCAAGGAGCTGGTAAGGGGAACTGCAATTTATTTGTATCAATACTAACTTGGCAAAATAATCAGATAGTTTAATGCTGATGAGAATTAAAGCGGGATATACATATATGATAGAGACCAGGTAGAGTTTAATGAGAAGAAGTCGCATTTGGTTGACTTTCAGGGGTTCTTAATTCCTTCTAGAACGGCTTCTAACAGCTTACGTAGAGACTTATCTCGCAATCATCGAATATAAAATATTTCAAATGGATATATGGGCAGAGCTTAACCAGAATACGATCTTCTCAAGAGCAACATTGTTTACACTTCCGAATAAATTCCAATTATTACATTAGTTATATTGAGGTAGTTTGATGGCTAAGACTAATTGGTTGTTGGATATCAATGCTCTTTTTTTGGTTTATATTGCTATGGGTTTTAAGTTGTCATTGTGGATTTGTGGATAATTGATATATAGAAACATTTTCACGATGATATCTCTTAACTACTGATATATATAAGATCATAATAGTACTATCTATCATTGCAGGCTTCGGGATATATTATTTAATACTATTATCGGTTGATATTGAAATAATTATGTAACTCTCAATATATGTAGAACAGTGACAGACACGCTAATTGAGAATAATTGCTTTCATCATTAGCACTATTAGGGTACATATAGTATTCTTTAATACATCTGGAACTTATAATAAGAATTGATATATTAAGCCCTTAATATATTTAAGAATAAGATAAATTCCTCGAATATCGTTCCCCTGGAGTAACTCAAACATATTTAATTACCATTGTTAGAAGAACTAGTCACTATTATTAATACTACGGGTTTATTTAGAGATACATTTGCATCTCCCTCTAAGACAAATAAGCTTGATGTAGGGCTCTTAAATATCAATAACAGATTAGCAATATGTATAGATAAGACCGATAGTATACTAAATCACCTATCTGTATCTTGACACTGTATCCACAACCTGTTTACATTGTACTACCAGAGGAAAAATGGCTGAAAGGCCACATTAGAAATATAGCTTGCCTGCCCAATGAAGTCGCAAAAACGACGAGTAAAGCGTTTAAACAATGCTTTTTACTACTTCATACAGAGAATTGATGCTGTATCATTAAAGCGTCAATTAAAAAGTTTCAAACACATAAGAGATAGGTTTAGAGATCGACCTAGTCCTTCGAATGATCGTGAAGTTCAGGTTGGAGACCATTCACAAACGCCACCAGATGTATTAGATCAATCTACTCGAGAAAAAGAGATTGTAAATATAGCGTGGCGTGACCCAGGCGTAAGCGTCGATGAATTAGCAGACAAAATACGCCTCCGCCAATGGGGTCATGACATTACAAATGACCTGGTCTATCAGACCCTTCTTGCATACGGGATTGCTGAAAAAGAGCACCGTCTGCGTTGGGCCCAGGACCATCAATACGACTTCACTGAGGCATGGAATGCCCTTATTCCTACTGCAAAGCGAAAAACTACCACTGGGAAGCTTTCAGCTCAAGAGCGATTAGCCATTATTCGCCGTGTAGAGCAGGGAGAACCCGTTGATCAAGTCTGTGCAAGTGTTGGAGTTTCTCGAACACTCTTTTATAAATGGAAGAAGCGGTATGACACGGTAAAGACTGAGGCATGGAAACGTACCTTTGGATTTACCCGTGGCACATTGGATGAGCGAGAGCTCTTAGCGGTTCTGGAATCCCAGCCAGCAAGCAAGCCGGTCGTCTATGGCGGGCAGGCAACAGCGGAGCAGGTACGTGCAGTTCTGGAAACGGTGGTGAAGAACCCTGACTGGGGTGTGGGAAAGATTTACAAGCATTTGCCAAAGGAAGATGGGAAACCCATCATCGGACGTCATGGTGTACAGAAGATTTTGGAGCGGGAGAATCTTCGCAGCATAGAAGAGAGACGATATTGGGTGAGTACCCAACCAAAGAAAGGGTCGACCGAAGATACACAAATTATCAAGCTTGCATGGCAGGATCCGGGTCTTTCGGTTGAGGATTTGGTTGACAAAATACGCCTCCGCCAATGGGGTCATGACATTACAAATGACCTGGTCTATCAGACCCTTCTTGCATACGGGATTGCTGAAAAAGAGCACCGTCTGCGTTGGGCCCAGGACCATCAATACGACTTCACTGAGGCATGGAATGCCCTTATTCCTACTGCAAAGCGAAAAACTACCACTGGGAAGCTTTCAGCTCAAGAGCGATTAGCCATTATTCGCCGTGTAGAGCAGGGAGAACCCGTTGATCAAGTCTGTGCAAGTGTTGGAGTTTCTCGAACACTCTTTTATAAATGGAAGAAGCGGTATGACACGGTAAAGACTGAGGCATGGAAACGTACCTTTGGATTTACCCGTGGCACATTGGATGAGCGAGAGCTCTTAGCGGTTCTGGAATCCCAGCCAGCAAGCAAGCCGGTCGTCTATGGCGGGCAGGCAACAGCGGAGCAGGTACGTGCAGTTCTGGAAACGGTGGTGAAGAACCCTGACTGGGGTGTGGGAAAGATTTACAAGCATTTGCCAAAGGAAGATGGGAAACCCATCATCGGACGTCATGGTGTACAGAAGATTTTGGAGCGGGAGAACTTGAATACATTTACCAAACGACAGAGCTGGATATCTTCGCAGCCGGCATTTGCTCCAGAACCAACAGGCGTTCGACCAGAACTTTCTTGGCAAGACAGGATTAAACTTGCGACTGACGAGTTCATACCATCGCGGGCTCCGGCTCCTCCACCAGGCCAATCAGCACTCTTGTATTACTTCAGTTTTTACTCTCCCTATCTCTTCATTGCACTCTTTGTATTCACAGGACTTTTCGGATTCGGCTATCTCTTAGGCCACGCTCAGGACAGCAGCCAAGCAATTGGTTGGTTCTTTGCATCGGTTGCGCTTACCATGGGTGCGTTTTTCTTCCTCTACTCAATGAAGTACTACCTGACGTTGGCCATCGTGCTCTCGTATACTCGTGAGGGGTCGGTTCCATTTGAATCCGAACGAGACACCGCGCGTGAAGGTACACTTATCGAACGGTTGTTCGGCTTATCTTTGCGAAAAGAATCAGGTGAAGAACATCTTGGTGAACTTCCTCGGAAGGCGGGAGGATTAGAACCTAATGTCGATGAAATTCATTTAGAACGGTATCCGTTTATTTCCGTACATTTACCAATGTACAACGAGAAGCATGTGGCGGAGAGACTTCTTCGGGCTGCTACGTCATTTGATTATCCTGCGTATGAAGTCATCGTTGCGGATGATAGTACCGATGAAACCAAAGACATTGTGATGCGGTTTGCCGATCATTGGAATAAAAACAAAAAGCCTGGACAGCCAGTGGTCAAAATATCACATCGAGAGACTCGAGCCGGATACAAGGGAGCAGCACTTCAACTTGCACTTCAACGGACTGATCAACGAGCAGAGTTTGTTACGATTTTTGACGCGGACTTTGTTCCCTATCCTGACTCGTTGACATTGTTTGTGAAGTACTTTAAGCACTCGGCTGGGACGCTTGACTATCAAAGTGAGAAGTTCCAAGTCAGGCAGGCTCATAAGAGTGGTGCAAAATCTGAATGGAGCGTGGATGTCGATGAGAAGACGCGAGTGGCTGCTGTTCAAGGATATCAATGGCATGTACTTAATAAGAGTGAGAACTGGGTTACTCGTGGTGTACGAACGGAGTATTCAGGCTCATATGTTATAGAGCGAAGTGGTGAGGAGTTGTATGGAGGGATGAAGCAGATCTCCGGCTCGGTGTATATGATCCGACGAGATTTACTGGAGCGGTTTGGCTGGGGAACGTCGATCACTGAAGACTTTGAGATGACCTTGCGTCTCTATGAGGCTGGATACAGAGTTGTGTATACACCATACATCCAAGCACCGTCAGAGTGTGTGTCGACCTTGAAGCGATTATTTCGACAGCGTATGCGATGGGCTGAGGGCCATAGTTTTAATGTGAAGAAACGCTTCTGGCCGCTCATGACATCTGATAACTTGACAAAAAATGAGAAGTTCGAGTTTCTCTATCTCACTCCCTACTATTTACAAGCTGCCTTTTTCCTGATTGGAACGATCAGTTGGCTTCTTTCTGAAACTCTATTTGCCGCTCGACTGCCATTTTGGACGACGGTGTGGGGCTGGTCACTGGTGTTCACCAACATGCTTTCTTTGCCGCTGATGAATGGCATTGGGCTATTTTTGGAAGAGGCCGAGGAACGTGACTTTTTAGGACTGTTTTCATTTGTGCTGCTTTCCTACCTCTTGGTACCTTTTCAGGCCTACGCGTCGGTAAAGGGTTTTGTGCAAGATGAGGAGGGACCTTGGTTCCGGACACCAAAGAGCGGTAAGGTGACTGATATCCTGCGGCGGGGAAAATTTGCACGATTCTTACGCTACATTCTTCAACAGCAGTTTGCGTCTGCGAAGATGCAAGGGCGCTTGAGAGAAGGAGCGCTCGCTGCGTACCCTGTTCCAGCTTTTGCTATGGCACGGTCTTCAGCAAAACTGCCGATCGGAGGGTTTAGCATTAAACGAAGGCAGGCAAGATGGATAGGAAAACTGGTCATCAGTTTCATGCTGATTTTGACAACAACCCTGGTATCGTTTGCGCCTTATGTGCAGTCGCTTTCTAGTGTTGGGTTGCCGCCAACTGGATCAGGGGTGATTCTTAGTCCTGATATGTCATCTAAAGATAAACCTGTACCTACAAGTGAACGACGATCGAGTATTTCCCTTCCCAATTTTGTGAATGAAGCGTTTGCTGCTGAAGAAGAGGGTGATGTTCTCGTGGTTGAGTATACGGGCGGTGTTCGAGTAACCAGTCCAAAGCATGACTTTAGCCGGGCAGAGACACCGCAGTTTGTGGTGGAAAGAAATGAGCCGTTCCTGCAGAACCTCTGGAAGGGTGTAAGACGCCTGTTTGGGAGAGCTGATGATACCGGAATGCAAATCAGACTTCGGGATAGTAAAGGTCAAGCTGTTGAAGATTTTGAAACCTCTGGGATGGGAGAGGATGTTTTTGATGTGAGATTGCCAACCGAGCTGCAGTATAAGCCTGGGAAATATCAGCTAGTGGTTGAGTATGACGGGAAAACCATAGAGCAGGACTTTACTTGGGGCGTGCTGGCGGTCAATACCAATAAGTCGATTTATTTACCCGGTGATAGCGCTCAGTTGAGTATGGCAGTTTTGGATGATGAAGGGCGGATGGTCTGCAATGCGGACGTTACCCTGAAGGTTTCATTCCCATCCGGCGAGGTAGCGTATCGATCAACTGACGATGGGACGATTCAGGTGAACCGAGGTTGCTTGAAGCGGGAGATGATCTTGGAACCTGATTATGAGACAGAGATAGAGGTAGGTGGAGTTGGTGTGTACCAGATGGAATTGACCGCAAAAACATTGGATGGTGAGCGTAAGGTTTATGATTCATTTGAAGTGAAAGAATCAGTCCTGTTTGATGTAGAACGAGATAGTGCGACTAGGATTTATCCTAAGGAAATTTATCCAGTAACTATAAACATTACTGCGAACCAAAATTTTACTGGTCAGGTTATCGAGACAGTTCCAGAGGGATTTCGAATCGCAGAGAATGAAGAGTACAGATTACAACAACTTGAGAATGGAAGAACTGAGATCATCTGGGATGTTGACTGGCGGACGGGTGATCAGGTGACGATTGCGTATCCTTATAACGCTCCTAATCGTAGTCCGGATTTTTATCTTGTAGGTCCACTACGAATTGAGAATAACGGTGAAGAAGTGTTTTCTGAAGCTCGTCGATGGCAGATTGCGGCTGACTGGACTACTGAGATTCCTCACACGAGCTTATTTACCGAAACCGATGATACCGGAGCCAATACGACGGTCGATGTGTATGAGGACGTTGATAATACTACGATTTCGCATGCAACATTGAATGGTGACGGATTTGGTGATACAGAACAAGTGTTACTGATTGCTAACGTCAACTTCGATGGGAACGATGCTAACGCGGTCTATGGATTTCGGATTGCCGATACGGCTGGGAATCCCGTTGCTAACACAACAGTTCGCAGGGAAGTGCGTACGGCTGACGACAGGCAAGAAATACAACGGATTATGACACGCACAAATAAGGTATCGGGTGAGGGATTTGTACTGCAAAAAGCCTTCCATACAGCGGGACAAACGACACCGAACATTTTAAAAGCATCGATTGTCGTTTTGGGACTCGGGAATCTTACCGAAAATGTTGACTATGTTTATGATGATGATACCTCTACGACAGCGCTTTCAACGACAGCGGCAACCTTTGCAACCATTACTACGCCAGCGAGTGATAACCGCTGGCAAGGGGATGTCTTGGTGATGGACCATTGGAAGGCAGACGGGAATACAACCAGTCAGTCACTTCAGCACGGATTACGACGGGATACTGATTCATTGGTGAATATTACAAGACAAGAAGGCGAAGATTCGAACGATCTCTATGGAGGCGGTTCGATTTACGTGTACAACAACGCCGATACCAGCGCGCATACCTATGACGTGCGGATGTACACCTCGGCTGGCACTAGTTTTTCCCATAACTACAGTTCGATTATCGCCTTCCGGGCGAGCTTGTTTGAGGATTTTGAGTGGAACAATACCGATACGGAAAGCATTCCTGGAGATACCAATTTCAATGAAATGGCAGGGATTACTCCATTCAGCCCGCAAAATAGCGGGGAATTTGTGGTGATGGGATTTGCGGTTGGGGAGAGCAACGCTGTTGCTAATAGCGATGATGTTCGAATTCGGCTACAGGTCGACGGGACGAATGTGCCTTCCGGATATGATGATAGCACGAATGGAACAATGCTTGAGGACCCAGACGATCTGTATGGAATTAACTTGGCATCTTTGGAGACCTTCGATACATCATCGAAAGATATCGATATGGATGCTGCAACTGATGTGACGACGGTAGGATTTTCTTACCGTACATTAGTCGCATTCTCAATGGGGCTTGCGCCTACGATAAGTATCTCCGGTTCTTGTGACCAATATGACCGAAGTACGGACTGTGTGGATGATGGAAGCAATGAAATACGGGTGGCAGTTGACGGTGTGCTACAGGGTCAGTCAGATACCGTAGTCGATGGTGCATGGAGTATTACTGGTGTGCCAACGCCAGCTGGTGGTGCTGTAATTACGGTGTTTATTAATGGTGAAACGACTGCAAGTGAGCGAGCGACGACGGTTACAGAATACTCAGGTGTTGGAAATATAACAGCGGTTCCTCTTTATCAGCGGCACTTGGTCATTGGGAGCGATCAGGACCAGACAACAACCAATACCGACCTCCAACAATACGACTACTCAGCCAGCGGCAATGATGTTGATGTTATCTATGACGTTAACAATGCTACCAATGATCTTACTGTTGATAACCTTGGAAGCTACAGCGATGAAACACTCCTCATTCTTTCAGGAGATACCTACATACCTGACAGTGGTAGTAGTGGAAATGTAGCAACTCATGACTTTGAAACCAGCGGAACCGTGACTGCAGATGGGAATGCGTTTACCGTCAGTGGTTCATGGGATAACAACAGCGTGTTTACTGCCAATACTTCTACTGTCAGCATGACTGCAACCAGTGGAACAGAAACCATTGATTCGACAGGAGCAAGTACTGCAGCTTTCAACACCCTCAACCTGGGATCAGGATCAGGAACTGCAACCTGGAACATAGGCAGTGCTTTGGATGTGGATGGAGCGTTGACCATTGATTGGGGAACCTTGGATATGAATGGTGCCAATAACATCAACCTGGCAAATAACCTTACTATCAATGCCAATGGAAACTATACGAGCGGAACCGGAACCGTCACCTTTGATGGATCTGGAACCAACACCTGGACTGATAACCGAGCCACTAAAGCCAATATGGGAACGGTAAGCATCAATGGAACCAGCAAGACGATCAACTTTGGATCATCTGTGACTGCAGCCAGTGTGAATGTGGCTGGATCGCAAACACTGGGACTGGGCTCAAGCGGGTATACGCTTACGCTAACCGGCACGGGAACTCCATTTACCGTAACCGGAACCCTGGATGAAGGGACTGATTCGACTGTTGTATATACAGGGAATGGTGTGACGACCATAGTTGCCGAAACATATGACAATTTGTCAGTTCACCCTGGAGGAACGGTTACCCACACATTGGCTGCTGGTACTTTCAATATAAATGGAGACTTTTCGGTCGGGGATGGGACGAATACTGGAACGATCCAAGCAAATACCAATGATCCGGCGATTACTATTTCTGGATCAATGACGATCAATGCGAATGCGACGTACGAGGCAGCGAGCCTTGTTGCGAATGACTTGACAATTGGAAATGACTTTACGAACAATGGAACCTTTACCCACAATAGCGGAAGTATTGTGTTCAATGATGCGAGCAATACTTCGACCCTTCTTTACTCTGGAACAACCACCTTTGGAACGTTTGAGGTGACTACTGATTCGAAAGCCATTGAATTTGATAATGTCGATCAAACAACGATTGTTGATGCGTTTACCATCAATGGCCAAGCGTGTGGGACAAAGATCACCATCAACTCTGATACGGGTGCAGCGCAGTTTGAGATTCAGACGAGTGGGGCTACAGTCAGTGTAACGTACGCTGACATTCAATACTCCAATGCGCTGACGGCGATGAGTGCAACGAACTCGGCGAATAGCGGAAATAACACAGGATGGACGATCACGGAGGACACATGCGCATCGATGAGCTTGAGTGGTAATGTCTATAATTTTGGGACCTCAACTGCTCTAACAGAGTGTGATGCGAGCGGTGCGACATTTGAGCTACGACTTCGAATTCAAACCACCACATATTCAGCAAGCTGCAGCAATACTGATGGATCTTATACCTTTACCGGGATTTCTATTCCAACGGTTGGAGATGGAATGGTACTTTGGATTGATGATGCAGAGGTACCAGAGACTGATGGGGCCTTAGTCGTTAGATTTGATGGGGTCCAACCTTCACCTAACAACACTTTCTATGACGATGCTGTTACTGTCACCAGTGATGACACCAATCCAGTGGATATCCTTCATATGAATGTGTATGACAATGGCCAAGATAGCGATATTCCCTATACCGCGACCGATGCTTCTCCTGATACTCTGGTGGTTAACAGCGGATATGAATTTTTAGTACAACTGAAGAGCGGAGTGGCTTCTGGCTCTACAGTCTTCCAACCCAATGGAACGGTGACTACCAATGCCACTGGAGGGGATTTCCACATTGATGACAATGCAACCGCTTTTCTTGATACCGATACCAATACCATTGGAAGAGACATTTTGATTGATGGAGGAGCACGGCTCAACATTGATGGCGACACTAATGTAAATGGCGGAGACATTACCATGAGTGGAACGAGTCCACGGATTGATACAACAGCAGGGACACCAACCGTGACGATGACTTCCACAGGATCGATTGGTGGAGGAACCACGCCTACAACAACGTTTCACAACTTGGCTACAACCGGAACCGGAACCACCACTGTAACCAATTCCACTACCACCAATGGGGATGTGACCGTGGGAACGGGAACCACCTTTACTGTGAATGCAGACCTTACTGTCAATGGAGGGGACTTTACCAATACCACCACAGGAGTGATTAACACCACTTCAGGCACACCCACAGTCACGATGAGTGGAACAGGTAATCTAGGAGGAGGATCAGGATCAGTTACCCTTTTTGATCTGACTACATCTGGAAGTGGAACCACCACCATTGCTTCTACTGTTACCACCAACAATGATGTCTCAGTAGGAGCTGGAACTACACTTAGGATAAACAACAACTTGAACATTGATGGAGGAGACTTAACAACCACAAGCACTGGAATCATTGATTACACCAGTGGAATACCAACTGTTGATCTCGATGGTACTGGTACCTTGGGAGGAGGAAGTGGTTCCATTACTCTCTACACTCTTGATCTTGGAGATACCACTACTGACACCACCACGCTTTCTTCCACCATTGCTGCTGATAATCAAATCATCATTAACACCAATCAGACATTCACGGTAGGGAGCAACAATGTGACGGTTGGATCATCAAGTGTGACTGACTCTGGAAACATTTCAAACTCTGGAACTTACACCCAAACGGGAGGAACAACCACCATTCAATCATCTGATACCAGCACAGCACCAACAATTGGTGGAAGCGGGACGAGTACGTTTAACAACCTCGATATTGGTCCGACGACTGCTGACAATCTTACGTACACTTTTAATACAGCTGGCGATATTACTGTTTCAAATTTATTAACCATTCAAGATGCGGGTGGGGCTGACACGCACACATTGGATGGCCAGAATGACACCATATCTTTACCAGCAAGTGGAACGCCGTTTGTGGTTGATAGCAATGCGGTGTTCTCAGCAAATACATCAACAGTTTCTTACACTGGGACGAGTGCGACGAGCGTTGCAAGCACAACGTATTACACACTTAATATTGGAACGACTGCCAACAGTAGCACTCTAACATATACACTGCTAGGAGATACGGGCGTAGATAATGTTTTAACTATTGGTGCGAGCTCCGGTACAGGGGTGCATACGCTTGATGCCTCCTCATTTAGTCTCACCATGGGTGGTGCAGGAACACCTCTGGTAATTAATAGTCAAGGACTCTTTGATGAGTCTACCTCTACAGTCAACTTTACCGGTGATGGTGCAACGACGGTAAACGCACGGGCGTACTACAATTTGGAGATTGGTAATGACGGATCGCTGGGTGCTGGTCGGACGTATACTTCAGCGGCTGGCACAATTACCATCGCTTCTAATCTGGCAGTTGGTGCACCAACAGGCTCGTTCACCCATATCTTTGACGTTAATACCAATGACACGACGATAACAGTCAGTGATTCAGTCACCATAACTTCGTTAGGTAATTACTCGGCTTCTTCGAATGTTTCCAATCCCTTGACGATTGCAAATGACTTTACAAATAATGGGACGTTTACTCATAACAGTGGATTGGTTGTGTTTGATACTGCTGCAAATATTTCAACACTAACATACAGCGGGAACACGACGTTTAACGATCTTTCTATGACAACTGTTGGTAAGCCGATGTCGTTTGATGCTGCACAGCAAACTATTATCGCTGGGACGTTCACGATTACAGGTGCAAGCTGCGGAAATTTGACGCCACTTTCCTCTGAGACATCTGGAAATCAGTGGGACATTGATATTCAAGGGTCAGCTGCAGTGACTTTTGTATATATTACCGATTCAAACGCGATCACTTCTGCCAGCGCAAGCAACTCAACCGATGGTGGAAACAACACTGGTTGGAATATTTCAAAAGGCAGTTGTGCCAGTAGCGTGACGGGAGAAGTTGCAATTTATCGTGAAGACACTGGGCTTGAAGATGTCTCTGATACCACTCAGTTCGATCATCAGTGGGATACCATTGTGACTGAAGGTGCAAGTTTTGATCTTAATGACACTGGGGGTAGTCCCGATTATGCTTCAGTAGATCTGGCGGATGCTGGGCACTACTTGGTGCTGTATAACGCTGGTTGGCAGAGAGTAGATACCACTGATACTCGTACAGAAACGCAAGCTTGGATAGATTTGGCTGGAACCGATATCCAATATGGTAGGAGTACTTGTTACATAAGGAGTAGTGGAAATGCGAATGAATGTTGGCAATCTGGAGCTGCCATAATCAATGCCACAGCAGGTCAAGACATAAAGATAGAAGGGCAACGAACGGATAGTAGTACATTTACTCAAGAGAGGACGGCTCAGGAGGCTGGATTACAGCTTATCAAACTCGATGATACATGGGGATATGCACGTATTCATGAGAATACAGGCGGGCAAAGTTTCAATACTAACGGTGGATATGATGCTGTTACTTGGGATGACAATACAGATGAACTTGATGCCGGATTTTTTGCTCATAGTTCGAGCACTAATTCAGAAGAAATCACACTGAAGCTCGATGGACACTATTTAGTATCTGCAAATGTCATGCTTCAGTCAGATAGCACCACATATCGGAGGAATCGTGATATGCGATTGACTCTTGGTGACGGAACTACTCAGACAGAGATAGAAGGTACAAGAGTTACTTCATACATGAGAGGAAGTAATGGTGCTCAGGATCATGTTGCAAGTTTTGTCGGAATCATCAATGCTAGTGCTGGTGATGTGCTTGAGTTAGAAATTGGTTGTATTCGCAATGAAGACACCACGAATTCATGTGCTGGAGTGACGAATATTGGTAATCAGTCTGGTATTACTATAGCAAAGCTTCCAGATAGTGCTGACTATGTGAGGATACACGATGACGCTGTTCAAGACATTGATGATGCGACTCCGGCTCCTATACTTTGGGAAGACTCTGGAGAAGAAGAAGAGGATGCTGGATCATTCTCCCACTCTGGTGGATCCTCTCAGGTCAATATTGATTACAGCTCCAGTGCTGATTATCTGTTCTTCAGTAATCAATATGCAGATCGGACCAGTGATACTAATGGTACTCGAGCTTATCCACATTGGAACTGGAGAACTAGTGGATCATCGACTCTGCAGTACGGTAGCTTTGGAAAATATAATCGGGGCGATAATGGGAGTACGGGAACATGGACTTCAGGAAACTCAGGTGGAGCGATACTGCTTGGATTAACAAGTTCTGATTATGTTGAAACCCTCAATACGGAAGAAGCTAATGGTGCGACTGACACAGCTGGTGAGTTTCAGGTCAACCGTTCCGCGATCCAAGGTGTGAATCTTAATACTCTTCTCCAAGCATTTATTGATATTACAGGAACTTGTGATCAATACGATCGTAGTACTGATTGTGTGGATGATGGGAGCAATGAGATACGCGTAGCGTTTGATGGGGTATTGCAAACATCTCTCGATTCAGCTGTGGATGGGGCCTGGCAAATAAGCGGTTTGACTGCGCCTTCAACTGGAGCGGTCATGACTGTGTTTATCAATGGCGAAACAACGGCGAGTGAGCGGGCGACAGCTGTGACGACCTACTCTGGATCTGGATCTGTTGGAAGTGTGACACTCTATCAACGTCACCTGACAATAGGATCAGATCAAGATCAAGAGGTTACAAATACCAACCTCCAACAATACGACTACTCAGCCAGCGGTAACGATGTGGACGTGATCTATGACGTTGCTGATGCCACCAATGACCTGACGGTTGATAATCTTGGAAATTATACGGATGAAGTTTTGTTGGTGTTGGCTGGAGACACCTACCGGCCTGATAGCGCCAGCAGTGGGAATGTAGCTACACATGACCTTGAAACTTCTGGAACGGTTACAGCTGATGGAAATACGTTTACCGTGAGTGGTTCATGGGACAACAATGATGTCTTTACCGCAAATACTTCAACGGTAACGATGACAGCTACAAGTGGGACGGAGTCCATTGATTCCTCTGGAGCAAGTACTGCTACCTTCAATACTCTTAATCTAGGTTCTGGTTCAGGAACAGCTACTTGGAATATGGGGAGTGCATTGGATGTTGATGGAGCTCTGACCATTGATTGGGGAACCTTAGATATGAATGGTGCCAATAACATTACTTTGGCTAATAACCTGACTATCAATAGCAACGGTTCATATACAAAAGGTACAAGCACAATCACTTTTGATGGATCAGGGACGAATACATGGACTGACAATAATTCGACAAAAGTGGATATGGGAGCAGTGAGTATCAATGGTTCAAGTAAGATAATTAATTTAGGTTCATCGGTAAATGCGACAAGCGTGGATGTTGCCGCTTCACAAACCCTCGGACTGGCATCGTCGGGATATTCGCTTACTTTACTAGGCTCTGGTACGGCTGGGTCGCGGCCGTTTATTGTGAGCGGTAATTTAGACGAGGGAACCAACTCCTTAGTAACATATGCTGGAACAGCGGCGACAGACATTCAAGCGGAGACGTATCATGACCTGACGCTTGCACCGAGTGCAGCTGGAGGACCAAGCTTCCGACTTGGAACTGCTTCTAGTCAGACGATCGATGTCGATGGAGATTTGGTTGTGGGAGATGGGACCAATGCGGTTACTATTCTTGCAAATACCTTTGATCCTACCATCAATTTGGCCGAAGATTTGACACTTAACGCCAACTCCACGTGGACGAAGTCGCCTACGGCAACGCTCACCTTTAACTCGACTACGACACCGGTCACATGGACTGACAATAATAGTACTAAGCAAGACATTGGTATCGTTTCGATTGATGGACCAAAAGAGGTTGATCTGGGTACGTCAGTTACTGCAACTACTATCAATGTAACGGGTGGAGATACTTTAGATCTACAGTCTTTAGGATATGTTTTGCAAATTACCGGTTCGGGAACGGGTGGGTCACGGCCATTGATTGTCGCCGGAACACTGAGTGAAGGAATCGATTCATTGGTTGAATTTGTTGGTACTTCAGCTACTGATATTGAAGCTGAGATCTATCACGATCTGGAAGCTGATCAGTCAGGGACTACGTTTACTGCTTTTGGAAATATTGAAGCGAGTGGAGTTTTGACTATTCAGAATGGGACGTATGATGGCTCAAGCTTCACGACGACACTGTCTGGTACCGGGACGCCGTTTGTCATCAATGATACTTTTACCCCATCAACATCAACTATTTCTTATACAGGTAATGGGGCAACGACAATCACAAGTACCACCTATTACACACTTAGTGTCGGGACGAGCAATTCAGCAAATATTACTTACTCTGCAGGCGGAGCGTTGGTTGTGAATAATCAGTTAAACCTGCAGTCCGCAGCTGCGACGTTTAACAATACACTCAGTGTGGGAGCCAATGATTTGACCGTCGGGCTAAGCGGAGTGACGAATAGCGGAGGAATTAGTGTTCCTTTACGAAGTAGTTTGACACAGTCTGCATCAGCTACAACGTCTATCAGGTCTTCCTCTGGTGGATCGGCAAGCATAGGAGGAGATGGGAGCATACAGTTTTTCAACCTGACATTTGATCCTTCAGTTGCCAGCGCACCGACGTTTACTTTGGGAAATGGTGCAAGTCAGACGATAGATGTTGACAGGAATTTGACGGTAGGGAATGGGACAAATCCGGTAATTATCCAGTGGGAGACGAATGATCCAACGCTTACTGTGGGTGGAAATTTATTGCTTTCCAATAATTCCACATGGACAAAGTCTACGACTGCAACGTTAACCTTTGATGGTGCTACCACGCCAGTGACGTGGACAGACAACAATGGAACTAAACAGGACTTAGGTGATGTGTCGATTGATGGACCAAAAGAAGTTGATATTGGAGGTTCAGTCACTGCAACAAGTGTTGATGTAACGGGTGGAGATACGCTTGATCTTCAATCTTTGGGATATACATTATCACTTACTGGAACTGGAACTCCGTTTACCGTGGGAGGTACATTAAGCGAAGGTACTGACTCGACCGTTCGTTACATTGGTAATGGTTCGACTAATATAACAGCTGAGACGTATGACAAGCTTTCGATTCATCCGGGCGGTACGGTCACTCATACAATTCAAACCGGTACGCTCACTGTGAATGGCGATCTTTCGATTGGAGACGGCAGTAATACCGGGACAATAGAGGCGAACACCAATGATCCGACTATAACGGTTGCCGGATCGATGACGATCAATGCCAATGGAATCTACCAGGCCTCAAGCAACACCCTCAATCCCCTCACTATTGGTGATGACTTCACCAACAATGGTACTTTCACCCACAACTCCGGACGGATTGTGTTTAATGACTCCGGAAACACCTCAACCCTTCTATATGCCGGGAACACCACCTTTGGTGCCTTTGATGTCACCTCTGCCAGCAAGGCTATGGCATTTGACAGTGCTGATCAGACCATCATTACTGGAGCCTTAACGATCAACGGTGCTGCCTGCGGTACTCCCATTACCCTTTCTTCTGCCACCGGCGGTAACCAATGGGATGTTGATGCTCAAGGAAGTGTGAGTGTTGATTATGTCACTCTTACTGACAGCAATGCGATTACTGCAGTGAGCGCTACCAACAGCACCAGCGGAGGCAACAACAGCAACTGGACCATTGATGGAGGAACTTGTGCTGATAACTGGGAAGGGATTGCCTATACCAATGATGATGAAGCCACCCCACTCTCAGCTGTCTCTGTGTGCGCGGTGGTCAATAGTGGAACACCGGTGTGTGAAACCACCAATGGGAGTGGCGTATTTACCATTGTTTCCCAAGATGCCAGTGCCACTGACCAACTCACCTTCTTTGTTGACGGAGGAGTTGATGTGGGGAATACGGTCACCATTTCAGATGGAGGAGACATCACTACTGGAGATAATCTGCGTCTCTATGAAGATCATGTGACTCTCCGGCATGAACAAGGAACCGATATCTCGATTGTTGACCTTGATGCCTATGACAATGATCAGAACAGCACCGACATGCTCTATGATGCTGAAGACCTGGCTACGGACACCCTTGTCATAGAATCTGGCTATGAACTGTTTATCTACAACAGTTACACCTTTGACGCTGATGGAACGGTGACTACCCAAGGAGCTGGTGGGAACCTGCAAGTTGATAACAGTGCCACTGCCATTCTGGATACCACCTCCAATACCATTGCTAGTGACCTGATCATTGACTCGGGAGCCACCTGTACCATCAATGGAGATACTTCCATTAATGGAGGAGATATCACTATGAGTGGAACCAGCCCAGTTCTCAATACTACTGCAGGAACACCAACCGTGACCATGAGTTCAACAGGCTCCATTGATGGAGGAACCACGCCAAGCATTACCTTCTATGACTTAGCAACAACAGGAACAGGAACTACCACCATTGCCAACGCAACAACGGTGAACAACGATGTCTCTGTTGGAACAGGAACCACTCTAAGAGTGAATGCCAACCTGAACATTGATGGTGGAGATCTGACTACGACAACCACAGGAAGTATTGATTACACATCAGGAACACCAACGGTTGATATTGATGGAACAGGAACTCTGGGAGGCGGGTCAGGATCCATCACTTTCTATACCCTCGACCTGGGAGATGGGACGACTGATACTACGACGCTTTCATCTAATATATCTGTTGATAACAGTATTACTGTTAATGCTAGTCAGACTTTGAATATTTCTAGTAATGATGTGACTGTGGGATCTTCATCTGTTACTGATTCAGGTTCAATTAATGTGAGCGGGATTTATAGCCAGAGTGGGGGAACTACTACCGTTCAGTCTTCCGATACATCAACGGCTCCGGTGATTGGAGGGAGTGGGACTAGTACTTTTTACAATTTAGATATCGGACCAAGCACAGCCGACAATCTGACCTACACGTTTGATACGGCTTCGGATATCAATGTTTCCAGTATTTTGACAATTCAAGATGCAGGTGGTGCTGACACTCATACACTTGATGTTCAGAATGATACGGTAACCTTGTTTGGTTCTGGTACACCCTTTGTAGTGGATAGCAATGCAATTTTCAACGAGAACACTTCGACTGTCAGTTATACAGGGGCGAGTGCTACAAATGTGACAGCGGAAACGTATTACAACCTTAATATTGGAACTACTGCAAATAGTAGTAATGTTACGTATACCTTGGCAGGGGATACCACGGTTAGCAATATTTTGACGATAGGAGCAAGCAGTGGAACGGGTACGCATACGTTGGACGGTTCCAATAGAACAGTCATGCTTTCCGGCACAGGCACTCCGTTAGTGATCAACAGCCAGGGAGACTACGAAGAATCGACTTCAACCGTAAACTACACTGGGGATGGGGCGACGAACGTTACAGTAAATGGATACTACCATCTCGAAATAGGAAATAATGGATCACTGGGAGCTGATAGAACGTATACATCTGCTGGCGGAACGGTCACCGTAGGAGGAAATCTGACTGTCGGAGCACCGAGCGGAGTCAGGACGCACACACTTGAAGTCAATACGAATGACACTACAGTTGCGATAACCGGATCTTTAGCGATAACGACGCTGGGAATCTATTCGGCTTCCTCAAACACTGCCAATCCGCTAACAATCGGAAACGATTTTACTAATAACGGTACCTTCACGCATAACAGTGGGAGAATTATCTTTAATGATGTGTCACAAACATCAACACTTCTTTATAGCGGGACGACAATATTTTCAACCTTTGAAGTGACGACGGCTGGGAAGTTTATGGAGTTTGATAATGTTGATCAGACTACGATCACGGCAGCCGTCACAATAGATGGACAGGGTTGCGGGTCTCTGGTTGAGATTAATTCGGATACGGGTGCGGCGCAATTTGAGATTCAAACCAGCGGGGCGACGGTGAGCATTGATCGGGCACGGATCCAATGGTCCAATGCTTTGACGGCGATGACGGCTAACGACTCTAAGGATGGAGGGAATAATACCGGGTGGACGATCAACGAAGGGGCGTGTGCTGACATGGAGGTCACAGGTTTTGTGTATGATTTCGGAACTTCGACGGCGCTCACTGAGTGCGACGGAAGCGGAGCGACGTTTGAACTGCGACTTCGGGTGTTGACCACAACTTATTCAGCCAGTTGCAGTGCTGCAGACGGATCGTATACGTTTTCTGGGGTGGTTATTCCCTCTACCGGTGATGGGTTGGTCGTCTGGATTGATGATGTGGAGGCACCGGAAACTGATGGAGCACTGGTCACCAGGTTTGATGGGACGAAGCCATCTAGCGATAACGTGTTTTATGACGATGCGGTAACGGTGACCAGCGATGATACGAATCCTGCGGACATCATTGACATGGATGTGTATGACAACGGAGACGATTCGGATATACCCTATTCGGCAACCGACGCGGCGACCGACACCTTAGTTGTCAACAGCGGATATGAGCTGTTGGTGCAACTGAAGAGCGGAGTAGCAAGCGGGTCTACGGTTTTTGACCCCAATGGAACGGTGACGACCAATGCAACGGGTGGAGATTTCCATATCGACGATAACGCAACGGCGTTTTTGGATACAGCCACGAATACGATTGGGAGGGATATCGAAATTGACGGGGGAGCCAGGCTTAATATAAATGGTAGTACGGATGTGAATGGTGGAGACATCACGCTTTCCGGCTCGAGTCCGAGAGTCGACACAACTGCGGGGACACCAACGGTGACCATGAGCAGTACCGGGACAATCGGAGGGGGAACGACGCCAACGATTGCGTTCTACAATTTGGCTACTTCCGGGAGTGGAACAACTACTATTAGTAATACGGCAACAGTGAATAATGATGTCTCAGTTGGAGCAGGCACTACCTTGCGTGTGAATGCCAACTTGAATGTTGACGGTGGTGATCTAACTACGACAACCACCGGATCGATAGACCATACATCAGGGACACCAACCATTGATATTGATGGCACGGGCATACTTGGCGGAGGAAGTGGATCGATTACGTTTTATAATCTTGATTTGGGAGATGGGACAAGTGATACAACCACGCTGGCGAGCACCATAACAGTAGATAATCAAATTACTATTAACAGTGATCAGACATTCACGGTTGGGAGTAACTCTGTAAATGTTGGGAGCGGATCAGTAACAGACAGCGGGACAATCAGCGTTGCGTCAAGTGGAGTGTTTAACCAGAGTGGAGGGACGACGACAGTTACGAGCTCTGATGGTTCGACTGCTCCAACTTTAGGAGGAGCTGGAACGACAACATTTTATAACTTTACTCTGGGATCTACTTCTGATGCGCGAACTTACACATTTGACGCCACCGGAGATATTACAGTTTCAAATAACATAACACTTACAGATCCAGGGATTGGAGATAGTCACAATCTTGATGTACAAGGAAACGATGTTGATGTAGGGAGTGGATCAGTTACTGATTCCGGATCGATTACTGTTCCCAGTCGATCTCGTTATATTCAAGGTACCTCAGGTACAACCACAATACATTCATCAGATAATTCAACGGCACCAATTCTCGGAGGTGCAGGTGATACTACTTTCTATAATTTAATAATAGGTAATACATCAGACGCGCTTACAATTACAGTTGATTTCTCAGGAAGTATTGAAGTGCTAAACGGTTTAATTGTTACTGATCCCGGAGTTGGTGATATTCATACATTGGACGCCTTGGGAAATGATTTGACTGTGGGATCTAGTGGGGCGACTGATTCTGGGGATATTATTGTCGCTTTGAATGCAGTATTCACTCAGAGTTCCAGTGGGACAACCACTGTTTCATCAAGTGATACTTCGACAGCACCTCTCTTGGGGGGAGGAGGGACGACAACGTTCTATACGTTAAATGTCGGTTCGACAACAGCTGACAATTTAACCTATACATTTTCCACAGCTGGAAATATTACCGTTAGCAATGTACTGACCATCCAAGATGCTGGAGGAGCTGATACACATACATTGAGCGCCTCGGATGATACTGTCACTTTGACTGGAACAGGGACGCCGTTTGTGGTGGATAGCAATGCGAGTTTTACCGAGTCAACTTCGACAGTAAACTACATTGGGGATGGGTCAACGAATGTTGCAGCAGAGGGCTACTATAATCTGGAGATTGGGAATAGTGCTAGTCTTGGAACGGGGAGAACCTATACTTCGCAGACCGGAACTATCACTGCTAGTAATAATCTGCTAGTTGGAGCCCCTTCAGGAAGTTTCACCCATCTTTTTGAGGTAAATACCAACGATACTACGATTACTGTGAGCGCTGATGTTGAGATTACAGCACTCGGAAGTTTTTCCGCATCAAGTAACACTGCCAATCCTTTGACCATTGGCGATGACCTCACCAACAATGGTACTTTCACCCACAACTCCGGGCGGATTGTGTTTAATGACTCCGGGAACACGTCTACTCTTCTGTATGCTGGCAACACCACCTTTGGTGCCTTTGATGTCACCTCTGCCAGTAAGGCTATGGCATTTGACAGTGCTGATCAGACCATCATTACTGGGACACTGACTATCAATGGTACTGCCTGCGGTACTCCCATTACCCTTTCTTCTGCCACCGGCGGCAACCAATGGGATGTTGATGCTCAAGGAAGTGTGAGTGTTGATTATGTCACTCTTACTGACAGCAATGCGATCACAGCTGTCTCTGCTACCAACAGCACCAGCGGAGGCAACAACAGCAACTGGACGATTAGCGGAGGAACTTGTGCTGATAACTGGGAAGGGATTGCTTACACCAATGATGATGAAGCCACCCCACTCTCAGCTGTCTCTGTGTGCGCGGTGGTCAATAGTGGAACACCGGTGTGTGAGAACACCAATGGGAGTGGCGTGTTTACCATTGTTTCCCAGGATGCCAGTGCCACTGACCAACTCACCTTCTTTGTTGACGGTGGCGCGACCTTCGGAAACACCACCACCATCAGTGATGGTGGAGACATCACTACTGGTGATAACCTGCGCCTCTACGAAGATCATGTGACCCTGCGGCATGAACAAGGAACCGATATCTCGATTGTTGACCTTGATGCCTATGACAATGATCAGAACAGCACCGACATGCTCTATGATGCTGAAGACCTGGCTACGGACACCCTTGTCATAGAATCTGGCTATGAACTGTTTATCTACAACAGTTACACCTTTGACGCTGATGGAACGGTGACTACCCAAGGAGCTGGTGGGAACCTGCAAGTTGATAACAGTGCCACTGCCATTCTGGATACCACCTCCAACACCATTGCTAGTGACCTGATCATTGACTCGGGAGCCACCTGTACTCTCAATGGAGATACTTCCATTAATGGAGGAGATATCACTATGAGTGGAACCAGCCCAGTTCTCAATACTACTGCAGGAACACCAACCGTGACCATGAGTTCAACAGGCTCCATTGATGGAGGAACCACGCCAAGCATTACCTTCTATGACTTAGCAACAACAGGAACAGGAACTACCACCATTGCCAACGCAACAACGGTGAACAACGATGTCTCTGTTGGAACAGGAACCACTCTAAGAGTGAATGCCAACCTGAACATTGATGGTGGAGATCTGACTACGACAACCACAGGAAGTATTGATTACACATCAGGAACACCAACGGTTGATATTGATGGAACAGGAACTCTGGGAGGCGGGTCAGGATCCATCACTTTCTATACCCTCGACCTGGGAGATGGGACGACTGATACTACGACGCTTTCATCTGACATGGCAGCAGATAACCAGGTGACCGTGAACACTGGACAGACGTTCTCCAATGCCTCAAGCAACGTAACCGTGGGAAGCTCAAGTGTTACAGACTCAGGGAGTATCACTGTGAGTGGTGTGTATAGTCAAGCGGGGGGGATAACCCGAGTCCAATCCTCTGATACATCAACAGTGCCAGTGATAGGAGGCTCAGGAACTACTACTTTCTATAACCTAGCGGTAGGAACTGCATCAGACGCTTTAACCTACACGTTTGATTTAGCTAGTGATATCACAGCGACTAACGATGTACAAATCACAGATGGAGGGGTGAGTGATACTCATACGCTGGATACAACTGGGAGCAATTTTGATATTGATGTAGGAGGGGATTGGATCAATGATGAGGGTACAAGCGGTTTTACCGCTAATGCTTCAACGGTAACATTTACTGGTGTTACTTCTACCCAGCAGGTGTCTGGAACCTCGAGTTTTTATAACTTCACGGCAACCTTCGGGTCGGGTGCTATAGAGTTTGAACAGAGTCAGACACAGACCATTCTTACCGGTGGAGTGTTCACTATCGCCGGAACAAGCTGTATTGATTACATTGATCTCTGGTCACAGTCACCGAGCACGGCTTGGAATATCAATCTGGTTGGCGCTGCTACAGCAAGCGTAAGCTATGTTCGGGTTACTGATTCAAATGCAAGTGGAAACCCAATGACTGCGAATAACTCTCATAATGGAGGCGGAAATACTAATTGGACGATTGTGGTTGGTGAGTGTACTGGAACGTCATCGTCTCCAACCGCAACTGGATTTTCTTTCCAGAGGAAAACATTTTTTGACAATGTGAACGCGCGGTATTGGTTGTTCTCACATAATGGCAGTGAAATTGATATTCGTTATTCAACTGATGATGGTGGAACATGGAATACGGTTGCCGCGCTCTCTTATGATACTAATGACTTTTCTGTGTGGTGGGATCAGATTGGATCAACGGAATATGTTTGGCTGGCGGTAGCCAATAACAATGACATTGTCGTAAGACAAGGTTCGCTTGGTCTTTCATCAATAACATGGGATGTGGATGAGTCTGTTGCCCTTGATGGCACAGGGGCGAGTGATACTTACTCGTATGCTTACCTTAGTATGGATAGCGCTGATTATCTTTGGGTAGGAGCGCGGCATTATGACGGTACGAATTATCATTATCTCACTGCTGCCACTCATGAGGGAGGTGGTTCGCAGACTGCTGACAGCGATCCATCAACTTGGACTTGGACAGGGGTGCCGCATCAACTCACCGATGATCAAGCCAACACTAATGTATATGGTAATGTCGTTGCTTTAAACAACCAAGACATGTATGCAACCTTTGTGACCAATACATCGCTTCAGGGATGCTGGTGGGATGATAGCGATGGGAAGTGGGAAGACAATAGTGGCAGTTTATGCTCAGTTGTTGGTGATCCTACTATTGAACAACAGATCAACATTATTGATCAGGAATATTCGACGACAGGAACGGATCAGCCTGGCAATAATAGTTTGGGGTTGGTTGCTTTTGACTCAGCAGATTACACTGGTGATACGGTCTATTTTGAGGCGATTATCCGTTGTGATAGTTGCACTGGTGGAAATACTGAGGTTGACGTGGCGCTGGTTGATGATACCAGCACAACGACGGTGACGACTGTAAGTAGTACATCTTCAACATATACAAGAGTTCGGAGTGGTTCGATATCTCCTACGGCTGATGAATATACTGTCGAAGTCACTCGGGACGCAACAGCAGGAACTGCCTATGTAAAAGCAGCGAGATTGCTCATTGTGCAAACGAGTGCAACCGATATTGACGATACTGTCAGTATGGTGGAGCTTGGCAACAATGATGCGATGTTTGGGGCGCGAGTTCAGAGAGGGGCAACTACGATTTCTGCTGGGAGCGCAAGTGCTAATGCTACGCTCGGGCAGAGTGTCGATATAAGCCGTTCATTTGCGATCTGCAGTCCTGGAGAATCTGGTGATACGGCACCAAATTCAATTACGTTTAGCTGCACGCTTTCGAGCAGTCAGCTCACATTTACTCGATATGGAAGTACTGGGACAGCTGCTTTACTCATAGAGTGGCAGGTAGTTGAGTACGACAATATCAGTGTTCAGACTGGGACAGAGACGTTTAATACCGCCTCAACTCAGGAGAATTTTACGAGTGGAGAAGGGATGACGGCAGTCCGGCTTGATAAGACATTTGTTGTTCTGACTGCGAGAAGTGATGGGACAAGTTTGAATGATAATAATGACCGTTATGTTTCGCCAAATCTTACATCGACTACTAATTTACAACTCTCAAGAAATGCAACTAGCACAAATGTAACAGTAGATTTTTTCATTGTTGAATTCTTGGATGATACCTACGTTGAGCAATGGTCAGGGTTGACGATTCCTGACGCTGGAAGCACTGATGACTCAGCTAATCTCAGTGGAAGATCTGGGTCAGGCGTCGACACATCAAGATCATTTGCATTAGGTTATCAACGAGGGAGTTCGACTGATGACCAGGGGATGGATGCGAATACCATGACGCTTGAACTGATTGATGCTGATACTGTTCGAGCTACGAGAACTGGATCGACATCAGGGTATGGAAATATGGAGGTTGAAGGTTGGGTGGTCGAGCTTCCGCAAGAGGGAAGTGGAGATACAGGTTCGAATGTTGAGACGTTATCGACTGGGGACTGGACATCATGTGGTGTGGATTTAACCCTCACTGATCGAGTTGATGTCAACCGGTCGTTTGTGTGGGGAACGACTCGAGATTCTGGGGGTGGACAAGCGTATGATCGAGCCGAGGCTTCGTTCCAATTGACAAATGAAAACACAGCTAGGGTGGATTGTGTAGACCCAGCAAATACCGACGCCTTTACTGGATTTGCTGTGATGTTCCCGGATTGGCGAGATGTGAGTGATCAAAAGATCTATCAGTTTGAATCTACTGACTTTACATCTGGTTCTCTGACTACCTATTTTGAAGCAACGCTGGCATCAAGTGAATCAACCGCCTCAGCTCAAGCTAGGCTCTACAACATCACAGATAATGAAGCAGTATCAGGGAGTACAGTAACCGTTTCCGGAACTACATGGGATAGGCAGCGGAGCAGTGCATTGACGATTGGTGCGTCGGCTGGAAATTTGCAAAGTGGAGATGAGTACATCGTGCAGCTTTCTTACGAATCGGGAGTTGAAACACAGGCAGCAAACGCGAAGCTAGTTTTAGAGCAAGATGGTGGAGGATCTGGTTTAACAACAACAGAGATTATTCATCAGTACAACAACACTCTGGCTACAGACAATGACAGTACGTATACGGCACAGAACTTTGATAATGAGTTTAATCTTCAAGATTTTGATGGGGGAGATTTCGCTGGCTATTTTGAAACGACGATACAGACGAATAACCCGAGCAATGCTTACTATGCTCGGCTTGATATACCTGCTGGTGAAAGGACAGCAAGTGATGTTGAGTACACAAGATCTCGAAGTGCTGATGTTTGGTCAAGCTTACCAGGCAGTGCAACTGATATTGATATTGAGCTGCGGAATGCATCAACCTCTACCACCTCATCTTCAAATTCCTGGATGGTGATTGAAGTTACGAATCTTGGAAATCTGAGTGGAGGAAACCAAGACGTTATCGATAGTGTTCCAACGGGTCTAGCTAATAATTTCTCAACTGTGGTTGATACAACCAATTACGATGTCCATCTTTTGTATGTTGATGATGAGGCAACTGACCAGGTTTCCTATCGGCGCTGGAATAATTCAGTTACCCCGAGTTGGGATGCATCTGCAGTTAATCTTGATGCTTCAAATGATGATGCGTACGTAACGCTCTCATTGGATTATGATGCTGGAGACCTGTATGCAATATGGATAGATACTGCAACGGGTTATATTTACTATCGTCAATGTGACGTGCCAATTGGACCAGCGGATTGTTCAGCTGCAGGGAATTGGCAGAGTGAGGTAGCTTGGCAAACTGATGGGACGAGTACAAATATTTCAAGTAATTATTCAGGAGGCACGCACATATTCGCAACTTGGACCCGAGGAGCTAGTGATCCCTACACAGTAATGTGGGATATTATCTTAATTCCTGAGCAACTGTGGTTGTTTATAGGAGTAGCACCAATACTACCACTGTTACTTAAGCGTCTTAGGGAAAAGAAAGCATATGCAAAAGTTAGAAACCAGACATAATCAGTAAGAATGCATAGATTTATTGACCATATATAAAATGAGGAGATCATGAGTCAGAAGACAGTTTTTAAACGAATTTTGGCAATTACTTCCATCGTACTCGCATTGCTGCCAATGCTTGTGACTTTTGCGTCTCTGTTGACGAACTTATTTGACAGAATGGGGTGGTATGTTTGGCTTCAGCAAGTCATTGTACCGTTTGAGTCGAGGCTTGTGGCAATTCTTGTAAGACTGGTTGGAATTTCCGGCATGGTAACTCCAAATACTGAGCATTTTTCTATGGTTCTGCAAAAACCTGATAATGTGTTGTTACCAGTTCAACTTTCGTGGAATTGTCTGGGTTGGCAGAGTTTGTTGTTACTCGGTCTAACGCTCGTTACAGGATTACAGGGACCATATTCACGGTTTTCTAAACTCCAAGTGATAGTATTTGGAGTGCTGGGAACATTTCTCAGTAACCTGGTTAGAATGGCGCTTATTACGTCGCTTGCGTACTATTGGAATACGTTTGCAGCAATGATTATTCATGATTATTTTGCGATGTTTGTTGCACTCGGGTGGATGATATTTTTCTGGTGGTTTTCGTATGCCTATGTGCTTGAAGATAGTCCCGTTGATCAGTAGTCAATGAGGAGCTTTTCTCAAGCTCCGCTTGAGTTATCTGGTCACCGTAAGCTCAAGTTGTTATTGTTGTGTTGGGTCGTTTACGGGGTAAAGGTTTTCGTATGCTTTTGTATTGGAGCAAAAAGTGTCAGTAGTTTAACTTATGAACTATTTATATTCCTACTTGACAGTCCTGTAGTTATTTTGTGTATACTTATATAACTATGAGAAGCCTGCCCAAGACCTTCTTTGTTTTTCTTGCTGTTATAAGTCTCTTATCTTTGTTGGCGTATTCACCTCAACACACTCTTGCTCAAGAGGAAGACTTCACTGAGGAGGAAGAGATTGTTGAGGAGGAGGAAGTGCTTGAGGAAGAAGAGGTAGTTGAGGAAGAAGTAGTTGAGGAAGTTGTTGAAGAAGAGAATACAGAAGGGGAAGTACTTGGAGGTGCAACGGAACTTGGGGATACTGGCGCAGAGGACTATATATACGTAGTGGCAGGTTTGGTCGGCGTTTTGGTTGTGGCTGCGGGTTTTAAAATTGCACGCAGTAATGTCGAAGAGTACTGAATTCATTCTCCAGTTAAGTTTCATTCTTTTTGTTGCGCTCATTCCGTCATTGGTTATCATCCGTGTCTTTGAACCTGCCAAAGCTTTGGCTGAAAATTTTAAAGAAAACGATCCGCAAGTGTTTTTGAATCCACTTGTAGCTTTTGTTAATGAGGGAGTTATTGAGAGAAAGCATGTGAAGGAATCCCCAGTGCTCTTATCAATTCCTGCACATGACTTACAATTGCCTGTTGCTGAAGGAAAGATTAGTGATAAGGTATGGGAGCTTTATGATGATAAAGTCGCTTGGCTTTCGACGAGTGATGAACCTGGAGAAGGGAATGTTATCCTTTATGCCCATAATCAGAAGCATTTATTTGCACCACTTCATGATGTGGAGGTTGGTGAAGAGATTGTAGTTGAGCATGGAGGATGGGAATATCTTTACGAGATTGTTGAGAAGCGTAAGGTTGAACCTTCTGATGTAGATTCTGTCCTGACTGATCAAGAGCAACTCACTCTATACACTTGCGATGGAACATTTGATCAGCGGCGATTAGTTGTGATTGCACGACCCAAGGCATGAGTTTTTACTTTAGGTGAATTCAAACCGAACTTCGATATAATGGCCTCGTGAAACACAGCAGACTTTTTCCTCTTTTTCTGTCAATCTTTTCTATTTGGCTATTATGGCCAGTAATTCATGCTCAAGGACCTGCGTGGATGGGGTCTGCTGATGGATTCATGCTTGCGAAAGCGAGATTTCTTCAAAACGGTTTTGGATTAGGAAGTTGGAATCGGTTTTGGTTTCTCGGAATTCCGGGACAGCATATTGGATCTCCATTGTTACCATACTTGCTGGCTATCGGTTTTCGTATCATTGTAAATCAGCCCATTCGCATGTTTCAGTTGTGGAGACTGATTGTTGTCGTAGGTGTTATTGGATCAGTGAGTGGTATTTATAAACTAACAAGAACGTTCGTTAGAGAGCCAATGAAGGCTAAAGGTATTGCACAAGCATTGTTTGTTTCGCTTCTTACACTCTCTTTACCTTCCAGCCTTCTTTTTTTTCCACAAGTATTTGGAATTACCCGTGAATTTGGTTTTGCGAGTTGGTCATTGTTCAGCCCTCTCTATTTGGGAGATGGTCATCGATCGGTCGGATTTGCTGTGATTCTCACTATTCTGTTTGTTGCAGCACAACTCCTTGAGCGTTGGAATTTACGGACTGCAGTACTTATGAGCGGATTGGTTGGACTTTTGTTACTGATTGATTCTTTAAGCCTATTGCCTCTTCTGTTGTGGCTGATTGTTGTAATGATGTTTGCCATTTTGCGACACCAGAGGGAAACGAGTGAAATTGCAGAGTATTGCATAAGATTTATATTTATAATCTTCTTCGGCTGTCTCCTGGTTTCATTCTGGTTTACTCCTGGTTATGTACTTAACTTGGTAGGATCACCGTCGTTAGGGGGAAAGTCTTTCTTATCTGTATCAATAGGTATTGTGCAGAGATACGTTGTCATTCTTCCTATTATTTTTGGCATTCTCATCGGTAAGAAGATGCTCAAGAAATTATCAAATCTAACACTTCTGGGCTTATTCGGATTCATTATATTTGGGGTAGTAACTCTTGTTTCATACTTTGCTGATCCGGATTTTTGGCAAGATTACACTCGGTTTGGCCGATCATTGGATTTGAGCATAGCCTTTCTAATAGGAGGCGTTGTTTTCCAGCAAAAAAATATTCGTCGATCGTTTCGACTACTATTCTACTGGCTTCTATTGATTGTGCTTATTTATCAGACTATTTCTTTACGTGGGAGCGGGCTGATGAGTGAGGTAGGATCAATTTTTGAGAGTAGTGAGTATCAGGTGGGATCTGAACTGCAGCAGCTACTTTTGTCGGAATGCAAAACCAGTGAAACCTGTGAAGAGCGAGCATACCTCTCTGGCAGTTCGGCTTTTTGGTTTAATGCTTGGTTTCCATATGCACAAGTGCGTGGTGGGAGTGAAATGGGTTCATTGAATGATTGGTGGCCACATGGTTCATTTCAAATCCGTGAAGGTCGTACAAGCGACTTGACGCGTTTATGGCTTGAGGCGATGGGGGTTGAATTCGTCGTTGTTCACGGTCAGGATTCAGATGAAATATATCATGATTTTCGCCATCCTTCGAAATTCGATGAGATGGATGGTTGGGAGGCAACAAGTAAAGGTGAAGGAAATGTCATCTATCAGAATAATAATTCATCCTTTGCTCGAGTTGCTTCTCAGAATCTACTCTCGATTTCTTCTCCACAACAGGGTGATGATGTTGAGCAACTCCGTCAATATGTTGAGCAGCTTAATCGTCAAGCTAACTTTGAATGGATCACCCAGCGAGAGTTTGAGATTTTCGCGACGACAACTACAGGAGAAGGTATAAGTGTACCTGTATCCTATTCAGCTTTCTGGAGAATTATCGAAAGTACCGTTCCAGCGAAGTTAGTCCGAGATCCGTTGGGGTTGATGTTTATACAGCTCGACGGTTCTGGTCCAATTTCAGTTCGATTACGCTATTCACCATTTCCAGATATTTTAAGCGGTATGGCTTTTACCATTGTTGCTTTTTTCATTCTGCTTCGTAAGCCGAATTTCATTGAAGATACTGGAGACAAGTTCAGGAGCTTTGTAGGTACAGATTCGGATATTGATCGCACTGCGCTATAAGTAGATTGAAAATTTTGCTTAGAACGATAGTTGTTATTGATTACTATTATAGGTTTCTCTTCATTTTGCGGCTGTGCGACGATTATAGTTGTTGTAAATGTTATCACTCTTATTCTATTACTGCTATTCGAACGATTTGTGATTTATTGTTAGTGCATCGCTTATTCTGCCACTAATTGTAAGTAATGGATGTCTTTGGAATGGCGGAGAAGCATTATTCGTCTAATATTCGGTATTTAGTCTGATTTTAATATGGGATATAGAAATAAACTTAACTAAGCGGTGATACTATGAAGATTAAGAGAGATTAACTTAGACTACTCGAGGTGTGTGAAGTGATTTGTGATTGTGGTATTGGTGAGAGAGGCTGGCTTGGTAGATCTTTTGTTCTGGCTCTTTGAAGGAGGATAAAGCTAGCTATAAGAAGTATTGCTATGATTGCAGCCAGGCCTGCAGTGGCTATGTCGCTTTTAAAACGGCTTTTAGCTGGCTTAGTGGGAGTGATTGTCAAGGTCTGTTTCCTAATAGGTTGTGTTATATGAGATTGATAGATTGGCTTTGCGGTAGAAATAGTTTTTGGTTTTTGTTCTAACTTTGGTTTTGGTTCAAAAACTTGTGCCATTGGTTGTTTGAGTATATTTTCTAGCTGTTTTCGACCATATCTGCGGTGTCCACCCACTGTTCTTCGAGCTGTTAGCTTTCCCCTTTTTTCCCATCGTCTAAGAGTGTCTTTTGAGACACCCAAATATTCTGCTGCTTCTGCGATTGAAAGCCACTGTCTGGTGCCAAAAGGGATTATTTTCACAGGTTGTTTCTTCATACTATTGTAGACTTATGCATATCATTATATAAGTACGTTGTAGGTATCATACAAAGAAATTACATCACTGTCAATCATTTTTTCCAGGTGAGTATTTCATCCCATTGCAGGTATCACGTCTTCTTAGACAATACTTTTATTTTAGATAAATATCTTTAGAATTGCTAGATTATCAGGTGAAATATAACTGAGACATTTTTCACAGAAGTGATGTATATCATCCACCTGAAAAGCTATCGTGAAATTAGCGACAATATCTAAGAGTATGTTCGCTTGTGACGCTAACTACATCTGGTTCGCACTCTCTATAATTATCTGATTGAAGTTTGAACTTCATATATCGTCCCTATCCATCAATTAAACTTGACTAGTTAATAGACAAGACAATATTACCTCTGGGATTGAAAATAATACAATGAAGATAATGTTGGAAATAGGAAAAAAAGGATAGCAACATCGCTTACAGAAGTATTAGTGAAAATGCGGTCATTGTTTAATTTAAAATCGTGAGTCGGAATATATTTAGTTGGCTGTGATCATCATTTATTGACTCAGTCTTGACCTACAGATATCCTGACTAAAGGAAGTTTTATAATATATCAATATATAACATAAAGAATCAATTCACTTAACCGACTAATAATTTGGTTTTGTTGTGGCAAAAGTGATGTAAATTATGAATTACTCAAGTTGCATACTAATGCACAGGAATGAAGTAGATGTGACACATTGTTTGATTATTTTAGATGATCGTGAAAACCATCTAATACTAAGCAATATAACAAATAATACAGGTTCTATCTAATATTTACTTAAAGCAGGATTACATCATTAAAGCTAAAAATTTGATAGATTTATACTAATGAAACGTACAATACAAAAAATTGAAAAATGAAACAAGATGGTTTCTAAAGAAAATACTATACGATTGAAATTGAAAGAGAATCTATTTGTGGGATCTCTGGTTGCCATGAACGTGGTACTCGTATGGCAATATTTTAATCAACCGTTTCCGTACGTGTTTTCTGCGCCGCTCATTCCAGTATCCGTCGATTTCGTGAGACGTTTTGGAGCTGATATAGATTCGGCTGCTCGGATGATGCTTTTTGGTTTTTATATCTTTGGTCCAACTACACTTTATTACCTTGTTCGAAATGTCACGGGTCGACGAATGAGTGCGGCGTTTGCAGCAGTCCTATACTCACTGCCAATTTTTCGCGCACGATTGGAAGCTATGACACTTCTTGGAGATGGAGCACATATTGCATCACTTACGGTTATTCCGCTTGCGGTAATGTGGTATTTAAAATATATACGGACGGGAAAATACATTGTTTCTATTATTGCTGGTGCTTTTCTTTTGCTGGTGTCGCTCATCAGTCCATTTGGATTTTTTGTACTTCTGGGGATACTTGCGGTAATTACATTCTCTGAAATGCTTCTCGGTTCAGGAAGAACCAAGGCGATACGACTTATATGGGTGATACTTGTTGCCTTGGGTTTTTCTGCCTTTTGGTATAACCCATCTTTTATTCAAGCTAATTTTACTTCTACATCTGGAAGAGCGGTTGTTGCTGCGGTAAATAATCTTATTCCGATCTCATTTGTTGTGTTACCAGTCTTGGCTACGTTTGGATATCTGATTTTTGATAAGCGCGCACATCTTCAACCCCTATTTATTGCATTGGGAATGACAATCCTTTTTGGACTTATATCGTTTGCTGGGGGATTAGCGCCGTTTGCTGTATCTGCTCAACGCCGGTATCTATCTGAGCTCCTTCTTTCTCTGGCGTTTCTCTGGGGAGTTGTTGGTACATTTGTATATGACATGATTGGTGTTATTCCAGCTTCAGAGTATTTTCCAGTATCCATGGAGAAACGTAAGACGATTCAACGCTCTCTAGTTATTTTGATGATTGTTATTTCAATTGCTGTTATTTTACTTGTGCCGTTTGAGATCTCCTCGAGAAGGGGAGATGACTTTCTCGACGAGGGTGTGATTGAGGCATCAGTTTATGAGGTTGTGCGAGTGAGGTCTTCGTCTAGCACGTTTTCGACTGTTGTTGGATATGGTATTAGCGGATTAACAGTTCTTGGTTTGGTCGGTTTGTATCGGTGGGTGCTGAGGCGTTCTTGATTGGAGAACGTGTATACATAGGTTGAGTCTTACAGAGGATTGAGTCTCTCAAGTTTTGATGGTTCAATAGTCACATGCCTCGAAATTCATTATTGAGCAAACCCACTGTAAAGAGATTTTCTGTGTTGTTCAATAGATTAGGTCGATTGCTCGTTGGGTTTATAGCAGCAGCTGTCATTGGCTATCTCAACTGGATGGTTATCCATGGCTGGTTTGGCGGTGAAGGTCCAGCAAATATTGGTTCGATTGAGGTGTCGTATGTTTCCATGGCGAGATTTTTGGTGGACTTTGGCTACAAAACATGGGCACCGTTCTGGTACTTTGGTTTTCCATTTCATCTTTTTTATACACCTTTGTTACCATTTCTTGAAGCAATACTTCACAACGCTCTTGGTTGGCATCTTTGGGAAGCGTATCGGTTTATCACTGGATTTGCTTATATTTTGGCTCCGATTTCTGTGTTTATTTTAGGGTGGGTGCTCTCTGAAAGGTTTATTGGCGGCTTTGTCAGCGGAATTCTATACTCAGTGGTCCCAACGCTTTATTACTTCATCTTGCCTGGAACGAGGGATTCTGTTTATGGAGAAGTAGCTGCAGATCGGTTTTCAGCTACATTTTGGGATCCACGCCGATTTACAATTTTGATCCGATGGGGTGAAGGTCCACACACATTATCTCTGGTGTTTTTACCTCTGGTGGGTGCTCTCTTCATGCTTTCTCTAAAGAGGCGGAAGTTTTGGTTACTTGTTCTGGCATCTCTGTTTTTTGTACTCACAGCTCTTTCCAATGCTTTAGGAATGCTGGGGGCAGTGATTTTGGCTTTATCAATAGCATTTGTCCATTTTGCTCGAGAGTCTAAAGATCACATTCGCACAGCTACTTGGACGGTTTTGCTGTTGGTGATGGGACTAGGCTTGGCATCATTTTGGTATAACTTGTCATTTATAATGAATTTCTTTGCTGAGGGAGGTGGAGCAGCCTCGATTTACCTATCTCTATTTCCTTGGGGTTGGTTGGCTTTTGCACTTGCAGTCGTGATTCTTTATTTTGTAACCGGTAAACTTCTCAAAGATTGGGGTTTTGCTTCATCTTTGATCTGGTTCTTAGCTCTCTTTTTTGTGGTTTATGTTTTCTATTCCTCTGCACCACCAGAGCTTTCGAATCAGCGGATTGAGCTACTTCCACAAGCCTTGCGTTATATCACTCAGGTTGATCTGGCTTTCTCAGTGCTGGTTGGAGTAACAATTGCATGGGCACTCAAGTTCATTGGTCGGCGGTTTTTACTTGTGGAACGTATTCTTTCTCTAATTCTTGCCGGAGTAAGTTTATATGCATTTATCTATATCCAACCGTTTCTTACCACATCGTACAATGTCTCAAATACTGTCGTTGACTTAAGTCAAACGAGAGAGGAAACAATTGCTACTCTTCTTGAGAAGAACGTGGATCCAATCAAAGGTGAGCGAGTATTTCTGCCTGGAAATTATGGTTTTTACTTGAATTGGTTTACAAATGTCTGGCAACACAGAGGCGGTTTGTTTCAGGCTGCAACCCATCCTTGGCCAGACCATGTGCATTATCAGATGGCAAATGGGCAAGATAGTGACATTTCCAGATATTGGCTCAAGGCAATTAATGCCAAATATATTGTCATTCCTACTCCGGAATCTCAAGAGCTTTATAAAGAGATAAAAAATCAAGAGCGGTTTGAGGATTTTGAAAAAGTCTATGAGAAGAATGGAGATATCATCTATCGAGTGCCGCTTCTGCGCCCATCCATTGCAAAACCGGTTGATGAGAATGCGATGATTTCTCTGGTAACACCAGAGAAAGGAGATGATGAGGAAGCGTTACAAGAATACGTTCGGTGGGTTGAGCGATCTTCAGAAACAGAGGCACGCTTTGAAATGGTTGATCATGACCATTATGTTCTTTCAGGTTCGCTTGAGGAGGGGGAAGTATTACTGGTTCAAATGACAGCTGACTCAGGATGGAGTGCCATGCGTCGTAATGCTCCTCAGGGTACACGAGTTAAAGTGAAGACAGGGAAAGATCCTTTAGGATTTTTGGTTCTTTATCCTGATCCAGGGGATTTTGAGATTGAACTTACTCATTCTACAACTTGGCAACTCTGGCTTGGGTATCTTACAACCTTTATGACGATAGGATTCATCTTTTGGTACGGTTGGGCTTCTCGAAGATTTGCCAAAGGTGTTGAGAAACTAAAAGCTAGTAAAGCCAAGAGGGATGCAGACAAACGAGAAACAGGTAAAAAATGAACCGCTCTTTACCTCAGGTATCTGCGATTATTGTCACCTACAATAATAAGAGGTGGCTTATGAAATGTATTCCCTCTCTTCTTAAACAGACGTATGGAAATCTTGAGGTCATTGTTGTTGACAATGCTTCCGTTGATGGTGCGAGTGCTTTGGTTAAAGAGCACTTTCCTGAGGTGAAAGTAGTCATTGTTGATGAGAATCGCGGTTTTGGTTCCGGTTGTAATGCAGGTGCTCAAGATGCTCGAGGGAGGTATCTTCTCTTTTGTAATGAAGATATGGTTTTTGATAAGAACTACGTCAAGACTCTGGTAAGGGAGCTTGAGATTGATCCTCTCATTGGAGTTGCGACAAGGAACAACGCATGCTTACACCGAATCCAAAACAGGGATAGAGAATCAGAGGACTATTCAGTCACGGGGACTACTGTTTAATTACACAGGAGTTTTGGTTGGAAGTGGACAGAAAGTGGAAAATCAGGAAAATGATGGCGATATTTTTGCTGCAACTGTACCATTTATTATAAGAAAGATTACTTATGATCGGGTTAAGGGATTTGATGAAGACTTCTTTCTATATTTTGAAGAAGTTGATCTTTGTTGGAGGGTTTGGTTAGCTGGAAAGCGTGTGACTTTTGTTCCCCAGGCAAAAGCTATGCATGTCGGTGGAGTATCTACCGGTAAGCTTTCTTCCTCGAGTGTAGTTGAATTTACACTGCGTAATAGACTTCAATCGTATCTTATTAATCTTGGAGCACTTCGTCTACCTATCGCTTTACTTATGCAACTGCTAATGGGAGCGCTGGCTGTGGTTATCCTTCTACTTCGAACTAAAATCACTCTTTCATTTGCAGTGGCGCGAGCGTTTGCATGGAACTTATGGCACTTACCTCGTAGTCTTAGCAAGCGAACTCAGGTACAAAAGAGCCGATTGGTTGAAGACCGTGATTTTCTATTGCGAGTGACGGGTCCGATTCCGCTAAACAAGCTTCTTTTTCTTGTCGGGTTTCGTACGAGTCTGTGAGTTTGGAGATAATTGGAAAATGTTTTTTGTTTCGTTTCCAGGCTAGGATGAGTATTAATGGACCGATATCAATCCCCAATGATCTACTTTGATCTATTCATTTCTCTCTTGAGGAAATATGTTAATCCTTGTTCAATGGTGACCCGCGAATTCCAATGAAGCATGGTTCTTGCTTTTAGAGTGTCAGCGGATTTGAAGCGTTCTTCCCATTGCGCGCGCGGATTGGGGATGACGTGTTTTGTTTTGCCGCCGATGATATCTGCAAGCTGATTGATGCTGGTTGGATGTCCACTGCCGATGTTGATGATTTCACCTTTGAAGTTTTTCTTCCTTTTTACCGCGAGTATTGAGGCTGTGATTACATCTGTAACGTGGGTAAAGTCGCGGGTTTGTTTTCCATCACCGTAGATGGTGAGCGGATGTCCTTGCTTTTTTTGTTCAAGAAAAATAGGAATGACGAGTTTATATGCTCCAGTAGTGGGCATCCTCGGTCCATAGACGTTAAAGTAACGGAGGATGACTGTATCAATCAGATACATTTTCCCAAGTACTTGGACGTAGATCTCTGACATGCGCTTTTGTGCTGCATAGGGTGATTCTGGTTTGCACGGATGGCTTTCTTTAACAGGGAGATCTTGATTATTAATTTTTCCATACACTGAGGAGGAAGAACTGTATACAAATCTTTTTATCCCTGCATCTGACGTTGCTTTGAGGACATTGACTGTTGCTGTCACGTTGGCGTCGTGAGTTTTCTTGGGATGATCGAAGGAGCGCTCGATTCTTGGTAATGCGGCCAGATGAAAGACGCTATCTGCTTTGGGAAACTTGACTGGGTCGATTAAATCAGTCTTGACGAATTTTGCCTTGGGATTTAGATTTTCTTTTTTTCCGGTGGAGAGATTGTCGTAAATAATCACACTATGGCCGAGGTTGATTAGCGTATCAACTAGGTGACTGCCAATGAAGCCTGCACCTCCGGTAACGATGATTGTTTGCTTAGGTTTGCTCATATTTTATTTGTTCCTTCTTTGTTTAGGAAAACAAGGAACCAAGAAAGCCTAACCCAATGACCGGTCTTTCAAGAGAGCATTTCGCTCAAGTTATACGATCTAATTCCTCGGTATAAACCCTCGTCGAACAGGCGATCGTTTCATATCGATTTCGTTACATGTTCTCTTTATTAGTTGCGGTCAGAGGGTGTAATTCAGTACTTAATTTCAATAACCAATTCTGATTTTGAAGTATAGCTTATCAAGGGAGGAGAGGCAATTTTTTTGATTTTTTTTCTGCTTGGTTCTTGAATAGCTGTGCTGGAATATTTAAGTCTGCTTATTTGTCACAGACGTATTACTTGGTGTAGTTGGTGTGTTAATATGATGATCATGACTAGCACTTCAGGTGGGTATCTATGATTAATAGTCACGTTTTTATTGAGTACTAACTTTTATGAATGGAACTGAGCATAAAACCCTCAGCGTAAGGGCAGGTAGTCGAAAAAAAGTAGGTATTGTGCGTGGTCCTGGGTTGTCGAAGTGGGAAATGCGGATTTATGAACCTTTGGAGGAGTGGTTTGATCTGACTGGGATAGGGAGTACGAGACCCGGGAATGATGTTTCTGGGATAACGTTTCCAGTGAAGAAGCTTATTTGTCCAGCTCAATATTTCTATTGGCTACCAAAACTGATTCCGATTCTGTACAGCACTGCTGGAGACACGCAGTGGCTTCTCAATTTCTCTCAAGCAGTTCAGGGTATGAGACTTCTGCATGCTGTTGAATTACGAAATGGCTATAGCTTGCAAGCGGTGAGGGCGAAGCAGGCGGGACTCGTTGAGGCTGTAACGCTTACAGTGTATGAGAATATTCCTTTTACTGGGGATGGCTACCCACGGCGAAAACGAATCAAGGAAGAGGTTCTAGCAGGTGTTGATCACTTTCTAGCAGCCAATGAAATGGCTCGGCAGGCGTTGTTGTTAGAGGGAGCCTCTGATGAGCGAATCTCAGTTGTATCACAGAGTGTAGATACACATCGTTTTACTCCAATTCATACCTCAAAAACTCAACATCAGAAGTTTAGAAAACAATTGGGAATTGGAAATAATGATTATGTTGTACTTTCGATTGGGAGGATGGTTTGGGAGAAAGGGTGGGAGGATCTCCTGGCTGCTGCCAGGAGAATTTTCAATGTCCAAGGTTCAATGATCAAGAAGAGGAATGTACGGTTTTTGTGTGTTGGGGAAGGTCCGACGCTTGGGAGGTACAGAGAATTGGTTGTGCAATTAGGTCTTGAAAAGTCGGTACTCTTTCCTGGTGGGATTGCGTATCGTGATATGCCTGATATTTTTCGGTTGGCTGATGTGTTTGTCTATGCTAGCTTACCTACGTCAGTTTGGAATGCGCAATTTGGAGGTGTACTCATTGAGGCAATGGCGACTGGACTTCCGATTGTAGGTACTCTCTCTGGTGGAACACGGGATGATACGGTTGGTCGAGATGGAGGGATTTTTGTTCAACCGCAGCATTTTTCAAGACTGGCGGATGCGATTTTAAAGTTATACAGAGAACCGGGACTGGGAAAAAACATTGGGAGGAGAAATCGGTCTGTTGCCACTCGACAATATGATACTCTAGTGGTGGCTGGGCAGATTAAACATATTTGGGAAAAAGTCATGAGTTAAAAAATATTATGGCAAATCATAATCTTAGAAGTACTAGCGTCTATCCGGTTATACCTCATGCTTTTGAAGTGCTTGTGAAGAAGCGAGCGGTTAGCGGAGTGTTTGTATTGGGTTTGAGGAGGATAGTCTTTCAGCTTATTCTTACAGGGGGAAACATTGTTTTAGCGAGATTGTTTTTTCCTGAGATTATCGGACAGTTTACCATTATCAGTTTTATTGTGACTTTTTTTAGTGTCTCAACAGATTTGGGTTTGGGTCAGGCTTTAGTGCAAAAGTCGAGTAGACCAACGCTTACAGAGTTGCGGACAGTATTTACGGTTCATCTTTTATTAGGGATTTTTTCGTTTTCTGCTGCTTATCTTTCAGCTCCCTTCATTGCTGCTTTTTATCACGAACAACTGGGTGACCAGGGAGCTTTTCTTATCCGCTTCATGGCTGTGAGCTTGCTGTTTTATGGTTTACGGAGAGTGTCTTCGTTTATTCTTGAGAGAGAGTTGCGGTTTATGCGCTTCAGTATTGGAGAAATTCTTGAGATAGTAACTATTCAAGGAATGACAATTTTCTTTGCTCTCTCAGGTTATGGCTTAGAAAGTTTTGTTTTTGGGGCTGTTATTGGACGCATCGTTGGGTTTATTGCTTTTTTTCTTCTTTCTCCTTGGTCAATCGGATTTTCTTTTTCTGTGAAGCGATTACGAAGGTTGCTCGAGTTTGGTGTGCCAATGCAGATCAATATTCTGATAGGTTTAGTTAATGGCGCATTAGCACCTCTGTTTATTGGAAAATTTCCTGGCCCAGGTGGATATTCTGGTACTGAAGCTGTTGGTTTGATTTCGTGGGCTGGTGGACTGGCTCTTGCAAGTCAAGCAGTTTCTGAATTAGTACAGCGGATTATTTTTCCTGCCGTATCGCGACTTCAGGAAGAGCCTCGTTTGCTCGCTCCGATCATCGAGCGCGGGTTGCTCCTGGCAAGCTTTCTTTCTTTTCCAATGATGGCCTTGATTGCAGGTTTGGCTAGACCGATCACTTATCTGATTTACTCAGATAAGTGGTTGCCGGGACTGCTTGTGTTGTATCTTCTTCTTGTTCATTCTGCGGTGATGGTTCTTTGGACTGTGCTTATGCCAGTGTTTTTAGGACTCGGTATGAGTAAGTATGTTCGCGATATTAATCTCTATTGGTCATTGGGTCAGTGGTTTGTGATTGTTCCTTTAGTTTCTCTGATTGGTTTTGTAGGATTTGCATGGGGTCAGCTGCTTACTTCTGTTATCCTTATTATCCCAATCCGACGGCTTAAGAGGAGAATACCTCTTTCGCTATCTAAATATATATTACCCTATATTATCATTTCAATAGCTAGTGGTTTATTGGTCAATGGTTTGCATCGATTGGTTCCTGTGGAGAATATTTATCAGCTTTTTTTCTATGCGTTTATTGGAGGGGTTAGCTATCTTGTGCTTGTTTTCGCTTTTCGAAGGAGAGAGGTTTTTGAGAATGTTTTGAAGGTAAAGACGTTTACATTTGAGAAAGGTTAGATTGCTGCTAATTTTTCTTTTTCTTCGTCCAAATTATTTACGATAGTGATTTACTTGGTGTTCGGCTTATTACCTTTAAAAAGCGAATGGAATACAACTGCGAAGGCGATGATATTAATGCTTAGTACTGCAAACTCCCAGAGTGGATTGTAGATAAAGAATGATACGAAGATGAGGAATGCATAGGTTGTTGCGAAAGCTGGAAAGTGATTTTTTCTTCGTAAGGTATCCCACAGCATGAGGAAGACGAAACCTGGAAGATGGTGTCGGAAGAATACCCATTTGCTGAGGATATTCGATGCAAGGAGTATGAGTGTGGTAAGGCCGTAGATCTCTAGTTTATCAGACGTTCCTTTTCTGAGCTTGATGTAGAGTATTGACAAAGTGGTGATGGTTGCTAGCAGTATCGTATTTGCCAATATTGTTAGTGGTTCTGAGAAAGTGTTTATGAGTAATACTCTTCTGGATATTGCATCGATAAACCACCAGAGGCTCGGACCGCGAATGATCATTTGCTGAGTGTAGCCAATGATTCCGTACCAAGTTTCTCTTGGATATATCAAGAAAAAGGGAGCTACAAATGCAAGGAAGGTGAGGGATGTTGCTATTCCTAGTCTTATCGAATTGTTTAGATTTCGGTTGGCTAACAGCATCCAAATTGGGAGAAAAATAAAGATTGCAGATTGCTTTGCAGCAAACGCAATGCCAAAGAGTAAACCAGCCAGCCAGTAGCGATGGATATCAAGCGTCTGAATAGCAAGAAGAGAAAAGAATACTACCAGTGTTTCGGGATGACCCATAAAGCCAGAAGTGAAGAGGTAGAAGCCAGAGAAGAAGAGCAGGATGATTACGGTGTTTATTGTTGAGGTTGATAACGTTGGACGGAATTTTTTGATTATCTTGGTGATAAGGAAGATGGTTGCGATATCCACTAGAAATAACGAACTACTGTACACCTGGGTAACGAGTTCTTGTGACCAACCAAGTTTTCCCCCGATGATTACGAACGGATAGATGAGTAATAATAATAGTGGAGGACAGCAGTACCCTGCACCGTTTGGTGGCGCTATCGAAATAATGCGTAGGTGTGACCAGGGATCAAATGTGGGTAGGTAGTGAGAGAGGGCTACTAGCCAGGCTTTGTCTTGATGTTGCCATCCCATAAGGTTTGCGAGTGTGCCGACCATGAAATACAATATTGCTGTTACTCCGAAGACCCCTGAGGAATTTGAGTAGTATGTTTTCTTGGTTTTCACTTTTCTATGGTTCATGCTTATGTGTTACCCATATATACCATGCTTTTTTGTAAACGTGCATTCGACTTTTTCTTCTTTCTTGGCAAGCATGTTTTTGGTAAGTTCATGTTATACAAGTTCGGTATGATATTAATCTCATTAGTCAAGTGATTGGAGTACGCAAATGCAGGTTCGTAAGCATTTATTAGATCGAGTAGTAATGGTAGGTCTAAAATGAAATCATCACGAATTCCGACTGTGTCTATTATTATGCCTAATTATAATGGTAGAGCGGTAGTTGAAGAGTGCCTGACTTCTCTTAAAGCAATGGCCTATCCAAAGAATAAGGTTGAGACAATCATGGTTGATAATCACTCCTCTGATGATTCTGTTGAGTTTGTCAAGACGCGTTTCCCTTGGGTAAAGGTTTTAGCACTAGAACGAGGATATGGATTAGCAGGGGCTCTTAATAGAGGCGCACAGATTTCCAAAGCTGATTATTTGTTACTGATTAATAATGACATTGTTGCTGATCGATCAGTATTGAAGTATTTAGTGCAGACTGCTCAGATGCAGTCGGATGTTGGAGCGGTAGGGCCTATGGCTTTTACCTACCACGATCGAAGTCTCATCGAGAAAGCTTGGGGGAAGATGGATCTTTCGTCTCTTGAGATTGAGTCAGTTGGGAGAGGGGAAAAAGATACCGGACAATATGATCAAGTTGAACTCGTCGATGCCTGCATTTTCATTACCGTGTTAGTTCCGAGGGATGTGTATATGCGGATTGGGCCGTTGAACGAGCGATTTTTCATTTATTATGAAGACAATGATTTCTTTTTTCGCCTCCGAGCTGCAGGCTTGAAGTGCTATCTTGCAGCTGGTGCGAAAATTTGGCATATGGGGAGCAAGTTAAGTGGCCCTTCCAGTCCACAGACGATTTATTATCTTTCTCGAAACAAACTTCTCTTTCAAAGTACTCTGCGAGCGTTTTCAGTTGCAGAACACTTGAGAAACGCTCGGTTTTTTGGTTCGTCTTTGTTGCTCTCAGTATTGCGACAGAAAGAGAAGAAGGAGCATCTCTCAGTTGCTTTGGGTATCATAGATTATTACAGAGGTAAATTTGGAGAGCGAACACTTCGGTTTACAACATGAGGAAAAAACTATCGGTTATCATTCCGGTTTACAATGAAGAAAAGTACATTGGTGTGTGTCTCTCCTCGATATGTAAGCAGTCACTTCTCCCTGATGAGGTGATCGTTGTAGATGATGGTTCTACTGATAGGACTGTGAAGATTCTGTCTGAGTTTGAAACACCAAAGTTTCGGTTTCAAGTGTTTCAACAGACGCATCAGGGATCTGCCGTGGCTAGGAATTTAGGAGCCAGACGCTCCTTTGGGGATATTTTGATATTTGTTGATGGAGACATGCGCTTTGATAAGCATTATCTCAAGAAATTAGTTGCACCCATCATAAAAAGGAAAGCAAAGGCCACGTTCACCAGAGAAGAGTATGTGGCGGATTCTGCTAATGTTTGGTCTAGGTGCTGGAGTGTTAACAGTTATTTACCTCAAGACCTTCACATTGATCCGAACATGCCTGACGAGACGACGAATTTCCGGGCGATTACTCGAGATGTGTTTTTTGAAACTCAAGGTTATCTCGATACGGGTTATGGTGGGGATGTAACAGTTTTGGAGCAATTGCCTGATATCCGAGCCAAAGCGGCTGAAGGTGCGGTGTGTTATCACTACAATCCTTCGTCTTTGTGGGAAGTTTTCATATCATCGCGGTGGATGGGGAGGGGTGAGGTTATCAGTGCGCGTTGGCGATCGTTTCTGATTTATTCATTGCCCAACTCGCTCCGGAGGGGCGTTTGGGAGGCTTTTAGGAGGCGTTTACCCTGGTTTATTCCATTCAAGATCGTGGTGGATTTTGGAGTGTGGATAGGACTTGTTGAGCAGAGATTGGGAAGAGCGCATTATAAGTGAGCTTTTATTTATTACTGATATATTAGTGCTACATTCTTTGTAATATTATCTATTACTATATACTATTATATTGTTATATATGAGGAGTTGGAGACGGATTAGCAGAGAGATGAGTATTTTCTTTTTAGAAAATGTTTTTTTACACTCACGGTCCATTGAAACAATCTGCATTAGGAACGGGGATTATTTCGTCTAGTCATTTCGGATTGTTGTATGCATGGTGGTTTTTTCAAGAAGAAGCTGCTCTCTACTATCTGGGAGAAGCCTAGTTACGCACGGGCTAGTGAGAAAGAAATTCAGAAACAACTTTCGAGTAATCTGGGTCACTTGAGGTTATTGGAGTATTCGAAGAGAGCATCTCTTATTCTCGATTGCGCTTGCGGTGATGGTAGGGTTCTTTTCCACCTTTGGAGGAAGGATGCGAGATTTTGTGGAGTTGATCTCTCGAGTCGAGCGATTCAAGCAGCAAGAAAACGCCTTGGAAGGAAGGTGAATGTATCTTTATTTGTTGGAGATGTGGAACGGGTTGCAGTGAAAGGCGGGCTTTTTGATTTGGTGTATAGTTCTTATGCTTTAGAACATGTTGATGATCCCAAAATGGCAATATTGGAGATGATTCGATTGTTAGCTCGGGGTGGAACAATGATTATTGTCTGTCCTAATTATGGCTCTCCTTTTCATCCGTCTGCTTCCAGTCCTCCTCCTCGAATGACACTTTTTAGCAGAGCAATGAGGATATTTTTTAAGAGTCATGGAGCTGTGGTTGTTGAGCCACGAAGCTTGGGTTGGATGAAAGTTCAGCCGAAAGCGATTGTTGAGGGGAGATGGGAGCAAGATTGGGATACTACTGTAGAGCCGTATGTTCAGACATTGCTTCCTTTTTTACGTAGGAATGGTGTGGAGATTCTTGAGTATTCGTCTGGACTTGAGCGGAGAAGCGAATCCAGCTGGGATGATCTGCGAGGAGTTTCGCTTCAACAATTGATTTTGAAGATATTTCGGAAGTGGTTTGAATTTCTTGGAAGAATTGGGATTGTACCGTATCTATATTATGGACCAACTTTGTTTGTGGTTGGGAGAAAGACATAGTCCTGATGCGTCTGGATCAACGCATGAACCAGGCAGAGCATGAACCAGGCAGACTCTTCCATTTCGGCGGGTTAGGCACGGATGACACGAATGATATTTATAACCTTTCAGTCGCGTCAAGAAAAGAATATATGAATGCTACGAATAGCAAAAAGAGACCAAAAATTGCAATTCTTGTGCCAAGATATGGATTAGTTGAGCGGGGAGTGGAGAATTTTACCTCTGGATTGGCAGGTCATTTAAAGGGGGATTTTGAATTTACTGTTTACTCTCGGGTTAAAACCCATGAAGACACGGAGAAGGTATTTGCTGTGCCTGAGTCCAAAGGTTTTCTTCAGAGTATATATCGTACTTTTCCAGCTGCAAAAAAGTTGATGGATAGGTATTATTTGGATCCTCAGAGTGTTGAGATGTTGAGTTTTAGTCTCTCTGTTTTACCAAAGCTGTTATTTGGAACGCATGACCTTTTGTTTCCTCAAAATGGAGTATGGGGAGCGATGGTTTGCAGAATAATACGAGCAATGAAAGGAACGCCTTTTATTTACCGAAGTGCGGGAGGCAAGGAACCGCTGATTGTGCGACAGAAGCCGGATGTATATGTTGCAACCACCCCTGAGAATATGAAGTTTATTCGAGAATACCCGAGAGATGTGAAGGTGCAATTGATTCCAAACGCTGTGGATCTTGTGCATTTTTCACCTCGAGTGAAACCGGTTGATTTACAGATTCGGAGACCAATTGTACTTTGTGTTGGGGCACTGATTCCCTCGAAAAGACATGAGTTGGCGATACGAGCTGTTTCTAAGTTATCAGAGGGTAGTTTGGTAATTCTTGGTGATGGGCCACTGCGGAGGAATCTTGAGAAAGATGGCTTAAAGTTGTTGGGGAAGCAGCGATTTCTTTTGCGTAGGGTCAAGCATGCGGATATTGCTGGTTATTATGCTGCGGCTGATGTTTTTACATTGCCTTCGCGGGAAGAACCGTTTGGTATTGTTTACCTTGAGGCGTTAGCGTCGAATCTTCCGGTTGTTGCTCCTGATGATTCAACGCGACGATATATTATTTCTCGGGCTGGGTTTTTGTACCCACCTGGGGATGATAATTCTTACGTCAAGGCTTTAGGGAAAGCACTTGGGAAGAACTTTGGTTCTTTGCCAAGGAGACAGGCGGAGAAGTTTAGTTGGGATCGGGTTGGCAAGGAGTATCGGAAGCTTTTTTATGAACTTACTTCTGCGTAGTGTGTTGGTTGAGCTGGCCACTATAGTTTGAAGTTATTGATGACGCTGTTTACCTTAATAACGGCGTCCATGGTTCCGACATCAAAATAGTTTGAGCTCAGCTTCACTGCTTTGAAATTGACCTTTCCCTCTTTTGCTAATACATTGAAACCAACTCCAAGGAGCCGATCTCCTCTAGTTTTTTGGCTCATTATGTGTTTTTTAAGCTTTTTGAGAGTAGCTACATTTGCCCCCCATATTCCCCAAATCCAATTGCTGAGCGGGGGGGACTTTTTTACTAACACTCCTCGTACCCGTCCAGCTTGATCAATGCGTACGCTATCATATCTACTTCCGTCGGGCACCTTAAACACCCCTAAACAGATATCGGCACCATGGAGGAGTTGCCTTTTAAGTCTTACAAAGCTTGCAAGTGGAGAGAAGATTGTATCTGGTAGTCCAAATAAACAGATGTCATTGTCGTTGAGATTTGAGATTGGATAGAGGCAAGATTCGGGGAGGGAGGGGGAGTTGTAGAAAACCATGCTGATGTTTGCATTGTAAGTAGCGTATTTTTTTACGATATCGATTTTCTCCGGATGGATGACGAGTTTAATTTCATCCACCTTGGCGTGTTGCAGCGCGCGTATAGAAAACTCCGAAATTGCATAGTGGCGATTCTTGTATGCCACTGGATAGAGCTCTTTTGAAAAAGCAATTGGCTGCAATCTCGAACCTTTTCCAGCCATTGGTAAAATTCCGTAGCATTTCATCGATAAGTTCCCCGTTGTTTGGTGGTTGATGGATATGTGTATCTTAGCAAATTCATCCGCTTGATCACTTGGCATTTGATATTTGACCGATTGTGTTTGGTCATAAACCTTTCAGAGATGGTCTTAACAGATTTAGAAGGGTCGATTTCTTTTGAAAAAAGTTCCTCATCGGGAAGTTGTTCGCTACTATGCGGTTGCGGATGTTTTTACGCTTGCATCTAAGGATGGGCTGTTTGGAATTGTGTATCTTGAGTCAATGGCAAGCAATTTACCAGTTGTTGCACCTGATGATGAGAGTGGAAGGTCCATTTTAGGAAAGGCTGGAGAGTATTTTTCTTCTAGGAGATTTATTGAATATTCTGAGGTGTTGCAAGAGGTTGTTCGAAAGCAATTTGGCCAAAATCCAAGAAAACAGGCGGAGAAGTATAGTTGGGATGTTGTCGGGAAGCAGTATCGTCAGTTGATTCACATTCTTGTTTCAGCGTAGAGAACTCCAATTTGTGTTATTCTAGTTGAGACGTTCTCTCCTAATTGAGGTAATTCTGCCTATGAAAAATACTCGAAAGAAGAAGGTAAAGAATACAGTTTTAAATAGACTTTTTTCTTTGGCTCTTCACATGCCACCAGTGGCTATCGTTATTTTTGCGTGGTCAATTGTTGCCCGTTGGTATTTTACTCACTCTCCAGCCCTTGGTGTTGATCTTTTTAATACTGCTACCTATGTGACTTATCTATCGAAAAATTATGTCCCTCGCTTATTTGCATGGAAATATATCTGGTGGTCTGGCCACCCTCTGGTTGGGGAGTATCCAACGCTTCATGCCTATCTTATTGCTCCGTTTGTCCATTACTTTGGAGCTGTTACAGCTGTACAAGCTTATATGTTAGTGCAGCTTCTTTTATTTTTCTTGTTTATGTACCTTCTCTTTTCTGAAATATCTAGGAGTCGATATCTTTCGAGCTTTTTGGTCGTGCTGGCGGTATTTTCTATTGGGACTTATGGCGCCCTCGTATGGGGAGGTTCGTTACCTTACTTTGGTACGCAGACGTTTCTTCCTCTAGTTCTATTTTTGTTTGTCCGATTCCTTCAGCAAAAAGATAAACGATCGTTAGTGTTATCCGGAGCTTTGACCGGGTTGAGTCTTTTTGGTCATCCTCAGATCGCAATTGTCTATATTCTTCCAGCGGTGTTTTTACTGTTAGCGTTATGGTCCGATAAAGCAATACCATTTTTATCGAAGAAAAAGATAAAGATTTTTGCGCTATTTTCCGGACTCGCTGCATTTGTTGGGTATTTTGAAATGTATGGAAGAACAGGAGTAAGTTTGCTGTTGCTTCCATTGTGGATAGTTAACTACATGCTGTCGTTTTTCGGTTCGAAGCTCCCTTCTTTTGTTCCTGCTCAAATTACTGAGGGAAATGTGAGCATAGGGGTAGGACTTTCCGCAACACAACTCGCTATTTTAAAAGTACAGCATGAGCGAATTTATTTACTTTTTAAAGAAATTCACCCTGCTTTTTTTGTCATGATGGGAGTGTTGCTGATCGTCGCACTTGTACTTATTCTTATTTCGAAAAGTAAAAAGCAGTTATTGCGAATGGTGCCGTATGGGATTCTCAGTTTGTATTTTGTCTTTTACATCTGGCTATATTCCAGAGGAATATCATTTTTTCATGGAGGATGGTATCGAGTATTCTGGTCATTTCCACTTTTTTTTGGAATGTTCATTTCTTGGGAGTGGAGTGTTGTTCAACAAGCGGTGAAGAGGTTTGTATCAAAATCTCCGCGGAGAAGTATTCTTATTTTCGGATCAGTAATCTTTATTGGAGTGACAATCTGGGTGTTTATTCAGAGTCCAAGAAATTTTTTTGAAAACATTGATAATCTTGATTTAGCCTACAGCGTACAGAGTAGCGCTTTTCCGGCACCTTTGAACTTTTTATTTCGAGAGCATCAAACAGATCAACTTAAGGAGCAGCTTGTTCCAGGGTGGCTTGAAGCAAATAATCGAGAATTTCGATTATATGAAGCAGATGCACAGGTGAATATCTGGTGGAATACGATGTTTGATATGCCAGTTCAACGTGGTTATATTGATCCACCCATTGGAACTGAACGACGGGGTGGATACTTCTGGTTAGACATTGCCATGAAGGCTGATCAACTCGTAACAGAATTTGAAGTGCCAGAAGATATTGCACTTCAGAATGCACTGTTTTTACTCGATTGGTTTGGAATTAAATACATCGAAGCAGGACATTCGAGTGATTCTTTTGCTCCACTTTCTTCATACTTACAGAGTGCTGATCTTTTTTCTAAAGAAGAACGACTTTGGTATCCAGATAAGAAACGCTTTTTTTCATATTATCTCGATCATGAACCAGTTCCATTACGAGCAATAAACAAACCACAACTGCTATTTGTGGGAAATGAACCTGCGTATAGAGCAACTGTTGAGGCTCTGCGTACTTCTGCTACGAATCCAGACTTTGTAATTATTCGTGGCCCTGATTACATTGATCGATTGTCTACGAAAGGATTGCAAAAATATGATGGTTTGATTCTCTATGATTATGCTTATCGAGATTATAGTAATCAAGATCAAGCGTATGCTGTTGTAGCTGACTTTCTTTCTAGTGGAAAAAATGTGTTTATTGAGACAGGTGGAGGGGTATACGAGTCTGACAGTTTACGAGGGCAGTCTTTTGCATCAGTGCTTGCCAAAGGAAGAGCATTACCTTCTCTGTTTCCTGTTCTTGCAACTGAAAAGGATAGCTTTGGAGATGATTGGGATCTCACTGTGGAGAGGAAAAGTTTTCTTGAGGGTGTGAGCGTAGATCAGTTTGCTCCACCATTGAGTTTAAGTACTGAAGGCTCTGAAGACAATGCTCCATGGGAAGTATCTTTTGCTGATGAAAAGGCAGTTGATCGTGGAGCTACTGTTTTGATACGCAATCACGGAATACCGGTTGCTGCGGAGAAGCGGTTTGGTGAAGGCAGAATTATATGGAGCGGGCTTAATCTTGGTGTGCATGCAGAACAATACCAGAATTATAACGAGCGGTTGTTTTTATCAAATATGTTGCTGTCACTGTATGATTTTCAATCGCGAATGCAGCCAGAATATGAAGTGGATTCGAAGGCACCAGGTCATCTTTCCGTATCAGTTCATGGAGATGCAAACGGTATTTTCTTAGCTCAAGAAACCATTGAAGGTTGGGCAGCAACTATCGAAGGGAAGGATACTTCTTTGATACAAAGCCTCGAATTCCCTGAGCCAGGGTTATTTATTAAACTTCCAGCGAAGGAGTGGAAGAATCTTGATGTAGAGTTTGTCTACCAGGGGAAACAATTCCTTCAGTACTACGAACTAAAGGATGAGTTCAGCTCACCTATATTACATCCGACGAACGCATCTGTTATTGCTGTAGTTGGAGATGATAATTCGTATGAGACGTTTTTTCGAAATCTGGGAACGAATAATCTCAATTCAAAAAAGATTATTCCGTTGAAAATTACTGATCCAATAGATTCCCTCAGCTTGGACGAGCTTCGTCAATTTGATGCTGTTGTACTTTATGGGTATCGTTACAAGAATCATGGGAAAGCATGGAAGCTTTTGGATGCATGGGTGAGAGAAGGTGGAAAGTTGTTTATTGAGACTGGGAGTACTGTGCGTGAGACGAATATTCAATCTGATTCGTATCCTAATGCTGAGTTGCCTTCCGTCTTTCCTTTATCTGAAACAAAGAAAGATACAATTGGTGATGAGTGGAACTTGACTGTCGAGGATGAGGAGGTATTTTCTCGAATAGATGAGGAGCTGTTTGGCCCACCCACGATTGATGGAGAGCCTTGGGAATTTTCATTACCCGTGAGTGAGGATTCATTGCGAGAGGATGCTGAAGTGATTCTGCGTCATCAAAATATTCCACTCCTTCTCAAGCAGACACTTGGAGATGGTGTGGTTTTTTGGAGTGGAATGAATTTGCCATATCATGCCATGGTTCATAAAAGTGCAATGGAGGGACTGTTTATTTCTGAGATTTTGGAGCAGTTAGTATCATTGGAATCAACGTCAATTCCCGAAGATTATTCAGTTGAACGGAAATCGCCCCAGCAAGCAAGTATCACATCAAAACCGGCTCGGGGAGTACTTTTTCGTGAACAAGTGTATTCTTGGAATGCAAAGCTGGACTCTCCGAACAAACGCGGGAAACTTACCATTTATAAGACAGGACCAACGTTTCACGGGTACAGTTATGTCTTTATACCAGAGGAAGTCGGAGATGATCAGTTCACTGTTCATTTTACCTACGGGAAGGTTACGAGTGAGTACTTTTATAGTCTCTTGAGTATCATAACTATGATTATTGTCGTCGAGTATTCAATCTTGGATGGGAGGATGTTTTCGAGAAGAATGACCCCGATTGTTTTGAAAGGAATGAAAAAAGTTTCGAAATGGTGGGAAAAAGAGGATGAGTATTAAATTCAATGATCAATTATCAATGATTAAGGTTCTAACCATTTGAGCAATGAAACATAGGAACAAAGAAGAACAAGTACCATCGGAAAAAGAAATGCGGCAGCATCTTGTAAAGAATAGGCTTTTGAGAATTGTTGCGGTGGTGTTTTCATTGACCTTGCATGTTATTGCGGTGTATGTAATGTACAAGGTTTGGCAGCCGATTGCTGAGTGGTATCTGTCAACATTTCCGATACGGGGAATTGATTTTTATAATACCGTGACCTATGTGCGGTACCTTCGAGATAATTCTGTGCTTCGATTTACTGGATGGAAAGATATTTGGTTTTCAGGAGCACCTCTAGCAAGTGATTATCCCGGGCTTCATTTTTATCTCATGCAACCACTGGTTAAAACCTATGGCTTGATACGATCAGTTCAGTATTACATGCTTGGGAGCATCTTTCTGTATGGAGTATTTTCATATCTTCTTTTTTGGAGGATTAGCAAGATTCGGGCGTTAGCTTTAGTCTTAGCGTTGGCGGTTGTTTATTCCGTTTCTCCATATGGGGCACTTGTATGGGGTGGATCATTACCCTTTTTTGCAACCCAGATGTTTTATCCGTTAGCTATTTTCTTTCTTGTAAGCTATTTACAAACCAAAAACCGGCGGTGGTTTTACTTGTCTGCTTTGACTACCGGAGTGGCTGTTTTTGGCCATCCGATTGTGCCAATGATTTACATGTTGCCGACAGCCGCAGTTTTGATCCTATTTTGGATGGATGGGCAAACGCGACTGTTTAGTCTTAAGAAACTGAAGGATATAACGATCTATGTGACCCTTGTGTTTGCAGTAAGTTTTATTGAAATTCGCTATCTTTTAGGTGATGTTGTACGTTTTACATTCGGACGTTTTGCTTCAATATTTCAAATTCTTCTAGGTGACCTGGGAATGAATCCATATAATACGGAGCTTAATGTTGCTGCTGAAGGTTCTACGGCTGAGGCAGAGTTTGCACGAAATCAGCTTTACTCTATCATCTCACAAACGAATTTTACGATATTTGCATTCGGTTCGGTTTTTGCTCTTTTGTTTGTAGTTACGATTATTTTACGGAAGAAAAAGGTTCGATTATTTTGGATTCTCCCGGGTTTTGTTCTAGCTGCGTATCTCGTGGGTTATATCAGTCTCTATGCATTTGGAATCCCATTCTTCCACGGAGGTTGGTATCGTACATTTTGGGCCGTACCAGTAGTATTTTCGTTATTTGTTGCCTGGATGGGTGGTGGGGTAAGAGAGGCGATTAGTGAACGTTTTGGTGTCCTTGCGAAAAAGAAGGGAATCATTGGTATCTTGTCCGTGGTGCTGGTAAATATTGTAATTCTTGTGGCTGGCGTGTATGCACTTCAGATTTTTTCAACATCAACATTTGAGGATATTGACTCTCGAGGTATTGCATCAAGCGCTTTTCCTGACCGCTTAAATATTCTTACCTCTGATGAAGAGCTTGAGGAGATGAAAGACATTCTCCTCCCATCATGGATTGATCCGAATGATCGAAACGTGCGTCTTTACACCATTGACGCTACTGTCAACATTTGGTGGAACTCGCTCTATGATATGCCTCTTGCAAGGGGATACATTGATCCCCCGCTTAATACTGCTGAGCGCTGGGGATTATTTTGGCTGGACTCGGTGATGAGTCCTGGTTCGGAAAGCCATCGTAGCAGTCTAGAGGTCGATTGGGAAGTTCCGGAAGGTGTTGTTAAGAACAACACGAAATTCTTATTTGACTGGTATGCAGTTCGGTATTTAGAAGGCAATCATTCAAGTACTGGAAATTCGGCATTTGCAGAGCATGTAACGAGCGATGAATTTGTTAATAAACGGGACTCGGCGACATCGTCTGGGTATCTAAAGCGGTATGAAACGTACAGTGGAAAGGAAGAGTGGGATGAGAAGGGGAGGCAAACACTCAATTACTATCGTGTTAAGAAGAGCTTAACTTCGCCAATTGCTTCTGCAAGCCGGGTTCCAGCAGTGCTTTTGATCGGATCAGAGGTTGCGTATGACACCTTGATGCGTGTGTTGGGCATGGAAAACCTTAATTCTCAGAAAATGATTCTGGTTAAAGGACCCCAAAACATTGATGATGTTGAGCTTTCAGATCTTACCGGTTTTGATGGGGTGATTCTTTATGAGTATGACTATCGAAAGCACAGCAAAGCATGGGCTGCGATAGATGGATTCGTAAAAAATGGTGGGAGCGTATTTGTTGATACTGGTGCAGAGGTGAAGGAGTCAGACTCCGTTAATCTTCCTGACCGATTTCCAACTCAATTGCCTGGAATATTTCCACTATTGCGCACGAAACGTGAGGATTTGGGTCGTGATTGGCAGATTGAGGCAAATGAAAGTGAATTAACGAAGGGTGTTGATTTTAATGAGTTTTCTCCGCTGGATTTCGATGGTGAACCGTGGAATATTTCTCACCCTCTAGAAAGTGGAGATATTGCAGATGGAGCAGAGGTAATTTTACGGCATCGGAGCATTCCAGTAGTGGTGAAGAGTAGTGAATTGGGTGGTGAAGTAATTTGGAGTGGATTTAATCTTCCATATCATATTATTCGCGACTATAACGAACAAGAAGCGCAGTTCTTCAGAAATATTCTTTTTGATCTTTTTGGTGTGAATAAACAACTTGTTCGTCCTGATGCGGAGGTTGATTGGATATCACCTCAGGAAGTTGTAGTAAAGACGAACGGAGCAAAGGCTGTGCTGTTTAAAGAACAAGCATTTCCTGGATGGACAGCCCGGGTACAGTCGGGCGGGAAGACACAGAATGCAACAATCCATTTGGTTGGGCCGACATCCCCGGGGTTTATGTACGTACGTGTTCCTGAGACTGGTGAGGCAGAGGTTCGATTTAGCTATCATGGGGATCCAAGCGTTAAGCGAATCATGATAGTGAGCGCAGTGATTGTTTTGTATCTTCTGGATGCAATTGTGTTTAATGGTGGGGTGCTAACTCGGGCAACGCTGGCTGTTAAAGCGGTTATCAGAAGAATTCTTCGTCGTTGGTGGCAGAAGGATGATGATTATGAGTAATTCTGTCGCAATAGATTTCTGAATTTGTTTCCAATTTTATTTATGTCAAACTCTTCCGCTTGAGATTGTGCTTGGATAGCGAGTTTCTTTCTTGACTTATTATCTTTTAAATATCTTGAAATTTGGCGAGAAAACTCTGTGGTGTTTTTTAATGGGACTGTGACGAATCCTTTTTTGAAGACTGAACCGAAGATGGGGTTTTGGTAGGCAACGATTGGTAGGCCGCAAGCCATAGCTTCGGCGGTGGCGAGGCTGAAACCAGCTTCGAGATCGGTCATGAGGAATAGTTTGGAGGACTTTAGAATATCATAGAGCTTAGTTTCTGAAACAAAGCCTAGAATATCGATATTCTTCTCTAGCTTTTTTTCCTTTATCAATGATTTAAACTTTTCCTTTGTCTGTGTTCGAGCTTCGCCAATAACTGCTAACTTGGCTCTCGAATATTTTTCTATTACTCGTTTCCAGATTTCTGGAAGATCGAAAACTCCTTTAGCAAAGTGAAGTCTGCCAAGAAAAACCGCATCGTAATCGTAGTACTTTTTAACTTTATGACTTTTGATTTTCTTAAGATTGATACCTGCTCCGATGGTTTTTACCTTTCTTGTATCAAAATTCATTTTTAGCAGTGTTTGATTTAGTGGTTCATTAAGAGCAATGACCGCATCGGCCTTTCTTTTAATCATATCTAGGCTAAGTTGTTGAAGAATGTAGGCAGCGGTGTTTGAAAACAGATTGCCTGCACGTCTATGGGGGAGTGGAGAGAGATGATGTATACGTACAATCCACTTGATGGATGGATGGTTCATTTTAAACAAGAACGCTGGAAGGATGTCAGTAATAATGTTGTTGGTGCTGAGAATTAGGTCGGTTTGAAAACCTTTTAGGGTATCAGATGCTTTTGTCATTCGATAGATGTAAGAAATGAAGTATGAAAAGTTGTCGTGTAATACAAGTGGATCGGGTGAGAGCTCAAGAAGTTTTATAGAATTCGTTTTTTTTATCTTTTTCCAGTGGTTTGCAGCGATATTTGGTATGAGGACAGTGATGTTATAGTCTTTTGTCATGAAGGGTATGAGTTGGCGGAGTAGCGTGTCACCACCACTAACCGCATCTGCTGATAAGTGTCCTAACTCCAGGGCTAAGAGGTCTTTCTTTTTCATGAACTGGTGTTGATAATTTTTAACAATCCGGTCGTGTGGTGTTTCCAGGTGTAGTTTTGCTTCACCTTTTTCCAGGCTGAATGGCCCATTTTCCAGGCAAGACGTTCGTTGTTTATAAGTTTAGTTATGAATGGAAGATAGTCTTCAAGGGATGGGTTTTTTGGGAAAAAACCATGTAGCCCATGCTCAAAGAGTGATGCAACCCCGGAATCTTGCGGCATGATGATGGGGGCGCCGTGACTTGCAGCTTCTATGCCTCCCATTCCAAACGCTTCACTGTTCGGATGAATCCAGACTCTGGCTTGCTTGAAGAGTTTTTTTAGTTGTTTGGTATCAAACTTTTCGATCACTGTGAGTCTTTTACTGACTCCAAGATGGTTGGCTTGTTGTTTAAACTTGAAGAGGTCGTTAAGGTTTGACCAATTTCCGGCAATGGTTAGTTTTGCTTTGGGTAGTGCTTTGAGTATTTGAAGCAGGAGTTGGGGGGTTTTTTCTTTTTGCCAACGGCTGATAGCTAGGAGTTGATTACCTCGACGGTTTGGTATATTTTTCAATGGTTTTCCAGCCAAGGGAAGAATGTGTGGTTTTTGACCATAAGTTTTTTTTATTCTGTTAGCGTGGAAAGTGGAATCGATAACTATTTGTTGGGCGGTTGTTCCAATTTGTTTTTCAAAGAAATGAGCCAGCGGAAAGAGTATTGGAAAGAGATTGGATAGGGGAGTTTTGACATATGCTTTGGTGAGAATGTATGGAATGGGATCATGGATGACGGCAATATAGGGTATGTTTCTCTTTTTTAGTATTGCTTGAGCGGTGAAGCAAGTTGAAGTGCCGTGAGAAAGGATTATATCGAATTCTTTTTTTTTGATTAAGCGGGTTGCAAAAAATGGGGTGATGAGGTGAGCTGTGGAGAAGAAGGAGAAAAAGGGAAAACTGTTGGGAGTTTTTAGTGGATCTGGAAGTTTGTCGGATAAGAAAGTATGTGAAGTCGCTTTTACTAAACTTAGATGATGGCGGCTTTTTTTTCGAGTTAAGATAAGGAGTTGGGCTGAATGACCAAGTTTGTTGAGTTCTTTGGTTTGTTCAATAGCAGTAAGTTGGACACCGCCTGGTATCAAATAATCTATGAGAATTCCTATCTTCATGGTTACCCTTTTTTTGCTGCGATCCAAAAGCTGTCACGAAAAGTGGAGAGTGGGGAGGAGATCATTATCCAAGTTAGCAGATATTGTATAGAGTGAGGCAGATTTCTGGCTGGAAGCGGGAGGTGCCAGTCAAAGGTGACTGTCTGGTCAATTTTGAACTTCAGCTTGAAATCTGTGAATCCATTTTTTTTGAGGAGTATGGCGAGCGTGCTGGGTGTGTAATAGAAGATGTGAGTAGGGTCTTTGTACGCGAACCAGTTTTTACCAAGAAGATAGCGTAGCGGACTGCTCCAATTGGGTGTGATCAGAAATATCCAGCCATCGTTTTTTAACACACGGTTTGCTTCACTTATGAATAGTTTACCTTGCGGTTCATTCAGGTGCTCTATGACTGAGATTGACGTGATAAGTTCAAATGAATTTTTTGGATAGGTAAGTCTGGTAGCGGAGCACTTTTTTATAAGTCCTTTTTTGTTTAATTTCGTTGCAGTCTTTACTGCCTCATCCTCAATGTCGCAACCGCTTGCATCAAATCCATGGCTGTTGAGGAAAGAAACTAATCTTCCCGTACCGCAGCCGACATCTAAAATCCTGCTTAGCTTATGTTCTTGAGCAAAGATACGGATAGAATTGGCGATATGAAGGTCAAGATGATCGCGATCGTCGAAATACTTATTGTCGTAATGAGCGTCAGACATTTGGTTGAGTATACCTGCTAGTTTTTCTCCAATTCAAACTCGTAGATTTCGATGTTGTCATGTATTGATGATGAGACAAGTCTGGAGCGATGCGATAATTCACTAACAGTTGATTGTACATCTTGCGGTGGGCTTAGGAATGTAATACCAACAAACCAGATTCGATTGTATTTTTTTTCGAGATCTTCTATCGGAACAGCTTGTCCTCCAATTTCTTTAAGTGTATTTTGACTCAGTCCTGACTTAAAAATTAGAAACTCGTTCTGGTTATCATTGTGGTAGTAGCGGAATGGGAAATAGGAGTAAATGCTTGCATGGGCGATGACATCACCTTCTTTGTAATCAATGAATGGTTTTTGACTGACTATTTTGATTGGATTTCCCTGAAAAATTGGATTCGTTTTCATGAAGATTAGAATAATGATGTTTAGAGTAATTATTACTCCGAGAATCAATTTCTGGGTTTTTCTTTCAATAAACTTTGTGATGATCAGTGAGATGGTTAGGAAGTAAAAGGGAGAGAAGATAGAAAACGAATTTAATGAGTAAATAGGGTAAATGAAGGAGATAAATGTGGCTACGCCAATTGGAAACAGGATAAAGCTTGCTGGCAGAAGAATATTTGTATCTTTTCTTTTTTTTGATCCATTTTTGTTGTTGTAGATTGCACTGACTATTCCATAGGCAAAGATTGCAAGGAGCCATAGGGAAAGGATTATTCCTACGACTTTTATGTACAGATATGGGCTGTCGAGTAATATGATTTTTAAATTATTTGGCGCAAGGCCTCCCATGCCGTAGGATGCAAATGTGGCTGGGATGATTTTTGTGAACTCATAGCGCCAAGGTTGAGGGTGATTGTTTATGCGGAATACCATCATCCAGGGGAGGTAGAGAAACAATATAGCACCTTGAAGATACATCCATTTCAGGAGTTTTTTTCTTTGACCACTATATTGATAAAAATAAATGAGACTCGCGAGTAGCCAGCTAAAGACAAAGTAGTAGTGGGTGTAGAGCCCGATAAGCATTGCGATGCTCCAGCCAAATCTCCATTTTCGGTTATCTGTTCTGAGGACTTTAATGAAAAAGAAAAACATAGCGAGATTGAGGAGTATTGCGAGTGCGTACATTCTGGTTTCTTGGGAGTAGAAGACGTGAAGCGGCGCTGTAGCGAGAAGGGTGGTAGCTATGACTCCTACTTTATGAGAGTGAAGTGTTTTTCCTGTGAGATACATTACTGGAAGTGCAAGTACTCCGAATATTACAGAGAGTGATCTTAGTGCAATTTCTGAGATTCCAAATATCTGCCAATAGTGCAGAAGGATGTAATAGAGAGGCGGGTGATTGTCCGCAGCTGTTGCTCGGATGAGACCAGGGATGTCTCGGTTTGAGACAAAAAAGCTAAACGCTTCGTCAAACCAAATGCTTCTTACCGAAAGTGAGGTTGCTCTTATAGCAAAGCCAATTGCGGTGATGGTAATAACGGTAATAATGGTTTTATTTTTCATTGAGAATAGATTCGAATATTGTTATATATGCTTGAGCAGTCTTTTGCCAATTGAATTGTGTTTCTGCTCGATGCTTGGCTGCTTTTCCAAAACTTATTAATAGGTCCTTTTTGTGAATGAGTCTCATGATGTGGGTTTTGAGCTGATCGGTGTTTTTTGCTACCAATCCAGTTTTGTTATGTTCGATTATCTCTCTGGCTGCACAGTAATCTAGTGCTAACGCAGGTTTTCCATAAAGAGCTGCTTCGAGGATTGGCATGCCGAAAAATATATATTGATCGCAGGTGATGTAGAGATCACACTTCTTGTAAAGATTGGAAAGCTCTTGGTCGGAGATGTTGGGAAGGATTTGTGTGTGATTCGTTTTAATTTCCTTCAGATACTGTAAGTAGTAGGGATTTTGAGAGGATCCTGCAATTGTGAGATATATTGGTTTTGCTCGTTTCTTCTCAATTTGTTTCACTGCCTCGATTAAGAAATGGAAGCCTTTGTAGGGAGTAATGCGGCTGATTGAGAGGAGATGGGGATGTCTATTGGTTTGTTTATTTTTACTTTTATTAAGAACATTTGCGCCAAGATGAATTGTGGGTATGTCATATCCGTACAGCGTATGAGCTTCTTGTGCCGTGTAGTTTGAGATGGCTACTTGTTTATCAGAGAGCCAAAATTGAAGTTTGTCTGAGAAGAGGATAAGCGCATTCCCAAATGCGTTTACGAAAATGTCTGCAGTAGAATTTTTCTGGCTGGGAAGTTTTTTTTCTAAATAGCCGTTTAATTGAGTGCCGTAGTAGGTTTTTACAATTGGTATACTGGTGAGTTTGCAGGCGAGAAAGGTCGGAAGGGTTCCGTGGAAGGATATCAAGTCAAAATTTTCTTCTTTAAGGTATGAAATAAGTTTGGGGATGGCAATGAGTTTTGCGTTGAATGAAGGACTGCTTTTGATCAACTTGATATTTATATTGAGTTTGTTTAGACCATTTTCAAGCTGTCTGTTGCGTTGGAATGTATACGCAATTATTGAAATCTTATGGTGATTAGCGAGGTGTTTTGCTAGTTCTATTGGAGCTCGGGAACCGGAGTGGGTGTTGAGAATTTCAGTGACGACGGCGATTTTCATATTCCCTTAAGAATGTTTTGTTTGTTTTTTCTTGCTTTACGAGTAGATTGCAGGTTTTGGAAATTCCAAATTAATGCGTTGATTTGAGCTTTCAAGAGTGTCCAGGTGTTTTGTGGACCGGTTGTGAGAAGGCGATACATCGGTACAAGTATGAATTGGACAGGGAAATAGGTAAGCATTTGGAGTGGGGCTGCGTTTTTTTAGAACGCAACGGAAGCGACCGCGGAAGTGATTGAAGATTGAAGAATAGTTTTCACCAGCCATTTTTCCAGTTCTTCGAAACCCATGATGAATAACAGCTTTGGGTGTGTACATGATTTTGTAGCCAACTTGTTTGATTGTGAGTGAGAGATCGTAATCTTCACCAGCAAAGAAATACCCCTCGTCAAAGTAACCGGCTTTTTGTAGTGCTTCTTTTTTCATCATCATTCCAGGACCGGAGAACCAATCTGATTCTCTGATTTGATCTTCATTTGAAGTATCGTAAGGTTGGTAACCGAGCCAAGGATTGAGACGGAAGCCAGGCCAGGCTGAAGTGTCCTTTGGTTTTAGATAGAGCAGTTTGCCACTTACCATGCCGATTGATGGATCTGAGATTAAGAGCTTAACTAACTCTTCGATGCAGGTTCTATTGAATGTAGCGTCGTCGTTGGTAATAAAGATTAGTCTACCTTTGGCTTTTTTGGCTGCAATGTTGAGAGCAGGAGCGAAACCGAGGTTGTGTTTTTTTCTTATGATATCGGCATTAGGGTAGTGCTTTTTAATACTTTGCACAGTTTTATCTGAAGATCCATTGTCGACGATAATAACTTCAATCTTGTTTTTTGGATATGTTTGTTGCTTTAGTGAATCAAAGAAATCTGGGAGGAGTTTGGCACTATTGAGTGTTGGAAAAATGACTGATATCAATGGCTTCTTGTTCATGTGACTTATGTTGTCACTTTACTGGAGATGATAGTTGGAATCAAGAATTCGGAATTACTTGAATTGCGTGTTTTACCATGAAGCGGAGTTTGGATTTATACCAAATGAGATATTTTTTCCAAGAGGGAAAGGCATCAAAGGATTGGCTTTGGCCATGGTAGAAGATAATTGTTGGATCGTATACAACATTCCATCCAGCTTTTTTTGCTCTCAGGCAAAGGTCAGCATCTTCGAAATAGATTGGGAAAAACTTTTCATCAAAAAGACCGATTTTATCGAGGACTTTTTTACTTATCATCATGGCTCCACCATCAACCCAAAGTGGATTTTTTTCAATGTCTGGTGAGCGTGGGTCATCTTTAACTAGTCCAAGTAAAAAGTTGAAGTCGTGTCCATGAGAAGCAATTATTATTGGTTTATCTTTGAAATATATTTTTCCTCCAAGAATACCAATGTTTTTTCTGTTTTCCATTTTACTTACCATTTTCTTGATACTATTGGGTGTTACTATTAAATCTTCATTGCCGACGAAAATGTATTTTCCGTTACTCTTTGTTATCCCTAGATTTACAGCTTTGGCAAAGCCAAGGTTCTTTTTAGGAGAAATGAAAATAACTTCAGGAAACTTATTTTGAGTTTGTTTGGGTAAGGCATGAGAGTTGTTAAAGATGATAATGATTTCAAGCTTTTCTTTTGGATAGTTCAATTTCTTTATTGACTCGTAAAATTCTTTAAAGTCCTTGCTCACTTTCATGATCGGACTGATAAGGGTTACTTTTGGGAGATTAGATGAGTTGGTCTTTCCAAGTGGCGGGTGTTTCATTGGTTTCGAGTTCTAGCTCTTTTAGGTATTTAAATTTCTGTGGTCCTAACGTTTTTGCCCATTCTACAGTCCTTTTGATACCTTCTTTTAAGCTGACTTCTGGTTTGAAACCAAGAAGTTTTCTGGATTTCTTATCGGTACAATACGCGTTTTTTACTTCCAGAGGTCGGTCTGGTCCGTGAATTGGCTTGAGATGATCGTGGATAGTTTCACCTCTAGTGAAGTGTGTGAGCACCTCATTTGAAATGTGGTTGATCGTGTGTTCTTCTCTTGGTCCGATGTTGATTATTTCTCCATTGGTTCGACGAAGAATTCCTGCTTTGGCGATGTAGGGAGTGACATCAGTGATGTAGCTAAAGGCTCGTTTTTGTTTTCCGTCACCGTAGATGTAGGGTGGTTTTTCTTGGAGTATACGATTAATAAAGATGGCAATGACATTTCTATACGGATCGTCCATTCTCTGGCGTGGTCCATAGACATTGTGAGGGCGAATGATGGTGAATTCAATCCCGTAGACTTGTGAAAACACTTTGGTCGCATGTTCCATGGCAGCTTTGGCGATGCCATAGATATCAACGGGTTTGGGTGGAAGACCTTCATGGAAGGGTGGTTCTTGGTTTCCATACACACTCATTGAAGAGGTTATGACAACACGCTTGGTCTTGGCTTTAACAGCACCAACTAAGAGGTTGAGGGTGGCGATGTAATTTCGCTGCGTACAGGAGATAGGAGTAAATTGGCTGCGGCCTTCGGTCGCGTCTGCAGCCAGATGGTAGATGATTTCTGGTTTGTACTTGTTGATGGCTGAAATGGTTTTGTTTTTGTTTCGAAGATCGATCTTTTCAAAGGTGCTCTTTTTGTTGATGTTGATTTTGAAGCCACCTGAAAGATCGTCGATGCCAATGACTTGGTGATCGTTATTGATGAGATGGTCAACTAAGTGGCTGCCTATGAAACCGGCTGCGCCTGTGACAAGGATTTTCATATTACTACTTTTGACTATAGCACAGGTTTATTTGTGGCAGATTGCGTGGATGTTTCCACCAAGGAGGTAGAGTAGGGTAGTGACTAATCCTGATGAAGATAGCCAACCAGAATTTGAAGAATTTGATTTTTTCAATATAGCAGTTGGGCCGAAAGGGAAGACAGTGAGCGTTGCTTCAACTTTTTTGAATTTGTTTAGAGCGTTTTCCCAAGCGGGAAGGTCAAAGCTGGTTTCGATGATGCCAGCATCGGTCTCTGATTTTCCGATTTCTGATATGAAATGAAGGAGGCCGATCCATTTCAATGGTTTTTCCCACCAGCGGAGTTTGGTGGGGCGACGCCAGAGTTTGAGGTTGAATTTTTGCATGACCGGTTCCTCGTTAAAGAAAAATACCCCTTTTGGTTTTAGTACTCGATATGCCTCTTCTATGATTGGCTCTGGATCGGGAAAATGATGAAGGGTTTGGTAGATGAAGACGAGTTCGAACGAGTTGGACTTAAACGGCAGTTTATATGCATCGGCACTGATCGGTTGAGGAATTTTATTCAGTTTTAGGGTAGATTTTATTTCTCTGGATTGTTTGAGGCTTTCGTATGAAAGATCGAGCATGATGCCTTGTTCGCCGAATTCTGATGAGAGAAGCATGGCTCGTTGGCCTCGCTCGGCTCCAATTTCAAGAAATGGTGATAAGTCCCGATCCTGTCGTTGGAGCTCTTGAAAGTCAAGACGAGTTTTGTTGTTTCGATTTCGTAGTTCCTGAACAAGTTCTACCTTAGTTGGTTCAGCGTCTTCATACCCGCCTTGGTTGAGGTTTTTACGATAGGTGATTTCGGCCTGTTTTTGTTCCGGTGTCTGATATCTGGTCATTTTCTTCGCGAGATGATGAAATAGGCACTGGGTGGGTTTAACGATTGCGGAAGAAATGGCAGAAACAGACGAAGATTGGTGGGATATGTCCAAAATCCGTGGAAAATTATTTTAAGATTCGCTCGATCATACATTGTCTTTATTTCTTTGAAATAAAAGGGCATTTCGATAGGCTGCTGCTTGATGTTTTTGAGTTTAGCTGCTAATTTTCTGAGCTGGCGGGCAAATGGAAATGGAAGCTCACGGTGGATGGTTTGGACTTGCATTGGGGCGATGCGGGCCATTTCGTGGAGGGCTTTTTGTGGATCAGCGAAATGCTCAAAGCTACCAGCACAGAGAGCAATGTCGAAGTGATCATCGGGGAAAGGGAGATATTCGGCGGCACAGCAGACAAGATGTTTTGCTCCGTTCTTTTTAGCCTTGAGGAGGGCATTAAAAGAGAAATCTGATCCAAGTGTGGTTGGTGAGAGATGCTCAATCCAGCCTTCTCCGCAAGCAATATCCAACGTTTTGTTCCCACGAGCAATTGCAGCGAGTGCTTCGTATGAACCGTCATCGACTTTCAGCCAGTCATCTTCATAGAGTCGGTCGTATCCGTCCAGGCTGGTTTTTAGAAGTTTGTCTCTGAGTGCTTTTTGTGGAAGGAGGATAGGGATACCCATTTTAATGGGGTAAGATTCTTTGCAATTAGTACAGACGAGTTTTGAATTGTTCTTTTTGAGTGGCGTGTGGCAGTTGGGACAGACAAGCATGTGTATTGAAGCGTCGTTTTTTTTGGTTACCATGACTACTTTAGTTTATCAGAGTTGGAATCTAGTATTCGTTTGACCACCAGTTTCGCATCGGATTTGAGACTCTTTTTTTCAATAGTTTTCTGAAAGGTTCAAGAGGTTTAGTGGTAAAGCTGAGGGTAATAGTAATGATGATTGTGAGTAGACTCATAGTCGGCAACCCCCAAGTTGTGAGGTTACCTCTAAATCTGAGATCGACTTCTATCGAACTTTGCCAAAGGTCTTTTGGAATTGGAATGTACATGAAGCCAAAACTTGCTTTAAGAATTGGAGCTTTGGATCCATTTACCGTTGCCTTCCAGCCTGGATGGTAATTTTCTTTAAACATGATACCGGTAGCGTTGGTGGTTCTGATATTGACTGTTGAGGGGTTTGGACGCTCTACGAGGAAATCTCCGGTGGTGATGTCTGTCTGTGCCACATCTTCCATGATGTTGGCAAGAAGTTCTACCTCTTCAAAGTTGTTGTAACTGATAATGTGGTAGGGCAAGTTGAAGCCCGAGAAGATAATTTTACCTTCACCGATAGTACCTTCTGAGAGAATTGGACGGTTGTTTTGCAGAAGCACTGGAGTGACCCATTCTTCAAGCTGTGTTTGGCTAGAAGGGGCTACGATTTTCCAGGCATCTTGTCCGTAGCGAAGCGGAGCAAATTGGGATTTGTTTATGCCTTGGATTAGCGGTGAGTTCAGCTCTTTGAGCTGCCATTCTGATTCTTCATCGTACAGCTCAAGCGATTCTATTCCAGGAACTTGCGGTATATTTGTGCCATATTTTTCTACAGCTCCAATATCTACATACACAAGTCCACCATTTTCGATGAATGTTTCTATGGTTTGCCACTCGGATCCGGTGAATTGATATAACACCAATGCGTCGACTTGGTTGAGGAGCTGTTGATTTAGATCATTTATTGATTCAGGTCCTTTGATGAGGATGAGATTTTTTAAGGCTGGATAAGTAAATGAAAATGCCCGTAACAAGGTGTCGTAGCCAGATCGGTCTGTGACGGTGAGGACACGACCTGCATTGGTTGGGGTGATTATTGGGGAAGTGTACTCTCTGCTCAGCTCGGAAAATGTCCAATTCTTGAGTTTTTCATCCTTTGCAATTAGACCTCTCATCCCAATGATATCGGAGTCGTATCCCACGAGATCTGCACCTACCGATTCTGATGACTCATGGATGTAGCCGATCCCATATGCTTCCAGAAGTGAGAGACCTCGATTTTTTCTCAGCCTTTCGGGAGTTTGGTCGTCAGGAGTGGGAGTGAGCAGGGACTTTTGGAAGAAAAAGAGCCAGTCTTGACCGGATTCTGGAGGAAGGTTGGCGTACCCCCTTATTGAGGGGGTATTTGAATACGCATTCCACCAGATATAAAAATTGGGACGAATGCTTTCAACACGCCAGTTATGATCATTTACAGGCATCCAATTGGGAATGACTTCTGAGGTTGGAGACTCTTGATATTTTTCAATAATATATTTTTCAAGCCCGGCTGGAATTGTGGCGGAGATGGGAGTGACTCGAGTAATGTCAAAGCGAAGCGTGTTTGAAACGATTGGTAGCGAAAGCGCGATGAGAATGACAAAGACAGAGCTAGTCATGGTTGCGATTTTTTCGTCCAAGGATTTAATTCTTCCAAAAGCCGTTGCTGCTAGGGTGAGAATAGATAGACTCAGAGCCCAAAACATTTGTTGAGGGGCAAATTCTCCTGAAATGTTGTTGATAAGCTTGAGTTTTGCGAGCATCACGAAGGTTACCAGCCATACGATTATGATCGTTAGACTTTTTAGTTGACTTGGTGTTGAAGTGCGTTTTTTCCAGATGAGATAGATCAATGGCAATAGGAATGTTGCAACTGGAATAAGCATTGTGAGGCTAAACCAGCGAAGGTCTTCCGGGTAGTTACCCCAGCAAAGAAGATTGTTACATGGACCAGCAGTTGTGCCTGCGATTTGGCCGTTTATTAATTGAAATGAGACTGGTAGCGAGGCTAGTATGGCAATACCTAAAAACAAGACAATCTGACTAGCCTTTGTTTTGAATGGCTGTTTGTCTGAGAAAAAGAGAAATATGAGTACCGGTATGATAATGGTTATGATGGCAGAGATTGGATGGAGGAGGAGAGCAGCTGCAGCAAGTAGTGCAGCGGTAGTGAGATAGCCATGCTTTCGACGAAATGAGAATTTACTGATGAGTAGGAGGATGATTGGAAGTAGCAGAGCGACACTTGAAATAGGAATTGTTCCCTTGACAACGACGTTGAAGTAGGTAGCAGGAGTGATAAGCAGAATGAAGGTGAATATGAGAGCAACGAGAATGCTTCTACTCTTTTCAAAAAAGAGGATGATCGCACTTATTAGATAGAAAAGGATCATCAGCATTGCAGCAAGTTGCAGGCTGGTGACAGTGTCGAGAAAATGGGTAAGTGGTGAAATGAGATAGTAGAAGAGTGTGGGGTAGCCACCAATTACTGGCACACCTTCATTCCAGAATGACATCCAGCCGGTTGGAGGAAATGGTTTTTGTTGGGAGATGAATTTGAACAGTGTTAGGTCGTTGAGGAACAAGCCGCCGAAGACCTGGTTTGCTTCAAGGTAGGGTTTGGCAATTCTAATGTACCAGATGACAGTGATGAGGATTGCTGAGCATGCCAGAAGTACTAGGTTGAAACCTTCTTTGGCGAGTGATGCGAGTAATTTTTTTTTAAATTCAGTTTCGGATTGTTGCTCAACTTGTTTTGTAACAGCAAGTTTTGAAACAAAGGTTCTGGTACGTTGTCTTCGATTGAATGATCTTCGCTTCGTCATACTTTTGTTGTTTTCCATTTAATGACTAGAAGCAACTTCACAGTGAGAAAAGCAACAGTATGGAGTGGTTGGCGCATTAGCTTTAACTTGTGTTTCCATAAAGGTGCCAATCGGTGTATGAAATTTGACTGCAGGTTAAATACCCTTGGGTGTTTGTCAGCGTACATTTTGATATGTTGGGTGTAGTACCACTTGCGACTGATATTTTTTTGCAATCCTACGGGCTCGTGATGAAGGAGATGTTGTTTAGATCTCGTGATCGATGCTTTGTCGTTTTGAAGACGGAGACATAAGTCCCAGTCTTCACCGGCGATGAGGTTTTCATCGAATCCGTCAAGTTTTTTGAAAACGGTTTTTTTTATGAGACGGGGAGATTCTATGAGTGGATCGCCTTGATAGCAGTTGCGCTCCAAGGCTATGGATTTTCCCCAGAAATCATGACCAATTGCTTGCTCTGGAATGATCACTGCATCACTATTTATTTCGGCTAGCTTCTCAAGTTCATGCAATAGTTTATGCGGGAGTTCCATGTCTGCATCCAAAAACAGGAGATATTTGCCTTTGGCTTTGGCTGCCCCTTGGTTTTTTTGTGTTGAGCGTTCGGGACCGAGGTTGACTATAGAATATGGAATATTGAATTTTGCATGTTTAATAAGTTTCGTTGCCTCTGAAACTGTTTTGTCAGTTGAGAAGTTATCTACGATGATGATTTCTTCGGGGAGCACTGAACTTTTGAGGATACTTTTGAGAAGGCGGGGAAGATTCTGTTGCTCGTTTTTGGTGTTGATGATGATGGAAATCATGTGAATTACAGTTAATTGCCAGTGATCAGTGATCAGCAGTTTTATTTATTGCATTTAGAAACTCATCCGTGGTTCGGCTCCATGTGAATTGGGTGGCATAGGTTATGGCATTGTTGCTCAACCTGGCCCGTAATTTTGGATTGTCAATAAGTTTATTCATCAGACTGGCTACTGATTGAGGTTTATTTTGCTTAGAGAGCAAACCGGTTCGATTATTTTGAATCGAATCCACTATTCCTGTGACTACATAGGCAATTGATGGGGTGCCGAGGCTGGCGGCTTCGATGATGTTTAATCCCCAACCTTCTTTTACTGAAGTAGAGAGGATTGCCCAAGAGGAGGCGAGCAGTCTGCGTTTGTCTTCCTCGCTCACAAAGCCGTGAATTTGGACGTTGTTGTTGAGGTTGAGCTGATTGATTTTATCTTGTAGAAAGCGGATGTAGCTAGGCTTTCCTCGGCCGAGTATGTGCAGTTGGGACTGTGGCGTTTTCTGTTGAACAATGGCGAAGGCTTTGATGGTTTCTTCGATCCGTTTCATGGGGGTGATTCGACCGAGCGAAATGAACGTTGGGCGTTTCGATTTTGTGTGTGTGCTTTTTCGTGGGAGAGTAATTCCGGGGGTGATGGTGTGAACATTTTTAACTCCTAGTAATTTAAACTCACTAGCTACTGAGGCTGAGATGACGATAAAGTGGTGGTTTTGAAATTTGGCTATGTAGGTTCTTTCAAGCATTTTACCGATGAGGTTTCCTGGAAAGGGGACCTCGTAATCCCAGATTTTGTCAGCAAACTCGAGAGGAAAAAGGATCGTTGGTATGATCGAATAGAGAGGGGTGAAAGAGGGAAGGCCGTGAATTTGATCGACGATGATGTCTGGATTCGGTTCATGAGAACGGATAATTTTTCGTACTTCAGATAAGAATAGTGGCCAGCGAAGGTAGCTGGTGAAGTTTGTGGGATAAAAATCTGTAGGACGGATAATACTAACACCATTGATTGATTCGCGAGCACTCGCATTCGGATATTTACCGCTGACAATGGTAATTTTGTGACCTCGTTTAACCAACCTTTTGGCAATCTCGTGCGTGAGGATTTCCGCTCCACCTGAGAGCGGGTTTTTTATGTCTCGCCATGAGGTAACGAGGATGTGCATGGTGGGGCGATTGTAACACGGCTTTTTCTCGTTTGTTATAATCAAGTCATATGGGTGAGGAAGAGAGCATAGGGAAACAAGCTTTTAACTTTCGTTGGGCAACTAATAGTCAGAAAGAGAAATTTGCGTATGTGGACGATGAAGCCAGGAGTCTTCGTTTGTTTGTAAAACCTATTCGAGGTCCAGGTGGTAGTGGGGAGTTACAGATTGCACTATTTAGGATAAAGGATGGACACGTGATTGATGAGCTTGGAAATGTATTTGAAAAGGGTACAGAAGAGGATGTCGCCGAAGCAGTTGATACCTATATGGCTCGGCTTGGCCAAGTAAAGAAACCTGAGGATATCTTTGAAGACTCCTATGAAGCTACGCGTCTGTCCTTAAGAAAGATGGCAAAACAATTTGCTGATGAATGAAATGCTAGCTTTGTTCGGCAGAGAAGATGATGCCGCTGGTGGGGATTTCTATGCTTGATGGGGTATCCAGTGAAGGTTCTAAAATTCTGCTCTTTTTCTCTTTAGCGGATGGTTTAGGTTTATCTGGAAATATAAACACCTCGGAAGGTGAATCATCTACATATTTGCCATTGATCACGGGGATTTTCTGTAGTTCGTCTTGCGTTAGTTCCCGATTATAGAATTGGAGGACGTTTTTTCTATAGAAAATTGCCAGTGTCTCGGTGAGCATGTTCAAAACAACTCTCCAGTTGATGTGTGACTTTCCTGGTTTCCAGTTCATGTGGACTGGAGCCTCAAGAATTTTATTGAATCCTAAGTGGCTGGCTACTACCAGAATTTCCAGGTCGCAGGTCCACTTTTTCACTATCAGCCGAGGCATGACCGCTTTGAGGACATGACGCTTAAACATTTTCAGACCAACCTGCGTATCGGTAACATTGAGATTGAATATCATCCTGATGAGCTGCTGATATCCCCAAGAATACAAGCGCCGACGGGGGCCGTACTCAACTTGGCTTAAACGATGGCGTTTGCTGCCAATGACTATATCGATATCAGCAAAGGTGATGAGGTCAATGTACAAAGCAATTTGTCTGGGATGAAGCTGGAGATCTGAGTCCATAAAGCAAATAAGATCTCCCTGTGATTGCTGAAACCCATAGCGCAGGGCAAATCCTTTCCCTTGGTTTTTGGCGTAGATGAAGGTTCTGAGATGCGGGAGGGAGAGGCTATTTAATTGGGTTGTGGTGATGGCATCGGAACCATCATTGACCGCGATGATTTCGTAGGGAAGTCCAGTGCTTTGCAGTTCTTCATCAACAACAATAATATTCTTATGAATTTTGGGTTCATTATAGACAGGAAGGATCAGTGAAACCTTCGGTCTCATATTACCGAGAGCTTAACAGAGTAGTCGACCATACTTCAAGTCTTCTAGTAAGAATTATGGGGGTACAATATGCTTTCATTTGCCGGAAAAGGGTATAATTTTCAAATCATGAAGAAATATCTGTTAGTCATCGCTAGTTTACTTTTATTGGCTTTTGTTCCTCAGTCTTCCTATGCTCAGGAATCTGAAGAGCTCTTGATGACTGAGGCAACGGAGAGTGCGGAAGCGACACCAGCTTCTATTCTTGAAAGTGAGTTGGAAAAACTCAAGGAAACTGATTTGACTGAGCCAACCGGTCCTGCGCGGGGAAAGCTTGAACAGTACATGCTTTCGAAAGATCCCGGCCCGTTAGGCATAACCAATTTTTTACAACATGCGATGCGCCGGTCAGTTGAGCTGGGAGTGCCGGCTACTACTTTGGTACTCTTGCTGTTGTTTCCAATCGTTGGTGCCGTTATTGCTGCAGGCAGACACTTGATTGGATTGAGAGGATTTGGCTTGTTTACGACTGCGGCTTTATCAATTGCTTTTTTGGCAACAGGAGTGAAAGTTGGCCTGATCATGTTTATCTTTATCATGTTGGTGGCAAATTTTGGTCGTGTGATGGTGAGAAGATTGCGTTTGCAATACCTCCCGCGTATTGCACTCCTTTTATGGTTTGTTTCGCTGGGTATTTTTGCATTGCTTTCTATCTCTCCATATCTTGGAATTTTAGAGCTGATAACTATTTCTATTTTTCCAATTTTACTTCTAGTGCTGTTTGCAGAGACGTATATCGGTGCACGGATTGGAGTGGGATTTCGAAGATCTATTGAAATGACTGTTGAAACAATCGTTTTGGCTGTCATCTGCTATCTGATTTTGAGTTTGGATTCTTTGCAGCGGTTTGCCGTGCTTAATCCAGAGATGACGGTGTTATCGGTGGCGGTGTTTGATATCTTTCTGGGAAAGTATGTTGGACTGCGATTGCTTGAGTATTGGAGATTTCGTGAGCTGTTAAGCTAAGAGGGGAATATGAGTATTACTTCGGATATTCTGGGACTCAATGCCAGAAATCATTTATACACCAGTCAATTTAATTCCCGAAAGGGGAAAAAAATTGCGCAGAGCAAACTGCTTACCAAGCGTTTTCTGAAGAAGCATGGTTTTCCTCATCCTGAGCTTTTTGCTGTATTTAAAAAATTGAATGATGTGCCAAAGTATGACTGGGGGAGTTTACGAAGAAATTTCGTGATTAAGCCAAGTGAGGGATACGGAGGAGATGGTATTCTTATCATCAAGCGCCGGATCGACTCTGAACGATTTCAGACTATTCAAAATAAGGAACTATTGATTGATGACTTGAAACTTCATGTGCTTGATATTCTGGAGGGAAATTACAGCAAGTATGACACACCGGATATCGCATTTATCGAAGAGCGTGTACCGAAGCATCCGAAATTTAAGCGTTATGCCTATCGAGGCACTCCGGATATCCGTATCTTAATTTTCAACCAAGTTCCGATTATGGCCATGCTGAGATTACCGACGCAAAACTCAGGTGGGAAGGCGAATCTTCATCAAGGAGGACTGTGTGTGGGTTTAGATTTGGCTACCGGAATTACCACGCATGGGATGATTTATGATCGCCCGGTTACTACTGTTCCAGACAGCAATTTGAAAGTTAATGGCCTTCGCATACCTCATTGGGACGAGATGCTTACCATTGCACTCAAGGTGCAGGAGAAGATTGGACTTGGATATCTGGCAGTGGATTTTGTCCTTCATAAAGACAAAGGGCCGATGGTGTTGGAGTTGACAGTGAGTGCGGGATTAGGAATTCAAATAGCCAATAGAGCTGGTTTGCGGAGAAGACTCGATCGAGTGGAGGGATTGGAGAGTGTCGGTGAGGGGCGGGGTATTCAGATTTCCAGAGCTTTGTTTGCAGAGCGATTTGCAGACAAAGTACTAGCCGAACGTGGGGCAAAGATTGTCAATATTCAAGAGACCGTCAAAGTCAAAAGTGCTAAAGGGAAGCGAGTTGAAGTTGAGGCAAAGCTTGATACCGGTGCTTTCCGTACGAGTATTGATAGAAAAGTGGCGGAGGACTTAGGTCTGTTGGGGAAGAAGAGCTATTTGTGGCATAAATATTATGTGAGTACCCTCGGGCGAGAACGACGACCGATTATTGAGTTGACGTTTTGGTTAAAAGGTCGTCGGGTAAAAACAGCAGCCAACGTATCGAATCGGATTCGATTTCGGGAGAAACTCCTGATTGGGCGAAGAGATCTCAAGACCTTTCTGGTTCGGGCAGAATAATTCTATGATTTCAATTTCTTCATTACCTGAAGCGAGAAACGCATTGCATGGTATTGGGAAAGTCGTAGGATTGGGAGTCAATGCTTTTCCTCGCGTTGGCATTATTCCTTTCCTTGATGATTATCAAATTATCGCTATAACCGAAACTGCTGATCTTTCCATCATTCGCAGAGATGTTTCAGTTGTAACCGTGAATGGTGATTTTCGTGGGAGGACGAAGAAACTTAATACCCTCTCGCTACTTCAGCACCAGAAAGTGCAACAGCAGTTGAAAAAACAGAGTAAAGGAACCGGTGTTTTTATATATAAGTCGTCAAAACGAATTGAAGAGATCGTTGACCGCTTGGGTTTAAAGCTTCTGTCAAATCGCAGTGAGGTACGTGATTCCTTTGAAGATAAATGGAAGTTTAGACAACTGGCACTGATTGCCGGATTACCCATCCCGGCAGGTGCGCAACTGTTAATAGATGAATTTACTCCAGAATGGTATGCAACTGCGCGGAAAGCGTATGGTTCTCAATTGGTTATCCAAATTACTGATTACTCAAAAGGTGGAGGAATCGGAACCTTTTTCATTTCGAGTTTGGAGGATGTACGAGAATTTCATGCATTTGTTAGCCGTCGGCGTAAGGCAGGGAGAGATTTACAGCGGATGAATATCACGACGCGTATTGATGGTGAGTCGGCGAGCATTAGTGCTTGTGCAACTCGTCATGGAATACTTGTTTCTCGGGTACAACGGCAGATTGTGGATGTCCATGATGTGGTTGGATATCACGGCAGGAGCGGTGTTTTTTGCGGGCATGATTGGGGAAATCGATACGGAGATGCAATTCAAAAGGAAGCCAGTAAGATCGCCCAAGATGTTGGTAAGCTGATGTTTTCCAAAGGATATCGGGGGATATTTGGTGTTGATTTGGTTGTCAATCAACATACCGGTGATATTCATTTGATTGAGGTGAATTCTCGGTACACGGCGGCATATCCTGTATATACCATGATGCAGCTTGCGCATGACGAAATTCCCTTAGATGCTTGGCATCTTTTGGAATTCTCTGATATTGAATATGAAATGGATTTTGATGAGATCCAGCAACTGTATGAGCGGCCAAAGGTTGGGGCCCAGCTTATCTTGCATAACCTGGAACGAGCCTGGGTGAATGTAGGTGGAAGTGTGAAAGCAGGGGTGTATTCATTTAGGTCAAATGCAAAAGGTCAAAAATTAAAATCCGACCTGGAATGGGTAAGGGAAGGATATAGATTTCAAGATTTGAAATCTGAAAGTGAATTTGTGTTGACAGATGGTGTGCCTAAGAGAGGATCGAAATTAAAACCAGGAGCGAGGTTAGGAAGGTTGCTCTACAGACGAGAAGTCATGCAAGATGATCGCAACGAACTTCAATCAGAAATCAAGGGGAGTGTTCAAGCGCTGTACTCTTTATATGGTTTAAAAAGAGTTACGAAGAAAAAATAAACTTCAATAATTTTTCAGTAACGGGCTGGGGTTTTCCACTATTTGGCCATTCATGAAGACGGAGCGAAGGATCAGAGTTGACTTCAAGAACCGCAATATTTAAAGGTTCGGAACCTTTAATCGCTGGTTGGGTGTAGTCTTTGATAAGCGCGTCTATACCGCAGACTGTTAGTCCGGTTGCATGGGCAGTTTTCTCGATGACATCGATTATTGAGGTGTGAATATCGTTTAATGAGATGGTTTCGACGGTCCCGCCCGCTTGGAAGTTGGCAATAGGGTAGGGTACAAGCTTCTTGTCTTTTGGGACTATTGAGTTCAGCGTCAGGCCTTGGTTTTCGATGTGCCAGATAATGCGAGGCCAGTTGAGCATGCGGTTTTGCATTCTCCTGCCAGTTTTCTTTCTTTCTTCTAAGAGTCTTTGGTTGTGAGTTTCTATAAGATCTTTGATTGTGTTGTTTCCGTCTCCTGTGAGCACTGGCGGATGACGGCGGACGACTCCGATTATCTTTCCGCTTAAAATGAAGAAACGAAAATCATCAGCCTTGATGTACTTTTGGATAATTAGTGAATTGGAATGCTTGATCGCCTGTCGAGCAGTATTTTCCAGAGATCGCCGATTTTTTATCCCTATGTAGACATCATGGCCTTTTTCCCCTTCGGATGGTTTTACAACCAGAGGAAATTTAGGTAGATTGACTTTCTCAAGATCTTGGATCGATTTCATCTCAGTCTCTTCTGGATAAGGAATATTAAGTTTGTCAAGGAGTTGGTGTGTGATTCTTTTGTTTCTTGTTTGTTTGATAGCTTTTACAGGATTGATTCCGTAGCTTTTTTTAGTGACGATGTGAGTTTTTCCGTCCTTGGTGAGTTTAAGCTTCAGCTTTTCTTCATCAAGAAGATCTACATTAATCCCTAGAGATTGCGCTGTTGCGATAAGAATTTGAGAGTTGGTGTTGGGAATTTTGGAGAGCAACATTGATCAGCGTTCTTGGTCAGGGTTTTCTTTAGACTGTTTTTCTTTCAGGGCACTTTCGAGTGTGGTCCACAGCTCCTTAAGTGCTCCTTTAGGCAATGATCTGACCGTTCGAAAGAACTGCATTCCGTTTTGGGTAAATTTTTCAATGGTACCTGATTCAACCAGCTTATGTTTCTGATCTTGAATACCAATTGTGGCGTTTAGTGCGGTAACAATTTCTGCTTCTCTTTTTGGAAATTTTTCGAGTGTATGCGCTGCGGCGATCCAAGAAAATATCGTTTCAACCGCTAAGCTGTTTAGCAGCCTTTTTCCGTTTGGAAGAATAATATTTTCTGGCTCGATACCAAGCTGTTCTCGCAGATAGGCTTCCTGCCGGTCAGTATTGCTTGTACCTTTGTCTTCGATGTCTCTTTTTTTGAGCGGAACGACATAGTTTCTATCAGGTGAAGTAAGTTTTAGAACTTCTAGTTCCTGAAGATGTCTAATATCTTCAGCGGTTATCAGTCTGGTATTTTCAATCCGCTCGGCAATGGATTCTGGCTGTTGAGGTAACTCTGTCACGCTAATATTCTATCTGATTAAGCAAGCGGTTGGTATAATTCATAAATCTGGTTGAAAGGATGTTTGTCTCATGAAGAAATTTATACTTGTTCTAGGTTTTGGTCGGTCTGTGAAGCGGCTGTTTGATGTGATTGAGCGGGAGTTTTCTGAGCATACTCCTGTGTACTGTACTTATGGGAAGCGGCTGGAGTTTTTCGAGAAGAATGCGTTTTGTTTTCTAAAAAATGGGGAAGAGGAAACGCGGATTCGGACTGTTGTTGATGGAAAAGGCAAGGTGGTGGGGGTCGTAAACCTCACTGATAGTTACATTGATTTACATGGAAAGTTGGTTGATATCTTCAAGGTTCCCGGCCCTTCGTTTTCGGCTGTTAGTCTGGTGAAGAACAAGGCTAAGTTGTTTAGGCTCATGGTTGAGAACGGTTTGGCCGACTTTCATCCCAAATCGGTGGTCATTGAGCTTAATGAGGTTGAGCACGAAATTGAGAGATTTGGCTATCCGTGCGTGCTTAAGCCGGTTGTGGGGAGCAAGAGCAGAGGAGTGTTTGTGATTCGTAGCTCCAACGGTCTTCAAAGGGCATTAAAACGGCTCAACAAACACTTCTCGCAGATTACCATCCGTCGGAATTTGGAAGCCAAGAATGTACTTTTACAAGAGTATGTCACCGGTCAACAGGTTGCACCAGTTTCATACGTTGATGCTGAAGGTGAGCTGAGGATTATTGCCGAAGTAGACGTACTTTGTGGAACTGATGTTGGACAGCAGCATATGCAGTGTGTGTACCGAACGACCCCTTCAGTGCTGGATAAAGCAATGATGCAGCAGATACAGCAATTACTGCAACAAATTGTGAAGGCCGCAGGGCTCAGATCGACACTGCTGGATCCTGAGCTGATGATTAGTGGGAGAGGCCTGAAACTGATGGAAATTAATGCTCGGTTGGGTGGATACCGGACAGAATTGTTTAAACCCGCATATGGGATTGATCTAGAGAAAATGGTGGTTCAGTTGGCGCTGGGAGAGGAACTGGATATTGATTTGAAAAAGAAAGAGAGTTGTACAGCAGTTGAGGTATGGGAAGAGAAGAGCGGGAGACTCTTAGAATTTTCTTTTCCTAATCAGGATCAAGTTTATCATTATGAGCAGCTTATTCAGAAGGGTGAGGAGTATTTGGTGCCTCCTGAAGGAGATGTTCCGATTGCTTCATTTTATGTTCTGGCTCAATCAGACAGTTTGAAAAAAGCTCAGGAGATTCGGAGGACCATCTCAACCTCGATTTCTTAATTCTAACATTACTCTCAAGATAAATAGGAGGCGATACGAGAAATGATTGAACGATGTTTGAGGAATATACGCTGAACGTTTGTGAACACTATATTTACTCTTATGTTTACTTGCACGGCTTTTGATACAATGCTGTTATGACTACTCGAGAAAAAGATCCAAAGACTATCCGAATCGCGGTGGGGATGAGCGGTGGTGTTGATTCAGCTGTTTCGGCTGCGCTGTTGAAAGAACAAGGGTACGACGTTACTGGTGTGCACATGGTATGTTTTGACGAACCAGGGTGTCGTGCACCGGAGGATCGAAAGGATGCGCTGGCAGTTGCCCTTCAGCTTGATATTCCATTTGATGTATTGGATTTTCAAAAGCCTTACAAGAAAAAGGTGATCGACTATTTTTACTCCGAATATAAAGCAGGTCGGACGCCGAATCCCGATGTGATGTGTAATAAGGAGATAAAGTTTGGACTATTTTTAGAGTGGGCGTTGAAGAACAAATTTGATTATGTAGCGACTGGGCATTACGCTCGCATTCGAAGAATGCGGAAAATATCAAATCTCAAATCTCAATTACCAAAAAAGTCTCAATACTCAAATTCTAAATCTAACAGACAATTTCATTACAAACTTCTAAGAGGAAAGGACCAGAAGAAAGATCAGAGTTACTTTTTGTATGTGATGACCCAAAAGCAGCTAAAGCACACGCTGTTTCCCATTGGGGAAATGACAAAGACACAGGTGAGGAAAGAGGCAAAGAAACGGAAATTGTATGTTGCTGACAAACCTGACAGTCAAGGGATTTGTTTTTTAGGAGATATTGACCCCCAGAAGTTTTTGAGAAGAAGAATAAAAGAGAGAAAGGGTAACGTGGTGGATATGAAAGGCAATGTGATTGGAGAGCATACAGGTGTGTGGTTTTATACAATTGGTCAGCGGCATGGATTCAGTGTAGATCATGGGTTACAAAGATTAGATCAGCGAAAGAGGAATGATTTTCCTCCCTTATACGTGGTGGGTAAAGATGTTGTTCGGAATCGCTTAATAGTTGGGATAGAAAAGGAAGCTGAGCGTGATAATTTCAGGGTAGAAGATGTTCATCTAATTAGTGGCGAATCTCAATTTATGAATCACGAATTAAAAGATTTGAAGGTGAGGATTCGGCATGGGGGAAAATTGATACCATTTGAACCTACCTTTAAGGGTTCAACCTTGCAAGGTGTGAGGTTGAAAGAAGCGCAGCGGGGAGTGGCGCCTGGTCAGAGTGCGGTGTTTTATGATGGAGAGGTGTGTTTGGGTGGTGGGGTGATTTCTTGATAGTTGGTGTAGAAAATTCTGTCTAGGATAGGTAAATCAATCCCTTGGATATCTAATACTCTTTTAACTACCTATAAACTACCTATAATTGGAATTAGAAGTTAGAATGCTCAACTTTTTTTCATCTTACAACTATGAGTTTTTTTGGACGTAAGGAAGCAAATCCTGCTAGACAAATGATTGAAGCAGCCAATGTTGCTCAACTTCCGGGTCATACTTGGCCTAGTGCCAATTTGAGTTGTGGTGGTGCTGGAAAGCCACCCGAGAGTGTCTCAGATAATGGTAAAGGGGAATACATCAATCAACTTATGGGTAACTGCGGGATGTGTGATCAGCTATTTATTTTTGTCAAATCTACAGGGGCATGGGTTACCGTGGACCAATTTGATCAGGTAGTTGCTGATCCTCAAGCCAGTTGGTGAAAGTTTTGAAGTCTTTGGTCAGGTGTGTTATGCTGAATCTGTTCAAGATGGCAGAAGAACAGCAGCCTACTTCACAACCAGATGCAGTATCATCTCCGAAAGAGCCTTTTTTAAAACGGTTTATTGTTTTTCTTACGAGTTCGTTCTCGGGATTTTTAGTTATCGTTGCCGTAGTCGCGTTGATGTTGTTTATCTTTGGGAGAAAAGGCGGTTCAATCAGCATTCCTGGCTTTCCGTCTCGGCCAACAAAGTCGACTGAGCGGGTGGAAGCATTTTCTTCTGAGGAGGAATTCAAGGAGTATCTCAGTCAGGCAGAAGAGCTGATCCGTAGCGGTTTTGGTGGTGCGATGGTAAATATGCAAACTCGGGAAATGCAAGCGTTTGAAGAAGCTGGAGATTTGGCTGCACCACTTGCTTTAGAAGGCGCTCCTTCCAGTGTTGGCACAACTCCTTCACGAGTATCGGAGACGAATGTTCAAGTTCGGGGGATTGATGAGCCAGACATATTAAAAACCGATGGGCAGTCGATATTCTTTTCGAGTAACCTGTTTTTTGCCCGACCGCTTCAATTGGATGCTCCGTCCTTTATTGAACCTGATGTTTTTACTGAAGAAGAGTCGATACTTCCACCTGAACCTGTACGCAATCAAGCTACAAAAGTAATTGATGCGTTTCCTCCAGCTGATCTTGAAGTGATTAGCGGAATTGATAAGCAGGGTGAGATGCTGCTGGCTGATGATATGCTGGTGGTTTTTTCAAACAATGATGTATTTGGATATGATGTTTCCAGTCCGGAAAGTCCGAAGCAACAGTGGACGATTGATCTGGACAGCAGGACTCAAATTGTGTCATCCCGACTTTTTAATGATACCGTCTATCTTGTCACGCAGACGAGGATTAATTCGTTGGATCCTTGCCCGATTCCACTGAGAAGTGGCGGTCAAGAGCTGTTCATTGCCTGTGATGAGATCTTCCACCCTGTCCGTCCCATTCCTGCGGATTCGACGTTTACAGTATTGGCTTTTGATCCATCCACCGGAGATGTTGAAGCCCGGCAATCGTTTGTCGGTACCAGCGGGCAAAGCGTGGTGTATATGTCGCTTCACGGGATTTACATCACCTACAACTTCTTTGAGAGTCCGCTGAATTTCTTTTACGACTTTCTGGTTACTGAGGGAAGCGGGTTATTGCCCAAGATTCTGATCGATAAGTTGGGAAGCTTACGTTCACTTGAAATCAGCGCTGAGGCTAAGATGGTTGAACTTCAGAAGCTCATGGAAGAGTACGACGCTTCCCTTGACAGTGATGATCGGTTGAAACTGCAGAATGAGATGGAAAATCGAATGGAACGGTATATGCAAAAACGGTTGAGGGATTTCCAGCAAACAGGAATTGTGCGGATTGATGTACCGGACCTGAATATCAGAGCTGCGGGAAGCGTGCCAGGAATGCCGTTGAATCAATTTTCTCTTGATGAGTACAGGGGAAATTTACGTATAGCCACAACAGTCAACGATTCAATGTTCGGAACTGGGACTGAGAGCGCTAATGATGTCTATGTGCTCGATTCCACACTAAGTGTGATTGGACAGGTTCAGGGGCTGGGACTTACAGAACGGATTTATTCGGCGAGATTTATCGGTGACCGGGGATATTTGGTAACCTTTAGGCGGATTGACCCTTTCTATGTTCTGGATCTCTCAGATGCGCGAAAGCCTGTCATGCGCGGAGAGCTAAAGATTCCAGGGTTTTCTTCTTACCTGCATCCTATTTATGAGGATGTGATCCTTGGAGTTGGCGAAGAAGGCAACAAAGTGAAGCTGTCATTGTTTGATGTGGGAGATGCGGAGAATCCAACTGAGTCAAGCAAGTACCAGCTGGATGAATACTGGACTGATGTGGCGAATACCCATCATGCGTTTTTGATGGATGCAAAGCATATGGTATTTTTCATTCCCGGAAGCCAAGGCGGATATGTGTTTAGCTATGCTGGGGATGAGCTGGAATTACTGCGAGCCGTAAGCGATATCAGCGCACGGCGGGCGCTGTTTATTGACGATTATCTCTATATTGTGGGTGACGATAAGATTGTAGTTTTGAATGAGAATGATTGGACAGAGGTGAATAGGTTGGTGTTTTAGATACTTATGACTGCCGTTGACTTTTCAGGGGTATCTGGTATTATACTTCATGCTTTTACTATGACCTAACGTGCCGACCAAGATTCATTTTCTTGAGGTAGAGCCTCGACTTGGTTGAGGCTTTTTTTGTCGGTAAAATCGCAGCTCGCTCCTTGACAATCGAATATTTTTTAGCCAGTAAGGTAATTTTTGTATTTTTGATAGTTTTAGATGTGATAGGATAAATTTTTATTGAGAGTTTGATCCTGGCTCAGGATGAACGCTGGCGGTGTGCCTTAGGCATGCAAGTCGAACGGAGTCCTTCGGGACTATGACAGTGGCAGACGGGTGAGTAACGCGTAGGAATCTACCTCTTGGTGGGGAATAGCTCGTCGAAAGGTGGGGTAATACCGCATAAGATCTTCGGATGAAAGGCCGTAACTGGCCGCCGAGAGAGGAGCCTGCGTCCTATCAGCTTGTTGGTGAGGTAATGGCCTACCAAGGCTATGACGGGTAGGGGGTGTGAGAGCATGACCCCCCACAAGGTCACTGAGACACGGGACCTACACCTACGGGTGGCAGCAACTGGGAATATTGCGCAATGGGCGAAAGCCTGACGCAGCGACACCGCGTGTGGGATGAAGCCCTTCGGGGTGTAAACCACTGTGGCGAGGGGAAGAAGATCTGACGGTACCCTCGCTAGAAAGCACCTGCTAACTACGTGCCAGAAGCCTCGGTAATACGTAGGGTGCAAGCGTTATCCGGATTTACTGGGCGTAAAGAGTTTCGTAGGCGGTTTGATAAGTCCGATTGTTAAATCCCACGGCTCAACCGTGGAAATGGCGTCGGATACTGATCAGACTTGAGTGATGTTAGGGGAGGCTGGAATTCTCGGTGGAGGGGTGAAATCCGTTGATATCGAGAGGAACACCAAGGGCGAAGGCAGGCCTCTAGGGCATTACTGACGCTGAGGGACGAAAGCTAGGGTAGCAAAAGGGATTAGAGACCCCGGTAGTCCTAGCCGTAAACGATGGATACTAGCTGCTTGTTGTTTCAGTGAGTGGCGTAAGCTAACGCGTTAAGTATCCCGCCTGGGGAGTACGGCCGCAAGGTTAAAACTCAAAGGAATTGACGGGGGAGCGCACAACCAGTGGAGCATGTGGTTTAATTCGATACAAAGCGAAGAACCTTACCTGGGTTTGACATGTACCTGCAAACTCTGGGAAACCAGAGCATCTCTTCGAGGGTGGTACACAGCTGCTGCATGGCTGTCGTCAGCTCGTGTCGTGAGACGTCCGCTTAAGTGCGGTAACGAGCGCAACCCCTGCCGTGTGTTAAATATTCACGCGGGACTGCCTTACAACAAGTAGGGAGGAAGGAGGGGATGACGTCAAGTCAGCATGGCGCTTACATCCAGGGCAACACACATCCTACAATGGGAAGGACAACGGGTCGCGACGCGGCAACGCTGAGCTAATCCTTCAAACCTGGTCCTCAGTTCGGATTGAGGGCTGCAATTCGCCCTCATGAAGTCGGAATTGGTAGTAATCGCAGGTCAGCAGACCGCGGTGAATACGTTCTCGCTTCTTGTACACACTGCCCGTCAAGCCAGCAAAGTCGGCAGCGCCCGAAGCGGGTGTCCGTAACCGTCAAGGAGCGGCCCTTCTAAGGTGAGGTCGGCGATGAGGACTAAGTCGTAACAAGGTATCCGTACTGGAAGGTGCGGATGGATCACCTCCTTTCTAAGGAGTTTACATAACTCACGCAAGGTTTGTCGGAGTCCTTGTCCCGCTCGGCGGGAGAAAGAAACCGACCCTATCACATCTAAGACTAACAAGAATTGGTTGGAATCAGATTAAAATCGGTTGAAATTAGTTAGAATTGGTTGGAATTAGTTGCAATTAGTTTAAATCAGTCGAAGTCGGTTGGAATTTGCTAGAGAAGAACCGCTCGGGAGAGCGGTTTTTTTGTGGTGTATGGTAAGATTCGGTGCTTTATGCCAGATGCTGAGAAAAATTTACCATTTAGTGAAGAAGCTCTACCTACTCTGAGGAGAATGGTTGAGTATGAAGAGGAAATTGGTGTGAGAGATCCTGCAAGTTTAATGCCATTTTCTTTGTATAAGGCTGCTCTTCAAGCAGAGATTCAGAATGGACTATTTACTTTGGACGCTACCACTGAAGAAGAAAAGTTAGCTCAGGATTTATCAACCGAAGAGTTGACATTGGTTGGACCTTATCTGTCTGTAATTGCAGAAGCTCGTGTTTTTCGAAGAAAATACTATCCCGAGATTGCACGTTCAGCCGCTATCAGTACTGGATACTTCAGAGAGATTGTCTTTGCTGGAAGTGAAATTTTTCCTGACGCGTTATTGTATTTGGCAAAAAGTAAGGATGAATCAGTTGAAGAATTAATACTTGTGGAACGGTTGGGGGCATTAGCTGAAGACATGCAAGTATATGTGGAAGATGTGATATCAAATATGCTTCTTCAGCAAGGAGCTATTCCTGAAGATCAGAGTGAGAAAGTTTATGATATTTTTGACGATCCTCCTGATCATACTTCTGATATCTATACTGAACTTCGGCAATTATTTCTACTTGCATATCAGGTGGTTGATAGGCGAAGACCTGTGGCTATGCAAGAAAGTGAAAAGAGAACACGAGAGAGTTTTTATTTTGGAGATGAGGAGATTCAGTTAACTGAAGCGCAGAGGATAATTCTTGAACCTTTTGAAGATCTTATTGCGCAGTCTCTTAAGTTTAGAAGTGTACATAAAATTGTCATTGCTGATGATGTAATGCAGGGACCTTCCGGCTCTCAAAATTTTTATCAAGATATTTCTGAGCAGATAGCAACAGCATTACCAGATGGTATTCCTTTTTTGGTTGCAAAATATGACATTAGGGAATTTGATTTGGTATTGCCTCATCTTGATAAGATGGTTGGGCAAATGATAACTGTGGTAAAACCATATATGATTGAGGATGAAAGTAAAGATGAGCTTCGAGAAGATGCACCACCACATATCCAAGATCTCTTTGAATTAATGAATTCTTCATTGGATGTGTTTTATTTGTAGGAAAGGATTTGTGTTTTTTTGAACAGCTATAGAGGGCGGTTTTTTGGTGGATTTATTGATGAAGGAGCCAAGGCTGGAAAGGAATTCTCCAAAAGTTTTTGATATTTCTCGGGAAGCCAAGTATCTGTTATCATACTCATGAAGGATATCTATGAAATTTTTTGGCGTGCTCTTTGTCATCACTTCGCTGGTTTGTCTGTTTCTGGGATTTATGGGGCTCAAGGGGGATATTGACCATGATTCCTACATTCGGAAGTGGACATTGTACTGGAAGGCATCGACTCAGTCCGGATATAAAATCATTGGGATTGTGTATTTGTTTCTGGGGGGGCTGCTTTACTTTGTGGCGTTGGCGATGTTGATTTGAGGGTTGGGTTGAATTGTCGTTTTGAGTCTCCTAAAAAGTCTGTATGCTTTTCAGGATAAACATGAACAATGATTTTCGGTTGTTATGGCTTCTTTATAGACTCTTATAGCCTTTTTCGCTCTGGTATACTTCTTTTATGTTAGATGAAGTGACTTTCACTGCAAAAGCGGGCGATGGCGGAAATGGGATCGTTCATTTTCGGCGAGAAAAATATATTCCGAAAGGCGGTCCGGATGGCGGTGATGGTGGGGATGGCGGTTCAATTTTTATCGAGGCGGATGAGAATCTAAATACTTTAATATGGTTTTCAGGGCGAGATCGGTTTGAAGCTCATAGAGGAAAGCATGGGATGGGAGCCAAAAAACACGGGGAAGATGGAGAAGATGTGACACTTCGTGTGCCTGTTGGCACTGAGGTAAATATCCAATTATCGAATTCCAATTTACAAACATTAGCTGATCTTGATGAGCATGGGAAGCGAGTGTGTGTTGTGAAGGGTGGCAGAGGAGGGCGGGGTAATGTTCATTTTAAATCATCGACCAATACAACTCCCCGAGAAGCCGAAGATGGGGAGTGTGGTGAAGAGCGGGTTGTACGATTGTCACTCAAGGTTCTGGCAAATGTCGGACTGGTTGGGCTGCCAAACGCCGGGAAGTCAACATTGTTATCTGTCTTGACTAGGGCCAGGCCTGAGATTGCCGAATATCCGTTCACGACGTTATCGCCGAATTTGGGTGTACTCAAAAAGGGTTCTAATTCGTTAGTCATTGCCGATATACCCGGTCTTATTGAAGGTGCAAGTCAAGGAAAAGGACTGGGTATTAAGTTTTTGAAACATATTGAACGGTGTGAGTTCATTGTTTATGTTCTTTTTCCAACTGAGCAAATGCTTTCAAGTGAGTTGGATGGTGTTTCGCTTGGACGACAACTTTTAGAGCAGAAGAACATTGTTGAACGGGAACTCGGAGAGTTTAATTCCAGGCTGTTGGATATACAATCACTCACTGTGATTAACAAGATTGACCTGTTTGACTCGCGTATCGTCCAGGATTTTCTTGAGTATTTCAAAGAGGAAAGGCTGGAAGTTTTTCCGATTTCGGCGGTGACCAGCAACGGCATCACTCAGCTTGCTGATGCATTATTCCGGAAGCATTGAAGTGATTCTTCATTTAATCGGTCACGATACCTCTAAAGGTGAGACCTGGTAAGGTGCTCTATGGAGGAGGTTTACATTCTTTCTAGCTTGATTGTGAAGCGGTAGTTGTGACTAGGCAGCCGTTCCAGCCTCCGGGTCCGGCGAGGTTGGACCACTGCTGCCAGGTTCCAGACTCATAGAGATGATCCCAGCTAGTAGAGCCGCTGGAGCCGAAGTAACCTACAGGACCATTGCCAGTTTGAGCTTCGTCTCCCCAATACATGGTATGCCAACCGTTCCAGCCTCCGCTCCAGCTGATGGTGGTGTGATACAGCAGGGGATTACTACCATCTTGGTTGGCGGTGATGGTGCAGGATGGAGTTCCTTGGGTGGCTTCGACAGTGGTAACGACTTTGCATTGACCAACACCACCTGGACCATGGACATTGGTCCATTGATCCCAGGTTCCTGGATTGTAAACATGATCCCAGCTGACTGATCCGTATCGGCCATAGAAACCAACTGGACCGTTTCCTGTCTGACTTTCATCTCCCCAGTAAAATGCGTGCCAGCCATCATAGGCCCGATCCCAACCAACTGTGGTGTGGAAGAGCTGCGGGTTTGAACCGTCTTTGGTGATGGAAATGCTGCAGGTGGCTGGATCGGATTGACCCTCGATGGTTATTTTCAATACGCATTGGGCAGTTCCACCCGGTCCAGACATATGCGTCCATTGATCCCAAGTTCCCTGGTTGTAAAAATGATCCCAGTTAGCTGAACCGCTAGAACCGAAATAGCCTATGGGCCCGTTGCCGGTTTGGGCTTCATCGCCCCAATACAACAGGTGCCAGCCATTCCAGCCGCCACTCCAACTTAAACTGGTGTGGAACACATGACGGTTCCCTGAATCTTGGTTTGAAGAAAGAGTACATTTTGGAGAATCAAGCGCAAACGATTTGGTGATGAATCCAGTCGCTACTAGAAGGAGCGAAGTAAGTATTGCTGCTGCGATATTTTTTCTGCTGTTCATGTCTCGGGCAGCCCGAGTGAATGTAGTGTATTGCACCTTCAGTATACTGCATTGATCAAGCCCTGTTTTTAAAGGTTCGGAACCTTAGTTTGCCAAAAAAAGACAGCTCTGAGAAGTGAATCTCAGCAAGCTGTCTTTTTTATATGGACAGATTAGTTTTGGGCAGTTATTGTTTCGAGACAACCACCCCAGCCTCCGGGTCCTTCAAGATTTGACCATTGCTGCCAAGTTCCAGCATTGTAGAGATGGTCCCAGCTGGTTGAGCCGGATTGACCAAAGTAGCCGACTGGATCTGTACCAGTGACCCCTTCGTCACCCCAGTAGAACAGATGCCAGCCATCCATTGCACCATCCCAAGTAAGCGTAGAGTGGTACAAGAGAGGATTCCCACTATCTGCAGTTGTGGTCACTGAACAGACTGGCGGGTTCGGTTGTGGGGGAGTTACTACGGTGACTGTTTCAACACAGCCTCCGCCTCCTCCCGGTCCATCAACGTTTGCCCATTGCTGCCAAGTTCCAGGATCATATTCATGATCCCAACTTGTCATACCATTTTTGCCAAAAAATCCTGGACCTTCCGCTCCTGTTACAGCTTCATCACCCCAGTGGAAGAGCGACCAATTATCATATGTTCCACTCCAAGTTACTGTTGAGTGATAGAGGAGTGGGTTGGTAGCATCTTGAGTTGAGGTAATGCTGCAAGTTGCAGGATCGGATGGAGGATATTGGGCGGTGACTGTTTGAATACAGTTTCCGTTGCCCCCTGGTCCTGAAAGGTTTGACCATTGCTGCCAGGTACCTCCGTTGTAGACGTGATCCCAACTAGACGTGCCACTCGAGCCAAAGTAGCCGACCGGTCCGTTGTGTGTTTGAGCCTCGTCTCCCCAATGGAAAAGATGCCAGCTATTATAGGCTCCACTCCAACTTATCGTTGTGTGGTAGAGGAAAGGATCATTGGTGTCTTGGGTTGCAGTGATACTGCAGGTTGCCGGGTCGATAGCCTGAACTGTTTGTGCGAGTCCGGTGCTGCCGATAAGAAGCAAGGTTGTTGTTCCAAGAATAACCGCTAATTTTGTTAACGATTTCATTATTCTTCTCACCTCCTTTCTTTTGTAGAGGTGAAAAATAGCTTTGCCAAGCTATTTTGAACGTACTCGAGTGGGATGATAGCAGAAAAAAAGACTGGTGTCAAAATGTTATGGGGTTGAATGATATGCCTTTAAGGGTTCAACCTTTTAAGGTCGTAAAAAAACGGTAGACATGTGAAGTGAGAGGGGGAGAGCGATGAGTGCGGTGAAGGGGTTAACCTTCAAAGACTGGGTGCTCTGCCCGACTTTTATTCAATGCTACCGTTTTTGTTTTGACCGAGGTTTCGGCCAGCGCAATGGTTTCGACAACGTGCGTCGAAGCTGCGCTGGCGAGAAATGATCTCGATCAAGTTCCCCAGTTCCGGAGTAGTTTTGTTCCAATCCGGAACTGGGGGAATAACGGGTTATCCCTGCTTACCAGGGGGTACGATTGGGAATTCTCGGGTGGAGTTCAGGTCCTACCCAAAGTGACCCGGAACAGTCCAGGTAATATCTTTCAACGAGACCCCAATCAACTGTGAATTCTTCTCCTGGACTGTAGTAGTGGTTTTGCTCTTGGAGTGGTTCATGCACGAGTGCTCGACCATCGTCGAGTACAATGACAACGCCGATAAGGCGGCTGTCCACTGCGAAGGAACTATACCCTCCGACATCTACCCACTGACCATTGCTGGTCGGAGGGCACGGAGTGGATGTTACCTGTGCAGGAGCAGAACTGTTACCACCAACAGGCGTCTTACCATATAACCCTTGTCATTATGAAGAATCTCTTCATCTGTTACTTCCTTCTCACTTTGCCTATGCTCTCACTGAGCACTTTTGTTACTTGCCCAGACAGTAATCGTCAGGGTTTTGGCAAAAGCAATCTGCGTTTCGCAGATTTTTGGTGCCTTCTCCAGTATCTTAGGAGCTTCACCTTCTCCCTTCCTCAGGGGGAGTAGGTGATTTTTGGACGTTGTCCAAAAAAGACTGTAAGTGAGCAGAGGAGAAGAGACAACTTTATCTGATACTGTTGCTTCCTCTGTTCCGCTCACTTTCTGTGAGAAGCGAAAACAAGGGTATAACCCGCTACTTTTTTATTAAAGTGCGAACCTTTCAGCAATAGGTTTTTTCTTCCGCAGATGTGGAAGAAAAACGAGTACTGAGAAAGGAATGTACGATTAGTTTGTAAGATAAATATTCAGTTTAATTGTGTTCCACTTTCGTCCTTTTGGACTCTTCAGCTCCGATACACATCGGAGGAGTGGAACGGGTAGTCTAGATTGCTTGTTGGTAAAAATGTTGGGGTGTGAGTGAGACGATAAGTGTCTCAATCAACGATTGCATGTAATATGCCCAACAGATCTACGTTCAAGCAGTCTATATGTGACTACCCAGTTCCGACTTGACAGGGAATTCCCTTGCCGTTCCAGTCAAGCTTGTGCTTGATAGTTTTAACTAAGCGCGAGAGCGCGAAGTGAACGACTAATGGGAGTGTTTCCCATTCAAGTTTCCCAGTCCCGGGTGAGGGGTCCCACACCGGGACTGGGAGAACTGATGACAAGATAAGTGCTGGGGAGATTGAACTCCAATCCAATAGCCTCTCGATACGCTGCTATTGATTTTCGTTCATTTTTTCCTGCTTGTAGAGGTAAAACGCTGCGATCTCATGGCTCTCAAAACGCTCCATGGATCACGTATCTACAAGTGGATCTCCGGTTGGGGTGATTTCTAGCCTGTCAGGTTTTTTAGGCCTGATTTTTTCTAGAGGCTAGGGTTGATGCTTGTTACTGCGAAGCACCTCCTTGGAGTGCGGTTAACAGCGCGATGTTCTGCGCCATTGAGCCGATGTAGTCAGCAGCGCTGGCTACGATTCCAAGGTTGACTGCGAGGTCTGCGCGGGCGCTGAACGAAGCGTCCATGTCCGCTTGGACCAAACAGTCGACAACGGATACTCCCGAATAATCTGCGCAGGCGGCTGCCTGTGCATCCGAGAGTGTTGAACTGTTCGAGCTTGCATCGATCGGTTGTCCCGTCAATGGGGCAGCCAACTCTTGCGAAGTAGGGGTAAGGCGGTCTGGAGACCACCAGCCGGGTTTGACACCGACCAGCGAATCCTGATTCAGACCTTCGAGTACTCGCAGCTCGGTGGGCAGACCTTCGTTGTCAAGCTCAGCAACATTGAGGTTGCCTTCGATGAGCATTACAACGTATCCACCACCGGGGCGAAACGCCAGTGATTCGGCGTCTGTGCTGAAGATTTTGTCATCGCCACTCTGCAAGTAGGGCTTTGAAACGAACTGCCCTGCCTGTTGCATCACCCAAGCTTCCTGGTCGGGATACCAGGTGATGCTGGTGGTTGCGCCTTCGACACCGAGGGCATCGGCTTCGAGAGCTGTCGCTCCGACCTCCGCTTTCTGAATAGAGGCGGTGTTCACGATGGTTTCGCAAACCATAACCAATCCGTCTGGGCTGACGACTGGTTTCTGGCAGTCCGAAGCCATGAGCTCCCGCTCTGACCCGTCGAGCTTGATGCGTTCGACTGTGTACTTTCCATCCCTCTCAGCAGTGAAGTAGACATGATTGTCGGTGCTAGTGAAGGGATGCAGTTCATTGACATCAGCGGTGTCGGTCAGCTGGTGAGGAGTTCCGCCGAACACGGGCATAGAGTAGAGGTCACTTTGATCCTCTGTTTCGACAGAGAAGTCCCACTGGCAACCGTCCTTGGTGATCGAAATCACCGGGTCGGTGCTTTTACCATCCAAATCGATTTTCACATCGACCTGGGGTTCGTGGGTGAACGTTCCGTCGGCAATCTCGTCCAGGATGTACGAGATCGTCATGCCCTGCTTCCAAAAGATGTGCTCTTCAGGAAGACACTGAGCTACCTGCGCGATGACTTCGGGCGGAGCTTGCGTTGTCGTCGGCGGTTCCTCAAAGGTGACGCTGTCGTTACAGGTAACTGAGCCACCTGGGCCGGTGACCGTAAAGGTCAGGTCGTAGGTTCCAGCGGAGGTGTACTGATGCTCGCGCATCTCCGTACCGCTCATACCCTCGAAACCAACCTCGGTTTCATCGCCCCATTCGAGGATTTGCCATCCCTCGCCATTTTCCCAGCTTGCGTTAGCGTTGATGCGCCGTTCCTCTTGCGAGGTGATTTCGGTGCTCAGACTGCAGGTGGGTGCCGGCGGAGGTGGCGGAGGCTCAAAGGTGACGCTGTCGTTACAGGTAACTGAGCCACCTGGGCCGGTGACCGTAAAGGTCAGGTCGTAGGTTCCAGCGGAGGTGTACTGATGCTCGCGCATCTCCGTACCGCTCATACCCTCGAAACCAACCTCGGTTTCATCGCCCCATTCGAGGATTTGCCATCCCTCGCCATTTTCCCAGCTTGCGTTAGCGTTGATGCGCCGTTCCTCTTGCGAGGTGATTTCGGTGCTCAGACTGCAGGTGGGTGCCGGTGGAGGTGGCGGAGGCTCAAAGGTGACCTTAGCCTTGCATGTTACCTTTCCACCAGGGCCATGAACAACCAAGCGCAGACGGTAGGTTCCAGCCTCTGGATACACATGGGTTTCCTCAAAGGTCCCATCAGTACCAGCGAAAGAAACTTGTTCGCCATTGTGGCCCCAGTACAGGGTGGTTCCATCCTCATAAGCGTTGCCATAGCTGCCACTGGCTACTGCCTCGTACAGGTTGTCAGTAGTGCTGACTTCCAAACTGCAGGTGGGTGCCGGCGGAGGTGGCGGAGGCTCAAAGGTGACCTTAGCCTTGCATGTTACCTTTCCACCAGGGCCATGAACAACCAAGCGCAGACGGTAGGTTCCAGCCTCTGGATACACATGGGTTTCCTCAAAGGTCCCATCAGTACCAGCGAAAGAAACTTGTTCGCCATTGTGGCCCCAGTACAGGGTGGTTCCATCCTCATAAGCGTTGCCATAGCTGCCACTGGCTACTGCCTCGTACAGGTTGTCAGTAGTGCTGACTTCCAAACTGCAGGTGGGTGCCGGCGGAGGTGGCGGAGGCTCAAAGGTAACTTCATCCGAGCAGCTTGTGGTGCCACCGGGTCCGGTAACCGTGAACTCTTGGACATACGTTCCGTAGTCCGAGAACTGATGCTCACGGGTCTCGTTGCCGGAAGCTCCTTGAAAGCCAACATCGGTTCCATCACCCCAGGTGAGGATGTGCCAGTCTTCATTACCGCCGTCCCAGCTCACGTTGGTGCTGATCTGCTTCTCGTCTTCGTTGACGACGGTGGTGTTCACCGAGCAGGTGGGTGCCGGCGGAGGTGGCGGGGGTTCCTCAAAGGTAACTTCATCCGAGCAGCTTGTGGTGCCACCGGGTCCGGTAACCGTGAACTCTTGGACATACGTTCCGTAGTCCGAGAACTGATGCTCACGGGTCTCGTTGCCGGAAGCTCCTTGAAAGCCAACATCGGTTCCATCACCCCAGGTGAGGATGTGCCAGTCTTCATTACCGCCGTCCCAGCTCACGTTGGTGCTGATCTGCTTCTCGTCTTCGTTGACGACGGTGGTGTTCACCGAGCAGGTGGGTGCCGGCGGAGGTGGCGGGGGGCAATCCGGTTTGTAGATCGTTCCGGATGCGCTCCATGTATCGATCACGTTACCTTCACCATCATACCAGGTGACAGTTACGGACCAGTCCGCCGACTGTTGTCCATCAGCCCAGGTTCCGACGAGGTTCGAGCTTTCCGTTATTACACCTTCTTGGCCATTCCAGACGGTATTCACCTTGACTTCCCAGCCTTCGCAGGTGGGACATTCGGTGACGTCGCCGTGCCAGTCAGGAGTAACTGGAACGCAGCTTCTATTGTCCACCGTTGCGGTGGGGTTAAAGTTCACTGCGGTCTCGTCCATGCAGCCGGGGATTTCCACAGGCTCTACGGGCGGATACTCACAGCTCCCATTGTCCACCGTTGCGGTGGGGTTAAAGTTCACTGCGGTCTCGTCCATGCAGCCGGGGATTTCCACAGGCTCTACGGGCGGATACTCACAGCTCCCATTGTCCACCGTTGCGGTGGGGTTAAAGTTCACTGCGGTCTCGTCCATGCAGCCGGGGATTTCCACAGGCTCTACGGGCGGATACTCACAGCTCCCATTGTCCACCGTTGCGGTGGGGTTAAAGTTCACTGCGGTCTCGTCCATGCAGCCGGGGATTTCCTTCGGAGGTTCCGGTGTTGGATCCTCTTTTGGGGGTTCCACAATCTCAGTGACTACTGGACCAACCTCTTCAGTAACAACAGGATCTCCACTCCCATCATTAACTGGAGGCATTTCTGATGGATTGATAGGATCGGGCTCGCTGCCGCGATCCTTGTCCTCTGTGAGGACGGGCTGATCTACAACCACTCCCTCCGCGGGTGCGGGGGGATTGTTGTCCTGGGCAAAAGCCATGGGCACGAACGCGAAGTTCGATGCGATCATAGCAATCGCCAGGATTAACCCGATTATATTCGGGGTTTTGCGGGATAACCGCAAGAGCTTGCTTTTCATCGAAAATTCTCCTTAAAGTGAGTTACGAAGTGAGCTTCCATATCCATTGGGGAGAGCAACCATACGAGGGTTGGATCTCCAGGATACTTCTGCTCCTTCTGAGGTTTTACCTGACTGTGCAGGGATAGAGATTTAACACCCTCTATCAGGGTAAAATTTTTGTTAATTCCCAAAGCAGTGATGTTGGTGTGATGAAGGGGAGCGTGGAGGCAAGGAACTACCCGCCACGTCTCCGCGCAGGTGCTTTAGAGGTTTTTTAGTCCTTTACCTCCACAATCCCCCTCACCAGCTGTTTCACTGATCGGGATTTCACTTTGGAGAAATCGATGAATCCACCATTTTTTCAGATGTTTTTCATCTTGTCATTCAGTTGTTAATGAGCAATCATCTCGGTCTCTAGACGTAATCTAGAGGAGATGACTTTGTCCCCATATCTTTCGGGACGGTTCTCCCGGCAAATGTCGGGGGGTGTCCCAGATTGACCTAGGGAGGATTACCCACCTTGCGATGTCCAACTCTCCATAGGCCAAAAAAAGAGAAAACCACCCAGGGAGTCTAGTCTGACAAAAAAATACGAACACCGATGTATTAACATCATTTGGTATTGTATTGATTGTCAGGGACTTACCCTGGGTGGTGGATGGCGGTTTACTCTTCTCAAGCGGCATGAATGAAAAAAATTAAATAATTGCTTATTTGGTTTTTTTGCTTGAGATTTGTTTTTGCGTTGATCTGGTATTGAGTACGTTCCATGTAATAATGGATACACAGATCGGGCGCAAAGATTGCGCTGATGCCAATGGGACTTTGAAAAAGTACCGTGCACCAGGGGGAGTTACCCCAACCGAGTCAGTTTTCCGAAGAAAATTGATTTGGGTCCGCTTGGGTTTCACATTGGCTCTCTACCTGTTTTTTTGGACAGTGTCCCAGATAAATTTGTGATTCCCATGACGTGGCGGTGTGGTACTTGATGAAAGTTGCCCGAAGGCAGATCTTTTTTCAATACCGAGGCCAACTATAGCCATCCTTTTTTAAAGAGCGACACACGCCTTCTGCAGGGGAGATGTTGCACCGAAGTGCGAGTCTCGAGCAGGTCCTGCAAATAGCAGGGGCGCGGTCTCTGTTCTCTGGACTGGTCCAGAGAGAACTGGAGAGAAATAGGGATTCTCATCAGATCTCTTTGGAACAAAAGATTGCCTTGGAGGGTTTGGTTGTACCTGCTGGTTTTTCTTCGTTTGTCTTGAAAAATCAGGGTCAAACCATAAAAAAGCCGTGAACCAAGGTCACGGCATAGTACACCAGATACAGTACTCTGGTAGGTACGTTTTTTGCCAGGATGAACCTGGCGTGATTCCTCGAGATAATTTGTTGCATTATCCCAGGATGTGACCTCTAAAGCATTTACCTCTAAAGCTTTTTAAAGAGCAGATGTGTCTTCTAGACTTTACCCTGGTAAGACGCCGGAAAGGACTACCCTATGTATATTTTCACATAAGATATTTCACAGCCTCCCACCAGAGTGAAATCCAGAAGTGAGCGGCGAAAATCTGACGATTTTCACAACCTATAATGATGTCAATGTGTCTCCTCGAGATTACTCGAGGGGAATACTGTCATTGCCTGGAATCCAGCTTATGAGTTACTTCTTTACTCACATAAAGAAGTAACCAAGAAAGTGTGCCCCAAGCTGTGTCGATGTCTTCACCTACGATTTTCGCTCGGGAAGTCCTTCCGAAATTCCCTTTGGTCAGTTTCGGTTTTCCTTTAGCGAACATCGGGTTCAGTAGAATCGACTCCGCTAAGGGTTTCTGCTCAGATTTTTTTATGTCAATTTGGCCAACCAAAAGCCACGATGTACGTGGCAGTTGGGAGTAAAAAAAATTAGCTTATTGGGCTAATTTTCTCTGTCCGAATTCTTGGGGCGCAGTATACTATAGTATTAGCAATTTGTCAAGGTAACTGCTAGTAGCATAAACATACCGATATACTAGGCTAAGAGATACATATGTTTCAATTGGTATCTACACCTTTACGGTGTAGTCAGTTTGGGAAATATTAGTGCCGATGAGAATATTGATTGGCTATGGTAGGATAAGGAGAAATTAATAGAAATAAGGAATTATGACTGAAGCTGAGGGAAGCGAGAGCAATCTATCCGCCGAAGGAAGACGAGAACTAGAAGGACAGATCGGAGATCTGGTCACTGGTCCGATGACAAGCGGGACAGAAGCCGAGCAACAAGAAGCACGGGGCTTAGCTGCTAGTATGAGTCGCCTTCTTGGAAGAGAGCCAGTGTTTAAGAGTGTACGAAGAGATGAGAAGACTGGCAGATTAATTGAGGAGAGCGGTACGATTACGAATGAAGGAGAACGTAAGAAAAAGAAGAAATAAGATTTTAGGGCGAATAGCTCAGTTGGTTAGAGCGCAGTCCTGATAAGACTGAGGTCCATGGTTCGAATCCATGTTCGCCCACCTCGCTGCACTCAGTGCAGGCACTTCTTATTGCGTTCAGTAGAAGTACCTCTTGTATACCTTCTCAACTGTCCCGTTTTTGTGAATGTTGTTTGATCTCAGCTTGACATGATTGTGAGACAATCGTACGCTATTGATAGAGGGTTTTTATGTCCAATGGTGAGACTTCCAAAGATGAGTATATGCAGCTGTTCAATGAAATTATTCAGCAGCAATGCATTATTCTCGGTCCGGATATCTCAATCATTATCGCAAAGAAGGTCGACGGGCTGATTTTTTCTGAAGATGGAAAAGTAACTGATTTTCAAGGAGATGGTCAGCCATTGTTGCAAAAACTTATCAATGGATTCGTAAATCTCTCTGGAATGATTGTGAGGAAAACTATCGAGCCGCTACTGGCTAAACATCCTGCTGCAGCTGCAAAAGTGACCGGGCAACCTGCTGGAAGCATACAGACTCCACAGACTCCGTTACCAAACCCACTGCCAGTTTCAGTTCAACCTCAACCTCAGCCTCAGCAACCTCTACCAAATGAACAGTCAGTCCCGAAGGAGGGATCATGAGAAGTGTAAAAGGATTTACACTTGCCGGTCTTCTAGTTTTGGTTTTTCCAGCATCGGTATTTGCGGTGGGGTTGGATTCGTCATCATTTCTTTATAGCTCAGATATTCTTGCTCCGCTTGACATTAATATAGTCCAGGACATTGGATTAATTCTGCCCGTTGTTGTTGCTTGGTTTGCCATCCGTGTGGCTCGGCTCATGCAGGGTGGGAAGTTTGAGCGTATTTGGAAGCTGATTGCAGCAGGGATGGGTGTCCTGGCCATCATTAAAGTCGTTGATGGTTTGGAAAATTTGGGAGTACTGTATGTTGTGGGATTGCGGAATCTCTTGGAATTTGTGATGATCGTTGTCTTTTTTACGGCATTTTTGTACGGATACCGTTCGCTCATGCTGGCCATTCGGGGTCCAAGTATAGAAAAACCTGTCATTACCGTGCCCAAAGAGGAATTGGGACAAAGTGGTGCTGAGGAGAAACCAGCTAAGGAGGGTGAACCACAGGAGACTCTGCCTGCAGAATCCGAGAAGAAGACTCCGACAAAAGATCAGAAGAATAAAGATAAAACGAAATAAACCTCTTATTTAAAGACTCCTCTTTGCGCGTTTGTATGCGCTGACACCTTTATTGCTGTAATCCGTTTGATTTTTGAATGTGATCGGATTGATATTGTTGACTTCTTTAGGGGTGTCTGTTAGGATACAGATTGCCAATTTTTTAGGCGAACTTTAGGAGGCTTTTTCTACAACTCATGAGAATATTTGGTTTACATCGATTGCTTCAGTGCCGTCTTCGAAGGTGGCAAACGTAGTCGCGACTCCTGATCCTCATGTGTTGAGAAGAATCTCCGTAAGCGGAGATTTTTTATTGACATACCCGTCGGGTTGGACAGGGGCCTGTAGCTCCCTGTAAAAATTTATACGTTTCCAAATTTTTACAGGGCGAGACGCTATCAGAAATTGCTGGCCTTTAAAAAGGGCCTGTAGCTCAGTTGGCTAGAGCGCTACATTTGCAATGTAGAGGTCACCGGTTCGAGTCCGGTCAGGTCCACCTCGATTTGCTAAGCAAATCTCGGTGCGGGCACCTAAAAATAAGAAGCGTGTAAAGCATTTTTCGATGCGGGCACCTTTTAAAATAAGAACGAATCAAAGGTTGATGAGAGTTTATCTTTCATAAATATAAACTTTCGTGAGTCTTTGATCAGAGATGATCATATGAGCTCAGGCTAGCTCTTTGACAAGTGAATAGAATGTTTTGTCAAGTCATATTCCCATATGACTTGGTAGGACCGATCTTTGTAGCCAAACAATACAAAGTCTACTCAAGTAAAGCAGATAGTGGATGCCTTGGCATTAGATGGCCGAAGAAGGACGTGCATGACCGCGAAAGTCGTCGGGTGAGCTGTCAAGAAGCTTTGATCCGGCGGTGTCCGAATGGGGAAACCCGCTCCGATTAATATCGGAGCGTACTCTGACTTTATGTCGGGATGGGTAACCCGGGGAACTGAAATATCTAAGTACCCGGAGGAAAAGAAATCGAATGAGATTCCCTTAGTAAGCGACGAGCGAAAAGGGAAGAGCCCAAACCCCGAATTTATTCGGGGGGTTGTAGGACTCCACATCAGTGATGATTTGCGGATAGCAGAAGACCGTGGAATAGGTCGCCAAAGAACGTGAAAGCCGTGTACTCGAAATTCTAGAAATCATCCGGGAAGTTCCTGAGTACCCTGGGAGACGGCAAACTCCTTGGGGAATCTGGGGCGACCACGCTCCAAGGCTAAATACTACATAATGACCGATAGTGAACTAGTACCGTGAGGGAAAGGTGAAAAGAAGGGTGAGAGACCCAGTGAAATAGTACCTGAAACTATTTGCTAACAAACAGACAGAGTCTCGACTTTAGTCAGGATGATGTCGTGCCTATTGAAGAATGAGCCGGCGAGTTATTCGTGTACTTGCAAGCTTAAGCCATCGTCATGGCGGAGGCGTAGCGAAAGCGAGTCTGAATAGGGCGATTTAGTAGTAAGTACGGAAGACCCGAAACCAGGTGAGCTAACCATGGGCAGGGTGAACTCCGATCGAAAATCGGAGGGAGGCCCGAACCGGTATGAGTTGCAAGTCGCTCGGATGACTTGTGGTTGGAGGTAAAATGCCAATCGAACCTGGAGATAGCTGGTTCTCCCCGAAATATATTTAGGTATAGGCTTCGATGTTAAGCCGTGTGGGGGTAGAGCACTGGATGGATGTTGGTGACGTAAGTCGTCGGCATTCAACCAAACTCCGAATACCATCAGCGTGTTTACGTGGGACTCAGTACGCTGCGGGGCTAAGCTCGTGGGGCAAAAGGGAAACAACCCAGACCCTCGTCTAAGGTCTCTAAATCATATGCTTAAGTGGGAAAGGAAGTCATTTTCCACAGACACCCAGGAGGTCGGCTTAGAAGCAGCCATCCTTGAAAGAAAGCGTAACAGCTCACTGGCCGAGGAATAGTGGCGCCGAAAATTCAACGAGGCTCAAGCATATGTACCGAAGACTAGGGATTTCTCGCATTTATAGCGATGAGTGGTAGGGGAGCGTTCTATGGGCAGTGAAGGTCGTACTGTAAGGCATGGCTGGAGCGCATAGAAGTGAGAATGCCGGTATGAGTAGCGAGAAACTGGTGAGAATCCAGCTCGCCGAATGCCCAAGGTTTCCGCAGCAACGTTCGTCGTCTTCGGGTTAGGCGGCCCTAAGGTGAGGCCATATAGGCGTAGCCGATGGATTACAGGTTAATATTCCCGTCCTTGGTTAATGATCGTTATTAGTTGGGGAGGGACGATGTCGGATAGACTTAAGCGGCGCGATTGAAGTTGCGCGCGTTTAATCCGCAAGGCAGTGGTCATAGGCAAATCCGTGACCATGACGTTTATCGAGCTGTGATGAAGAGTTCAAACTTACGTGCGGAGCAATTTGAGACGATTTCAGCGTCCAAGAAAAGCTTCGCAACGAGATATTATATCAATCCGTACCGACAACCGACACAGGTGGACAGGTCGAGAATACTAAGGCGAGCGGGAGAACGCTGGTTTAAGGAACTCGGCAAATTAGCTGGGCGTAACGTTCGGAAGATGCCCTCCCTCGTAGCGATACGTGGGGCGCAGCGAAAGATTATGAAGCGACTGTTTACCAAAAACACAGGTCTGTGCAAACTCGAAAGAGGAAGTATACGGGCTGAGGCCTGCCCAGTGCCGGAAGGTTAAATGCGAGGGTGAATTCATCTTCGGAGATAGAGCCTTCAATTGAAGCCCCGGTGAACGGCAGCAGTAACTATAACTGTTCTATGGTAGCGAAGTCCCTTGTCGCTTAATTTGCGACCCGCACGAAAGGCGTAACGACTTCACAACTGTCTTGAACCATCGACTCGGCGAAATTGAAATGGCTGTGAAGATGCGGCCTACTGACAGCAGGACAAAAAGACCCCGTGGAGCTTTACTACAGCTTGGCACTGATTGTTCATGTTAGAATTGTCGAGAATAGGCGGGAGGTCCGACGTTTATCGTCGGACCATCAGTGAAATACCTCTCGTTTTGATATGGAAAATCTTACCTATAGATATCTGGAAACGATATCAGGGACACTGTCTGGTGGGTAGTTTAACTGGGGAGGTTGCTTGCTAAAGAGTAACGCAAGCGCACAAAGGTACCCTTAGCCCGGATGGAAATCGGGCTGTAACGTGCAACGGCATAAGCGAGCTTGACTGTGAGACATACAAGTCGAGCAGGTACGAAAGCAGGTCTTAGTGATCCTCGTGTGCTTTGTGGAAGGCACCGGGCTTAACGGATAAAAGCTACCCCGGGGATAACAGAGTAGTCGCGCCCAAGCGTCCATAGCGACGGCGCGGTTCGCTACCTCGATGTCGGCTCAGCGCATCCTGGGGCTGAAGAAGGTCCCAAGGGTTGGTCTGTTCGCCCATTAAAGCGCTACGTGAGCTGGGTTCAGAACGTCGTGAGACAGTTCGGCCTCTATCCGCTGTAAGCGTTGGAATCTTGAGGGAATCTGACCCCAGTACGAGAGGACCTGGTTGAGGGAATCCCTAGTGTGCCTGTTGTTCCCGTCAGGGGCATCGCAGGGTAGCTACACTTCCTAAGGATAACCGCTGAAAGCATCTAAGCGGGAAGCCCATCCCAAGATGAGGAATCCGTGTCCGCCTTCGGGCGGACGAGAGACCGGTGGGAGATTACCACGTTGATAGGCGACGAGTGTACGCACAGTAATGTGTTTAGCTTAGTCGTACTAATCGGTCGAAGGTAGACTTTATTTGGTTACATTGATCGGTGCATTCTATTCATTTTTCAGAGAGCAAGCGAAAGCCACGCCACTATATTTGATGTGGTGAGGTAAACTTGGACAATTTACTCAAGTTTTAGAATCATATATAATACTATTGCTGGTCTTTTGAGCGGGGTGGCCCTACCTCTTCCCATACCGAACAGAGTCGTCAAACACCCCAGCGCTGACGATAGTGCTACCGCAAGGTTGCGCGAAAATAGGTCAAGGCCAGCATTTTTGTGGAGTTTTTGGAAATAAAAGTACAGCTAGATGCTTTTGCCAGTTAAGTATCTGAATGCACGAAGGATTGGTTTAATATGTTCATCCGCCTTTGATGCTATTGCTTGCTTTACCGAAATTTCTACGGCTTCCTGTAATCTTTCCGTTACTTGCGCTATCCCCTTTAAGCCTTGAGTATACAATTGGCCAGGATTGAGTTGTAAACAGGCTGCGATGACTTCGGGGATAAGATCTTGTTTTTCAGCCGCATTGAGAAGAATATCGGCTGTAGCGACGACAGCAGCTTCTGGGATACCTATATCTTGATCCTCTGCTATTTTCATCAACCCTTGTTTATACCAATATGTGGCTTGTGGTAGCTGTTTTTCTATTTGCATATTATTTTTCTGAGAGAAATTGTATTGGAATTATACCCTATAGTAGAAATTTTTCATCCTGGTAATAAATTAGTCAAGGCCTGCTTTTTTGTGGGTAATATTCCTTCCGCATTCTTTCTTAGATCAATGTCATTTCAAAGACACAAGCTTTTTCATTGCAAATGGTTAGTTGTATGTTTATAGTAGTAACTATGAGTGAAACATCAGAAGGGCTTGAAAAACCACACACTTTCGGAGGTTTAGAGCAGGTAACTCCGGAAGGAAAGGATGATACTGGCGTGACGGTGGGGACTGAGAGTATTGGGAAGATTCCTGGAGAGCGGTTGGCCATCAAAGCCGATGAGCTGTTAGATAGAGCCAAAGAGTTTGGACAAGGCATGGTTGAACGTTTTCAAGGAGAAGAAGATCAGTGGGATGAGGATTCGGTTGACGGACTCCGAAAGACGATGGCTGAGTTGGCCCGATCAAAACAATGGGATGAAAGTCGTTATGGCCAATTGACTGATGTGATAAATGAAAAGACCGTTGCTCTAATTCAAGGTATTGGAAGCCGAATTCAGAGTGCGAGAGATTTTTTTGGTGATAAGGACATTTCGTTTGATCCAGAGCTTATGCAACACATGGAGACCAGGCGTGATAATTTACGAGCTCATTTGGAAGACCCACAGGAGCGTCGGCGTTATCCACTCCTTCAACCGTTAGCGCGGCTCACGACAAGATTGAAAATTAGAGCTGCTGAGAAAGCAATAGCACAGCAAGAAGCAGTACGATTGAAAGCACCCATTTTGGCAGGGGAGTAGTTTTTCGCTCAATATGACCAATAATTCGAAAGATCTGACAGTTGAAAATAGAGTGGAGATGAGCAATCTTCCACAGCCAACCAAAGACATCATTTTAAATCTTGTTCCGTTCATGGATAAGGATCCAGCGATAAAAAAACGAATCGTTGATCTGCTTCAACTAGAGGAGGATTTCGCAGCCTATCAGGCTCAAAAGACTGAAGATTTTGTAAGGGGACTTGAGGAACTAGAGAAGTATGCCAATCAAGTTGGAGGGAAAGCAAATCAAGTATCAGCTATAGGCAAGAATAAGTCGGCACTCTTCTCTAAAAAAGAGTAGGGTATTTTCGTTTTACCTCTCTTAATTCTCCCATTTTAAGTTATCAAAAAGAGATTCTGACGGTTTGAGCGGATGGTGCGGCGGACGAGCCGGTCGTTATTACTATTCAGTTATAGTGGTTCAAGGCCAGCTTTTATTGTGGGTAAATACGAGGTCGGACCTCGTATGCTCGTACACTCGATAAGTGAAGGATTCAGTACTATTCATCTTGCCGAAAAAGGGGTCAAGGCCAGCGTTTTTTGTGCACTTTCCTAATGGATCGACAACTATTTTCCAGCTCTGTGGTACAATATAAATTGACAAATACTTATGGGTCTTCCTGTTGTAGAGACAGAGCGATATTTTGTAGGAGTTGAGGAACGTTCAGATTACGAGGACGATCGCTTCCGGCGCTATCAAGATCAGAATGGAATTCTTCCAAAACCTCTTTATTCTCAAGTTCGAACACTTTCTTTATCCCCTGAATATTTTTACTCAGCCGTCTCCTCTGTTAGCACACCCACTCGCGCACAAGCCGAAACTATGATGGAAAGAGCAGGTGTTGAGGATGACGGTGAGGAGATCGTTGTGTCCTATAGCATACTCCGTAATAATACCCTATGGTTATTCGATGGGCCGGAAGAACCGGAACAAGACCTTTTACAGGTCGTGTTACAGGTCTTTGGTCACCGACTTCGATATTGGAAAAATGTTCCATCCTGGTGTGATCAGGAGGTGTTTGCCGAGGCACTGTTGATTCATGATAGAAATGAAGAACATCAGCGATTCACTGCCAGCCTTCCACACATCTTTCCAAATGAGAGTGACAATGCTCTGCTTAATAGCTTGGTTTCACAGCTATCCAAGGAAACTTTCCCAGCTGGATAGGTTTTTTGTGGATTTTTTTAATATGAAGGCGTAGGAGGAATGTAGTCAGATGTTGGTTCTATGGGGAAGAGTTTGATTTCTTGCCAGGAGTTGATGAGGTAGCCGCTGATACCTACTTGAGAATTGAAGGTTGAATCAAGGTAGGTGTCGGAAAAGGCTTGGATTTCAAGTTTCACTGGAACCAATTGGTTGGTCGAGAGAGTGATGAGCTCCTCGTTTCGAGCGTCTGATTTGAGGCCGTGGACGGATAGCTCTCGCCGGTCGTCGGAGAGATCCCAAATTGTAAACGCAGCGTAGGGATTATCGGGATTGGCGCTGGAGATGTGCTTTGTAAGTATGGCATAGAGCGTATAGACTGTGCGATCTGGGTTGGGAGTAACATTTCTGATGTCTACGATTCCTGGCTGGTTTTGACTGAGGAGACTTTGGAGTGTGGCAGGTAGGTTGTCGGTGCGGTGCTGTTTGAACGTGTGGTGATAGGTGGTCAGATTTTGTGGGTAATAATTTAGATGAATGGAGATGAACGGGTATTCAAAATCATAGAGAAGACGGTGTTCTTGTTCATACAGATCCACCTGATTTATTTCTTGAAAAGTGATGATGCTGTTGAGCAGATGATCAAGAGAAGAGAGATACTCCGGGTCCTCTGATTTGAGAGAATGAAAGGCATTTAATTCCGGTAGATTGTATTGGCGCCAGTCAGCATGGTTTCTTTTTATTTGCTCTTGGCGGTATTTTTCCTCTTCTTCGTCATGAGATTGACTGAACGCGTTTTGATCTAATCGGATGTCATTTTGGTAAAGATCGGTGTAGTTTTCAAACTGCCAGTCGACATCAGCATATTTTTGGTAGAGCTTAAGTCGATGTTCTTTGAGTGTATGAAGGGCAAGCTTCAGACCCGCAAGTTGGGATTTTTCTATATCGGTCAGCTCATCTTTGGCAGTCAACTCCATAACCTCGGATTCGAGCTGAGGAAGGAGTGATTGTTGCTGTGGAAATGCATCTGAAGATAGATGCTGGATGTAGAAATGATCAATGTATTGATGGTGAGCTGGTGATGTCGTCGCAATTTTACGGTCAATATTTATGCCATTGATGCCCACAAAAACCGCTAGTGAAGCAAACCACATGGTTGCGAACAGCCGTTTTTCGTTGAAGCGTTTACTCAGCGTGAGAAGTAGTAGGGTGAGCAGGAAGATTGCGATCCAGAAGAGGAAAAATATACCAATGATACGGACCCGAGTCAGGCCATAGATATCGATATACATGAGATTTCTTTTTAAGGCGGAGAGTAGCATGAGGAACAATTCAGAGGTCAGAATGACATTGATGAGTTTGAGACTGAAGGCTGATTTTTTTCTCAGACGATATTTGAGAACAATGATATACGCCATGAGTCCGCCGAGAAAGGTTGTGATGAGGAGCTCAGTAAAGCCTTTACGAACGTACTGAGAATATGTAAGGCCTAGGGTAATGAATGACTCTTGGGAGGCGAAGAGGTAGCGAGCTTGAATGATAAGAAAGGTGGTGAAGAGAGCGACAGCGATGATGGTGGGAATTACCAGGTCTTGCAGTGAGAAAAAAGTTAGACGGAAGCGGTTCTTTGGGTGAGTTTTGAGACGTAGCGAGAGGATGATAGCTGTTGAAATTACAATGACAATTGACCAGGCAATTCTACCGAATGCTTGTTCCACGATGTTTTCCATAAGTTGTTTGAAGATCGGGTCGGCAGCAGAGAGGAGTGAGCCGAATATTACAAACACTAAGAGGCTGAGGATCGTGGTTTTGAGAATACTCATTATTGATAGATGAGATGGTTGTGTGTCGGAACTTCTGGGTTTAGTTACAAGTTGAATCACATGGCCAAGGTATTTGAATGGCAGGCGAATGAGATTCTTTAGTAGCCAAAGGAGTTTCCAGTGAAGGTGCTCATAAATCAGGATAACAACCAAAAGAAGGTTGGCGGTGTTTGTAAGCAAGAGGTTGATGCTTTGAACAAAACCATTGGCTCTCAAGATAGGTAGGGAGCTGGCGACTAGGCTAGTCAGAAACAGAGAATAGGTAAAGGGTGAACGTTTTTCCTTTGGGAAAATGATCATTAGACCGAGAAGAAAAAAGAGATTGAAGAGCGCAAAACCAAGGAATGGGAAATGTTGTGGAGAGGTGCCATAGATAAAGAGGTTGTATGCAATGATAATGAGGAAGAAAAGGATAGAGATGTGTTTGGGATAATCAGGAGATTGGTCAGGAATGAAGAGGTTTTTTAGGCGAGCTTGATTGGTAAAGAGTACGTAGGCAAAGAACACTACTCCAGCTAGAGCAATGATGAGAAAGATCATGAAGAAGATACCCATTTTGAAGATTTATTATATCATTCTGAGGTTTGAGTGATGTGTGTTGAGCGGTTTTGTGGAAGTTTTTAGACCAAGGTTTAGTTTTTATGGAACTTCCATTTTAAATATGATTGGTATATCAGTGAATATATTTGCTTGACAAAACTTCAGAATACTATTCAATTGTACTTGTTTTATATTTATAGTCGTTTTGCGTGATTTACTCATTGCGCAACTCCAAATCACATCTTTTAGACCCTGTAAGTTGAGAATAAGATGGGTCTTTTTAGAGAGTTCGAGAGGAGGTGAGAACGATGCCTGCAAAGAAGAAAACAGTAAAAAAGAAAGTAGTTAAGAAGAGAAAAGTAGTAAAGAAGAAAGCTGCTCCTAAGAAGAAAACTGGTGCAAAGAAGAGAAAGAAGTAGCTTCCAAATTATTTTCCTGAAGCGGCGCTTCTTGGTAAGCGCCGTTTTTTTTGTTATGACTTCAGATCACTGGTTTTTTTTAAGCCATTGATATGAATTATGAAAGGGGGTGAGTGGAATGGAAGGATTTATGGATTTTATTCGAAAGCAAGGGGTCGTTGGTTTGGCGGTTGGTTTTATTTTAGGAGGAGCGGTTTCGAAGGTGGTTTCATCACTCGTTGAAGACATTATAAATCCAATTCTTGGCATCTTTCTCGGTGCAGCAGGCGGTTTGGATAAATTATCGCTCAAATTTGGAACTGCTGAGATTATGCTAGGGAGTTTTCTTGCTGTGGTGATTGATTTTCTGGTGATTGCATTGGTGGTCTACTATGGAGTTCAAAGCCTGGGTCTCGAAAAGCTTGATAAAAAGAAATAATTTTACCTGAGGAAAATAACACTTGCTTAAATCCCGTTTCCGGCGGGATTTCTCTTGATCGCTTTTCTGAGTTGTGATATACATCGTGAACGTTTTAGAAATTAGATGCCTTATGAAAGTTGAAACACTTGCTGATCGAGAGAAACAGTATTGTTTAGCGGTTGATACACTTCTAGATAGGGATCAGGTGTTTTTGGTCGGCGGTCGTGATTTTGTTTGGAGTAATGAAAATACCTATGGTGCGTTATGTATTGTGCTTCTCCACTTTGGGCATGGTCGTAGAGAGATTGAGTTACCAGAGAGGTACGCACCGCTGACTACTGCTAGAAAGCATTCGTATTCTGAGGTTGGAATACAGTCGGTGCGACGAGCTGCACTTGAATATCTTGTTTGTCGAGAACATCTTCCCGGAAAAGTCGTTGAAGAGAGCGGTGGTACTTTTGAGGCAGTAACTAAAATATTACAGATTTTTTCAAGAGAGTATGACATGGACCTGTCTGATCAAGTGGGGGTTATTTTTACGAATCCAAGAAAAAAAGGTAAGGAAGTCGAACCTGAAGAAGTCCAGCTTATCTTCAGGGATGTTTTTGCGACACTTTATCCCGAATTACCGCAAAGTAAGGAGTAAAGTTTCTATTCTCGGTGTCAACTTTATTGGGTTTGCATGAACGCGGTATACTGAATCTATGCGACTGGTTTTTCGTCTGTTTGTAAATGCGTTTGCGGTCATGGTGGCAACCTATTTGTTGCCTGGTGTACATGTGGAGGGATACTTTGCTGCGTTTGTTGTGGTAATCGTGCTTGGGGTTCTTAACTCTTTTGTAAAACCAGTGCTCCATTTTTTTGCGTTGCCGATAACGATTGTCACGCTGGGTTTGTTTTCCCTGGTGATTAATGCTTTTGTGGTGATGTTGGCCGATTTCTTTGTGCGCGGGTTTGCTGTAGAAGGCTTCTGGTGGGCGTTAGGTTTTAGCTTACTACTTTCGTTGATATCTTCATTTTTGAACTCACTTTCCAATAAGGCTGACTAAGTTAATCTAACCTATACTTCATTTTCGTGATTCTCTTGCCTCTGATGATGTGAGCATCCATAACTGTGGAGTGACGATAATGTATGGACTTCTTCCACTTACAATTCTGACATATTCACTCATATCCCACAGTGATGTAATAGCATCTGGAAATATTTCCTGTTGAAGTCGATCATCCAGGTGCGCTGGAGGCGCTTGGTCAATAAATTGCTGAACTCCACGCTCAACCATGAGAACAAAACGGAATGGTTTTACCAGTGCAAGTGGACCCTGTATGAGCGGTTTCTCGGATGGGTGAGGCCGAGAATTCATTCCCCAGTAGTGTTTTGTGGCTGTCATTGTCAATATATCACTGGCTAGAATATCAGGATGCCGAGTGAGTGCTTCTCTAAATGTACTTCGGTGTTGACGAGCAAATTTTTCAAGGTTATCTAAATACGGTTTCCATTCATGGCTGGGATAGTGAAGTGCGGTTAAGTTTTCTGCGGTGGTTACCATTAGTTTTTACCTATCTGGGATATGCTGTTGTGTAGTCTTTTCCAATCTATCTTGGTTATGGAAAGTAGTATAGCTGATATTGTGTAGGCTTCAATCATGATGACAATGGTGAGCGCTGGGAGATAGTAGCGAGGCCAGTCAGTATAGAGATACGCTCGAAGGCCAATCATGGTAGTTAGCATCCACATGAGAAGGAGTGTTTCCATTGGAACCCTATATTGGTGTTTTTTCTCAAGACTTTTCTTGAGCAGTAGTAGTGAACCAATACCAAAAAGCATTGCGTTGATTGGTAAGGTTCCGAACCTTAATAATGAGAATTCTCCTTTTTCGAAGAAGAGATTTTGGTAGATGAAGTCGTTTACCAGCAATTGACTCTGGATTGGTCTCTCGGTGCTGGGAGATGCTCGTGATTGCTCATAGGTAAAGCGATGCGTGAACATCTCAGCCATACGTTTTGGGGTATTTGTATAGAGATAGGGATGCAGCGAGATGAATATGATGAGTGCTGAGATGAGTGAGATGACTCCTGATACGATTAGCTTTGTGAGCAGTGTTTTCTGCCATTTGTTTTTTGAAAGAATGAAGATATAGGTGAGTAATGCAAAAGGGATAATAAGAATGCCAGTGGTTTTGGTGCTTACAGCGAACCCGAGATTGATACCGATTAGCAGGCTTACTAAGAGGAACTGTTTACTGGCCTTTTTCGAAATGAGCTCTATTTGTTTATTTATGAAGATGAAATTCAGCAGAAAGAACAACAATTGCATCGCGTCAGTCATAGCTCGGCGTGAGATGGTGAGCATCAGACCATTAGTTGCTACCAGAAATGTGGTTGTGAGACTATAGAAACTGCCTAGAAGCTTTTTGGTGATGATGGCAATGTATATGAGCGCCAAAAGAGCGAAGACAGTGGATGTTTTTCGTCCGAGATAGATAAGTCGGAACACACGATGGCTTTCACCACTTTCTAACCAAGTAAGTGCATTCATGATCTCTTGGTCTGTTGAGTTCAGTCGGAAGATTGGCATTAAGTTAAAAAGCTTGATCGTTTGAAAGTGGGTCTGGATGTTGGGGATACCTGCAATGTGCAGTGCAGCGCCATAGATGTAGGGTCCAAGCTTTGGTTGAAGCGGTTCCGCGAGGAAACCATCTGACTTATACCACCTTTGATCTGGGATGTTTCGTTCTACAAAGAATAAGTCGAAATAATAACTTTTTCCAATAAATAGCCACTCGTCAATGTAGAGTGGGATTTGGTCTAGGCTTGAGAAGTACGCGACTGATATGGCTATGAGCAAGGAGACAAGAAGCGTGTTGGTGATGAAATGAGCTCTGAATTGTTTGAGAATGGAATTCATCTCAACTGCCTATTGCTGATTTTCTTGATTTGCGACTTGATCGTTTTTGAAGCATCTTGTCTACTAGCGCTGTTGAAAATTCTGCAATTGCATAGGCCTGCGTAATGGCAATCACTGAGACCATGGGGAGATAGTATCTTGGCCAATTGTTTTTTAGATAGAATACTAAACTCAGAAATACGACGATCGTCCAGAGAAGAAGCAGAGCTTCACCAGCGATTTGTTTGCTTTTCTGATAGCGTACAAGCGTGGATTCGAAAAGATACCAGAGACCGGAGATAAATAACACAAGATCGACAGGAAGTGGTCCCAGGCGGAAATTCACAAATGGACCATGGGTTGGGGAAAGTGTTTGGCGGATAATGAGTTTGATAGCCTCGCTTCTCGTGTAGATCGCATAGGAAGGATTATCCTGCCAATATTGTTTTGCACTATCCAAGCGATTGGTAAACATCGAGATAAAATTGCCAGCTGGGTTGTGATAGAGATATGGATGAAGGATGACAAACAGGCTGAAAAAAACAATAAGAACAATGGCGAAACTTTGTATCAATGGATTGAATGATTGCTTTTGCAGATGAAGTACTTTGGACAGGCCAGCAAAAAAAGAAGCTAGGAATATCAACAGAACTATTGCGCTAATCTTCACACCAACTCCAAAGGCGATACTCAAGCCGAGCAACAGACTTTGAGGTACGAGTTTCAAGGTTTTGCTGGTATTGAATTTCTTGAGGATTTGGAGCGAAAGAAAGAGCGTTGCGTACATGGCAAATAACTGCATTGAATCCGTCATGGCTCTTCTGCCAAAGCTATACATGAGGGGATTGAGGCTCAGGATAAGGGTTGCCAGGAAAGCAAAGAGGTATCCTTTGACTTGTTTGCAGATGAAAAAAACTATAAGGAAAGTCGCCAGGGAAAAGGTTACTGCAGTTCTCCGAGTCATCCAAATCAACTCCAGTTTGGGGATGAGCGATTCTTTAAGATTTTCCAATGGCTGGTTCCAGAGAAGAATCCACCAAGCACGCCCATCTCCTTCATCATTAAACCTTGTTTCATTAAATTTCTGGTCGATATTATCAATGCCATTCAGGTGGAGGGTGAGTCCGTAAAGGTAGGGACCAATTTTTGGCTGGTCTGGATTATCAATATTGCCGTCATACCAACGAGGATCTTGAACATCCCTATTTATAAAAAAAAGATCGAAAAAGTAACTTTTTCTGGTGAACATATACTCGTCAGCGTGGAAAGGATGGGTAGTCAGATTCATGAAGTACATATGCGTGATGAGGAGGAAAGCGATGCCTATTACGCCTGGTTTGATGAACCGCTTGGAGAAGAATCGATTCAAGGACGATTTTAGGAATGCATTTCGTTGGAGCTGACTGGTTTTTTTTATTACTCCCATGGGTAGACTATCCAGATGTGGTTGTCAACTTTTCTTGCATACAGATCGGGTTCAATTTTTGATCTGGGCTTGTAGTGGAGGACAGCGGTGGTGATTGAGGCCGGCAGTTTCTCTTGTACTATTTCGATTGCTTTTGAGATTGTTTGACCACTATCAGCAACATCATCGACGATCAAGGCATGTTTGGATTTTATTTGGTAGGAGTTCAGCTGCGAGATTATTTTGACATCTTTTGCCTGGTAGCCGGCTTTGCCTTCCTCGATTATTTCTTCCAGCTGGAGGGTGATGATGTGAGGGTTGTTTAGGTATTTATTGGCGAGGATGACTGCGGGAGGGAGACCGCCTTTGGTGATGGCGACGATGAGATCAATGTTTTTGTTTTTGAGCTGTTTTCCGAGTGTTTGGCAGTCGTGTTCTATATCATTCCAAGTGAGATGTTGTTTGGTTGAAGTCATGAGGATATTGTAACAAGTTTGACAATGTTAATTATTGTTTAAAACTCTTGAGCATATCGCTGTTGCTGAGAGACTGGTGTCTTTCTCTGTAGTACTATTGTGTTGAATAGAGTTCACGATCCCTTCGTTTTCACTCAGGGCAAGCGTGAAGTTCGATCTAGGCTTCGTGGAGTGACGACGTAGTTGATGTATTGCTGCTTATCTTGAGTAGATGGGTTGAGAGCTTGAAATGTGTTTTCTAGCCGAAGAGTTTGAGTTATTTGATCCCAGCCGGAGAAGTGGCTTTGTTCAAGCGCTTCGATTGCATCAAGGTAATTTCTTCTACTCGCCCAGAATGAGAGCACCGGTCTTACATTTCCCATGGCGAAGCGGTTGAGATCGATCTGCATTCGCTGCGGAGTTCCTAGGAGCAGTGCAATACTGTCTGCAAAGCGGCTGGTGAGAACCGGTGCTACTTTGGCTGCCGACAGCGTCGATTACCAGACCAGGTCCATTTACCATCATGAAATCATTTCCAAAGTGAATGAGGTCGCCTCCGAAGTAAGCGGTGAGTCTTTTTAGTGAATCTGGATCCTCAAGATTGAAGACTGACACAGCCAAGATCCTCGGCAGCTTTTTCTTGCACGTGGTATTTGGCAATGACGGCTACGTTGTGCATTTCCCAGCCAAGCTGTGAGAGCTCATCAGCAGTGTTGAGCCCCATGTTTCCGAAACCAATGATCACTGCTGGTGTGTTTGGTTGTATCAGGTGGTTGGGACCAATGACTTTTTCCAGTCCTTGCTTCACACAGGCGCGGTTGTCGATGCTGGCTGCTTTGGCGAGTGGGAGTTGGTGGGGTATCAGCTGAAACTCAGGATTTACGGCTATGAATTCAGCAAACCCACCACCGAGTTCTGAGATTGTTCTCCCTTGTTCGTCTACCGCTATCGCACCGAAACCTAGGGCAAAGCCGCGAATTTGTCCTGAATCTGCTCTAGATTGCCAAAAGCGCTGGCAGTGGTTTTGGTTGCCTGCTTGACACTGAGTACAGAGAGGTTGATTTACCGCTTTATCTGAGAAAAGCGGGTAGACCGCGTGGCCAGGAACAAGGATCTCGTGGCCAAGCGTCCAGGAGTGGAGAGCTTTCCCTGGGTGAGATAGTGCAGGTTGCGAGTATTTTGCAAGAGAACGTACTAATGTGTCCTGCAACTTGAGCAATGTACTTTGGTTTGAAGTATCAGGAGCGAAGGCCAGGTTTGACAGCGCAAGGTCAAGATTCACGAGCGCTTTGTCAGTACCACAGACTCGGGCGGCTTCAATTGGCAGGACTTCCATCCCAAGAGCTTCAAGAGTCTTTGCATCAGGTTTTGGGGCATCGCCGTCGTATTTGGCCAGTGGAAGCCGTTTTGCCAGTGTTTGAGAAAACGCTAGGATTGTATCTACCTGCAGGAGACGGGAGTCAAGCGGGATCGATTCTATTCCAGGAATTGGCGTGAAGCGGACGGCGCGTTGAGTGGTTATTGGTCTTTCCGGGTTGTTAAGGTTGAGAACTTCTTGATGTCTCATTTAATTGTCCGTATTGTAGCAGAGCGTTTCTTGCTTCATATTAAATCTCTTTTTTTTGTCGAAAAAGCGGGAGCTAGTTACATATTAGCACTCTCTGCAACTGATTGACATAATAGACATTCCATGGTATTATATAGGACATTGTTAGGCTAATTGTCTAACATTGTAAAAGACCCTGTGAGCGTAAGCGAGCGGGGATTTTAAAAGGATTTAGAAGGCGAGACACGGAAGAATAGGAAAGGCCCTTCAATTTGCCATTTAGGGCAGATTTCAGGGTAAAGGCAGCCGCAGGTCGGAGGCCAAACAAGCTTTGGAAAGGCGGTTTGGGCGGACTCTTTTTTTGTGGGTTTAATCCTGAGTAGATTACCCATTCCCCAGATCATAATTTCCAAACAACCGTTAGCAACTTGATAGCAGGAATCTGGCTAGGAACATACGCCTTTCCACCCCCGAGAGGGGGGATCGTTTCTAGCCAGGTTCTTGCTATTAACCCTGTAAGCACTCCGTGTGTAAAGGGCAAGGCAAGAATACACCTCGAGGTGTTGACTAAGACACTTGAGGAGTACCTGGGAGTAAGCAACCAGAGGGCAATCCGCGCTTACCTGGTTGGGACTTTCAGGACTAGCACTTTAAAAATCTGCGGAAAGTCTATTAAAAAATAATCCTTTTCTCCTGGCTTCCGTCATGATTAATGATGTGATTCAGGGCAAACAACCTGGTGGATTTTTTGATACGTTGGTGATTTTCACTTGAGGGACCTAGAAGCTTGAATGCTTGGTTTTCATGAAAAATCAGTAAAACCTTCATGAAAATGTTATAGGTCAATGATTGGGTGGTGCTGTGGATATTTGGTAAGAGTGCTGATAGCCTGGAGTATTTTGGCTATATCAAGTGTCCAGAGTACCACTCAATCGGAAGGTGGAGTAACACAAAGAAAATGATTCATTTAGCCAGGTGAAGCCTGGGAAAGGAGAATAGTCGTGGAAAGTGATGGGACAAGTCTGAGGTGTTGCCAGTTCGGATGTTTTTTTCCCATGGCGAGTGGTCAGCCCTCTGGGCTTCACTTTCCTGGTCAATGGGGATGACCGTGCATTTATTGTTTGGGCTATTGTTTCAGCTAATGAGTCTTCTCAGTTCGTATCTGAGTTGAGAGGACAGAAGGGTGACGTTTGGCATTTGGTTCTTCTGGCGTTGGGGACGATTGTCAATCTGGTAATTACCATCATTGGGATTGTAGAGTTCGTGTCGATTTGGATCTAGTTCAACTGCTGATTCCGTTAGAGTGCCAGGAAGAACCTGGGAAGGAGAAAATGAAGTGTTTAACAATTTTGAAGTGCAGCTTATCCTGGGAGCCTTAGCAATTTCTGCGGTTTCCGTCGTCTTTTCAGCAATGTTTGCCAAAACGACTAAGAGTTACTTTTGGCTAAGAGTTGCTACCGGATTTGTTGGATCGTGGGCATCGATAATCGGGGTGAGAACGGCAATTGCTTACTTCAATGTCGATTTGCCTGGGTTTTTACAGTATCTTCCGCTGCCGGTGACTTTTTTTGTGTGGTTCGCGTTTCTGATTCTGGTCGGTGTGGTTTTTGAAGATGAGGATGAGGAAGAAGAGGCTATTGAGTTTGATTCTAACCGGGAATTTGGTTGCAATCGTCAATGTTATCTTTCTGCGATGTGCTTCTATGCGGCAACCACGCGGTACATTTCTTATCAACAGCCACAGCCGATGAGCTACGAGACAGTCAATGGAACGGTCATTGAGCATTCCGGCATCGAGTCATGGGGACGGCGTTTCACACACGCTTTCAAATTGACGAGTTTAGGATGATTCCATGGCTTGCCTTCCTGCCAATTGCCGATATGGATTCGAGCGTGCAGCTTCGGATCGGGTTACCGCAGGATGGAAACGGCAGTGTTCTATTGCAACCGGCTATTGGCGTGTACGTTGAGGAAGGAGTGGAAAATTACCACAAGTGCTGCTGGTATTGACATCTATGCTGGTACGAGGCTCGAGCTGAAACCGAACAGATTTATGGACTCGGTCAACGAGTGTGACCCGAGACGTCACCCGGGGTGCAGATGGACAGGTGAATGATTGGGGTTTTGCTGTCGGTTATGCTCCTCAGGAACTTGCTTTTCGTGAAGAGAGTCGGAGAATCCGGACTGCTAACGTCAGGGCTGGATGGAGCAAGCAGTTGTAACCCGATACAATCCTAGGAACAACACAGTGAACGTGCAGTTTCAGGATGACGGAGCAGAGCTCCAAGGCTGGTCAGCTGGATGGTTTACAGCGAATCGCCGAGCTGTTCGGTGTCAATCGAAGTCTGTAGGGCGCGATCTTGCCTTTGTCTACATCGAGGCACGGAGTTGAGGGAGCATGAAGCAATTGGAGGAAGTAAGGTAATGGTCTGACCACAAGCTGGTCGGGGTCACAGATGACCTATGATGTCAGCTTTGAGGTTGGATTCACAGAGATTCGAGTGAAGCTCCAGGACGGTGGGTACTGCGAAGGCGGTATCTACTTCAACGATTCAGGAGGTTACTATCCAGAATATCAGCCATAAATACCGAATAATTAAGCCGATCTGTAGCTCGTCTCAAGACGAGTGAGTATCCAGTCACTGACTGGAAATCCAATAAAGGATAGTGAGATACTATGAACGCGTCAGTAGTTGTACCAATGTTGTTTGGTCTGTTGGGACCATTTATGGGAGCTTGCATTATCGGCTCTCAGGACTTCGAGAAGAGAGTCCCAGTCCGATAAAGATTGGTATTTGCCTTATACTGGTGCTGGCATCGATTTTGGCGATCCAATTCAGCTACGCACTCGGTGAGGGTCAGATGACCTTCATTTATGTGAGTGCGTATCTAACGCCGTTGATCGTGATTGCAACCGCGGTAGTCGAAGGTAAGAAGTTTCGCGACTTTGCCACTGCGGTGGTGATCTTCGGTTTGATCGTAGCCGCATCAATCCTATTTCTCCCCGGATTCCGATTGTTGGTTTTTGGGTAGGAAAAGAGGCCCAGCATGGCTCCGAGGTGGAGAAATCTACCAGGGGGTCGGAGCCTCCAGAAAAAAAGGATGAAAAAGAAATGAAAATTCAAGATGTGATCAAGACTTTTCCTAGGTTGTTCCTCGGAGTGGCAATTGGAATTGCGGTTCAAACTGCCTCTAATTGGCCTCAGTCGACAGCGGTAGCTGTGGTTGTTACCTGTTTGCTCGTGGCAGTTACAGTCGGACATTATGTCCATTACAACTTAGAGTAAGAAAACTCAATAGCCAGCTTTGGGCATACAATACAAGGCAAACTAAAGCTGCGAAAGCAGTGAGATAGAGTGCACAATGCACTCTCGGGAAGGTTCTCAGCAGCGAGAACGATAGACTTTCCAAAAAGATTTACTAAAAGACGCTGTCTCGTATGGGATGGTGAATGTTCGGAGAATTGGAGGAGATGCATTACGCGCATCGGAGTTAGCCTCGGCTATCTTACCCTCCTTTCTTCACAACATTCATTTATCTCTACAGCGTCTTTTTTTTTGGCCAAAATGTGGTTGATACTTTTCTTTGCTTCTCCAAAGAAAGTATCCAAAGAAATGAAACCCCAGTGACAGTTCTGTCAGGAGCATGTTTCGCTCAATTTATACGATCTAACTCCTCGGGATAAACCCTCGACGGACAGTCGATCGTTTCTAGTTGTTTTCGCTCAACATTCTCTTGAATAGCTCCTGTCAAAGGGGATTTGATTGAAATAGTACTTTAATTCTTTAGCACTATAGTGCTTTTATATTTTTGGTTTGTACTATTTTTGATCTATTCTGCATTCTTTATTTAAATATTCTCTGATTTCTTGAGAAAATGGGGACGGGGTGTGTGCAATATTTTCTTTATCCAGAGATATAGATAATTCCTATTACGTTCTATTTATATGTATATGTGATATTTCAGTGTTCCAGGCACATGTGACTTTAATCTCATTTGCTGAGAAGGAAAAAACTTGTTATACTACTCACCATTCTATAGAAAGGTTGGTAAAGAAACTGTTTCAATATCTTCTTCCTACTACAACACTGCACTTGTCAGCTGTAAAGGATTCATCTCTCCATCGAAGTAGTCTTCAAATACTCCTTCGTCGAGATTTGTCCTTTTCGCATGAAACTTCAGTGTTTCGTAACGAAACAAGATCTTGAACCCGTTTCACGATTTATGCCAAAAAAGGCTACACGCAAAACAGCTCCTAAAAAGGTTTCGAAAAAACCTGCAAAGAAAAAAGTCACCAAAAAGACTTCGGCAAAGAAGAAATCGACACCACGAAAGTCCGTGGTGAAGAAAGTCCGTTCGACAGCTTCAAAACGTTCGACACGCTATAAAACCTCAGTGCAGAAAGCTTCAGTGAAGGCAAGCTCAAAGAAAGAGCCTGATACCGCTGTTCCTGATGTTCCTGAGGAGAAAGTGACCAAGAGAATAGAAACTTCTAAAGGGGTCGAGCTTCGTGAAGCAGTTGCACTGGGCAAAAAGGGTAAAGAACCAAGCACCATGGAAGAGCTACTCAATAAGACCGGTTACAAGCTCTGGGGTGTGAAGCGGGGAGAGTTGGTTGAAGGTCAGATCACTGATATTTCCAAACGGATGGCACTGATTGATATTGGGGCTAAGACTGAAGGATTGGTGGTCGATAAGGAATATGAGGCGGCGAAAGAGTTTATTCAAGAACTGGCGGTTGGAGATACCATCACCGTTTATGTATTGAGCCCGGAAAATGACCGGGGACAGATTCTCCTTTCACTCAAGAAAGCAGCAACCGATCGTACTTGGGATAAGTTCCATGAAGCACTCAAGACTAGCGAGATTGTTACCGTGCGCGGCCTTGATGTGAATCGTGGCGGTGTGATTGTACGAGCGGATAGCTTACAAGGTTTTGTACCTTCTAGCCAATTTGGAAAGCAGTGGCTGGGGAAGATGGACGAGCTTGTGGAGCGGACGTTTCAAGTAAGGGTGATTGAAGTTGACAGAGAGAAGAACCGGCTTATCTTTTCCGAGAAACAGGTATCAGAAGCTGATGAGATCAAACAGCGGTCTGAAGCGCTGAAGAAGATCAAGGTGAACGAAGAGTATGCAGGCGTAGTTTCAGGGATCATGCCGTTTGGAGTGTTTGTTAGTGTGGATGTGCCCTTTTCTAAAGATGAAAAGTCAGCCAAAGTGGTTGGCAAAGTCGAAGGGTTGGTCCATATCAGCGAGATAAGTTGGGAGAAGGTTGATGATCCAAATAAGCACTTTCGGGTTGGGGAGAAGCTCAATGTACGAATCTTGGGTATTGATCAAAAATCAGGGAAATTAAATCTTTCAGTGAAGCGGCTTTCTGACGACCCATGGTCAAAACTTGAGAAGAAGTATCCTCCCGGAAAGAAAGTGAAGGGCAGTGTGTCACGCGTGGCTCCATTTGGTGCGTTTGTTACACTAGAACCTGGGGTTGAGGGACTGCTCCATATTTCAAAAATTCCGGCTGGTGAAGAACCGGAGGTTGACTCGAAGATAGAGGTGTATGTTGAGCAGGTTGACCTTGATAATCGAAGGATGAGCTTGGGAATGGTATTGACAGAGGTTCCGGTTGCATACAAGTAAACATCGATTACAGATTGCAGAATAGAGAAGTTATATTATAAAAGGAGACACGTATGGGAAAAAAACGGTTTGTCGTGTATGATGATCAAATATTGATTGACATGGATTTGCTGTTTCATGCAATCCGAGAGGCAAACGGAGATTGGAAATCCGTGGAAAAAGAACTGCGGGAATTTATCGAATCGATGCAGTCAATGGGAGGGGAAGAATAGGAAAGAATAGGAAATTGAGATTCCGCAACCTAAATTTACTTGGCTTCAAAGGATTCGAATTGAAAATATCCTCCCAAATGACAAGCTCACCAGGCAATAGCCTGGTTCTAGAATCCAGCGGAAATTTGTCGCGTAATCTCTTTTATTTGAAGAAGGAAAAAAATATGGCGTTTGATGCGCAGGCAGTAGCTCAAAAACTCAGAGATTTTAAGGTTAAGAATGTCCGTCTTGACGAGGCGTTTGATTTCAAAACGAAACGAATCAAGGCGCTTGACGTGATGACTCCAGTTGCTGGGAAGCAATTATTTTTGGCCTGCACTGATGAGCGGCCGATTGAAAAGATCATCAGTCCAAATAATAATGAGGAGATTGATCCGGCTCAATATGTATTGGTTCACGCAGCCGGGGCTGCGTTTGGATTGGTTGATGCCATACGGAATGTACGGGTTACCATCCAGCGGCAGGAGATTTTAAATGCGCTGATTGAAAATGAAGTGATTATTGCCAATCATACGGACACTCATGCTCCACTTGGTACTCTCACTGGTTGTGGATATGGCGCATTGCGATCCCTTACGGAAAGCGGAAGTATCTTTGATCGGCCTCCAGTTGAATTGCACGATCGCTGTGCTTCGTTTGAAGAGATGGGAGCTTGGAGAGTGGTGCTTTCCGGTGACCATACAGCCGAAGGGTTAGTTGTGAATCCATATAAAGATAAGGCACTTGATCCGAATGCACCGGAAGCGACGAATTCTTTTTTCTCATTAGACTTAGGTATTTATAAAGGGATCTTGCACTGGATTGAAGGAGCGCTTGGATTCGGTGAAGAGGCAATGCGGACCATGCTGGTAAAAATGGCACGTGATACGCTGGCAGCGGTGTTTATTCTCTCCAATGCTGAGATTGTTGAAGCGATCTACGTTGAGCATGCAGATGAGCAAGATCAATTTTATGCAGGTGTTTTGCATGAAGGATTGGGAGAACTGAAGGAACGAGAAGGGGCAGTTATGCATGTGCTTGAGCAGAGGATGAAGTAGACTGCTTATTGATATTAGGCAGCTTTTTTGGTATATTTGACATCACTCTCCAGAGGGAGAGTTTTTTATTTGCTTATTATGTCACCAGAACATCCAGATTTACTTGGCAATCCAAATAAACTTGAAGCTGAGGTTTTCGCTGCCCAAACTCAATGGTTACGAGAGATGTACAGCGGAAGACCACGGCAAAAAATTGAACGAGGACTCGATGTTGCTGAAACAATCGTGTTTGATGAGTCCTATCGAGTTGCCGCATATCTCGAGTCTGATCAGTATAAAAAACAAAGAAAGAGACTTGAACAATTCCTAGCTGAGAATGTCCGGGTTGCGGAGATTATCTGTATTGATGGGAGACTTGTTCCGTGGACGAGAATGTTGGCACGAGTGACCAGTGCATTTTCAACACCAGCAGGGATATTGGATGGAAAACAAAAATATGATGGAGAAGTGCTTCCAGGTAGCGAGACACTTAACCGAAGCATTCGAAATTCTACAAATGCTGGTGATCATGTTATAGAGTTTGCTGGTGTCCATACTTCACTGCACCATAACCGCGATGTCGAGCACCCTAAAGGTTGTGGAAAGCTCAATGCTGACTTGCGGAGCGGTCCACTTGAAATTCATCCGTCACAATTCCGAGATGGGGCTGTTGCCTTTGATCTTGCTAGAGGTGAGCGGATTAGTACCTATGACATGCTCGATAATGCAGGAGCAATTGTTATTCCTCGAATTATTGATACCGATTCACAGGGCCTGATTTATATTGGTGATTCTGTGATGGACGATATTACTGAGCCAGGAATTAATTATTACGAAACCGAGAGTGTTAGTTTGGGCGGTATTGTGGTTCGTCATAATCAAAGACGTGTGTTTTCAACAAAACTTATTCTAACCAATGAACCTGAACTTCCTGATTATTTAAGACAATCAGAGTACAAGTCAGGGAGTGTTAAACTAGATTTTGTTGAAGACCTTCCAAAAACGATTGAGCGGATCGTAGATCTCACTGAACATCTGATGCAAACTGAATTTACTGAAGACTGGACTGATAGATTCCGATCAATGTACGATGAGAGAAATTTACCCGAGGAGGTCATTCAAGCACTTGTAGTTTATGCTGCTTACAATGTTTCAACTCTATGGTTGTCTGGTTATCATGATGATGAAAAAGTCCCTCATCGCTTCTCAAATCACGGAGAGCGGTTTGCCGCTGCTGGGGATAAGACACCTGCAGATTTTTGGATTGAGCACTCGCCATTTATCGTTTCTGGTTCGGAAACAGAGGAGGTTGTAGAAGAGAATCTTGATGTAGCCTTTTCACTCTTGCCAGGTATTTTAGAAAAAACACACGGCGTGGACTTGGATGAAGAAGCAATGCTGCTTATTGTAGCAGGCTCGTTAGATCCTGATTCTGATCCTGAAACCCAGAGGAGAGCTGAGGTTTCTTTAGCTGAGCGTTATTTTCAAAAAGTGCAGCATTTGGAAAAGACTGGACGGTTACGCTCGGGTGAAATCGTTGCATTGCCAGTACTCGTTCATCAAAAAACTAGAAAGCCGATTCGCATTCCAGATTTTTCTGATCACTATGCAGCTCGGTAACTTTTCAGATCCTACATCATCATTGATTCCAGCGATACTTTAGATACATAACCTCAAGTGAGTGTGAAATTTTGGTTGATAATTCGACAGGAGGGCTATACTACGGACTGTTATGAGTCTGGCAGAGTTTGTCGGTAAGCAGAAATCGAATGGTCCAGAGTTACCAAGGGCTCTAGTTGTGTTTGGAACTGGGCCTCACAACGATTATTCAGATTGGCTTGGCAGACCATTCGAAGGTTTCTGGAAAAAGGAAGTAGAAGAACGTCAGTCGATTGCTTCTGATGTACTATCCAAGTTTCCGCATGCTGCATTGATTGCCGTTGGTGGAGAAACATGGGTAGACAGTTCGTTAGGTGTCGTGAGTGAAGCAGGGTACATGATTCATGGACTGACACAAGACGGTTCAGTGCTTGAAGAGACAGATCTATTTCTCGCTGAGAGCGGTGTTGAGACTGTCGAACAGGTTGATGAAATTCTAGAAATTCTTCGTCGAGAAAACCTTACTCATGGAGCTATCGGTGTGGTTACCTCTTGGCATCAGATGCTACGGACTGCTGTTTTGTTTAAAACCTGGGAAGGGATTCAGATTGAGCCTCATGTTGCCGGTGAAATTCAGTTCAATCGCAGAGTCATTGAAGAAGGCATCAACGGTTTTGGTGGTTTAAGCTATACAGTATTGATGTTGGGTCTGCAAAACTTCGGACTATGGGAAGATGGTGGTCCATATCTTTTGAGCTGTCGTTCAAGAAGACGTGCGAACAATCAGCGGATTCGAGACAGTTTCCAATGGTGAACTTTTCTAGGATTTAGCGTGGTATACTGCTAGCCGTTATGGCTAAGCAGTCTTCTCTCTACGTTTGTCAGCAGTGCGGAGTGAGTTTTCCAAAGTGGTCGGGACAGTGCGATAATTGCGGTGAGTGGAATAGCCTGGTTGAGACTGCGGTTTCAACGGGTACGAAGAAAAGCGGATTACGAAGCAAAGCAGCAGCAATGACGCCTGTAAAGCTTTCGGAAGTTGTGGGGGCTGATCATTCCAGAATCAAAATTGGTATCAGTGAGTTTGATCGAGTGCTAGGCGGCGGTATTGTTCCCGGGAGTGTGGTATTAATTGCCGGAGAACCCGGTATCGGAAAATCAACTTTACTAACCCAACTCGCCATTCGAATTGCCCGAAATAATCTGACTGTACTGTATGTTTCTGGTGAAGAAAGCCCAAGTCAAATCAAACTGCGGGTGGATCGGTTGCAACAATCAACATCTCACAAACAAGAAGTCGCTCTGTCATTTCTTCCTGATACCAATGTCGATGCGATAAACGCTACGATTGAAAAGACGCGACCTGGACTGGTGATTATAGACAGTATCCAGACATTGCGTACAGATGACCTGCGATCATCAACCGGTAGCGTGTCGCAAACCAGAGAGTGTACCTCGCGACTCATAGAGGTGGCAAAGAAATTATCCCTTCCGATCTTTTTAGTCGGACATGTAACCAAAGAAGGTGCAATTGCCGGACCCAAAGTACTGGAGCATATGGTGGATGCTGTTTTAGAGCTGTCCGGCGATCGTCAACACGAGTACCGTTTGTTGCGAAGCAGTAAAAACCGATTTGGTGCGAATGATGAAGTGGGGATTTTTTCCATGGATGATACCGGGATGGTTGAGGTCTCTAACCCATCCGACCGTTTTTTGGAAGAACGGCAAAAAGGTGTTCCCGGCAGTGTAATAGTTTCTGTATTAGAAGGTACACGACCGATGTTGGTAGAAATCCAGTCACTGGTGGTTTCCAGCAGCTTGGCAGTTCCTCGCCGCGTTGCCAGCGGTGTGGATCAACGACGGGTACAGCTACTGACGGCTGTGCTAACCAAACGGTGCAGTTTGCGTTTATCTGACAAAGACGTGTATGTGAATGTTGCTGGCGGACTTTCGATCCGTGAGCCGGCTATTGACTTTGGCATTGCAATGGCCATTGCATCCAGTGCTTTAGATACGCCGTTACCAGTGGGTTCGGTTGTCATAGGAGAAGTTGGGCTACTGGGTGAAGTACGTAATGTATCACGCCTGAAAAAACGCATTGCAGAGGCAAAAATACAAGGATTCAAGAAATTAGTTTCACCTGAGGGATTTCCGACGCTAACGAAGGCTATCCGTATCTTGCTCAAATAACTCTTCAGTAAGCAGTTCACGCTCTGGTAATTGCTCAAATTTTTCCTAATAGATATTACGTTGACATGATCTCTGTCAACATGTTCCGTTAGTTTTCCTTTGTTTTCCACACGAGCACATATGTTATCCACAATCGTTCTAAAGTTCAATTCGTGTTGAGAATATAGTTCAATAGTAATTGCTACAGGTCTTGTATTTTTCACGGAATATTTCTTTATAGGATTGACAGTAGTTGACAATTATGCTAATCTTTGGTCAATGAAGAAAGCAACCCGCGCATTTTCTAAGATGTTGCGTTTAATGCAACGAAAGAGGGATCGAGTGAATCGTAGAAATAGGAGCAATGTTGAATTTAGTGCACATCAGCTTTCACACATTGCACGTATGCATCAAAAGTTAGTGGTAATGGGGAGGTAATTTAACAGATGGTCTTTTTCTTTGTCACGTTACGCTTGGGCAGGCCGTGACGTGACGAAAAAGAAGAGCATTACTACCGCAGCACGGAGGCTCGAATAGCAATGCTCTTTCTTTGAGTAACAGCTCGCGTCCGGACAGGTAACGCGAACAGTTGAATTTGACATTAGCATGGTGGTAAACACCTTGTCAACCTTTCGCATTTTGTTTGTGCGATTCCAGAGGTGAGTGTTTCCTGAGGAAACACGTCTTTTGTACACAAAGAGTACTCAAGCAAAAAAGAACATATACCTCTGAAGATGAAGATATTTAGCGATGAAAGTGCGAATGTTGCTTACACATTGAATAGTTCGGCATTTCCAGTGGTGGGTGATGTGTAGGGCAGGCGCATCACCCGCCTCTTGAGCTGGCGAATCATTTAAAGCTAATCAGTACTTGACAGTCACTCGTTTGGCTGTAAGAATACAAGAGATTCAATCCTCTCATTTTTTCTGAGCAGATATAGGCAAATTTTTTCGAACGCATGACTTACACACTATTTCATTTCTAATTAACCTTTTATTGCACTATGGCAGTACGATCAACTCGATCCAGAGCGCCAAAAACCACAATCAGCACAGCAACAAAAACAGAATCTTCGAAGGCAACTGAGGTAGTGAAAAAGCGAACAACAAAGACACCGTCGAAAGTTTCCCCTCAAGTAGATCCTCCGGCAAGCGATGTTACAACAAAAGATCTTGTGGGTGATACCCCAAAGGCGGTTGTGATAACTCCGGTTGAGACAGCTACAGAACCCATAAAAGAAAAGGCAGCACCACTACCTTCTGAAGTAGCAACTCCACCTGTTGACACTCGACCAGGGCGAATTGATGAGAGACAACGATATGGTAGAGGGAGACGCCGGTTTGATGGCAGGGTTGATGATCGAGTCATCCCTGATGCAGGAGTACCAACCGAGAAAGTCAAAGGGGTTTTGGACTCTAAAAATGAAGGACATGGATTGCTTCGTCCTTCGTTTCATCCCAGTAATAATGATATCTACATTTCTTCTTCACAAATTCGTCGGTTTGCTCTGCGACCAGGAGACGTTGTGGAGGGTCCGGCGAGAAAACCTAAAGAGAATGAGCGCTATTGGGGACTGTTGAAAGTTGAGACGGTCAATGGTGAGAAGGTTGCTGATATGCGAGAGCGAGCGCATTTTGATCGCCTCACTCCGATATTTCCCGATGAAAAGTTGGTCCTTGAGACTGGAAAGGAGCCATTTTCTACCCGACTTATCGATCTGGTTGCACCAATCGGAAAAGGGCAGAGAGGACTTATCGTTTCTCCACCGAAAGCAGGAAAGACGACGATTTTAAAAGATATTGCGCTTGGAGTTGCAACCAATTATCCAGACATCCACATCATGGGTGTCCTTATCGGTGAACGACCAGAGGAGGTTACCGATATTCGACGACACCTTGAAAGGGTTACCGGTGGAAAGGGAGAGGTGGCTGCAAGTAACTTTGATGAACCGGCAGAGCAACAAACTAATATTGCCGAGGTCGCGTTAGAACGTGCCAAACGGCTTGTGGAGATGGGACGTGATGTTGTGATGGTTTTAGATTCTATTACCCGTTTAGCGCGAGCATACAATTTGGCCATTCCAACTTCTGGTCGGACGCTTTCAGGAGGGTTTGATCCCGCAGCACTTTATCCACCAAAGCGTTTCTTTGGTGCGGCGAGGAATTTTGAACCTTTTGAAACCATGGATGGAAAGAAACATGGATCCCTTACAATTTTGGGAACGACATTGGTTGATACTGGAAGCCGGATGGATGATCTGATCTATGAAGAGTTTAAAGGTACGGGAAATATGGAGCTTCATCTTGATCGGCGTTTAGCAGAGCGGCGCGTGTTCCCTTCCATTGATGTCCAGCGGTCTGGGACGCGGAAAGAAGAACTGCTGTTTAATAACTCTGAGTATCAGAGCGTTGTGATGATGCGGCGGATGATTGATGTGTTAAACAAGGACGAACGAGCCGATATTCTTTTGGATCGGATTCGGAATACGAAGAACAATAAAGAGTTTTTGGCTTCACTTAAAGAGGGATAGGCTTCAGATTTCAGGTTTCAATGATTACTTTTTAGCCAATTGCAGAGGATTGGAAAATGCCTTCGTGCTTTTGCTTTACTTATTTCTTTCAGGACTTTGAGTCCGTTGGCCGCAAGGAAGGTGAGTGCCAATATGGTCGGTGTGTAATAGCGATCAAAACCTCTGAAGGTTATTAGTGCATAATGGCTATTTGAAATGAGGATAAGTATAAGAAGTAGCAGGAGAATTGTTTTTCGTTGTTTTGAGTGGTTCATTTTGACCTGTATCATATCGATGATTCCGATAGATGACAGTATTGCAAAGACCAGCGCTAGTAGATGAGAAGACTGCGGTTTAATTAATACCTTCAAGGCTCGTCCAGGCGTTGCATACCATGGTTGTTTTCCGAAGAAGGAATAAAATCTCTCTTGCTGCACAACGCGCGCATTGAAGAGTAAATAGGTATTTTGTAGTGGTTTGTCTCTGAGTTCCGGTTCAAAAAAGACGAAAAAAATAGAGAAACTGAGTACAAACAATGTCAGAAAGATGGCTGAGCTTTTTAGTGTTGGGTAGTCGATTTTTTTTGGTCCCTTCATATATGCAAACAGGTTTATGAGTATGAGTAGTGGTAGTGGGAGTAGTAATAGATAGCCGCCATTTAATTTGATGCTGGTGGCTGTGGCTGTTAGACCACCTAGTCCAACTGCTGCGAGATGTTGCATAGAACGAGAGAGCGTTTGAAAACGGGAAAAGAACAGGTACATTCCAATCACTGTGACAACAAGAATAAAAAGTGAGGGGCTATTCATGAGTGCGAGTCGGTACGTTTCAAAAAATACCGATCTAGTAGATAGGAAGAGTAGAGCTGCTGATGCGATGAGAAAGCTTTTTGTCCAGAGCCCAATGCTGGTACTTATAATGACTATCATGAGGAAACCAAGGAATGCATAGATTGGTCGTAGCAAACGAATAGCGGTGATCAACTCTGGTGGAATAATATCGTTGATCTGATCAAGGGGTACCCCTTCCGGAAGTTGGCTGCTTGCAAAACTCCGCAGGAGTTCCTTTGTATTTCCAAAGCTGGTTGCACTTATTCCTTTGTTATCAAGGATAAATCCTGCGAGATACCTTCCAAACTGTGGTTGGTCGAGCAGCTGAAATTCAGCTGACCACCATGGGTAGGTTTCTACTTCAGGTACGATATGGAATTTTTCCATTTGACCGGATTTACGAAAGAAATAGAATTGAGAATTTAGCGTATATGGTACTTCGTCAGGATTTAAGCCAATTCGTTCGATATTATGAAACCAGAAGTTTGCTGTAACGAATATTGTGGTAATAAAGATCAATAGCGGTAATGATTTTTGATGCATTTGAGGGTTAGTATGACTGTAGCAATATTAAGCTAATAAGACCATGCCTTTCTGATGATTTTGGGAGATTATTGCGTTGCATGTGTCGTGGTGATGTGTTACCATCGTTGCGCTTCCCTCAGCAGAGGGGATTATGCACTTTTTGTTCCGACAGGACTCATCAGTCTTTGTTTATTCTCAAGCAATTCGTTCATACCTCACGTATCGGTTGGGTGGGGCGTTTTGGTGGTTTGAAGGTGTGAAGAGGGCAGTTGTATCTATCTTGTATCGACGACGTGGACGGTATGCTCAGCCATTTGTGCATTCAGCTATGGCAGGGTTAGTTTTTGCTGGTGTGACGTTTGGTCCATTATTCATTGCTCAAACTTTTCCTGGTCAGGCGGCAGAATTAAATGAACAACTTCCTTCTGAGGTTGTATTGGGAACTACGTCTGAACTAGCCCGAGGAACCCTGACAAATATTTCCGAGAAACCTCGGGCAGAGATCCTTGAGTATGAGGTCCAAGGTGGAGATACGGTGTCGACGATTGCGGAGAAGTTTGGTGTGACCATTGATACGATTCTTTGGTCAAACGACATGACAGAAACAACCAAAATTAAACCTGGCCAAACGTTGCAGGTACCTCCAGTTACTGGGATTGTTCACACCGTCCGCAAAGGGGATACCATTTATTCCATCTCGAAAAAATATGATGCTGGTGCGCAGGCAATTGTTGACTATCCGTTTAACACATTTACCAACGATGAGACCTTTGCATTGGCAGTTGGTCAGACGATCATCGTTCCTGATGGAGCATTGCCTGATGTGAAACCGGTATCTCCGAGAACGACGTTAGCGAAACTTAAGACGCCGGATGCCGGTGCGGTTTCGGCTACTGGGAATTTTGTTTGGCCGGCAGCTGGGAATATTTCGCAAGGGTTTGCTTGGTATCATAAAGGAGTTGATATTGCGAATAAGGCTGGGGGAGCGATATTGGCTGCCGATTCCGGGACAGTTGTATTGGCTGGATGGCCTGATAATCAAGGCTATGCAAATCGAGTGATTCTCGATCACGGAAATGGATTTCGTACCCTGTATGCGCATATGTCGAAAGTGAGTGTTCAGGCTGGGCAGACGGTGAATCGCGGAGATGTGATTGGGATGATGGGATGTACCGGTCGTTGTACGGGAACGCATCTTCATTTTGAAATCATTCAAAATGGAGGGCGAGTGAATGCGTTGAGTTATCTTCAGTAATGTTGTTACTTCTTTACTCACATTCTTTCGAAATACTCAGGACAAGCGAAAGAAGTAACTCCTCCGGAGGCGGACAGGCAAGAAAGTGAGCTGCTAAGAATATTTTTCAGGAATGTTTAGAGCTCATCTATGCAATCTCACTTGCCGAGTTTGACTCGGCAGCGCTACTTTATTGCCGATCTTGTAATGAGAATTAAGTCTATCAACGACATTCAAATCACTTTTAGATGCTGGTGGCAGAGATCGCATGCTTAATGAATTCGCTCTTTCATCCTTAATAAAATATTCCTGAGCGAAATTACTCTATACATAATATGTCTTACTACATACTTGACCAACTTGCTGCGTTACTGGGCTGAGAAAGCAAAGAGACTACAATTTAAAGCAATAATATTAATGTTCAGTGTGTTATGTATTGATCTAGTATGAAGATTATTGATCTGTTTTACAAGTGTAGACTTGGCAGCCGTCTGGGTTGGTTGCAAGTGTCCATTTTGAAGCACAAACGTGACCCCGCGGAATTTTTGGAATAGTGCAGAACTCAGGGTTATAGGCACGGGAGACAAATTGGGATGGATTGAAGGCTACCCAGGCTACCAGTGGGAGCGTGAGGAGAGTTACCAGGATAAAGATAATTGCAATGTATTTGTGCTCAGGGATGTGTTGGTTAAGTTTCATGAGTACTATGAGAGTAGATGATTTCTGCTCAAGATGTCAAGTAATATCTTCGGTTGGGAAGACGTATCATGTGTTGAATCTTCGTGATGCGTTCACATTCGTTTAAAGAGAGAATATTTGTGTTTGTGGGGGAGCAGAGACGATAAGCTAGATTCACGATCGCGAATTCAAGGTTGCGTTTTGAATATTTCTTTTGAGAGAGATCGTAATTTTGGAAGAAGAGTTAGTCTTTCTTTTGGTATTTGGCGAACTGGCGTTCTTTTGCCTGCTGGCGTGCGCGGCAAATGGTGCAGTAGGTTGGTTTTTGCACGCCTTTTTGCCGGTAAAACTCCTGTTCGCCTTCGGTCCAGACGAATTCCTGTTTGCAGTCCTGGCAAGTGAGGGTGAGATCTGGCATGGGTGTAGTTTTTAGATGACTGATGACGGATTACAGATAACGAATTCAATCTTTTTGATTTGGTGGACCGTAGCGGGGTCGAACCGCTGACCTTTTGCATGCCATGCAAACGCTCTACCAACTGAGCTAACGGCCCTTCGCAGTTACACTGCTCAGGGTAATAAACCCTTCGTCATTTTGTTCCTCAGGATAAACCAATCGTTTTCTTCAATATTATGTTCTCAAGGTAACGAACCTTTAAAGATAATCCTTGTTAATTCTCGGGCTTATCGAGAATAGGTTTTTATTTTAACACACGAGTTTGAATTTCCTATACACTCATATTATATATATGAAAGAGTTAAGTTCATCTCAAAAGTCAGCTGTATTTAAGCGTTTGTTCTTTGCGTGGTTTGTTAGTTCTCTATTCATCATTGGAATTCACTCAGCACATACTGAATATTTGAACTCTGGACTGAGCTAAGTCATTGCTGTTATTTATTACACGTTGATCTAGATATATATTGGGATACTTTGTTTACTATACATATGGTTATTGTTGAAGCTAAGATCACTGAAGCAAATATTCACTTCACGGCTTGTATGTTCACTTCTTATCATTGGAATTGATTATGTTGATACTGAATATCGGTTAGTTAAGCCAGCTCATGCTTTTGATGGGATTTTGTTCATTGCGTTCACCTTTCTGGTACTGACGAATATCGGATTGTTTGTTGTTCTATTATTCAAGTCTTTTCGACATAAGCTCATCTTTTTCACTAGCTTGTTGCTGGCAATTCTGTTTCTCTGGTATATGGTTGGTCGAATTTCCTGGTTAATTTTGTAGCCGTTCAGTTGGAGCGGTTTTGATCGATATTTCATACTCCATACTTCATTCTCTATACTCTATACTTGATCCATGACTGAGTTGTTGCCGTTTTTTATAATTTTGTTTGCTGGGGTTTTCTTTTCAGTTGTATTCCGCCGGATCCATGTGCCGTGGGTGGTAGCGTTGATTGTAGGAGGGATTTTGTTGGGACCGCATGGGTTGAATGTGCTGTCTGTGACACCAACGGTTGAGTTTATCTCGCAGATTGGGTTGATCTTCCTGATGTTTATGGCTGGGCTGGAGACGCGACTCAGCAGTTTTGCAAAATTTCAAAAAGGTTTGCTTTGGCTGTCGTTTGTGAATGGATTTGTACCATTTTTAGTGGGGGTGGGCATAGGTTTGCTTTTCGGTTATGGCTGGGTTTCGTCACTTCTGGTGGGAATCATTTTTGTATCATCATCGATCGCGGTGGTTATTCCATCGCTAGAGTCGTTTGACCTGTTGCATACAAAACTTGGTCAAGCAGTGGTAATGACTAGCGTAATTCAAGATGTAGCAAGTTTGGTGATGCTTTCTTTCCTACTGCAAAACATCAGACCTATCGCTAATATTTCGTTGGTGGTGTTTTATCCGTTGTTGATCATTGTGTTGGTGGTTTTTCGTTATGTCTTGCCCAAGATAAGCCGGTTTTTGATTTCATCATTGTCGGGAAGTGGGGATGTATTTCAACAAGACTTCCGATCGACATTTTTGATTTTGATTGGTACTGTTTTGGCTTTTGAGCTTCTTGGTTTGCATCCGATTATTGCTGGGTTTTTTGCTGGGTTGGTACTGTCACAAACGATCAAAAGCAAAATCTTAAAGGTGAAGATTCGGACGATCAGCTATGGCATATTTATTCCTACCTTTTTCCTGATCATCGGTGCAAAAACCGATATTGGAGTGTTTAAAGACGTTGTGGGTACCTTGCCAATCATCCTTTCGGTGGTCTTTGGTTCGGTGCTTTCTAAATTGTTAAGTGGATGGGTTGGGGGTCGTATGGTTGGCTATTCTGGGGATGAGTCGTTGTTGTTTGCTGTGTCGTCAGTGCCGCAGCTCTCGACAACCTTGGCAGTGGCTTTTACAGCACTTTCACTTGGCTATATTGATCAAAAGTTAATCACTGCTATGGTGGTGTTGTCGGTGGCGACTGTGCTGGTTAGCCCAACGTTGATGGCGCTATTTGAGAGGAGAATCAAGGGAGCAATAGAGACGAGATCGTGATGAGGTGGGTTTGGGTGTTATTGGTGGTGTTGTCGGTGGCGATGGTAATAGGGATAAGCGTGGATGATTGGTTGGTGGTGAAAGTTGGTTAATATTTTGAATGTCCCCTCTGCAAAATTTGTGGACGGGAGACCTAGCCGGGGTCGAACCGCTGACCTTTTGCATGCCATGCAAACGCTCTACCAACTGAGCTAACGGCCCTGTAAAATGAAATATCAAAGAGATTTTACAGGGTAAACCCTTCTTGATTCTGATAAAAACTTTCAGGATATACCTCAAAAACTTTCACACTTCTCCTGTGTTCTTTGGCTATTTTAGCATACCAGAGGGATCGGTTTTTGCCTTAGGTTTAGGCTTTTTTATATCGAATTTGATCTCGTGCATTTCAGCAAAGGTTCCTGGTTTTTCTTTGATGCCGAGGAAGATGTCAGTGATCATTCCCCGGTGAAATGGCCATTCAAACTCTAGATTTTTTAGGCTGGTAAATGATTCCTTGGCTTTGGCGATGATGAGATAGGGATTGTAATGACTCACGTATGGCCAGCCGAATTCTTTGAGGCTTGCATGTTCAGTGGGGTCGAGATAGTAGGAGTCATTAAGGTATTTTTGCTTGAAGTACCCTTCCCGTAAGGGATTGAGAATATCGATGATGGAGGTTTGCACCATTTTTAATAGCTCATGATCCTCGCCCCAGACAATGACAAGCTTGTCGGTATCTTCGGTTTCCATCCAGGTAAAGTCGAACGGTTCGAAATCATGCATGAGCCGGTTTAATTTATCAAACGCTTTACTGAAGTTCTTTTTTGGAATGACGCATTCATAGAGACGGGTATATGGTGGGGAAGTGGTCTGGTTGAGCGTGTATTCAACGTGTTCCCGCTTGGCAATGGTTTGTGAGAATCGTATGGCAGTTTGGGCTTGCTCTTCCGGCAATAGCGAGCCGACACTAAGGATGATGCCATCCTGTGTCATGAAGTTACCGTCATCATTTAGTTTCATTATCTTGTGTGCACTTTCTTCCTTGACTTGATCATACTCTTTTTATTGATTCCATAGTTCGTTATTTCACTGGGATGTGGGGTTCTCCGAAGACTCTTGAGCCTGGAAAAAATGGCTAAAAGGTGAAAGGGGAAGCGCTTAACAGAATTCAATTTGGACGTGGGGGAGGAATCGTTTGAGATGAATATGAGTGCCTCTTTGTGGACTCACCGGGAGTCGAACCCGGAATCTACCCATGCGAAGGGTAAGGTATACCATTTACCTATGAGCCCGTATAGAGATTCATTTTAGCACAGAAAAAATCTTCTTTACTCGACTTTGTCGAAGAAAAAAGACCCGCTTTGATACGGGTCTTTTTCAATTAATCTTTTTTTCAAGTATTTGATTATTGTCCTCGTTGAGCTGGGACTCCGGGAGGTGTCGCTTCCTGTTGACCGGCTGGAATATTTGGTGCATTGTCCTGCGGCAGTTCAATCGGAGGCTGAATAATTGGCGTTGGTAATGGCTGGGGAGATTGCAGCTCTCCGCCACCGGCTTGCCGTTGAGCTTCTAATTGCTGCTGCTGCAACTCAGTCAGCTGACTCCTGAGATCCTGCAGCTCTGCTTGGGCTCTGAGATAGTCGTCTGAATCAGTGTCAACTAGGCCCAGTGTGGCTTCCATCTCCCTCACAGCACCAACGATATTGTTCTGCTGTTTATACGCAGACGCCAGATTGTAGTGCGCATTGGCATGATCGGGCTTCAATGCCACTGCTTGAGCAAATTGAGTTTGAGCTCTTGGGAAATCTCCAAGGATCAGGAACACACCGCCGAGCTGAATCCGCAAGTTTGGATTGGTTGGATCTAGCTGTATCGCTTGAACATAGGTGGCAATAGTCCATTGCTCAGCGTTTTGCGCGATCCCAATTAATTGCCTGTAGGTCTGGGCAAGATTTTCCCAGTTACTGACATTGGTGGGATTGAGTGCAGCTGCGTTTTTGGACTCACGAATTGCCTGCTGAATCAGTTGGGCAATATCGCTGCGATCTTTCTCAGTGAGCTCACCTTCTTTTCCTGCTATCGCATTGGCGAGTGCCAGGTTTACCTGAGAATAGGTGCGGTGATAGCGCTCAATTCTCGGGTTGAGATTGATGGCGCGGATAAGATCGTTGTAGGCGGTTCCGCCTTGATTGTCCCGTACTGAGATCAATGCATTTCTAAAAACGACCTCGGCTGCGTACGCCCTGCCTCCAAACCACAACGTGGCTATTACCAGCGCTGCAGAGGGTAGGAAAAAGACCCAAGGTAGAACTTGTCCACTAACCTGGCTATCAGTCGCGTCTGGAGCGATGGTACGCATCGCTGCCAGCGACAAGACTGCGTCGCTGATTTTGTGATGACCTGCGAGTTTGAGATACACCACAAACAGCGCTAGCAGCACAAAGAACAGGAAAAAGAGCACAATGCTTGGCGGAACCAAGAGCATCAAGGCCAGAATAACCATGAGCGATACTGAAATCGGTGCCGTCGCTGAACCGCGTTTTTCTGAACTGAGCAGCTGGGCTCCAGCATATTTGATTAATTGGATGACAAGCAAGACAAACGCTCCAGCTCCTAGTAGACCGGTGGTTGTCAGCAGATGAAGATAGGTGTTTGATGACTGTCCGAAACGGACGGCCCACAAATTTTCATTTGCATTCAGACTCGCTGGGCGGAATCGGGTGAAGGCTTCGTTGTAACCCTCTGGTCCGGTACCAAGAAAGGGTGAATCTTTAAATACCTCAAGTGCAACATCCCACCCGGCTTTTTGGGGAAGGAAGCTTGGTGAGGTATCTTTTCCTGGGAGAAGCTGAATGCCACTGACCACGATGCCGATAAGCAACACCACGGCAATCACGAGTGAGGGAACCTGTTTTTTCTTCAGCCCTCTCATGAGTGAAAGCGGGAAAAGCGGGAGAAGGAAGAGTAACAAATTCATTGGTGCTCCCATTGGACTCCACCAATCGTTCTTCATGAACTCGACTGGGTAGATCACATTTCCAAGACCAGTAAAGCTGATGAGTGCAAACACCACAACCAGCAGCCCTGCAATTTCAAGTGCAAAGAATATGCGGTTGAGAATTTTTTCACTTTTTACCGTTGAACTCATGGCAAAAAAGATAACCGTAAGGGCAACGATCAAGCTGGTTTGGCCATACATGGCGTCGGTTTTGCTGGGATCGGCTACAAAGGTTGCTATTAATGTAACGATCACAAAGCCTAGAATCGGCAAGGTGAATGGCGAGAGGGTAATCCGCACTTTTTTACGCAGGACGAATGAAAGCGTCCAGAGAAAGAGCATGACAGCGGCCGCCAACACGATCAAGACAAACTTGTTGAACAGGTAGAATTCTGTGGTGATTGGTAAAAAGAACAAGGGAACTGCAAATACCAAGGCGGTAGCTACAGACGTAATAATTGATTGGAGAAGTCCGGCTTTTGCCGTCGACTCACCAGATTTGCCTCGAAAGTCAAACATATGCCCTCCTGTCCGAGGATCTCCGGGCGGGGAGATCTCCGTGCTGATTGTCTTAATAGCGATATATTGACGATAGACAAATGAATCACGCATGTCAAGGGTGCATTTATATTTCTCTGGTACACGGGAATAAAACGAAGGAGATACGAAGGAAGTATGCTTATACTATATATAGTGTATCTTTCTATAGATAAGTGATATGGAGGAATGTGAGAGGTGAGATGACAGGGTCCGGTCTTTTCAGTCTATAGCGAGGTCACCGACGAATTCTTTATCGTCTTGATGGGATGACTCAACGAAAGCTTTATACGAACTTACTCGTTCAAGGGAAGGGTGTTTATCGGATTTCTTGAAGTAAGAGAGGATAAATCTTGGTTTAACCCAGGTGGCTGTTTTTTCCCCTAGATAATACTGATAACTTGAGTAAGGATAAGTGACAAGGTCCGGTCCTGTCAGCTTGACAGGATTCAGGTGAATGTAACGGGAGAGGTGGAGGAGGTAGTTGTCTTCTGTTACCAGAGCGGCTTTGTATCTTCCTTGAAAGAGATAGCCAACGCGTTTATATCTTTTGTTGAAATACATTGAGTAAGTTGAGGCAAGGCTGCGGATTAGCTTAGGCATGCCGTTTTTTGTGATTTGTTTGATGAGTAGATGGAAGTGATTAGGCATGAGGCAATATGCAAGGAGATCGACTTCTTTGTGAAGGTTCGCTAAAGGCCTTGGTCGGATGAGCGTTTGGTCTGTGGATTCTTCGATGGGGTGTTTGGCGTTTTGACTTGTTGGAGAAAGATAATATTTCAGGAGGTGGAGAAAGACTCGATAATCTTGGTCATCTTCGAAGATTTTGCGCTTTTCAACGCCACGGTTGTACACGTGATAGTGTCCATCTTCAATGTAGACTTTGCGGCTGTGTTTGTGTGGCATGATAGAGTGACAGGGTTCGGTCCTGTCACCTGTCAATCGTAACAGGTGGTAGTGTTGCTGACAAGACCCGGTCCTGTCAGCGCGAGCGGAGCGAGTGCGGGATTGTGCAGGAAGATGAGAATTCTGGAGAAAAGAGGCGGCGAAGCCGCCTCGAACATTTGAGTTAGTTTCCGAAGATAATGGTGCTGGCATTCAATTAGGTAAGGGTTGCTAAGGGAAGTTAAATTAAGGGCAGATAGGGGTTGGTAAGGGTACCTTTAAGGGTTCAACCTTTAAAGGGAGGTTAGTTGCCGAAGCGGACGGCACCGGCGTTGTACTCGTTACGGATTTGTTGGGGTGTCAGCGTATAGCGCCAGATTTTGACGTCGTCGATGAGGCCGTCAAAGGGTTCACCTCCATCGGATTCTGAGCCAATGTGAACATCCAAGGCGTTGGGGACATTTGCTGGAGTCATATAACAACCGCCGGGTGAATCATTTTCAAGTGATCCGTCTACATATATTGCTGCAGTGGAGGGGTTTCCCGAGTTGATATACGTGGCTGCAATATGATGCCAACCAGGCGAATCAATGAGGCTTGTGCCAAAGATCGTGCAAGCATTACTGCCATCTGTTACATAGAATCGAGCATTATCTCCTGAGCCAGATATTGTTAAGACGTAACCAGCGTCAGTGTTTGTTGCATAGTTGTTGTCTTTTGCAAGAATCACGTCATTGGTGCTTGCAGAATTTCGATAAACCCAGGCTGAGACGCTGAACTCGTCGTGAATATCGAGGAGATCGTCTTCGCCAATATTTACATAATCATCGTTTCCATCAAAGCCGAGGGAGGCGTTTCGTTTTCCTGTCGTACCGTCGTTCCACATTTCGTAGTTGTTGCCACTTGAGCATGAGCCGGTTGCGGTGTTTTGGGGTGGAGTACCGGTACCGGGGGTGATGGTTCCGGTGTTGCTGTTGCCGCTTGAATCATAGGCGTTGGTGCCGGAGCACTCATCAAATTTCCACCAGCCAACCGGTCCGCCGCGGTTGTATTCCCAGGCGATTTGAGCTTGGGTGCGGGCGGTGTTATAAACCCTAACTTGGTCGATCAATCCATTGAACTCTCCCGCGGGTGTTGAGTCGCCTGTACGTCCGATATTCCAGGTGTCTACACCTGCAGCATACGTTACGTTATTTGTATCAGCATTTTCTTGAACCCCGTCAACAAACAGCTTCCTATCAGTAGCAGAAGCAAAGACACCGGTTATGTAGTGCCACGATCCATCGTTAATTGTTGTCGTACTTGCAACTGATTGTGATGTAGTGTTTTGGGCAATAATTGTAATGTTCCCAGTCAGATTTGTCTCAAGACTATAAATCACGTTTGACTGGGAGACGTCGGTCAAGGAAATGACTGTGTCCCGAACAGTTGTCGTTGTGTTTATCCAGGCAGAGAGGGTAAAGGGGTAGGCGCTGACGAGCTGATCACTGGCTCCGATGTAATCACTACTCCCACCAAACTGTAGACAAGCTCCAAATTTACACGCACCAGCATGTCTCCAGGTAGGTGATCCACCAAAGGTGCCTGTGTATCCGTTCCCTGATGTGTCGTATGCATTGGTTCCGGTTTTTTCGTCCAATTTCCACTCGGCAACAGGCGGAGTGCAGGCGGAACCTTGACCTGGGGGGCAGTATTCGTTTGTTGATGACCAGGATGCGTTGCCTGAGGAATCGGTGCTAGTGGCGCCGAAGACTTGCGAGAAGCCTTGGTTGTACTCGGTCTTTATCTGATCGGCCGTGAGGGCGAAGTTGTAGATTTTGACTTCATCGATTTGGCCATCGAAATAATGATTTGGATTATCTGATTGCCAGGCACTGCCGGAACCAATTTTGAGGCTGTTTGAAGTCGTAGGTATGCTGCCATCAAAGCTCGTAGAGCCTTTATTATTGCCGTCAATATATAGAGTAATGGTTGAGCTATCAACACTGGCGACCACATGATGCCAGGCACCCGACCAGTCATTAGTGTCTTTGACGGATGGACTAGCTTGTTCCATCGTAAAGAGAAATCCCAATTTCTCCCGGGTTTACGTCATTATGAAAGAAAATGTAATTCCTTCGATCCGCTGCTCCAGAGTCAGGCCTCATTTTTGTCAGTGATTCTGAATATGTGGTTGTATCTTCAATATTAATCCAGTAAGAAACACTAAAATTATTTGAAAAATTCAATGACGGGTCGTCGGCTACTCTAACATAGTCATCGGTTGTGCCAGAGGTTTCAAAGTCTAAAGCTTTCCCGAATTTACCTGAATTGGTCCAGGTTGGGCAAGCGGAGTCGCCGGATTGGGGGCAGGAGGTTGCTCCGCCAAGGTTGCCATTGTTTCCCTGTGGACTAGAATCATTGGCCGCGTCGCCGTATCCTTCGTCGAATTTGAGGTTCAGTATTGGGGAGCCGACGGGGGAGCCGGGGGCGGGATGCCCGGCGTTCATGTCGGAAATTATTTGTTCCTGAGTGCGGGCGTAGTTGTAGATGCGGGCTTCGTCAATTCTTCCATTAGTGTATTCTAATGCTCCGGTTGAACCTCTTCTGCCGACTTCAAAATCTGCACTTGAATCATAAACTCCTCCTGAGTGGTTAGTTGTATCAGCGGACCCTCCGTTTATACTAATTCCAATGTCGGTGTTATCTTCGTCATACCAAGCAGCCACGAAATACCAATTGTTAGCGGACGGGGATCCCAGAGTATCAGCATCAAGTGTGGTAAGACCACCTGCACCACCATCACTGCTAACGAGAAATCTGAACCTATCTGTACTAGTACCTGTGTAGCTTAGGTTTGCAGACCAATTTCCCGTATCGCCCATCTGAGACATAAATGCTTGAGCGTCGGACGCTTTTGCGTCCATATACACCCAAGCGGTATACGTAAAGCTTCCACCTGAGTGAGTATTGTCAAGTTGAGTACTAGAGGAGGACAGGTATTCTGAATTTGCTGAAGTGAATTGTCCTGCACTTCCAAATTTTCCAATTGCTTGAGTAACAGTAGCATTGTCAGTAAGGTTGTTTTCGTTTCCTGATGAGTCATACCTTGCTCCAGATGATTCCTCCATTTTGTAGTACGCCACTGGCGCCGGCGCCGAGGTGTAGAGGGATTGGATTTCGGCGGGGGAAAGGGCGCGGTTGTAGATGCGGGCTTCGTCGACAGCTCCATTAAAGTAGTTACCGGACACTCCTCCCACGGCGAAAGCGCCGCTGCCGTCATTTCCACCACTTGCCGCCGTTGTGTCGATGGCAGATCCGTTGCACGTCCGGATGCCAATGGCGGCTTTTGATGCGTCGTGGTAGGCGACGACGAAGTACCAAGTGGAGGTTGAGAGATTACCGAAGCTGTCGGCATAGACGTTGGAAGAACTACCGGCGGCGTCGGTGTACCATTCGAACTGAAATCGGTAGTTTCCACCACCGATGTTGTTGGCCACTGAGGTAGTTTGCGTAGTCGGCCGTTCCGGCTTCCATTTGTACTCATCGGAAAACCCGAATTCAGAGTTGCGAGATTTACCCAGGCTGTAACTGTATAGTCTCTATCTCCTGCGCTGAGGGTAGCGTTATCCGTTCTTGTAAGTCTTTCGGAGTTGGCGGAGGCGAAGTTGGATGCATTTCCAAACTTTCCTGAGCCCGAAGGCGTGGTGTTGTTGTCGGTTAGCGTAAAGGCGTTTCCTGATGAATCTGCTCTTGATACAGCTCCTGAGCCGTCTGATGTTTCATCCATTTTCCAATATCCAGCCAGTCCTTCGGAGAGGGGATCGGCGGTGAGGGTGGCCGTAGGATTGGGAGGTTTGGGAACCCAAGACATCGCCTCTGACCTGGTCTGCGGTTCTGGCATAGGGATAGATGACGATTTCGTCGAGGTTGCCATCCCAAGGGTTGGAACTCCCATCTGTATCAATACCAATAAAGAGATCGGTGTTGTCGTTTAAGGAATTATCTGCACCTGTTGAAGAGTTCTGGGTGATTAGCGCTCCATCGATGTAAATGCTAATTGAGGTTGTGCCGTCTTTGACGGCTTCGAAGTGGTGCCATTGACTGTCGGCATAGCTTCCCTGGGCGGCAGTTGTGCAGGCCGTATCCTCAGGGAAGGAGGTTGCGTCGTCGTCAATCCCAAGGCAGATATAACCGGAGCTATCCATGTAGATTTTGTAGCCCGCATCGTCATACCTCGCCAGGATGGTATTTGTTCCATCGATAGTGGAGGAGTGGCGGAACCAACCGCTAATGCTAAAGCTACCGCGTTCCAAAATTAAAGTCCGTGTCTGCATTCCGAGTCAAATAGTCATCTGTTCCATCAAAGGAGAGGTTTCTCTCCAATTGTGCTTGTCCGCCTATGCCGGTGGTGTTCCAGGTGGCGCCAGAAATTGTCAGGTGATTGCCGTATGGTGATGAATCGGAAGCGGTGGTGCCATAGCCTTCGTCAAAGTGCCAGACGGCAACCGGGTTTTGGCCTTTGTCGTCTGAGAAGGCATCCACTTCTATGCCTTCGGAGTGGGAAACGAGGCCGGATTGGTAGAGATCAGTGACCTCGGCTGCACTTAGGTCGTCCTCGAAAATTCGGATATCCGAGTACTGCCAGATCGTCCCCCCGCTCGAGCTGGGGAGAAGGATTGTTGATGTGTTTCCGGGGTCGGTGGTATTCGCGTTTGTTCCTGGGGTTCCGGCATTCAGATATAAACTTATTCCTGTGGTTGAGTTCCACGTTGCTGCAAGATGGTACCAAGTGTTGGCGGCGATGTTCACTTGTTTATAGGCAATGTTATTTGAATAGCCAACCACTTTATTAAGGCGGAATTCTGCTGTTGGATAGGCGTTATATTCGAGCCTGAATCCGTCCCCGCTTGTTTCGTAGTTAAGAATGCCTTGTATTGTTGACGCGATCTGGCTTTGTGAGAGGTTTGATTTTACCCATAGACTCATACTTCCTTCGTCAGTTGTGAAGTTGCTCGTGCCCCCTGCATACTGAACGTTAGCTGCGGTGCGAGTACTTGTACTTTCGTGTGCTGTCCCGCTCCAGGAGTAGCCAGTGCCCAGGGTCCCGTCAGCATAGGTGGTGGGGTAGGATTTTTGCTCGAGCTGGATACCGTCGATGTAGAGGGTGCCTGAGTCTTCGACAAGAGTAACGCCATAATTTTGAGCGCTTGCTGTTCCTGCGGCGGTGTAGCTTAGGCGCCACCAACCACCTCCCACGTCCGTGTAGGTTGTTCCTGCTTGCGCTGAACCTTGCCAATAAAGCTGGGCGATTGTGTTGTTAACCGTTCCTCCCTTGATTCTCCGAACATAAGCAGAGAGGGTATGAGTATTGGTGTTGCCTGCATCTGATTGAGGTGTAGACATTTTGATTGGTTGAATCTGATAGGACGAGTTTGTAAGAGGAACCGCCGAATTTCATATATGGGTTATTTGTCTCTTCGGAGGCTGAACCACCAGATGCGGTCCAGCCGGTGCTGTAGGTCGCATGTTCAAAGGAGGGATTAGTGACCTTGTTGGTGGTGCTTTCCTCAATGAAGACACCTTCATGGCCGGCGTAGGTATTCCCACCCTCAACCTTTCCATTGCCGGTTGTGCTTGTATCAGCACCTACTAATCCGGCGACGTACCTCGGGGTTCCATTGATTGTTCCATGATACCCGTTTCCTGAGTCGTCGATGGTTTTGCCGGTGTTTCTGGGGTCGTCGCCGTTTTCGTCGAAGTGGTAGAGAAGTAGGGTGTAATCATCGCGGACAAACGGTTCTATTGAGGGTGTGAAGCTAGATGAGTAGCGTTTAGTGTTGGAGATTCTAACCTCGTCTATCATGCCTGGGAATTGTTGAAGGATCTCACTATCTCTCCCAATCCAGAACGTATTGGCGGAGTCACTCTTGGTAGCCTCCTGTACATGCGTTAGTAGTGCTATATGCGGGTTCGGAGCCATTAATAAATATCTGCGGTGTGCCGGAACTTGCATCCCAAGACACCGCTATGTGTGTCCATTCGTCGTAGTTTACCGCACTACTTATTCCATAGTTCCCGTCCTGAGTGGTGCAATCGGTCAAAAAGTTTAGGTGTCCATTAGTTTCTCCTAATTCAACTCTCCAGCCGTTAGGGGTACCGCGTTTTGAGATCGGTGTGTCTACAACGTTTTGACTATCGTCATGCCAATACATCCAGAATTCCAGCGTAAAGTCGTTGTTGGGAAGATTATCTAATCCACTGTCGGTATTTGTAACCGATTGGTACGTGCCTGTTGCGTCGAGCCCTGCGAACTCCATGGCGGATTTGGCACCGCCATAGCGGATGGCGCCGGATTCTGCGGTGGGGTCTTCAGCGCCGTCGCCGTTGATGCACTCAGTGGTGCCGTCGAAGGGGCAAACGAGGAGGGCGTTGGTGCTTCCCACGTCGAAAGTGTCTACGGTGCCAGTTGGTGCAGAGGCTTGAGGATTACTGTAATACAGATAGTAGTCGGTATCTGATGAGCCTGCGTTGAGGGCGGCTTGCAGAGGGAAGTGGACTTTGGCAGCACCTGATGCTCCACAAGTTGCGTTTCCTGGAACGGAGATGTAGCGGTCAAGATCGGTGACTGAACCTCCATTTTGATAGAGGATTCTGATGTCATCACAGTCATCTTGGAGTTTTCCCTGGGTTGTCAGGTCTTTGGCGTTGACTGAGATTGCGACAGTTGTCCCGCTAGCGAGGTTTTCTGCGCTGTTATTGGTAATGGTCAGCTGTTTTCTTTTGGTCCAACCTTGATGAGCAGCGCTCCAGGAGGCTTCTGCAATATCAGACTGATATAAACTATATATTAGTATTGGTAAAAGTACCAAAATTAGTCCAGCTGAGATGGGGAGTAGGCGACGGCGGTTGTTTCGCACTTTCAGTATGAGACCTTTAAAGGTTGAACCCTGCAAGGGGGCATAGTTTAGTAGTTTTCGGTTCATAGATACCATAGATTAGTTTCCAGTTTCCATTAGTTTCCAAAATTCACTGCTCCTGAGTTGTATTCATTTCTGATTTGCTGGGGGGTGAGGGCGTAATTGAAGATTTTGACGTCGTCGATTTGGCCTGCCGGATTGTATGCAGCAAGGTCGTTACAAGAGCGAGCTATCGTTGCGGCTTGAGGATGATTGTGCATTGCTGTGTATGATCCAACTGTGCCTGTTGTCATACTCATCGCGACGCCGTTGCGGTAATGTTGAATACCTGAATTCGATCCAGACCCGTCATACGTTGTCAAAACATGCACCCAGGCGCTTTGGTCAGCGGTGAAGGTTTGTACTGAGTCTGCGCTAATTCGGTTTCCGTTTGAGTTGTCGTAAAGAACTAACCCTAAGGTGTCGGTGTTGCTTAACCAAAGTTATATTCAAACTGATCAGAACTATCGTTGCATTTTAATATCACTTTAAAGCCGGTTGCATCGGACATATTTAACCAGGCACTGATACTGAAAGGCCTGTCGGAAACAGAGTCCCCAAAAGATAATTTGTCATTATCGGGAACCAGGACATAATCATCTGTACCGTCAAAAGCAAGGCTTGCGTTTCTTTTACCACCGGCACCGTCGGCCCACATATCGCCCGCGGATCCTCCACAGGTACCGACCGCGTTTCCTGTTTGGGAGTAAATTGTACTAGCGGCGATATTTCCGGCATTGTCATTGGCAGTTGATCCCGAGCACTCGTCGAACTTCCAGTGAGCGATGGGCCCGCCGCGGTTGTATTCCCAGGCTATTTGGGCTGGAGTGCGAGTGTAGTTATATAGACGCACTTGGTCTATCATGCCATCTACGGTACGAGTTCCAGCTTGAGAATTTCCGATATATTGAGTAGCAGAGGAATCACTATTTCTTGTTCCTGTAGAGTTAGAATCTGTTGTTAGTGTTTGAAGAACACCATTCACATATATTGACGGATCGTTGTTGGCATCAGTGTTATCATACGTGACTTCCAGATGAACCCACTCATTTGCATTATATGCATTTTGGACCTTCCAGTTTGCTCCACCACCTGAGAAAGTATAATCAAATGAAATATCTATTCCTCCCGAATCATTTTCTGTCGATAATCTCCATACATTTTTGTCAAGAATCGAGGCATCGTTATTTTCACCATCACTACTTATATCTACCCAGGCTGATACAGAGCCGCCACTGTCAAAAATGTCAGCTATTGAACTGTCGCTACCTGCAGTGACGTAGTCATCTTGACTGAGACCAGTGGCGCCGTCGAAGAAAAGTGCCCAATTGCGTTCACCTCCAACGGGCGTCCATGCGGGACCGTTGGTGAGGGTGCCGGTGTTGTTGTTGGCGCTAGTATCAAATGTAGAAGTGCCTGAGCCTTCATTAAATAGCCATTCGGCGACGGGGGGAGTGCAGGCGGAGCCTTGGCCGGGGGGACAGTATTCGTTAGTGGCCGACCAGGTGGCGGTAGCCCGATGAGTCGGTGGAGGTGGCGCCGAAGACGGCAGATTTGCCTTGGTTCATTTCTGCTTTGACTTGGTCGGCAGTGAGGGCGAAGTTGTAGATTTTGACTTCGTCGATTTTACCATCCCAGTATTCACCCCATGCTGTGTTATACCCAATATAGATGGGGAGTGAATGAGAACTGAGGTTAAGTGTGCCTGATGCGCTGACACTATCTTCAAGAATACCGTTTTTATAGAGCTTAATAATCGATCCGTTATAAGTGACAGCTAGATGAGTCCATATACCAGTTGAAATACTTACACTAGAATTCCAATCGCAAGTTTGTGGTCCGGAGAGGACAACACCAACAGTTCCTCCTTGAGTGTAGAAATAGATGTTTTTTCCTGTACACGCTCCAGCACCTGCTGTGAAAGCTGACATGATAGTGTCGTATCCACTAAGTGTAGATGGGTTTACCCATGCAGAAAGGGTGATTTCGTCCGAAGGATTAAGACTGTCATCATCAGCAATGCTTATGTAATCACCACCATCATAATTTAGTGCTTTCCCATATTTTCCCTCGTTGGTCCAACTTGGGCAGGTTGCTGCTCCAGGGCAGGAGCCTTGAAGGTCACCGTTGTTTCCTTGGGGTGAGGAATCGTTGGCCGCGTCGCCGTAACCTTCATCAAAATTTAGGTGGAGAACCGGAGATCCGATGGGGGAGCCGGGGGCGGGGTGTCCGGCGTTCATGTCGGAAATGATTTGGGAAGGGTTGCGTTCGTAACTATACAGCTTCACTTCATCGAAAATCCCTGGAAAGTTATAGCCAGAGCCAGCGACCCAGTTACCTAGCACTGGTGTATTTAGTGGATTCCCAGTATCCATTGTCGTCGCTGAGGTTGTTGAAGTGTCAACTAAAATTCCATTGACATATAATTTATGTATATCCGTGACGCTGTTATACACTGCGGCTACGTGATACCACTCATGAGTTGAAAAGGTGTTTGGATCACAGACAATCACTGAACTTTGTCCTGCTGATCTGAAAAAAGCCCCAAACACACCAGCTCCGCATCCTGCATAATTGTTAATTACTCCTACTACATTTCTTCCGACACTAGACATATCTGAAGTATTTTCTGCGTAAAAATACCTACCCCGTCCGCTTGTTCCAGATGATGTAGGATAAACCCAGCCTTCGGTTGTGAAGGCAGCTAAACCTTTGACGCTTGATGCGGTACTTAGAGAGATTCTGTCAGTAGAACTTGTGAAGCTTGATGTTTCTATTCCGTTCCCGAATTTGCCGTTTCTCCAGAGAACTGTGGTTGTGTTACCCAGTGTTCCTGTGATGCCGTTTCCGCTTGAATCGTACGCCTTGTCATTTTGTCCTTCATCTAATTTCCAGTATCCGAACGGTCCTGGGGCCCAGTTGTAGAGAGCGGAAACTTCGGCGGGGGAAAGGGCTTTCTGGTAGTAGCGAACCTCGTCTACAATCCCAGGGTAAAACGAGCTTGTGGCGTCTCTACTTCCTACATTGAAATTGCTGGAGGCATCGGTGATGTTGTTGCCACCGCCGTTGGTTGTAGACACATATGTCGCCTCAATGCCATTGACATAGATGTGCGCTTCGCTTGCTGATGTCGTCCCACCGAATGTCACGACGACGTGGTTCCACTGGCTGGTCGAGAATATGTTGTTGGCTGTTACTATTTCGAGGTTCGGATTATCGTCTGTTTCTTTGAGAAATGCGATGGCGTTTGTTGGAATGAGCGCTAATCTCCAATATCCGGTATCTCCCGATGTATTGCGTTTTGATATGACATATCCAGTATCGCTCGTGGGTTTGATCCATGCAGATGCTGTAAACGGACCAGAGCCATCCAGTGAGTCTGGACTCCCCATGGCAATGTTGTCATCGGTGCCGTCTACCTGACAGCCGTACCCAAATTTTCCTGGGACGGTGCAGTCCATTCCGGTAGTGTTTGCTCCGTAGTCGGTAGTTCCGTTGTTGCTGTTACCCGATGAATCTGTCACAGTTTGACCATCTCCTGAGACGTTGTCATCCATTTTCCAATACCCAACTAGGCCGTTTGAGAGCCAGGAATTGTCAGGGCCGAAGGAGGCTGCAGCGCCTTTGTTGTAATCGACTTTGATTTCGTCTGCCGAGCGGGCATAGGGGTAGATTTTTACCTCATCAATGAATCCATCAAACGCGCCGTCAACACTGGCGCCTCCTGCCCAATTGGCTGCGCCAACCCATAGCGGGTCGTTTGATAGAGTGGGTGCAACGTCGGCTCCACCATCAGCAGCTTCTACAGGCATTCCGTTGAGATATGCTTGCCAGCTCGATGAGGTTCCAAAAGTAAAGGTCATGGCAAAATGCATCCATTTGTTTTCAACAATCCGGTCATCGTTGATGCCCCAATCGGGGTAACCTCCACCGCTTTGTTCGTATCCGAACTTGATTTCGTTATCTCCTGATCCATCTGCATCCCAAATCCAGATTTGATAGTTGGCGTTGTCTGAGCCTGTTGTTGCGCCTTTGCCGAGCAAGATGCCCTGATCAGAATAGCCGGGTATTGTTGTGGCTTTAAACCAGAATGCGATGGTTATTTCGTCGCCACTATCAAAATCGAGTACGCTGTTTGCGCCTGGGTCGGCGACGCTGACGTAATCATCTGTCCCGTCAAACTGGAGGCACTTACCGTTTTTACACATGTCTTCAGTCTGCCAGGTAGCGCCGTTTCTGACGCCGTCGTTTTTCCCAACACCTATGTCGCAAGTGTCGTCTGTACCGTTTTCGCAGGTGTTGTCCGTGCCTTCATCGAACTTCCAGTAGGCAATTGGGCCAGGGCCGATTTCTTCACTTCCTGCACTTGGAGCACCTCCAGAGGGGGAGAGGGATGTGTAGCTTGATAGGTCTTCTGAAACGGAGCCTGCGGAAGGATTTCCGTAGTAATGATAGAAGGCATTGCCTCCATTAATAATGGTGGGAAAGAGGACATCATAGGTTGTGGCGGCGTTATTGCAGGTGCCGGTGAGATCGAGTCTCAAGAGTAATCCGTTGATGTCGGTGAACCTGCTGTCATCACAGTCAGATTGCATTTTTCCGGCTGTGATCAAAGTTGCGGTATCAATTGTTACCTCAACCCTTCTGTCAGTGAGTGCTGCATTGTGGGTAAAGGAGTACCTTGTTCTATATGCCCAGGAGTCATCGAACCAGCCTGCTTGTGCGGGTTGAGAATGATAGAGGGAGTAGAGAATGACGGGGAGCAATACCAAGAGCAAACCTCCCGCAACTGGAAGCAGTTTTCTTCTGTTTTTTTGGATTGCAGATTTCATTGCAGATTTCAGAGATTTCAGATTTATGATGCTAAGTCTAAATTTCTTCATACCTTTAAAGGTTGAACCCTACAAGGGTGGGTTTTCTATTATTCTATTATTAATGGGCCTAGTGCTTCTTGGCTATCGATCTCCTGTGCTTCTACAAAGGCTTTGTAGGTTTGTGTTTTCAAAAGACCTTTGAGAGTTGGGGAGGTGAAAAAGTCTAGAACGATATTTGGTTTTATCCAGGAATCTTGCCGTTTTTTTATGTAGTTTGCATACGAAGAGTACGCATTTTCAAGGCTTTTTGCGTACTCGGAAGGATTAAGGTGTATATACCGCGAGAGGTGCAGGAGGTAGTTATCGTTTCCTACTAGCACAGCTTTGTAGATACCCTGGAAGAGTGAGCCTACTCGCTTATATCTTTTATTAAAATACATCGAGTAGCGGGTGAGCAGTGACTGCATAAAACTCTTCATGGCCCCTTGTTCTTTTTGCTGGAGGAGGAGATGGAAGTGATTTGGCATCAGACAATAGGCGACTAATTTGATTTTTTTATGAAAGTTTTTTGGCAGGCGAGGCACACCTTTAAAGGTTGAACCCTTAAAGGTGACATTTACTGCGAATTTATTTGGATCGGGAGGTTTTGTTAGGGAGGTTTTGAGGTATTTGAGAAAGACTCTATAGTCTTGATCGTCCTCGAAAATTGTGCGCTTTTCAACACCTCTGTTGTAGATGTGATAGTAACCGTCTTTGATGCTGATTTTTATGATGTTTTTAGCAGGCATGGCAGTGGTTGTTTGTTTTCATAATCTTACCCTTTAAAGGTTGAACCCTGCAAGGTTAGGGGCCGAAATAGACGGCGCCGTTGTTGTAGGCTTTTTTGACTTGGTCGGGTGAGAGCGGGTAGCTGTAGAACTTGACTTGGTCTATCTGGCCGTCGAAAGGATTGCCGCCATCGGACTCGGAACCGATGCGGAAGTCGAGGGCATTGTCGGGGTTGCTGCCACCTCCTTGTCCAATGGTGCCAGGAATTCCGTCTATATATATCCTCACTAATTCATTTCCACCACTTCCGTCGAACTCATAGGTGACGACGATATGGTGCCAGTTGCTGTCTGTGATTGTGGACGGACCCTGTCCGATTACAGCTCCACTTCCATTGCCGGCTGTAAACTGCACTAAGTCACCCGGGTGAATGTATAGTGCATACCCATCTGTTGTAGAGACGGAAATATCGTTGTCCTTAGCTACTATGACATCAAAGGTATTGTAGGTGTCTCTGCTCACCCAGGCTTCGATGGAGAAGCTTTCTCCTTCTGCGATATCCAGTTCGTCCGGGTCGTTCATGTCGACATAATCGTTGGTGCCGTCGAAGTCGAGCGAGGCATTGCGTTTTCCTACGGTGCCGTTGTCCCACATTTCGTCTCCTGCGCCTGAAGAACAGGTTCCGACGGAGTCATTGGAACCACTAGTGTCACCGGGTACGATAGTTCCGTTGTTGCCGAAATTGCTGTCATCATAGACGGTGGTTCCCTGGCATTCGTCCAGCTTCCATTGGCCGATGGGAGCGCCTCGGTTATATAGCCAGGCGGCTTGGGCAGTGGTCACAGCAAAGTCGTAGACAGTGACCCCATCGATTATGCCCGTTGAACTCATCCGTGGTATTGTGGGCTGCGCCAACCTGGAAGTTATTGGAATTTGAGGGCGAGTTGACATTTACCAGGATTCCGCTATTCCCTTCTTCGTCCGCCTGTCCGTCAATATAGATGGTGGTTAGCGTGTCGCTGTTGTCATCCCAGACGGCGACGACGTGATGCCAGCCGCTGTTGGCGGAGAACGTCGTGTTGCTGTGGGTGATGTACTGGTCTGTTCCGTCGTCAACCTCAAAGCGGATGTCATCGCTACCCGAACCTTCGAAGTAGAGATTGTAATGGGCTCCGGCACCTCCAGGTCCGGCACCTTTGCCGACGATTACCTGGTCAGAGGTGACGTCGCTGCCGATATTAAACCAAGCAGAGATGGTGAAATCCTGACTGTCGCCAAAATCAATTTCGTTACTGCAGTCGACTTCCTGAGCTCCAGAATACTTCAACGCTTTCCCTCCCAGTCCGTTTGAGTTGCGAGGGCCTTCTGCAACGTTCACTCTAGTGGGATCCTGGGATTCCGAACCTGAGGTGGTTCCCAGGTAGCATTCCATGCTTGCATCTTCTGAGTGGGCAAAAACATTTTGGCCATCGGGGTCTTCAAAGTAGAGCTCAATGAGCGGGTCGCTTAAGCTATTTCCTTCTTCATCATGGTCAGCGACATTGCCAAATGAAGCAGAGGAGGCGAAGTTATAATCGGCTATGATCTGGGAGCGGGTCAGGGTGGAGCCGTAGACTTTCATTTCATCAAGCATGCCTCCGTTGAAATCAGCAATATTTCCAGAGTTTACGAAGAAGGTTGTATCCTCACCGTTGTTCGCCGATCCGATATCGCCTATGGTTCCCGAGTGTGACTCGTTGTCATCGTTGCCGTCGATATAGATTTTGCTGTTGCCTCCACTACCGCCTGAGTCCTGGTCCCAGATGATAGCAAAATAGTGCCAGCCGGAAGCGGTGAAGGTGGTGGTGCTGGCCATTTCATACTCATCGGTACCGTCGTCAATTTCAAATACCAGTTTGTCACTAGTTCCGTCGATGTAAATACTCCAACCGGCTGATGTCCGGTCAGCCCGTTTTGAAAATAAGGCATGGTCAGAATTAAAATCTGCCGTGCGGTTAAACCAGCCGGTAAAGGTGCGGTCGTCCGTGTCATTGATATCAAAGAGCTCAACGTCGGTAGCTGCCCCCCCTACGTCGGCTGAGCATGAGGTCCCGTTGCACAATGATGTACCGTTTACTTTCCCTGCAAACCTCCACAGCTGGTCGGCACCGCCAGCTACAGCGATAACTGCATCGTTTTGATTTACAGATTGGTCACATATGTCGCTGGTGCCATCGGTGCAGGTGTTGTTGCGCATCTCATCGAACTTCCAGTAGCCGATCGGTGAACCGATGGGAGAGCCGGGGGCGGGGTGGCCGGCATTCATGTCTTCAACTATTTGTTCATCGGTGCGAGCATAGTCGTAAACTGTGGATCGTCGATCACACCGTTGAAGAATTGCTCACTGCCAGCGCGAGTTCGTGCACCTATTCGGATATCAACATCGCTAGCGTCTTGTATTACCAACGGACCGGACGTGCTTATATTGAGTGTTGAATCAAGCCATAGTTTTGTTTCTGATCCTGCAGTTAGACGACGTGATATAAAGTGCCATTGTCCTGGGGTAATCGTTCCAATGCTTGGGTCGCCACTCGGCTTGAACTCGTATAGACTCCAAATTCTACAGCTCCACTGGAACTTAATTGGCAATAGTACAACCTTTGGGACGTTCCACTATCTTGTGCAATAATGATTTGTCTAACTGCTGCTGAGTTGGACTTTATCCATGCTGTTATCAGTCATGCTATTCCCTTCTAAATGGTCGTTGGTGCCTGTGGTCAAGTCGTCATCTCTTTCGTCAAAATCAAGTGCACCGCCAAATCTTCCAGGAACCCAATCTGATTCTGTCATACTAGCATCCGGAGGGTACCTTACTGCTTTGAGAGAGCGATCGTAGGCGGTGGTGCCAGTATTTTCGTCAATTGGCCAATAAGCGATACGGTCCCGGCGCCCAGTTGTAGAGGGCTTGTACCTGTTTTGGGGAAAGCGCGTGTTTATAGACACGCAGGTCATCAATGTGGCCATCATAGTAGTTGGCTGGTGTTCCTGAAGAGTCCTCGGCTCCTACGACTAACTCTCCCGCATCATTTCCAATAGACGAGGGAATAGTGCCTGTGGTAGAGCTGGCTTGAAGCTCTCCATTGACAAAGAGCTTGACCGTTTGAGATGACGCATCATAGACTCCGACCACATGTTGGAGGGTATTGGCTGAGAGCGGTGTTCCAGTTGTGGCTTCATAGTTTGCGGCAGCATCTATATACATTCGTAGATTGGCCCCTTCCATTGCAAGCAGATAACTTTCATTGGCACCATCCCATTTGCCAATGATATCCTGACTCCCGGTTGTATCATCAGGGTTTATCCAAGCTGAGAGTGTGAGACTTCCGGTTACTGAGAGATAGGCATTATCCACCACATCAAAGTACTGTGATGATCCATTGTGCTCAGACCCGTTGCCAAACTTTGCACCGGTGAAGGTAGTGGTCCCGGTATTGGTCAGTGTTGTTCCATTTCCACTCAGATCTGTTGCATTTCCACTTAATTCATCCATCTTCCAGTAGCCGATGAGGCCGTCGGAGAGCCAGGAATTGTCGGGGCCGAAGGCGGCCGCATAGCTCTGATTGTAGTCTGATTTAATTTCAGCTTCAGAACGAGCGTAGCGGTAGACTTTGATTTCATCCAAAAACCCTTCCCATTGGCCACCTGCGCCATCACCATCCAGACCAATGTAGAAATCGTCGCTGTTTTCGAGCGTACCGGTGGCAGCGATGGACGTATCTGAAGCGACCTCTACGCCGTCGATATACAGGTTGATTGAGGTGGTGCCGTTTTTTACTGCGGAAAAGTGATGCCATTTGCTATCGGCATAATTGGCAGTGCTGGTCGCGATGTCGGAATTCGAGCCATTGTCGATAGTAAATGATATATAGCCTAAATTTTCCATTCTCACTTCATAACCGATGCCAGTATTTCTCTTCGTGATGATGTTGTCGGCTCCGGCAGGCGTACTTGTGTGGCGGAACCAGCCTGAGAGGGTAAAGTCCGTATTCGCATCAAAGTCAAGCTGATCGTCGTCGGTCCTGGTTAAGTATTGCTGGGTGGGGATGTCAAACTCGAAGCGCAAACACTTTCCTGAGATACACTCATCTTCAGTACGCCAGGTGGCATTGGTTTTTGAAAGGTCGATACCGTGGCCGGTTGCGTCGCAAGCGTCGTTGGTTCCGCCAGAGCAGGTGTTGTCCACGCCTTCGTCGAACTTCCAGTAGGCGACGGGGCCTGGGCTTGCTTCCTCAGCTTCATAGGAACCATAGGCCGGAACTGTCGGGGTGGTGGTTGCCAGTTTTCTGGTAAAGACGTGGTCGACGGAGAAAGTGTTGGTTATATCAGTAGTTTCTAGTCTGACATATTGTGCAGAGTTTGGATACTGTGTTGAGTGTGTGGCGCTTGTGCCATCAACGCTCAACACTGCATTGCTTGCACCTATGGTGATGTCGTACTGATGATAGGAGGTGTCTTCGGCGACCGCTGCTGTTGAGGATTGGGTTGTTCCTCCGTTGGCTGTCTCTGTTTCATGGTTCCCGCCGGTAGTAGCATCGAAGAACATGGCGGCTGAGTCGTCAGTTGTGTAGCTCGTAGTGATGGTGGCGGTGTTACTGAACCCAAGCCTTCCGAGTGCGGCGGTGTTATTTTGGCTGGCTCGCATAGTGACAACCTCAACGTCGTTATCTCCTGGGCTGGCATCACCAAATGTGTCGGCTGAGGCAATGCCTTCCAGGTCGGTGGCGTCGTCGGTAGCAAGAGGGAGAGGTTCCCAGACCCAACAGAAGGAGCATCTTCTTGATAAGCCCATTTAAATGCGTTTGGAGTTGATCCAACTGAGAAGGCATCGAAGAATTCAAATGTTTTTTCGCCGCTGCTGTAGGCATCCGCTGACGGATTGCCATAGTACATATAAATAGTAGTGTCCTCATCAATGGATGGAACTTTTACCCAAATATCATAGTCGCTGGCTGAGCAATCGATGGTGTCGGCGGAGTTATTTTCATCTTCAATCCAGTAATCGAGAAGTTTGCCGCCTGTATCGGTGAAGCGGAGGTCGTCGCAGTCTGCTTGGAGTTTTCCGGCAGTATTTAAACCGTCGACATCGACCTCATCTAGTTCAACCTGAAAATCAGTGAGAGTTGTGGAGCCGGTGTAGGTGATAATAATGGCTTTTCTGTGTGACCAAGAATCGTTGTACCATGCAGCTGAGGCGCTATCAGAGTGATATAAACTATATAGTACTACTGGGATTAATATCAATAGAAGACCGAGGGATATCGGAAACAAACGTCTCCTCAAATTTTCAATTTTCAATTTTCGAATTTTCAGTGAATGGTTCATAATTTTCGAATTATCAATTATCAATTTTCAAACAATTATTCAATCTTCTAATTTTCAATCTTTATATTTTCTACTTGATTGGATAATCTTGCTAAAAATCAATAGAAGTTCCTGTCCTTCCTTCCAGAGTTTTTTAATTGTTTCCTTTTTACCTGGATTTGTTTTAGCAAGTAACCGCAGCCAGTGTTTTGTTTCTTTTATTTCCTTTTTGCAGATTGCAATTTTATGTACGAAATCTCTTTTACTTTCGGCTTCAGTGGCTTCTGCATAATTGGCACCGATAGATCCTCCTGATCCGACAAGTTGTTCAATAATCCTTCTATTCAGAGGAGAGATACTTATTGTCTTAAGAGCGTCAATGATCTCCTCTGCGTATATTGCTGTTCGTTCCTCTAGATCGTATCGTGTTTTTTTTACTGCTTGAGTCATTGAAATTTGATTGATAATTGACCATTGAACATTGTTAATTTTGCGACGCTGTTGCCACTACATCAATAATCCACCAGTTGAATTTGAGGTCGGCGGTGGCTGGGACCGGGGTTTCGACCCAGAATCCCTGACCTTCGTCGATGAGCGTGACTCCCAGCACTACCTGGGTCAGGCCGGCTGGGGTGATAAAGATTTTTGAGTTTTTGGTTACCGCTGATGTCTGCACATAGATGCTGCGCTGGTTGGCCGGAAGGGTGGCGCTACCAATGGAAGGAGCCTGGACCGTCGGTTGGGCTGGCGGTTGCTGTGGCTGACTGCTACCCGTGGCTTCGGTAGTTACGGCCAGGACAGCGGACTGGGTGGCGATGGTGAGCTTGCCGGCAACCAGGTCACCAAATCCGGCTTTGGGTGCAGTGACTTCTTTGGCGGTTATTCTGCCTTCAATACTGATATCTCCCTGCGGGGTCAGGACGATTTTGCCGTTGAAGGCATCGATGTTCCCAGCTAGCGGGAGACTTTGGAGTTTGAGGTCCTGTGCTAGGGCATTGATGCTGGTATCGATATCATCGATCTGGAGGAAACCGACGTTTAAGGTACCGAGAATGGTCGTGTCTTCAAGCACGGCTTTTCCGAGCAGTCTGAGGTCATGATCGATCTGCAATTCATCTCCGACTAATGCAATGCCGTCGATGTTGAGGTCTCCACCCGTTGGTGTGCCTGAGCTGGTGGCTGGCTGGGCCAGATCGAGGAACTGTTCGAAGAGCACCAGGTTGGCTTCCAAATCTGCAATTCTTTGGTCATGTTCTGAGAGCTGACCGCTTTGGGTGGCGACTTCCGTTTGAAGTTCATCAGTAGTGGTTGCGAGACCAGCGATATCGCTAGAATGTGTTTCGAGAATGTCTTCAATTGTCTGGATTTCATCAGTCTGATCAGTTGATTGCTGGGCGAGATTGTCGAGATCCTGCAATGCCTGGTCAAGGTTCAGTTCAATTTGTTCCTGCTGAGCGCTGATATCGCCAAAGGTGTTTATGGCGAACAAGACATCTGATTCGTGCCAGCCAGGATTAATGAAGAGCATGATTTGGTCAATACCGCTTCCGGCAGTCCAGGATTCCATGGCTTGTCCGATGACGTGGCCGGAATCTATGGCTTTAGTCGCTTGGCCATTTTCTGAGGATGTTAGGAAGTCACCAGCGAGGATGGATGGTGAGTCTGGGTCAACATGGACCGGTACTCGTCCGGCAAGGGCAACGAGGTAGGAGTTTTCTTCTCCGCCATCACCAAGAATAAGCCCTGGCTGGGTTGAAATGATGCCGATGACGGTTGGGTCGTATGGCTCTCGTGCTTTGTGGATTCGAACGGTTTCGTTTGGATCGATTTTAACAACATCTCCTTCTTCGAGTTCTTCGGTTGAAACGAAGTACTCAGCAAGGTCGAAGCCTGAACCGGTGTTATGGTTGTCGCTGTCGTCCATGAAGCTGATGAGGTTCCAGGTCGAGCTGTTTAAGGCGAAGGTGATGACGTCTCCATCTGCCAAGGTGATGTCGGTTGAGCCGCAGTTGATGCTGGTGGTTGGCGTGCCGTCGCACTCGATGGTGGAGTTGGCGTCATTGACCTCGACGATGATGATCTGTCCGTCGGTGCCGTCGGTGAAGTTGGTGTAGGCGGTGCCGGAGGTGTTGGCGGTTATCCAGTGGGAGCCTGCTGACACGTCCGGAGTCGCGCTATCTGCCGTGAGCGTTTGCTGAGCATCAAGTGAAAAGCCGCCTTGGACGATTGCTGTTCCTTCTGCCGAGAGATCAAAGACAATGTCGCCGGAGTTGTAGGTCTTTAAGGTTAGGTTGTTGCTTTCTGAAGCTTCGCCGACGTCAATGGTGAAGGGTGCGTCGGTTTTGATGTTTGAACTGGTCTGATTGGTAAAGACCAAATCATAAGCCATGGAAACATCCCCGCTGGCGGTGAAGGCGTGGGGGACGGCTGAGGTGATGCCGGTTTGGCTAACAGTGAATACGTCTGATCCATTGTTATAGACGGCGAACAGGTTTCCGGTGACGGTGGCATTGCCGTTGACATCGATGACGAACAAGTCTGCATCGGTGGTGTCTGCTGATCCCGGATTCCAAGCAAACCGTCCCAAGGCTCCATTGAGTGACCCGTCTGCGAGTCCTGTAGAAGTGCTTTCGACATACATGGCATTCCCGGTTGTAAGGGCATCTACGGAAAGTTGAATCCCTTGGGCTGTTGTTAAGGCATCGGCTTGGATATCGAGGACATCGGCGTCAATCTGGGCAGCGGTGATTTGCATAGCGATTTGGTCAGTATCGTCGGTATCAAGGAGGAAGCCTGTTACTGCGTCTGTTGAGCCAACGTCGACTTCAAAAAGTGCAGTTGTTGAGGTATTCCCAACGACCACGCCACCGTCCCCCTCGATTCTCATGCGCTCGTTCGTAGTGGCCTCCCCACCCGTAAAGAGACGGATATCGTCACCAGAACCTGCTGCAATGAGCGATAAGCCGTTGAGATTGGCGGAAGAACTGACATACCCTCGGTTCCCGTAGACGTTTGCCGTAGTAGTTGATCCTCCGACGCCGAAGCTTGCGATGTTATTTCCACCCCCATCGTTCATGGCTTGGAGGTTTGCAAAACCATTTGCGTGGGTGTTTTCTACTAAGGTTCCGATTGCTCCACCGTCGAGACTATCCCCGATATGCAGATAGGAGAGCGGAGTTGATTCATTTGTGGCTTCTGATCCGAGCTGGAAAGCTCCATATCCCGCACTAGCCTGTTTCAATGCAAATTGAAGTACGGAGCCGTTGGTATCATACCCCCTTAACCAATATGCGTTTTCGTCAGAATTGTCAGTGAACTCGAGGTCGAGAAGGGAAGTGTTTCCGGCAAGGTCAGCGTCCGAATTATCAATCTTCATGACCGTTCCGGTGTCGAGTGTGCTTGCCAGAAAAACGTTATCTTCTGCGTAGATTCCATAGTCCCAGTTAGTGCCTTGCTGGTAGATGGCGTATTCGGTAGAGGTGGTTTGTGCGGCAAGATCCTCGATGTGAAGCCCGTAGGTAGTTGATCCGGCTACTGAGGTCAGATTACTGAAATCTAGATTGAGCCCGGTGAGCGCGCCGGTTTGGGTCTCGGCTGAGTCAAAGGCGATGTCTACTAAAGTTCCAGTCTCAAAGACATCGGCGCCGATGTCGATAGGTGTGGCTGAATCAGCACCGAAGAGGATATCGACGTTTCCAGACATATTGATTCCTGTATCCCATCCAGATCCGATGTTGATCGCTGTTTCTGAAGCGCTGCTGCCGGCGGTTCCGTCGATGTTGATAGCATAGAGTGTTTCATCTCCAGATGGAGTGTTGACTGTGTCGAGATTGAGATGGAGGAGTGATTCAGTGACTGCGCCGGCACTGTTGCCAAATTCTCCGGCGATGTAGAGCGCGTCAACTCCATCAGTGACAATACCGGTTGTGTTACCGGTGAGGTTGATGACTGCTGCATCGACGGTTGGGATGGTGTTGTTGGTTGTGTTTTCCAGCTCAAACTGCGTATCACCAGCGTCTCCGTATCTCAGACTCAAGTAGTCTGAGATGGATGATTTAGTGATGACTCCGCCTGAACTTGAGAATGCTCCAGCACTTCCACCACCCTGATCGGTTGAGGCATCCATGAAGGCAATGAGTTTCCAGTCTGTTCCATCGTACTGCCAGGTGGTGACGTCTCCGGTAGCCGTGACAATATCCGTTGTTCCTCCACTTAAACCTGAAGAGGTGACGTCGAAGGTGATATCTCCATTGCTTTCGATCACGACAAATTGTCCTGGAGCAAGAGAGTCCGTGCCGGCGTCAAAGTCTGTGATGGTGAAACTGGTTGAGCCGGTGATCCAGTTGGTTCCACCTGAAATATCTGGGGTTGCGTCCGCATCTGCGAGCGTTTGCTGTGCGCCAAATCCTATACCAGCTTCCGCCAGGATTCCGATATCGAGATTTGTTCCTTGTTGATAGAGGCCATACTCAGTTGAATTTGTTTGGCTGGCCGGGTCGTTGATGTGTATGCCGTACAGATTGTTTGTGCCATCGGGAGTAAGGTTAGTAAGGTCGATGTCTATACCGAGAATGTCACCGCCTGATTGAGATGTCGCCCCTCCCCAGTCGATGTTGAGGATGTCACCACTGGTATTGTTGATGTCTAGGTCCAATGCTGTCTGGTCAACATCGTCTTGATCAATGGTGAGGGCGATGAGGTCTGCGGTTCCGGTGTCGATTTCTACGAGACCGGCTGGAGCGATAACATCTGCACCGATTCCGAGTTGACCGGTAGTGGTGATGGTGAGGAAAGCATTGGTTCCCGGTGTAGTGCCGTCTCCGATTTGGAAGAAATCGTCGTCGTCCCCGCCAGCATCTTCATCGACACCAATCCAGAAATCGGTATCCGTGGCGGTGGCGACGTCAAAGATGATGCTGGGGTCGGCGTCTTGAAGCATGACGTTGCCTCCCGATGTTCCTCCTGGAGTGAGGAGGATGTTTCCGTAGTTGTAGGTGTTTAGCGTGAGATTGTTACTTTCAAAACTCTCTCCGACGTCAATGGTGAACGGTCCGTATGACTCGATTTGGCTGGCAGTTTGGTTAGTAAAGATCGCGTCATAGGAGAAGGAGACATCTCCGGCAGCGGTAAAGGAGTGGGGGACTGCAGATTCTATCTGGGTTTGGGAAACGGTGAAGACATCTGAGCCGTTATCATAGACCGCAAACAGATTCCCCGTGACTGTTGCATTCCCATTGACATCAATCACAAACAGGTCAGCATCAGTGGTATCTGCTGATCCCGGGTTCCAGGCAAATCTTCCCAGGGCTCCATTGAGGGATCCATCTGCAAGTCCGGTTGAGGTTGATTCCACATAGAGGGCATTACCGGTGGTTAAACCATCTGCTGACATGGCAAATAAGCCTGAGGTTTGGATGGCATCGGCAGTGATATCGATGAGGTTTTCAGTGGTCAGGGCTCCGGTCCAGTCAATGTCAAACAGACCGCCTCTGGTTCCGGCGCCATTGAGGTCGAAGGTGGCGACGGTGCCGGTGGTGTTGTTGTCATTGACCTCAATCATGCTGGCGGTACGGGCACTGGCCGTATTGCCGATGACCATGGCTTGGGAATCAACCGCAGTTGCACCCAAGTCGATGTTGATGACGTCTCCAGTTGCTGCTCCGGCGCCGACGTTGACATCGATAAGGTTGCTCGTCCAGGCTTGTGCTCCAGTGGTGATGTCGATGAGGTTTTCGTTGGTGAACGCTCCGGAGGTATCGATATCAAAGATCCCTCCTCTTGTTGATGAGCTGTCAATATCAACGGTGGCGACCGTGCCGGTGGTGTTGTTCTCGGTGATCTGTACGGCTGATTGGGTTCTGGCTCCGGCTGAGGTCGACATGACTAACCCTTGAGCGCCCGTAGCTGCGGCGCCCATTGAAATGTTGATTGCGTCACCGGTGTCGGCAATGTTGCCGAAGTTGAGGTCAACTAAGTTTCCTGATGAAGCAGCTGGTGGAGGTGGTGATATCGATGATATTTGAGGCAGGACCACCAGTGATATTGAAGTCCATGACATTGGCTGAAGCGTTTAGGGATCCGGAGGAATTAATCTGGAAGATGGCGGCATCGTCGGAGGCAGAACCGGTGCTAGCGGTGGTGATATCAATTAATGCGTCGGTTCTTGCCCCACCTGCGTCAGCGACAACAAAGGCGCCACCGGCGAGGTTGCTTGAACCCATGCTGATATTGTGAATGTCTCCGGTTGAAGCAGCGGCGCCGACATTGACGTCAAATATGTTTCCAGTCCAAGCTTGGGCGCCGGTGGTGATGTCGAATATATTTCCGGTCCAGGCTGCAGAAGTGTCGATGTCCATGAGCCAGCCGGCAGTGTTGGAGATGGCTGCGTTACTGACAACAAAGTTTTGCAGGGCTACGGCGTTGGCCGGTACAGCGACGTTGAAGATGTCTCCGGTTTGAGCGGCGTTCCCAGGATTGATGTCAATGTAGTTCCCGGTTGCGGCTTGGGCTCCCGAGGTGATATCGATGACGTTTGAAGCAAAGGTTCCCGTGGTGTTGATGTCATAGATGTTGGCAAGTGAATTCAGGTTTCCTGATGCATTGATTTGGAAAATCGCTGCGTTGTCAGAGGCGGAACCGGTACTGGCGGTGGTGATGTCGATGATGGCGTCAGTTCTGGCGCCGCCGGCAGCTGAGACGACGAAGGCTCCTCCAGCGAGGTTGTTGGTTCCCATGTTGACGTTTAGAGCATCACCGGTTGAGGCTGCGGCTCCGACGTTGATATCAATGAGGTTACTGGTCCAGGCTTGAGCTCCGGTGGTAATATCGATTAAGTGCTCGGTTCCGAAAGCTCCGGTGGTGTCGATGTCAAAGAGACTTCCTCTTGTGCCACCAATGTTAAAGTCAAATGTGGGTACTGTGCCGCTAGTATTATTGTCGTTAATCTCGACCATGCTGGCTGTTCTGATGCTTGAGGAGTTGCTAATGACCAAGGCTTGGGCGTTGACTGCGGTTGCACCTAGGTCAAGGTTGATGAGGTCTCCGGTAGCCGCAACAGCACCGATGTTCAGATCGAGAAGATTGGATGTGAAGGCTGCGGAGGCGGTGATATCAATTAGATGTTCGGTTCCCAAGGCTCCAGTTAGGTTGGCGTCTAGGAGCCCTCCTCTGGTTTCAGCAGAATCCCATTGAATGGTGGGGACGGTTCCGGTGGTGTTGTTTTCATTGATGTCTATGAGGGCTGTGGTTCTTACCCCTGAAACACTGGTCAAATCAAGGGCCTCACCGGCGACTGCGGAAGAGATCGCTGCTCCGGTGTCCCATCCGGAGCCGATATTGATGGCTGTTTCACTGGCTCCGGTTCCGGTAATACCATCCAGATTTATTCCATAGAACAAGTCCCCAGATCCGCCTCCAGCGATAGGGTCAAAGTTCACATGAAGTCCTGAGATTGTTCCATCCGCGACGATATTTCCAGCCTCCATGATAAGGTACAACCCATCAACTCCATCGGTAACGATTCCAGTGTTGGTTGCGCCAGAAGAGAGATCAATAGAAATTGCATCGGCGGTGGGAATGACTTGGTTGGTTGAGCTGTCGATTTCAAACTGAATATCTGCTGCATCACCATATTGGAGCCGGAGTCTATCAGCAGCGGTGAATTTATCAATGATGCCTCCACTGGTGGTAAATGGCTGACTGGCCCCGGTGGCCCAGCCGCAGTTGGTGAGGGCCGGATCACAGAGCAGATCATCTCCCCAGTACAAGGATCCGGTGGCCTGTCCCGGTCCGGTACCGAAGTTGATGACGTTGTTGGCAGAGGCATCCACATTCAAGCCAATGGTGGTGCCATTGACCGAGAGTCCGGTATTGAACAGGGCATCGTCTTCCACATAGAGGCCATAGTCCCAACCGGTGCCAGCCTGATAGATACCATATTCATCGCCGTCTTTTGCACTTCCTGCGAGATTTTGAAGGTAGAGTCCGTAGATGTTGTCATCGGTGGTTTGATCGGTGGCATTGTTAGCGGCAAGGATATTTAACCCTGCAAAGGTGTCGGCGTCATTGCCGGTATCTCCGGTGACATTCAAGTCCGCAAAGATGGCATCAACGCCATTTGTAAGTGTACCGACATCCACGATCAAGGCATCTACGGTCGTGTCGGTGGTATCGGCATCTATGGTTAGCGAGTCGGCAGCTCCCAGGTCAAAGTTTCCGGCGCCATCGACATCAAATCTGGCATCTGGGATGCTATCACCGATGCCAACGTTTCCTGAAGTGTCTACCGTGAGGAAGATGTTAGACCCCGGAGTGGTGCCATCACCGATGTGGAAGTAGTCATTGTCATCTCCGCTTGCATCTTCCTGTACGCCAAGCCAAAAGTCAGTATCTGTGGCGGTGGCGACGTCAAAGATGATGCTGGGGTCGGCGTCACTGAGGACAACGTTACCGGCGCTGGTGCTGCCGGGAGTGAAGACGATGTCACCGGCGTTGTAGGTATTGAGGGTGAAATCGTTACTTTCAAAACTTTCGCCGACATCAATGGTGAACGGACCGTATGACTCGATTTGGGAGGCGGTTTGGTTGGTGAAGATTGCATCATAGGAGAAGGAGACATCTCCGGCAGCGGTAAAGGAGTGGGGGACTGCAGATTCTATCTGGGTTTGGGAAACGGTGAAGACATCTGAGCCGTTATCATAGACCGCAAACAGATTCCCCGTGACTGTTGCATTCCCATTGACATCAATCACAAACAGGTCAGCATCGGTGGTGTCTGCTGATCCCGGGTTCCAGGCAAATCTTCCCAGGGCTCCATTGAGGGATCCATCTGCAAGTCCGGTTGAGGTTGATTCCACATAGAGGGCATTACCGGTGGTTAAACCATCTGCTGACATGGCAAATAAGCCTGAGGTTTGGATGGCATCGGCAGTGATATCGATGAGGTTTTCAGTGGTCAGGGCTCCGGTCCAGTCAATGTCAAACAGACCGCCTCTGGTTCCGGCGCCATTGAGGTCGAAGGTGGCGACGGTGCCGGTGGTGTTGTTGTCATTGACCTCAATCATGCTGGCGGTACGGGCACTGGCCGTATTGCCGATGACCATGGCTTGGGAATCAACCGCAGTTGCACCCAAGTCGATGTTGATGACGTCTCCAGTTGCTGCTCCGGCGCCGACGTTGACATCGATAAGGTTGCTCGTCCAGGCTTGTGCTCCAGTGGTGATGTCGATGAGGTTTTCGTTGGTGAACGCTCCGGAGGTATCGATATCAAAGATCCCTCCTCTTGTTGATGAGCTGTCAATATCAACGGTGGCGACCGTGCCGGTAGTGTTGTTCTCGGTGATCTGTACGGCTGATTGGGTCCTGGCTCCGGCTGAGGTCGACATGACTAACCCTTGGGCAGCGGTTGCCGTAGCACCCATAGAGATGTTGATGGCATCTCCGGTGTCGGCAATGTTGCCGAAGTTGAGGTCAACTAAGTTGCCTGAACTTGCAGCTGAAGAAGTGGTGATATCAATGATATTTGAGGCCGGACCGCCGGTGATATTGAAGTCCATGACGTTGGCGAGAGAGTTGAGGGCGCCGGAGGAATTAATCTGGAAGATGGCGGCATCGTCGGAGGCAGATCCAGTACTGGCGGTGGTGATATCAATTAATGCATCGGTTCTTGCCCCACCTGCGTCAGCGATGACAAAGGCGCCACCGGCGAGGTTGCTTGAACCCATGCTGATATTGTGAATGTCTCCGGTTGAAGCCGCGGCGCCGACATTGACGTCAAATATGTTTCCAGTCCAAGCTTGGGCGCCGGTGGTGATGTCGAACATATTTCCGGTCCAGGCCGCAGAAGTGTCGATGTCCATGAGCCAGCCGGCGGTGTTCGAGATAGCTGCGTTACTGACAACAAAGTTTTGCAGGGCTACGGCGTTGGCTGGAACTGCTACATTGAAGATGTCTCCGGTGGCTGCGGCATTTCCCGGATTAATATCAAAGATGTTGCTGGTCCAGGCTTGAGCTCCGGTGGTAATATCGATTAAGTGCTCGGTTCCGAAAGCTCCGGTGGTGTCGATGTCAAAGAGACTTCCTCTTGTGCCACCAATGTTAAAGTCAAATGTGGGTACTGTGCCGCTAGTATTATTGTCGTTAATCTCGACCATGCTGGCTGTTCTGATGCTTGAGGAGTTGCTAATGACCAAGGCTTGGGCGTTGACTGCGGTTGCACCTAGGTCAAGGTTGATGAGGTCTCCGGTAGCCGCAACAGCACCGATGTTCAGATCGAGAAGATTGGATGTGAAGGCTGCGGAGGCGGTGATATCAATTAGATGTTCGGTTCCCAAGGCTCCAGTTAGGTTGGCGTCTAGGAGCCCTCCTCTGGTTTCAGCAGAATCCCATTGAATGGTGGGGACGGTTCCGGTGGTGTTGTTTTCATTGATGTCTATGAGGGCTGTGGTTCTTACCCCTGAAACACTGGTCAAATCAAGGGCCTCACCGGCGACTGCGGAAGAGATCGCTGCTCCGGTGTCCCATCCGGAGCCGATATTGATGGCTGTTTCACTGGCTCCGGTTCCGGTAATACCATCCAGATTTATTCCATAGAACAAGTCCCCAGATCCGCCTCCAGCGATAGGGTCAAAGTTCACATGAAGTCCTGAGATTGTTCCATCCGCGACGATATTTCCAGCCTCCATGATAAGGTACAACCCATCAACTCCATCGGTAACGATTCCAGTGTTGGTTGCGCCAGAAGAGAGATCAATAGAAATTGCATCGGCGGTGGGAATGACTTGGTTGGTTGAGCTGTCGATTTCAAACTGAATATCTGCTGCATCACCATATTGGAGCCGGAGTCTATCAGCAGCGGTGAATTTATCAATGATGCCTCCACTGGTGGTAAATGGCTGACTGGCCCCGGTGGCCCAGCCGCAGTTGGTGAGGGCCGGATCACAGAGCAGATCATCTCCCCAGTACAAGGATCCGGTGGCCTGTCCCGGTCCGGTACCGAAGTTGATGACGTTGTTGGCAGAGGCATCCACATTCAAGCCAATGGTGGTGCCATTGACCGAGAGTCCGGTATTGAACAGGGCATCGTCTTCCACATAGAGGCCATAGTCCCAACCGGTGCCAGCCTGATAGATACCATATTCATCGCCGGCATCGGGAGTGCCTGCCAAGTTCTGGACCCGGATGCCATAGACAATGTCATCATCGGTACTGGTCTGGGTGGCCAGGACATCCAAGCCAATCAAGGTATCCACCCCGGCATCGGTGATGGTTTCAATATCCAGATTGATGGCTTGCTGGTTGGTGGTACTATCCAAATCTACATTGATGATGCCGGTGGTGCCGGTATTATCCGTGGTGGCGGCATCGATGGTCAGGTCATTGCCGGCTCCCAGGACCAAGGCCAAGTCGGTGACATCACTGATAGCGCCACTATTGATATCGATGCCATTGATGGTCTCATCGGTCACCGTGGTTATATCCCCAGTGGCGGCGACTTGGAAGACGTTTCCGGTGCCGGCGGTGAGGGTGCCGGAGACATCCAGGTTGCCGGTGGTGCCGCCATCGGCCAAGGTCATCAGGTCATTGCCGGCATCATCTTCCCAGGTAAAGGTACCCCCATCGGCAATCTGAATTTGGGTGGTGGTGTCATTGAAGAAGAGGTTGGCATCCCAGCCGGAACCAATGGAGAGGGCCCGTTCCAGGACGGTGCCGTCGGCAGAGGCAAGGTTGGCGATATTGATGCCGCTTAAGACATCGGCATCCCCGGTGGCGGCTGAGGTGACATCCACATTGATGGCACTGACGGTATCGACATTGGCATCGGCTCCTAAGGTGAGGTTGAAGTCGGTCTGACTGCCATCATCGGTGATGGTGTTGGTCCAGCTGTGCAGCCCCGTCCAAGCAAAGTCGTAGGCTTCGTTGACGGCCACATCATTGGCATTGACGGTAATCCCGGTGCCGGCACCCACCGTGAAGGTGACATCACCATCGGCACCCACCAGCACATCATCGGCTCCGCCGGTCAAGCCATTGCCGGCCACCGCATCTCCCAAGAGTCGGATGGTGAGATCCAAGTTCTCATCGGTGTCATCGCCATTGACCAGGTCGGTGAGGACATTGCCATCGGTACTGGTAAAGCGCAGGACATTGCTGTCGACAATGGCATAGGTATCGGTATCGTCATCGGCAATGGTCCAGGAGGTGAAGGCAGAGGCTCCGGTAGCCCAGCCGCAGTTGGTGAGGGCCGGATCACAGAGCAGATCATCTCCCCAGTACAAGGATCCGGTGGCCTGTCCCGGTCCGGTACCGAAGTTGATGACGTTGTTGGCAGAGGCATCCACATTCAAGCCAATGGTGGTGCCATTGACCGAGAGTCCGGTATTGAACAGGGCATCGTCTTCCACATAGAGGCCATAGTCCCAACCGGTGCCAGCCTGATAGATACCATATTCATCGCCGGCATCGGGAGTGCCTGCCAAGTTCTGGACCCGGATGCCATAGACAATGTCATCATCGGTACTGGTCTGGGTGGCCAGGACATCCAAGCCAATCAAGGTATCCACCCCGGCATCGGTGATGGTTTCAATATCCAGATTGATGGCTTGCTGGTTGGTGGTACTATCCAAATCTACATTGATGATGCCGGTGGTGCCGGTATTATCCGTGGTGGCGGCATCGATGGTCAGGTCATTGCCGGCTCCCAGGACCAAGGCCAAGTCGGTGACATCACTGATAGCGCCACTATTGATATCGATGCCATTGATGGTCTCATCGGTCACCGTGGTTATATCCCCAGTGGCGGCGACTTGGAAGACGTTTCCGGTGCCGGCGGTGAGGGTGCCGGAGACATCCAGGTTGCCGGTGGTGCCGCCATCGGCCAAGGTCATCAGGTCATTGCCGGCATCATCTTCCCAGGTAAAGGTACCCCCATCGGCAATCTGAATTTGGGTGGTGGTGTCATTGAAGAAGAGGTTGGCATCCCAGCCGGAACCAATGGAGAGGGCCCGTTCCAGGACGGTGCCGTCGGCAGAGGCAAGGTTGGCGATATTGATGCCGCTTAAGACATCGGCATCCCCGGTGGCGGCTGAGGTGACATCCACATTGATGGCACTGACGGTATCGACATTGGCATCGGCTCCTAAGGTGAGGTTGAAGTCGGTCTGACTGCCATCATCGGTGATGGTGTTGGTCCAGCTGTGCAGCCCCGTCCAAGCAAAGTCGTAGGCTTCGTTGACGGCCACATCATTGGCATTGACGGTAATCCCGGTGCCGGCACCCACCGTGAAGGTGACATCACCATCGGCACCCACCAGCACATCATCGGCTCCGCCGGTCAAGCCATTGCCGGCCACCGCATCTCCCAAGAGTCGGATGGTGAGATCCAAGTTCTCATCGGTGTCATCGCCATTGACCAGGTCGGTGAGGACATTGCCATCGGTACTGGTAAAGCGCAGGACATTGCTGTCGACAATGGCATAGGTATCGGTATCGTCATCGGCAATGGTCCAGGAGGTGAAGGCAGAGGCTCCGGTAGCCCAGCCGCAGTTGGTGAGGGCCGGATCACAGAGCAGATCATCTCCCCAGTACAAGGATCCGGTGGCCTGTCCCGGTCCGGTACCGAAGTTGATGACGTTGTTGGCAGAGGCATCCACATTCAAGCCAATGGTGGTGCCATTGACCGAGAGTCCGGTATTGAACAGGGCATCGTCTTCCACATAGAGGCCATAGTCCCAACCGGTGCCAGCCTGATAGATACCATATTCATCGCCGGCATCGGGAGTGCCTGCCAAGTTCTGGACCCGGATGCCATAGACAATGTCATCATCGGTACTGGTCTGGGTGGCCAGGACATCCAAGCCAATCAAGGTATCCACCCCGGCATCGGTGATGGTTTCAATATCCAGATTGATGGCTTGCTGGTTGGTGGTACTATCCAAATCTACATTGATGATGCCGGTGGTGCCGGTATTATCCGTGGTGGCGGCATCGATGGTCAGGTCATTGCCGGCTCCCAGGACCAAGGCCAAGTCGGTGACATCACTGATAGCGCCACTATTGATATCGATGCCATTGATGGTCTCATCGGTCACCGTGGTTATATCCCCAGTGGCGGCGACTTGGAAGACGTTTCCGGTGCCGGCGGTGAGGGTGCCGGAGACATCCAGGTTGCCGGTGGTGCCGCCATCGGCCAAGGTCATCAGGTCATTGCCGGCATCATCTTCCCAGGTAAAGGTACCCCCATCGGCAATCTGAATTTGGGTGGTGGTGTCATTGAAGAAGAGGTTGGCATCCCAGCCGGAACCAATGGAGAGGGCCCGTTCCAGGACGGTGCCGTCGGCAGAGGCAAGGTTGGCGATATTGATGCCGCTTAAGACATCGGCATCCCCGGTGGCGGCTGAGGTGACATCCACATTGATGGCACTGACGGTATCGACATTGGCATCGGCTCCTAAGGTGAGGTTGAAGTCGGTCTGACTGCCATCATCGGTGATGGTGTTGGTCCAGCTGTGCAGCCCCGTCCAAGCAAAGTCGTAGGCTTCGTTGACGGCCACATCATTGGCATTGACGGTAATCCCGGTGCCGGCACCCACCGTGAAGGTGACATCACCATCGGCACCCACCAGCACATCATCGGCTCCGCCGGTCAAGCCATTGCCGGCCACCGCATCTCCCAAGAGTCGGATGGTGAGATCCAAGTTCTCATCGGTGTCATCGCCATTGACCAGGTCGGTGAGGACATTGCCATCGGTACTGGTAAAGCGCAGGACATTGCTGTCGACAATGGCATAGGTATCGGTATCGTCATCGGCAATGGTCCAGGAGGTGAAGGCAGAGGCTCCGGTAGCCCAGCCGCAGTTGGTGAGGGCCGGATCACAGAGCAGATCATCTCCCCAGTACAAGGATCCGGTGGCCTGTCCCGGTCCGGTACCGAAGTTGATGACGTTGTTGGCAGAGGCATCCACATTCAAGCCAATGGTGGTGCCATTGACCGAGAGTCCGGTATTGAACAGGGCATCGTCTTCCACATAGAGGCCATAGTCCCAACCGGTGCCAGCCTGATAGATACCATATTCATCGCCGGCATCGGGAGTGCCTGCCAAGTTCTGGACCCGGATGCCATAGACAATGTCATCATCGGTACTGGTCTGGGTGGCCAGGACATCCAAGCCAATCAAGGTATCCACCCCGGCATCGGTGATGGTTTCAATATCCAGATTGATGGCTTGCTGGTTGGTGGTACTATCCAAATCTACATTGATGATGCCGGTGGTGCCGGTATTATCCGTGGTGGCGGCATCGATGGTCAGGTCATTGCCGGCTCCCAGGACCAAGGCCAAGTCGGTGACATCACTGATAGCGCCACTATTGATATCGATGCCATTGATGGTCTCATCGGTCACCGTGGTTATATCCCCAGTGGCGGCGACTTGGAAGACGTTTCCGGTGCCGGCGGTGAGGGTGCCGGAGACATCCAGGTTGCCGGTGGTGCCGCCATCGGCCAAGGTCATCAGGTCATTGCCGGCATCATCTTCCCAGGTAAAGGTACCCCCATCGGCAATCTGAATTTGGGTGGTGGTGTCATTGAAGAAGAGGTTGGCATCCCAGCCGGAACCAATGGAGAGGGCCCGTTCCAGGACGGTGCCGTCGGCAGAGGCAAGGTTGGCGATATTGATGCCGCTTAAGACATCGGCATCCCCGGTGGCGGCTGAGGTGACATCCACATTGATGGCACTGACGGTATCGACATTGGCATCGGCTCCTAAGGTGAGGTTGAAGTCGGTCTGACTGCCATCATCGGTGATGGTGTTGGTCCAGCTGTGCAGCCCCGTCCAAGCAAAGTCGTAGGCTTCGTTGACGGCCACATCATTGGCATTGACGGTAATCCCGG
>CAVPHZ010000002.1:0-508777 GCA_963704905.1 Candidatus Chisholmbacteria bacterium
AGCCTAACCTCGAAGATCTTGTTAAAGATACAGCCAAAGCAGGTCGTTTAACATTTACCACAAGTTACCAGCAAGCTATCTCAGATGCTGATGTCATCTTCATTTGCGTGGGAACACCCTCCGCTCCAAATGGTCAAGCTGACCTAAAATACGTATTCTCTGCTGCAGAGTCACTTGCACCATATATAAAAAATAATGCAATCATCGTTATTAAATCAACTGTTCCTCCCTCAACAACAGATAAAGTGGATGAGATGATAAAGAAGCTTACCAAGAAAAATTTCTTCGTGGCTGCTGTTCCAGAATTCTTAAAAGAAGGAACCGCAGTCAGCGATGCATTAAATCCGGAGCGTGTGATAATCGGAGCTGCAAGCCAATATGTAATCACAGCGCTTCTTAATTTGCATAAGCCGTTCAAGGCTGAAAAAATTGTCTTGAGTCCACAGAGCGCAATGTTAACAAAATATGCCTCCAACGCATATTTAGCCACACGGATTGCATTTATCAATGAGATAGCCAATCTTTGTGAAAAAACAGGTGCAGATGTAGAAGAAGTGATAACTGGATTAGGTGCAGATGAGCGGATTGGCTCTCAATATTGGTATCCAGGACCGGGATATGGAGGATCATGTTTCCCAAAAGATGTTAAAGAACTTTCAGCACTTGCAAAAAGCGTCGGTGAGGGAGATGGTCTTTTTGAAAAAATTGATCAGCTGAATGAGAATCGTATTCCCAGACTTGTCAATGAATATAATGCCATTTCAGATATGAAAAATAAAACTGTCGCCGTCCTCGGTCTTTCATTTAAACCAAATACAGACGATATGCGAGAGGCTCCGAGTATGAAATTTATATCGCTACTTATCCATTTGGGAGCCAAGGTGACTGCATATGATCCTAAGGCTATGGAAGAGGCAAAAAAACATTTCAAAGATACGATTCAGTACGCAAAAGATGCCTACCAAGCGGTCAAGGACGCAGATGTATTAATATTGCTGGTTGAATGGGATGAATTTAAGCAATTAAATTTGAAGAAATTAAAAAACAACATGAAAGGTAATCTATTTATAGACACCCGAAATGTATATGATCCTAAAACAATAGAAAGAGAAGGATTTAAATATATAGGGATAGGAAAATGAGAATTATCATTACAGGTGCATCAGGTTTTGCTGGAACGCACCTTGTCGAATACTACAGAAAAAATCGAAAAAAAGTTGATCTCATATGCTTGACCTATGGTGGATTTGAGTCAATTACAGACTTGGTTCCGGAAGAAAATATTCTTGAATTAAATCTTTTAGAAAAAAATAAAGTTGATGAACTCATCAATGAAGTTGAACCAGATGCAGTTATTCATCTGGCAGCGCTGGCCTCAGTCGGTAAAAGTTTTCAAAACCCACAAATTGTATTAGAAAATAACATCCTCTCAACTGCAAATATTCTCGAATCCGTACGAAATCACGCCAAGAAGGCAAGAGTGTTGCTAATCGGCTCAGCTGACGAGTATGGGGCGATTGATCCTGAATCAGTTCCTCTTAGTGAGGACACACCACTGCGACCGACAAGTCCATACGCAGTCTCAAAGGTCGCTGTTGATTATCTGGGATTGCAATATTTTCTGGCTTATAACATGGACATCATCAGACTACGGCCGTTTAACCACATTGGAGAAAACCAAGCAACAGGGTTCGTTGTATCTGACTTTGCCAAGCAAATCGTGGAAGCGGAGCTCGGGAAAAAAGAAGTTATTACGGTTGGGAATTTAAGCGCAGTAAGGGATTTTACCGATGTAAAAGACATGGTACGGGCATATGATATCGCTCTAGAAAAATGCGCCAGCGGTGAAGTCTATAACGTTGGTTCTGGACATGGAGTTCGAATCCAAGATCTTCTTAATAAAATGATTACTCAAGCCAGAGAAGAAATACGGGTGGAAGTAGACTCGAAACTGTACAGACCCATTGATACCGAATCAATCATCGCAAATACAGAAAAATTCGAAAAAATACCGGTTGGCGAGCCAGAACTCCGCTGGATGTGACCCTCAAGCGCGTGTTACACTACTGGAGAAATAAGATCATTACTTCAAAGGAGCTAGGGTAGATGTCAAAGCAAAAGAAAAAAGCGCTCATCACAGGTATAACCGGCCAGGATGGTTCGTACCTCGCAGAATTCTTACTTGATAAAGGGTATGCCGTCTTCGGACTTACTCGTCGTACCAGTACTCCCAACTATGACCGGATTAAGAACATTGTGGAAAAAATAACCTTAGTCCAAGGAGATCTTCTCGATCAACATTCACTGACAATGGCCATTAAAGATGTTCAGCCAGACGAAGTTTATAACCTTGCTGCTCAAAGTTTCGTACCCACCTCATGGAACCAGCCGGTGTTAACAGGAGAGTTTACCGCTCTTGGAGTTACACGCATTCTTGAAGCGATACGTCTAGCCAAGCCCGATGCAAAATTTTATCAGGCGAGCTCGAGTGAAATGTTTGGAAAAGTCCGTGAGACACCACAAAATGAAAACACACCATATTATCCCAGAAGCCCATACGGAGTAGCCAAAGTGTACGGACATTGGATTACGGTGAATTATCGAGAGTCTTATAACCTGTTCGCAGTATCTGGAATCTTGTTTAATCACGAATCTCCCCGACGAGGTCTTGAGTTTGTAACCAGGAAGATTACTCATGGAGTGGCACGAATCAAATTAGGTAAGCAAAAAAAGCTAGCACTGGGAAATCTAAGTTCAAAACGTGACTGGGGGTACGCCCCTGAGTATGTTGAAGCAATGTGGATGATGTTGCAGCAAGACAAACCAGAGGATTTTGTCATTGGAACCGGAGAAACGCATTCTCCAAAAGAGTTTGCTAAAGTTGCTTTCGAGTCAGTTGGTTTACATTGGCAAGACTATGTCGTAACAGATAAAAAATATATGAGGCCGGCTGAAGTAGATTATCTTGTAGCGGATCCAACGCAAGCAAAGAATAAGCTCGGCTGGAAATATAAGACTGGTTATAAACAACTCGCAGAGATTATGGTGCAAGCCGACATTGAACTGCTCAAGAGCCAATGAAAATCGTCATTATCCTTCCCACATACAACGAAGTAGAAAACATAGAACAGATAATCGTAACGCTTCAAGAAAGTTCAAAAAAATATTCCCAACACCAAACACATCTTTTAGTAGTGGACGATAATTCACCAGACAAAACTGGCGATAAAGTAAAAGAACTTCAAGGAAAAGTACGATAATCTCCACTTATTATCTGGTGAAAAGAGAGGATTGGGTCAAGCCTATTTGAGGGGAATGGATTACGCCACCGAAAAACTCGGGGCTGAAGTGATGTTTGAGATCGACGCTGACTTTCAGCACGATCCACATGCCACACCGGAATTCATCTCAAAAATCGACGAAGGGTTCGATTTCGTTATTGGAAGTCGATACATCAAAGGTGGTTCAATTCCAAGCAATTGGGGTCTGAAAAGAAAAGTATTCAGTATCATAGGTAACCTAATCGTTCGTGGCGCATTAACAAATATTTCTGTTCATGACTGGACGTCGGGTTATCGGGCAATAAAAAGTTGGGTGTATAAAAAAGTTCGTGATGATTTAGCGCAATATAATGGGTACACGTTTCAAGTAGCTTTCCTGCACAAAGCAATAGAGTCAAAAGCCAAGATTGTTGAAGTGCCAATTCAATTTGGTGAGAGAAAATATGGAAAATCAAAAATTGGTGGAGAGTATATAAAAAATCTACTCCTGTATCTTATACACACAAGAATTCGATTCATCAAATTTCTCATCGTTGGAACCATCGGCTTCATCGTAAATACCATAGGATTAGAAGGGTTCATCTACTTGGGCTTGAGACCATCATTAGCTGGAGCCGCCGGAGCGGAACTAGCTATCTTTTCTAATTTCACCTTAAATAATCTCTGGACATTCAAGGAAAATAAAATTACTTCAGTGAAACAGATCCCGGTCAAATTTCTTATCTTTAACGCTGCATCATTTGGCTCCGTTGTCATACAAGCAATTACGATTGAAATAGGATCTCGATTGTTTGGCGTGGAGCTCTATAGACTCTATTTTATTATCGGAGTTGGTATAGGCCTCATCTGGAACTACGTTATGTATAATCGTGTCGTTTGGAAAACCCACAAAACCGATGTCAAATGAAAAAGGTACTTCCCAAACTTATAACTGTTACCCTTGCCGTACCAGTCTACAACGAACAACAACAACTTGAGAAAAATATCAAGAAGCTGAATTCCTTCATAACGGAAAACAAATTTTCTAACTTTAGCATTCAAATAGTCATTGTTGATAATGGCTCAACTGATGACACACCCAACATCGGCAATACGCTTGAGAGAGAAATAGAAAACGTAACATATCTTCGTTTAGAGGAAAAAGGAAGAGGACGTGCCTTAAGAGCTATTTGGATGAAAAGTGAAGCAGATATTCTATCGTACATGGACGTCGATCTTTCCGCAGACCTCGAAAGCGTGTACCCACTTCTCAGTATAGTGGCATCAAAAGATGCAGAGATTGCCATCGGCTCAAGACTTATGAAGGAGTCAGATGTAAAGGGAAGAACTCGTGCTAGAGAGATCATGTCTCGAAGTTACAATTTCTTAGTTCAGGTGCTGCTGAATGTCAAGATAAAAGATGCACAATGTGGATTTAAGGCTATACAACGAGATGCATTCCGTACAATCGAGCCTAAGATACAAAATCAGAATTGGTTTTTTGATACAGAATTGCTAGTGATTGCCAGCAAAATGGGATTGAGGATTCATGAGATACCAGTCAAATGGACAGATGATCCAGGTTCTACTGTCAAGATTGCCAGAACTGCAATGGAAGACATCCATGGGATAATGCGATTAGTAAAGGAAAAACCATGGCTCTAAAAGTAAAACATGTTGTAAAGTACTGTTGCGAAAATAAATTGGAGCTTCTGATCCTCACTTCGATTTTACTCATTGCACTATTTCTCAGAACCTACAAAATAAGAGAATTTATCATATTTTTAGGGGACGAGGGTAGAGATGCGCTTGTCGTCAGGAGAATGATTGTCGATTACAAATTTACACTTCTCGGACCTACAGCATCAGTTGGTGGATTTTACTTAGGACCAATCTACTACTATTTCATGATTCCATTCCTTTGGCTCGCTAATTTTGACCCAGTAGGGCCAGCTGTGATGGTAGCGTTACTTGGAACAATAACGGTTGCTTTGGTGTACTGGACATCGAGAGAGTGGTTCGATGTTCGTACTGCAATGATCACCTCAATGGTCTATGCGACCGCACCGGGAATAATTCTTTCCTCTCGTTCTTCATGGAATCCAAATATTATGCCGTTCTTTGCTCTGTTGGCGGTAGTTTCTCTCTATAAAGCTGCAACAAAAAACAAACTCATGTGGACATTCATCAGTGGAGCTTCCATTGGCGTGGCAATCCAATCACATTATCTTGGACTGATACTCGGGCCGATCATTGCAGTATCCGCATTAGTGTCCTTTGAAAAAAGACATTGGGTGAAAAATACGCTTACTGGAATAGTTGGCTTTTTCACTGGAGGATCGATGTACTTTGCTTTTGAGTTTAGACACAATTTTCCAAACATCAGATCAGTTCTAGAGTTCATCGGTCGTGGAGGCAACACAACCGGCCCGAGAAGCATAAACATTGTTTGGTTATTCATCGATATGGTGAAAAGAATGTATGAGGCGGCGTTCATAACCCTTGACTTGTCAATACGAAATTGGTTGGTGTACTTGAGTATTACTGGATTACTACTAGTGCTTATCAATCGTTGGAAGAAAAAAAGGAAACTTTCGCTTGGGTTTAAACTTCTTCTTGTGTGGCTGGTTGTCGGTATTTTTGGAATTGGATCGTATAAAGGTCAACTCTATCCTCATTATTTTGGGTTTCTTCTTCCTGTTCCGGTTTTGATACTTGGAGTCTTGCTTGGTCAGTTAGTCAAGAAAAATTCGACTAAATATGTTGCATATCTGCTTGTGGGTCTACTACTGTACTTGAATCTATCAACTCTTCCCATTTGGGGCAGAGGCTCTAACTTAATTGATCAGACTGAACGGGTTGCCGAGGCGATAGGAGAAATTACAGATGATGAACCATTTAATTTTGCATTGATCTCCTCAGGAAATTCAGATCATGCATACAGATATTTCCTGGAGATTAACGGAAAGAAGCCAAGAACACTTGAAGAAGAAGTCACACAACAACTCATTGTCATTTGCGAAGAAATCGATAATCCCTGCCTTCCTCTGGGACATCCTCTTTGGGAGGTAGCTGGATTTGGGCGGGCAGAGGTTGTGCTGGAGAAATCCGTAGATCCAGGGATTAAAATAGTAAAAATGGTCCATCACGAAGATTCTAAACATCTCATCGGAAGCCCAGCACCAAAAGGAGGATGAGATTATGTTCGACAAAGCCCCCTATTTATCAGTTGTCATACCAGCTTATAACGAAAAAGCAAACTTCAAAAAAGGTGTGCTCGAGCAGGTCAATACGTATTTAAAGCAAAGAGAATACTCATTCGAAGTAATTGTAGTTGACGACGGATCAACTGACGCAACAGCAGATTTGGTAGAGAAGTGGATAGTAGGAAAAGGAAATTGGAAGTTAATTCGTAAACCGCACAAAGGCAAGGCTCCCGCAGTTACAGCAGGTATTAAAGAAGCAATAGGAGAAATAATTGTTTTTACTGATTTTGATCAAGCAACCCCAATTAGTGAAATAGAAAAACTCTTACCCTTTATGAAAAAAGGATACTCCATTGCTATCGGATCACGTGAAGTAAAAGGAAGCAGGAGAGAAGAAGAGCCATGGCATCGACACCTCATGGGTAGAGGGTGGAACATCATCGTACAAATAGTTGCGCTTCGAGGCATCCACGATACCCAGTGTGGATTTAAGTTATTTAAAGCAGATAGTGCCAAAAAGCTCTTTGATGGGCTTTATGTCTATAAAGATGCAATAGAGAAGGAAGCCTATACAGGTGCTTTTGATGTAGAATTGTTATACCTCGCTCAAAAAAAGGGACTTCAAATTGCTGAAGTACCAGTCCATTGGAAGCATATTGATACAGATCGAGTAAACCCCATTCGTGACTCGGTTCGTATGTTTATTGACCTTTTAAAAATACGACTCGCAGATGTAATGGGAAAGTATGAAAAATAAGAGATTCTTATTGATATTATTAGGGTATATACTAACCCTTTTTGGACTGCTGGTTTATTCATACGCCCACATCGATCTCAACCTCACACTTTCATCAAATTCTTTCTATCAAAGCTTTCAAAATCAACTCATTCAGCTTGGATACTTTAAACGGGGATTATCCACGCAGCTATTTGTAGTACTTACAACTCTTCTCTTCATACTCCAATCGATAGTTGTAGATGCCATTAGAAAAAAATATATTCGGACAAGTCACGTTCTTAAGCTAAGTATAATAGCTGCTGGGCTATTACTATTTGCGTATCCTGCTTTTTCCCATGATATCTTTAACTATATTTTCGATACGAGGTTACTCATTGAGCACAACGTTAATCCTTGGCAGTACACAGCCCTAGATTTTCCGCAGGATCTATGGACTCGATTCATGCGCTGGACTCACCGGACCTATCCATATGGACCAACATGGCTTCCCTTGACTGTCCCATTTTATCTTGCTGGGTTAGGAAAATTTACACCCACATTGTTTTGGTTCAAGTTTCTTGGTGTGCTGAGTTACCTAACCAGTGTGTGGTCGGTCAAAAACATACTTAAAATGACTAAGCCCAAGTATCAGACGGTCGGACTGGCGCTTTTCGCATTGAATCCATTAATAATCATCGAAAGTTTAGTGACGGCTCATCTCGATGCAGTCATGGCTGCAGTCTTTTTGGCTGGGTTGGTTTTTTTACTCAATGGTAGAAATGTCTTAAGTTGGATTTTCTTACTGCTTTCAGCTGGGATGAAATATGTCACCGCCTCAGCGGTACCAGTGTGGTTATGGTGGAAAGGAAAAAAGAATAACTTCAATCAAGCGGTTATGACAATGCTTGTGTTTTCACTCGTAGCTACAGGAGTTGCAATTTATCTTCGAGAAATTCTTCCCTGGTACTTTATCACGCCGTTGGCATTACTCTCGCTCCTCCCAGAAAGGAAAGAACTCCAAGCAGCAAGTAGTATCATTTCCGCAGGTTTGCTGTTTCGTTACACACCATTTATTCTGATTGGAGAGTACACACAACAAGTCAATACCATGAGGAATGTTGGCACTGGAGTAGCTTTTCTAATTAGTATTGCAGTATTCGTATGGATAAAAAACAAAAGCTTCTCTTCACCTTCATTATAGTCGTTGGATTCTTACTCCGGATTTATAAATTGAGAAGCGCAATGGGCTTTGATTACGATCAAGAGGTTGCTGCATTTGCGGTTCAAAGGATTCTATCTGGGGATTTTACTCTCATCGGTCAGGAAATTAGCATCGGTGGTGTATTTATTGGTCCTGGATACTATTATCTGTTATCAATCTTCTATTGGTTGTTTGCTGGAGATCCGCTCGGAGCGGGAGTGATGGTTTCGCTATTCTCAGTAGCAACTATGGTATTACTATTCTCCGTCTCTCGTAGTCTCACAAATATAGAAACAGCATTCATCGCGCTCACGCTCTTTGCTACTAGCAGTAAAATCATCTTCTTTGACAGAACCACAGCTCCATCAAATCTCTTGATGCTCTCAGCATTACTCGTGCTATTTATTCTTATTCAAATTAAAAAGTATGGATCAAAACTAGTTCCACTACTCAGTCTCATCCTCAGTGGGGCAGTTATTCATATTCACCCGACTGCTATTACTCTCGCACCAATAATATTTTTCCTTTGGCGGTTATGGAAATTGGCAAAACCAAATCCAAGTCAGATTCTCATGACAATGATAGCTGCGCTTCTTCCTCTTTCACCACTTATCATTTTTGACCTAAAGAATAACTTTCTCAACTTAAGAGGAGTCTTCCATGCGACAGGCATCCATGGCAGCGAAGCTTACTTCTTTCTATTAAAGTTTCTTCTACTGGTACGGATACAGATTGAGAACCTTGCCTCGCTATTTCCTTTCGGGAATTTAAACCTACTCATTGCAATTTCCTTTGTGTTCATATTCATACGATATTCAAAAAAAGAAAATCGACAACTATTGGTGGGATGGGTGCTGATGTCAACCATGACACTCAGCTTCTACACAAGACATGTTCCAGAATATTACCTGCTCCCGTCTTTACCTGCTTTGCTAATTATCGCTGCAGTAGCGATAAGATTAATAATCAAAACGTTACCTAATAAAGTCATCTTGACCGCATTCCTCTCAATAGTTCTGTGGAACGGCTACCTTTCACTTTTGACTGATAATCCGTACAGCCTATTGTACCGTCAGCAAACTGTCGACTATATTAAAACAGCCCAAAAAGAGGATGTGTATGTTTCCTTTGACACAGATTATGGACTAGAATCAGGATTTCATTATTTACTGAAGGTCAATGATGTTAAAATAGCCGATAAAGATCATATACCCTCTCACACGATTATCATGCCTCCAGATAGAAGAATCGCAAAGAATAGGGAAGTTACATTCGGTGGTATAAAAGTGATAGAAAATATAGAGAGAACCTCAATAAATCATGAGTAGAATTGCACAGATCTCACTAGTTTTGTTGATGAGTATAAAACTCTTTATCCTATACTGGGAAGATTCAGCGAAATTTTCACAACAAGTGCATGTGGAGTCTAGTTCCTCACTTACTGATTTCGAAGTCCTAAGTCAAGTGAACTATTATCAGTTCAAATTCAGGCCTCAATCGACTCAACAGATTACTGTAAACATTCCACCTAGATATGGATTGAATTTGTATGTTGATGGAGTTAAAACCAATTATCAAGACAAGAAGTCTCAAATAAGTTTTGAGGTCCCAAAAAGGGAATGGGGAAGGTCAAACGTCGTGATAAGGAATGAGTCACCGCTTGAAATTTGGATCGACTTGTTGATCGCAATATCAGTAATAGCAATGATATTTTCAGTCTCGAATCAGAAACAAAAAAATGCAGTCGCAGTACTCCTCCTTTCCTTTTCAGTTGTATATATTAGCGTATATATTTCACTGCATTTTGGAAAAATCTTTGAAAAAACTAACATAAATAAATACGCAGATTTATACCAAAGGTCACAGTACGTTATGGGTCAAGGTGCAGATGAGATTGTTGAAGATGAAGTTGTATATACACTTGCCGGGTACCACTACGCAGTTGATGGAGCTGATCCGACTTCCATTGATTTTGAACATCCACCTTTAGCTAAGTATATGTACGGATATGCAATACGACTGTTTGATCGTGCTCACCTAGCAAGCATGGGAACGTACATACTATTAGTCGGTATATTTTTCATAGTTTCTCGACTAGTGTTAAGAGATCAGTTGCTCTACGCTAGCGCAGTTGCTTTGTTTGCCGTAGAAAAAGAGACTTTATCGTTAATGCGTTCTGCGACCTTAGATCTGCCACTCACATTATTTTTACTATCAACTTATTTGTTTTACTTACTCTTAGAGAAGAAGAAAAATTTTGCTCTGATACTTCTGATGGGAGTTGGTTTGGGCTTTTCAATGGCAGCAAAAATTTATTTTACAGCTATCATCTTTTTCCTAATTATTGTATTAGATATGCTTTTAAATAATAAAAAGATATTAAAGTACTCTATTCCAATAATTCTCGTGGCTGTAGCAATCTATACTCTCACTTATGCAGCCTTTTTAAAAGACCATTCCTTTTCTGAATTTATAAATTTTCAAAAATGGATGCTCTCATGGTTCAAAGGTAAACCTGATACAAAAGGTATTGGAGCAATCTTCTCAACCTTATTCATAGGCAGAATTAAGGCATGGTGGGATTTTGAAACAGGAAATATTATCCGTATAACGAACTGGAGCCCATTCTGGAGTCTATATGGAGCATCTACTATGATTGGAGCTTTAAAGTTCTTGAGAACAAAAAAGTATCATATAATATACATCTGGCCAGTGGTCTACTTACTATTTTTAAGTCTGGGTGCATCTGGACCGAATTTACTTGTAGTCTTGTTCCCATTTTTTGTGCTGAACTATGTACTACTAGTATCAATTATCTCAAAACATTTTAGCAATAACCCATGAGGAGTATGAACATATCAACCACTTGTTATGTGTGCAGTCAGAGAAGAGTAAAAAAAGCCTTTGATAAGTTAGGTTGGACCATTTTGAGGTGCAGCGCCTGTGGACTCTACAGCTTGAAATTTGAAGGTTCGTACGAAAAGTTCATTAAAGAGTACTACAACAAAAAGTTTTTTACTGGAAGCAACGAAAGAGCAGGGTATTTCGACTACGAAGGTGACAAAGAAGCTGAAAGGCGAAATATGAATTCATATCTTGAGGGCATTCGATCATCAGTGAAAAAAGGCACACTTCTTGATGTAGGCTGTGCAACCGGACTTTTTATGATCGAGGCTGAAAAAGCAGGTTTTGAGGTGTATGGTGTAGATGTTTCAAAATACGCGATCGATATTGCCAAAAAACGTTTCAAAAACAAAGTCAAACAATCAAGTATCGAACAGGCTCACTTCAAAAAGAATACCTTTGATGTCATCACGCTCTTTGACGTCATTGAGCATGTAAGCAAGCCAAGAACAGTGCTTAAAAAGCTTCGCTCTCTACTTATGGACAATGGGCTATTAGTGATAAATACTGGTGATACTGGAAGCCTGTTTGCTAAGATGCAAGGCTCGTATTGGCATTTTTTTATCCCACCACAACATTTTTTCTATTTCAGCAAAAGTACATTAAGCAAACTTCTTTCGCAGGAAGGATTTGAAGTTCTTCGAGTTGAACACAAGGGGAAATGGGTGAGTCTTCGGTACCTTTTTCATCTCGCCCGACAAATTCAAAATGATATATTTGGAAAAATCGGCTTCTCTTTGGTTGGAAATAATGCCATTGGTAAGATACCGGTGTACCTTAATTTATTTGATAACATGACGGTATATGCCAAAAAAACTAACACGTAAGAGGAAAAAAAGCACAGGGAAATGGAGCAAGTCACATGTCTTATTGCTTATCTTCATCTCGATCATAGGCTTGGCACTCCGTTTAGGACCAGTTTTTCGCGATACTGTTCACTTCAGCTACGATCAAGGAGTCGATCTCGCGCTGGTTCGCACGCTAATCAATGACCATAAACTCAGCCTTATTGGTCGCTTCACAGGATTACAAGGTGTCTTCATGGGACCATATTGGACATTTGCATTAGCCATTCCCTATGTCATCAGTGGAGGAAATCCGGCAGCGAGTGTTATCGTTTTTTTCGCTTCTGGGAGTAGTTGCTATATGGATTACTTACTCGATTGTCAGGAAATGTTAGATGAAAGGGTTGATCTATCGTGCTTTATATGTTGCTATTTCGAATCCTTTCGTCAGCGCGTGCTCACGTTGTTCTTTCACCCAGCCCTCTTCTCTACCTTATGATATTTTATATTTGGTTTCTATGGGAATTCGTCAAAATAAAAACCTGAGAGTTCTTCCCCTCCTTGCGTTGCTCATCAGTTTCTTTTTTCAACTGGAAATCGGTTTTGCCCTCTTTTTCTTACCAGCGACATTCATTGTGATTGTATCCTTTAAGGCTTTTCGGAAACTTACTTTAAAGCACCTCGGTATTGGTTAGTTGGTTTTTTCCTTCCTTTTCTACCTCAAGTACTTTTTGAACTTCGCCACGACTTTCTGATGACAAATTCAGTATTGCGTTTACTCTCCGGAGAAAATACTAGCCTAGGAATTCAAGGCACAGGTCTGCTAGCCCGATTTAGCATACGAGCCGGATACATTATGGGAAGATTACGTGTCATCAGTGAGTTGGATCGGAAATAATTTACTAGCCACTCTCTTCATCACAGTACCTGCGATCTATGGAATTCAGGCTAAACTTAAAAATAACAGATGAAAAACTTCATCATCATGCTGTTCTAATCATCCTAACTATGTATGTGGGTTTTGCACTCTATCCCGCACCGGTGTGGGTGTGGTATCGAGCTGGTGTGCCAATTGTCTTTGTACTTCTTATTGCTATTGGCTGGACCAAGCTTATGGATGAAAACATATATGGAATAAGTTTAACGTCATTTTATTTTACTGGACTTGTGCTGGTTAACATTAATCCAGTCATTCTAATATCACAATTTATTCGACATTGAGCAGTGGTGTTTCTTCTTGAAGAGCCAAAAACAGGCAATTGACTCATCATGAAGGATGGTGGTGGGGATAAACTACGATCTTTACGTATATACTCCGCCAGTTTACACGTATGTTTGGGATCACATGATCTATTGGTATGCAAGAGAACAGTTATGATAATCTACCAAATGATTATGGATATAGAGATCTCCAGAGGCTGAATAATTTTTATTTATTAATCGAACCAGATGACAATACAAGACAGAATTGACGGATGGAAAGGTAACTTTACCAGTGAAGGTCAATCTACTCAAACCTGGCATCTCAACAGTGGCATAACCATAGAAAAATGGGAAGCAAATTCAAAGACAACTGAAGAGATACGCTAATCACATGAACAGGAAACATATAGTCCTGCTATTGGCATTTTTTATTTTTATTCCATTTATTATTTATTGGAAAATTCCACTCTTAGGTCTCATTCCATTTCCCGGAGATCTCCTAGTAGGAAGATTTTTTCCATTCAATTCTGTGGAGTGGCTAGGGTATCCAAATGGCGTGCCGTATAAAGAATTCATCAACGCTGATGTAGTCAGACAGCTCTATCCATGGAGAAATCTAGCCATCACTACGCTTAAAAGCGGTCAACTCCCAGGATGGAATCCTTATGCATTTTCAGGAAATCCTCTTCTTGCAAATATTCAATCGGCCGCATTTTATCCCTTAAATATTCTCTATTGGTTGATGAGCCATCAATCAGCGTGGATCGTTGGAGTTCTTCTCCAACCCATACTAGCAATGATCTTTATGTATATGTTTACCAAAGAGTTAAAGTTCTCGTCACCAGCGTCAATTCTATCAAGCCTAGCATTTGCCTTCAGTGGGTATATGGTAGTCTGGTGGGAGTTTAATACTGTTGGTCATGCTGCACTTTGGGCTCCACTTATATTGTGGGCTATTGAGCGATTTAAACAATCGAAGCACTCGAAATATCTCATAGTCATATCATTTGCACTTTCAGCATCTTTGCTGGCTGGACATCTCCAGACCTCGATCTATGTGACGATCATCTCAATCACTTATGCCGCCTTTCGGTTATCACAAGAAGAAAGACGATCTCTGCTTGCAGTCAAACTAATAATTGCTATGACAACAAGCATTCTCATTGCTTTTCCACAGTTGCTACCAGCCTTGAAATTTGCTCCACTCACGCCAAGAGGTACACAACCGGATGCTGAAATCTTCATGCAGTTTAGAATACCTCTCGAAAATCTCATAACATTCTTATCTCACGACTACTTTGGAAATCCAGCGGTAAACAACTTCTGGGGAAAAGATTATGGAGAATTCATGGCATATTTTGGAGTCATCGCATTTATCATGAGTCTCTTTGCACTGCAAAACAATGATAGAAAAACCAAGTATTTTTTCGTTATAGCTGGTCTTGCGCTCATCTCAGCTCTAAAAACACCACTTCCTCTTCTACTTCATAAAATGAACATTCCAGTTCTCTCAACAAGTGCACCATCTCGAGCTGTATTTATCGTTCACTTTGCAGCAAGTGTGCTGGCTGGGTATGGTTTTGATGCTTGGAAAAAATACAATATCAATAATATAAAGAAAACTCTAATTCTGGTGGTGCTGATCTTTGCAGCTGCGTGGATTGTCGCGTTCATTGGATCTTTAAGTTCAGATCTAGCGCATTCAGCGCAATGGAAAGTCTCGCTGAGAAATCTCATCATCCCAACCGGCATTGCTATAGCACTATCCGCACTCACGGTTATAAAAGATCATGACTATGTTAGGTCATTCAAATATATTTGGAAGCCGAGCCTCATTGTGTTGTTTTCTTTAGTCATTGGAGAATATGTGTATTTTGCCAACAAATATCAGACTTTTTCCGAACCACAATTTTTCTTTCCCAAATCACCAGTCTACGAATATTTGCGAAACGAAACTCGGGAGATACCCTATCGATTTTTCGGGGATTACACCGCTTCTGTCACTAGTAATTCTTGGTTACCTTATAATGTATATGGTGTAGAAGGCTATGATGGGCTTTACTTAAGACGTTATGGTGAGTTATTGATATCTTCACATGAAGGGAAAATACCGGTATCAGTACCAAGATCAGATGCGAACCTTAAAACAAACAGTGACGATGTACGACGTAGACGCTTGCAGGACCTTTTAGGAGTGAAGTTCATTCTTGATAAAAATGATTATCCGCAGAGTGATTGGGATCCAGATCCGGTGCGCTTTCCGGAGGATCGCTATCAACTCATCTGGCAAAAAGGAAAGTTTAAAGTATATGAGAATCTGCAGGTCTTCCCAAGGGCATATCTAGTATCGAATTATCTGGTAGAAAAAGAACCTCAAAATATTATTGATATCATTTTCAATGAGAACATCGATCTAACAAAAACCTTGGTTTTAGAAGAAGATATTAAAAAAACATTAGAGGCTTCTGAAGGATTAGTACAATTTCAGACCTATGCTCCCAACATCATTGAGCTAGTTGTGGATACCCCAACGCAGCAATTGTTATTCCTTTCAGACTCTTTCCATCCAGATTGGCAGGCTTTTGTCGATCAAGATGAGGTGGAAGTCTATAGAGCAGATTATGCATTTAGAGCTATCCTCATTCCTTCAGGGCAGCATAAAATTAAATTTACGTACAAACCGACCTTTCTTAGATGAAGCCAAAGATTAATAAATTATTCCCACTTGGAATTGTGTTCCTTTTTTCTTGCCTGATCTTTTGGAAATCAATTGTTTATGGATTAGTGCCTATTCCATTCGATCAACTAGTGACCGGTTTTTTTCCATATAACAATGGTGGATGGACTCAAGTGGGTGCATTTCCACAACCAAAAGGTGGTTGGTATGCAGTCGATGCCATCCGTCAAATGTACCCTTGGAAAGAATTAGTGATCGATCAACTAAAGAATGGACAGATTCCTCTTTGGAATCCATATAATTTTTCCGGATATCCTTTGCTTGCAAATATCCAATCTGCAGTCTTCTACCCGCTCAACTTAGTCTTTCTTATCCCATCTTTTCCCTGGTCTTGGACTGCGTACATTGCGCTTGCTGTACTGCTACCTGCGTACTTTATGTTTCATTTCCTCAGATCATTGGATCGATCACCATTGGCATCAGTAATTAGTGCGATTGCATTTGCAGGAGCTGGGCAAATGATTGACTGGCTCGAGTGGGGGGTGATCACTCACACATTCATTTGGCTTCCGCTGTCACTATATTCGATAAACAGATTCACACAGAAAAAAGATAAGAAATACTTATTACTCTTTATCTTTAGCATCATCTCAGCGATCTTTTCAGGATATCCACAAAGAGCTGCCTACAGTCTTATTGTTATTGTATTGTGGATTTTCATGAAATGGAGATCTCAAAAAAAATCTTCAATGAAACATCTAGTACCGATTTCCATGGCATTCCTGCTCGCAATCAGCATGACAGCTGTGCAGTGGATTCCGACCGCTGAGTTTTACTTTCATTCGGCTATGCGGGGAGAAGTATCTGAACAGTTAAGCGAAAGAGGGGGTCTTCCTTGGCAGCAACTGGCAACTATTTTTGCTCCCGATTACTTTGGAAATCGGGTCACCAATAACTATTGGGCCAAAGACTTTGGAAACATCGATTACATGGATGCTGATTTGTACATAGGGGCATCAGTAATTCCACTCATACTCTTAGCAATCTTTAGCCTCAAAAATAATAAACATATAAAATTTCTCACAATTCTGACCGTCATTGGCTTGCTGCTAGGTATCCGTAGTCCAATCTCAGGTATCGTCTCAGGTCTTGGAATTCCAGTGATCAGCACAGGCGTTGCCTCAGAGGCACTTATTATCACAGTTTTCTCTCTGGCTGCGCTCGCTGCATTTGGTTTTGATGATTTAAAAAGTGAAATCAGTTTTAAAAGACGATTAACCTCAATTACAATAACCGGCGCAATCTATGCTCTTTTAATCTTTATGAGTCTCACATTTGATCAGGATAAAACAAGAACTGCATTACGAAATCTCGTTGTACCAGGCACAGCTTTTCTTGGTGGAGCCGGTGCAATGATTGTCTTTATCAAGTTCAAGAAATCAACAATCCCGGCATTGCTGTTTATCGGATTCCTCTCAGTTGAACTACTGTTCCACTCAAATAAGATGCTTTCATTCTCTTCTCCAAACTTAGCGTATCCAGAACACATCCTCTTCAGTGAATTAAATAGCATTGCTGGCAATGATCGTGTTGCAGGATTTTGGGAAACTGAGATCTCTCCAAATATTCAAACCGCTGTGAGGATGAATTCAATTGAAGGATACGATCCTCTCTACATTTTACGTTACGGGGAGTTTATAAGTTCAGCTCAACAAGGAAGGTTAGAAAAGATAATTCCTAGGTCCGACGCAGATCTTGAACAGAAAAATGAGCAGAATCGCAACCGTGTTCTTGACTTAACCAGCGTAAAATATATACCTGCTAAAGTCACCAAATCTGATGAACTTTGGGAGCAAGAACCATTGAAGTACAATCCGCAGCGTTTCAAACTCGTCTGGCTGCAGGATCGTTTCAAGATCTATGAAAATCTTCACGCTCTCCCGAGAGTCAAGCTCTATTCAGATTGGGAGGTTATAGAAAGCGATGAGCAGATCATCGAAAAACTCTACGATCCAACCTTCAATCCTCAATCAACAGTAATTCTTGAACACCAGCCCCTACTTAAAGGTTCCGAACCTTTAAACGGAAAAGTAAGGATAACCTCATATGAACCGAATCGTGTTGATATTGAATCACAGTCAAATATACCAGCAATTCTTCTCCTCACAGATTCTTATTATCCTGGCTGGAAAGCCACGGTTGATGAGAAACCTGTAGATATACTTCGTGCCAATTACACTTTTCGTGCGATTGAAGTTCCAGAAGGGAATCATAATATTACTTTCAGTTATCAGCCAATTAGCTTCAAAGTCGGGTCCTTAATAAGTATTGTAAGTACTATTGTTGTAAGCGGACTAATCTACACTAAGAAAATATTATGATGATCACTGATTTGTACAAGAAATATTCCATTCCAACAAATCTCCAACAGCATATGTTTCGTGTCGCTGCATTGGGAAACATTATTTGCGATCATCTAAGAAATATTCAAGCAGATAAAGATATCATTACTCAAATGCTGTTACTTCATGACATGGGGAATATTCTCAAATTCGATTTTTCGAATCTAGATTTATTTGATGAGGAGGACAAAAGCCAGATCGATAAATACAGAAAAGCTCAGCACGAATTTAAAAAGAAATACGGTAATCATCCAGATGAAGCGACGGTAAGTATCATTGAGGAAACTGCATCAAATTCGAAAGTGTTAGAACTTTATAAAAATAGCCATTGGGAAAATGCTAAGGATTTTGTGAATTCAGAACATTGGGACAGAAAAATTGCCTGCTACAGCGACATGAGAATTGGACCGTTTGGAATATTGAGTCTCAAAGAGAGATTTGACAATCTCATCAGCCGCCGACCGGAAACAAAACAAAGACTTAACGAGCTCTACTCAGACGGTAAAAAATTAGAGAAACAATTACAAGATACAACCACAAATAATCTTCTTACAATTGATGATGAAATACTCAATAAGAGATTTCAGTATCTTCAACATTTAAATATTAGCTAAGTGCTCTCACGACTCACTATACTAGCCCTTCGAAAAAGAACAGCAAACAACTTCAGAGGAGAACAGATGATAGAATTGACCGAGATGAGATATTTTCTATGAAAAAGAAACGAAATTCATCAATGTATAAGTGGATTCTGGTTATTGTTCTGCTTTCACTTTTCATCATTTGGCCGATGTTCCGGTCCGGATACTGGGAGAGTGATGATGGGGAGTGGATGGTGATTCGCTTTTCAGCCTTTCATGAATCACTAACAGATGGTCATTTTCCAGTTCGCTGGACGCAGAGGTTAAATCACGAGTTTGGCTATCCGGTCATGAATTTCTTGTATCCACTCCCGTTTTATCTTGCTGAATTGCCAAAGACACTTGGACTTGGTTTTGTTGATAGTGTCAAAGTCGTATTTGCCTCAAGTGTCGTAATCTCTGGTATTGGTATGTTTCTCTATGCCAAAAAGTGGGGAAGATTGGAAGGATTGCTTGCTTCAATCTTGTATTTATTCGCTCCATATCGCTTTTTTGTCCTCTACACCAGGGGATCATTAGGGGAGAGTGTAGCACTTGCCTTTGTACCTTTTCTATTTTATTTATTAGATCGACTTTTCAAGAAACCAAATATGAATAATACTTTGTTAAGCGGCATCATATACGCCACACTCATCATGTCGCACAATGTTATCGCACTATTATTCACACCCATCGCCATACTGTACGTCTTCTTCAAACGAACAAGTAAAAAATTTTCACTTACCTATCCCCTTTTTGCCCTCACTATTGGTCTGTTACTTTCAGCATTTTTCTGGCTACCAGCGATAGCTGAACTGCAATACACCAGAGCAGCGAACCTCGTAATCTCCAACTACAGCCAGTATCTTTTAAATGATCCACAGCTCATCTCACGACTTGGGCCAATTCACATGTTTGTTATAGCGGCAGGGTTAATTCTTGGTGCAAAATTCTTTTCAATCATTGGAATAGTCGTTGCATTTCTGATGCATACAAGCTTCAGTCATATTACGCAGTTTGTACCATTAATTCAAAAAATACAATTTCCATGGAGAATGAGCACCGTATTCATGTTTGCTTCAGCCGCAACTGGAGCAAAGGTAATAAGCTCTAAACAAATTAAGAAGCGAGTCAAACCATTTATTGTCATCATCATTGGTGCGATATTTATTGCATTGTCATTCAATCAAACATACGGCATTAGATACGTTTCAAGAGATGAAGGGTTTTATACAACTAATGATGATACGACGACAGTGCAAAATGAATTCACGCCAATTTGGGTAATGAATGATCCAAAAAACAAAGTTGACCAGATGTTTGAGATTAAGTCTCATTCGGGAAAGTATGAAATTACTGGTGAAGACCATCGAACTGGCTTTCACTTTTTCCAAATCCGCCTTAAAGACGAGGTGATCATTAAGGCTAATATTCATTACTTTCCTGGGTGGGAAATCTATGTTGATGATAAGAGAATAGAGCTAGATCCATCTCAAACTAATGACCTCTTAGAAGTCTTAGTTACGCCAATAGAATTTAAACTCAGAGATGTTAAATTTGTCTTTGAATCAACGCCAATTCGCAAAATTTCAGAGTGGATTTCGATAATTGCTGCGGTTGGAATCACTGCATATTTCATATTCAAATATTTCGGAAAAAAAGATTGGAAAAAAGCATTGGGGATAACCACTGGAACCATTGCTATCCTAACGATAACGTTCTTTCTGCTGTCAAATCTTCATACATTTAGTGACACCTTTGACCCGAGAATTTCAGAACAAAAATATCTCAACTCTCAATGGATTGAAGGCGATGCAGGAAAAAATGTTCCCATAGGAGATAGTGGATTATATGCTTGGGCAGGATGGGAATATGTTCACGGAATAAATCCAATTCTCATTAATCCAGAAATGCCACCGATGGGAAAATACATCATTGGATTGGGGTTGTTGACACTTCACAGACCTGCAGTCATTGGCCTTATTTTTAACGGCTTTGCACTTCTCTCTCACTTTTTCTTAGCTAAAGAAGTAGTGAAGAATAAATGGCTAGCTATTACATCAACCGCCCTTTTATCAACCGAGCCCATCATGAGAAACTTGCTCAACCTAACCATGCTTGATGGTCTACAATTGGGTTTTCTTAACCTAAGTTTCTTATTTTTCATAAAAGGCTTAAAAAATAAACCCTGGTTTATTCTCTCCTCGCTCATGCTTGGTGCGATGGCGTCTACCAAATTTTATGCTTCATCAGCTTCTGTTATTGGAAGCCTACTTTTATATCTAATAATTTCTCGAAAGTGGAGAGAATTGTGGTACTTCACATTCACCTTGCCAATAGTTGCCCTCGTACATACATTTCAGTACATTGTTTACTTTCTAGACGGGAACTCACTGAGAGGATATCTCGGTGTACAAAAATGGATCTATACATTTTACAAACAAGGGAATGTCGGAACGATTCCTGCCGGTTCATACTGGTTACTTGTGCTATTTAATCGCTGGAGAGTCTGGTTTACCGATGAGTGGGGCGTCTATAAAACGATTACCAGTGATTTGTGGAGATTTTCTTGGCCATTGAATTTATTTGCTGTATGTTCCTCAGTTTACCTATCCCTCAAAAAGCAGTTTCAGGAAGGTCAAAATGTTCTCATTATCTGGTTGCTTGTTTACAGCGGGTTCCTGACCTTCGTCATTGGCTGGCCACATTACATGCTACTCTATTTGCCTTTCAGTTATATCTTGCTTGTCTCCCTTATTGATAAACTCGCACCTATTACCTTGAAAAGACTGGAAAAATGGAAAAAGTAAATTCTTTACTCAAGCGTCATTGGGCATTCATCGTCATTGTCTTTCTGACAATTCCAGCCATGCTTCCATTATTCAAATCTGGATTCTTTCCCATACATGATGATCAACAGGTGGTTCGATTATTTGAACTGGATCGATCGCTTGCCGCTGGCCAATTTCCTGCCCGGTGGGTTAAGAATCTTGGCTTTGGATTTGGTTATCCATTATTTATTTTTTATCCACCTTTCATCTACTACCTTGGGGAAATATTTCACCTTGGTTTGGGAACAGGATTTATCGATTCAATAAAATTGGTCTTCGCAGCCGCATTTATTGGGGCAGCATATTCTATGTATCTTTGGGTAAAAGAGCATTTCGGTAAAGTACCGGCAATTGTTGCCGCAGCATTGTATACCTACGCGCCATATCATGCAGTTGATGCATATGTAAGAGGTGCGCTTGCTGAGCTCATGTCGTTTGTCTGGCTACCTGTAATTTTACTCGCTACAGATCGGTTAATCACAAAAAAACAAAAGCACTATTGGCTGTGGCTGGGAGTTTTTCTCGCACTTCTGATGATCACGCATAATCTTATCTTTCTACCATTTTTCCCACTCTTTCTGATTTACGCTGGCTTTCTCCTTCTAAAAACAACTAATAAAACACCCCATATACTACATACTATTTACGCTATACTCTTAGCCCTTGGACTCAGTGCCTTCTTCTGGATTCCAGCACTTATTGAAAAGCAATACACGTTGGTAGATTCAATCTTGCTTTCAGAACTGGCCAGTTACAAACTACATTTTGTTGAGTTACAACAACTATGGAACTCTCTTTGGGGATTCGGCGGCTCAACCGCCGGTCTCTTAGACGGTCTATCGTTTAAAATTGGTAAACTCCATGTAGTTCTTTCAATATTCTCGGTAGCTGTTTTGGGAGTTTACTACAAGCAGACGCGAGAAAAACCAATAACATATTCTGTATTTATTGTCTCAATTCTTACTCTCCTAAGTGTATTCCTCACAACTGTGTTTTCTCAAGTCATCTGGGAAATAGCTAGTCCACTGCAATTCCTCCAATTTCCCTGGAGATTCCTGACATTTATCGTTCTTGGTTCTGCATTCCTCTCAGCCGGTTTTATTTATGCCTTCGAGATCATACTCAAAAACTCACTCGCAACACTTGTCCTAGTGATTACGGTTCTTATTCTTTTATTCATTCCAAACCTCAAACTCTTTGCACCCCAGTCATATCTTGATGTAACTGATAGCTATTACACATCAGATGATTTCATTAAATGGAGAATCAGCAAAACCAGTTTTGAATTTGTACCAAAAGGAGTTAAAACAACTACGGAATATCAACAACTTGAAAATAAAGAGATCACTCAGGTTGCAATAAGCGAAAATGAAATTCGAAAAACAGCATATGAAGTTCTCAGCGGAAATGTTGAAGTAAGTATTGTCCAAGATAATCCCGGAAATATCATACTAGAAACAAAATCAAGCCAAGAAAGCCAAGTTCAGCTCAATACATTTGATTTCCCTGGCTGGTCGGTACGATTGGATAGGGAAAATATTCAGCACAGTTCTCAAAATGATTTACATTTGATACGGGTAAATATTCCTGACGGTGAACACACGATTGAAGCAAGATTCTCAGAAACCCCAGTAAGAAAGCTTTCAGACCTCATAACTCTCTCATCTCTTGGTATTTTCTTCTACTTTTTATTTAATGAGTACTTACTTAATAAGAAGTGAAAAAGTCTCGAAATGCAAAGCTACTCCCTCAAGAGCAGAAGCTCAAAAAGATCATTATAGTAAGTTGTGGTTTACTTCTAGTAGTCACCTTCTATCTTCATGCTCGACTGATAGTAATCAATGCTCCAATTGAACTCAGAGAAAGTGCAACTGTTCTTACCACCAGTGCATTACTCAAAGGCATCAACCCATTTTCGCTGGAACACACACCGGAATTTATTAATGTACACGGAATTCTATACAACCTTGTTGTCTACCCGTTTGCTGCATTCTTCGGATCTACTTTTTTACTCCATCGTAACGTTTCTGCTTTTTTTATCTTCGCCTCAACTGTTTTGATTTATTTGGCGATATTGAAGGAGAGTCATTCTTCTTGGCTAGCATTTACAGCATCAGTTTTCATATATTCCCAGATCGTAATTGGCACACCGATTGGGATGTCAGGAGGTTTTGATGTGGTTTCACGACCGGATTCACTTGGAATGTTTTTGTTTTTAGCCAGCCTGCTCATACCATATTGGTTAAAGTTCAGTAATAGAGGATTAATAGTAGGTTTAACACTTGGAATATTGGCGTTTTTTGCAAAGCCGTACTTTATTCTCGGACTTGTCTTTCTAGGCATTTACCTGTTTCTCTTCAATGCAAAGAAGACAGGTCTGATATTTTCACTAGGCGGAGTAGCGCTATTCATATTCGTTGCATGTATCGTACAGTATTATTTTGAAACCTATTTTTTTAATGTTGTCCTCATCCATCATGGTATTCGTAGCTGGAGCTTTCCACATCTCATCAGCCAGATTAAGACGATAGTTGTGTGGAATGGAGCACCATTAGCCGTGCTCATTTTGTGGCTAACGCAAAAGAAAGCAGCAAGAGTAAAAATTGACTATTTTTCATCAGCGCTGGTTTTTTTTACGATTATAACTGTTACGCTTTTCGGACCGCACATGGGAAATGCGATGAGCTACTTCACTCACCTCATCACACCTTTTCTGCTTATCTGGGTTTTTTCCAACATCCAAAATCCTCTATTCAACAAAGATCGCTTGTTTTTATATTTCCTGATAATCGTAAACGTAGGCATAGTGGGATTTGCAGCTACCTCATACTATCCAAAAACTCAGATAAATAAGGCAGAGTGGAAGTGGTGGGAACAGCGGTTGAAAAAAAGTGAGAAAATATTTAACTCTTCAGCAACAGCTCACATAGTATTTGAGCAGAATAAGCAGCTCTATGATAATGGCCATTCTGAGTATCTAAAATATGGTCTTGAGACAAACGACAAACTTATGCTTGTACCAAGCGCAAGAGCTAAGCTGGAAGCGTATACAACTGATATACAGGGTAAAATTCACAGTCAGTTTTTCGACCTCGTTATCATCGGCGAAAATAGTTTTCCGGTCTTTTCCCGCCAAGAACTTGCCAAGACATATCAACTCGAAGACACGCGCCGAATCACCATGTACAAACAATCTTGGCTAGAAGAACTGTGGATTCCAAGAATCGATACAGAGGAGGTTAGTGAGAAATGAGTAAGCTTTCAATCTGGGCAAATCTATGTCCAAGAAAGTTATTTTGGGAACTTCGTCAACTTGATGACACACCCGCTTCAATCAAGCCATGGTGGAAACAAACACAGATCCTCTATAAATGTCTTAAGCTGTTAAAAAACATTGGTATTGATGGTTTGCGTCTCAATATATTTAATCTGGAACTAACATCAGATGGAAAGCGAATACACTGGAATCGGTTAGAGAAGATCTTAGAAATGACCAGTAAACTAGGGTTGAAGATCGACTATTGTCTCGGGCCATTTCAATATCCTCAATGGCCAGGCATTCGTCTCCCGGAAAAGATACTTTCTTACTGTGATGGAAGATTAACTCTTGATGAGGTAGATGTCATTAAAGAATTTGGTCTGAAATTTCTTGCATTGCAACTGAATCGTCTTGGAAATGATAAGAGAATTTCAAGTTTTTACTTGGGGAACGAATGGCCAAATCGTCAAGAGATAGAAGGAACTAAAGGCAAGTATATCTCAATCTCCAAAGACTTCATGTTGAAATCAGCAGAACTTTATAAAAACGTAACGAATAAACCAATAATCATGAATACCAATATTGACGCAGGTGAAACAAAAAAACTCATAGAAGTTTTTTCTCCTTTTATAGATCTTCTGAGATCACAATTATGGATAGGTCTAGATATTTACCCTTCCAGAGAGAACCTTCTGCATCATCCAAAGATATGGTGGCACCGAAAAAGAGGGAACTATATGAGCTCGATAGGAAGGCTCAAAGATGAACTCACAAAGAACTTACTCTTTTCTGAAGTTGAAGCCCAACCATGGGGAAAAGGAGAATCATGGGTTGAATATTTCAAGTTAAAGATGGAAACCTACACCAAGAAAGATTTTAAGAATACAATGAATAACATTATTATCCCCTCGGGATTGGAAAAAACCACACTCTGGGGTGCAGAATTCTGGCTCCTCAGTCATTTTCTAGGCTTCAACTGGCCACTGAGGATAATTAATGAACTGACATCAACTTAAATTCAACACTTTTTGAAATGCTACAATAGTTTCATGCAGGAACACACCCCTGAAGATCGCCTTCTGGAAGAAATCGATATTGAGGAAGTGAAGCATAGGTCTGTAAAAGGCGTCGTTGCCTTAGCTGGTCGAACTGGTTTTCTTCAGACACTGACACTTGTAGCAACCTTCATGCTCACAGTATTTCTTTCCCCTCAGGAGTACGGTATATTTTTTGTGGTCTCAGCAGTAGTTAATTTTCTCATCTATTTTTCCGACATTGGTCTTGCAGCAGCGCTCATTCAAAAGAAAGAAAGTATTGAAGAGGATGATCTCGCTACAACCTTCACTATCCAACAGATGATGGTAGTAACCCTTGTTGTAATTTCTCTTTGGGGCTCAGCACACATAGCAGGTTTCTATCAGTTGAGTCCTGGTGGTTTATCGCTCCTCCGTGCTTTGATCGTTGCATTTTTCTTATCATCACTCAAAACAATTCCATCAATTATTCTTGAACGTAAACTTCAATTTAATAAACTAATAATTCCTCAAATTGTTGAAAATATTGTTTTTTATTCGGTAGCCGTCTACTTTGCCTGGCAAGGAAAGGGAGTTGAAAGTTTTACTGTAGCAGTTCTGCTCAGAGGATTATCGGGGTTGTTTGTTATGTATCTCCTCCAACCATGGAGGCCAGCCTTCGCTTTCAAGAGAAAATCTGCCAAACAACTCCTGTCTTTTGGTGTTCCCTTTCAGGCCAATAGCTTGCTTGCACTGGTAAAAGATGATTTACTCACAGCCTATTTAGGCAGAGTACTGACACTTGCTGAGGTAGGTTTTATCGGATGGGCACAGCGCTGGGCGCTAACTCCATTACGGTTTTTCAGCGATAGCATCATCAAAGTCACCTTCCCAGCCTACTCACGGTTACAACACGAAAAGGAAGCACTAAAAAAGGCAGTAGAAAAATCCATATTTGCAGTTGCTACAGTTGTCTTCCCATCCGTAGTTGGGTTAATAACCATTGCACCGGCAATGATTCAAATTATTCCCCGATATGAAAAGTGGCAACCTGCACTTCTATCACTAACTCTTTTTGGAGTGAATGCACTCTGGTCTTCAATTTCTACCACCCTTACCAATACGCTCAATGCAACCGGGCACATCAAAAAAAGCCTGATGCTCATGGTAATGTGGACGACGTTGACATGGGTGTTAACACCCGTACTTATAGCAGTAGTCGGATTCAATGGTGTTGCGTTGGCCTCAGCATTAACAGCCACGTCCTCAATCGTTGCCATTTATCTCGTCAGAAAGATTGTCCAAATTGAGATCATGCCCAACATTACCGCACCGATCATTTCTACCGCAATGATGGGCGCTCTCGTATATGCGCTTACGCCAGTACTAGCCTCTTCATTAGCTAGAATCGGTCTATTGATACTGACTGCTGTTATACTGTATGCGTTTTTAATGATGTTGTTTGCGGGCAAAAAAGTGCTTCAAGAATTTGCTTTGGTTAGGAATTATTTAAAGACTAAATGAAAATATCGGTAGTAATCACCGCTCATAACGAGGAAAAGATGATTGAGGATTGCCTCAAGTCTGTAAACTGGGCAAATGAGATTATTCTCGTAGATAACGAATCAAGTGACAATACTGGCACAATTGCGAAAAAATTTACAGATAAAATATTCACTCATAAAAACGATCCAATAAATTTGAATGACAGCAAAAACTTTGGATTTACTAAGGCTTCCGGAGATTGGATCTTAAGTATAGATGCGGACGAACGAATTAGTCCTGAACTTCACAAAGAGATAATCCAAAGACTCATGGGCGCTCCTGACTATGTCGATGGCTATCTTATACCAAGAAAAAATATCATCTTTGGAAAATGGATTAAGCATGGTCTGTGGTATCCAGACCACCAACTGAGACTATTTAGAAAAGGTAAAGGAAAATTCCCAAGCAAACACAACCACGAACTTCTTGAAGTTAAGGGTCAGACATTAGAACTTAAACAACACATCGTCCACCTCAACTACACCTCAGTAGATCAATATCTTAACAAAATCGCTTATTACTACTCTGACAATGAAGCTGAACAATACCTCAATTCTGGGAAAAAGCTCCAGTGGTATGATGCTATTCGAATGCCAGCTTCAGATTTTCTCCTTAATTTCTTCGCCAGAAGTGGGTACAAAGACGGTTTACATGGGTTAGCATTGAGTTTACTGCAGTCGTTTTACATGTTCATTGTGTTTGCTAAAGTTTGGGAAAAACAAGGATTTTGGGAATACAATAGTAAAGAATTTCTTGAGGATACAAAAAAAGAATTCATTTCAAAAGGAAAAGAATTGCGGTACTGGATCAGTCGAACAAGGGAAGAAAATAGCGGCGATATTGAACGACTACTGTTGAAAGTCAAACGGAAACTACTTCCATGAGTAGCCGAAGGGCATACGGAGTACTTCTCTTAATCATTACTCTTTTCTTTCTTTCATACCTTGTACAAGGACTTGGATTTTTATATGGAGATAACTTGGGTCAGAGAATTCCAGGCATATATTTTTGGAAAAATGAAGTAACCAGCGGACGATTACCACTTTGGAATCCATATATTCTTGGGGGATTACCTTTTCTCGCAGATCTTTCTCATAACGCGCTTTCACCGACCAATATTGTCTATCTAGTAATGTCAGTTCCCTATGCTATTACCGCGTTAACAATAATCTACATCGCCATCGCAGCTTGTGCAACCTACGCGTATGTACATAGCGTAACCAACAAAACGCTGCCGAGCATGTTTTCTGCGATTACATTTGCCCTATCAGGTACTGTAATCGCATCAGTAAATGACATCAACTCTTTGCAGGGTATTACACTTGTTCCGCTTGTGTTGTATGGAGCTCATCGTTTCACAGAAAAAGCAAACAATACCAGAGCATTAATACTTATCTTTGCATTAGTATTTCAATTTTTATCCTCACATCCACAGTACAGTTACTACTCATGGATTCTGGTCGCAAGTTACATTGTTGTGTTTGGAACAGGGAAACTGAAAGTAAGAGTAGCAAAAACATTTGCTGTATTTCTCTTTACTCTCGGACTAATCGCCGTGCAGCTCTTACCTTTTTTAGAGCTTGCTCGAGAGTCATATCGTCCGCAAACAAGTGAGTTCGCAGCCCAAAATCAACTCAAAATCATTGAACTGCCATCATTTATACTCGCTGATCTATTCGGATCGTGGAGAAGTGGTTCATCTTGGGGTCCAGGAGCACAGTTAGAAACAGGTCTGGCAAATTCTGAGGGGTATCTTGGCATCCTACCGCTTTTGTTTGCGGTTATCGCAGTCTTAAAGAGGAAATCGAAACGGACAAAGTATTGGGTTGTAGCAGGACTCATTGCACTTCTGCTGAGCCTAGGAAATCAAACACCGTTGTATGAATTAGTAAGGCGAGCCTTACCACTTTTTTCAAATTTCCGATCACCAATACGGATGTTATCTATCTACAGCTTCTCGGTATCAGTATTAGCTGGAGTAGGCCTTTCAGCAATTAAAGTGGAAAGGAAAAGGAAGAAATGAGGCAGATTCTCTATTCAATTGTAGGCACAACTTTCCAAGCTGTGAAACGCCGGCCAATGACAGAAAGTGCAGCTTTTTCTCAAGATAAAGTAAATATTATTCTCGATACGAATATCCAAAATATTTTCATCGTACTCGCTATCATAATCATTGCATTGTATGTGGTTAAGAAAAAACGACACCTGTTGTACCAAGTGATAGTGATCTTAACAATCATAGATCTCTTTACTTTTTCCAAAGGTAATCTCATCACGTTCCCAATATCAATTACCAGTCTAGAAAGCAGCGCTTCTAAATGGCTTAAACAAAATCTTGGTAATTATCGATTTGTATCAACAAGCGGGAACTTTCCCTATACAGGCTTGGGTGTGTACTGGACACATTTAAGAGCCAGGGAGCCGTTTTCTCCAAATAACCTTACAGGTGAAGAGTTAAAGCAATTCACAAGACTAAAAAAAGAACTGACGGTCATTCCGGAGAATCAGGGTCTCAGGAGTAACATCGCTGATGCATCTGGCTACGCTGCAGCAATACCATCAAATTATCTCCATTTTTGGAATGAAGAGCCAAAAAGCCCCAACACAACATCCATTCAAGACTTAAACAGCAACAAACTTAACTTGGCTGGAGTTAAGTACGTTATTACTGGCTATCCCGATGATTATCTAGCTTCACTCGACTCAGTTCAATTTGAAAGAGTATTTGGTGAAGACCATGTTCAAATTTACGAAAATCAGGATGTAATTCCTCGAGTATTTTTACTCGATAACAACCAAGATCAATATCCCGCTCAAATTATTGACTACTCTCCAAATCGAGTACTAATTGAAACCGAACTAGATAGGATTTCTGAACTTGTTTTGACTGACACTTTTTACCCTGGCTGGACTGCGTATGTTGACGGAGAACCTTCGTCTGTAGAATCTTATGAAGGTGCATTTCGAAAGGTAGCTCTTCCGTTCGGGAAGCACATTGTTGAATTTCGCTATGAACCCGATTCTCTCAGGTTGGGTGCTATAATTTCAGCAAGCACTGTAGTTTTACTTTTCTCAAGCTTAATATGGCAAAAACAAAAGTCGCAATTATCATCCTCAATTTCAAAGGCAAACAAGACACGATCGAATGCCTTCAGTCGCTAAAGAATATCAAAACTGATTCAGTAATTGTCAGCACCATTGTTGTTGACAACGCTTCAAGCGACTCGTCAGCTACTGAAATACATAAGCAGTTTCCAAACATTGATCTTATCGAAAACAATACTAATCTGGGTTTTAGCGAGGGAAACAATATTGGCATTCGCAAGGCACTTGTTGATGGTGCTGACTTTATCTTGCTTCTCAACAACGATACGACAGTTCATTCAGATCTATTAGAAGAACTTGTATCAGCATCGAACCAGGAGAATGCCGATGTCATCTCCCCAAAAATCTACTTTACGCCTGGAAAAGAATTTCATCAGGACAGATATAAACCACATGAGCGGGGAAAAGTAATTTGGTATGCCGGGGGACTCATCGATTGGAATAATGTCCTTACATCACATCGAGGAGTTGATGAGGTGGACGAAGGACAATTCGATGAGTTTTCCAGGACAGAATTTGTAACTGGCTGTGCAATGTTTGTGAAATATAAGGTATTTGAAGATATTGGCTTGCTTGATCCAATGCTATTTGCCTACTTTGAAGATGCAGATTTTTCCATGAGGGCCAAGAATGCCGGCTACAAAGTTGCCTATGCACCAAAAGCCGTACTATGGCACAAGAACGCTGCCAGTTTCCAAGGTTCAGGATCAGAATTTCAAGATTACTTTGTCACTAAAAACCGACTGCACTTCGGTTTGCGCTACGCTCCACTGCGTGCCAAAATTGCTCTACTTCGTGAAGGATTACGATATATTTTCGAAGGACCACAGAGAAAACGAGAAGCTATCATCGATGCGCTGTTGAGAAAATCGCCAGACCAGAATAAAGTAACATCGCTTTTGAAAACCTAGATTTAGCCGGCTCACTTCGCTACAATAGCGACCGATGGCTAAACAACCTTTCCTCTCACTTATAATCCCTGTATATAACGAAGAAAAGCGGATTAAATATGGTCTGACACAGATTTTCTCCTTTCTTAAAAATAAGAAGTTCAGCTGGGAATTAATCATCGTGGATGACGGATCCATTGATAACACAGTTGCACTAGCTAAAAAACTCACACTCACAATAAAGACTGTAAAGATACTCAACAGCAACCATCAAGGAAAAGGTGGGGCGCTCAAAAAAGGGGTAAAGAGTGCACAAGGAGAGTGGCTCATCTTTTTTGATATCGATATCGCAACCCCAATGGATGAATACAATAATTTCGAAAAATGGATGGGTAGGTTCGATGTCATCATTGGATCACGAAAAATGAAAGGGGCGCATATAGAAGTACATCAACCATTTTTTCGAGAATTTGGCGGGAAAGTATTTACCCTACTTACAAACACGCTGGTAACGAGAAATATTTCGGATGTTACTTGTGGCTTTAAACTCTTTAAAACCAAAATCGCCAAAGATCTGTTCCAGCGCTCAAGGCTCGCAGATTGGAGTTTTGACGCCGAGATTCTTTACTTAGCGCAAAAAAAAGGTGTGAAAATCAAAGAAGTTCCTGTTCGTTGGAAGGATGACCCTCAAACAAAAGTCAATCTTATGAAAGATACCATCGATGCGTTTTATGGGCTTCTTAAAATCCGCTTCAATGACTTCCAAGGTTTGTACGATCGTTAAGTTTTCTGCTAAGACAAACAATAGATAATCCAAACGGCATACGAATGTGCTGGAGAACCGACGCCTCAACGGTGGTGATTTGAACGAGCAACCAATTAATTGATTTTGGGACCTCAATAAAATCTGAACGCTGCTTCATAGATTTTCCGAAAATTGACTTAGCAACTCGAACAATAATTGCGACAGGAACCAAATACCAATAAAAATATGAGCTCATCTCAACCTCAAATCCAGTCTCCTTCAACTTTGCAACAAGAGCACGACGACGATATCGCCGTTTATGTCCCAGTACTTCATCCCAATAAGTCCATAGCCATGGGTAAGCAGGTACAGTGAGTACAAATCTGCCTCCCGGTTTTAAAACTCTCTGAATCTCAGAAAGAATGAGCCTATCGTTATCCAAATGCTCAAGTACGTCGAGCATTGTGACAGCGTCGAATAGTTCATTTTGGAACGGAAGCGGCTTAGTGAGATCAGTGGCTGCGACATTTGAAAATCCACGTTTTTTACAATACGATATCGCCTTTGTCGAGCCGTCAACCCCAAATACCTCTCCAAACCTGGAAAAATCTTTCATCATCATGCCTGTTCCACATCCAATATCTAGAAATCTTGGATCTTGTAGTGAATTGAGATATGAGTCAAGCATACGAAGAATAAGACGGCGCTTCGCCACATGCCACCAATAGGTGGACTCAAGCCGGTACATTTCATCAAAAAGATCGCTACGCATAATTTTCTCAACAGGTTTGTCTATAATAGCAGGAGAGAACCTATTCTAGCTATGCAAAACCTGTTGATAAACATACTGCTTTTTATGTCTGTCTTTTGCGTTTTGTGGTGGTTACCAGGACTCTATTTGTTGCCTAAGGACAAAAACCTCAAGACTTTAGATAAAAGTTTTCTTGCCGTAACACTCGGTGTTAGCATTTATTCTTTAGTTATATATATCGTTCGTCTTGTTGGATTGCCATTTTGGATTGGATATTTTCCATTTTTATTCTTGACATTTCGGTTCTTCCGGACAAGAACCATTTCACTTTCAAGATTAAAAATGAAATCCGTGACTGCGACCTTTATCATGATCATGCTCATTTCAGCAGCTATCCAAGCCCTGGTGCTCACTAGAAGTGCCAATCTGACATCAGAAGGAATGAGCTTTATTGAATTGTCCGCCCATGACTCTCTGCAACATGTGTATCTGATCAATGAACTAAAGGATCATTTTCCTCCTAGGCATCCCGGATACTCACCGATAGAGGTTAAAAATTATCACTTTCTTATCGATGTCACGCTCGCTTCAATCTCAAAATATCTTCCATTTTCAACCTTTCATCTGTATTACAGAATTCTTCCCCTAGCCGTATCAGCTCTGTTTAGTATCGGTGTATTTACATTTATACGTCATCTGACGAAATCTCCATGGCTTGCCAACGCAGCCGTAGTACTTACAATATTTTCTGGAAACGCTGCATGGGTTATGAAGTTTTTCCGAGGTGATGAATTCACGGTTAGCGCAAATTCCTTCATGCTCGATCCGGTGATAGATCTTCTGCAAAATCCCATGGCAGTGTTGGTCTTTCCTCTCATGATTGCCGGAAGTTGGACGCTGCTGAACCTGGAAAAAAAGCCAAACCTCAAATGGAACTTCATTGGTGCAATCCTCTTGGGCGTAATGATTGGATTTAAAGCCTGGGGTGGCACGCTAATGTTAATTGGTCTTGGAGTACGTGCTATCTACCTAAGTGTATGGAGAAAGAGAATGGATGGTTGGGTCACGACTTTCTTGACATTGGGTGTTGCGCTAACCATCATGCTTCCTGTCTATGATCGGCAAACTGCAGCCAACCCGATTTTCACACCGGGCTGGCTCCTGAAACGAATGGTAGAGGATCATGATAGGTACAATACGTTAAACGATTATTTTCTCGAACAGCATTACAGAGAAAAAGGAAATCTTCCGCGTTTGATTCAGCTCAACGTAAAACAGCTCGCAATCTATACTTTTGGAAATCTGTGGATAAAGTTCCTGGGACTGGTGTATTTTGCAAAACTTATAAAAAAACCATCTGGGTTTGGAGTATTTCTTCTCACTGTTACAGTCTTTTCACTTTTTCTGCCAGTGCTGTTTAACCAGGGCAGAATGTCATATGACATCATCCAATTCGGACCATATGCGTTGGTGTTGATGTCACTATTTACAATAGTATCTCTGCCTTTGATATTAAAGCGATTTTCATCAATAACTTCCGGCATCATTGTTGGTATACTCTTGCTCCTTTCGTTTCCCTCAAACATCAAAAGTATTCAAGATAGATATAGAGCTGACAGCTTCCTAGTGACAAATCAAGAGCTCGAGGCATTTGAATATATAAAACAACATACAGATTTAAGCAGTACTCTCATGGTATATCCATCTCATAGAAATGATTCAAGTCTGCTCGTGGCTGCATTCACTGGTCGTCCCACCTATTTTTCAGGCAAATCATTTGCGCGAATCACCGGTGAAGATTATGAAGGAAGGGCAATTCGCTGGAAGGAGTTTTTCAACCAGGCGAACCCTGGAGAACGACAACAAACTCTTAAAGATGGCTCTATTGGCTATCTCTTACTTACTTCTGAAGAAGAACATACGTTCAACAAAACCGGACTAAATCTTAAAACAGTATATTCAAATGAAGAAACGATCATCTACCAAATCCAAAATTGATATAGAGGTAAAAGCACTTACACCGGCCGAAAAATTAGTTCTCGGATTTGTGTTAGTGGTAGCGAGCGTAACTCAAAGCTGGCATTTTTTCACAGCTTGGAAAATGAAAGCAGAAACCATTGAGTTCAGCCAGTTTCATGATGCACTATGGCACATAGCGCTTATTAAAGAACTCTCCCGATCGTTCCCACCTCAGCATCCGGGGTTAGCAGGAGAAATATTGAGTAATTATCATTACCTTACGGATCTTCTCCTTGCGATAGTTCATAAGTTCACAACCATTCCTGTCGAAACGCTGTATATTCACGTCGCTCCGCCACTCGTGTCTGCTTTTTTTGCCTTTGCAGCATTTAAACTCGCTCAGCTGTTAAGCAGGTCAAATGAAACTGCAATCATAGCAACAATATTTACCGTGTTTACTGGAAGCGCAGCATACTTCATTCCCGTGTTTTTAGGCAAAGGGGTAGCTTGGACAGCCAACTCATTCATGCTTGACCAGCCCTTTGATCAACTCACCAATGTGCATACTGTCCTTGGCTTTGCGATGTTTTTGACTGGAACGTTTTTTCTGGTGCGTTTCAACAAATTCAGCAAATTATCAGACGGAATCCTTGCCGGCATGATAATTGGTCTTGCAACAGGCATAAAAGCCTATGCAGGAGCAGTAGGAGTCGCAGCTTTGATGATCACGTTAGGTCTGGAACTAACCATATTGAAAAAGCGAAAAATGATATTGCCATCAGCAATTGCAGCAAGTATATTTTTACTCCTGACCGTATTTACTTCCTCATCAAATCAATCTCCACTCCAATTCGCCCCTGGATGGATCCTCACCAAGATGGTCGAAGATTCTAACCGCTTCTATTACGAAAAGTGGTCACAGCTGGAAGCTCATTATCGTGAAGCTGGAAATATCATTCGCGTAGCACAAATCAAAACCCAGGAGCTGGTCCTGTATATTATTGGCAACCTCGGTGTCCGTTTGATTGGCTTTATCTGGATCATAAAAAAATTGAAAAAACTCAAACACATAAAAGCTCACGAAATATTCCTGATCGTAACCATCATCATTTCTCTGACCATTCCACTTATCTTTGTCCAACCGGTGTCGGTCTACAATACCATTCAATTTAGTCCATACGCGCTCATGATACTCAGTATCGTAGTTGTTCTAGAGACGGTAACTTGGAGAAAGAATATTCTCATGTTAACTCTTCTCTTCCTGCTGTCGCTACCCACAACCCTTCAGACATTTCTGATTCGATTAAAACCTGAGTACATCATGAGTAAAAATGAATACACAGCCCTAAAAGCTATCGAAAATACACCCGAAGATGCAGTATTTCTCACACCTCCAACAGGAGAACACTTCGTATTTATGAAAGTTCCGGGGATAGGTGGAAGAAGAACCTACTTTTCAGGAGAAACGTTCGCCATACTCACGGATACTGATTACCAGCTTCGTAAATCCATAAACGAGGAATTTTTTAGAGAACTGACTGATGACCAGAGGCGTAATCAAATACTCGAAGATGCTAAAATTACACATATCTATACTGATGAGAGTACATATACCGAGTTTCTTGAAGAATTAGAGGAAGGAAGATTTCCGATCAAAGCAATCTATACGCAGGATAAATTTGCTATTTTTAAGCGCATATGAATAAGATCTCATGCATCGTCCTTACATATAATGAACAGGAATACCTTCCAGGATGTCTGCAGTCACTCGGCTGGGTTGATGAAATTGTCATTATTGATGCTGGATCGGCTGACGATACGCTGAAGATAGCCGAGAAGGCCGGTGCGAAGATAGTTAAAAATTCATGGCACGGGTTTCCAAATCAACGAACTATTGGCGCCAAACATGCCAGCGGTGAGTGGATTCTGTACATCGATGCTGACGAGCGAGTCTCTTCAAAACTAAAAGAAGAAATTCAAGTACTTTTGAGAAATAATCCAGCATTTCATTCGTATAAAATACCTCATAAAAATTACATTCTGGGGAAATGGTTGAAATACGGAGGTTGGTATCCTGAATATCAACACCGACTCATGAAAAGAAGTGAATTACATAGATGGAACGGAGAACTCCATGAACATCCGATCATAGATGGAGAAGTAGGCATTCTCGAAGGAGAAATCATTCATCTGACCCATCGAGGAATGGAATGGATGCTGAATAAAACAATTCGCTACACCAAAATGGAAGCCGATTTACGTTTTCAAGCCAATCACCCAAAAATCAAGGCTCATCATTTCTTCTCATCAACACTTCGGGAATTTTGGTATCGAGCAATAACCAAGAACGGTTGGAAAGATGGAATTATCGGCTGGATTGAAATATTTTATCAGTCTTTTAATCACTTTCTGATTATGGCATGGCTATGGGAGATGCAGAGAAAAGAAGATATTCACACCACATACAAAAAACTAGATGAGGAGTTATCAGAGTGAGCTATAAACAATTTGTACCCGACGTAGGTGAAGAGTGGGATGAGTATTGGAAAAAAACTTCAATCAGCAAAGAACTCAAGCTAATTGACACCGACGGTCTTCGCCCTATTTTTTCAAAATTTCTTCCAAAAAAAGGAAAAATTCTCGAAGCTGGCTGTGGTATGGGTAAATGGGTTGTTGACCTTTCAAAGAAAGGCTATGACATCATTGGTGTTGACAATAATAAATATGCACTCAAGAAACTGAATGAGTTCGATCCAAAAACCAAAGTCAGGTTAGCGGATGTTACCAAACTTCCATATGCTGATGAGACATACGATGCGTATCTATCCCTGGGCGTTATTGAGCACTTTGAAGAGGGACCGCAGAAAGCGCTCAGCGAAGCGTACCGCATACTAAAGCGGGGTGGATTGGCGATTGTCGAAGTTCCATTCGATTCATTGCTTCGAAAAATAACCAGACTTTTCACAATGTTACTTATCTCAATTAAAACGCCTGCGAGGATTACACTCCAACGTATCGGACTAAGAAAGCCGCGCGAACGATTTAAAATGATGTTCTATGAATACCGCTACACAGTTCAGGAGCTAACGGACTTCATGAAAGAAGCGGGATTTGAAGATATGAAAATTATATCTAAAGACGACCTAAAAGAGACGAGAAGTATTGGTTTGTGGTTGGACTATCAATTTCTCCACCATCCAAATGGAGAGCTATTTGAATTAAATGATCTTGGAAAAATAGTAAAAGCTGTTCTCAACTTTGTTTCACCATTTACGTATTCAGCGCTTATCGTCGCAGTTGCAAAAAAGAAATGAAAGCTGCACTTTATCATCCAGCACTCGATACTCTCGGCGGCGGCGGCGTGTATATCGCTACAGTTGCACAGTGTCTACTCCAACAAGGATATCAAGTCGACTTTTTTTGGGGAGATGGGCGCATTTTGAAACGTATCGATAAATATCTCGGAATAGACCTAGACAAAGTCAAAGTAAATGTCTATGGTCATTTCCTCTTTTCAAAAAAAGGTGAAGTGATCAAAAAACGATCATTGCTCAAACAATATGATGTATCCTTCTTCGTCAGCGATGGGAGTATTCCTTGGTTATTTGCAGATAAAAATATTCTTCATTTCCAGATTCCTTTTAAACACGGAAGTGGGAGGACCCTCTCAAACTGGCTGAAGCTAAAAAACATACATTCAACTGTTTGTAATTCTCAGTTTACAAAACGATTCATCGATAAAACATATGGCGTGTACTCATCGGTCATCTACCCACCAATAAATATTGCCGTTCAAGAGAAAAAAAAGACCAATACAATCCTCGCAGTTGGAAGATTTACCACTGCGCTTCACAATAAACGTCAAGACATTTTGGTAAAGGCGTTTAAATCAATGGTAGACAATGGTTTGACTGATTGGGTACTTCGCATCATCGGAGATGCCACTGAAACGGAGGGCAAGCAACTACTCAACACAATCAGAACAGAGGCAATTGGATATCCAATTGATATTGTTACCAACATATCTCATGCGAGACTCGAAAAAGAATATGCAAAAGCAAAAATATTTTGGCATGCCGCTGGATTTGATATTGACGAGGAAAAGTTTCCGGAGCAAGTAGAGCATTTTGGTATAGCTACAGTGGAAGCAATGGCAGCTGGTTGTGTTCCAGTGGTTTTAAATAAAGGCGGTCAACCAGAAATTGTGCGTGATGAAAAAAACGGAATACTCTGGAACAGTATCGGTCAACTCCAGGAAAAAACGTTCAAACTAATCAAAGATGAAAAGCAACAAGTAATATTTCGGTTAGTTGCAAAAAAAGCCCTCAGAAAATATTCAAAAGCCCGTTTTTGTAAAGAACTAAAAGATACCATATATTCAATGAATAAAAATTAACGAGTTATGAAAAATAAGCTAGCTCTATTCTGTCTTTTACTTCCAATTGTCATTTTCTTTAACCCAGTTATATTGAGGGGAAAAATGCCAATCCCTGCCGACACAATTGTCGGACTCTACCATCCATATAGAGATGTTGTCTGGAACGGGCTTACAGCAGGAGTACCATTTAAAAATTTTCTTATTACTGATGCTGTTCGACAACAATATCCATGGAGGAAACTTGCATTTGATGTTTTAAAAAAGGGTCAATATCCTGGATGGAATCCGTATACTCATGCTGGAACACCGTTGGCTGCCAACATCCAAACAGCTCTCTTCAACCCACTAAATATTTTGTATTTACTTTTTCCCTTCAATCTGGCTTGGACGTTTCAAGTAATGAGTCAACCGATCTTACTTTCATTGTTTATGTATTTATATCTTCGAAAAATCGGAAGATCAAAAGAGGCAAGTCTGTTAGCAAGCCTTGTATTAAGTTTTTGTGGATTTTCAATAGCTTGGCTTGAGTGGAATACAACACTTCATACACTTGTTTGGTTACCTGCTAGCCTTCTAGCCATCGAGAACATCTTGGAAAAATCTTCCCAAACAAGATGGTATTTGCTCCTTGTGTTCGCGCTCTCTAGTATTCTCTTTGCTGGTTTTCTACAGACGGCATTTTATATCTACACTCTCATCGCTGTATATATACTGTTCCGAATACAGTCATCAGAGAATCGAGAAAGACGAAGTAAGCTTCTCTCTCAGTTTTTCGTACTTGGTGTTTTAGTATTAGCGATTACCTCAATCCAATGGCTGCCGACAATAAGGTTTATCCAAAATTCAGCCAGAAGTTTTGATCAAGGAAATGTACTCGGTCGAGAAGATTGGTTTATTCCGTGGCAACATCTTGTTCAATTTATCGCACCGGACTTTTTTGGTAACCCAGCAACCTTGAATTATTGGGGTGTATTTAATTACGTAGAATACATCGGATATATCGGCGTTGTACCTTTAATATTCGTTCTTCTTGGACTGCGTACTAAAGAAGATAAGCACCTTCATCAAAAGCGATTCTTTATTTTTTCACTGCTCACCGCGTTGTTATTCGCGACAAACAATTTCATTGCAAGAATACCTTTCCATCTACATATTCCTCTGATTTCCACTGCTCAGCCGTCAAGACTCATGGTCATTATCGATTTTTCATTAGCGGTGTTAGCAGCATTCGGTGTTGATTGGTTCTTGAGTAATTTAATAAATAATGAGATGAGGATTCTACTGGAACGAACAGGAAAGGTTGTCGGGTTACTTTTATTCATTCTCTTTGGTCTCTGGACAATCACTTTTGTATCAGGAGGGACGTTTGAAAATATTTCTCCAGAAAATCTCCATGTGGCCCAACGAAATCTTATCCTTCCATCCGGGTTTGTTCTTCTCAGTAGTATCATCTTATTTGGGGGATTACTAAGTAGTCATCAAGTAAAAAAACGCAAAAATGTCATTCAATCGTTAATATTCACAATACTGTTTCTCATTACCGTTGCTGATCTCTTTCGCTTTGCCTGGAAATTTACACCATTTTCTAATGCAGACTACCTCTATCCCAAGACCGAAGTAATCAAATTTTTAGAAAAGGATCAGTCAGTTTGGAGATATATGACTACAGACAGAAGAATCATTGCCCCAAATTTTTCCATTTCTCACAAATTTCAGACAATTGAGGGGTATGACCCAATTTATCTCAAACGATATGGTCAGCTTATTGCAACAGCCCAACGTGGCCAACCAACATTGGATGAGGTTGAATTCCACCGCATTATCCGTCCGGACAATTTCGAGTCACCTATTTATGATCTGCTTAATGTGAAATATATTCTTGCACTGCGTGACATCGACCATTCAAAGCTTCAGAAAGTATTTCAAGAAGGGGAAACAAGAGTGTATGAAAATATGAACGTTCTGCCTCGAGCATTTATACTCCCAGATTATCAGGATGTCTCAGAAATGAACCAGTTAAGCATGGCTTTTGAGGTTACGAATCAAAATATCCGCCATACTGCTCAAATTACCTCCTACGAGGAAAATGAAGTTGAGCTAACCGTTGAGGACGATCAAGGTGGCATGCTGGTGCTTGCAGACGTGTACTACCCTGGTTGGAGCGTCACTATTGATGGGTCTCCAGCAGAGTTAAAACCTATGTTTCACGCCCTGCGTGGTACAATTATCCCATCTGGGCGACATGAAGTTATCTATCGTTATTCCCAACTATAATGGAGCGAAGCTCCTAAGAAAAAATCTCCCAAAAATAATCGAAGCAGCTAAGAATGCGGAAATTATTGTTGTCGATGATGCATCAAGCGACAACAGCAGATCCATAGTACGAGAATTTTCTGACAAGATTATTCTTATTAAGAAAGACGTTAATCAAGGTTTTGCTCGAGCCTGCAACGACGGCGTGAAAAGAGCTACAGGAGAGATCGTTGTCCTTCTCAATAATGATGTAACTCCTGAAAAAAACTTTCTCTCGTTCTTGAAAACACACTTTAAAGACCCTCTGGTATTCTCAGTTGGGAGTGCAGAAATAACTGGAGAAACAACTAGGGGAAAAGCAGTCGGAGAGTTCAAGAGAGGTTTTCTTGTACATTCAGAAGCCAAGAATAGTAAGCCAGGATTCACGCTTTGGTCATTTGGAGCAAGTGCAGCCTACGATAAGAAAAAGTGGAACCAGCTGGGAGGCATGGATTCAATGTTCCGCCCCGCCTATTGGGAAGATATAGACATCTGCTGGAGAGCCTGGAAAAAAGGCTGGAAAGTAATGTTTGAGCCAATGAGTCGTGTGCATCATGATCCGGAAAGTACCAACCTGAACGTCTTTGGAAGAGCGCGCATGAAAACCATGTCATACAAAAATCAAATCTTATTTGTATGGAAAAATATTGAGGATCTAAAATTACTGCTCGCCCATCTGGTATGGCTTCCAATCCACATCATTTCCTCGCTTTTTACAGGGGATGGCGCTTTCCTGCATGGTTTATTCAACGCCGTAGTTCAATTGCCTGAAGCACTACATAAAAGAAATCTTCATACAAGCAAGACGAAGAATACAGACAGCCAAATACTGGAAATGTTTAAAAAGATATGAGAAAAAGAGTTTTCATACTGGTTTCAATAGTTCTACTTGCTGCTGTCCTTCGATTTTATGAGATAGGAAAAAATCCTCCCAGTCTCAATCTGGATGAGGTTGCAATTGGCTACAACGCCTACTCAATTTTACGAACAGGAAGAGACGAATATGGAGAATCATTCCCACTCTCATTTAGATCGCACGATGACTATAAACCACCTCTGTACATTTATCTGACTGTTCCATCAGTAGCAGCCTTTGGTCTAAGTGAAATTGCCGTGCGATTTCCTTCGGCATTTTTTGGTACAGTATCAGTTCTAATGATCTATTTTCTGGCGAAAGCGCTTATCGACGCGCATGTCGATCGGATTGGTCAGGAAAAAATTGCACTCCTCTGCTCATTTTTGCTAGCAGTTAATCCGTGGCATCTTCAATTTTCTCGCGCCGGATTTGAAACAAACGTCGCCTTATTTTTCTTCATGACCGGTATCTGGGCGTTTTTAAGAGGGATGAAGAAGAACGGATATTGGTGGGTACTTACCGCTGTTATGTTTGGCTTGTCAATGTATACCTATCAAGCAGCGAGAGTATTTATCCCGCTGATGTCTCTCAGCATGTTGATCCTATATTGGAAACAAAGAATGACACACGTAAAACAGGTGATCCTTGCAGGCATTGTATTTGTTCTGATAGTTCTTCCACTTATACCGATTGCGACCTCTACAGCCGGTGTTATGCGCTTTAAGGGAACGAATGTATTCACCCAACCTGGTTTAGTTGAGGATGAAGTGGAGAGATCCTTCGTTGATGCAGACAGGCAGGATGCATTCTCAATGAAAGTTCTCCATAACCAGAAAATAGCTGCCACGCTAACCATAGCTGAAGGTTATTTAAAACACTTTCGTCCGGATGTATTGTTTCTGGGGAGAAACGGTCCACCATATAATTACACGCCGAACGTTGGTTTGTTCTACATCATTGAATTGCCATTGATGCTTTGGGGATTTGCCAAATTGTCTTCAAGAAGTAACAAAGCAATACAGCTCTCTTTCTTCTGGCTCCTGCTTGCACCAGTTGCAGCCGCCCTCACATGGGATGTTCCGAGCTCTACAAGAACCATGCTCATGTTGCCGCCGCTGCTTATATTCACGAGTGTTGGAGCATATGAGTTTTTTATTAAAAGGGATATAACTCATAGGTTCGGTGCTACCATACTAGGTTCAGCAGTCCTGCTTACATTGGTAGGAAATATTTCGTACTATCTACACCAATACTACATTCATGCACCACTTGAATTTGCAGATGCTTGGCAATATGGATACAAACAAGCAGTGGAGTATGCGGAAAGCCAAAAAGGCAAGTACGATAAAGTTGTTGTATCCACCTACCTCAAGCAGCCTCAGAACTTCTTCGCTTTTTATTCAAAGTATGATCCTAAAACGTATATTGAAAAAGATGGTGGAACAGTATCAGGTGGATTTCTCGAGTCGAGAAATAAATTTGATAAATACGAATTTCGTCATATTGAATACGCTGATAACGAATGGCAAGGAAAGATTATGTTCATCGATCTGGAGATTAAACTCACGGAAGAAATTCGCAGCAAAGCAATAAAAACTATCAATCTTCCAAATGGGGAACCATACATAGTCATATCTGAGTTATGAGTAAAAAGAGATATATATTGTTTTTTTGTGCAATAGTTTTACTGGCGGCAGCTCTCCGTTTTTATCGCCTCTCCTCTACACCACCGGGCTTGTACTGGGATGAGGTCTCTATAGGATACAATGCATATTCGATTCTTCTCACTGGAAAAGATGAATTTGGGGAAAGCTACCCTTTAATATTTAAAGCCTTTGGAGAATTCAAACTCCCGATATACATTTACACAACTGCTGCGAGTATTGCTCTATTTGGAATAACAGATTTTGCTATCCGCTTTCCCTCGGCATTGGCCGGATCTCTTTCAGTCGCAATGATAATTATATTGGTTGCTGAAATGTATCCAAGGAAGCGCAGGTCAATACTACCACTCCTGGCAGGATTCTTTCTGGCAATAAGTCCCTGGCATATTCAATTCTCACATGCTGGATTTGAAGCAAATCTCGCATTATTATTTGTAATATCAGCTCTAGTTGCTTTTCTTCAAGGTTTACGGGGGAGGCGCTATGGACTGGTAATTTCAGTGATAGTATTTCTTCTTGCGTTCAATACTTACAACAGCGCAAGAGTATTTGTTCCACTACTGATAGGTGCTATTACTCTGATTTATCGAAAACAGCTTAAAGGAAGAGGCAAAGAAATTACTCTCGCTCTAATTATTGGCACGCTTGGGTTACTTCCAGTTCTCCCACAATTTATTTCAGGTGAGGCTCTCATTCGGGCTCGGTCAGAAAGCATTTTTAACAGAGAAAATGCGATGTCGGAGATGATGAAGAATTATCTTAGTAACTTTGACACAACCTTTCTTTTCTTCCGCGGTGATCAAAATGGGCGTCATAGCGTGAGAAAATTGGGGATGCTTTATGTATTTGAATTACCACTGATAGTAATCGGATTGGGTCAGGTATTAAAAAACAGTAAGGATAACAAACAAGGAAAACGTTTACTTATAAGCTGGCTGTTACTTGCACCCATGCCCACCTCACTCACAACCATTAACCCGCATGCGATTCGGTCACTAAACATCATGCCAGCTTGGCACATACTCACCGCAATTGGATTAGTAAAAATCATTGAACAATTAAAGAAATATAAGATCCATTTGCGTTATATGTTCGCTGTAATAACTTCACTGCTGATCATGTACAACATAACCTTGTACCTGCATCAGTACTATGTGCATTACCCAACGGTTACTGCACTCGATTGGCAAGACGGTCTCAAAGAAACTGTTCAGATTATCTCATCCCGATTTGATGAGTTCGATGACATCTATATCTCAGATACGTTGCCGCCAATCTATATTGGCTACTATCTTCCTGTGAAACCGTGGTTGTATCAGCAAATGAACACCGATGAGAGCATCGGAAAACTTCATTATTTTAAACATGCCTGGGAAGTCGAGAAATCAGAATCAAGCAAGGTATTGTTTATCGCACCACACTGGCAGAAGCCAACAGAAGGAACACCTTTCCAGGAAGTAAAAATGATCAACGGTGACACAGTGTTTACTATATGGCAGGAGGACTAATTGGAAGGATTTAGTTGCACACACAATGGCATCCTAAACGATGTGCCACACCAACTCTGGGAAGCGATTTCCAGTGACGGTGGTGGTACCCCTTTGCTGGTAACAAGGGTTTTGCATAATAAGCCGCTTTTCTTTGCAGTAAACTATCTCCGTTGCTATTTTCACTATCTGTCCCCTCATTTTTTCGCGCAGCAATTTGGACCAGGGGTTGCTCTTATAATTGTTGCGCTGATCTTCATACTTTGGAGGCAGGGAGGACAAAATTGGAAAGTTGCCAAGATCATTATTCTGCTCTATCCCATTCTATTGGTATTTGAGCTGCAAACGAAGCTATTTCGATAAATCGCCTAATGAAAAATAATACAGCCATGATTGTAATCATTGTGTTAGCCGCCTTTTTAAGATTTTGGAATCTTGGTCAAAACCCACCTGCATTGTACTGGGATGAAGCCTCCCTTGGATATAATGCCTATTCAATCTTAACCGCCGGGAAAGACGAACATGGTGAGTATCTTCCAGTTACCCGATTTATTGCCTTTGGCGACTACAAACCGCCAGGATACATCTACGCTACAGTTCCATTTATAGCATTATTAGGATTAACCGAATTTTCCATTCGCTCTGCCTCTGCATTAGCAGGAACACTGACTGTACTTGTTACATATTTGTTAGCAAAATTAATATTTAAGAAGAACCATTGGTCATTACATATTGGTCAATGGTCAGTATCACTGGCTGTCATTGCAGCGTTTCTGTTGGCTGTGAGTCCATGGCATTTACAATTTTCTCGCGGCGCTTTTGAAGCAAATGTTGCAACACTATTTTCAACAGCAGGAATCTATTTCTTCCTTCGGGGTATAAAAAATGGAAAATATTTGCTACCAAGCGCTATCCTTTTTGTTCTTTCAATGTACACGTTTAACACACACCGGGTGTTTGTTCCTCTGTTAGTTCTTGGACTAAGTCTACTGTACAGAAAATATTTATCAGCACATTTACGGTGGATAATTGCTTCAGCTATCGTGGGCTTAATCATTCTTTCTCCCCTGATTCCATTTATGGTATCTAGAGAAGGAAAATTACGCTTCGAAGAAGTCACCATCTTTAATAATCTAGAACCAATTGAAGTCGCAAATAACAGAATTGAGCAGGAAGGAAATTCCTTTCTTGCCAGACTTCAGCATAATCGCCGTCTGCAGTTTGCCAGAGATTTTGCGCTCCATTATGTAGATCATTTCAAGGGTAGTTTTTTATTTATCTCAGGAGACGTAAATCCACGGCTTGGAACACGTGAGAATGGTGTGCTCTACCCAATTGAATTACCACTACTTATAATCGGAATCTATGTTTTACTGAGAAGAAAGCGAGAAACTGCCTTATTACTATTTCTCTGGATCCTAATCGGATTGATACCAGCCGGAACAGCCAGAGAAACTCCACACGCGCTGCGAACCCTAAATATATTACCGGCTCCACAGATACTGGTCGCTATAGGAATTGTTTCCGGATGTTCATGGATAAAACAAAAACGCCTCTATCTATCGGTGCTTATTATTTCTTACTCACTGCTCATTACGTCCTACCTTCACACCTATCATTCCCACTACCCAAGACAATGGGCAGCATCATGGCAATATGGGTATAAGCAGTTAGTTCAGGAAGTGACAAAGATTGAAGATGACTATGACAAAATATTCATCACTCGAACCTATGGTAGGCCATATATCTATTTCCTTCTGTACCAGCAATATGATCCTGAAGCGTATTGGACACAAAGGAATGCAGAGCGGGATTGGTTTGGATTTTGGACAGTCAACGGTTTTGGGAAGTACATCTTTGGCAACCATCCAAGCCTAGAAGAACGGGGAGAAGAAAGATGGCTTATCGTGAGTGGTCCAGACGGATTACCAGCAGAAGGCAGGAAACTATCTGAAATTACCTTTCCCAATGGAGAATTATCGTTCGAAATAGGAGAACTCTAGGTGAAGAACTACCTTCTCTTACTCTTGATGTTGCTTGCCTATAGTGCTCTTAGTTTCATCCTCATGCTGCGGGACGATTGGGCAATAAAAACGATTGGTGACTTATACCCACAACTAGAGACCACACTTCAATCGGCTCGCCAATATGGATTATCCCATCATCTCAATACAACACCAACCTTGATGTATGTTCTCATTATTGCTTTCGCTTTCTGGTTTTATTTCAAAGTAGTAAATGGAAAATGGATAAAAAGCCAGTCTGCTAGAAGGATTGTACTCTGGTCATTGGTATTACATTCAGTTGTAATCATTTCCTACCCAGCTTTATCAACCGACGTATTTGATTACATTCTTCAAAATCGTGTGAAATTTGTTTACCAAGAAAATCTATGGGTGATGCCAATCATCTCCTACCCAAACGACCAGATGATCAATCTTGGTAGCTGGCAAAGAGTCGCGAGTGTCTATGGCCCCACCCACCACTTTTTCGCCGCCGGCGCCCAAATTATTGGAGGAAGTGATCTATTTGGTAATATCTTGATGTTCAAGGAAATTGCTGTGATCTTCTCACTCATCACAACAATGATGTTAAGCCACCTGATTCAAGAAGACAAAATGCGTAAACTCGCACTGTTTGCCATGAATCCATTGCTTATCATCGAAACAGCGGGGAACGCGCACAACGATATCATCATGGTCGCATTCATGATCGCTGCGCTTATCGCTTTCAAAAGGAAACGATTCGTCATAGTTGGCGCGTTGTTGTCTCTCAGTACCCAGGTAAAACTGTATGGAGTTGTACTCACACCATTTTTGTTAATTCTACTCATGAGGAAAAAAGAGTATGGACATGCAGCACTAACATTGATTGGCTTGTTAGTAACAACAATGATTGGAGTGGCAGTCATGGGACCGCAAGCAGTAGCAAATTATCAACATCTCATGAAGTGGGTGTTTACCTTAAAACTTAATTCTCTTCCTAACCTCTTACACGTTCTTCCAAATTGGATGTTCGTATTCCCATTTATGATCATTGCCATACTTGGAGTAAGAAAAATAAAGTCACTCAGCAACGTCATACAGACATATATTGGTCTCACACTGTTGTACCTCATGTTTGTTATACCATTGTATTGGGCTTGGTATGTAATTTGGTACTTACCATTTTTATCACTTATAAAAAAAGCAAGTCTCATCAAAGTAGGAATAACATTAAGTCTGACATCTTCTTTGCAGTACGCCATACTCTTTCTATCACATCGTTTTAATTATGAACACATCATCTGGACAATTATCATATACATCTTTTTAGTCGTTCCTCCAATTGGAGTGTATGCATTTACCAGACATGAAAAGTAATAACATTAAAACACTTGGTATGAAGTTAAGCTTCTTCTACCTTTTCTATGCACTGTTAAGTTACTTGATTCTGCTTCGCGACGAGTTTCTTTTGGAAAGGATCTCAGTTCTTACGAACACCCCGTTGATATTGGAGAAAGGCAGGATATTGGCAAAAGTATTGCGTGTCAATAGTATTCCAACACTTTTTCTCTTCATCATAATTTTCGTTTTGTTTTACTTCTATGCCAAAACACTCAGACGGTTGACGCATGAAACTGATGCTAGAGAGACTAAGCGAGTTATCGTCACCTTTTCCTTGATATTCATGGCGATCTCAATATTTTCCTTTCCCTCACTTTCAACTGATGTATTTGACTACGTTGCAAGTAATAGAGTGTTGTTCGTTCACAACTCAAATCCTTGGCTTCATGCTCCTGTGGAATTTCCAACTGATGAATTTATTTATCTCGGTTCCTGGAAGTTTCGTGCGTCGGTATACGGACCTGTGCAGTTCGTTTTTTCATCGTTAGTCCACACAATCGCTCAAGACAATCTCATTGGTAATATCATCGGATTCAAGATTATGAACGCTGCATTTTTTCTCGCATCAATAACAATCATAAAAAAGTGGCTAGAAAAATATTCATCCGACTCTGTCGTATTTGGATTAGCCATCTTTGCTTGGAATCCGCTGGTACATATTGAGATTCTTGGAAATGCTCACAATGACATCATCATGGGGTTTTTCTCGCTCTTATGCATGTATTTTCTCTTCGAAAAAAAAGTAATAAAAGGTGCAATAGCGCTATCACTTGCAATATTGGCTAAAGTTACAGCGGTGATATTTATCCCAGTCATCGCTATCTGGATGTTTCAAAAGCAAAAGAACTCCAGTCTCATGAGCTTTTTGTCAGCCACTGTATCAACCACACTCATAGGTTTCTTAAGTCTTGGAGATGGACTTGGAGGATTTATTGACAACCTAGGTGTACAACTTGGCTTATATCTGCGTTCACTGCCAACCATCATTCGTTTTACATTTCTCTCACTTGGTTCAAGTATGAACCAGGCCCAATGGGCGGAAAAGCTCTTCACCATACCACCATATCTATATCTGTACGCTTTCCTTGTTAGAAAAGTAAGAAACATAGGAATACTAGAAGTACTCGTTTCAGCCATGCTGATCTACTTGCTCCTTGTCTCACCAATGCTTCAGCCGTGGTATCTAGTTTGGATTCTGCCGCTTGTTGCTCTCCTCAGGCAGAGTAGAGTGCAAATAGCTGCAGTAACGATGAGCTTCAGTAGTTTACTCCACTATGTGGTGCTCTTTACTTCATATTATTTCTCTCCTTTAAATTTTATTTGGCAAATTATTATGTTTCTCACCATTGCAATACCGCCACTCATTGTCTGGTTTATTCCTAAATCTTGGTATACTCAACTAGTCAGGAGGATAAATCCATACCTATGAAAGATAAATTCAGTGTATTGAAACTCACCTCTCAGGATATTTGGCTAAGTCTAAGTTTAGCGATAGGATATTTTCTAACAAGATTAACCAATCTTAGACTCTGGCCAATCTTTACAGACGAGGCAATCTACACGCGCTGGAGTCAAATTGCGCTTCATGATGCTTCACTTCGCTTTATTCCGCTCACCGATGGAAAACAACCTCTTTGGCATTGGATCACTATGGCTTCCATGAAAGTCATATCAGATCCGTTAGTGGCCGGAAGAGTTGTTTCAACAATTTCAGGATTTATAGCCTTGGTTGGTATATGGTTTCTCGCACTCGAAGTCTTCAATAAAAAAAATATTGCCTTCATTGCTTCATGGCTGTATCTCATCGCACCTTTTACATTATTATATGACCGCATGGCTTTGGTCGATTCGATGCTTTCCATGTGGGGAATCTGGGCAGTATATTTTGGGATAAAAACTGCCAAAATGTTGAGACTTGATCTTGCGATGATCACCGGATTTGTGATTGGAGCGGGACTACTCACAAAATCACCATCAATTTTCTTTGAATATCTCTATCCACTTAATCTTCTTTTTATTACAAATAAAAAAAGTGTAGGACGATGGATAACTCTACTCATTCCGACCTTCATCATTGCTGAAGCCATGCGAAACATCATGCGCCTTTCTCCCTGGATGCATATGATTGCACGAAAAAATCTTGAGTTTGTTATGAGTTTCCCGGAATTTTTCCACACCCCGTTTAAATGGTTTTGGGGAAACCTTCCTTCCCTTTGGAGATGGTGGACTGGTTCACTTACCTGGCCAATAATGCTAACTGCGATCGTTGGACTCATACTGGTACTTCTTCCGCAAAAACACATACTTTCACTGAGAAAGAAGTGGAGAACTATAAGCTATCTAGCTGTTTTCGCAATGGTTCCTTTTCTTACGGCAGCAGCTTTTGGAAAGGTGATATTTGCCCGCTACTTATTGTTTGTGACACCAGCGTTATTCCTAATTGCTGCTGCAGCCACAGACACCGTACTGAACCTTGTTAAAAACGTAAGCGCAAAAATAGTCTTCATGATCTTTATATCAATTTCTGCCCTGTACGTGGATTACAAAATTATTACAGATCCAATTACTGCGCCAATAATTAGCGCTGATCGCGATCAATATGTAGATGGATTTCCGGCCGGTTGGGGTATCGATGAAGTAATCGAGTTTTTGAAACTAGAAGCGCAGTCTCAGCAAATATTTCTAGGCACACAAGGGACGTTTGGTCTCATGCCAGCCAGCTTTGAACTTTATTTATGGGACAATCCAAACATCGAGATAAAAGGATATTGGCCGGTTTCCAAAGTTCCTGAAGCTGTGACAATGAAAGCAATTTCCAAACCTACATACTTCATATACTACGAGTCAAACGAGGATCAGATTCCTCAGCAAGAGAACCTTGAGCTCATCAAAAAGTTTAAGAAAGGATCCAGCGATAGATACATGTACTTCTATAGAGTCTATCCAATGGAAATTGCAGTGTGAAGTGGAAAAACAAAGTAATCATCGCAATCATTCTCTTTGCCGCAATCTTACGATTCTATCAACTTGGCAATAATCCGCCGAGTATAGATTGGGATGAAGCATCATTAGGGTATAACGCGTATTCACTTCTCAAAACCGGCAGAGATGAATATGGTAATAGTTGGCCCATCTCAATTCGATCATTTAATGATTACAAACCGCCACTCTATGTTTACCTCTCAGTACCTTCAATTGCAGTATTTGGATTAACTGAGTTCGCAATACGCTTCCCTTCCGCACTACTCGGAACGGTTGCTATAGGGGTATTGTTTCTTCTGGCGAGAGAATTGATCCAGGGCAAGCAGAAAAATCACTTTCCTGAGATTGCTGCTTTCCTTCTTGCAATAAGCCCGTGGCATCTGCAGTTTTCTCGAGTCGCCTTCGAAGCCAACATTGCACTAACTTTCTTCATGATCGGGGTGTACTTTTTGATGAAGGCATTAAATAAAGCGTCAAGCGGGTATTTCGTCGCATCATCTGCGTTATTTATAGCAGCGATGTACTCGTATCATTCAGCGCGATTAGTTGTCCCAGTCTTTCTTAGTATTTATCTACTTGTGCACAGAAAGAATTTCTTCGCACAAATTAAACAAGCATTTCCGGCAATAGCTATCGGTCTTGTACTTCTGATTCCATTAGGGATAACAATTATGAAAGGATCAGCACAGTCGAGATTTTCCACCGTAAGCATATTTACCAATCCGGGTATTTTCACCAATGAACAAGAAAAAATAGACAGACAAAGGGTTTACTGGAATGAAGACGAAGAACAAAAGAGTTTATTTTCTATTTTTCACCATCGATGGATCGTACTCTCAACCATCATAACCGAAGGTTATCTTGATCATTTTAACCTTGATTTCCTATTTCTAAAATCCGATGGCATTGGCAGGCATAGTGCAGTCGGGATGGGGCTGCTGTACTACTGGGAATTACCGGCAATTCTTATCGGACTCTACTTAGTAGCATCCCAAGATAAAGAGAAATTAAAGCTTATTGTACCTTGGTTATTATCTGCTCCTCTGGCTGCTGCGCTTACCACTCAGACACCTCATGCTGTCAGAAGCCTTATCATGCTTCCTCCTCTGGTTCTGATCATTGCATATGCAGTTGATTCTATACAAAAAAGCTGGCTTAAAATTGGTCTATCACTGATTATCGCATTAAATACGCTACACTACCTTAATCTCTACTATATTCACACTCCTGTAGAGCGTTCTCATGATTGGCAGTATGGGTATAAACAAGCGTATCAATTTGCTTACCAATATGAGAACGATGTCGAGGAAATTATTATGACAACCGAGTACGATCAGCCGTATATCTTTATGTTGTTTTTCAATCAAATTGACCCTGCAGGCTACCAGCCAGATTCTGAGCAAGGAGCTCAGAGAATTGGGAAATACTCATTTAGAAAAATTAACTTCCAAGAAGACAGTAAACTCTCAGACAGATTACTAATTGGCAGCCCAAATGAAATTCCAGATACTGCACAAATAATAGATACCGTTTACTTTCTCAATGGAGAATCAGCATTTTATATCGTAAAAACATGAAGAAAAAGCCAAACATCATTATCGTCATGCCTGCGTATAATGCGGAAAAAACAATTGAAAAAACCGTTAGTGATATTCCGAATGAATTTGCCAGTGAGATCATTCTCGTCGATGATGGTTCGACGGATAAAACAGTCGAGATTGCTAATAATTTAAAGCTCACTACCTTTACACATCCAAATAATTTAGGATACGGAGGAAACCAAAAAACCTGTTACTGGGAAGCCCTCAAAAAAAATCCAGAAGTTGTAGTCATGATTCACCCCGACTATCAATACGATGCCACGCTCACAGAAGAGCTGGTTCGCCCTATTCTTCAGGGACGATACGATTTTATGTTTGGCTCTAGGATTCGTTCAAGGCTCGAGGCACTAAAAGGGGGTATGCCTCAGCATAAATATTTCTTTAACCGATTCTACACGTTGCTAGCTAATATGGTTCTTGGAGTCAACTTCACAGAACACATGAGCGGAATGCGTGCCTACAGTAAAAAGGCTCTCAAGACCATACCTTTTCAACGGTTTTCAAACGATTTTATTTTTGACCAGCAAATGACCATTTCAGCGATTTCATATGGTCTACGGATCGGCGAAATTCCGATTCCGGTCCGCTATTACTCAGAATCATCTTCAATTCAATTATTACCAGGAATTAAATTTGGAATTGAGAGTTTACTCATTCTTGTACAATATGTCTTTCATCAATTGAAACTCACCCAAAGTAAATTATTCAAAACATGACGATCAGTAAAAATAATTCAACAAAAACCATCTTCATTCTGTTGCTTCTCCTGGTAGCAATAATTCCGGTTATCAAAGCATTATTCATTCCAGGATTTTATACTAGCCATGATGGAATTACGCACACCGCTCGTCTAGCTAATTTTTACTACGCCCTAAAGGAAGGGCAATTCCCTCCACAACTTGCTCCAAAATTGTTTGGAAACCTTGGTTTTCCTATATTTATTTTTATCTACCCACTTCCGTACCTTCTAGGAGCAATAGCTCATACTGTTGGGCTAACGTTTACGCAGTCATTTGAGCTTGTCATCGGATCAAGTATAGTGCTCTCAGCAGTAACGATGTATCTGTTTGCAAGAGAGCACTTTGGTAAGATAGGCGGATTGTTAACTGCACTTTTCTATACATGGGCACCATATCGTTTATCTCAAGTGTATGTTCGTGGAGCGCTAGCTGAAAGCTTTGCCTATATATTCATTCCACTTGTTCTGCTATCGCTGCTAACGCTCACTAAAGAAAAAAAGCATATAAGACGCTGGATTGGAATCGGAAGCCTGTCAGTAGCAGGATTGCTTTTATCTCATCAATTAGTATCCATCATGTTTCTTCCAGTTATTGCACTATATGGCGGGTATCTCTTAATACAGGTAAAAGAAAAAAGATTGTTGATAAGAAACAGTATTCTCATGGCAGTTCTGGGATTTTCAATAAGCGCGTATATCTACCTTCCTTCATTATTTGAGAGAAAATATCTTCACTTTGATGAACTCATCAGTTATTATCAGGAGCACTTCATTACTGTTCCTCAACTCATCCACTCACCTTGGAGTTACGGCTTTTCAATGAAAGGGACAGAGCTTGATGATATGTCATTCCAAGTGGGTCTAACGCATTTGTTGGTAGTTGGAATCTCAACACTTACATTAGGGTTTTTAATCCTTAAACATAAAAAGAAAGTTATTCATAACCCAAACATCCTCTTAGCCCTTATCAGTCTTTTCCTATTTACCGCAGCAACAAGTCTTACACTAGAGCATCCGTTTGTTCTCTGGTTGTGGAAAAATGTTCCAGGCATTTCGATTGTAGACTTCCCGTGGAGGTGGATTGGTGTTTCAACATTTTCCGCTAGCCTGCTAGCAGGTTGGCTTACAAATAAATTAGATAATCGATTACTTTTAATTCCACTTATATTTTTATTGTTTGTTGCAAATCGAAATCATCTTCGCATTAATCAAACTCTAATCAGGGATGATGAATTTTTCAAATATTATCTTGATACTGCCACTTGGCAAAATGAGTTCTTACCAAAATGGAGAAAGACGAATAAGTGGCAAAACATTGAAAACGACTTTCATATAGAAGAAGGGGATGCAAACGTAGAAATCATCTCGTCTAAAACACAGGAATTAGCACTAAAAATTACCACAAACGACGAGTCAACAATTGTTATACACCGTTTATACTTTCCAGGCTGGACGGTTAAGAATGATGGTATTTTACTTAAACAAGGCGAAGACGTAAGAGTCACGGAGGAAATTCAAATTGAAACACAAAACACACCATACATCGATCTCTCTGGTCTTATCAAAGTAAATATCTCACCCGGTACCCATCGTCTCGAAACAAAATTCGAATCAACTAACCTAAGAAAGTTGGGTATGTTATTGTCTGTCGTTGGAGTGATAACAGCTGTCTCTTTGATCCTAAACAATCGCCCTCCTGCATTAACGAAACATAAAAAACTATGATACATAAGAAGCGCCTTTCGGTTGTCCTGGCGACCTATAATGAGAAAGATAATATTAAAAATTGCTTGGATTCAGTAAAAGGTCTCGCGGAAGAAATAATAGTTGTAGATGGTTCATCAGAGGACGACACTCGAAATATTGCCAGAAATCTAGGGGCCAGAGTGATTAAAACATCCAATAAACCAATGTTTCACACCAATAAACAAATGGCAATTGATAAAGCGAAAGGTGACTGGATTCTTCAACTTGATGCTGATGAAGTAGTTGATAAAGAGTTATATTCTGAGATGGCCAATCTTCTAAATCAGGATAACAAGTATGCTGCATTTTCAATTTCACGAAAAAATTTCTTTCTCGGCAAATGGCTTAAAAAAGGCGGGCTGTATCCTGACCGAGTCATTAGATTATTTAAAAAAGGTAAAGCCTATCTTCCACAGAAAAGCGTTCATGAACAGTTAGAGGTAGAAGGCAATGTTGGCGAACTTCATGGCCACTTGAATCATCACACAGCACCAACGTTTAGTCGATATATTACAAATGCAAATCGCTACACATCACTAACTGCTGCTGAGCTGACAAAATCAGGGACAGAGACAAGCATGCAACAAACGATATACTATATTGTGTTTAAACCGCTGTCGATATTCTTCTCATTATTTGTTCGCCATAAAGGAATGTATGATGGGTACAACGGATTTATTTTTGCGTTATTCTCAGCGCTCCATTGGCCGATAGCCTATATGAAACATTGGGAAAATATTCACGTCAAAAAGATAAACATCTCATGAAAGTTATCATCGATATCTCGCCACTAAAAAGCGGCCACAAAACCAGAGGAATTGGAATCTATACTCGTCGTCTCGTAGAAGCCTTGCACGAGTTAGATAAGAAGAATAAATATATTCTTACAACTAAATCCCAACATATTGAAAAAGCTGATCTCATTCACTATCCGTATTTTGATCTTTTTTTTCATTCACTTCCGATAAGAAAAAAAACCAAGTCAGTTGTGACGATACACGATGTTATTCCCCTGATATTTCCTCAAGAATTTCCTCCTGGAATTAGGGGTAAGTTTCGTCATCTCCTCCAAAAAAAAGCGCTTGAAAGTGTTGATGCGATCATCACCGATTCAGAAAACTCAAAGCTAGATATCATTTCAAAACTCAACATTAACGAGAGTAAAATATCCGTCATCTACTTAGCTGCTCCGCAAAAATTCCGTCCCCAATCACAAAGTAATATCAAGAGTACTAGAGAAAAATATAAAATTCCGGAAAACTATGTGCTCTATGTAGGTGACGTAAATCCAAATAAAAATGTATTACGTTTAATCGAATCATTTGAAAGAATTCACAATAGAGATAAGAGTCTTCACCTCGTTCTGGTTGGGAGAGCTTTTGGACAAACAAGTAACGAAGCCAAAGCCATCAAAAAACGCATTATCGATCTCAACCTTCAAGACCGAGTGTCAATGAAACCAAATGTTCCACTCGATCCATCAGATGACATCATTTCAATATATAGCGGAGCCAAAGCCTACATTCATCCATCACTCTATGAAGGATTTGGGCTTCCCATCCTCGAAGCATTTTCTGTAGGAGTACCTGTTGTAGCTGGCAACAGCTCGAGTGTTCCTGAAATAGCGTCTGATGCAGCCATTCTCGTGAATCCAGAATCAGTAAAAGATATTGCAAATGGACTAATGAAAATTCTTACGATGAATGAGGTGCAGAGAGAAAAAATGATTACTAAAGGACTAAACCAAGCAAAAAAATTCTCATGGGAAAAAACTGCAAAACAAACAATCCAAGTCTATGAAAAAGTACTAGCTGAAGGTCAGGAAATGACATGAAAGAAAAATCAACAATATCGTGGATACTAAAAGTACTAATTGGCTGGAGATTGGTACTACTGGTTGTTGCCATGTATGCAATTGCAGCCATCCCATTCAAAGAGAGTTTTCCCTACTGGGAAACATTACTTGCTCCAAATGGACATCCGCTGTTTTGGAGTTGGGGAAACTTTGACGGTGTTCATTACATCACAATAGCTAAACAAGGATATTCGGCACAATTTACTCAAGCCTTTTTTCCGTTGTATCCACTTCTTATGCGCTTCGTTGCGCGATTAACCGGGGAGTACATCTCTGCTGGTTTACTCATCTCTCACATCTCAGCAGTCGTCGCGTTTATTTTATTCTATAAACTTGTTCGTCTGGATAAAGGTGAAGGTACCGCAAAAAAAACCCTTATCCACCTTCTCTTATTCCCAACTGCCTTTTATTTCGGGGCGCTGTACTCGGAGAGTCTCTTTCTTGCGTTTGTCTTGGGATCATTTTATGCTGCTAGAAAAAAGCATTGGTGGATCGCCGGATTATTGGGTGCAGCTGCATCAGCCACGCGAATATTCGGAATATTTTTACTCCCATCTCTTCTTCTCGAATGGTACTACGGGAGAGGGAAGAAAACAGCGTTCTCACGCAGAGAGCTTTTCCAAGCGGTGTTACCAATTCTTTTATCAGCGACAGGCCTTTTACTCTACATGTATTACCTCAACCGCGCTTTTTCAGATCCTATTCTATTTCTCAATTCCCAACCTGCATTTGGGGCTCAGCGAAGTAGTGATAAATTAATTCTTCTCTATCAAGTTTTTTGGCGTTATACCAAGATGTTAGCTACAGTCGATATCAATTCTCTACTGTATTTCACGGTTTCCCAAGAAATGCTCAGCGGGTTTCTTTTTCTGGGACTAACAGTGCTTGCTTTCAAATACACACGCCTTTCCTATGCGATTTTTGGCTTATTTTCCTATCTAGCCCCAACACTTACCGGGACCTTCTCAAGCATGCCCAGATATGTGCTGATATTGTTCCCTTCATTTATGATATTAGGCATGGTAAAAAATCCCCGATTTCATAAGCTCTGGTGGTTCGTCAGTGTTATACTACTAGGGATAAATACGGCATTATTTGTAAGAGGATATTGGGTTGCATGAAAATACTAGTTACAGGTGGAGCGGGTTTCATCGCTTCCCACATTGTTGATAAGTACATTGAGCTCGGACACGAAGTTGCTATTCTTGATGATCTTTCAACTGGGGTTAGTCAGAACATCAACAGCAAGTCACACTTTATAAAAGTTGATATTCGTAGTCAAGAGGCTGCCGAGCTTCTCAGTGATTTTAAGCCAGAAATCGTAAATCATCACGCTGCCCAGATAGATCTGCGAAAATCTGTGGAAAATCCTGCACATGATGCAGACATTAATATTTTGGGTTTACTCAATCTCATGCAGGCAATCATTTTAATTGAATCTGTAAAAAAAGTTATTTTCGCTTCAACTGGGGGAGCCATCTATGGTGATACAGAAACACTTCCCACTCCCGAAGACTATCCCACGAGTCCAGCATCACCATATGGAATTGCAAAGCTTGCAAGTGAATACTACCTTAGCTATTATCAGAAAATACATAACATACCGTTTGTGAGCCTCCGCTATGGCAATGTGTATGGACCACGACAAAATCCTCACGGTGAAGCAGGCGTGGTCGCAATTTTTTCAAAAATGCTTCTTAAAGGCTTGCATCCTTTGATCAATGGAAACGGATTACAGACAAGGGACTTTGTATTCGTTTCTGATGTTGTGGAAGCAAACGTCAAGGCGCTTGAGGAGAGCACCAACGGAATTTACAATATTGCCACCGGGAAAGAAACCAACATCAACACAATATTTGAGAGTCTAGCACAGGAAGTTTCTCCCGAGCTAAGAGCAAAGCATGGTCCTGCAAAACCCGGAGAGCAAAAACGGAGTTCGCTCGATTGCTCCAAGGCCAAACAAGAACTCGGTTGGGAAGCCAAAACTGATCTTCAATCTGGAATTAAGCAAACGCTTTCCTACTTCAAAACAGCATGAAACTGACGCTTATCATTCCTGCCTTCAACGAGGAAAGAGTCATAACCCAAGTCCTTCGTAATGCCAAAAAGGAGCTATCCGGTATACCTAACCTTGAGATTGTCGTGGTCGATGATGGTTCATCTGATGCAACATCATCAAGAGCGCAAGAGCAAAATGTGACTGTCCTGCGACATCCAATTAACCGTGGTCTTGGAGGAGCACTTGGGACAGGCTTAGAATATGCAAAACGACATAACACAGATATTGCAGTGACATTCGATGCTGACGGTCAGCATGATGCAAAGGATATCAGGAGAGTAATTGAACCTATTGTAAAAAACAAAGCCGACGTAGTGATCGGATCAAGAACTCTCGAAGGCTTTAATAAAATTCCATTTGATAGAAAAGTAATAATACTCTTAAGCAATGTCGTAACCAGGTTACTCTATGGCCTGAAAACAACTGATTCTCAGTCGGGTTTTCGGGCTTTTTCAAGAACAGCGTTGCAGCTATTGAATATTAAAACCCAAGGAATGGAAGTCTCTACTGAGTTTTTTTCAGAGATCAAAACAAAAAAATTAGAGTGTACAGAAATACCAATTTCAGTGATATATTCTGAGTACTCCCGAAGTAAGGGCCAGTCAAATTTGAATGCGTTTTCAGTTTTAGCTAGACTACTGCTGCGGATAGCGAGGTAACAGTAATCAATATGTCATTCTTATATCTTCCCATACAGTTTCTCATGCTGATGTTTCTCCTCTTTGCTTTCACAAGGGTTTTTCTTCGATTAAGAGAGGGAACGATAAGCCCCGGAATGTTTTTGTTTTGGTCTGGAATTTGGATTCTCGCCTCCGTTGGAGTCATAGAGCCTGGGTTCACTACCTGGGTAGCAAATCGTATAGGAATTGGCAGAGGAGTGGACGCAATAATTTACATCTCCCTATTACTGTTGTTTTATCTGATGTATAGAACCAATGTATTTATTGAGAATTTGAGACATGAAATAACTGAACTGACAAGAAAAATTGCTCTAGAGCAAAAAAATGAATTAAAACAGGCAAAAAAAAATCGTAGAAAGAACTAGGTATGACCCATAACAATATTTCTCAGCCTGAAGCAGCACAGTGAAAATCCTTCTTGTTACTGAATATTTTCCCAAGAATGAAAATAAAAAGATGCTTGGCGGTGTACAAGTACGAACGTATTATGTTTCAAAGTACCTCCAAAAGCGGCACACTATCAGTGTCACAAGTCTAGATCAAGGTAGTATAGAAGCAACGACTGCTTCGATTCTTCGTCGCCTTCAATTTTCCCTAAAAACCGCACTGTCAACCCCTCAGCCAAAACCAGATATCATCGAGGCTTCAAACGTAACTGCGTATATTCCCGCGTACCTACTTGGAAAAAGGCTACATATTCCAGTAGTCGTCTGGATTCCAGATGTCATCGGCTTTGCTCAATGGAGACGCTATTTTAGTCTCCCGGTTGCGCTGGTGGGTAGTCTGATTGAAGAGATTAGTCTTAGGCTCCCATTCTCAGGGATGATTGCAATGAGCCAGAGCACGAAAGAGAAAATACGAAAACGAGGAGTAATGTCTGAACAAATTAGCGTGGTATATGGAGGAGTTGAAGTAGAGAAGGTGAATAAAATGAAGGTTGAGAAAAATAAGAGACCTACAATTTGCGCAATTGCCCGGCTTGTATCATATAAAAGACTTGAGGACCTTCTCAATGCACTTCCGCAGATAAAAACCGAAATTGAGGACATTCAGTGTGTCATTATTGGTGATGGTCCGGAAAGAAATAATCTCCAGAATCAAATAAACAGACTACGGCTAACTCAACATGTCACCTTACTCGGGAGTTTAAGTCACGAAGAGACCCTGAGGAGGTTAAAACAGTCTCATGTATTCTGCCTCCCCTCACTGGTTGAGGGATTTGGCATTGTAACCGTTGAAGCCATGGCTGCCGGAATTCCCTATGTTAGCAGCCGCATAAAACCTACTGTCGAAATAACGCATGGTGGAAGAGGCGGTTTGCTTTTCAGTCCAAAAGATTCATCAGATCTAGCAAAAAATGTTATCAGGCTCTTAAAGGATGAAGTGCTATATGAAAATAAGAAACAGCAGGGATTGAAGTTAGCCCGAAGTTTCGATTGGAGCATCATAGCGCAACAGACACTAAAAGCGTATCAACAGGCTGTTACTTTATCAAATTAAACTAAATCATTATCCATATGTTAGAATAACATTCCAAAATTGTATGAAAAACAAAAGAGTTCTCATTACTGGAGGAGCAGGTTTCATCGGAGCAAATATCGCGAGACACTATCTCGAAAAGGGGTATGAAGTCACAATTTACGATAATTTATTTCGGAAGAATGTTGAGACCAATGTCAGATGGCTCAAGCGACAGTTTAGAAAGAATCTTCTGGTTACGATAGCTGATGTAAGGAACTTCACGAAACTGAAAAACGCCGTAAAAGGGAAAGATGTTATCTTCCATTGCGCAGGTCAAACGGCGGTAACCACGTCAATCGAAGATCCAAGACAAGATTACGAGATGAACGCTCAAGGTACTTTTAATGTTCTAGAGTCAATGCGTCAACTTCATTATAAGGGGATGATGTTTTATTGCTCGACAAATAAAGTATATGGAGAGATGAGCAGAGTCCGGACAACTTCCCGGGGAAAGCGGTACGTATCTATCGAATCACCCAGCATCGATGAGTCTGAACGTATCTCATTCTACTCGCCGTATGGTTGTTCAAAGGGCAGCGGAGATCAGTACACTTTAGATTACGCCAGAATATACGGATTAAAAACAGTAGTATTTCGTCAGTCATGTATATACGGTGCACACCAGTTTGGAGTTGAAGATCAAGGCTGGGTGGCACACTTTGCAGCATCAGCAATTCTTGACAAAACCTTAAAAATATACGGAGACGGGAAACAGGTTCGAGATATTTTATACATCGATGATCTGGTTCGGGCTTTCGACAAAGCCTATCGGAATTCTTCGACTACGGCAGGACAGGTATATAACATAGGAGGAGGAATTGACAACACAGTTTCATTAATTGAACTGACGGAGATATTGGAGAAGATCACAGGCAGGAAAATGAAAATGAAGTTCGCTAAGGAACGTAAAGGCGATCAAAAGTATTACGTCTCAAATATTGACAAAGCCTATAGAGACTTCCACTGGAAGCCAAAAATATCAGTGGAAAGAGGAATTCACATGCTCTACGAATGGCTTGAGGAATCCTTGACATAGACTGTTAATTTACTATTTCTTCAGATATTCCTAGAAAATGACATGGGAAAAATCCGGATTGCAACTCTCATTGACGCATGGTTTCCATTTGTCGGCGGTGGTCAGGTGCATGTGCAAGAGTTGACTAAAGCTCTATCACCAAAGTGTGACTTTACAATCTTTCACTCCGATTCTGCAAGCTCAGCATCAAGAGCAGCGTGGTCGATCAGCGTGATCCCAAAAGTCATCAAAGAAAATAAGAAAAAAAAGTTTGATCTCATCCACGCACATGCTTTTATCAGCGGTTTCCCGGCTAAAATTCTTTCAAAAATATTACATATTCCTGTTGTATTCACAGTGCACGGCAGTCACACGTTAGATCTTTGGAATTACTCCAAGGAATCAGTGAATGATGATATCCATGTATCTTGGGGAAAATATCTTCTGGAAAAGTGGTTGCTGACGCAGATTAAATATGATCGTCTAATTTCTGTAAGTAGCAGCTTCTTATCATACAAAAACCTGAATACCAATATGTCAGTGATCCCGAATGGAGTAGATACCACAAAGTTTGACAGAGTCCATGTAAGAAAGAAAAACAATTTTACACTTATCTTTGTCGGTAGAGACGACCCCGTGAAAGGTATGAAGTATTTAGAAAAAGCAATGCAAATGATCAAACAATCAAACAGGCAGGTAAAGTTATTGAGAATATCAGATGGAAGACGTAAAGGAAAAAAACTTATTGAAGCATATAAATCAGCTCATCTTTTTGTGCTTCCGTCACTTGCGGAAGGACAGCCGATCTCTCTTCTCGAAGCCTGGTCGGCCAAGCTCCCTGTCATTGTCACAGATGTGGGGGATAATAGACGATTAGTTAAGAATGGAGTCAATGGCTATCTAGTACCTCCTGCAGATGCTGCTGTACTCGCAAATACGATTCTGAAAGCAATGAAAAACCCTAACCTTGCCAAGCTTGGCTTGTCAGGATACAATCTGGTCAAGAAAAGCTATTCTTGGGATAACATGGCAAATAAAACACTCAAAGTCTATAAGGAGGTTCTAGATGGCAATTAAAAAAGATCTCATTGATATCCTTGCATGTCCGGACTGCAGAGGAGATATTAAGTATTCTAAGAGAGGAAAAAAAGAATCTTTAAAGTGCGTTAAATGCAAGCGAGTCTTTGAGGTAAAAGACGGTATCCCCATTATGCTGCCAAAGGACTTCAAAATCGAATAACAGCTACTCCACAACCTATGAGAATTGTTGTTATCGCCGCAGACCTCATGCCAGACAAACTTGGAGGGGCTGAGCAGCACCTGGTAGAAGTAGTAAAAAGATTGCAGGAGAGGCACACATTCTTAATCTTTGTCGGAAAAGATACTTCAATCCAGAAGGAATTTAACTCCAGCGTAAAAGTCATTGCTATCAACTATCCTAAGGTTCCGAACCTTTATGGATTAGCCTATATTATTTGGGGATATTTTCAGATAAAAAAAGATCTGGAATCAGAAAAAGTTGATCTCATTTGGGCAAAACAGGTATTTCCGCAGGCAGTTGCAGGTGCGCTGCTAAAACGCAGTCTGAAGAAGCCTCTCTATGTCACTGCTCAAAATCCTCGTGCGTATATTGAAGAACTGACTCTGAAAGGACCGATTCCCTTCAAATCTCAGATTCCCAAACTGCTTATCCCAAGCATACGGTTTGCGCTTCGAAGTGCAGATCTAGTAGCAGCGGTAAGCACATACTCCCGGAAACAGTCAAAATTTCTTGGAGCAAGAAAAACACTGCTTATACCCAATGGGGTAGATACATCTTTGTATAAACCAGGAAAGCGGCTCAGAGGAACAACCTTAAAGATTATTACTACATCGAGTCTTATTCCCGGAATGGTGTCGATACGCTGATTAATGCAGTTGCACTTCTGCCAAAAGCGTTTAAATGGCAATTAGAAATAGCCGGTGAAGGACCTGAGATGAGCTCTCTAAAATCATTTGTACACAAACATCATCTGGAGAATAATATTACCTTTCTAGGGAGAGTAGATAATAAACATATTCCCAAATTATTACAGCAGTCAGATATATTTATTCGTCTATCCCGTCAGGAAGGTTTTGGCATGTCACTGATCGAAGCCATGGCGAGCGGTCTTCCGGTAATCACTACTCCGGTAGGAGGAATAGTAGATTTTGTCAAACAAAGAAAAACCGGAATCCTGGTAAAGCCAGATGATCCTCGGGAAGCAATGGAAGCATTTAAAACACTGAAGAACGATCGTGCTCTTTATGATTCACTATCGAAGAATGGACAAGTGCTTGTTAATAAAGAGTATTCATGGGAGCGAATCAGCAATGACATTGAAGAAGCGTTTAACCAACTCACCTGATCTTCTTGTAGTAATAGGAATTGGAATCATCTCACTGATCGTTGCTGGGGTCGATAACGTTGCAGTAAGAGTCCTGTTTGGCTTTCCTTTCATTTTTTTAGCCTCAGGATACCCAGCAACCGCAATCGTATTTCCAAGAAAAAAGCTTCAGCTTCTTGAAGCAATCATGATTTCTTCAGTCATGAGTCTTTTACTCATGTACCCAGCGGCTGTACTGACAGTCGTGCGCGAGGGCCAAGGTGCAATAGCAATCTATCAAATGCACATTATTAATTCACTTTCATCACTTTTCATCCTTCAAGTCCTACTAACTATATTTGCGTTTGTAAGACGGGGAAAACAAGCCTGGAAGGGAGTTAACAACTTAAAATTATCAAAATGGTTACTGATCTCTCTGCTGATCTATTCCATTATGACACTCACAAATCTTAACCGCGCCGACGCAAACCATGACGAATATGATCTTGGGTATCAGGCATATGATCTTGTCAATGGAATATTCGCGGGCAGGAAAGCATATACAGTCTCATTTGATGGGCATCCACCATTGGCGATTCATATAAAACATTTCACGATGCAATTACTGAATCCTGATGGAATTGATACATTAGAAGACTGGCAGTTTCGTGTGACAGAATCCGTTCTAGGTTTGCTCACGATTGCATATACCTATCATTTGGCTGAAAAATTCTTCTCGAAAAAAGTGGCTGTAATTGTTGCTTTGCTACTTGCAGTGAATAATTACTTGGTTTTTATGGGTCGATTTTACGAACGAGCCATCTACATAACACCCTTATCAGTAGCTTCTATTTATTTTTATCTGAGATTCGTAAATAGCAAAGAAAGAAAATTTCTCCTACTTTCTGGAATCGCTGTTGGGGGAGCATTATTGGTAAAGGCTTCAGCACTCTCGATACTATTAACTATTATCGTATTTACTCTTGTCACAAGTAGTCAGCGAATAATACCTCTTTTGAAGCTAAATCTGGTTGTCGCAGCAATCTACAGTCCTGTAATAGCATTTAATCTCGCATCATACATTACAACAGGATATGTGGATACAAATTTCTCAAGAATATTAAACCATAGTCATCCTCATTCAACATCATTTCCAAAAAACCCATTACTCATCAACCCACCGACTATACTCTCGCTACTTACAGATCAATACTCTCTGCCAATAATGCTCCTGTTTATAATAAGTGTTCTTTATTTACTTATATTTAAAAATTGGAAGCCTAGCGAAAAGCTCGATATCATTTGGATTGGTAGTATCCTGATTTTGTTCTCTCTCACCGTTGTCCGAGCGTATTACATGGTGTTTATTACGATACCACTTGCTCTTCTTGCATCGACACTATTCGAAAAAGCGCTAAGAATTAAACCGAAAGTAGCTCATTGTGCACTTATTGTAATTCTGATCTACTCTGCATTTTACTCATATAACACAAATATCGATGACTCATACACGATTGGAGAGCAATTCAATGATGCAGGGAGAAGCGGAACTCCTCTTCTTTGGCCGTCAATCAGCAGGCATTTCTCAATATCAGCGCGCTCATGGACCGAAGAATTCGGCTGGAAAATTTTAGTATCTGAGTTAGATGAAATAATAACAGCTAACGATTGCATCCAAGTAAGTGAAAAACTAAGCGATATGGTCGTACGAAGATACTTAGGGATAAATGACAGAGTAAAACAATTTTACCAAGGCGATGAGTACATATCCCGTTTTCCCCGATGTGATAAGACCGATGTAATATCTGGAAAAAAGTATGTGATCGAAAAAATAAAAACTGGGAGCGGAAATAATCCCGTAAAAATTATTCGGGATCATCTTGGTAATGAACGATTTTATCTTTATGAACAGGGAGGTAAAAGTCTTTCATCATGAGATAGTACTAAAATGCGAAAAAATTTAGCGAAGCTCTACAAAAGGAAATCCTTATTTGACCCTACGCACAACTACAGCCACATCGTCAAACATATGGTGGAAGATCTGAGCAAAAAAAGGATTTTAAATGTCGGGGCAGGAAAAGAGAGATTGGGAGATAACGTCACCACTCTTGATCTGTATGAAAATGCTGATATAAATGCCGATGCAGTCCACTTACCATTCAAATCAGCTACATTTGATGCAGTCATAAGCATCGCAGTGCTCGAGCACCTCAAAGAACCGCAACAATCCATAGGCGAAATGTATCGTGTACTTAAGAAAGGTGGAGAGATTTATGTAGAAGTCCCGTTTCTTCAACCATTTCACGCCAGCCCCCACGATTATTTCCGTGTTACTCAAGCGGGGCTTCGACATTGGTTAAAGGACTTTGAAGAGATAAAATCCGGAGTCTGCGTCGGTCCGGGAAGTAGTCTTGCCTGGATTAGTATAGAATATACCAAATTAATAACCAAAAGATTGCCTGGAATAAGTTTGATTGCTGAGCTACTCATGCGGGCGTGGTTGTTGCCTCTAAAGATTATTGATGGTTGGCTAGTTAAAGATGATCAATCACACATTACCGCTTCTGCAATCTACTTTCACGGAAGAAAAACATGAACCTCTTGATTGTTACGCCTATATTTCCACCAAGGACTGGTGGTCCTTCAACATATGTCCAAGGGATAATCAAACATTTGGCAAAAAACCACAACATAGGAATTATCTATCTGGGAACGGAGGAAAGAACAATAAAAAGAGTTCAAACATATAGGGTTGACCCAAAGGGAAACTCAGTTTCAAGACAGCTTCGGCTGTTTTGGAAAATATATACTAACTCACTTCAAGCAGAAGTCATATACGCCCAGGGTCCGCTGGTGGTTGGTGTAAGTTCGGTTATCGCTGCAAAATTAAGAGGTAAACGAATTCTTATGAAATTTGTAGGTGATGAGGCTTGGGAGAACGCTCGCATAAATGGCCAAACTCAAAGTGATCTGGATTCATTTATCAATCAGCGACTACCTCTAAATCTAAAACTGCAAGTTCTTGCACAAAGAATAGCACTCTCTCTGTCAGATGAGATAATTGCACCATCTCAGTATCTTAAAACATTTCTGGTAAAAACCTATCAGCTTCCGGACAAAAAGATTAACGTGATTCCCAACGCGATTGTTGTAGATAGTGCTTCAGTTAAAAAAGATTCTAAAAAACTTATATTTGTAGGCCGGTTAGTTCCCTGGAAAAATATCAATAAAATTATCTTGGCCACTATCAAGGTTAGAGAAATGAAAGACTGGTCATTGACTATAATTGGTGAAGGACCTGAAGAAAAAGCTCTAAAAAAACTAGTTAAACAGCATAACGCTGAAAAATGGATTCACTTTCTCGGACGGCTCTCAACAGAGGAGACGCAAAAACACATAGCCAGCGCACAAACACTCATTCTATACTCAGACTACGAAGGACTCTCTCACACACTCATCGAAGCAATGCTATTGGGAACAGAAATCATTGCAAGTGACATTGAAGCTAATAGAGAAACAATTCGAGATTTTGGCACATTCGTTCCACTCGATGATGTGAGTAGATTAACAAAAGCGATTAAAACGCCATCAGACAAAACAATAAAAGCAAAAACCTTCGCCCAAAAACAGTATTCTTGGAAAAATCACATTCAATTACTTGAGAATGTTATATGAATGTACTCATCCTAAGTCTTGATGAATCACTGTTTAACACACATGGTGAAGGAGATACTCTCGAGCGTTTCAAAGCCTATCGAAAACACACCACATCGTTAAAGGTGATCGTTTCCACACAAAAGAAATATAAACCTCTTTCAATAGCAGGAATCGACATCTTTGGCGTAAGTGGAAGAAACAAGCTTTTCTCATATTTAAAAATGCTGTTCATGACAAAAGAACTTTGCAAGGAAAAAATAGATATCATTGTCGCGAACGATCCGATACTCGGTTTTATTTCCTTGTTGGCCAGAAGCAATAGCACGCCTAAAATCCAAATAAGTGTCTTCGATCTGCAGCTTTTGGATCCCAACTGGATAGCGTTAAAACTTCATCATTATATTTTGAAAATAATTGGCATATGGGCATTAAAGAACGCCGACAGCATTCGCACTGATAATTCAGGAGATAGAAACGATCTCGTCGATAAGCTATTTATCGACCCAAACATTATCACAACCATTCCAATTAGTCCAAGCAGCCAGAGTCAGCAAATGTTTATCAGTGCTAAGAAAAACCCAAGCTTAAAACAATCATTGGTAGGGAATGGATCTATGGTGCTCGCTGTTGGAGGATTACTACCAAAGAAAAATCACCTAGGGCTCATCGATGCGATGGAAGAAGTAGTAAATACCTATCCTAACCTTAAATTGATCATCGTTGGTAAAGGTCCGTTACAGGAGAACATCAACAATAAGATATCCCATCTTCGACTAGAAAATCATATTAAGCTCGTAGGTTCAGTCGCATACAACCAATTGCCTTCTTACTATGCAACTACTGATCTTTTTGTCTTACCATCGTTACATGAAGGATTTCCTCGAGTAATCATGGAAGCAGCACTTACTGGCGTGCCAATTGTTTCCACAGATGTGCATGGTGTGACAGATTTATTAATTGATGGAAAATCTGCTCGAATTGTAAAAAAAGCTGATTCCATATCTCTTGCTAGTGGAATACTTGAATTACTCAAGAATGAAAAAAAGGCAAAGCATTTTGCAAATACAGCTAAAAAGTCAGCAATTAAAAAACTCAATTTTGATAAAAATGTGAATCACTTAATGAAATCCTGGAGAGAAACTATTTCATAATTTATGAAAAAAGAAATGAAATCAAAAAACAAAATCTGCTTTGTATTACCGGAGCACAACCCAATGACTGCTTCTCACTATCTTCATCTATACGAACTGATAGAGGAGCTGGCGAAAAGCGTAGATGTGTTTGTTTTTTTTGAAAAAGGAAATTCTGTGGTTGAACTAAAGCATATCAACAGCTCTTTCGTTCAAAAACCTCACAATCTTTTTTATCGAATGATCGAACGCTATAAACATTTTAAAAAACTGCAAGCTAATGGTTACACTACTTTTTATTGTCACTATACTTTTGCTAGCGCAATTCTAGCCAAACTTATTACTTCAATTCATGGAGGTAGGGTTCTACTTTGGATGTGTGTAAAGGAGCTTCAGTATCAACAACCCTTTAATATTACCAATATTGCAAGAAAATTAACCCAAGATTGGCCAACCAACTTTGCTCTAAGAATTGTTGATAAGCTTGTGACATGCACAGCGACAATGAAAGCCTATTACGCAAGGATATATGGGGTCTCAAGAGTAATCAACATCAGTTACTTGTCAGAAATTGGGTAAATACCAAACGCTTTACTTCCAACATCACAACAAAAGAACCAATAAAAAACAAACTTCACATTAAGGAAAAGTATATTGTGGGCTACATCCATTGGTTGTCCGAGAGAAAAGGAGCAGACCGCTTACCAGCCATTATTGATGCAATACATCGAATAAGACAAGATATTCATGTTGTAATCATTGGAGATGGTCCTTTGTTATATCAACTCGAGAGTAAAATAAATGAAAGTAATTATTCTAGCCTGGTAACTGTAGTGGGGGAAGGTGCCAAACAGAGGAAATTCCGATTTATTTAAACAGCATTGACATCGTCAGTAGTTCCATCCAGAACTGAAGAATTTGGTCGCATCTATCTGGAATCTATGGCAATGGGCAAGCCTGTTCTCTCAACGGATACGGATGGCGCCCATTCAATTTTTTCGCAAATTCAAAAACAAATGCTTATTAAACAGGACGATGAGAAAAGAATTGCTAAAGAATTTGCAAGTAAACTCAATCTTCTTATTGAGCATCCTAACAAAAAAAACGCTTTAGTCAGAGATGGCAAGCAGATTGTGAAAAACCATACCTTAGCTAGAGCAGTTCAGGATATGAAAAACATACTTTTAACACAATGAAAATAACCTACATCGCCAACGCTCGAATACCAACAGAAAAAGCCAACGGCATTCAAATCATGAAAATGTGTGATGCCTTTGCATCTCTTAATATAGATATCAAACTCATAGTGCCATTTCGTTTTCTGCAGAACAAGGAGTTAAGGGGTGTGGATCCTTATGAATACTACAACCTAAAACACAGGTTTCCTGTCAGCAAATTCATCAACCTGGACTTGTATCCTCTAGAGGTAATTGGTTTTCCAGGATACCTTGCGTATATTATCCAAGAGCTCAGTTTTGGGATCCTCGCTGCAATATTAACAATTGGAGAAAAAATGGTTTATACCCGCAGTAAGACAGTAGCTGTGTTGAGAGGTTTTTTACATCGTAGAGTCTATTTCGAATCACACGATAGTCCAAACAACAATTTCATTAACAGAACACTTGCCAGAAATTCATTCAAAATTATTACAATCACCAGAACGATGGAAAATGCATGGAAAAAACTCGGGGCAATAACGCAATATGCCCCCGATGGTGTTGGAGAGGAATTTTTCATCAATATAGACAGATCTAAAGCAAGAGAAAAATTAAACCTATCTCAAAATGAAAAAATAGCGCTTTATGCGGGTAATTTTTATATCTGGAAAGGAGTAAAAACTCTATTTGAAACAGTGAAGATCACACCAAAGGTTCATTTTTACTTGGTTGGCTGGGGTGATCTTGATTCCTCGATTGAAACTTCAATCCAGGAAACAACAAAACTAAAAAATATTCAGTTAAGCGGACACCGCCCGTACAATGAAATTCCAATCTGGCTTAGGGCTGCAGATATTTTAATACTTCCCAATTCTGCTAAATTCCATAAAGGGAGTGAGGACACCTCTCCACTAAAACTGTTCGAATACATGGCATCCGGCACTCCGATAATCTCCTCAAGAGTGTCGGCTATCACTGAAATTGTATTTAAAAAAGAAGTTACTTTTTTCATGCCAGACAACCCAGAATCTCTATCTGCAGCATTAAATTGGGTGATCAATAATCCAAAGGAATCATTGCATAAAGCAAAGCTAGCCAAGAAAATTGCTACCAAGTATACTTGGGAAAAAAGAGCGAAAAATATTTTGAAAGATATAGCATGAGAAAACGAAATAAAATTCTAGGTTGGAGGATAAATAGTAATACATTTATTCCTCTAAACCAGATAGAAATAGATTTTATCGAATTCATGTCACAGACCTTAAATATAACAACTAAAGACATGAAGAAAAAATATATCGATACTAAATATCGATTTGACTTTTCAAGTCCAGAGTACCGCGAGTTTGCTGATAATGTTCATAACTTATTCAGACTTCAATTTGACGACAATGATGAACAAGGAAGTATTAAGGCGTACCGTTTTCATGCACTCCTTCAAGTTTTTAGGTTAATTTCGTATTCATTTCCCAAAAAAACACCAACATTTACTGATTATGTCAAAATGTTCAACAATCTTGTTCAAAAGGGGGAGTGGCAAAAAATACTCCTCAGCATAGACAGTAAGCTTCACAAAATCTCAATTAATAGTAAAAATTTGTTGTCACAAATATCTGCTGCAAAATTGCTTAGAAATAACTCTAAGAAAAATCCTATCATTGTAGATTATGGATGCGGACTAGGGTATCTCTCTTTTGAGCTTGCTATGCGAGACAAAGGAGTGAATGTGTATCTTCTGGATATAAACTGCTTGACACTGGAATTCGCCTCGTACAGATTCAAAAAGTATGGGATAAAAGCCGAGGAAATCATTGTTGATGAAAACAATATCTATCCCAAACTCCCTGTTCACGATATATGTATTGCAACTGAAGTAATGGAGCATTTATTCAGACCGCTTGTTGCATACGAGAATATTTCACAGAGCTTAAGCGAGAATGGACTGCTGTATGGAAATTTTTCTGACCACCGTAAAGAGATGTTTCATGTCTCGCATGATTTGAGCAAATTGCGTTCCGCAATCGAACGTGATTTTGAACAGTTAGGAGAAAATCTCTTCCGAAAGAAGATAAAAAAGTAACTAGAGGTATGGAAAATAGAAAAAGAATTCTTTTTACAATTGATTCATATGCTCCAAGGATTGGCGGGGCAGAAATTCACTTAATAAAGCTTCGGGAGAAGCTCTATAAATTAGGATATCAATCTGAGGTCATTACCACTGAACCACTTCCTCCAAAGCGTAATGAACCTGATGTCTATCGACTAAGAAAAACAGATTGGATTGGACATTTTACACTACTCAATAACAAAGTGAGAGATGCAGACATCGTGCACTCACATTACGCGTCAAAGTTAGCCACGCTAGCAGGTTTTTCTGCCAAGATTCATCGCAAACCTTTTGTTTTGACAATTCAAGGTCATGGAATTCTAGATCAGCCAAAATATTCGAAGTCTGGACAACTATTCCATAAGTTTTACCGCATCGCATCACTCAAACTTGCAGATCAAGCGATAGCGACAAGCCAAGAGCTTGCTGACCTTGCACTGAAACACATGGATTCAGCAAAAATGAATGTTATTTCCAATGGTGTTGAGCAAACCAAGTTGAGTCCAATGAAACCAGAAAGATATTCACTTGCAACATTTCGTAGATTGGTGGACAAAAATGGCGTTCATTACATAGTGCAAGCTGCACCATTTATCAAGAAAAGGCTACCAGCGGTCAAAATTGACTTATACGGGGATGGATACAACCGGGAAAAAATTAAAACATTAATAAAAGAGTTGCATGTTGAAGACGTAGTAACTCTTAAAGGTGCTATTTCGCACGACAAAGTGATTCAAACAATGAGCCAGTATGATGGAATAGTATTTCCTTCGACGGCAGAGGCGAGAAGTTTGGCTTGTTTAGAAGCAATGATGGCAGGAAGAATAGTAATAGCAAGCAATCTTGGTGGACTAGCTGAGCTCATTGGAAGAGACAAAGGGTATTTAACTGATTTTCTTTCTTCATCTACTTCAACCTATAAAGCAAAGTGGATTACTTCCAAAAAAAGAAAATTCAAATGTTAGCCGACGATATCTTCAAAGCATTGACAGATCCCAATCGATCTACTAAAGTCAAGCGAGCTCGAGAGTATGTTCTGAATAATTACACCTGGGAGAATATCGTTGCCAAAACAATTGAAGTTTATGAAAAAACCACGTAAACATTTTGTAATCATCATCGGCACTCGGCCAACCGCTATCAAGCTTGCTCCAGTATATTTTGAAGCAAAAAAACAGGGACTCAATCCGGTGATCATCAGTACTGGTCAGCATACAGAGATGACTGATCAGGCGCTTGGCGCGTTTGGGTTAAAGTCAAATGAAGATTTAGAAATCATGTCAAAAAAGCAGTCGCTTACACAAATAACAACTCGAGTTCTGGAAAAGCTTCCGAGCATTCTGGCTAAATATAATCCATCTATGGTTGCAATCCCATCAGATCCACCTTCTGATCTTGCTGCCGCACTCGTAGGTTACTATCTCAAGATTCCTGTCGCACATATCGAATCAGGGCTTCGCACATACGATAAACACCATCCCTTTCCGGAAGAAGTAGTACGGTTGCTTGTGGACCACATATCTGATCTCCATTTTGCTCCTACCCAGGAGACGAAAGAGAACTTACTTAAAGAGAATTTCAAATCAAAAACAATCACTATCACTGGAAACACAGGTATCGACGCGTTAGCTATCATGATGAAAAAGGAAAAGTTAAAGAGAAATAAACGCGTTTTTAAATCATCAATGAATGTTCTTCTGACAACACATCGTCGAGAAAGTTGGGGTAAGCATATTGGATTAATCTTGAAAGCTGTTGCTTCAATTTCGAAAAAATTTCCAGTTAACATAACATACCTAGTCCATCCTAATCCTGTTATTCAAAGTCAAGTGGACCTAATATTTAAGAATAGAGAAAACGTCAAGCTTACCCCACCAGCATCATATTCAGAGATGGTGCATTTACTGGCAATGTCTGATCTAATCATTACTGATTCTGGAGGAATTCAAGAAGAGGCAACATATCTGGGTATTCCAACGCTTGTTGTAAGGGAAAAAACAGAAAGAAAAGAAGGGGTTAGAGCTGGTGTGTTGAAAGTCATTGGAAGACAGAAACAGATGATAATAAAAGAAGTTACAAAGCTACTGACAGATGAAAAGGTATACAAAAAGATGGCTAGACCAAGTAATGTATATGGAGATGGGCATGCAAGTAAAAAAATCATTAAAAAAATCAAATATTATTTGTATATTACTAAGAATGGCTGATGCCGCAGACCAACCCAATTAAAACTAAATACTTTCACTTTGCCGATAAGATTATTGAGAAGCGTTTCTCGTCTCCATTTCATCAGCGAAGATATATCCATAAAAAAAGTTACGATTCATTTTTAAAGCATGTGACACCAAGGCAAATTGTTGCTGATATTGGTTCAGGAGAGGGTGTTTTGAGTGCGCTCATGGCCAAAAAGAATACTCAAGTAGTGGCTGTCGAGATTTCAAAATCAAACATCGTTGCCGCTAAACAGTTCGCAAAACACCTGGGTGTAAACGAAAACATCCATTTTGTCCTCGGTGATGCCGAAAATATACCGCTTAAAACAAAAAGAATTGATCTTGTAGTTTCCAGCCATGTACTAGAGCATTTACCAAGCTTTGATAGAGGGTTGTCAGAGTTAAAACGTATCGCAAAAGGGTGGATAATAATAGGAGTACCAACCTGTCTAAATTGGTGTGCAATACCACTCCTAGGAGGAGGTAACTATTGGCAATTAAGCTTATTTACTCCTCTCCACATAGTTAGAGGACTGCTCAGAATTATTATTAGTTTAGGAAGTGAGGGGGTCAATGAGGGATATGCTGGAACAAATTTACCCCATATTTGGAGATATCCTTGGACGCTTAGTAAGAGATTAAAGAAAGCGAATCTGAAAATTGAATCCATTGAGGCTCCTAGTTTAGTACCACCGTATTTACTAACATACATAACAGCAATACTTCCAATATACAAATTAATTGATTTGGGCACACGATTACCTTTACTCAAGCATATGGGATATGGGACAACATTGATGCTAAAAAATGACTAATTAATCCTACTAAGTTGTTTGTGAATCAATTTTTAAAAATTGATACCAAGCATAAGTACTCATTGAAAATCTTGAAATTATACGAGCTAAAATTGCACCTAGAATACCATATGTTGGGGTAAGTATGAGCAAGAAGGATACCTGTAGTACTGAGTACAGTAAGTTTAAATTTAGCAGTTTTTTAGAAAATCCCTGCGCTTGAAAAAAACTAGTAATCAGATTCATAGGTAATGCTAGTAAAGAAACTGAAAAAAGACGCGACAGTGAGATAGATTCGGAATATTCAGGAAAAAGCAACTTAAAGAGAAAGGGAGCTACAATGATGTAACTTCCAACAAGCGGTAAGAGAAATAGAGTATAGGTCAAATAATGTCTACGGATTGACAATCGAAAAACATCTTGTTTCTGCTCAGAAAGTTTTGGAAGAGATAGTGAGCTAATGTTTTTCAAGAAACCCTTAAGTAGCTCAGGAATAGCTACTGCAAATGAAAATATAGCCAAGTCTTCAACGGTAAGGAAAGCACCAATGAGCACTTTGTCAAAATGGAATGCTACCAGAGCTGGAATTTCAGTAATACTCAATTTCAATCCGTATAAAGCATCTTTCTTAATTCCTTTTAGGGAGAATTGGAGTGAATATCCTTGAATGACTGTAAGAGTATAGAACGCTCGAAATAAGACCTCAGGAATAATTGAAACAGCTATGAGGACAAGGACAGAACGAATACCGATTGATAACAAAAGTACGAGTAAAACAGATGTAATAGTTGTTGGTATCAAATTAAGTAAATTTTCCCTGCGAAATTGTTTTTTACCTTGTAGATCTGAACTGTATAGCTTGAATCCATGATAAAAAGGGAATACAAAAGCTAAAAGGAGTAAGGGTTTTGCAACAACTGTATCCACAATAAAAATTGCAAATATAACTAAAGTAATCATTCCAAAAATTGAACTTAAAAAAGTCAATAAAATCATTTGAGGAAGTATAAAGGTTCGATTCCTTGACACTGCTCTAACGACAGCTACACCCATTCCAGATAAACCAAAAAAACCAAATAACTGAAATAAAGATTGAGTATATGTATATTGTCCGAAAAGCTCTTTAGATAGAAAACGGCTGAATGCAACTGCCGTAACGAATGATGCAAGTGCAGATACACCCTGCCCGATGCTCATCCATGTAAAATTCTTACCGAAGTAACGGACATCTAACCCAAGCGTAGATTCAAGACGATGAACGATTGATGATTTATTCATGACGAAGATATTATACGGGATAGTTGAACGTTAAAGGTGGTGATGATGATGAGGATGTATAATATCTTCACTGTGAATAAAGATGATCTGCTATTTATCTTTTTCCCGTTCGTACTTGCTGGAGCCATTATCTTTGGACATTACCGCTTATTATTTGAGAACAATCCAGAGGCTCATATCGCTCCTGCATCATCGCAAAGTTTGGTTCAGCTGATTGAGAATAAAGATCTCGTACCGGTGACAATCTCAACTCCAATTCCACAAAAAATTATTAGTATTGCTCAGGAAATCCCTACAAGTGATAAACAGCTAACCGAACTAATGAGTCAGGCAGAATCACAAGGAGCCAATACCATACTACTTTTTGTTGGATTGGCTATTGATTTGGATGGAAATGTATACATGCCCAAGGCTGATGCCAGCTCTGAGGAAATGCTCATTCGCTGGACAAAAAAAACAGTGAGTGAAGCACACAAGTATGGACTTCACACCTACGTCGCCTTAACCATTGTTGAGGAACCAAAAATACAGAACATCAATACTTTTATGAAACAGGTTAGCGGATACATCGATCGTTGGTCAAGCATGGCGCATGAATATCATGTTTCCTTTTTTGATCCGGGATTAATTGTTGGTCATCCTACCTATCGAAGCCTTTCTCAAGCGGATCAAAATCTGCTGGGGGTCTTTTTTGAGAGAAAAACCAGAGAAACCTACACCGGCAGAATTGGCGTACAGGTATGTTGCGGAGCCTCAAGCTTGTTGCCCGGTGGTTATAATCATCTGCTCTTAATTACTCGTTCGGGGAATGTTGAATATAGTCAGGAAGCCCTCGATCTATTGAAAAAGCCAGGTATTGAATATATTTTTCTCCTGGATCTGGAACATCAGCGAATGACGTCGCTCTAGCAGTGGCGCAGATGAAGATAACTCAAGAATTTAAATCTGTTTTTTAAAGTAATCAATGGTCGATTTGAGGCCATCATCGAGTGTTACTTTCGCTTCATACTTAAGTATTTGCTTTGCCTTAGCCAATGCCGGTTTCCGTCTGGCAGGATCATCTTCCCGGGCCCTCGCATACACAATATTTGAAGATGTATTGGTGAGTTTTTTAATCTGTAAAGCCAGGTCAAGCATCGTGAATTCTTTATCGGTACCAATGTTAATAGGAGTATTTCGAGCTTGAGGCGAATCCATAGCCCGGATGATAAATTCAACTAAGTCAGTCACATAACAAAAACTTCGTGTTTGCCTTCCATCTCCATGAACGGTAAGCGGTTCACCGCGCAATGCCTGCATGACAAAGTTCGGTATGACTCTGCCGTCACGGGGATCCATTCGTGGCCCGTACGTGTTGAAAATGCGCACATATCGAACGTCGAGGTTAAACTTCCGTGCAAATGTGGTCACCGCCATTTCACCAAACCGCTTTGAAACGTCATAACAGGCGCGTACACCAATGGGATTGACATTCCCCCAGTATTTCTCCTTCTGCGGGTGTTCCAGCGGATCACCATACACCTCAGAAGTTGAGGCATAGAGAAATTTGGCATTGCTTTTTTTGGCATACTCTAATAAGTAATGAGTGCCAAATGAGTTAACCTTATATGTTGCAATCGGCTCATCCATATAACCCCGTGGACTTGCAGGACTGGCAAAATGAAACAGTTCATCAATCTGAAGATTGGAGCTGAGATAGCTTTTGACAGGCTCTGAAACATCTGCTTCGAGTAAAGTGAAAGATTCATTATGCTTCAGATGCTCAATATTCTTCTTGTTTCCCGTAATGTAATTATCAACAGCAATAACCTTCTTTCCCTCTGAAAGAAGTCGTTCACAAAGATGCGATCCGATAAATCCAGCTCCGCCGGTAACCAATGCAGTTTTCATAACCCCACAGATTGTATACTATACAAGAATGAAATCCACTGAAAAAACCTTACTTATTCTACTGCTGTTAGTAACCTTTTTCAAAGGTGTGGTATGGTCGGCGTTTATTCCCATATGGCATACACCCGACGAGCAAGCCCATTTTGCTCAGGTGCAATACTATGCTGAAACAAATAGCAGAACATTCGCGGGCAACGATCTTTCCAAAGAAGTGTACGAGTCGGAACGGCTGTTAGGCACCTTACGTGATGATATGGGAAATAACGCCTTCACCTACCACCCGGAGTACAACATTGACTTTGGTACAACAACAACGGGAATTTATGAATATCAGCTTTCAACGCTTCCCCATAGTTTTCGTACAGAATTTGTCAAAAAAGAAGCAGCCAGATATCCACCGCTGTTCTATATCATTAGTAGTCTAGGGTATAGAGTTGGAATGAATTCAGACATATTCGTCCGCATATTTCTGACAAGATATATATCGATAATCATGGGCACAGCAACCGTATGGATAAGTTATCTTTTAGCCAAGGAGATATTTTCCCGGAATGGGTTGCTATCAATTTCTATCGCAGCGTTTGTTTCATTTCAGCCAATGTTTACCTTCCTGAATGCAGGTATAAATAATGATAATTTAATGAATCTGCTAGCCACAATTTTGCTCTGGTTGATGGTCAGAAGCCTGCGAACAGGAATCACCCTTGCAAGCAGTATCGCTATGGGCCTGGTAATCGGTTTAGGTATCATCACCAAGCAATTACTCTATCCGTTTATTCCGCTTCCGATACTGGTTTTTGGTTATGAAATCCTCTTTCGCAAGGACAGGCAATCTAGTGCAGTCAAGAAAGTTATTCCCTTTCTCTTTGCACTGGTTCTTTTTGGCGGGATGGTATTTATTCAGCAATGGATACGAGGCGGCAAGCTTCCTGCCTGGCCATCTGGATCTGCTTCAGCTGCATCGGCCGACCTAACGATAACCGACTATCTCTTACAAAAATTTCCCCAGCTCTATAGAGAGACTTTTCCTTGGTATTGGGGGGTTTTCAAATGGTTGGGGGTTGTCTTGCCACTTAATGTTCTTCGGGCAATTAAAGTGGCTATTGCAATTTCATTCATCGGCTTAGTAAAATACATCGCGAGCCAATTTAAGTTGAGAAAGTTAACAACTCAAGATTGGCAATTTCTGCTACTCATATTTTCCTCTGCCTGGTATATATACTGGTTGTTGATGTGGGATTTCATGCTCATCCGTTCGATAGGATTTTCACACGGATTACAGGGAAGGTACTTTTTTCCCAACCTGGCAGCTCATCTCACCTTAATCGCATTTGGGTTTTGGAACATTTCAAATCGTTATAAAATTAATATTCTTAAAGTCATGACCATCGCTATGATTGCTCTCAACACCATTGGACTCTACACAGTAATACACAGCTATTACCAGGTGTTCCCCATCTCGGTTCTTATAACTCAGGCGAGTCAATATAAACCATTGGTATTTAAAGGTCTTGGTTTGGTTGCTTGGGTAGCAATATACATTGCGTTATCTGGACAATTTATATCTCAGTATCTGTCATATAAGAAAGAGGACGCATGATAGTAGGTATTATCGGAATGGGAGAGGTCGGAGGCGCAATAAAAAAGCTGTGTGAGAAGAAGCATGAAGTCTACTGGAGAACTCGTTCGGAAGACACGCTCAGCGGAAAACAGATTGATATTCTTCATTTATGTTTTCCATTCAATGAGAATTTTAAGCAAACAGCAATCGATGCTATCAATGAATTACGCCCGAAGTTAGTTATTAATGATTCATCTGTCGAGCCAGGAGTTACTGAAGATATTTATAGTGCAACCAACACGCTTATCGTGCACGCTCCAATTATTGGCAAACACCCAGATCTATATAAATATTTGTTTGAACTTGACAAGATCATCGGCCCGATCAATGATGAAGCATTTCAGTTAGCCAAGCTGCACTTTGAAGACTTAGGAGTCAAAACAGTCAGATTTAATTCACCTAGAGAGTCTGAGCTAGCCAAGATTTTATCAACAACCTACTACGGATGGAATATCATATTTGAGAAATTTGTTCATCGACTTTGCAAAGAGCAAGGTCTGGAGTTTGACAATGTTTATACAAAATTAAATACACTCTACAACGAAGGCTATGCGAAAACTCTGCCATATGTACGAAGACCAGTGTTGAAACACGAAGATGGTGAAATCGGAGGGCATTGCATAGTTCCCAACGCCAGAATCATCAATAGCTGGATCAACGACGAGTTCACGCAATTCTTACTTGCCCAAAATGAAAAAGCCAAAGCAGCAAAAGAGTAGTAGGAAACTCGTTTATAAACTTTTTCCGTTAATAGGTATTCTCCTTTTGGCCATTTTTTTTCGCTTCTACAAGCTCGGAGATCTCCTTCACTGGACGCTCGATGAGGAGTATTGGGCCTACGTTTCATATAATCTTTCTACGGGATATCACATTCCCTTGATTGGTGGTCCGGTTTCCGGAACCGGAATGCAATTAGGGCCTCTTTACGTCTGGCTCATGGCTTTGCCGTTTGCGATTTTCCACGGAGATCCTATTGGAGTGGGAGCATTGATGTCACTTCTGGGTGTGGTCACAACCGGTTTGTTGTACTTAGTCACAACAAAAATTTGGGATCGCAAAGTCGGTTTCATAGCTTCCCTCATGTGGGCGTGCTCCTTCTTGGTTACTATCTACGATAGAAAATTTTGGAACGCAAGCCCAATACCCTTGTTGAGTTTAATGGCATTCTTTTGCGTGTATCAAATCTCAAAAGGAAAACTCCGCTGGACGTACCTGCTTGCGGTTACGTTGGCAATTGCCTTCCATGCTCACATGACATCAGCTGCATTATTTCTGTTTGTTTTTGTGAGTTGGTTGTTGCTGAAAATTCCGCTAAGGAAAAAACAAGCACTGCTGAGTATTACAGTATTTCTCCTGCTGCAAACGCCATTAGCACTCTTTGAGCTGCGACACGAGTATTTCAATACCAACGCAATAATATCATTCGTCTCGCAAAAGAAGCAGCGAACATCCATCATGCAGTCAGTACAAGACGTAGGGAGTCTCGCTCTCAACACCTCTTCAAGGCTCATCTATGTACACCCAAATAGAGATATCGCTGACGAATTAACACTTTGTAGAGACTATGCTCAGAAGAGAACCATTCCTTCCGCAGTATTTTCAATACCTATCCTGATCTCGATAGCCTCTATGATAAAACGTCGTTCAGGAACAGGGGAGAAACTCGTACTCATACTAGTGCTGACGAATCTTCTTGGTCTGCTCTGGTTTCGCATCAACGCAAATCAGCAGAGTTGGTATACAGGACAACTGAATGAATACTACTTACTACCAAGTTTCCCGGCATATTTCATGATCATCGCTTTGACTTTTCGAGACGTATCAAGACGAAGCGCAATATTAAAGTGGATTATTATTGGTGGATTGTTACTCTACGCACTGTCTAATACCCAAACTCTGCTTTCAGCCAGGCACTCAGGAGGTTTTCAAAAGAAAAAAGAAATAATCAATAAAGTATTGTTGGACGTTCACAACAGACCATTTACATTTACAGTTAAAAGCAAAGATAAGTGCCGTTTGTATGGGTATCGTTATCTGCTAACGGTAAGAAATCAGGAACCAGTAAACAGTTATCTCGATGGACAGTTTGGCTGGTTGTATGAAAAAAGACTCTCAGCAGTCAAACCTGAACTGCAAGTTACAGTGCAGTATGAAGACGGAAAGATGAGCTATGTAATCGAACCTTCGGAACAATAACAAATAAAAATCAAAATAAGATACTACTCTTCTTCAGTGATCCTACCCAGAATCTTATTTTGTACTCCATATGAAACCAGAAACGTACCTATTAATATAAGAATCGAAACTATAAGATTATCCTGGAAAAACCATGAGATCGATGAATAAAAAAACGTTACAGCAATGAGCGCCGACATTGCTGCGATTTTTAACCGCTCTAATTTATATTGCTGCTCATAGAAAAGGGCGTCTTTGGTGCGGTAGTTTTCCTGTATTTTTTCCCGATCTTTGAGACGAATAAGAATAGTCATTCCCCACATCCAAATGACAAATCCGAGCCAAAACATCTGCCAGATATATTGGAAACCTCCTTGAGTAACCAAAATGTGTCCAGTACCAAGAAAAATTGATAAAAAAAGGAGAACCCCAACCAATTGAAGAAATCTAAGCATATCGAGTTCTTTCTATATCTACTCTGACATATTATGAGCCTCAATGCAAATAGGTTCTCTCGCTCACCTCTGATACAATTAATAAAGACACGATGATACGCAAATTACTTAAACTCGCGAATACTCAAACGGCAATAGACGCTACCTATATGACTGTAGCAACTGGGGTGTCGGCTGTTATAGCCGCTATTTTCTTCATTCTTGTAGCCAGATTGACCGGACCAGAAACGTTGGGGCTATTCTCTCTTGCAACTGCTGCCAGTTTTATGTTTGCCGATATCTTCGATATCGCGATCAACAATACCCTTATTCGTCATGTAGCCAAAGAGCTAGAACGAAATGAACAAAAGGCAAGCCAGTTCCTGAAATTTACCCTAAAATTCAAACTTGTCATTGGTGTGGCAATTGTTATCGTTGTAACCTCGTTTGCAGGTATGCTGTCAAAGCTTCTCTTTGGTAACTCTTTGCCGTTCATTATGATGCTGGTAGGAATCGGAACAGCGTTACATCTTCTCTACACCTTTACAATTTCTCATCTGCAAGCCAGAAAGCAGTTTCTGAAAGCAGCATTCGGAATTATCCTCATTCCAATCTTACGATTAACAGGTCTTGCTCTTGTTGTAGCATACAAAATGCTCAGACTTACCAGCATTCTTTCAGCCTATTTCTTCTCACTCCCGGTTGCAGCAGCGATGCTTATCATGTCATCATCTCGAACGTTTTTAAAAGTGAAAAATGAAAATATGATCGCTAAGCAATTCTTGCGCTACAACATTCCACTTACAGCGGGGTTTGCGCTTGCTTCTATAGGTGGAAGAATTGATAATTTCATTCTTGCCAACCTCGCTGACCCAAAATCAGTTGGGTTCTATGCAGCGGCATTTCGATTATTTACACCAATTCAATTTTTAGCGGGATCACTCTCTACAGTATTTGCACCCAGGTTTGCAGGATTCGAGTCATCTCAAAAGGCCAAGAAATATTTTACAAAATCACTCGTTGGAATAACTCTTCTGAGTATCGTACTTTTATTAGCTATTCCATTCTCATCGTTTATTGTCAATCTTTTTTACGGTTCAGCTTACATTCCATCTATTCCAGTGCTTCAGATTCTCTTTTTTGGGTTTGCCGCTCTTATGCTTCAGGCACCGTTTTCATCACTCATTCTCTACTTCTTTTCTAAACCGAAAGTATTTACATTTGTTTCTCTCATTCAACTGATATTTATCATTACTGCTGATTCCATTCTCATTCCCAAATTTCAGGAAATTGGCGCTTCAATCGCATTTGTCATTACTCAGGGTGTTGTCTTATTGATTTTTGCAACCTATGTATTCAGGGAATTTCAGAAATCTGATAGACAGGTGAGAATATGATAACAGCCCATATGATGATTAAAAATGAAGAGCAGTGGATTTGGTTTGCAATACAATCAATACTGCCTTCCGTTATTAAAATATTCATTTACGATACTGGATCAACAGACAAAACTAAGCAGATCATTCAATCGATTTCATCGCCCAAGATTGAGCTAAAAGAAAAAGTAGTTACAGATAGAGGACAGCTGACGCAATTACGAAATCAAATGGTAAGCGAGACGGAGACAGATTGGTTTCTTCTCGTCGATGGAGATGAAATTTGGCCGGGGCCAGCGCTAACCAAAATGTCATCAGCGATTCACAACGCAAGTGTGAGTACCTTGGGAATCGTCGTGCGAACTCGGAATTGCGTAGGTGACATATGGCACTATCAACCTGAGTCAGCGGGTAAGTATGAACTACTTGGTAGAAAAGGACATCTGACAATTCGAGCCTACCGGAAAGTGGATGGCTTTATGTGGAATGGTATTTATCCGAATGAAGCGTATTGCGACGCAAAGGGAAATAAAATCAATGAACTGGACGACAAATTGAAATTCGTTGATGTGGCCTACTGGCATGTGACCCATCTGAAACGTACTTCCAACCCAGATGATGTTATTGATAGAACAAAAAAAAGAAAAATAGAAAAGGGAATTAAAGCCCACGATAAAGAGCTTCCGGAGGTGTTTTTTGAGGATCGGCCACACTTTGTCCCTTCTCCTTGGTTTGAACCAAGTAAATTTGAAAGAACTGCAGCTGTAGTACTTACTCCACTTCGTGAATTAAAACGAAGGTTCAAAAAATGAAAATCCTATTTCTGAATATCTATAGCGGTATTAACCGTAGGGGTGCAGAATCGTTCACGAATGAACTCGCAAACCGCTTAGGACGAAACAATAGCGTCACTTTATTTCAGGCCGGAAACCAGAGCAGCAAGCAGACCGTTGAGATAAAAACATTCAACATGAACGTGCAGCAACCTCAAGAGACACTTCCTGACTCACGCATTGGAAAGGTTCAAAAGCGCCTGTTTCTTGATTCAGCAAACAGAAGTGTATTGCTCTTTACCTTAAAAACTATCCCCTTAATCTTACGAAGCGCCTTTGAGCTGCTTATCCCGATAAATGGATTCTGGCAACTGCTTCTTTTAAAATTGTTTCAGCCCTTCAAGAGATACAAAATACTTGTTATAGGGAATTCTGGTCCAGGCTGGGACGAACGGTTTAATCTTTATCTAAAACCAGACGTATTTGTGGCAACGACAGAGCCTTCTGCAGCTTGGGCGAAAAAAATCGCCCCCTGGACAAGTGTGGAATACATTCCATACGCTATTGATAAAAATATTTTCTCTGATGCAGAGAAGGTCAATCTCAATCTCTCTGAGCCAATCATTCTTTGCCCTTCCGCCCTAGTTACCTATAAACGAGTGGAGTTAGCGATCAAGGCAGTTGCACACTTAAATCGAGGATCATTATTAGTTCTAGGTCAAGGCCCACTCAAAGAAGACTTAGAAAAAAAAGGAAAACAGCTTCTCGGAAAACGATTTAGGCTCATGAGCGTACCATATAACGAGATGCCCAAGTATTACAAAGCCTGTCAGCTGGTAACGCTTCCTTCTTCTCCTCAAGAAAATTCTCCCATGGTTTTTCTCGAAAGTTTAGCAGCAGGAAAACTAGTCGTCACCACGGATAATCCAAGATCACGCTGGATGCTAGAAGGAGCTGGCTTCTATTGCAATCCAGAGGATGTTGATGACTATGCGCTCTCAATAGAGCGAGCGTTAAATGAAAATAATTCTGTTGAAGCAAAACGAAATATCAAAGACGCAAGAATGAAGTTTAACTGGGAAAAAGTAGTATCCAAATACGAGTTTATTATAATCAAAGATAATGATATTAAGAAATAGAGAACCTCTAATTTCAGTAATAATTCCAACCTTTAATGAGCAAGATTGCATCAGTGATTGTTTAGACTCTCTCAAGAAACAAACCTACAAGAGTATTGAAATCATCGTAGTTGATGATGGTTCAAGAGATAAAACCAGGAAAATATTGAAAAATGTTAGAGGGATCAAAGTGCTCACTCAAGAACATCGTGGCCCTGGAGCAGCCAGAAATAAGGGAGCAAAAAAAGCAAAAGGGAAAATACTTGTATTTGTTGATGCTGACATGACATTTAACCCAAAATTTATCCATCTACTGACAAAACCTATTCGAGAAGGAGATACTGTCGGTACATTTAGCAAGGAAGAGTATGTCGCAAATTTTGAGAATAAATGGGCTCGAAATTGGTCACTTAACCGTGGATGGAAAGAAGGAAGAATGCATCCAAAAGATCAACCAGATTCACAAAAGGTATATAGAGCGATAAGAAAGGATAAATTCGATGAATCTGGCGGATTTAATACCAAAATCGGTTATACGGATGACTGGAGCATAGCTGAAAAGCTCAACCAGCTAGCAACCCATGCACCCGGAGCCATATTCTTTCACAAAAATCCCGAAACCTTGCATGAGGTATTCAATCAAGCAAAATGGATGGCAAAGCGTCCCTACAAACTCGGTATCATAGGCAGAACAATTGCACTTCTGAGAGTTTCATTTCCCATTTCATTTCTGTTAGGGCTATTGAAAGCAATCAAACACAATACTCCATCATTTCTCATCTTTAAGTTGGTGACAGATCTGGCACAATTTGTAGGTATCTCGCAACTCTATGTTGGAGGGTCTCGTGCAAAGTAAGAACAACAGCCATGTTCTAGCAAATAACTACATGATCATTGGATTAATTCTACTGTGTGCAATAATTCTCAGACTGATCTCAATCCAACAGTCGTTTTGGCTAGATGAAGCAATCAATGTCTTAGCTGTTAACAAATATTCACTCACTCAACTCCTTACAGTATATGCAGTTGGAGATTTTCACCCTCCACTTTTCCACCTCATGCTCTGGTCATGGTCAAAAGTGACTTCTTCGTCTGAGTTTTTTATGAGATTACCATCCGTCGTTTTTGGAGTGGCTACGGTGTATGTAATATTTTTAATTGGAAAGTTGATCGCTGCTAACCAGAAAGAGCGATTCATTCCGATAGTAAGTGCTGTACTTTTAGCCACATCAGGGTTGCATATCTATTATTCTCAAGAAGCCAGAATGTATTCGCTTGCTGCATTTCTCTCAACACTTACATTGTTATTCCTTCTCCAGATAAAACAAAAACCCTCAAAAGTGACTAATACCATGTATATTGTTGTGCTTACTCTCATGCTCTATGCCGATTATCAACCATGGCTACTCATTCCTCTTCTGATTTTTATTGTACCGATCCAAACAATAGTTAGCCTGTTTCTCACAGTACCTCTTTGGCCACTCATAGCCAGTCAGCTCAAAATCGGCCTTTCAACCGCTTCGGATTTTCCATTGTGGGGTGATGTCGTTGGAAAATTATCTGCAAAATCGCTTCTTCTTGTACCTGTGAAATTTCTGGTTGGACGGGTATCTGTAGAGAATAATATTGTGTTTGGAATATTGCTTCTTATCCCTATACTTATAGCTGCTGTAGCGATTTTCAGAGCCTTAAAACATAATCATCAAACTACCAATATTCTGCTGGGATGGATACTTTTGCCGCTTACGCTTGGAGCTCTGATTGCGGTAAAAGTTCCGGTATTTTCTTACTTTCGATTTATTTTTCTTCTTCCTGCGGTGTATCTTCTCATCGCAGTCGGATTTTCTAGGCTTACAATTTCTTTCAGAAAACTAGCAATTGCAGGCCTCATCCTAACAAACATTATTTCATCGTCCGCATATCTTTTATTGACTCGATTCCATCGAGAGGACTGGAGAGGAGTCATGAACTATGCCAATTCATTGAACCAGAACTCACTCATTATGATTCCCAACCTTGCGCAATCAGCCGGAGTTGAAATGTATAATTCAAAAAACATTAAAATTCAAGATAAAAATACAATTAACCTTTCAAGCAAGCCAACAGAGGTGCTCTTTATCAGATATGTTCAAGAAATATTTGATCCATATGAAACAATTAATACGAACCTTCAGAAGGATGGCTATGAAAAGGTACAGGAAAAAAGTTTTCAAGGTGTTTTAGTTTGGCATTACACGTACACTGGGAGCTAAGGAATGAAAATAGCAATTGATGTAACGGCCAGTATCTACGAGGGAACCGGGGTCGCAACCTACTACAACAATCTCATACCGAGATTGCTAAAACGTGCTCCTCATCACGAATTCATCCTCTTTGGATACTCGCTTCGTAGGCAAAAAGATCTGAAACTTGCAAACAAAACCTTTCCATTTCCCCCAGGTCTCATGGAGATTATCTGGAACCGATTACATATCATACCTGTGGAAAGACTGGTAGGGGAGTGCGATATTCTCCATACCTGGGACTACATACAAGCACCGACAAGAAATGCAAAAGTCGTAACCACCATTCACGATCTAACACCTCTTAAATTTCCTAAACAGCAGCATTCCAGAACCATAAAAGCATATAAACAAGGACTGAAGTGGGTGAAAAAAAGTGCTTCAGCGATCATTGCTGACTCACTCTCAACCAAACAAGATATTATTGATTTGCTCAAAATTCCTAAGAACAAAATATTTACCGTGTATCTAGCCGCACCAGATCATTTTCATGACTTTTGTAAATTAAACCATAAAGATCAAGAAGTTCATATGAAGCAAGTAAAGAGTAAATACTCGATTGAGAATAAGTACCTCTTGTTTGTAGGTACTCAGGAGCCTAGAAAAAATCTTGAGAGAGTAATAAACGCATTCAAGACACTCAACTCACAATTTCAATTAATCATTGCGGGAAATGTTGGCTGGGGAAAACGGATAAAGCCCGCAGAAAATGTGAAAACAATTGGATTCGTAAGCGATCAGGATCTTCCAGCTCTGTTTGCAGGTGCTTCATGTTTTATTTACCCATCTCTCTATGAAGGTTTTGGGTTACCTGTCATAGAAGCTATGGCTGTTGGCTGTCCAGTAGTTACCTCCGATAGAGGAAGTTTAGCTGAAATTTCCGGGGATGCTGCTGTATTGGTAAATCCTGAGAGTGTTGAGGCTATATTATTTGGAATTGAATCAGCACTCAATAATAGTCAATCGCTTTCTGAAAAGGGCAAACAACGAGCAAAAGAATTTAGCTGGGATATGACTGCAGAGTACACACTTGCAGTCTACGAGCGGATTGGTCAGCAGAGAAGTAGTATGGTTAAGAAACAGTAAAAACTTCAAGTTTGTTTTTATCCACGCTGATATTTATAAATTACCATAACTGTTTGTGCAACCAGAACATACAATAAGGGAAGAGCAAGTAAAATGTATCGAGGAAATACCACATGAGTTGATTGAAACAGCAGGTAGAGCATCAGCCAGCCGAAGATCGTGCTAGCCTCTTTATTAACTTGTCGCTTTAAAGTCAGATACCCAAAAATGGGAAGTGCTAAAAAGGTACTAAGTGGCCAAGCAACCCAATACTCTTTAACTGGTTGGATGAGTGGATCTGTAAACCAGGTTCTCCATTCACCAATTAGTAAAATTCTCCAGATCTCAAACCATGGATAGTCGGGAAGATACGATCGATACAAACGGGCAATATCAACATGAAGCCACAGAAAATCAACAATCGAATGATTAATAAAAAACACAAGATAAGAAGTGAGGTATACACCTAGACTCATAAGAGTTATTAGCAACATCGATTCAGCTTTCCCTTTAGCTTTTCTACTCCAGAGAATAAACATGGAATAGAGATAGAGCAATACGCCAACAAATATTGCTTTGGATGCAATTGCCGCACCAACAACAATACCTAGAGCAATGAGTACTCTCCTGGTTTTTTTGGGTAACACCAATAACAAGATTGCAGTAAGAATAAAAAATAATTGTGGCATGTCAAGATTAACAGTCTGGCTGCGTTCAATGAACAATGGGTCAAATGCTAGAACTAGCGCTGGAATGAGGCTAAGAGACTGTGAAAGACCAATTTGCCTAGCAATGATAGAGGTGCACAAGAGTACGCCAAAGCTCAAAATAAATTGTATCAGCAGAATATTTCCACTGAGTAAATAAGAAATACCAAATAGATATTTTGCTAGCGGTGGATCCTCAAAATTGATTTCAGTGGGGTCTTTGCCCTGTACATATTCAAGCGCGGCATAGGTTCGCAGATCTTCATCGCTCATATTGCCAAAAAATTCATATTCCCCATTGAGGTTGTACTGCGAGTGGAGCCATATTTCGCGCAATTGACGAACATTGGTATTTTGTCTTGGGGAATTATAAAAAGTTGAAAATGATCGAACGAGTATGAGTGTTGCAATTGTACTAATGAAAAGCATCTTCAGCAAATGCATGAATGGAGTATACAACAAGAGGTTTCAAGAGGTCTCCAATGATATACTGTCTCCATGACTATCGGAATAGATGGGAATGAAGCAAATATAAACAGACGTGTTGGAAGCAATATTTACGCGTATAAGTTGCTTGAAGGGTTTCAAAAGCTCGACAGTAGTAATAACTTCATAGTCTATCTCAAGTCTCAAGCTCGTGAGGAGATGCCTCCGACATCCATGAGATGGAAATACCACACACTTCAACCGAAAGCGTTCTGGACGAGATTTCGGCTTCCGTTAGAGCTATTTCTAAACCGCTCAAAAATATCAGTGTTTTTCACACCTGGACATTACGCGCCAAAATATAGTCCGGTTCCTTTGGCAGTTTCAGTGATGGATCTTTCATATTTATATTATCCAGAAATGTTTAAGAAAGGGGATTTATATAAATTAATGAATTGGACAGCAGATTCAATAAAAAGAGCAGATCACATTTTCACGATTTCGAATTTCAACAAAACTGAAATTGTAAAATACTATCAAGTACCAGAGGAAATAATTACAGTTACGTATCCTGGATTGGGTAAACCGGTTAGTTCAGCTAGGGGTGATGATGAATTTCTATCTTTGAAAGAAAAACTAAACATTCCAGATAAATATCTTCTGTATTTGGGGACTTTGCAGCCACGAAAAAACATCGTAAAAATGATCCAGGCATTTTCAATGCTTGATCAACCAGACGTTTATCTTGTCATCGCAGGAAAAAAGGGCTGGCATTACAAAGATATCTTTGAAACTGCGAATAAATCTGGTGTTTCTGATAGAATCATCTTTACTGGCTATGTAACTGATAATATAAAATGGGTGCTTTTAAAAAAGGCATCAGCTCTGGTTTTAGTGAGTTTATATGAAGGATTTGGAATACCAGTTGCCGAAGCGATGCAAGTTGGAACTCCAGTCGTGATATCAAATGCATCTAGTCTTCCAGAGATAACTGGAGAAGTTGGAATTCAAGTTGATCCAGGGTTGAGAGAAAGCATTGCATCAGGTTTATCCAAAGCAGTTCATTTAAATGAATCCCAGAGAAAACAATTAGCCATGAAAAGTAAAAAGATAGCAGAACGCTATTCATGGGAGAATGCAACTAAAAAGACGTTGGAGGTACTCTATGAACTCGCCATTTAAAGACAGAATGGGAAACCAACTAACTTGGAATGAAGCAAACAACAAAATAGCTTTCCGAATGAAAAGCTATTCAATAGAGATGACGACATCACTGTTGTGGTGGTTGAGTTTTTTACCCTCGCACACACTGCGCAAGATCTTGATCAAAGCTGCTGGTGTGAAAATCGGAATAAATTCCTATATCCACATCGGCTGCAGATTCTTTGAACCAACAAATATTTCTGTTGGAACGGGGACAATCATCGGTGACAATGTTGTACTAGATGGAAGAGACTCATTGGAAATAGGTGATCACGTCGACATCGCTTCTCATGTGATGATCTATAACGGAAGCCGAGACATACATACCGAGGATTTTAAACTCGTTTTAAGACCTGTGAAGATTGGCAATTATGTGTTTATTGGACCACGTGCTGTGATTTTACCCGGAGTCACGATAGGAGATGGAGCTGTTATTGGAGCTGGAGCGGTAGTTACAAAAGATATTCCACCCAACGTTCTGGCTGGAGGGGTTCCAGCAAGAGTGATAAAACAGCGAAATGTAAAACAACTGAAATACCGCCTTGGTAGAGCCCGTCTGTTTCTCTAATTGAAGCAGAAGATAGATTTATCTCCTCAAAGTCATGAAACTTTCAATTATCATCATCAGTCACAATACTCAGGAATTGCTCGCCCAGACAATAGCATCGATACCGATGAAATCTGACTGGGAGTTAATCATCGTGGACAATGCTTCGTCAGATGATTCAGTAAAAATGATTAAGAAACGCTATCCAAAAGTAAAGCTTATAATCAACAATAATAATCTCGGATTCGCAAAAGCCAACAATCAAGGAATTGCGGTAGCAAATGGTGAGTTTATATTCCTGCTCAACTCAGATACATTGGTCCATGAACAAGCCATCGATGAATTAGTACGAATCATGCAAGCTAATACGGATGTTGGCATTGTCACCGGTCAGCTTCTAAATGCAGACGGTACAATTCAACCTCAAGGTGGATATCTTCCTACTCTAGTTCGTGTAATCCATTGGATGTTCTTTATAGATGATATTCCCGGAGTGAAAAGATTGTTAAAGCCATATCAGCTTCGGGATCAATCACTGTTTAAGCAAGAGTTAAACCTTGGCTGGGTAAGTGGGACAGCAATGATGATACGCCGTCAAGTACTAGATCAGGTTGGTTACCTCAGTGAAGAGTTCTTCATGTATGGAGAAGATGTTGAATTTTGCATGAGAGTAAAACGAGCTAATTGGATAATCGTTTCTGCACCGAGAGCAAAAATAACGCATTTATCCCATAAAAGTTCTGGAGGGTTACCTACGGCTGCATATGTAGGAGAATTCAAGGCGATAAAAATAATATTTGAGAAGAAAACCAAACTCGAATTCATTCTGGTAAGGGCAGTTCTTAAACTAGGTGCGCTCCTCCGAATGATAATCTTTGGTATACTGCAAGGCAGGAAAACCTCCTATGAAGCGTATAAAAAAGCTTTCAACCTGGCTTGATTCCCACGCGCTAGATATTATTACCGGTTTTTTACTGGTATTTATTCCATTGTATCCAAAGTGGCCGTTGGCAGATGTGTTGCCAGGCTACATTGTTAGACTGAGATTAGAAGATCTCATTATCGCAGTGGTTGTCATGTTCTGGCTAATTCAGCTAGCTCGAAAAAAAGTCAGTCTTAAAAAGAACCCTCTTACCATTCCAATCATGTTATATCTTAGTATCGGATTCATTTCATCGCTATCTGCGTTATTTATTACAAAAACCGTACCACTAGAGGGATCGCATGTCGCAAAACTCTTTCTCCACTGGGCCAGAAGAGTTGAATACATGTCTCTCGCATTTATTTTTTTCTCAGCAGTAAAGACATCAAAACAACTAAGAAGAATTGTCATAATCCTCTCTGTCGTAGTGGTTCTCACTTCTCTATACGGATTTGGCCAAAAGTACATGCAGTGGCCGGTATATTCAACCATGAATAGAGAATTCGCAAAGGGATGGCGTCTGGTTCTTACTGAGCATGCCCGGGTACCCTCAACTTTTGCCGGGCATTACGATTTTGCTGCCTACTCGGTAATTGTGCTCTCAATATTGGTGAGTCTATTGTTTGCAGGTAGTAAAAAAAAGAGCGCAAAAATTCTTTTAGTAATGGTCTTTCTCGCTGGATTTGCTTCACTTCTACTGACCGCTTCAAGAACATCATTTATTGCATATCTAGCTGCAATCACAATAGTCGCATATTTATTCGCTATAAAAAAAGGATTTCTCTGGAGCCTATCACGTTGGTCTGCGATCGTCACTGTGAGTTTGGTTGGGATGCTTATGTTTGGTGATCTTTCAGAGAGATTTGCCCACGTCCTCAGGATTAATCAATTGAAGGAATATGTAAATACTGAACTTATCAGCTTGCTGAAAAGCGGGCAATCATCAAAACCACAGTTCAACCTCAATCAAGATCTCTCGCTGGTATATACCGATACAGACCAACCGCCCATAAGACCCGGAAATTTGCCTTTTGATGTGTTCGAACAAATTCCAGAAGCATTTCCGGAAGCAACACTTTCAGCAACTTCAGCAGCCGATCTAGAACGGATTGCATCACTTGCCGGTAAGCCTCGTAACTACTCGCCAGCAGCTTTCACATTTGGACTCTCATCAGCAATTCGATTTGATGCGCTGTGGCCCAGAGCGATTGCCGGTTTCAAAAGAAACCCTCTCCTTGGATCTGGCTACTCAACCTTGTTGAAAACCCAGCAGACAGAATTCACAGAAGCTGAGTCAACAGACAATGATTTTCTTAGAGCTTTAGGAGAAACGGGTATCTTAGGGTTTATAAGTTTCTTCGGAATTATGGCTTTTGCATTGTATAAAGTATGGACACAGAAACAAAAAATAAAAAGTTCATTCGACTATGCAATCATAGCTGGGATATCTGGTGCAATTATTGGTATGTTGGTAAACGGACTGTATATTGATGTTTTTGAGGCTTCAAAGGTTGCCTATACATTTTGGGCTCTAATCGGATTATTATTCGCAACACTTAATATATCAAAGAGTAATAGATAATATGAGTAAGAATAATACACAATTCTCAAAAGAGTACATAATAGTTTCAATAATCATTATTATCGGCTTTGTACTAAGACTTTATAAAATAACGAACCCTCTAGCAGACTGGCATTCGTGGCGACAGGCTGACACATCCGCCGTTACTAGACGTTATGTGCAAGAAGGGATAGATCTATTACAACCAAAGTATGACGACATATCTAGTATCCCATCAGGAATAGACAATCCTTCTGGGTATCGTTTTGTTGAGTTTCCTTTCATCAATGCCTTGACTGCACTTGCCATACAAAAAATACCAGATACGGGAATTGAAATTTGGGGAAGGCTCATCTCAATTCTATTTTCACTCGGATCGATTCTCGCTGTCTATGAAATTGCCAAATGGTATTTCAGCAAATCTGTGGGTTTCATATCTGCTGCGGTGTTTGCAATCCTGCCCTACAACCTCTACTACCATAGAACCATACTTCCAGAAGTACCAATGGTGTTTTTTGCACTTTTTGGATATTATTTTTTCTTGCGTTGGCTAAAAAATGAAGATAAATTAGACTTTCTAAGCTCTGTAATTATAACCTCTCTTGGAGTTCTTCTCAAGCCATATATCCTTTTTCTTGCTTTACCATTAGGGTACGAGGCTGTTCGGAAATGGAGAGCATCGGTAGTGAAACAATTCTCTTTATATATATTCCTTGTACTGATTCTAATCCCATTCATCATTTGGAGAATGTGGGCTTCGCAGTTTCCAGAAGGAATTCCTGCGTACGAATGGCTACTGAATGGAAGTGGAATACGATTTCGCCCTGCCTTCTTTCGCTGGATATTCGCCGAAAGAATTGGCAAGCTCATTCTCGGGTATTGGCTACTTATTCCGTTTGGGTTAGGGATTGTGAAAAGACCAACTAAAAAAAGTGGTTGGGCATTACATTGGTGGTTGTTGGCAATTCTCCTTTATCTTGTAACCTTCGCAACCGGAAACGTAACCCATGATTACTATCAGATAATAATCGTTCCTCCGATTGCAATTGCGGTTGGTGTTGGAATTGATTTTCTTATAAGCTCCAAATCGCGTGAAATACATCGATTGGTTGGCATACTTCTATGTATTCTAGTGTTAGGATTTGGTCTTGGCTTCTCTTGGTTTTATATCAGAGATTTTTACAACATCAATCATCCAGAAATAGTTGCTGCTGGTGAAGCTGCTAACTTCATTCTTCCACCAGATGCAAAAGTAATAGCTCCCTATGGTGGCGATACTGCATTTCTATATCAGATCAATCGTCTAGGTTGGCCGATCGGTGGAGATATACAGTCCAAGATTGAGAAAGGAGCGACAGATTACATTACCGTAAATTTTGATGAGGAAGCCAAACTCCTCTCAGAAAAGTGTCAACCAGCAATCACAGTTGAAGAGACAACCATCATCAGTTTACGTAACTGTAACCTATGAAAATCCTCATGCTCACGCCGTATCTTCCATACCCGCTACTTTCTGGTGGGCAGATACGAACCTATAATCTCTTAAAGAATCTCAAAGATAAACACGAGATCCATCTCTATTCACTCATTAAAGGTGAGGCGGAAAAAGAATACATCTCGCAGCTGAAGAAATTTTGCAAAACCGTAAATGTCTTTAAAAGAAGTAAAAGTCCTTTTACATTACGCAATGTCCTCATGGCAGGTATAACTCCATACCCTTTTCTTGTTACTCGAAATCTACCTCTACAAGCCAAATCTGTTCTTACAGAAGTATTAAAAAGTGGGAATTTCGACCTCATACATGCAGAAACGTTCTATGTCATGCCAAACATTCCCAAGACGTCTGTACCAATTTTACTGGTAGAGCAGACTATAGAATATTTGGTGTATCAAGATTTTGCCAATCAATTTAAATTTAAAGTATTAAAACCTTTTCTCACCTTTGATGTAAATAAAATCAAACATTGGGAAAAATATTATTGGAAGAAAGCTGATCGTCTTGCCGCAATGTCAGAAGAAGACAAAGATTTCATTCATGAATTTGCACCAGAAAAGCAAATCGACGTAGTAGCCAATGGAGTGGATGCAAAGTTTTTTCAAGAAGTGAAGCGGATACCATCAGAGAAGCCAATTGTCTTGTTCGTTGGTCAATTCAAATGGCTCCCAAATCGAGACGCGGTTGACTATATCCACAATGAAATCTGGCCGAAGATAAGGTCCAAGATCAACAATTGTGAGCTGCGGATAGTTGGACGACACCCAACCGACAATATCAAAGCAATCGCAAACGGAAAAGATATCATCGTTGATGAAGGAGTTGAGGATATTAGAGAAGCATATTCGGGGGCAAATGTACTTCTTGCTCCAATTCGAAGCGGTAGGGGAACAAAATATAAAATTCTCGAAGCAATGGCTTCAGGTACCCCGGTAGTTGCCACACCCCTAGGTATAGAGGGAATAGATGCTCATGACGGTAAAGATGTTCTTATTGCACAGACGGCAGACGGACTAGCAGAACGAACCGTGGAAGTGCTACAAAATCAAAAAAAAGCCAAAGCAATTGCACAGTCTGCGAAAAAGCTCATTCTCGAGCAGTACAATTGGAAAAAAATATCTTCTCACCTGGATACCATTTATAAGCAATTAGGGAAAGCATGATTCTTACTATTATTGTCGTCAGCTACAATACTAAAGACTACACTCTAAAATGCCTTAGATCCATAAAGGAGCAACATCACAGCCTTGATGATATCGAAGTGATCGTTGTTGATAATAGTTCTATCGATGGCTCAGTCGAAGCGATACAGAATGACTTTCCTTGGGTTATCCTGATCAAAAACAAAAATAATCTCGGTTTTGCAGCTGCCAATAATATTGGCCTTCAAAAAGCAAAAGGAAAACTCATTCTACTTCTGAATTCTGATACAGTACTTCTCTACGACACACTGGATGTCATGATTAACATCTTCGCTGAAAATAAAAATATTGGCGCAGCAACTGCTCGCCTTGAACTTCCTGACAAAAGCCTAGACTTAGCCAGTCATAGAGGCTTTCCCACCCCTTGGAATGCATTAACATACTTTTTAGGGTTAGAACGAATTTTTCCCAACACCGCCATTTTTTCAGGATATCATCAAACGTTTAAGGATTTTAATCTTATTCACGAAGTTGATGCAATTTCAGGAGCATGTTTTTTCGTACGCAGTCAAGTGGTAAAGCAAGTCGGTTTATTAGACGAGCGATTCTTCATGTACGCTGAGGACATTGACTGGTGTATAAGAATAAAAGAGGCAGGGTGGAAAATTTACTTTAATCCAAATGCAAAAGTAGTACATTTTAAAAAACGCTCAGGGAGAGAAAAAGAGAATGAAATACGAGGCAACCTTAAAGCAAGTACTATTCGCATGAAAACAGAAAATCATTTCTATGAAACGATGAAGGTATTTTATGATAAACATTACAAAAATCGTTACCCAAAGATAGTCAACCAAGTTGTACTTTTTGGTATCTTCGTCAAGTCAAAAGTATCAAGACGTATGGAGAAATCATGAAAATTGGGATAGACGCAAGATTTTGGGGGCTTGAACATGCGGGTATTGGAAGATATGTCATGGAGCTTATTAGCGAGCTCCAACGTCTGGATAAAAAAAACTTCTACACATTATATGTGCGGAGAAAGTACAAAAACTTTTTCTCACTACCTCAGAACTTCGAAGTTGTTGTTGCAGATGTTCCACACTACTCTGTCGCGGAACAATGGCTGGCTGCAGAGATTTTCAACAAATCAAATCTCGATCTTCTTCATGTACCTCACTTTAACGTACCGCTGTTATACAAGCGCCCTTTTGTTGTAACAATTCATGATCTGCTCTGGCATGAAGTAAAAGGCATGTCGGTCACCACTCAAAGTCCGCTCAGATACCTAGTCAAGCACGTCGGATATCGTTTTGTTGTTCGTAATGCCCTGAACAATGCCAAAGCTATTTTGGTTCCAAGTCAGACAATCAAAAATAAATTAACAGATTCTCACAATGTTCTTGCGGATAAAATTACTGTGACCTATGAAGCTCCAGGTAGAATATTTTTCATATCAAAAAAAGATCCCTATATCTTAAAAAAGTATCAGTTACCAGATCCGTACATCTTATACGTTGGTACAGCATATCCACATAAAAATATTCTCTCCGTCATCGATGCGGTAATAAAACTCAACAAGGAAACGAAGAAGATTGCATTGGTTATTGTCAGCGCTCGGACTGTATTTCTCGACAGATTATTGTCTGAGATTGCCAAGAGAAATGCCACCAAACTGGTCAAAATCCTTGGATTCGTTCCTGACCGAGACCTGGCTCAACTGTATGCACACTCACTCGCTCTTATCCAGCCCTCACTATCAGAAGGATTCGGACTTACAGGTCTGGAAGCAATGTCTGCAGGGACAGCTGTGATAGCTTCAGACATTGATATTTTCAAAGAGATTTATCAGGATGTAGCGCAATACTGTAATCCGACATCCCACAGCGATATAGCAAGCAATATTGACATCCTGTTAAGTGATGACAAACGAAGGATAAAACTTATTCAAAAAAGTATAAAAAGGGTACAATCCTTCAGCTGGAAAACATTAGCCAAACAAACACACGATATATATCTCACTTCAGGAAATAGGTAACTTTTCCGTGATAATGACATGACCAAGTACGCCGATTCCAAAAGTAAAAAAACAGTATTGGTCTATGACCGAATTAATAAAATAGGCGGGGCTGAGCGAATTCTGGCAGCGTTATATGAACTCTATCCCAAGAGTCCTCTTTACTCAGCTGTATATCATAGTCAGAAAGCAACCTGGGCAAATGACTGGGATATTCATCCTTCTTTTGTAAATAAACTTCTATTTGCGAAATCAACTCATGAACTTTATCCCTGGCTCATGCCCCTGGCATTTGAAAGTTTTGTCTTCAATGACGTTGACATGGTAGTAAGCGTAACCAGCGCTGAAGCCAAAGGAATAGTCTCAAAACCAGAAACACTCCATGTGTGCTACTGTCTAACGCCCACCAGATATTTATGGCATGATCATGCACGGCATATTGCGCTTCTTCCGAAATTACTTCAGCATGTTTCATATCCAGTGTTTCACTATCTTCGTAAATGGGACAGAATTGCTAGCCAACGTCCAGATTTCATGCTGGCAATATCCAAAACAACTCAACAAAGAATTAGAAAATATTACCAAAGAGAATCAGATGTGATCTATCCTCCGGTAGATGTGGATAAATATTCGAAAAAAAGAAACAGTAGGAAAAATCTGCCATTTGCAAAATACTATCTTGTGGTGTCAAGACTAGTTGCGTACAAAAACGTTGAACTTGCAATCAGAGCTTGTAATCAGTTGAAAAAACATTTAATCATTGTCGGAACTGGACTTCAAATGAGAATACTGAGAAGTATTGCCGGTCCAACCATTTACTTTGCTGGTCAATTGACAGATGATGATCTTGTTTTGTACTATCAAAATTGCAGTGCCCTTTTATTCCCGCAACAAGAAGACTTTGGTATTACCGTAGTCGAAGCTCAGGCAGCTGGGAAACCAGTTATCGCTTACAATCAAGGAGGAGCAACTGAAACAATTATAGAGGGAAGAACCGGCATATTTTTTTCCCAACCAACGGTTAATTCACTTGTTGCAGCAATTCAAATATTCGAAGACATCTCGTTTGACAGCAAAAACTGCAAAACCAATGCGAAGCGATTTAATAAAAGTCGGTTCATATTAGAATTTAAAGATAAAATGGAGGAACTATGGGAACAACACCAAGAAAAAAACGCGCTGTAATCTTTGCCGGGGGAGTAGGGACAAGAATGTGGCCACTTTCCCGAAAAAACTCTCCAAAACAATTTGAAAAAATTATTGGATCAAAATCGACACTGCGGCTTGCTGTAGAGAGAATTGAACCGGTATTTGGATACGAAAATATCTACATATCGACCGGGAAAAAGTACATTTCACTTGTGGAAAAGCAACTTCCAGAAATTCCTAAAGAAAATATCATTGGTGAGCCAGAGATGCGTGATGTTGGACCTGCAGTGGGATATCTTATGTCAATCTTAGCAAAGTCAGATCCAGATGGTCCGGTTGCAATACTTTGGAGTGATCACGTAATGGAAAATACTGATACCTTTAGAAAAATTCTCACAATTGGGTGCGAGTATGTTGCCAAGGAAAAGGATGTCTTTCTTCTTATCGGACAGAAGCCGAGATTTGCAAGTCAAAACCTCGGCTGGATAGAATCTGGAAAAACCATTACTTCGATGAATGGCCTAGAAGTACATGAGTTTAAATCCTGGCATTACCGCCCGAAGTTAAAAATTGCTCAACAATATTTTGAGAGCCAGCACTATTCTTGGAATCCGGGATATTTTATTGTGACTCCCAACTTTGTGTTTAAACAATTTAAAAAGCACATGCCAAATATGTACGAAGGCTTACGAAAATTACAATCTTCCTATGGTACATCAAGGCATGAAAAAATAATAAACGAGTACTATCCCAACTTTGAAAAAATAAGTTTTGACAACGCAATTATGGAGAAAATTGATCCTCACGAAGCGGTGGTGGTCTCAGCAGATTTGGGCTGGAGCGATGTGGGTGCTTGGGAAGCCTTAAAAGAAGTACTGCAGAAGAAGGAGGGAGAAAACATCGTTAAGGGCAATGTTATACTTCGAAATACGAATGACTCATTAGTATATAGCTACACTGACCAGATGGTAACCGCAATTGACTTAGAAGGCATTGTATTGGTGGTTACCGAGGATGTTATACTCGTTTGTCCACAGGATTCTATCCCTGAGGTAAAAAAACAACTCAAAGAGTTTGAAGGAACGGATTTCGAAAAATTCTCGTAAGAAATGATAACGATGAAAAGAAATTGGTACTACGAATACGTCAAACGACTCATGGATATTATCTTGAGTATAATACTCATGATCCTTTTTCTTCCAGTATGGATAATCATTCCAATCCTCATTGTTATTGACTCTCCTGGTCCAGTGATTTATAAACATCGGAGAGTTGGAAAAAACGGAAAAATGTTCTCGATGTATAAATTTCGAAGCATGGTGCATAATGCCGATGAAATATTATTTAAAAAAGACAAACGACTCCTTGCACAATTCAAAAATGGTGATTGGAAACTCGAAAAGGATCCACGTATCACACCATTGGGAAGAATTATGCGGTCAATAACCATAGACGAATTTCCGCAATTGTTTAATGTACTAATTGGAGCTATGAGTTTGGTCGGACCCAGGGCATATGTGAAAGATGAACTGAAAGAACAAGGAAAAAAATATCCAGAAACAAAGCCATGGATAACTGCTATTTTATCGATAAAACCTGGAATAACCGGCCCTTGGCAGACATCTGGTAGAAATATCGTCCCCTTTAATATTCGAGCAGAAATGGATGCAAAGTATGCAAAAAGGAAATCAATTTTCGAAGATATAAAAATTATCCTGAAAACGCCAACGGCAATGTTTAGCAAATGGTAAAAAAAAAGGAAAATAACACCAAAGATCAAGAAATAAACAAGATTTCACTATCCGATGATTTGAACCATGACAATTCAGTAGAAATACCTAAACAAGATAGTGAAGAATCCAAACAAGTCATGCCTGAGCATAATCCGAAAAGTACACATAGAGGGAAAATAGTAAAGAAAGTAGGAGTTATTCTCCTTATCCTACTTCTTCTGTTTATCGGGTTGGGAATATTTGCATATGTACAGGTTAAAGCGGTAATGAGCTCTGCGCATTCTACTCTAGATTCTGCCCAGGCTGTCTATGATGCCGGAAAAAACCAAGATCTAATTACTGCAAACAGCAGCCTTGAAGAAGTGAAAGTCAAACTCTCCCAGACACAAGGCAAATTCAAGGCAATGAGCTGGATAGGGTTCGTACCCGTCGCCGGACGCTATTGGCATGATGGAGACCATGCATTGACTGCCGCTCAAGCAGGGGTTGAAGCAGCAGACATTTTCGTCGATGCTGTCGAACCCTACGCAGACGTTCTCGGATTTTCTGGGCAAGGAAGCTTTATGGGAGGAACAGCTGAGGATCGAATTGTCAAAGTTGTCGAAACGCTCGATAAAGTTACACCTCAACTTGACGAGGTTGGCAAGCGACTTGAAACAGTCACTCAGCAGCTGGATCAGATCGATCCAGAGCGTTATCAATTTACTTATCAAGGAAGACAGGTTGATGAGACGATCTCACAAGCACAAGAGGTAGCCCATGGGGTGTTATTTGCCGTCACCACCGCCAAACCAGCATTTGAACAATTACCGAAAATGATGGGTGTTGAAGAGGAGCGAAAATACATGGTGATGTTTCAAAACGACGCAGAATTGAGAGCAACCGGCGGATTCATGACCGCCTATGCCATCCTCCGCGTAGAGAAGGGGAAAGTGTTTCAAGAGAAGAGTGAAGATATCTATACACTGGATAATAAATTTAATTCTTCTGTACCAGCTCCTGAGATCATTCGGAAATACTTACCGCTTGTGTATCGACAATATCTCAGGGATATCAACCTCTCCCCGGACTTTAAAATTTCAATGGATGCATTTTCTTTCTACTATAATGATTTGCCGGGTGAGCCGGATATCAATGGCATTATTGCTGTAGATACTCAAGTACTTCGGGACATTATTGAAGTGTTGGGACCGATTGAGGTTCCAGGCTATGGAACCTTTAGCGCTGAAATTGATGACCGGTGCGACTGCCCACAAGTTATCTATGAATTAGAGCTTCTCGCCGATCGTCCTACTGCGACACTTCGAGAAAATAGAAAGGGTGTCTTAGCACCAATGTTTCAATCGATTCTATTTAAAGCCTATGGTTCACCAAAACAGCAGTGGCCAGATCTCTTAGAAGCAGTTATAAGTAATATCAATGAGAAGCATGTTCTCTTCTACATGTATGATGCTCAGCAGCAGGAAGCGGCAGAAAAGATCAACATCGCTGGAAGAATACGAAATTTTGATGGAGATTATTTCCACCTTAATGACACAAACTTTGCGGGGGCCAAATCAAACATGTTCACAGATAACGAAGTTGAACACGTTTATGAAGTCCAGGATGATGGATCACTTGTCAAAACAGTCACTATAAAATATCAAAATCCTTTTCCACCTAGTAACTGCAATCTTGAAGCAGGAGAGCTCTGCTTAAATGGAACATTAAGAAATGTAGCCAGAGTATATGTACCAGAGGGAAGCGAATTGATAGAAGCACTTGGATCAGAATTAGAAGTTGAGACCAAGGACGAACTTGGAAAGACTATGTTCGAGGCATTTTTTACTCTACAACCTGAAAGTCAAGCAAAACTTGTATTAAAGTACAAGCTCCCCATGAAAGCCGAGGATGAATTGAAGCTACTCATTCAGAAGCAACCTGGAAAACGCAATCCAAAACATACAATAGACACTTCCAAATCCACACAGGTCTACGAACTCCTTTCCGATAAGGAAATAACAGTCGATCTCTAAGCAATCAAAAATCTAAACGATCACTGCCGAAGTGATACACTAGTATCTCCTATGCGCATTCGAACGTTCACTACAGAAGCAATCATTATCAATCGTTATAATTTTGCCGAAGCTGATCGACTACTTACCATTTTTAGTAAGGACTATGGCAAAATTCGATGTATAGCCAAAGGTGTCAGACGTCCAACTTCAAGAAAATCCGGACATGTCGAGCTCTTTGACCGCACGAAACTCTATATTGCACGAGGAAAAAACATCGATATTATTACCCAAGCGCAGGTTCTTGAGCGTTTCACAACACTACATACATCTCTTAAAGCAGCCAAGGCAGCCTTTCATATCATTGAGCTCATCAATCTTCTATTTGCTGAAAAACAGGAAAGTCCAGGCATCTTTGAGGACGTCATCGAGACCCTCCGTGTAATTGATAGTCAGCAACATGCGACCAGCGGACAAATTGCTAAACTTGAGGAGAAGATCCTTGCGGAACTCGGATTTGGCACTCCGCAACAAGCCTCTAAGGAAACTCTCCACCAACATATTGAAGAGATCGTAGAACAAAAATTAAAAACAGTTGAAATATTTAAAGATATCTAGTGCTCAATTTCCCTCAATTTGGTAGGATATCGCTATGGCAAATACGCTAGACAAGGTTATTTCACTCGCCAAACGAAGAGGTTTTGTATTTCCTGGATCTGAAATATATGGCGGACTAGCTAACACCTACGACTATGGACCGCTTGGATCCCAGATGCTAAAAAACCTACGCGATTGGTGGTGGGAGCGATTTGTCGAAAGTCGAGCCAACGTCTTTCCTCTTGAAACCAGCATCATCATGAGTCCGCGAGTTTGGGAGGCTGCCGGTCACACAGAAAGTTTTACCGACGCACTCATCGATTGTCGAGCTTGTCATACACGAACTCGGGCCGATCATCTGATTGAAAGCAAGCTTAAAAATGTCAAGGTTGAAGGTAAGAGTGTACACGAGCTTGATGAGCTTATCAAAAACACCAACTAAAGTGCCCCAACTGCGGTAACTTTAATTGGACAAAAGCCCGAGAGTTTAATCTACTTTTTGAGACTAACATTGGCATCGTTCCTGAAAATCAATCGCGAGCTTACTTACGCGGCGAGACAGCTCAGGGGATGTTCGTCGACTTCAAGCAAGTCCTAGACAGCATGCGACCCACCTTGCCATTCGGTATCGCTCAATCAGGCAAAGCCTTTCGTAATGAAATTACCAAGGGCAAGTTCACCTTCCGAACGTTGGAGTTTGATCTGGCTGAATTTGAGTATTTTGTTCGGGAAAATGAATGGGAAAAATGGTTCGAGTATTGGAAGAAAGAAGTTGAAGCCTGGGCAAAAGATCTTGGGGTAAAACAGGAAAAATTCCGTTGGCGACCTCACACTAAAGATGAACTTAGCCATTATTCAAAACACACCGAAGATCTAGAATATAAATATCCTTTTGGTTTTAAGGAATGGTTTGCGGTTGCCTACAGAACCGACTTTGACCTCAAAAATCACGCCCAACAATCCGGACAAGATCTGCACTTCACCGATCATCACACTGGAGATAAATTTATTCCCCATGTCATTGAACCAACCTTTGGTTTAAGTCGAAGCATGGTCACCTTTCTCATCGATGCCTATCACGAAGAAAAAGACAGAGTTGTTCTCAGGCTCCATCCCCGCATCGCACCAATTAAAGTCGCTGTCTTTCCGCTCTTAAAGAATAAAGAGAAGCTCGTCAAAAAAGCACAAACTGTTTCATCAATTGTCTAGTCACCTTCCAACAGCTTGGGACGATCGAGGAAATATCGGTAAACGCTATTTCAGCCAGGATGAAATTGGCACTCCTTGGTGTGTGACTGTTGACTTTGACACGCTCAAAAATAACTCTGTTACAGTTCGAGATCGAGATTCAACGAAGCAGAACAGGATTAAAATCAGCAAATTGGAGGATTATTTTAATGAAAAACTCTAAACTCATCATTGTCATCCTCTCAGTCATAGTTCTACTTGTGGGGGCCGTGATGGGTGTTAAATTTCTGAGAGGAAACTCATCAGAGTCACAAACTGAACAGTTAAACAAAAAAATAGAGCCTGTAAATCAGATTCCAGTCACTGAACGGCCATTTGCACAAATACTACCTCGCAGCGATGGCAGAGAAGTAACTATTATTGTCGATCAATACCAAACTTCCAGCGAAGTGGAATATGAACTCGAATATCAAGCAGGTACTTTACTTCAAGGAGCTTTTGGAACAATTGATTTCACTACAGAGAACCCGCCAGTAAAAAGAAACATCTTCTTGGGTCATGTAGTGCAGGCGGAAAATGCAGTTATCACGAAGATGTGAATGGAGGTTCCTTGGTACTTCGATACAAGAGCTCAACGACTACAAAGCTTAAAGGTGAGTGGAATTTTCAAACAATGAAGAACAAAAAGGTCGTTTTTCATCTCGAGATGCAAAATTCACCTTTAATGTCGGAGAAAAAGGACTTCCATCATCAACCTTTGCAGTTGTGGCTCAGACAATGGGTCCGCCAGGTGTAGTCGATGGAGAAATTATTGCTGGACCATATCTTGTCAGTTTTCCCGATGGTGTAAGTCCAACGGGGAAAGAATTGCAGTTACGCTACGTTTAAATGAATTAAATGCTGATGCAGTATTGCTCGGATGGTCTGAAGATGGTTGGGTGGAGTATGAGAGTGAAGTAACGACCAAATCTTAAGCGCCACGGTGAACAAAGTAACGACCTTTGTAGCAGTGAGTAGTGTTCAATAGTCTCTTCAATCTTTTTCAGCGAAATACAAAAAAATACTGAAAACTAGCCCTTGACAAACGGGATCAAAATAATCTTCAATGGTAATAGTGGTGAAAAGTGGTGAATAAACCTATATAAATAGTAGAACACATATCTCCTGCCCAGATTGGTAGGCAATAGTGTTCATAGGAATTTATTATCACACATTAGAATCAAAGGGCAGATTGGCAATTCCCGCCAAGTTTCGGACACAAATTGACAAAGGGAGTGTTGTAACAAGGGGCCTTGATGGATGTCTTTTCCTCTTCCCTGCCAAGAATGGGAAAGACTCATACAAAAGCTCCATCATAGCCCCTTGACACAAAAGGACGCTCGAGAATTTGTTCGGTTCATGACTCATCATGCTGCGGAAGTTCAATTTGACAAGTCAGGGCAGAACCAAGATACCATAACATCTTCAAGAATTTGCAGGCTTGACAAAAGAAGTGGTCATAGCCGGAACATGACAAGAGTTGAAATTTGGGATAAGCGGATTTACCAACTATAGAGACGAATTGGAAAAGACTGGGGAGAAGTTAGCCGACGTATGACCTGAATTAGGAATTTAATCTTGAAGAAACACATCTTGGTGGGATTAATATAATCTATTAAACGGACAGAGAAAGGAGCTAACATGGCGATGTTCAACGGTGACGAGATGCGCCGCCGGCTTGAAGAAAACCTTCGCCGCTTGAACTTCAAGCTCAAATTCAAGCGCAATCGCAGGAAGTTCAAGAACCACTCCAAGCTCAACCAATGGTCAGCAGCAATAAAATCAGATATCACGCACCTGTGTTGACTGAAGTTATTGAGGGTTTAGGATGTCGAGCTGGGAGAAGATATATAGACGCGACGGTTGGTGATGGAGGACACTCAAAAGAAATCATACTGAGGGGAGGAAGTGCTTGGAATTGATAGGGAGTAGATCAGATAAAGAGCCAAAAAACGACTTAGAAGAGTTGTCGAACAGGTTGGTAAAACAAACTTGATCAAACATTTAAAAACCCGAAACTGGTACACGGAAACTTTACCGATATAAAACAAATTGCTCAAAAGCATGACTTTTTCACGCCAACTGGCATCCTGTTTGATCTCGGTGTATCATCTTATCAGCTTGACATCGATAACGGGTTTAAGTTTTCAAAGAAATCACGATCTCGACATGCGTCTGGATAAACAGACAAACTTACAGCAAAAAAATTATCAATTCTTATTCAGAGGAGGAGATTATATGAACTTTTTACTCGAAATGCTCAGGAAAAGTTGGCTAGGCCAATTAGTAAAGCTATTGTCAATGCCCGTCGTCTGATGAAAATAAATACAACCAATCATCTTGCGAGAATCGTAGCCTCAGTTGCACTGCGAAAAAACTCAAAACTCCATCCAGCAACAAAAGTATTTCTCGCCTTGAGAATAGAAGTTAATCATGAAATTGAGAATCTTAAGCTCGGAATTGAAAACGCAATAAAGTTACTCAAACCAAATGGGAGACTCGCAGTCATAAGTTTCCATGAAACAGAGGACAGACTCGTAAAACAATTAGTACGGAAAGCAAACAGAAGCGGACAGCTCAAAATAATCACAAAAAAACCACTAACATCATCGAGAAGTGAGAGAGAGGTAAATCCAAGAAGTAGAAGTGCAAAATTACGCATCGCCGAGAAAATATGACAGACCAGCATTCAAACCGATCACAAAAAAGGCTCATCTCATTTATGCTATTGTTTGTTGTTTTGCTGATTACAGCAAATCTTGTCGTCAGCAATACTCTTGCCACCACCGGTGAGCAGCTACGAAGTCTCCATACTAGGAGATCGAATCTCGAAAACCAAAACGATCAACTCAAACAGCTCATTGTGAAGTACAGTACACTTGAAACAGTAGAAGAAAGAGCCTTTGAGTTAGGCATGGGAAAAGTAGAAGTGACGCGTAATCTCCAGCTTAACACCCCTGTAGCAATGAAACAATTATGACTCTGAAGAGGTTAAACCTAACGGTCGGCATCTTCCTTGTTTTTGTTGGATTGATTATTGCCAGATTATTTTATTGGCAAGTCATCAGTGCTGAGGAATTAGCAGCAATTGGAGAAAGCCAGCATATCAGCAAGGTCGAAATACCCTCCAAACGTGGAGAGATTCGAACAGCTGATGGTTTTCCTCTAGCCGCCAACCAGGAAACCTTTCTCATATTCGCATATTTACCACAACTTGAACAGTCCTCATCTGAGATCGTTGATCAACTCATTCCAATTATTGGAAATAAAATCATTGAAAAAGATGCAACTTCCTCTGCCGAGAAAAGAGCAGTACTGAACCTGAAAGCAAGAGAAGTGCTCAAAGAAAAACTAGATAAAGACAGCGTGTCTTGGGTACCGCTTGTAAATAATGCTGATATCACTGAGAAAAAAGCAGTCGAAGCGCTTGATATTAGTGGAATAGGTATTGAGCCATCATTTACCCGCGATTACCCAGAAGCGTCTATGGCAGCAAATATCTTGGGGTTTGTAGGGCGCGACACAGCCGGGAATCCTAAGGGGTACTTTGGGCTTGAAGGGTATTATGATCTTGAGCTCAGGGGGAGATCAGGGATGCTTCGGCAAGAAAAAGACGCTACGGGAAAACCAATTCTCATCGGACGATACAATGAGCTCGAAGTCAAAGAAGGAAGGCATTTAGTTCTACACATTGATCGGGCGATACAGAAAAACGTAGAGGAAAAACTCAACAGATGGGCTGAGAAAATACGGAGCAAAGAGTGGCGAAGTAGTCATTATGGAGCCCAAAACTGGAAAGGTAACCGCAATAGCCTCATTACCAGGATATCATCCAGAGAGTTTCAGCGATTATGATCCATCGCTGTATAAAAATCCAGTGATATCTGAGTCGTACGAGCCTGGTTCTACGTTTAAAGTTTTAACCATGTCAGCGGCACTTGACTCCGGAGCAGTAAATGTTGAAACCGAGTGCACGATCTGTGCCGGTCCGGTCAATATTGGTGCGTATACAATACGGACTTGGAACGATGAATACCATCCCAGTGCAACGATGAAAGAAGTTATTCAGTACTCCGATAACGTCGGGATGGTATTTGTTTCAAGGCAACTTGGAAAAGAAAAACTCTATGAGTATCTAACGAATTTTGGAATCGGAAAAAAAACAGGTATAGACCTTGAAGAAGAATCAACCACCCCTATCCGAGATCTTGATGACTGGAAAGAAATCGATCTCGCTACAGCCTCATTTGGCCAAGGAGTGGCCGTTACGGGAATCCAAATGACTAGAGCAGTCGCGGCAATTGCAAATGATGGTCTTTTACCAACCCCTCAGATAGTTGACCAAGTGATAGGAGAAAATCGCTTAGATGTTAATCCACATGAACTAAAACGGGTGTTAAAAAAAACCACCGCAAGAGCAATGACGGATCTTATGGTAAACGCGGTAGACAACGGAGAATCAAAGTGGGCAAAGCCGAAAGGATTTAAAATTGCTGGAAAAACTGGAACAGCTCAAATTCCAGTTGCTGGTCATTATGATACTGATAAAACCATAGCCAGCTTCATTGGCTTTGCTCCGGCGGACAATCCAAAATTTGTGATGTTGGTAAAGCTTAGGGAGCCAGAGACTTCGCCTTGGGGCTCAGAGACAGCGGCCCCTCTTTGGTTTTCTATTGCGCAAGACTTATTTTATTACTATGGCATTCAACCTGAGGAATAAATCATTCTTCTCGAGTGAGGTATAATTCACTCATGTCCGAGTCTCAATACAATCTAAGAAGTTCTCCGCTGGGAGAAGGAGTTCGAAGTCTCATCCCCAATGAAGTCGTGAACACTCTCTGGCATCTTCCCCGGGCAATACTCGCCAATCTTCAATTCGGATTTCCTTCAAATAAATTAATAGTAATTGGGGTAACCGGTACCAAAGGAAAAACTTCAACTGCTCATTTGATCTATCACATATTAAGTAAATCCAAGAAGAAAGTTGCGCTCATCTCAACCGTAAGTGCTATGATCAATGGTCAAGAGATAGATACTGGTCTCCATGTTACAAATCCCAACCCCTACAAACTTCAAACATTGCTTAAGAAGATGGTTGATGAAGACGTTGAAATAGTAGTGTTGGAAGTTACAAGTCACGGTCTTGCTCAACATAGAAATTGGGGTATTCGATTTGAACTTGGTATCATCACCAATATCCAAGCTGACCATATTCAATATCACGGCGGGATTGATAAATATCGGTTGGCAAAAGCCAAACTTATCAGCCAGTCGTCCAAAGTGTTTCTCAACGCCGATGACCCGCAAAGAGAGTTCTTGACTTTGTTTGCCAAAAAGCACAATGTACCGGTCATTCTCTACTCAGGAAATATCGATGATTTCCAGTCTCAAAACCAGCAAGCCGCAATTAAAGTTTCACAAGAATTTGGGGTTACAGAGAACAAAGCCAAGTCTTTACTCAGCACTTTTCCAGGAATTCCCGGAAGAATGGAAACAATTCAAGACACTCCTCTAATGGTCGTCATTGACTTTGCTCATACTCCCGATAGTCTTAAGGCCGCACTGCTCACTCTTCGGCGAAAAGTAGATAAGGGTAGCAGACTCATCGCGGTTTTTGGCTGTGCAGGACAACGAGATCCTGGAAGAAGAATGATGGGGGCTGTTGCAGCGAAGTATGCTGACCTGTTTATCATTACTGCTGAAGATCCGCGTACAGAGAGAGTTGAAAAAATAAGCAGCGACATTGCCAAGCATGCGGTAAACGAAGGTGCGATCGAGATATCTCAAGAGAAGTTTCATTCCTATGAACGAAAGCAGAATAAGAGTTCAGCAATCTTTACCAGGATTCCTGATAGAAAAAAAGCTATAGCCAAAGCCATCCACATAGCCAGGCCTGGAGATGTGGTAGGATTATTTGGAAAAGGACATGAAAAGAGTATGTGCTTTGGCAAAACAGAATATCCGTGGTCAGAACACGAAGTTGTTCATCAGGCACTGAACATAACCAAAAGAAAGGAAGAGAAATGAGCGTCACAGCAGTCATTCTCGCGGCAGGGGAGGGAAAACGTTTTTTCCCGCTTGTGACGAGCAAACCACTTTTTCCATTTTTAAGTGTTCCCATCCTCAAACATACTCTGGATGCATTAGACAAATCAGGCTTTAAGAAGATTGTAATCGTAACCAATCCTCAGGATGCAACTGAAGTAAAAAACCTGTCCCAAAAGCAAAGCAATATCAAATATGCAATTCAGAAATCTCCGACCGGAATGTCCGACGCTATTCTGTCAGCGCAAGTGTATTTGAAAGGCTCCTCAATCTTTATTCTCAACGCCCAAGATGTTGTTGATCAGCATCTGTTTGACCTCGCCTTCAAAGCGACAAACAAACAGAAAAACTTCATCATTGCTAAAAAGCAAAAAGAATATTTCGATGGTGGTTACCTAAGGGTTAAAAATAATAGGCTTCTAGAGATAATTGAAAAACCAGGTGAAAATAATCAGCCAAGTGATTTTATCAACCTTGTTTTTCATTTCTTTTCCCACCCAGATGAGTTTCTCAATCAGTTAAAACAAACAAAAAGTTCATCGGATGATGTCTACGAACGTGCATTTTCTTCATTTGCAAAAAAAGAGAATGTTGAAGTCATACCATACGAGGGATTTTGGCAGACCGTGAAATATTCTTGGCAAATTTTAAATATGACTGATGTAATGCTACAACATTTCCTTAAACCACAGAATAACGCAACATTTATTGCCAAGTCGGCCCGGGTTGATCAAAATGTATATCTAGGAAAAGGAGTAAAAGTACTTGAAAATGTCGTCATCAAAGGTCCCAGTTACATTGGTGATAACACACTCATCGGCACGAATACACTAGTCATTAACTCAATGATTGGCCAGCAAAGTGTCATCGGATATGGAAGTGAGGTTAGTAGAAGTTACCTAGGCGACAATTGTTGGATCCACACAAACTATATCGGAGATTCTGTTTTGGAGGGTGGGAACTACTTCGGTGCAGGTGCCGTTACGGCCAACTTCCGTTTTGATGCTGGTCATATAAAGACTCATTTCAAAGGGGAGCGAATCAATACTCAGAGAAACAAATTTGGTGCAATTATTGCCAAAGATGCTCGCGTGGGGGTAAATGCGAGTATCATGCCCGGAGTAAAAATTGGTGGTAAAAGCACAGTCGGTCCAGGTGTGGTCCTGCTCCAGGATGTACCAGCACAAACTCGCACGTTTGTGAGTCAACAGCTTCAAGAACGGAAAGGATAAAACCAGAATGAACTCAGTTGCGGCCATAATTCTCGCTGCCGGAAAAGGATCTCGGATAAATGCCCAGAACACGAATAAAGTACTCCTGACACTCGCTGGTAAACCAATGATTGGCTATACCGTTGACATACTAAACAAACTAAACATTTCAACCATCATTGTTGTTGTCGGGCATCAAAAACAACAAGTAAAAAAGTATTTAGGAAACAAAGTTGAGTATATGACTCAGAAACGTCAACTGGGAACCGGACACGCGGTAATGCAGGCAATGAAAGCTCTTCCTGAAAGTTGCAGTGAAGTGATAGTACTCTATGGTGATCATTCTTCGTTTTACACTCCTGACATGTTAAAAAACATCATTCGAAGTCACAAACAAAACAAGGCTGACATGACGTTTGTCACCGTGAGAAAAAAAGATCCAGCTGGATACGGTCGAATCCTACGCGACGATAAAGGCAATCTTCTTGGTATTCGTGAGCACAAAAACGCCTCTCCCGCGGAAAGGAAAATAAAGGAAATCAATGCCGGAGCCTATTGTTATTCACTCCCCTTTCTCAATACCTATTTGACAGAGATTAAGAAGGACCCAATCAAAGGAGAGTACTACCTTACTGATCTTCTTTCAATTGCTCTACTGAATAATTGCAGAGTAAATCCGTATCTCATCAACGACGAGCTGATATCAGTTGGTGTAAATACTCTCCAAGAACTCGCACTTGCAGATACAATTATGAAAAAAAGGTTACCTCAATGAGGTCTCTTTCAAAATCACCGAATCTTTCTATATTAGTTACCCAGGTTCCAGATGGCAATCTTGACTCACGGTTCGGTCCGGTAGATGAAGTCAAGAAAAAGTTAGACGCGATCTCTAAAAAACATAATTTAAAGTCGAGCAACATCGTCCAAATGGAACAAGTTCACAATACAATTATCAAACCTGTCGGAAAAATCCAAAAAGGACAAACCATTCGAAACACCGATGGGCTAATGACAGCCGATCCAGAGATTGTGCTGATGCTCCGTCTTGCTGATTGTGTTCCGGTTTGCATTTTTGACATCGAAAACAACGCTATTGCTCTTGTTCACTCTGGGTGGAGAGGGACAATTGGAAAAATTACTCTGATCGCAATTCAGCACATGATGTCAGAATTCAATACTGATCCCAAAATGCTAAAAATTATCCTAGGACCATCAATTCAATCTTGCTGCAATGTATCCTCAACTCCGATTCAACTTCATTTGCCTGAATGGTCAGACTGCATTAAAGCAGAAAGAGACGCTTATGGTATCAATTTACAACGGTTTATAGTTAAAACTGCTCATCAAGCAGGTGTGTTGTCAAAGGACATTCAAGTAGATCAGACCTGCACAGTAATGGATCGTAATTATTTTTCACACCAACGATCAAAACAAACGGGAGAAAAAGAAGGTCGATTTGCTGTACTCATGAGCTTGAAATAAATCGTTATATAAACTTCACGTCCGCCTGCAATTAGAGGGATCGTGAGCGAGAATGAACATTCGAAGATATGCAGCTAAATAAAGCTAAAAACATCCACTTTTCCGGTATAAAAGGTGTAGGAATGACAGCGCTAGCGCTCTACGCTCAAGATCTGGGCATTCATGTTACTGGTTCAGATGTAAAAGATGAGTTTGTTACCCAAGATATATTGAATAGAAGAAAAATCTCCATAACGACCAGTTTTTCACAGCGAAACGTTCCCAAAGATACGGACGCACTGATATTTTCAGCGGCTCGACCAAAGAACCCTCAAGTAAAATTAGCCAAAGCGAACAATATTCCAACACTAAGTTATGCTCAAGCTTTAGCAAATATGATTAGCGGTAAGCAAGCCATTGCAGTTTGCGGAGTAGGTGGGAAGACAACAACCGCAGCCATGACGGCAGCCATCTTATCCGAGTGCGGTTTTGAGCCTAGTTTTGTGATTGGTGTTGGAAATGTAACGTCTTTGGGGGTTCCTGGAAAAGCAGGAAAAGGGAAACATGTTGTTGTAGAGGCCGATGATTACGCATCTGTGCCGCAAATTGATCAACAACCAAAATTTCTTTATCTTTCACCAAATGTAATTGTTGTTACCAATATCGAGCACGACCATCCAGATATTTACAAAAACCTCGATCAAATGATTCAGGTGTTCGTTAAGTTTTTTTTAAAACTGCCTCAGGATGGAACACTTATCGCAAATAGCGATAATCAAAATGTGCTTCAAGCTATTTCGCTGTTTCAAAGACAAAGATCAACAGCGAAGGTTATTTCCTACGGAACTGGACAACATGCTGATTGGAAAATTTCAAATGTCAGGATGATTAATCAGCGAACAACCTTTTCCCTAACAACTGGTACGCTGAGAAAAAACGTCGCCTTAAACGTACCAGGAGATCTCAATGCGCAAAACGCTTGCGCTGCACTCATAGCTAGCTCAGTGGTAGGAGTTCCTGTAAACTGTTCTCTCTCTGCACTTCAAACATTTTCTGGTACCAAGCGGCGTTTTGAAAAAGTAGCGATAAAGGATGGGATAGAAGTCTGGGATGACTATGCTCATCATCCCATTGAAATTATCGCGACACTCAAAGCGGCAAAAAAGTGGTTCCCGTCCAAGAGAATTATTGCGGTTTTTCAACCTCACACCTACTCGAGAACCAAAACGCTACTTGATGGTTTCTCCAAGTCTTTCAGTAGAGCTGATCTAGTTATCATCACCGACATCTATAGCTCGGCTAGAGAAAAGAAAGACAGTAGTATTTCAGCTTCAATGCTTGTCAAACAAACTAGTTGTTATCATGAAAATGTGAAGTATATTCCCAAACCAAGCATGTTAAAATACCTACGCAAAATCACTAAAAGAGGGGATCTGATTCTCACACTTGGAGCTGGAGATATCTACAAAATAGCGGAATTATTTGCCAAAGAATGAAAAATAATTTCAATACGATCATTGAAAAATTGGGAAATAAACGGGTTCTCCGCAATGAACCACTTTCCCGCCATACATACATGAAAGTCGGCGGACCAGCCGATCTTTTTTTCGTAGCCCACAATGCCGACGATATCATGCTTGCAACTCAATATGCCATCGAGCAACATATTCCGTACTTCATACTTGGAGGGGGATCAAACATTTTAGTTGGTGATAAAGGAATTCGAGGATTAGTAATAAAAAATCGTGCAGATACTATCAAAATCATAAAGCGAAAGGGGAAAATCAAGGAAAACAGAGTTGATCTTAAGACGGCTCATGTCGTGGTGGAGAGTGGTGTGATTACCAATTTATTAGTGCGAAGAACGATAGATGAAAGTTTGGCTGGACTAGAGTATTTTCTTGGTGTCCCTGGAACGATAGGCGGAGCCATTTACAACAATTCACATTTTAAAACAGAGCTCATTGGTAATTATGTTGAATGCGTGGAGGTTATTGGTCATACTGGAAAGAGAAAAGTATATTCAAAGAGTCAAATGAAGTTTCAATACGATTCTTCAGTACTTCAAAAAACTCATGAAGCAATTCTTTCAGTAACATTTCTTTTAAAAGGTGGAGACAAAAAAATACTCTGGAAAAAAGCTGAAGAATATGCCCGGTACCGATCTGACTCCCAACCGCTCAACTTTCCCAGCTCTGGATGTATGTTTAAAAATGTGGATACTTACAAGGGAAAATACGGACAAGATAGAGATGGCTTAACCTCTGCTGGGTATTTAATCGACAAAGCAGGTCTCAAGGGAACCCGGGTCGGTAAAGCAGAAGTAAGTCAAAAACACGCCAGCTTCATCATCAATCGTGGCGGGGCAACAGCCAGAGAAGTTGCTAATCTCATTGAACTTGTTCAAGCGAAAGTAAAAGACAAGCATGGAGTTCAATTAGAAATGGAAGTCTTTAAAGTAGGAGAATTTTAAAGGGAGAAGTATGGAGAAGTTCATTATCACTGGAGGAAAGAAATTATCCGGATCGATTCGATTAGGTGGAGCCAAAAATGCGAGCTTCAAGCTCATGATAGCAAGTCTTCTTGCCAGTGGGGAATCTCGACTTCTAAATTCACCCCATATCAACGATGTTGAGGTGACCAGGAACATCATTACCCAACTTGGAGGAATTATAAAGGGTTCCGGGGAAAGAATGCTCTGCATAGACACAGCTCCTCTGAAGTCTCATATCATCCCAGCTCATTTTGGCAAACTGTCCCGCGCATCAACCATGTTCGCCGGACCTCTTCTTGCCCGTTTCGGAAAAGCTACACTCCCTTTGCCCGGAGGAGATAAAATTGGTGCCCGTCCACTGGAACGCCACTTTGAAGGCCTCATTTCTATGGGTGTAAAAGTACAACAACAAGGAGCAACTGTTCAAATGACGGCACAAAAGCTGAAAGCGACGACCTACGCGTTTAAAAAAAACACCCACACAGGCACTGAGACGTTAATTTTGGCTGCAGTACTTGCAGAAGGAAGGTCTATGTTAGAAAATGCCGCACTCGAACCAGAGATCGATGATCTGATTTCTATGTTGAACAGCATGGGAGCAAAAATTCGAAGGAAATTGGATCGAAAAATTGAAATTATCGGAGTCAAAAAACTCTCTCCAACGATTCACAAAATCATGCCGGATCGGAATGAGGCTGTTTCATACGCATGTGCAGCGCTTGCTACCAGAGGAGATGTGATCGTCGAAAACGCACAAAAAGATCATCTAGAAGCATTTTTAGAAAAGCTTGAAGAAGTTGGAGGAGGATTCGAAGTCGGTAATTTTGGCATTCGTTTTTACTACAAAGGAAAGTTGACTGCAACTGATGTCATTACTCAACCTCATCCGGGATTTATGACCGACTGGCAACCACTTTGGGCAGTTCTCATGACGCAGGCTGAGGGCACCTCAATAATCCATGAAGCCGTACACAACAACCGATTTCAATATGTAAAAGACTTAAATAGTATGTGTATAAAAAAAATATCGCTTTACAATCCAAAAGTGAAAAATCCTGAAAGTTACTACAACTTCAACATTCAAGATGATAATAAAGATTATTATCATGCAATAAAAATTCGCGGAAAGTCAAAACTGTGTGCGTCAATCTTAAAAGTACATGATCTAAGAGCTGGAGCTACGCTGGTTCTGGCATCACTCATAGCTAATGGACAAAGTGTCATTCATGGTGTCGATCACATCGATAGGGGTTACGAAAACCTTGATGGACGGCTTATTGATCTTGGTGCTAAAATTAAGAGAGCATAGCAAAGGAGGTGTTGAAGAAAAAACAGGATAGAGCGTGTGGTCCAGCCACAATAGAGATGTGGCTGGAAGACGAGGATGAGGGATACCAATTTCTTGGTGATCGGACCTCCCATGTTATATGGGAGAGTATCTACGGAGACCCTCTGGGTGAGCGAACATCCACAAGAGAATACATCAACATCAAAAAGAAATTATTGAGACAAAGTGTATTCCCAATTCGTTTAGGTCAACTTCGGCCGATATGATTTTCATGAAATAAATATAGTAAAGTCACGACATCATCGTGGCTAAACTTGCCCGCAGGAGGTTGAAAATGTGTGGAATATTTGCTTATACAGGTATCGATATCAATGGTGCTCAAATAGTGCTTGATGGTCTAAAAAGTCTCGAGTATCGTGGCTACGACTCTTGGGGTATTGCCGTAATGAATGAAAATAAAGCAAGTTTCAGGATAAAAAAGAAAGTGGGTAAGATTGGAAACGCAACTATCAAGGGATTGCCACTCATGAGTGCATTTGGGTTTGGACATACACGATGGGCGACCCATGGTGGTGTCACAGTGAACAACGCTCACCCCCTGGCTGATTGCACAGGCAAGGTGGTGGTTATTCATAATGGAATAATCGAAAATTACGAAAAAATCAAACAAGAATTAGTAAAAAAGGGTCATCGTTTTACTTCCGAAACCGACACTGAAGTAGCGGTACATCTCATTGAAGAGCTGAAAAAAAGATACTCATTTCAGGTGTCAGTGCAACGAGCCTTCGAGCGATTCGAGGGGTTAAACGCCTTGATTGTTGCAGATGTGGCCAGTCAAACATTTATTGCAGTTCGTAACGGATCACCATTAGTAATCGGTTTTGGAAAAGACAGCAACTTCCTATCTTCTGATGCAGCTGCTCTGCTTCAGCATACTCGGAAAGTATATTTTCTCCAGGACCACGATTTTGTTGAAGTGACGAAGAGCAACGTAAAAGCAAGGAATTTAAAAACAGGAAGAACATTGCGCATAAAGCCACTCAAACTCAATTGGGAGTTCAAGCAGGCAGAAAAAGGACGATTTCATCATTTTATGCTTAAAGAAATCATGGAACAGCCAACAATCTTAGAAAATATCAGCTCTACAGGATTATCTGGCGCCAAACAACTTGCAGCTGTAATAAAGAACGCTAGAGAGATACATATTGTTGGTTGTGGGACAGCTGCATACGCAAGTATTGCAGGATCATATCTATTTTCAAAAATTGCCAAGCAACAGATGAGCTGGGATGTAGGAAGTGAGTTCAACTACAAGCTTGAATTTTTATCACCGAAAAGTTTAGTCATTGCCTTATCTCAATCAGGAGAAACCATAGATACTCTAGAAGCAGTTAAAAAAGCGAAACAAAAGGGGGTAAAAATCGCTGCTCTTGTAAATGTACTTGGCTCAACATTGTACCGAGGAGCTGATCTAAAGATACTCATTGGTGCCGGACCAGAGAAAGCTGTAGCCTCAACCAAAGCATTTACCAGTAAAATCGGCCATCTTATTCTCACGGCATTTGCACAAAGTGGAAAAGAGCAGGAAGGACAATACATACTACGTAGGGCAGCCAAAGCAAGTAAGACTGTTCTCCGCGGTCAATCTATAAAAAACATTAGAAAGCTCGTTCTGAAAATCAAAAATGTAAATCACATCTATGTTATCGGAAGAGGACTTTCATACCCAGCATCACTAGAGACGGCACTGAAAATAAAAGAGATCAGCTACATCCACGCTGAAGGATTTGCAGCAGGTGAGCTGAAACATGGTGTCATTGCACTCGTTGAAGAAGGGACACCCTGCATCGTCTTTGCTCCCAATGATGAAACATACGGAGCGAATCTTGCTGGAGCTATGGAGATGAAAGCCAGAGGTGGAATGATCATCGGTATATCTCACATACCGCATAGCGTATTCGATCATTACATACCTGTTCAAGATGCCAAGCAAGCGACAATCATTCCAAATGTTATTGTCGCTCAGTTACTCGCCTATGAACTAGCACTTGCGCGAGGGTTGGACCCGGACATGCCCCGCAACTTAGCAAAATCGGTGACTGTCAAATAGTTAGCCTGGAAATGGGATAGAGCGAGAACAAATCTGCTATACTTGACCGGTCATGAGAAGACATGTAGTTTCATTTGGACTAGCATTTTCCGGGATATGGTATGCGCTCAAAACGCAGCCCAATTTCCGCTTTCATTTACTCGCATCAATAGTTGCAATCTTTGCTGGCATCTCTCTGAAGATTAGTCACATAGAGTGGGTAGTCATTGCACTGACAGCGGTACTTGTCATCACCTCTGAAATGATCAACACTGCAATCGAATCAATGACTAACCTTATTACAACAGAGCATCGGTTATCAGCTAAGATAGCAAAAGATGTTTCTGCAGGAGTGGTTCTGGTATCAGCTATTGGATCTCTGATCGTAGCGGCAATAATTTTTCTTCCAAAACTATTCGGATAGGTGGATGTTCTGTCAGAGAATTGAATATAATGGTCACTAGTAAGTTAAAAGCTCATCGTTGGTAATAACAGTATGGCGCTTCTACTCGGATTATTGATATTTTCATTCATCATCACGAGTCTGCTAATAATTCCTTTTATAAATATTCTCTATACCTTGAAATTTCAGCGGCAACGCCAAACGACCAGGGATGCATTTGGAAAATTGACACCTATCTTTGATCGTTTTCATGGAAATAAAGTCGGTACTCCAGTCGGTGGGGGATTACTCGTAATTATCGTAGTAAGTGTATTATTTTCTATCCTGCTTCCCTTGCTTCAGTATCTCGGAATTGAAATCACTCGAGTATATCCACTCCAAGATGAGCTGAATATTATATTCTTTACGTTTATCTCATTTGGACTCTTAGGATTATATGACGATAGTATGAAGTTTTTTGGGTATAAAAAAAACCAATTCTTTGGACTTCGCCTTCGACATAAGTTCATCATTCAATGGATACTTGCATTCATCATTGCCGCACTTCTGTACTTTAATTTATCCATCGATATTTTATATGTACCGTTTTTTGGTGTGATGAAGCTATCATGGGTGTATGTTCCATTCGCAGCATTTACGATTGTCTCCTTCACGAATGCGTTTAATATCTCAGATGGACTGGATGGTCTAGCTGGCGGCCTACTCATGATTGCTTTATTTGCATTCTGGGGACTTTCTGCCTCGATTCTAGATACGCCACTTTCAGTATTTGTAGCACTATGGTTAGGTTCCCTAATCGCATTTTTATATTTCAACGTTTATCCGGCTCGAATATTTTTAGGCGACGTAGGTGCATTATCATTTGGAGCAACACTAGCAGTAGTTGGACTACTGCTCGGCAAAATTCTTGCATTAGTAATAATTGGTGGAGTATTCGTTGTCGAAATAACCTCGAGTTTTATTCAACTTACTTCAAAAAAGGTATTCAAGAAAAAAATATTTGCTGTTGCACCAGCTCATTTATGGCTTCAGAATTTGGGTTGGGAAGAGCCAAAAATTGTTATGCGAGCTTGGCTTGCGGCAGTCATGTTAGCGGTGTTTGGGACCTGGCTTGCGTTGATTTAATTCCAAACTGTAGGAAACAATCTCCAGAGGTTGATATAATCTAAATCATGAAACAAGATGTCATCGGGTTTTTTGACTCGGGAGTGGGTGGACTTTCAATCTGGAGAGCAGTAATTGCAAAGCTATCACATGTAGATACGATGTATATAGCCGACCAAAAATATCTCCCTTACGGTGAGAAAAGTGAAAAGGAAATTCAGCAAAGAGCGCTTCTACTTACTCAATATCTTATATCAAAAGGAGCCACACTCATTGTAGTTGCTTGTAATAGTGCGACAGTTGCTGCAATCACGATGCTGAGAAATAATTTCGACGTTCCGTTTGTGGGTGTTGAACCGGCAATCAAAACTGCAGTCAAACTCACAAAGACAAATGAGATTACAGTGTTATCAACCAGCACTACAAAAAAAAGTAAACGCCAAACAACACTGTTAACTTCCTATGCCAAAAATACAAAAGTGTATCTTCACGCTGCCCCAGAATTTGTAGAACTTGTCGAAAATGGTGAATTAGATACCAAAGAGGCGCAACGAGTTATTGATAAATATTTTCACAATACTTATCGGGGAAATAGCGATATCCTCGTATTGGGGTGCACCCATTATCCCTTTTTAGAAAAGGGCATAAGGAAGTCGTTGGGTAATGGAATGAAAATAATTGAATCCTCACGTCCAGTAGCAAGACAAGTGGCGCGAATAAAACAGATAAAAATATCTGATGTTGCCAGAAACATCGGTAGGCATCATTTTTACTCAACTGGAGATCCATCCTCATTGAGTGACATCCTGCAAAAACTTACCAGTAGAAAAGAAAAAGCTGAGCAGCTTTTCATATGACACCTTTTAATCAGTTCAAACATGATTTTGAAGGCAGAAGAGTACTGATATTTGGTCTCGGACTCCTTGGAAGAGGTGTAAGTGTTGCAAAACTCTTCTGCGAAATTGGCTGTACAGTTACAGTAACGGATAAGAAAAACTCTACTCAATTAAGAACATCACTTCAAAATCTCAGCAAGTACAACATTCGATACACGCTAGGTGAACACAAAAGAGAGGACATCGATCAATCAGAAGTGATCATCCGAAACCCTGATGTTGTATGGCATCATCCTCTATTAGAGAGAGCTAGGAAGAAAAACATTCCTATAAATATGGACACGTCACTATTTGCGAAGTATTTTCCGGGATTGTTAATCGGGATTACTGGAACTAGAGGGAAAACCACAACCACTGTTCTCATTTATGAGATGCTAAAGTCGACATATAAAAACGAGGTTATATTAGCTGGAAATGCAACTGAAAAAGCAAATTGTGCCTTACTCAAAGAAACTACAATCAAGACCATTGCTGTTGCCGAATTATCTTCTTGGGAGTTAGAAGGTTTTGAAGCGGAGCAGATCAGTCCGAGTATCTCCATCGTCACCAATATTTATCGCGATCATCTAGATCATCATAGGAGTTTTAGTGAATATGTAAGGCGAAAACAAGCGATTTTCTCAAATCAAAAGAAAAACGACACCATCATTTTAAACAGAAATAACAAATGGACTAAAGACATGTCAAAAAAAGTGAATTCAAATATCATCTGGTTTGATGAACAAACCCTACCTGAAAACTGGCAATTAAAACTCATAGGATTGCATAACCGAGAAAATGCTTCAGCAGCCTATTGTGTTGGAAAGAAATTGAAAGTAAAAATAAGCTCAATAAGAAATGTTTTTGAACAATTCAAAGGCGTTCCTCACAGACTTGAATCTATTGGATATGTAAACAAAGTAGAATTCATAAACGATACAACATCAACAACACCGATAGCGACTATTAAAGCTCTTCAGTCCATGTCAAATCCAACCATTCTGCTGGTTGGTGGGAATACGAAAAATCTTCCACTGAGAGAACTCACCTCCCAACTAGGAAAAAGAACGAAAGCAATTGCACTATTACGAGGAAGCGGATCAGCAGAGCTGTACGAACTCATTAAAAGCGATAACAACATTACAATTATTTCAGAAGATCGTGATTTTGATGAAACAGTATGGACTGCTTTCAAGCACGCCGACCCTGGAGATTCTATACTGCTGAGTCCTGGTTTTACTTCTTTTTCAGAATTCAATAATATCTTTGAAAGAGGTAAGAGATTTAGAGAAGTTGTAAAAAAACTAAGATCAACGCATGGTAAATAAAAAAACGAAAAGAAAAAAACGGCAAAAAGCGAAAACAATCCGCCTACGCTTTAAAGGGAGAGAGGCAAAAACTGATGTTATCCTGGTAGCTGTCGTTGCAGCACTTTCATTATTCGGAATACTAATAGTCTATGATGCATCTGTAATAGAAGCCTATCGTAGTTTTTCAGATAAATTTTTCTTTGTTAAGCAGCAGTTGATCTGGACTGCAATTGGTTTAACCCTGGCAGCGGTGATGTCCGTTATACCGTATCATGTGTACAAAAAACTCGGATTTTGGGCTTTTGCAGCATCTCTATTACTTTTGTTTTTTGTATTGCTTCCCGGCATAGGGTCCAAGACTTTTGGAGCGAGAAGATGGATTGCGTTAGGCAGTCTTTCCCTTCAACCAGCCGAGTTTACAAAACTAACTCTGATTATGTATCTCGCTTCATTCTTAGAAAAAAAGGTCGCATCCTTCAATTTCTGGTAATACTTGGTGTAGTAGCAGGGCTTATCATGCTTCAGCCAGATTTGGGAACTACTGTGGTGATGAGTAGCATAGCGGCGGGCATGTACTTCATTTCTGGCGCACCCATACTCAGCTTTACACTCCTTGGATTTGGGGGGATCGTCACTGGAGCCATGTTTATACTCACCTCACCATATCGTAGAGCCAGAGTAGCCACATTTCTCAATCCTACAGAAGATCCGCTCGGTGCATCCTACCACATTCGACAGGTGCTCATTGCCCTAGGCTCAGGTGGATTGTTCGGGTTGGGTATTGGAAAATCCAGGCAAAAATACGAGTATATTCCTGCGGCGACAACCGACTCAATATTTGCAATCATTGCTGAAGAAATTGGCTTTTTTGGATCGATTGTAATAATTTCCCTATTCACGATATTCATTTTTCGGGCCTTTAAGATTGCAAAACAGGCACCGGATCAATTTACTCAACTGCTTGCGGGTGGAGTAGCGGTTTGGATAAGCAGCCAAACTGTGCTGAATCTTGCAACCATGGTCGCACTTGTACCATTAACTGGTGTTCCTCTTCCATTCATTTCATATGGAGGGTCTTCAACGGTAGCAAACCTCGCTGGTGTCGGTTTGCTCTTAAGTGTGAGTCGTTATGCAAAAAAAAGATAGAAAGAAACACAAAACATATAAAGTACTTATTACTGGGGGTCATCTCACACCTGCAATTGCGGTTATTGAACATTTGCGAAAACAGCACAATCAGTGGGAGGTGGTTTTTATAGGCAGAAAATCAGCTACTGAGAGAAGTAGCGCACCTTCAAAAGAATCATTGGAAATTCCAAAGTGGGGAATACCATTTTATTCAATACAGGCAGGGAAAATCCCTCGTCACGTAAATCTTGAAACGGTCACTGCAAGCTTAAAAATACCAATCGGCATTACGCAAGCATTTTTGAAGGTGAGAAATATACAACCTGATGTGGTACTAAGTTTTGGTGGGTATGTTGCAGTCCCGGTGGCGATCGCGGCAAAAATATTACGTATCCCAATAGTGACGCATGAGCAAACTACAGCCAAAGGACTGGGAACAGCACTCATTGAACACCTTGCAGCAAAAATCGCTATTTCTTGGGATATCAGCAAGAAAGATTTTCGACATAAGGTAGTTCTTACTGGTAATCCAATACGCGAAACCTTTTTTGCAAAAAATCATAAAATATCTTCGCTTCCATCACCAACACTTCCAACGATCTATATCACCGGCGGTAATCTTGGATCACAAGCAATAAATCTTGCAGTACTAAATGCGCTTAAGGTGCTTACAAAACATTTCATGATCATTCACCAGAGCGGTACAGGAAAAGCAGGAGCTGATAGTAAACAGCTTACTCTACTAAGAGAAGAGCTACCTATCAATCAACAGAATAATTATCTCGTTCGACCTTGGTTTGAAGATATAGAGGTTGCTTGGCTGATGAGACATGCAAGGCTTATTGTATCCCGTGCCGGAGCCAACAGTATTACCGAGATAGCACTGAGTGGAACCCCCGCAATTCTTATCCCTCTACCAAAAGCTGGTCGAAATGAGCAATTATGGAATGCCCAAATGCTAAAAGATACTGGTATTGCTGAGATTCTTCCTCAGGATTCACTTGAGCAAAGATTCTCTGCTCAAGCTGATTAGAAAAATGAACACCAATTATCAATTATACAAACAACACAGCTCCAGAGCTCAATCTCTTGTAAGAAGAGATTCAGCAGCTGCGATTGGACAACTGTTACTCGATGCGATTCAAGAAAAGAAGACCAAAACCACAACCAATAACTAACACAACTCCGCCCAGGAAATCAAAGTATTTGATTCTAACGCGCTTCCAAATTGGCTGGATTGGAATATTTTCAATAAGTGTCCTATTGCTCTCTTGGGTAGTATTTGGTGACATATTTTCAATAAAAAAAGTAACCTGCACACGAGATGATAGCAATTGCGATGAGCAAATTATTGCAGAGATGGAAAGACTTCTTGGTTTTTCACTTCTTCGATTCAGCCCAGTGAGTCTTGAAAGTAAACTTCAATCTGCGGATCCAACAATAGGAGAAATTTCAATCGAAGCAGTCTTTCCTGATAGGTTGAATGCTACGATTGTTAGCAAGCAAGTGTCATTTGCAATTCGAGATCCGCAATCAAGTGAGGTGTATCTGGTGGATGATCAATTGAAAATATATTCTCGAGCAAATGCTGAGAATATTTCTGTTCCTGAAATTATTATTACAGAGCTAGGAGAATATTCGATTGGAGAGAATCTAAATGACAACAATGTTTCTCAAGCAATAGAGCTATCCAAAACACTTTCTTCTCAATTTGTTCCTTTCGCAACAATGAATGTCGATGGAGAAGTAGTAACAGTAATGTTAAAAAATGATGCAAAAGGAATTTTTACCCTCAGACGGGATCTTTTAAAGCAGGTTACCTCTTTACAACAAATTCTCTCTCAAGCTACAATAGAGTCCAAGCCGATAACAATTGATGTTCGGTATGATAAACCAGTGGTTAAAGGTGAATGAGCGTGTAAGAAGCCACATCTATTCACACACCTGATGTATGCAAAAAAGTAAGATGCACGCGGCGATTGACGTCGGAACAGAAAAAATCACAACCATTATCGCATCCGAAAATGTAGAGGATAGAAAAATCAATGTAATGGGTGTTGCTGCAACACCCTCAAATGGTATACGAAAAAGTCAAATTGTCGATATCGATGAGGCCACAGATGCCATTACTGAGAGTGTTGAAGCAGCTGAGCGTATGGCTGGTTACAGCATAACCCAGGCGGTTATTTCCGTTGGAGGAGCTCATATCACATCACAGAATTCAAAAGGGGTTGTAGCAGTGTCTGAACCAGAGGGAGAGATAATTGACGAAGATGTCGAGCGCGTGATAGAAGCTGCGCGTGCTGTGTCTCTGCCATCTGCAAGGGAGATCATCCATGTTATCCCCAGAAATTTCACCGTAGACTCACAAGATGGAATAAAAGATCCTGTTGGAATGAGTGGTGTTCGATTAGAAGCTGCTGCACATTTGATCACTGCCTCTCAGACGGCGATGAGAAATCTTGCCAAATGCGTTGGTGAAATCGGCATTGACGTTAGCAGCATGGTGTTTAGTGGCATTGCGGCGGCAGAAGTGGTTTTAAGCGAAACGGAAAAAGAGCTCGGAGTCGTTCTCGTAGATGTCGGTGGGGGAAGTACGAATATTATCGTTTATGTTGAAGGTACGCTTTCCTACTCGTCCGTGTTACCAATAGGTGCGAAGAATATCACAAATGATCTTGCAATTGGTATGAGAATTAGCTCAGAAAGTGCTGAGAAAATAAAACGATATCTATCTCTTCCTAAAAAGAAGTCAACACAAGAAGATGAGGAGAAAGAAAAGAAAGATGAGATTGATCTCATCCGTCTTGACTTGAAAGAGGAAATAAAAACTGCTTCGAAGAAAACCTTAGTCGAAGGTATTATAAAGCCAAGATTGAATGAGATATTTACCATGGTTGGAATTGAACTAAAAAAATCTGGAACAGCTAGTCAAACGCCGGCTGGGCTCGTTATTACTGGAGGTGGTGCCAATACTGTCGGTGTGGTCGAATCTGCGAAACGAACGCTTTCAATGCCTACCAGAGTAGGTGTACCCAAAGGATTGCATGGTCTCATTGAAGAAATTCAATCACCAGAGTATGCAGTAGCAAGTGGTTTGATCCTATACAGTTCGAGAAGACTTCCCGCTTCGAAAGGGAATATGTCTATCCCAGGAATTGGTAACGTAATGAAAAACCTTCCCGGAAGGGGGCTTGCAAGCAAAATTGGTGATTTCATAAAGTCATTTCTGCCATAATTTTATATCTGCTCCTCAAATATTGTATCCCGCAAAGACAGACATAAATCATGTTAAGAAATACATTTTTCTCCAGAAAAATGCTTGAAAAAACGTACGAATAGTGTATAGTGAGGCCCGCTTCGGGTTTTATATTAAATTTTGATTATGGGTCTTGTAAAGCCAGAAATAAATACATTCGCGAAAATAAAAGTTCTTGGAATCGGTGGTGGTGGTGGTAATGCTCTGAACTCCATGATCAAAACCCAACAAATCCAAGGAGTTGAGTTTGTTGCTGTTAATACCGACGCCCAGGCTTTGCTTACCTGTCAGGCTGATACAAAACTTCAAATTGGAGATAGTCTCACCCGAGGATTAGGTTCTGGAGCCGATCCTGATATTGGTAAAAAAGCTGCCGATGAATCCAACGAAAAAATTAAAAACCTCCTCTTAGACACCGATATGGTCTTTATTACCGCTGGAATGGGTGGAGGGACGGGGACAGGTGGTTCACCGATTGTTGCGGAGATAGCCAAAGAATCAGGTGCGCTTACGGTGGCTGTGGTGACCAAGCCATTTGCTTTCGAAGGTACCAGACGAATGGTTGTAGCAGAGGAGGGAATAGAAAATCTAAAAGAAAAAGTCGACACACTCATCGTGATTCCAAACGAGAGAATTTTAGATGTGGTCGACAAAAAAATGTCACTACTCGAGGCATTTAAGGTAGCAGATTCTGTGCTCGGAGAAGGTGTTCAAGGAATTTCGGACCTTATTACAACGCCCGGGCTTATTAATGTTGACTTTGCCGACGTCCGCTCAATTATGACCAATGCTGGTTCAGCGCTTATGGGTATCGGTCACGGTGTAGGAGAAAATCGATCTGCTACAGCAGCTAGAATGGCCATTGCGAGCCCTTTACTGGAGCTTTCCATTGACGGGGCCAAGGGTATTCTCTTTAACATTACCGGAGGCGCTGATTTGACGATGAACGAAGTAAATGAAGCTGCCAAGATCATCAGTCAGAGCGCCGATGCCGATGCCAACATCATTTTTGGAACCACAATTGATGAGGGTATGGTCGACCAGGTAAAAATTTCGGTAATTGCAACCGGGTTTGATGAAAGTAGACAACGATTGCAACAATTTAACGTTCCTGGATTCCAGAAGCCAAAAGAAGAAGATAGAGAAGATATAGAAAAAGAGGCGGATGGTGAAGAGCAGAAAAGTGAAGATCCACCTGTAAAGAACGGTGAATTTGATCAAGTTGAAGATGAGCTAGACATCCCAGCCTTTCTCAGACAAGGGAGATAATTAGTTCACTCTTTAAGTAAATTCATGCACATCCAATTCTCAACTTGTTGCATTTGATCTGAAAATCGCAGAATACCTTCTTCACTCCCAACGGCTAACGCTTCAGCATCAACAAAAAACAATCGATCTAATTCTGGGTGATAGACAATATTATTTGGTGCTCCTTGTTGAAGAACATCACCGTGGATCATCTGATGGTGAGTGGCAAATGCCCGATGACCATTTTCAAGTTGACATAATAGACGAGTTATATTATCTCTTGAAAATCCATGAAACAAAACTTCAGAGGAGTCAATTTCTCCATATTCTATCAGGTCCAACACTGTACCGAGTTCATTAAGACTAGAACCAAGGTAAGCCATATCAAAGACTAGGTAAGATGAGTCTGGTAGAGAAAGTAAATTAACACTCGGAAAGTGTCCTCCGGAAAATCGATAGGAGGCAAACAAGAGTTGCAGTTTTTTCCACTCACGACGCCCATGTTCATTATCAGGTCGTATTTTAAGTACTTTTGAGTTATAGTGAGCGTCTCTTATTCGAACTACTCTTCTCTCTTGAGGAAAATAAGTGGAATATATTTGTTCGACTGAATCAGTATCAAGGGAAAACCCTATCCGTTGAGTAAAGAGTAAAATATCATCTTTAGATGGATGAAGTAATTCTGCAGACATATCAGGGGATTATAGCGGGTTTATATTTCTGAACAATTGCATTTGATCAAACTCTTATCTCCAGGGTAAAATACCAAGTGTTAACAAAATGAGATCAAAATTGCTGCACACACCAAAAACAGTTGAAGCCAATCCAGATTTTCCGAAGTTGGAACGAGAACTCTTGAATTACTGGTACAAATCAGGAGTGGTGAATGACTATCTCACTAAAAACAAATCTTCAAAGAAATGCTTCAGTTTCCTTGATGGACCAATTACTGCCAACAATCCCATGGGTGTCCACCATGCTTGGGGGAGAACCTACAAAGATCTTTGGCAACGCTTCTACAACATGCTTGGGTACAAGCAAAGATTTCAGAGCGGATTTGACGCCCAAGGATTATGGGTAGAAGTTGAGGTCGAAAAAGAGCTCGGTTTCAAAACCAAAAAGGATATTGAAAAGTACGGCGTTGCAAAATTTGTCCAAAAATGCAAAGACCGGGTGATCAAATACTCCAAAATTCAAACTGATCAATCCATCCGACTTGGGTATTTCATGGACTGGGATCATAGTTATTTCACCATGAGTGATGAGAACAATTACATGATCTGGCACTTCATAAAAGTTTGTCACGAAAACGGCTGGCTTTATAAAGGAAAAGACTCATGTCCTTGGTGTCCCCGCTGCGAAACCGCCATCAGCCAACATGAAATGCTCACCGAAGATTATAAAGAAGTCACCCATGAGTCCATTTATTTTGTACTCCCGATTGTAGGTAAAAAGAGAGAATTCTTACTCGTTTGGACTACAACTCCCTGGACTATTCCAGCCAATATCGCTGTAGCAGTTGACGCCAAGCTCGATTACTCCCTGGTAGAAGGAACAACGGGTGATAAATATTGGATCGCTAAAGAAGCAGTAGACCGTGTATTTGGTAAGGAGTACAAGAACATTATAAAAACAGTAAAAGGAAGAGCAATAGTTGGTTCAAAATACACTGCACCGTTTGACCATTTACCTGCAGTGAAGAAAATCTCAGTTCACTCTAAATTTCATACAGTCATTGCAACGGATCCAATGATCCTGCCTGTGACCACAGATGAAGGTACGGGTTTTGTCCATACGGCTGTCAGCGCTGGAACGGAAGACTTCAGGCTCGGTCAAAAGCTTGGGCTTCCTATGGTACCAGTCATTGCTGATAATGCCGATTACCTGGGAGGCTTAGGATTTCTAACTGGTAAAAATGCCAAGAAAAATCCTCGCTTGATACTTGATTACCTGGAAGCTGAAGATAAAAAAGATGGGGTTGACTGGGTGTTTAATATTCACAAATATAAGCATCGTTATCCAGGTTGCTGGAGATGTAAAACAGAACTCGTTTGGAAAGTCACAGATGAATGGTACATCGCCATGGACAAAGGGAGTCCGTCCCTTCGAGACAAAATGATAAACGTTGCGAAAAAGATAACTTGGCATCCTTCATTTGGATTAGATCGTGAGCTTGATTGGCTCAATAACATGCACGATTGGCTAATTAGTAAAAAGAACAGATACTGGGGATTGTGCTTGCCAATCTGGGAATGCACATCTTGCGGAACATTCGAAGTCATCGGCTCAAAAGAGGAGCTGAAAAAACGAGCTGTAGATGGATGGAAAGAATTCTCTGGAAAAAGTCCTCACAAACCATATATCGACAGAATCAAGATACAATGTAAAACCTGCGGAGTGCCTATCTCACGCGTTGAACCAGTTGGAAATCCTTGGTTAGATGCTGGAATCGTTCCCTTCTCAACGATTTCCAAGGACAACAAGGGCAAGCCGTTCTATAAAACTGACAAGGCCCAATGGAAAAACTGGTTTCCAGCAGATTTCATCACCGAAAGCTTTCCGGGTCAGTTTAAAAATTGGTTCTACTCAATGATCGCTATGAGCTCTGTATTGGAAAATACCAACCCATTCAAAACCGTTCTCGGGTTCGCGACTCTTCTTGGGGAAGATGGGCGGCCAATGCACAAGAGCTGGGGAAACGCAATCGAATTCAATGAAGGCGCCGATAACATCGGAGTAGACGTCATGCGATGGATGTACGCTCGTCATGATCCGGGTCAGAATCTCCTCTTCGGAGAAAAAACAGCTAATCTAGTTAGAAGACAATTCCATCTTATGCTCTGGAACTGTTATCGATTTATCGTAAATAATCTCGACTCAGATAATACTACAAAGCCTAGCAAAAAAAGAAGTGATCATATACTCGATCGATGGATTCTTTCAAGATTATATAGTCTTATTGATCAAGTAACCGAGGAATTAAAAAGCTATCGACCACATAAAGCAAGTGAGCAGATAGAATATTTCGTGCAAGATTTTTCAACCTGGTACATTCGACGAAGTCGAGATAGAGTGAGCCCATTTTCTACCGATCAATCAATCAAGCACGCCTTCTACAATACCGGACTTCAAGTATTAACAACCTTGTCGCAAATACTCGCCCCATTCACGCCGTACCTGGCTGATCTCATGTTCAAAAACATCACCGGGGAGCGATCCGTCCACCTTACAAGTTGGCCAAAATCAAATGGAGATATGATCAATAAAAAGCTTGAGCATGAGATGATAAGTATTCGTGAAATCGTTGAACTTGGTCACGCGAGTCGCAAAGCGGCTGGCGTAAAGGTCCGGCAACCGCTTTCGGAGCTGAAAGTAGAAGGCGGACAAGCAAAACTGTCTCTAGATCATATTCAATTAATTAAAGACGAATTAAATGTAAAAAACGTAATTATGAAGTATGGAAAAGATGAGCTTCGCGTGAGTCTGGATACAAAACTTACCAAAGATCTTCAGCTGGAAGGAGAGGCAAGGGAGTTCATAAGAACAATCCAAAATGAAAGAAAGAAATTAGGATTATCTGTGAAAGATAAGATTAGAATAATGTCTCCAACAATTCCCAGCGGATATGAAAAAGAAATCACAACACGAACGCTAGCAAACGTATTGGTAAAAGGCTCAAAGTTCAAAATTGAAAAAATCTAGTCTCTTCTCGCTATGATACAATGCCTCCGCAATGGGTAAGCCAACAACTATAGACCTCTGGATTATCGGTCCAATCATCATACTCCAACTGTTCTCTATCATCATTCTCCGAAGTGTGATACCAGGAGAAATAGGTAAGCATCTCATTGTTTCACTTGCCGCATTAGGAGCATATGGGCTTATGTCGCAAATTGATTACAGAACCTATATACCACTCGCAAAATTTCTGTATATACTAAGCATCGTTCTACTGATTGCCACATTTGTTTTTGGTGAACCAACTAGAGGATCCACGCGCTGGATAAATGTTGGCTCGTTTACTATTCAACCTTCAGAATTCATTAAACCGCTCATGATTGTAGCACTCTCGAGCATTGCACATACTCTTGAGTTACGCAGACTAACGCATTCTCTAATCTACTTTTTGCTATTACTTCTTCCAGTGACGTTGATATTTCTCCAACCGGATTTAGGCAGTGCCATAATATTAACGGTAATAGGGGTAGCTATTGCTTTTTTTGCAGGAACACAATACCGCGTGTTTATTTCCACTATCGCTATTTTTCTCGTTTCATTCCCGCTGATTGTAAATCTGCTCAAACCATATCAGAAAGACCGGATAGAAGTATTTCTCAATCCGTTCTCAGATCCACTTGGAAGCGGATACAGTGTAATACAGTCAATGATCGCAGTGGGTTCAGGAAAATTATTTGGTCGGGGATTGGGACATGGAACGCAGTCGCAACTACAATTTCTCCCCGAGCGCCATAGTGACTTCATATTTGCCTCAATCGCCGAGGAATTGGGATTCATGGGTGTCATGATGGTGCTGGCAAGCTATATAGTTTTGCTCAATTACTTACTGAAAATTGCCAAAGATTCTCAAGACACCATCGGAAGTCTCATTGTAATAGGAGTGTTTTCCATGCTCCTGTTTCAGGTCGTAATAAATATAGGCATGAATCTGGGATTACTTCCTGTTACTGGCATCACATTACCATTGATATCGTCTGGTGGAAGTTCTTTGCTTACCACTCTAATAAGCTTGGGTTTGGTTCAATCAATTTCAAGAAGAAAAAAACGGATAGAAACGATTGAAATACAATAACTCTGCAAGTATAATCAGCTAATTCGTAACAGGAGGAACACAAAATATGAAATATGCAGTTATTCGAACTGGATCAAAACAATACAAAGTAAAAGAAGGACAGCAGATTAGTGTGGAAAAATTGGTTGGGAAAGAAGGATCAACGATAAAATTGGAAGAGGTACTCCTAGTAGTTGATGGAGAAAATCGAAACGTAGGTTCTCCGTTAGTGAAAAATGCATTCGTTTCTGCGCAGATTCTAGCTCAAGCAAAAGGGGAAAAGATTAGAGTAGCAACCTTCAAAGCAAAATCTCGCTACCGTAGAGCAAAAGGTCATAGACAAAAGCTCACTTTGCTTCAGATAGAAAAAATCGCTCTGAAATCTGGTCGGAAAGCTACAAAAATCCAAACTTCAAAAGCAGCGTAAAAAAGAATGGCCAATTATCTCTTCATTTTGGGGAGGAAAGACGATCTTGCATACTATGAACTTCAAACGGTCCTATCACGACTGCTTCCAAGCGACTCGTATATAAGCAAAAAAACCAAGCACACTGCGACGGTAAACACTTCAGAAAAAATAAACCCAAATGAGCTTATAGCCCAACTTGGGGGAACTATAAAAATTGCCAAATTGGGAAAATCTGTGTCTCAAAGTAGTCTATTAAGCCAACTGGTAAAGATATTTCGAAATGAAAGTATGGGTAAATCAAGGCTGACTTTTGGATTAAGCATCATAAACCCACCACAGCCAGGACTCCACATTGAGCTATCAAACGAAGTCAAGTCAGCCTTAAAACAAGAATCTATTAACTCAAGGTATCTTCTCTCAAAACAATCATCAGAGCTTTCAAGTGCTCAAGTTTCGCTGAGTCAAATGATCGAACTCTACTTGATCTTTGCAAATGGAAAGATCATGATCGCCAAAACATTAGCCATACAAGATTTTGCGAGTTTCTCAATGAGGGATTACGGTCGCCCATTCAGCGATCCAAAAGCAGGAATGCTTCCTCCAAAAGTCGCACGGATGATGATTAACATTGCCTTAACCAAGAAACAGAGAAACAATACCTGGATTTTGGATCCATTTTGTGGAACCGGAACTATTGGAATGGAAGCCTACGGTCTGGGTATAAATTGTCTAAACTCGGATGTGAATCTGAGGAAGGTAAGCGGGACAAAGCAAAACCTCAATTGGTTATCAAATCAAATAAAAACGGAAGCTAATTGGAAAGTTTTCCTTGCGGATGCAACTCAAGTGTCAAATCAAGTGAAAATTGAGGTGAATGCAATAGTAACAGAACCATATCTAGGTCCGCCAGTAATAAACGAAAACGAAATTCACAATATGGTTAAAGGGCTGAATAAGTTATATCTTGGTGCTCTTAAGAATTGGAAAAAATGTCTTATAAATAGAGGCAGAGTAGTCATGATTGTACCTGAGATAAGAGTTGGGAGAATGAGAAAAGCCGCAACCCTCGCCATTGACATGCGTGAAAACGTCGGATATACTCTGGTCGCCGGACCGCTTGAATATGATAGGCAACATTCAAGAGTGAAAAGATTAATATACGTTTTAGAAAAAAAATAACATGGCAAAAACAAAACAATCAGGAAAGACAGCTCAAGGAACCACTCGTCCAGGGAAGCGGCTTGGAGTAAAAATATTTGGTGGACAACAAGTGAAACCAGGAATGATTATCGTTCGACAGCGTGGGAGTAAGTTTCACCCATCCGATGGTGTAAAAATGGGCCGAGATCACACGCTTTATGCAATTAAAGAAGGAATAGTCGAATTTAAAAAAAGACTAGGTAAACAAATAGTTGCAGTCAATTAACTCAACCATGGAAAAACACGACACTCAAACAGAGTTAGAAATTGATATGCTCGAGCCCAATCCACTTCAGCCAAGAGGTGCGATAACTTCAGATTCCCTAGAAGATTTGGTTGATTCTGTCAAAGAGCATGGCGTACTCGAGCCTCTTGTGGTTGCTCACACCCCCGCAGGTTATCAGATCATAGCTGGAGAACGACGCTGGAGAGCTGCCAAGTTAGCAGGGTTAGCCAAAGTTCCCGTAATCATCAAGGAAACGACTCCACAGGGAATGCTGGAAATGGCATTGGTTGAGAATGTCCAGCGGAGTGATCTAAACCCAATCGAAAGAGGAAAAGCCTTTCAGCGGCTTATCACCGAGTTTAATCTAACGACAGGGGAAATCTCAAAACGCATCGGAAAAAGTGCATCGTTTGTTTCAAATTCACTACGGCTTCTCAATCTCCCTGACGCCTTGAAAGATGGATTACTCACAGGGATGATTACCGAGGGACACGCACGCGCACTTGCTGCAATTCAAGATGAATCAGTTATGATAGAAGCATATAAAATTGTGCTTCGTGAATCTGGGTCAGTTCGTCGCGCAGAAGAGCTTGCACGTCGAATGAAAAAAGGGCAAAAGCGAAAACAAACGGACGACTCTTTGATTATCAATGAGAAGATTGATCAAATGCAAGAACAGATGACCAAATCACTCGGGGATCGCTCAAAAGTATTCCTAAAAAGATCAAGAGTCGAGACAAAACTGTCATTTTCATTGAAAGGTTCACCCGAAGAAACAGAAGATACTCTCCAAAAGATCTATACTGCAATCGTTTCTTAAGTCCTTGATTTTCAATTATTTTGAGTTGAATATTGAGCTTCAGCTATAAAGCCTGCACGCTGAGGGGGCCAGTAACGTATCCAAGCTCTACCAACAATGCTTTCCTTTGTAGTAGGTCCCCATGCCCGTGAATCACTTGAGTGAGATCGATTATCACCCAACACGAAGTACTCATCCGATTTGAGAGACGTACGCAAGGGCTCTCCATTCGATGTATTAGTTACAAATGCTTGTTCATCAGGAAGATACTCTTCATCAAGAATAACATCATTAATCATAATTATTCCTTCAGAAATTTGAATGTTTTCATCTGGAAGCCCAATAATTCGTTTCACAAAGTCACACTGTAATTCTTGAGGACATCTCGCTCCAGAAGGGGCATGAAAAACAACCACATCGCCCCTTTCTGGGTCATGAAACCGGTAGCTAAGCTTATCCGTCAACAGATATTCCCCGCTGAAAAAATTTGGCCACATCGAATTACCATTCACCTGATGTGGCTGTACGAGAAAAAGATATATGACGACAAATATCGCCAACGCGACAACCACTGTCTCAATGATATCTAGAAAAAAATGAGCAATGGTTCGCAGTGCAGCTGCAACTTGAGACATCTTGGGCTTTATTATGCTACGAGTGACGGAAGAAGGCAAGAACTGGTATAATATGACAACCAGGCGACTAAAAAGCTTCGGTGACAGAAGTATACTAAAAGTAAAGAGATAAAAAACCAGAGCACTTCTGCACGATCTGCCCCTAAGCTCGTGTAGCTCAGCTGGTTAGAGCGCACGGTTCACATCCGTGAGGTCCCTGGTTCGAATCCAGGCGCGAGCACAATGAACCAATCACCAATCAACTCTTAAGAAGGAGGAGGAATGAAAATTCTATCATTGGAGAAAATTAAATCAGAACCGGTATCTCACAATCCGAAAATTCAAAAGAAAGTCTTTGTAAAAAAAGGAGATATTCCTCACATGTTGCAATTTGCACAATCGACCTTCACTTCTGGACAGATTGCCAGCGAACACGTTCATGAGGACATGTACGAAATTTACCTTGTGGAAGGTGGTCAGGGAATAGTAAAAGTAGCTGGAAAGGTCGAGCAAATTAAATTGGGAGACTGTATCATCATCGAACCTGGCGATGCGCATGAATTCTTAAACACCGGTGCTGACGACCTGATTCTCACCTACTTCGGAATAGAAAAATAAATTTCATATTCGCTTCTGCTGGAAGTGAACGCAGAGTTTCCTTGAAACGATTTAAAAAAAAGCAGACAATATCAAATAAATCTATGGTGCAAGTGAGCGTCGTTGTTACTGTATTCAATGAAGAAAGTAGTATAGATCTTCTCCTTCAATCATTGGTATTTCAGTCAAAAAAAGCCTCTGAAATAATCATCGTCGATGCCGGTTCCACTGACAAAACAGTTAAAAACATAATCCGTTTCGGAAAAAAATATCAGCAGGTCACACTCATCCAAGCACCAGGAGTAAATCGCTCTCAAGGAAGGAATAGGGGGATTCATAGAGCCAAAAGTAAATTCATTGCAATCACTGACGCTGGATGTATCCCACAACCTAATTGGCTCGAAACTTTGACCGAGCCTTTCAGCGATCCCGCTATTGACGTGGTGAGTGGATATTACGAGTCAGATGCTCAAACTCCCTTTCAAAAAAGTTTCGCGGTCTTTACAATTTATCCAAATTATAAAGTTAAAGATGATACATATCTACCTTCCTCAAGGTCGTTAGCATTCACCAAAGTCATATGGAAAAAAGTAGGTGGATATCCAGCGCATCTGGATACTTGTGAAGATCTGGTTTTCGTTGAGCATTTAAAAAAAGCAAATGCTCGATTTCGCCTGTCAAAGGATGCCATAGTGTCATGGAAACAAGAACATACTTGGCCAGGTGCATTTGTAAAGCTGTTTTCCTATTCGCGAGGAGATGGGCAGGCGAGATACAGGCCTCACTTGAAAAGAGCTGCATTCGTTTGGCTTCGGTATGCAATAGGAATTTGGTTGTTGATCGTGTTTCCAGTTAGTCTTATGATCTTTATTCCTCAATATATAGCTTGGTCAATTGGAAAAGGATATAGCAGAGTAAAGGATATTCAGGCGCTTTGGTTGCTCCCATTACTGCAGATAACTGCAGATATAGCAGTCATGAGTGGGTCAACGTTCGGTCTTATCGAAGGACTGTTCAGGGACGCTCGGTGATACAATACGCTGCATGGGATACTTTCGCAAGGCTTTAATTGGAACCGGATGGATGGGTACGCTTCGCGTAGGTTCTCGAGCACTCTCCTTTCTCAAGCTTGCAATCGTAGCCAGAATTCTTACACCTCAAGACTTTGGTGTATTTGGAATTGCAACAATTTCTCTAGCCTTATTAGAGATTCTTACAGAAACTGGAATTTACGTATTTTTAATTCAGGAAAAAGAAGATATAGAGAAATATCTCAATACCGCTTGGGTTGTTTCAATATTGAGAGGAATGATCATTGCAGCAAGTCTTTTTCTCCTCTCAGCACCACTATCAGTTTTTTTCAATGAATCTCGTGCCCAGCAGCTCATACTGTGGGTAGGTCTCGTCGCCTCCATTCGTGGGTTTATTAATCCAGCAATCATCGGCTTTCAGAAAAAGCTTGAGTTTCATAAAGAATTTCTTCTTCGCATGATCGTCATTTTCACTGAATCAATTGCGACCATCGTATTTACAGTAATAACCCACTCAGTAATGAGTTTGGTGTATGGACTCATGGTCTCAGCCATAGTTGAGGTAGCACTTTCATTTTTCATTGTACGAGTACGACCGAAACTGAAGCTAGAGAAAGTGAAGTTAAAGAAAATGATTTCTCGAGGGAAATGGGTAACGCTGAGTGGTATTCTCGGCTTTCTCACGCGTCAGGGTGATGATGCTGTGGTTGCCAAACTCATAAATGCAACTTCGCTTGGGTTCTACCAAATGGCATATAAGTTTTCAACTCTCCCTGGAACAGAGATCACTGATGTCTTGAGTAAAGTAACATTTCCAGTCTACGCAAAGATCGAGCAAGATAAAAAACGATTATTGCGAGCCTATCTCAAAACCATTTTGGTTAGCGCAAGTATCGTTCTCCCGCTAAGTACGCTGCTGTTCCTCTTTCCTAAAGAAGTTCTTATCTTTGTCGTCGGCTCTCAATGGATTGAGGCAACCAGTGCGCTCCGCATTCTTTCCATCTTTGGTGCACTCGGTGCACTCGTCGGTTCTCGAAACGCAGTATTTTTTGCATTGAGGCGCCAGGATCTGGTTTCAAAGATCACCTTTATAAAGTTAATTGCCTTGGGTGTATTCATCATTCCATTCACGCTGAAGCTGGGAATTATTGGTGCTGCCTGGGCATCTCTGATTTCTGTTATCATTGTCACCCCGGTCACAATATATTATCTTGTGAAAGTATTTAAAAACGCATGAGTAAAAAAACTAAGGTTATCATCATTGGACTCGACGGAGTTACCTGGAAAATTCTCAACCCGTTAATCAAATTAGGAAAGCTGCCATATTTAAACAGCCTTAAGAAGAGGGGAGCCTCAGGGATATTAAAAAGCACCATACCACCAGTAACCGGTCCTGCCTGGGCAACATTTCAGACTGGCGTAAATCCCGGTAAGCATGGGGTGTTTGATTTTTTCACCATACGTCAAAACCCAGAAAGTCCAGAGCTCATCGATAGAAGGACGATACGAGCCGAGAAGATCTGGGAATACTTGGGAAAAGCAGGTAAACAGAGTCTACTTTTAGCAATGCCTATTTCCTACCCACCCACAGAGATTCGAGGAGTATTGGTCACCTCATTTATGACTCCTGTCGGTGCACCATTTGCATACCCAAAAGATATTGAAGCAAAGCTAAAGCAAATAGACTATCAAATTGACATTTTAGCCACAAAGCGGTATGGCGAGGTGCCAGGCCAACCGCTCACTGATTCGCAGAAAACAAGGCTCATTAAAGATGCAATAGATATATCAAAAAAACGTGTCAAGGCATTTAAAGTAATTTCGCAGCAAAATGAATTTGATTTGTATTTCGTCTTTTTTAAAGAGACCGACTTCTTACAGCACATGTTTTTTGATGGCAAAGAAACTGAGCAGTATTTAACCAGCTTCGATACTCAGCTCAGGAGGCTTGTAGAGTATTGTGACAAGAATATTTCAGGAAACAAAGTCTACTTTCTCATTTCAGACCACGGTTTTCATAAAACTGCAGATCTTCAATTTTCCCCCTATGTGTGGCTAACAAAGCTACTACAATTGAAGAAATCATCAAAAAAATGGTCTGCTTCTTGGAAAGCTCTACATAAACTTAATAAACTGCTAAAGATATCAGGTATAGAATTAACCAAATCAAAAAAAATAGCCAAGTCAAGAGAACAGTTGGTAGAAGCAGCCTCGCAAGATGAAAAAAAAGTATTTGTCCGTCTTGGAGTAATCGCAACAATGCGAGGTGTCTATCTGCTCGGAAAAATGCGTACCCAAGAAAATAAAAGAAAAATCATCGCTAATGCCAAGGAACTGAAGCATAATGGAAAACCAATATTTAAACTTGTTGCAGATGTAAACAAGGTATATCATGGTTCCTTTGTGAAGGAGGCACCGGATGTCATTTGGATGGCAAACGAAGGAATCACCATCAACCTATCTCCTCTGGCAGAAGAGTTAGTCACTCCTCGACCGACGCACTTGAAAGGAGATCATTACGCTGCCAGAGATGGGGTCATCATGAGCTGGGGTCAAAACCTTATACCAGGATTTACAGTTAATGCGAACCTTGAAGATCTACTGCCAACTGCACTAGAGCTACTGGATGTACCAATACCGAATAAAATTGATGGGAAACCACTTCGAGATATATTTAAAAAAAGTGTAAAAATGAAATCGGCAAAGATAGTAAATGAACACCAGCGAGTAGATGATCTTATTAATCAACAAATCAGTAATCTGGAGGATCTATGAAAAGCAAGAAAAACCTAGCTTGGAAGATAAAGGCGAGTCAGCGAGTATTGCAAACAGCCATGAATAAATTTGGCCCAGATGTAGCTCTTGCATGGACCGGTGGAAAAGACTCAACCGTCATCCTTCACATGGTTCGAGAACTGTTAAATGGAAAAGTATCAATGCCGGTATTATTCATCGACACAGGGTTGGATTTTGACGAAATTCTGGTTTTTGTCGATAAGTTAGAAAAGGAGTGGAAACTCAATCTATTCCGGATCCAAGATAGACCAGGTCTCAAGCGCTACAAAGCTGAAAAGAACAAGACCAAGAAAAAAGTACTGGCTCGAATGATGAAAGTACATGCAATTAAAAAAGCTGTCAAAACCCAGAACTGGAATGCCTTGATCGTTGGAATCCGTTGGGATGAACACGAAGCTCGATCGTCGGAGGTATATTTTTCACAGAGGAAAGATCACATAAGAGTTCATCCGATCTTACATTTCACGGAAGAAGATATTTGGGATTACATTAAAATGCATAACCTTCCGTATAATCCACTCTACGACCAAGGATATCGTTCTCTTGGGGAAAAAGATTTTACCAAGCCGGTGAAAGGCAAACATCTCCCTGAAAGAGCAGGGAGGGAGAAGGATAAAGAGAAAATTATGGAACGACTAAGAGCCCTAGGATACTTCTAATCGTTACACAGAGATGAAGGACACACCGCTGGTACAGCTTGGATGGGGGAAGAAAGGTTCTCGACTTGATCAAACAAAAGTAAAACTCCTTCAAAATTTCATTCTCGGCAAACGAGTGATCGATATTGGCTGCGCTACTGGAATCTACTCCAAACGAATGAAAAAACTTCGTCTTGATGTCACAAGCACAGATATCAACTTTGCGCTTCTAAGCAAAGCCGAATCTCTTAATAGAGTAGTATCGAGTATCACTCATCTCCCTTTTAAAAATAAGCAATTTGACACGACGATTTTGTTTGACATTCTCGAGCATGTTCATGATAAATGTCTAAAAGAAGTCATACGAATCACTAAGCGTCGCATCATTTTAACGGTTCCTCGCACGACAGATAAGAATTTAAAAAATAATTGGTTAGTATATGGCCACCATCAGGACACAACCCATAAAAGGACCTACACACGAAGAAGTCTAAAAAAATTACTTTTGGATCATAGTCTTAAGCCTGTACTAATAAAACCCTCACATCCTATTTCTACCGACGCTTTATTTCTAGATATTCTCGAGGGAAAAGTGATCATTAAAAAATTAATAAGACGGTTTACGTTTCTTGCTCTCAAACCAAAACAATTCAATTCTAACCTCACGGCTGTGGTCGATCTATAAAATCACTAGACATACATGAAGCTGATCATCGACATAAGTCCCTTATCTTCACTACCAAGAACCGGAATTGGAGTGATTCTTGAAAATCTTATTTCATCGCTAACCAATATAGAGAAGGTAGAAATCATCTTTTTTGCGTTAATTGCCAGAAGGGCAGAAGAGGAGTTAAGGAAGGAATTTCCCAATCTCCATGCACTTCCGGTACCTGCGAGATTACTGGAAGCATCGATTAAATATGCACAAGCCGCGTCTGTGCCTGTAAACTGGTTTGTTGGAAGGGCAGACGCATTCATAAGCATCGATTGGCTTTGCTTGCCTCTTAAGTCTGGGAAAACGCTTCCGATAGTGGCTGACGCAACACCTCTGAGCCATCCCAAGTGGCATAAACCTGAGAATGTAGCTTGGTTTAGCAGGCGTATACGAAGCATTGAGAAACACGCCGACACAGTTCTGGCACTAAGCCAAGCAACAAAGGACGAGTTAGCCAGGCACACATCACTTCCAAAAGAAAAGATTCGTGTGGTTTACCCAGGTGTAGCGAAGCAATTTCTTAAAGTACCAAGCGTATCTGTCGTTTCTGACGTACAACAGAAATATTCACTCCCGGAGTCATTCTTGTTATTCGTCAGTACACAGGAACCAAGAAAAAATCTTCACGGCATTATCAAAGCAATGAACGCTGTACCAAAAAGCATCAGAGATCAAACCAAGTTAGTCTTAGCAGGGACTCGTGGTTGGGGTAATCAGGTCGTTTACCCCGATTTCGTGCAAGAGCTTGATCATATTGACCACACAGATCTTCCGGCTATTTATATTGCATCAAATGGATTGGTTTACCCGTCTTTCAAGGAGGGTTTTGGTCTTCCAATTGTCGAAGCATTTTCTCTAGGGGTACCAGTGTTGACGAGCAATACTTCGAGTATGTCCGAGATAGCGGGTGATGCTGCAGTGTTAGTTGATCCTCACTCAGCAGATAATATTCAGGTCGGCATAGAAAAACTTCTGACAATGAACAGGAAGACTAAACTAGACTTCATTAGAAAAGGAAAAAAAAGAGCCATAAAGTACACGTTCGATAAAATGGCCCAAAAAGTTATGAATCTTGTAAACCAAGCGGTATGAAGATCGCAATATTTCACCACCTTCCAGATGGAGGAGCCAAGATTGCTCTCTATGAGCAACTTAAACGACTGAAATTGAAACACACACTACATCTCTATGGTTTTCTATCTGAAGATGGTGAATTCAATCTCAGTGCACTTTGCGACAAGACGTATCTTTATCCCTATCATGCTGTACCTGCACAGCTGAAGAAAGGTGCGCTACGCTTCATTGACGATCTTCGGTCATTTACCAAGCTCAAAACAATTCACAGGGAGATTGCCAGAACAATTGATAAAGAGAGCTACGACCTAGTTTTCGCTCATAATAGTCGTCTTACTCAGGCACCATACCTCTTACAGTTTATACATACTCCAAGTGTCTATTACTGTCATGAGCCCTACCGCGCTGCCTACGAAGCGGAGCTAAGGTTAGAAAAAGAGGTTGGTATGCTCAACAAATCCTACGAAAGTCTGAATCGCAGCATCCGAAAACGCATTGACAGAAACAACGCCCGAGCAGCAAATCGAATTGCGACCAATTCAAAATACACGCAAAAATACATATATAAAGCATATGAAAAAGATTCACAAGTCTGCTTACAGGGGGTGGATGCATCAGACTTTAAACCGAATACGATCAAGACCAATAGAAATGGCCTGCTATTTGTTGCCAGCAAAACTCAGATTAAAGGATTTAATCTATTGGAAAGCGCATTACGTTCTATCCCAAAGAATCGACGACCCACTCTAAAAGTGATTGAACCAAGAAAAAATACATTTTCAGTGGACCGAGCTCAGCTCATCAGAGCGTATGCCTCTGCAGAGCTGACCATCTGTACTTCAGTGAACGAACCCTTTGGTCTGGTTGCCATAGAATCAATGGCCTGTGAAACTCCGGTGATTGCTGTCAATGAAGGGGGATATCGTGAAACCATCATAGATGGACAAACCGGATATCTTATCAAGCGTACACCGAATTCTTTAGCTCAACGAATCCTCAGAATAACAGGGGATAAGCAATTAGCCAGAAGGCTTGGTCAAGCTGGCCGAAAGCATGTCATAAAAAATTGGGATTGGGACAAGAACATTATTGAACTTGAGAAACTATTAATTAAGGTTGCAAGGCAAAAACCATGAACATAACCATCATTCAACAAGCTCCAGATATGGGTGGTTCAGAAATTTATATGGCAAATCTTGTGAAACAGTGGAGTAAAAATAATCACAACATTTACGCCTATACCAACCTTGTAGAGTATCGAGATGTGCTAAAGAAATCCGGAGCCAAAACTCATCACTTGCCGTTCATACTAGATATTACCGGAAATAAGCGGGGTTTTATAAAAAGTTGCCTCTATCTACCCTTTGCATATTGGTGGTATCGACAGAAGTTAAAAAATATATATTCTCAAACAGATGTTATCGTCATGAGCGGATATGCTGAAAAACTTCTAGTGAGTCTTATCGCAAAAAAAATGAATATTCCGGTGATTTGGTTTGAGTATCCCCCTATGGAACCACTCCTCTCTCGTAATTTTGCCATTCCCAAACTCGTCTACAAAAAGTTGTCTGTCATTCCGCATAAGATCATCACTATTTCTCAGAACACCTCTCAAAGTCTCATCAGTGACATAGGTATCGATAAAGCAAAGATCGAGTGCATCTATCCCGGCGTAACTATCCCATTATCCGCACAGTTATTTCGAACCCAACAACAAGCTAAAAAGCTTCGAAATAAATTGAACCTAATCAACAATTTCATCATTGGAAATATTTCTCGTATCGCAAAGGAAAAAGGTCAAGAACACATCATTCGCAGTCTTCCAAATCTGAAAAAGAAAGTCAAAAATGCGAAAGTAGTGCTCACTGGTCGAGGTCCGGATATGGATAGGCTGAAAGCATTAGCTCAGAAGCTTAACGTCCTCAAAGACTGCATTTTTCTGGGATTTGTAAAAGAAATAGAAATAGTTTTATCAATGTATGATGTATTTGTATTTTCCAGCAGCTGGGAACTTGAGGGATTCGGACTCGCTCTAGCTGAAGCCATGGCATTTGAGGTGCCAATCATCGCAAGTAAACACAAGCCAACTCCGGAGATTATCACCCACGAGGAGACCGGTCTTTTAGTGAATATCATGAATGACCAGGAGCTCAGTGATGCTATCATACGGATTGCACACAACAGACCATATTCAATAAAGCTAACAAATCAAGCAAAAAGAGAAGTAGTGAACCGTTTCAACATCAAAAATAGTGCAATGAATATCGAAAAGGTTTTACTTGAAACGTCAAAAACCCGATGAAAACCGTACTTAAATACCTCAATAATAAAGAAGACATTTGGCTCCTTGTAGTCATCCTTGCCGTTTCACTGGGAACGTTCCTTCGCTTCTTCCGAATAGAGGCAAATATGGTGTTTCATGGTGAACTTGGTCATAATTATCTTGCCATAAAAGATTTGATAGCCCAACATAAACTCCCTCTGGTTGGACCACCCACTTCGCATCCTTGGCTCTCATTTGGACCAATCTTCTATTGGTTCATGGCGCCGATCTTATACTTTTCAAACTACGATCCCAGAGCTGGTGCATACACATTTGCGTTGATTGGAGCATTAACGATCATCTTGAGCTATGAGGTCCTTCAATCACTCTTTAATAGAAAAATTGCGGCCATCGCTTCAGTTCTCCTGGCTATCTCACCTGCTTGGCTAATGCTAGCCAGACAGGCACGTTTTTATTCTCTTGCAGCAATACTGTTTTTTCCATTTTATTATTCAAGTGTGAAGGCACTTCAAATCCTTGATAATTCAAGAGGGACAACCAGCTCACTCAGGAAGCATATCGCATTTGCAGGTTTTTTCTTTGGTTTGATGCTTAACTTTCACTTCACACCAATCATACTCATTCCAGGTATCTTCGTGGCTCTCTTCTATGTGAGAAAAAGCCTGAAACCAGAACATTCATTGTTCGCAGTATTAGGATTTCTCCTTGCGAATCTTCCTCAGGTAATTCACGAGTTTTCAAATCGTTTTGAAATGACAATGAAGCTCATTGCCTGGATTCCATACAGGCTAGCCTCATTCTTTGGTGTTGTGGGAAATAATACAGTAACTTCATCGATGCTTAGGCGGAATTTTTACTCGTTGTTTGAATATGTTCATATGAGTACTGTGCCTCCATATCACCGTGCATCGGTTATTATTAGTATTGCAATAGCATTGTTTATATTTTCAGAGCTCAAAAGAGCAGCGAAAAAAAGAAAAAAGATTGGCCCGTTTTTCTCCTCATATTGTTCCTACTTTTGGGCTACATAGGGTTGTTCTTACATGGCAACCCACCCAGCCATTACTATGTTGCAATACTTCCGATTCCAATTCTGCTTTTAAGCGTTTTGATTGAAAGAACAATTGAAAAGCGTTACGGAATAAAAGTAGTTTCATTGGTATTGCTGTTAATATTCATACTCAATGCCAAGTGGCTATTTTCCGATTCCTGGTTTTTTGCAAATCAACAGGAAATATCTGATTCTGGAAGAGTGCCATACCGTCTTCAACTCAAAGCTGCAAATACGATAATTGAGGATTCACAAGGAGAAAAGATCACGCTCCTTCGAGTCGGATATGATGATCATTTTGAAGGGCAATATGCGCAAAACTATCACTACCTTCTCTGGTGGCTAGGAAATGAACCTGTGGAGAATGGGGATCTTATCTACACAATCTACGAGGATCAGGAAAAGCTTCCATCCTTTTTTCCCAGGGCGAAAGTATTCCGTTTATCAAATCTGGTGATCATGAAAGAATTGAGACCAATCAGGCTATGAATAATGAGGCGGTTTTAACCGTTGTGATAATTACAAAAAATGAGGCCTCTCATTTGACGACTTGTCTACAATCCGTAAAATTTGCCGACGAGATTATTGTCATTGATGACAACTCTTCGGATGAAACAAGGCAAATAGCAAACCAGCATGGTGCCAGGGTTATTCAAAACAGCTTAGCTGGCAATTTTTCAATGCAAAGAAATATCGGGCTTCAAAAAGCAATAGGAAAATGGGTGTTATACATCGACGCTGATGAGCAGGTGAGTCCTGAGCTTGCAGATGAAATAAAAAAGAAAATTCTGGGGAGTAAATGCGAAGGCTATGCACTAAAACGCCAGGACCGCTTCTTAAGCCGGATTCTTCGCCATGGTGAAACTGCAAACGTAAGACTTGTTCGTCTCGGAAAAAGAGATGCTGGAAAATGGACTAGAAATGTTCACGAGGTTTGGAATATCAATGGTAACGTAGAAGAGCTCAAAACACCCCTGTTACATTCACCTCACGAATCCATACATGAATTTTTACATGACATTAATCAGTACACAGGTATAGAAAAGAATTTGAGAAGAGCCAAAGATCGAGGTGCATCATTTAGTGAACTCGTGCTATTTCCAGTAGGGAAATTTGTAAAAAACTTTATTTATCATCGCGGGTTTTTAGATGGCTTTGAAGGTTTTGTCATGGCCTATATGATGAGTATGCATTCACTCATTTTACGAGTTAAATTGAGAGAGTAGCTATGACCTGGTTATTAGTTCTTTTACTGATATCCTTCCCGATCGGACAGCTATCGAGAATTTCAATTCTACCCAATGCACAGGTCTATCTTCATGATCTTGCTATCGTCGGCTTGTGGTTTGTCATCCTGCGCAATTATGTGTATAACCGTTCACGTCCTCATTACCGATTGCTCAAGCCCATCGCTGTATTTATCGTCATCGCCGTGATCTCATTGATTCTTGGTACGCAAAAAGTACAGGCAAATCAAGCGTTTATTGGAAGTCTGTATCTCTGTCGGTGGGTTGCCTATACCGGTGTATATTTTGCAACAAAGCAACAAGCCCATCAAAAGAAAAAATCTAAAAACAAAAACAGAATATTGAACCCTCTAGAGTTGTTGCTAGTTGCAGGTTTGTCATTTACAGCATTTGGGTTGATTCAAATCATCTTTCTTCCAGATTTACGGGAGCTAAAACTTCTCGGATGGGATGATCATTTCGGGAGGCTCGTAGGGACATTACTCGATCCGGGATTTTCTGGAATTATCATTACACTTACACTGATGCTCACAGAAGCGATTAATCTTCCAAAAAAAGAAAAGTGGGCATACCAACTCCTCGGGACAATTGCTCTATTGCTGACCTACTCTCGAGCCTCCTACCTCGCATTCCTCTCTGGAATATATGCACTCATGATAATCAGAAAGAAATTTAAATTGGCACTGGTTATTACCAGCCTATTTCTTTTTTCCTTACCCTTTTTACCTCAGCAAAAAAGTGAAGGGACGAACTTACTGAGAATCTATTCAGTTTCACAGCGTCTGGATACCTGGAAAGAAGCTATTGCTATTACAAAGGAAAATCCGTTATTTGGTGTTGGATTAAACCTCACTCGCTATGCCAAAGACAGATTTGGATTTACTCAAGAAAATTGGCAGACAAACCACTCTGCTTTTGGATTTGAAAATTCATATCTGTTTGTTCTCGCAACCACAGGAATATTTGGAATAATAGCCTTTTTAAATCTTCTGAGGAGCATGGCTTCCATAGGCGTGGAAGGTGTAGCAGATAGAAAACAAGAGAATTCTGTTCTCTTAGCGAGTCTTATAGCTGTCGGAGTACATGCACTGTTTACGAATACCTGGTTTTATCCATGGGTTATTATTTGGATCTGGTATCTAGTGGGTGTGAATGAGAGCAGTTATTCTTCGTAATTGACTTTTATCTTTTCAACAATTTCATTTCCAGCACGGTCACGTGCGATAACAGTAATCGTATTTTCTCCAGTCTCGAGCGTAATATTATGTGAAAAACTCCCATCCTGGGAAAGGATAACAAATGAATCATTAATGAGAACTTGAGATCCAGGCTCAGCTGAACCACGAACTTGTGTAATTCGTTCTTGCTGACCATAGAATGTTGATCGGTTTTCAGGAGCTGTTATCTCAAGAGTTGGAGGATTGGCATCATATCGAACGCGATGAGTAGAGGAAGGGTGACTCTTATTTCCAGAGGAATCAATTGCAGAAGCAGAAATACGATTTTCTCCGCCTTCAAGCTCGAGATTATTAACCAGAAACTCTCCATCACTTTCAACAATAACCTCAGCTACTTCAGAGTTATTAACAGAAATAATAACGGTTGAACCTTCTTCAGCGAATCCTTCGACTCGTATTTGAGCACTGTTGGTTGCGTCCAGAATGGGTTGAAAAACGGGTGGTGGTGGTGGAATAGTATCTTCTCCACTAATTGGCTGAGAACTGCTTCTCAAATCCCCAAGGAAAATTGCAACCTTAACCAGTGAAGGGATACCCCAAACGATAATAGCAATAATAAGTAAAATGGTTAGAAATGAAAAGAGCACAGTTTGTCGTGTATACCGTTTTCGTTCTCGGGCAGAAAGTCGAGAATATGTTCTTTTTCGTCTACGTGTCATACGAATATTATACTCGAGACATCCAGATCTGTTAAAAATGATTAGACGGTGTAAGTGAGCCTGCGGTCGGAGTCGAACCGACGACCTCTCCCTTACGAAGGGAATGCTCTACCAACTGAGCTACACAGGCAGTATTGATAGTGTTCCATTGGAAAGTTGATTTTGAGCGGCGGACGGGGATCGAACCCGCGACCTTCTGCTTGGGAAGCAGACACTCTACCAACTGAGCTACCACCGCTTGGTGCTACTTAAGCAACATTGAAGCACACACGGATGATTTCCTCAACTGCTGGTTAAGGTTCTCGAGGAATGGCGAGTTGCATTCCAACTTCTATGACATTCGGGTCTTCGATGGTAGAGTTGTTTGCTTGATAGATCTTCGGCCATTGATAACCATCTCGATAAGCTTGAACAGCGATATTCCATAATGTGTCACCCTTAACAACGGTGTATTGACTTCCACCAATTGCATCATCTGATTCTGGTTGTTGTGCGAGCATTTCCTTGGTAGGGGGGACGCGTAGTTCAACCTTTGGAATTCGTAATTGTTGGCCAGTTTCAATCATACCAGGATTATTCAAACCATTTACTTCAGCAATATCAACCCAGTTATATCCATTTCCATAGTATTTTTCGGAAATACTCCACAGATGTTCTCCTTTAGAAACAGTATGTGAGATTGGAAGACCTTGAGGAACGATTTTTCCTTCCTCCTCCTCAGTTAGTTCAAGGGTGTATTCTTGTACAGCCGCCTCATCGGAAATTTCACCAGTACTATCCTCACCAATTCCAGTAAAGTAGTTATAAAGCAAGCTACCAACAACTACTACGACAAGAGCGCCGAGTACCATGCTAATAGTTGATTCATGGAGCTTAAGTTGTTTAAGCCAGCTTTTTAATGTTTTTTCCATAACAGTAATATAGAAATCCTCCTTTCTAGGCAGAAATACACATGAACAGGGAGCAGGAAAGAAAGCAATGTTTGGCGGGGCTGACGGGATTTGAACCCGCGACCTCTGCCTTGACAGGGCAGCGCTCTAAACCAAGCTGAGCTACAACCCCACGCCATAAATTTCTTCAGCAGAATACTAACAGACACGCCAGGGAGAGTCAATGCTTGTGTTATGATTTTACTAATCAATGAAGACAACAAAAATAATGACAAATCTCGAAATAGTACGCCTTCTCCGAGCTGTGACTGCCGTATTCAAGTTGAAGGGAGAGAGTTTCTTTAGAATTCGTGCCTACGAAAATGCCGCTGATAACATAGAACATGCAACTCGAGAGTTAAAAGATATCTGGGAAGATGGAAAGCTCCAAACAGTCCCAGGAATCGGTGCAAATCTCTCTTCTCATCTGGAGGAGTTATTCTCAACAGGATCTGTGAATTATTTTTCTCAATTATTTAAAGATATACCTGAGTCGGTGTTTGAGTATCTTGAAATTCCTGGAATAGGTCCAAAAAACGCTTTGAAGTTAGCCAAAGCGCTCGGAATTTCAAGAAGTTACAATGCAATTAAGCGATTAAAGCAAGCCGCAATTGAAGGAAAAATTCAAAATATTGAGTCATTTGGAAAAAAATCAGAAAAAGCAATACTCAACGGTATTGAGGAGTATCTCCGAAGGGAAGAGCATATGTTACTTCCTCAAGCTGTGAAGATCGCAAAAGATATTAGTGAATTTCTCAAAAAAGATTCAAGCGTTCTTGAATGTACATGGTTAGGTAGTTTAAGAAGAAGATCAGCAACCATAGGCGATGTTGATATCGCAATTTCATCGAGAAAACCTGGGTTGGTGATCGAGAGATTTACAAAATACCCTCAAGCAAAACAGATACTTGCCGCCGGAAAAAACACCGCACGCCTAATTCACAAAAATGGAACGCAAATTGATATCAAAATACAAACGCCAGCAAAGTTCGGAGCACTGCTACAACATTTCACTGGGAGTAAAAACCATAATATTCATCTTAGAGAACTCGCAAAAGAAAAAGGTCTCTCACTTTCAGAACATGGCATAAAAGTAGGAAAATACATAAAAGCGTATGCTTCAGAACAATTATTCTATAACGCTCTGGGAATGGATTGGATTCCACCGGAATTGAGGGAGGATCAAGGTGAAATCGAAGCTGCATTAATACATAATCTTCCAACCCTTGTGAAAACTGAGAATATCAAAGGAGACTTACATCTCCATACAAATTTCAATTGGATATCATCACACGATAATGGAGATGCCACTATGAAGCAAATGGCAGACAAAGCACTAGTTCTTGGGTACGAATATGTTGGAATTGGAGATCACAATCCAAGTCTTAGAAGTTACACAAAAAACCAAATAATGAGCGAAATTAAAAGGAGAACTAAAGCAATAGAACAATTAAGATACTCTTATGAAAATATCAATAGTAAACGCACAATACATTTACTCAATACACTTGAAGTGGATATTTTAGCAGATGGAAATCTAGCTGCGCCAACCGAGGGACTTAATATGCTTGATTACGCTTCAGTTTCTATTCACTCTAGCATGCGTATGATTCAGGAGAAGATGACAGACAGAATCATCAAAGGTTTATCCCATCCTAAAGCGAAGATACTAGCTCATCCATCCGGGAGACTACTTAATAAACGTGAAGGATATGAAGTGAACTGGGATATGCTCTTTAAATTTGCAGCTGAACACAATAAATGGTTAGAAATTAATGCCTGGCCGAGCCGGCTTGATCTTCAAGATACTCTGGTTAGAGAGGCTATCAACTATGGTGTACAATTAGTCATAAATACTGATGCTCACTCTCCTGATCATATGGATCTGATGAGATATGGAGTAGATGTTGCCAGGAGAGGTTGGGCGAGCGCTAACAGCATTATCAATACACGTTCGTGGAAGCAATTTAGTAAACTTATCGAAAATCACTAAAGAAGGAGGTGATACTCATGCCACTACTATTTATTATCGGTTTCGTTGTTCTAGTAGTATTTTATGTATTTGGAACCTACAACAAGTTTCAGACGATCAAAACCAGATTAGAAGCATCAATTCAAGAAATTGGAAATCAACTCAAACGTCAGGCCGATCTAATACCAAACCTAGAAAGTTCTGTTAAAGCTTACCTCAAGCATGAAAAAGATATTTTCACGAAGTTGACTGATGCTCGGAAAGCAATTACTGCTGCCGTCAGAGAAGGAGTACCACAACAAATGGTTGATGCTGCCAGCAAGCTTCAAGAGTTAATTCCGCGTCTAACGATCGCTGTTGAAGACAATCCTGAACTGAGAGCCCAAGAACCTGTAAAGAAGCTTATGGAAGAGCTTCGTGATACAGCGGATAAAGTCATGTATGCCAGAAGAACGCTCATTGATCTCTCGGCAGACTTTAATAGGATGCTCGTGACCGTACCCAGCAATGTTATCGGCAAGATGTTTGGTTTCGCAAAACAAAAAGGTTTAAAAACCCCAGTAGAAGGTGAGCATCTCGAGGTAAACGAGAAAGAAATGAAAGCTCCTAAAGTAACAATGGATAAAGAATAATCGTCATCCAGATAATAAAATATTTGGGAGCATCTAAATGGTAAACATTTACGAACAGATCGACAATAACAAGAGAAGATCGATCATTATTATCATTGGGTTCATTGCTTTTGTCGGCATCGTTACCTGGATCTTGGCAAAAGCCCTTGGCTATAATGCATCAGTAGCGGGGTTTGCGTTAATATTGTCTGGGTTCACGAGCCTGGGAAGTTATTATTTTTCAGATAAAATTATCCTTTCTCTGTCTAATGCCAGACCGGCTTCAAAAGAAACAGACTTCAACTTTTTTACTGTTACTGAAAATCTGTGTATTGCTTCTCAACTTCCATTTCCTAAGCTATACGTCATCGATGATACTGCCTTAAATGCATTTGCCACAGGTAGAGATCCTGATCACGCAGTAATTGTAGCAACCAGAGGAATATTGGACAAGCTGGATAGGACAGAGCTAGAGGGTGTCATCGCTCATGAGCTCAGTCATGTAAGAAATTACGATATTCGGGTTATGGCATTAGTCACAGTACTGGTGGGAGTTATCACCCTGTTGGCTGACTGGTTCCTGCGTGCTTCTTTTTGGGGAGGTCGAAGCAAATCACAGAAGGAAGGGTCAGCCGGTACATTTATTGCTCTTGCAGGACTTATTTTAGCTCTGCTTTCTCCGTTTATTGCGAACCTAATGAAACTCGCTATTTCAAGAAGACGGGAGTATCTCGCTGATGCTGCTGGTGTTCAACTTACTAAGTTTCCTGAAGGTCTTGCCAGAGCACTTGAAAAGATTTCTCTTGACAAAGAACCGCTTGAAGCAGCCAACAAGGCCACTGCTCATCTCTATATATCTAATCCGCTGAAAAATCGACATGATTCAATTGGATGGTTTGCGGGCTTTTTCAACACACATCCACCCATAGAGGAACGGATAGCAGCACTTCGTCAGATGACCTAACCAGTTTAAATATCAAGGGGATTGGCAAACATATTGACAGAGTGCTAATGCTATTGTAGGATTAGAGTTCATTGAGAAGAAGGAAGAAATTATGCAACCAGGAGAAGAATTTCTCAAACCAGTCGATCCAAAAGAAGCGCTCGAGAAGTACACCGTCGATCTTACGGAGCTTGCCAGTCAAGACAAGCTTGATCCTGTTATCGGCAGAGACGAAGAGATTAGACGGATAATGCAAGTCCTCTCGAGAAAAACCAAGAATAATCCAGTACTTATTGGTGAACCGGGAGTGGGAAAAACCGCTCTTGTAGAGGGATTAGCGCAACGAATTACTCAGGGAGATGTACCTGATTCTTTGAAAAATAAAACACTACTCATACTTGATTTAGCCTCACTTCTTGCCGGGAGTAAGTTTCGAGGAGAATTTGAAGAGCGACTGAAAGCACTCATCAAGGCTGTTGAAAAAAGTGACGGGAAATACATTTTATTTATTGATGAGCTTCACACCGTTGTTGGTGCTGGAGGAGCTCAAGGAGCGGTTGACGCATCCAATATGTTAAAACCAGGTCTGGCTAGAGGCGCATTACGTGTAGTCGGAGCAACAACCATCGACGAATACAGAAAATATATTGAAAAAGATGCAGCTCTAGAAAGAAGATTTCAGCCTGTATTTGTGAGTGAACCGACAGTTGAGGACACCATTGCCATCTTGAGAGGTTTGAAAGAAAAATATGAGGTTCATCACGGAATTCGAATTACTGATGATGCAATTATTTCCGCAGCCAAGCTATCAGCTAGATATATTACTGACAGATTTCTACCCGATAAAGCGATCGATTTGGTTGATGAAGCAACATCTGCATTAAAGATCGAAACAGAATCCCAACCATCTGACCTCGATCGCCTTAAACGAAAAATTACTCAGCTCCAGATTGAATTACAGGCTTTGAAGAGAGAACGGGGCAATAAAGCAAAGAAGAAAAAAAATGATCTTGAAAAGGAAATATCAAAACTTAGCCAGGAGGAGAAGGAGTATAGAGAACGTTGGGAAAGCCAAAAGGAACTCATTAGCAGAGTGCGAAAACTCCGTGAAGAACTCGACAAGCTGAGACTTCAACTTGAGAAGGCTGAAAGAGAAGTTCAACTTGAAGAAGCCGCAGAATTAAAATTCGGAAAAATTCCCAGCCTCAATAAACAATTAAAAGAAGTTGAAAAACAGTGGAAACAGATTCCGCCAGATCAGCGTATCCTTCGCGAGGAGGTTACTGATGAAGATATTGCTCAGGTTGTTTCTCGTTGGACATCGATACCGGTGACTCGTCTGGTCAGTACCGAAAAACAACGGCTTGCACATTTAGAAGATGAAATGGCTGAGATGGTAGTGGGCCAAAAAGAAGCACTCAAAGCAGTTGCAGGTGCGATACGACGGTCTAGAGCCGGTTTAGCTGAGGAGAATCGGCCGATAGCAGCGATGTTGTTCTTAGGACCGACCGGAGTAGGAAAAACAGAAACCACTCGAGCACTTGCGCAATCATTGTTTAACGATGCCAATGCACTGATCAGGATTGATATGAGCGAATACACGGAGCGTCATAGTGTTGCTCGTTTAATCGGTGCCCCGCCAGGGTATGTTGGCTTTGAGGAGGGGGACAGCTGACCGAAGCAGTGCGAAGAAAACCATATTCAGTTATTTTATTTGATGAAATTGAAAAAGCGCATCCACTGGTATTTAATATGTTTCTCCAAATATTTGACGCAGGTCGTCTTACCGATGGACAGGGAAGAGTTGTTGATTTTCGAAATACGGTACTAATCATGACCTCGAATCTAGGAGGAGATATTATTCGTAAAGCCACCGAGGGGAAAAATCATTCCACAGGAATGACCGAGTCTGTTCAGCAACAGATCTGGGAAATAGTCCAAAACACTTTTCCTCCAGAGTTTATTAACCGCCTTGATCAGATCATTATGTTTGATCCGTTAAACAAAGATCAAATCAGAAAGATCGTTGATCTTCAAATACAGTTAGTTGAAAATAGACTTGCGCAACAGAATATTCAAATTCATGTAAGTGAAAAGGCGAAGGATGTCATCGCGGATAAGGGATTTGATCCAATCTACGGCGCTCGACCGTTGAAGCGAGTTATAGAAAATGAAATATTGGATGAAGTTGCAATGATGATTGTGGAAAACACAATATCAGAAGGCGACACGATTAAAGTGGTTGTCAAAGACAAAGATCTACATATCTTCAAAAGCAAAATTCAAAAGTAATCAAAATAGATCAACTCCAGGTAGAGTACAGTACGCACATCCTACACATTGCTCTACTTAGGTACGAGTGATATATATGACTTGTGATGAACAAGTCAAGCCAAGTTTTTAAGACACAAATCAATAACATCATCCTCATAAAGGGGGACGGCTGGCTTTGCCAAAGAAAATAAAAAACAAGTAAAAAGAAGAAAGAGCAAAGCTAGCCACAACAACAGGCTAGCTTTTTTACTTCAGAGAGAAATGAAGTGAAAGAAGGTGACACCATATGACAAAAAAAGACTGCGATTTATACCTGGAGCTCGCTGAACTTGCTCGCTCAAATGTATCTGGGCCCGTGAGGCGAGAGATGATCGCAGCAGCTCAAAAGCGGCTCGTTAGGAGACTCCAGGATACCGGAATCGTTTCGGATGAAGAAGCTGATGCACTCAGATCGTAGTATCAATAATTGAGATTAAATTAAGAAATCATCCCCATATACAGGTCTAGTGTAATGTAACTCCCTAGCTTGAATATCCATAGCATTTCAGGTAGGATATCGAGAATGAATGAATCTAGAACGTTCAACCAACAAAATCAACAGGAGAAATAAACCTGTTGCGGCTGTTGGGGAAAGAATTCAATTAACTAGCCGCTAGCTAGTTTTTTTATTGATCATTATGAAAATGAAAAAGAATCTAGTTTCTAGAAAATTGACGAGTAAATTAGCAAGACTCTCTCAACTTTCATTCGATGCAAAAGAGCAAGAATACTTCACTCAACAATTCAATGAAACACTTGAAACTATTGATAAGTTGAATTCGCTTAATACACTTCAAGTAGCAGAGACGAATCAGGTTACTGGTCTATCAAATATCTTCCGGGATGACGTTATAGAAAAAGGGAAAATGTTATCTCAAAAACAAGCTCTTTCAAACGCAAAAACCACACACGAAGGTTACTTTGTAGTTAAGGCGTTATTTTCATGAGCAATCAACTGACACTCGCTCGTGCAAAAGAACTTTTAGATAAAAAAGAACTATCATCAATGGAACTGGTGCAGAGTTGTCTTGCAGCAATAAAAAAACAAGACAAAAAACTAAATGCATTTATTACAGTTAATCCAAATGCAATAAAAGATGCCCAAAATATTGACAGCAGTACCCAAAAAAAAAGATTACCTCTTCTTGGGATGCCGTTTGTTTTCAAAGATAATTTCTTAACCAAGGGTCTCCGAACGACAGCATCAAGTAAAGTATTGGATGACTATATTCCGCAATATTCAGCAACCGTCGTTCAAAGACTCTTAAACGCCGGGGTAGTTATTTTAGGGAAAAGCAACATGGATGCTTGGGCTCACGGCTCTTCCACTGAAACTTCAGATTATGGCTCGACCAAGAACCCTTGGAATGTAAATCATCTACCTGGTGGGTCGTCTGGTGGTTCTGCTGCTGCAGTTATTGCAGATATGTGCATTGCGGCCATAGGTTCTGAGACGGCTGGTTCAATTCGACAGCCAGCTGCTTGGTGTGGATGCGTTGGTTTGAAGCCGACGTATGGAAGAGTAAGTAGGTATGGAGTAATTGCAATGGGGTCCTCATTGGACTCTCCCGGACCAATGACAAAAACAGTCGAGGACGCAGCCTTGATTCTTGAAGTACTCTCTGGAAAAGATCCAAACGACGCGACGACATCAGATAAGAAACCGGAAAAATACACTTCCTTTCTCAACAAGGGTGTCCGTGGATTAACGATCGGAATTGCAGAAGAATATCTTCTACCACAAATGCGAAGTGACGTGAAGGATCTTATTACAAACGCGGGAAAGGTATTTGAAGATCTGGGAGCTAAAGTAAATTATGTTAAAACAATGGATCCAAATTATGCAGTTAGTGTATATACCGTTATTCAAAGATCTGAAGTGTCTTCAAATCTGGGAAGATATGATGGAATTCGATATGGGAACACGCGTAAATATTTTGGGCAAGAGGCAAAAAGAAGAATTACATTAGGAACATTTGCACTTTCAGCTGGATATGCAGATAAGTACTATAAGAAGGCTCAGAAGGTTCGAACCTTGTACATCAGAGACTTTGATAAATTATTTAACAAATACGATCTCATTATGGGACCAACATCCCCTGGTCCGGCAAAAAAAGTGGGAGCAACAGAAGGACAGGCGATGTTTGGAGAAATGGAAGATATTCTTGTTGAGCCAAGCACAATTGCGGGGCTTCCTGGAATTAGCGTGCCGTGTGGGTTTGTAGATGATCTTCCAATTGGACTCGACATATTTGGTCCGCAATTTACGGAAGGGAAAGTAATTCAAGCTGCCGCTGCATTTGAAAAAGCAACAAAATGGTATGAAAAAAAACCAAAATTAACATGAAAGATAAAACCCCAATAATTGGAATGGAAATTCACATTGAGTTGAGTACTGACTCCAAAATGTTTTGCGGTTGTGTAAATAAGCATTATATGGTCAAACCAAACTCTCACACATGTCCAGTATGTCTCGGATTACCTGGTGCGTTACCTGTACCAAACAGAAAAGCCGTTGACTGGACACTATTGATTGGACTAGCTTTAAACTGCAAAATTCGCCAGGAATCTAAGTTCGATCGCAAGCATTATTTCTATCCGGATTTACCCAAAGGCTATCAAATCAGCCAGTACGACGAACCGCTCTGTGAAAACGGATTTATTGATACCTCCGATGGTAGGATCAATATTACTCGAGTGCACCTTGAGGAAGATACGGGGAAATTAGTGCATAGAAAAGTGAATGGCAAAAACGTCAGTCTAATTGACTTTAATAGAAGTGGCGTGCCGCTGGTAGAGATCGTTACGGAGCCTGATATCCACTCAGGCAAACAAGCAAAAGAACTCACTAAAAAACTTCAGCAACTTCTTCGATATCTCAATGTATCTGATTGCGATATGGAAAAAGGGTCAATGCGACTCGAGGCAAATATTTCATGGGGAATGGATTTAGGTTACAAAGTTGAGGTAAAGAATCTTAATTCATTCCGCTTTGTGGAACGAGCCATCGACTACGAGCTCTTAAGACAAAAGAAGATGCTTGATAGTGGAAAAACTCCCCGCCAAGAAACTCGTGGATGGTCTGAGAAAAAAAATAAAACAGTATCACAGCGTTTCAAAGAAACTGCTGCAGACTACCGTTATTTTCCAGAACCTGATATTCCACCCATGAAATTTTCTACCGCTTATATTGACGCTTTAAAAAACAAACTACCTATACTGCCAGATGTAATGATAGAGAATTTTCAATCAAAGTATCACATCAAGAAGCAGTATGTAGTAGTGTTAAAAGCTGATAAGCAGAGATTGGAGTATGCAGATCAGGCTCTGAAAATTGCAGTCAAAGAAAAAGTAGATCTCAACGATGTCGCCAGCGCAATCGTGAATAAAAAAATCGATATCAACAACCTTTCTCCCAAGAAACTAATTGATCAAATCAAATCTCAAATTTCCGTAGTAATATCAGATGATAAGACGCTAAAAGCTTGGGTGCTTCAGGCAATGAACGAGCTTCCAGAGGCTGTAGAAGACTACCGTACAGGAAAAGTGTCTGCAATCTCAGCGCTCATTGGCAAAGTCATGCAACTTTCAAAAGGAAAAGCGCAGGCGAAAAAGGTCAAACAGCTACTGGAAAAGAAACTGTAATTAAAAACCTCAATTTCTTCTGTTGGAAAAAGGGTTACTTCTTGTTAGGATGCTAACTATATGAGCGAGATAGTTCACCTTCATGTACATACGGAATATTCTCTTCTCGATGGACTAAGCAAAATTCCATTACTTCTGGATCGCGCTAAGCAGCAAAATATGAAAGCTCTAGCGATCACCGATCATGGTGGCATGTATGGCGCTATTCAGTTTTACACGAGTGCTCTTGAGAAAGGCATTAAGCCAATTATCGGAGTTGAAACCTACATGGCTGCGAAGTCTCGCCATGACAAACAACCTCGACTCGGAGGGGATCAGTTTCACTTATTACTGCTGGCAAAAAATGATGTTGGGTATCGAAATCTTCTCTCACTCACAACCATTTCCCATCTGGAGGGATATCACTATCGTCCGCGAATTGATTGGGAAGTATTAGAAGCCCACAAAGAAGGTGTGGTTGTTACCAGTGGTTGTCTTCAAGGTCAGCTTTCACAGCTCATGTTAGAAAACCAGGATAAACAAGCCAAGAAGCTCGCCAGTAGATTTCAACAAACATTTGGAGAGGACTATTATTTGGAAATTCAGCATCATCCCACTATCCCTGAGGTAGGGAAGGTGAGAGATAAAACCATTAAACTCTCAAGGGAACTAGGCATACCACTGGTTGCCACAAATGATGTGCATTACATAGATCCCGAAGACGCAGAAGCACAAGATGCGCTATTGGCAATCCAGACGAGAAAAATTCTAACTGATGAAAACCGCCTCAGCATGCTCGACTCACCTGATTTCTACCTCAAAAGCAGTGATGAAATGACTGAGGCGTTCAAAGACACACCTGATGCAGTCGAGAATACGGTGAAAATTGCAGATAAATGCCAGGTAGAGATTCCGATTGGCAAATGGATTCTTCCAAAATTCACGCTTCCAAAAAATGAAACATCTGACTCGTTCCTTCGCAAAGAAGTGAAAAAAAAAGCAAAAATCAGACTGAAAAAGATCACGAAAGAGTTGGAAGACAGGATTGATCATGAACTCAATACTATCTGCAGTAAAGGTTTTGCTGCTTATTTTTTAATTGTCTCTGATTTTGTGAACTGGGCGAAACAACAAGGTATCCGGGTTGGGCCGGGGAGAGGCTCAGCTGCTGGTTCTCTGGTCAGTTACATACTTCGTATTACTTCAATTAATCCGATGGAGCATGGATTGCCATTTGAGCGATTCTTAAATCCTGATCGCCCCTCACCCCCAGATATTGATCTGGACTTTGCCGATAACCGAAGAGATGAGGTTATTAATTATGTGTCAAAAAAATATGGGGAGCAAAAAGTAGCTCAGATTATTACCTTTGGCACCATGGAGGCCAGAGGAAGCGTGAGGGACATTGGCAGAGTCCTGGGGATGCCGTATGAGGAACCGGATCGTATTGCCAAGCTGATTCCAGTTGGCTACAACATTGAAGAAGCGTTAACGAGCGTTTTTGAGCTACAGGAGTATTACAAACAGGAAAAATATAAAAAACTTCTCGATCTTGCTAGGAAAGTTGAAGGAGTTTCCAGGCACGCATCAACACATGCAGCTGGAGTTGTAATCGCTGATCGAGATCTTACCTACTACACACCACTGCAGCGTGAAACAAAAGGTGGAAAAATTATCACCCAGTTCGACATGTATTCTCTCGATCTCAATATCACGAAAAACGCTATCGGATTGATGAAGATGGACTTTTTAGGATTAAGAAATCTCTCAATTTTAGGTGAGGCCATCGATCTGGTGAAAGTTCAAACAGGACTTGATGTCGATATCTCCGATATTCCTCTAGATGATAAAAAAGTGTTCGAGATATTAAGCAAAGGGGAAACAACCGGAATATTTCAACTCGAGTCAGCTGGTATGCGCCGAGTTGCACGAAATCTCAAACCTAATCGCTTTTCAGACATTACTGCTATGGTCGCACTCTATAGACCGGGTCCGATGGAGCTTATCAATGACTTCATTCTCGGAAAGCAAAACCCTTCAAAAGTAAAGTATCCGCACAACGATCTCAAGCCAATCCTTGAAGAAACCTACGGGATCGCAGTTTACCAAGAGCAATGTTTACAGATTGCCGCATTCTTATCCGGTTACACACTCGGTGAAGCAGATAATTTACGGCTCGCTATTGGGAAGAAGAAAAAAGCAATAATGGGGAAAGAGAAAAAGAAATTCGTTTTAGGTGCTCAAGAGAAAGGCTACACCAAAGCAGTTGCAGAGAGGGTTTGGGGTTTTATTGAGAGATTTGCAGGATATGGGTTTAACAAGGCACACTCGGCCAGCTATGCCATGATTGCGTACCAAACTGCATACATGAAAGTCAATTATCCAGTTGAGTACATGACAGCCTTGCTTTCCTCGGAAAAATCAAATACCGATAAACTAGCCATTGGAGTTGAAGAATGCCGACGCATGAAGATAGGCATTCTACCGCCGAGCGTAAATCAGTCACAGAGCAGATTCTCAATTGAAAAGAATAAACAGTCATTGGAAGGAAAATCCATTCGTTTCGGTCTGTCTGCAATCAAGAATATTGGGGAGGCTTCAATTGAAGCGGTATTGACAGTCAGAGCTGACGGACCATTTCAGTCTCTGGGTGATTTTATTAGAAGAGTTGACCAGCAAAAAGTGAATAAAAAAATCGTCGAAAGCTTAATCAAAGTTGGAGCCATGGATGAATTCGGGAATCGAGCTGCGATGCTTCTTTCTCTGGATGAAATTAGGGAAAAGTCTATCGTAGATCAAAGACGAAAATTGCAAGGCCAAACAACCCTCTTCGAAGCCATTCCGGCAGATGAATCATCCCTAAAAGTGGGAGAAAAACTTGCAGATGTTGAAGAATTTCCCAAAGCAGAATTACTTGCGATGGAAAAGCAATTGTTGGGATTTTATCTCACAGAGCACCCCATGGCGAAAACTCTCGATGAAATGGCATCACAAGCAACACATAAAATTTACGAACTTTCTGCTGATATTCACACAGGTAGAACAGTCACGCTCACTGGGATGTTGTCAAATATAAGAAAAGTCATGACCAAACGATCTCAGCAAGAAATGGCATTCGCAATGCTAGAGGATGGTTCAGGAAAAATTGATCTAGTAGTGTTTCCAAAACTCTTTGCAACGACCAGAGAAATTTGGCTTGAAGACAAACCAATCTTGGTGAAAGGAACCTTGGACAACCGCGAAGATCGATTGTCATTGATTGTCGAGCAAGTTCATACACAACTCAGCGGACAATTAAAATCCCATTCCTCAGAAAGTGGGGAAGAGGTTATCGAAGTCCCGCTCGGAACCTCAAGGGATAAATTAAAACAGCTGAGCTCACTGCTTAAAAAAAGTCCTGGGAATGTAAAAGTAAAAATTAGACTAGCAAATGGAAGTCAACCAAAAACACTTATTCTTCCCTATACGGTAAATTTCACTCAAGATTTACGAGAGCAAATTGAAGAGATTCTTTAAGTAACGATTCACATACGATATTCGTAGATACCGAATAGTACGTTTCTCACTTGACGCTTCAGAACCTCCACGGCTAGAATACTCTAATGCGTCCAAACTTCATTTTCGTTATCGGTGGTGTGTTATCTGGAATTGGTAAAGGGGTGACCACGGCATCAATTGCTCTTCTGATTAAATCTCGCGGTTTTAAGGTCACCAGCATTAAAATCGATCCGTATATCTCCTTAGATGCCGGCACAATGCGTCCAGCTGAACATGGCGAGGTATTTGTCACCGACGATGGAGGAGAAATCGATCAAGATCTTGGAAACTACGAGCGGTTCTTGGATCAGTCTCTCACCAAAGAGCACAACATCACTACAGGAAAGGTTTTTGCGAATGTAATCGATAATGAAAGACATTTTAAATACAAGGGTCGTGACGCCTCTATGTTTCCAGATGTTATCAATGAGATAAAGCGGATGCTTCTCGCGCCAATTACAGATGAAGAGATTGTTCTTGTTGAGGTTGGTGGCACAACCGGAGATTTGGAAAATCAGCCATTTCTCCACGCTGCTCGAGAGCTTGGACGAGAATATCCTTCAGTTTACGTTCTAGTTACCTATCTCCCATATTTAAAAAATGTTGGTGAATTAAAAACCAAACCAACTCAGCATGCTGTAGCCTATTTGAGAGAAACTGGCATTTTTCCTGACTTTATTATTACACGTGGGGAAATTCCGATTGATGAGCCAAGGGTAGAAACCATTGCTTCAAGGTGTTTTATCGATAAGGAAAATATTATAGATAATCCAGATACTGAAAATATCTATGAGATTCCATTGACGCTTAAAAAAGCCAAGATTGAGGAAAAGATACTCAAAGCATTAGATTTAAACCCCAAAGCGAAAGATCTTAACGAGTGGAAATCGTTTGTCGAACAAACCAGTTTAAAAAAAGATCCCCTGACAATTGCCTTAGTCGGTAAGTATGTCGTCCATGGGGCTGATAAACATAGGGACGTTTACATTTCTGTTCTTGAAGCTTTGACGCATGCTGCTGCATTTCAAAAACATGCCATAAAGGTTATTCCTATCGACTCATCTCTTATTGAAAAACAGGGAGAGAAAATACTTGCTGAAGTGAATCCAAATGCTATTGTCGTACCGCAAGGTTGGGGAAGCCGGGGGATTGAGGGAAAAATCTCAGCGGCAACTTATGCCAGAGTGAATAAAATTCCCTATCTTGGTTTGTGTTTTGGTATGCAGCTGGCAACCGTCGAATTTGCCAGGAATGTCGTTGGTCTCAGGGAATCAAATTCAGAAGAAATAGATAAGAGTGCAAAATACCATGTTATTCACATTATGCCAGAACAAAAGGAATATTTAAAAAAACACCAATACGGTGGCACTATCCGCTTAGGATCCTGGCCATGCAAGGTAAAACCAGCAACTTTACTTGAAGATGCGTACAAGACTTGGGGAGCTAACGAAAATAGTATGAAAAACTTACGTATCAATGAACGTCATCGACATCGGTACGAGGTGAATAATTCATACCTCAATAAATTAACCGATAAAGGGTATGTCGTTTCAGGCGTAAGTCCAGATGGAAAACTTGTCGAAGCCATGGAACTTGACACATCACTACACCCATTTTTTGTGGGAACACAATTTCATCCCGAGTTCAAATCTCGTCCACTCTCTCCTCACCCGATATTCATAAGCTTCATCCGAGCAGCGCAGCACCATGCCTCTTGAGAGAAGCATCTCCTTCTGCTACAATCACCCAATTACACTATGGCATTAACAGCGACAATCAAGAATAGAAAAGTCCATGTCGGTGATACAGTGAGTGTTCACCAAGAAATTGTTGAGGACGAAAAAAAACGTACTCAGGTATTTGCTGGCGTCGTAATCTCAATCAAAGGTCATGGAACCGGAAAATCGTTTACCGTTCGTAAAATTGCGCACGGTAGTATTGGGGTTGAACGGATTTGGCCAATTATTTCTCCCAGCATCAAAAAGATAGAAGTAAATAAAGAGGGATCAGTTCGCCGGTCCAAATTGTATTACCTTCGAGAAAGAACAGGAAAAAGTGCAATAAAAATTAAAACCAGGGAAAAAATAAAAGTGACTGATAAAGCAAAACCATCTGCATCTAAACAGTCAAAAACAGCAAAGAAAAAGAAGGAACCTGCTGGTGCTTCCAAAAAGTCTCGGAAAAAAGGGTGAGCAACTCGCTCGAAAATATCTTCAGAAACTAAGGTATTCATTCGTTGATCAAAATTATAGAACCAATTTTGGTGAAATCGATCTAATCTTCAAGGACAAGAAAACACTCGTATTTGTTGAAGTAAAAACAAGGTATAGCAATAAATATGGTAATCCGGAAGATTCTGTTACACCTAAAAAAATCGCTGTGATATCTAGAGTTGCAGAGTCATTCTGTATGCTCAATCCAAAACTTCCAAAACGCCTTCGCATTGATGTTATCGCCATAGATATGGATAACAATGGAAACGTTAAAGATATTCGTCACATCAAAAATGTCACGGGATAATAAGTGCAACAGGAATTGATCTATCGGTTCGCTCCCTATGCTATGCTAAAAACGAAATATGAGCAGTGATATTCAACATTTAAAACAACTAGCAAAACTCATTCGCTACTGGATACTTCTTTCAACTACTGAGGCAGGATCAGGTCACCCGACATCCTCTCTTTCTGCAGTTGAGCTTATGGTGAGTCTTATGTTTGGAGGGTTCTTTAAATTTGATCTTAAACATCCGGATAATCCAAACAATGATAGGTTAATATTTTCAAAAGGTCATGCTAGTCCACTGTTTTACTCGCTCTACGCAGCGGCAGGAGAACTCAATGAAGCTGATCTGAAACAATTGAGGAAATTCACAAGTCAATTGGAAGGTCATCCTACTCCTAAATTTCCTTATGCTGAAGTCGCAACTGGATCCTTGGGACAGGGATTATCTATCGGTGTCGGAATGGCGCTCAATGCCAAATATCTCGACAAGCTTCCCTACAGAACATATGTCCTACTCGGTGATAGTGAGTTTTCAGAAGGATCAAACTGGGAAGCTCTTCAAATTGCCAGCCACTACAAGCTCAATAATCTTATCGGGATTCTGGATGTCAACAGGTTAGGACAGAGAGGTGAAACTATGCATGGACACAACATCAGTGCATTCAAAAATCGAATAGGTGCATTTAACTGGAATACGATCACTGTAGATGGGCACGACTTTGATGACATTGAACTAGCATACCAAGAAGCACAAAAAGACAAAAAAGCACCAATCATGATCATTGCCAAAACCTTCAAAGGAAAAGGCATTAGCTTCCTTGAAAACCAGGAAAATTGGCATGGGAAATCGTTATCAGAGGGAGAATTCAAAAAGGCCAAGCAGGAACTTGGTGGCGTTGACAAAAATATTCGAGGAACCATTTCAAGTCCAATAGAACATCATTTATCGATAGCACCACAAAGTACAACACAATCATTTCCATCTTTTAAAAAAGGTGTAAATATTGCGACCAGAAAAGCATATGGAATTACCCTCGCCAAATTAGGATATCAGAATCCAAACATTGTCTCTCTTGATGCGGAGGTCTGTAATTCCACCTACGCAAATATATTTGCTAAACATCATCCAACCCGATTTTTTGAAATGTATATCGCAGAGCAGAATATGGTTTCCGCGGCACTTGGACTGAGTCGTCGAGGAAAAATTCCATTTGTCTCTACATTCGCATCATTCTTAACCCGGGCATATGACCAGATTCGCATGGCGCAGTACTCAGCTTCAAATATCAAGCTGGTTGGTTCTCATGCGGGAGTTTCAATTGGAGAAGATGGTCCATCTCAAATGGGGCTTGAGGACATCGCCATGATGCGAGCAGTCGGTGGAAGCGTCGTCTTGTATCCATCGGATGCAGTTTCAACAGAAATCTTAGTCCGCCTCGCTTCCGAATATCAGGGGATGGTGTATTTGAGAACCACTCGCTCTGTCACTCCAGTAATTTACACGTACAACCAAGTATTTTTGATTGGAGGAAGTCAAACAGTGAAACAGAGTAGTAGTGACGCGGTCACGCTTATCGCAGCTGGAATCACGCTACACGAATCGTTAAAAGCATTTGAGATGCTCAGTAACGATGGCATTACGGCACGCGTCATTGATCTTTACTCGATAAAACCAATTGATACGAAGGCGCTTAAAAAAGCCGCTTCCGAAACGAGTAAACTCATAGTTATAGAAGATCATCACCCAGAGGGCGGAATGGCTGAAGCGGTCCGAACTGCTGTTGGGAATACGGGTGTACCAATTCATTCGCTCGCGGTTAGAAAGATGCCAATGAGCGGAACGCGAGAAGAGCTTCTCGATTACGAAGAGATTTCCGCCAATGCGATTGTACGTAGGGTAAAAGAAATCGTTTCTACAGCTTAGGACAAATAACTTCAAACCCTAATCGTGATCTCTAACTCAAACCTGATATAGTAAAATAATGGATACGCTGCCGAGAAACCAACGCATTTGGAGTATTGATCTGCTGAGAGGATTTTTTCTTCTTACCATGATCATCGCTCACTCCATTTTCTTCTTCCACGCCAAATCACATCCATTGCTTCAAATCACCAATGCAATTACAGACTTTATAAGCTTCACCGGACTTTTACTTGCTTCAGGAGCGGCAGGATATGTTGCCTATATTCACAAACGCCACCCAACGCACAGTGTAATAACTCGCGTTCTGAAGCGATTATCGGTGTATCTTATCGGTTACTACTTTCTTTCAATCATGGGTTCATCTCTGGTCGATGGCTGGAGTCTCAAAAATATTTTTCAAATTGTAAGTTTCCAAAAACTTGTGTATTTTACTGAGTTTATTGTTCCGTTGATGCTTTTTGGATTGCTGAAAATTCCACTACGGTTTTTTTATGACAAAATTGCCAGATCGTGGCTGGCTATTTTTTTTATCTCAGTCCTAGCATATTCCGTTGGTGTGTATGGATCCAGTGCCACGATACCCATCATTCCCACTGCATGGAAGGCGATTCTTGTTGGTGAACCAGGGTATTATAGTTTTCCATTATTTCAATACACTCCAGTATATTTACTCGGTGTGTTAATCGGAAGACAATTTTGGAAACATTTCTCAGACAAGAAAACCTCAAAACTTCTCTTCTCACTCGCTGCATCAAGTAGTTTAGTCTTAGCGTTGTTAGGAATAACTGCATTCACTGGAAATGATATATCCCTGCAGCTCCTACAGCGTTGGCCTCCGAGTCTTGCCTTCATCCTAGCGAGTACCAGCATAGCGTTGGCCATTCTCGGTATTTTTATAATTCGTCATGATCTACGCAATGCTCAAATAACCAGGACGGTTCTTCTCATTCTTGGTCAAAATGCCTATGCTATCTACTTTGTTCATACAATACTCGTATTTCTCTACCGAGGATTTGGCTTCCCTCAGGCACATTCACTCCTTCTCACATTTGCCTTGTCGCTTTCATCACTGGTTATAGCACTCTATGGTGCAAAAATTCTTCCCTTCAATTTCTCTTTCACACTCTCACTTGTCAATTGGTGTGAATGTAAGCTCGGGTACTGTACGCATGCCCAAGAAAATCGTTTGATTCGAAACATGAAACGATTGATTTTTGGTCTTCCTTCACTTTCAGATGTTTTTTCTGTTCAAATTGGTCATCGAAAATTCAGACTGTTCAAAACCCGATCCTTCGCTATTGCAACTGCAATGATCTTAGTTACTGCCATACCGCTTGGAATTGCTGAAAATGACTTATTCTTTCAACGAAGCATTAGCTCAACGACTGGAAACCTAAATCGTTCATGGTTTTTAACCACAAATGCAAACAACACTGTTGTCTATACGATCAATATCCCAGATCAGGTTCTCATTGGTCAGTCAGCTGTAAGCGTTTTTTACAGTATAGATGGCGGTGAGTTGATAAAAATGAATCGGGAAGGGAAAAGTTGGAGTAAATCAATCGATCTTAGTAGTTTTGATACGGGAGAATATCGGGTAGTTGGATCGGTTGACATAAATGGTCGACGTTATAAGACAAAAATCTCTACGTATACGATTTCAGAGCCACTCTATGTAACTTGGACAATTGATTGGGAAGGATATGATGCCAGTCAAACGTACTTGGATGCACTTTCACAAATTGCCGACACGCATAATATTCCTATGACGCATCTATTTAATCCACGAATATATACATCTGATGATATGGAATCCGGAAGAGCCGACTATCTCACCGATTGGGTAAAGAGACGTCAAGCCATCAAAGGTGAAGAAGTTGGATTACATCTACACATGTTCCCGGACTTTGTTGAAGAGGCTGGTGTTGAGCCTAAAACTGAACCCATTTGGGGAGGCGGTTTTACTCCAGGATATGACATTCTTACAACGGCATATTCGTATGAGCAAATGAAGACCATCCTTAATTACGGAAAGAAATTGTTAGAAGAAAAGGGGCTTGGAACACCGCGTTCCTACAGAGCTGGGGCATGGTTTGCCAATGGCGACACATTAAAAGCACTAGACGATACTGGATTTCTCGTTGATAGCTCGGGGAGAACCAGCTACACATTTGGTACCAATAATGTGACAGGATTTTGGGACCTGTCTCCTTCAACTCAGCCATACTATCCATCAACTTCAGATCAGAACAGCCCTGTACCTCCGCCAACTCTCAATATCCTGGAGATACCAAACAATGGAGCTGACTCATTTGCATTTTCGTCCGAAGACATGATCGAACGATTCAACCTCAATTATTCTGGGGGTGCATTACACTCAGCCAAACAACTTACATTTCTTTCTCATCCACATTGGTTTAATAACTCGCGACAGCAGGCTATGAAAGATGTCTTTGAATACACCGATAAAAGAAGTTACGATCAGGACCTTGGACCGGTGGTTTATGTTACGCTTCAAGATGTCTACCAAGCTTGGCAGCAACAATAGAAGAGAATAATGCTATCAATGATCGAAATCGCGACTACTCTAATGAGTTCACAATTACTTGAGCTGTATCTTATAGTAATCACTCTCACCTCAGCCATTATTTGGGTAGTTCATGTCGCATTCAAGCTAAGCCAGAGTACATCAAGTGAAAAAGGAGATTCTTTAGCGAATCTCCGAGAAGTTGAAAAAAAGTTTTGGCCAGTGCAAATATCGCTCGTTCTGTTGTTCGCTGTTGTTCTCGGTATATTATTCATTCCAGTTCCAGAGATTGTGTCACCCAGCGCGCCGATGTTTGAAAGTATTGAGGTTTCAAATAGTAATCCTCTGGTGATTCAGTTCAGTAGACCCATCGCAGCCAACATAAGAGCAACAATGAGTCCGAATGTTCCAGGAGACTGGCAAAATGAGAAGAAGTCAACCATTGCATTTCTTAATGATCAACTTGTATTTCATCCGTCGCGGACGCTTACACCAGAAACAGAATATGTCATTGAGATCGAAAACATTTCCCCACTGGCATTCCAAGAATTTCGAAGCGCATCTCGGTATTTATTTGTACTCAAAACACCTTCACTTCCCCAAGTTCAAAGCATATATCCCGTAGAAAACGTCAAAATTCATCAACCGATAGAGATTACGCTCTCTAGACCATCCGATTTTAACGTTGAATGGTCCGCTGAGATTACCCCACGAATCGAATTTGAACTCGCATTTGGAGACGATCGAACCAAAGCTTGGATTGAGCCACTTCAGCCATTTGTCCAGGGTGTTACGTATGTTGTGCGATTGTTTAGAGCGCCAATCATCTTTGACTACGAAGAAAATCGTTCACTTCAAAATTTCGATAGAGAGTTCGTAAAAGAATTTACTCTTCAAACCGTTGAATCACCCAGTATCGATGCAATTAGTCCGATTGGAAGGTCTTTGTTTCCATCAGAACCACTCATCCTAAAGTTTCAAGAACCAATGGACAAAACTTCTGTTGAATCAGCACTAACTATTTCACCCAATGTAGAGTTATCATTCTCATGGGAAAATGATAATCTAGTAAATATTATCCCATTTCAGGGTTGGGAAAAGGATACGGAGTACACAGTATCCATAAACAAAACTGCACAGACCCATGTTGGCGGTGTATTTGAAGATGAAGTTAGTCATGGGTTTAAAACTGTAGGTAGCGTACAAGTATTGAGTGTCATTCCAGAGAACCAAACCCAAAACGCTCCTGTAGACACGAATATCACAATTAACTTTGATCAACCGGTAGTCCAAACCGATGTACAAAATAAGCTAACCATACTCCCTCCAATTGAAGGAAGCTTGAGTTGGCAAGACGACAATACCGTAACCATTTCTTTATCCTCAGATTTAAACTACAACCAGCTCTACACAATAACGCTTGAAAAGGGTATTAAGTCTATCCATGGATCGGACTCCAAAGAAAAAATAACTTCATCATTCAAAACCGTTCCAAAAACCTTCGTGCTTGACGTACCGCTCTATAAGCAGCATCACAGCTTCACCTGCTTTTCTATTGCAGCCAAGATGGCACTCGGCTATCGAGGTATTACAGGCATTGACGAAATCGGATTCATGAATGAAATTGGGTATGACAGCACACCTAGAAACTTTACCACCAATAGCTGGGGAGATCCAAACCTAGGTGTAGTCGGAACCTATAACGGCTCCGGACCTGGTGGGTATGGAGCGCATTGGGGACCAGTATCAAACGCGCTGAGTAAGTATAGAAATGTTGAGGTAAAAAGAAACTGGAATATTAAAAGCTTGCTCGAAACAGTCCGGCAAGGAAATCCAGTCATGGTTTGGTGGGTTAACGGCGTATGGCCAGCCAAAGATGTATCCTGGTTTGCTCCAAGCGGAGAAAAGGTCTACACGGTCAACGGCATGCATGTCGAGGTGATCAAGGGCTGGGTTGGAGATCAACAAAATCCTGACTACATTCTTACCAACGATCCCTGGAGGGGAAATAGAAGATATACTCAGAGTCAATTTCTCAATCTCTGGAAGTGGTTTAGCAATACCGGAGTAATTGTCTACTGACCATCATCCCCAATCTCATCAGAGTTCTGACTAAGTGATATGCATCCAGCTAAATATCGCTCCTCAACTGATCGGTGTATTTCGCAATTATCGACACGAGTAGCCGCCGCAATTTGCCGCATTCGTTTTGGAATAGAAATAGTCCAGCTTGAGTATAAATGAATTATTCCAATGAGTAGAAGATTGGCGATTACGATCTTTTGCATCAGCTTGTGATTTTCTAGCCCGGAAAACAACATCAAAACAAAAAAGGGGAGTACTGGTAACCAATAGTGATGAAAAGGTCTGGTCAGAGTAAAGCTAATAAAAACACCGAGCATTCCGAATGGATATAGGTTCTTTCGAAAAATAGATGAATTCTTCGCCAGCATCAAACAAAACGACACAATAAGTGGGAACACTGGGAAGAGAAGCATCGGTAGCGTACGTAATGTTACAAAAATGGAAAAAGGTCGGTAGTCATGTAGGTTAAACAGAACGACTGAATGAAATGCCTGGTTGAGCGCATCTGAGAACCAGAGAAACAGGACGATGGGAATGACTACAATAGCCATACCAGCGAACATGAATATAAGGTTCCGAACCTTATATTGTCGTTGGGAAAGGAAAATACCAATATATACAAGTAACGCTAACAAAGCTGTTTGTTTAAAGAGAATGGCTAAACCGAGAAATAATCCACCGATCAACAATCTTAGGCTTGAATATTGATATTGAAAATTGAGGTATGAAAGCAGTAAAAACAAAATCATAAAGGGCTCTGCAAGTGCGAAAGTACCATTAAAAACCGGAAGCAGTGACAGGAAACTAACTGATGCAAACAAGGCCTGTTTAGTAGTAAATTGAAATCTAGCTACAAGGTAGACAATACCAGATGATAAAAGATTGACGTACAGTACAGCGACACGAAACCACCACAGAGTCGTAGAGAGGGATGTCGGACAATTGTGAAAAGAGATAATGGATTCCTGGAGATTTATGGTCAAAAACATCACGATACATCACCGAACCGTCTCGTAGTTGACGGGCGATCAGTAAAAACACTCCCTCATCATGATGAAGGGGAAAAAACAGAGACACTACGTGCATCAGCAGAGCTAATACTGCGAGAATCGCAATAATCACATTTGAACGATTCAACGAAAAGAAATTATGGTGTTGAGATGAAGTAGTTTGTAACTGCAAGGAAGGTAACCACTCCGATAACCGTGAGTATTGCGACAAGTACTAGAGCTAATACAATATACCGAGTTTGTGAGTTCTTAAGATCAGAAGCTTTTAATTTCTCTGGTCTTGCACCTTTAAATTCTTCCGTCATAAATCGAGTATATCATGATCAACTTACCGAGTTTTAGTAAATGAAGTTCAGTTAAATGCCCACTAAGACGATATAAAAAGCAAACAGTACGACTAGAACTGAGAGAATCACCACGGTGAACAAAACGACAGTATGAAAATATTCGTATTGTCCTGAAGCTGTTTTACCGACGAATTTTCTATAAAATCGATCCAAAAACTTCATGGGTTATATTATACAAACTTAAACACCTGAAGAATATACTAGAGACAGCCAGAAGGAGTGTCTGGTATAATCAATCAGGAAAATACATTAATTGGGTTTACCTCTTAAAATATGTAAATTTTAAGGGCCCGTAGCTCAGAGGCAGAGCGACAGCCTTTTAAGCTGTGCGTCGAAGGTTCGAATCCTTCCGGGCTCACAAAAAGTTAGCCAGCCGCGTACGATGTTAAACGCGGCCCCATCGTCTAATGGCTCAGGACATCAGGTTTTCATCCTGAAAATCAGGGTTCGATTCCCTGTGGGGTCACAGAAAATGATCGGCTTTATGTCGATCTTTTTTGTGAATCTCATGGTGTGAATTGAATCTCCAGGGTTCGTTTACCCTGAGAGCAATCGAAGGGATTCCCTGTGGGGTCACATTAAAGTTTATTTAGATTAAAACAAGCGTAATTTTATATCGGAAACGGGATACTAAAAGAAGAATATACTACGCCTATAAAACAAGTTTTTTGGAATATTTCGAGCACATATTGTAATTATGTGATTTTCTGATATATTAATACAGTTAATTCTTTTGAAATATTGGACTGCTATCTAAAGATATTTTAGTCGATCTTCTTCAAGGTTTTCCGCTTCAAAGGTACCTGGAAGCAAAACAGACAAATTCTCAAATAGTTTTTCCAGACAATGAACAGGAGGTGAAAAGAAATGGCAACCAAACTATATGTTGGTAACCTTAACTATGATGTAACCAGCGATCAGCTAGGAGAACATTTTGCTCAAGCAGGAACAGTTGTTGAAGCGAATGTGATCAGTGACCGGTTTTCAGGTCGATCAAAGGGCTTCGGCTTCGTAGAAATGGGAAGTGAGGAAGAGGCAAAGAAAGCGATTGAGATGTTTAATGATAAAGATTTTGGAGGAAGAAATATTGTTGTAAATGAAGCTCGACCCAAGAGAGAACCCGGTTCAGATTTCGGCGGACGCGGTGGTGGCGGTGGTGACAGACGCGGCGGCGGCGGAGGCGGAAGAAGTTATTAAATCTTATTTACCAACGTCCATAAAAGCGTGAATAGAATTTGTGGATGGCTGCAAATTCATCCTACAAAATAGTAGTATTGTTTGAGAAAGAAATTATTTCAAATAAGTTCAGTGGATTAGTGCTGAGTAAAGATGAAATATTCGATATCATAAATTCTACATAAATTCACTACAAATCATCCTCTCTTTTGGGGATGTTTTGTTTTCTTATCAATATTTACATCTCGTGATAATTGGAATCACCTGTGGAGATCAGTAATCAACGGCTCGTCACGTGCGAATGGAGTAAGCTATACGCTGGCCTAAAGTCAAGTGGCTCAGGACAACAGGTTTTCATCCTGAAAATCAGGGTTCGTTTATCCTGATAGCCATTGAAAAGATTCTCTGTTTTGTCCAGTAAATGATCAAAATGATGTAGATGATGATCATCCGATTAGAAATATTACACTAAATGTACGTGATTTAAAAAAAGATATTGCACATGTTGCATCAGTATCAACTCGCCCGCAACTTTTAGTTAGAGTGGCTGAAAGAGTCCTTCAGCAAATTGACGAGGATAATGAAGATTTAGTTGATCAAAGTGGAACAGGTATTCGAGCGAAAATTGATAGTAAGAGCATTACGTGGGCGTTAAGAAAAAATCAAATACTACCTTGTTCAACCGCTAATCGACCGGTCTTCAAGAAGATCTAATCCATTTCACCACCCACAATGCTATGACCAACAACTCCTACACTTTTTTCTTCATTTGGGCGAGTTATAAACAAATGATGAAAATTGTTCCAACGAGACGCTTAATAAGTGCTTGCGTTTCTAATCCTCTGGAGGAGGCGGAAGATGCTCCTCACCCGTGTCTTGGTTGGCTGGTATCGCTTGTAGCCATTCAACGTAGGTGCAGCCAGTGGCCTTCTTTGCCTCTCTATCCCAGCCCGAAGTTGAGCATTTCTTCATCTTTTTTCCCTTGACAGTAGTGTAGAGCACCAGTTTCTCACCGCATTCTGGACAATCTTCATCAAGCTGTTCGGTTACCCCGGTAAGCCATTCAACGTATTCGCAACCGGTAGGTTTTTTGAGCTTAGCATCCCATCCTCCTTTGCTGCACTTCTTCATCTTTTTTCCGAACCTGGTTACCTGCAACACTAGAGGTGATCCACACGTTGGGCATTTTTCATCAAGCTCCTTCGGTTCTGGAATAATCCATTTGACATAATCGCAACCTTCACTCTGGCGAGTTTCCGAATTCCAAGAACCTGTACTACACCGTTGTAATTGTTTTCCTGTAGGGGTTTCAGTTATTTCACCTAAAGGTGCGCCACACTTTGGACATGTTTCATCGGCTTTATCCATTCAGGTATCCTTTCATATTATTGCTAAAGTTAAAACAGAATGTAGTTGCTTATCATCAAAACTTGGAAGTAAGCAATAGTAGTTTATATTAACTTACCTCAAAAATATTTTACAATCTTCAGGTAAATGCTCAAACGAGTGTTAGACCGGAAGAATAGTTTTCTTATAAACATCGTTTAAGACTAACGCAATTGACGTGTACATTGCCAGCAAGCCACACACGATCCCTTCTAGACCAGCAACTGTTTTCAATACTGCACTTCCGGTGATGTCAGCTGCAGCCAGTAAAAAGAAGAGCACTGTAAGAGTGGCAAATATGAACTGAAGTGATCGATGAAGTTTCAACGTTCCGATGAAGAGTCCGAGTGTCAATAGTCCCCAGACAAATAAATACAAGCTCATTGCCAATGGCGTGGGAGCCTCAACGAATCCAAGCAAAGGCAGCATAACGAGCATAACGAGCGAAAGCCAGAATAAACCATAGGAAATAAACGCAGTCGTTCCAAAGGTATTTCCCTTTTTCCACTCCATAACTCCTGCAATGACTTGTGCGATGCCGCCATAGAAGAATCCTATAGCCAAAATCATAGAGCCAATCGGAAACAATCCAATGTTATGAATATTAAGTAAAACCGTCGTCATCCCAAATGCCATGAGGCCCAATGGCGCTGGATTAGCAGTTTGATCAGTCAACAGCTCGTGTTCCATCTATTAAGTATAGCGAATTCATAGATTTCAAATCAATTTGCAATATTTAATATTTTTGATATAGTATTGGTGTTATTTCTTGAGAAATATTTGGATTGCTATCATAAGTGATTTTCTAATTGATCTTCTGTGGTTTTCTTTAAATTTCCCTAGAAGCAAATAGACAGATCCAAAAGCAGTGTCTCATAAAAATGAACTTCAGGTGAAAAAAATGGCTACCAAGCTATACGTTGGTAAATTAGACTATGGAATAACCAGCGATCAGATGGAATAACTCTTTTCATAATCTGGAAAAGTTGTCGAAGCAAATGTAATTAGTAACCGCTTTTCAGGTCGATCAAAGGGTTTTGGTTTTGTTGAAATGAGCAGTGATGATGAGGCGAATGCAGCAATTGAGATGTTAAACGATAAAGATATAGAAGGAAGAAGCCTAGTCGTAAACGAGGCAAAACCGAAATGAGAGTCTAATTTCAGACCGAATCAGCAGCCTCGACACTAAACTGAAAATAATGTATATACAATAGAAAACGGAGTGGTGTTCAATGGCAAAAAGTAATGAATTTAAAGTCGGGGATATGATAGTGAAATTTGGTGAGTTGTGCAAAATTGTCAAAGTCGAGAAAAGAAAAAAGGATACTGACAAACTCGAGCTCATTTTGCATTACAAGCCACATTATGCCGTCGATCACGGTAATGATGTGATGTATTCGATCCCGGTAAAAAATATTTCCCTGACTTCGATACGAAAACCGATTTCTGATACGCAGCTGCAGGATTTACTGAAAAGTCTTTCAAAAACCATTGAGACGGATTCTTCAACCAACATCTTTGATTACCAACAAACCTTTAATTCAAACAATCCACACGAATTAGCAGAGACACTAAAAAGAATTTGGGTTGAAAAACAGGAAAGTAAAGCCGAAATAAGTAAAGCAAAAGATGATCTGTTTAAGGCAGCCTTGAAAATATTAGTGGAAGAAGTTGCCTACTTAAAAAATACTTCAGTTGACGAAGCAAAAAAAATAATAACCAGAGCCTTAAAAAAGTAGATTTAAATCGAATAGTAACATAAACAGAGAGTTGTTGACCAAGTATTATGAACGATAGTGTAAAATGTAATTCATGTCGGTTTTTAGTAGATGTATTCTGAATATTGAACTCTATGAAAGACAAAGAAAAAGAAACAGCTGAAACTTCAGAGAAAGTAAAAGTAGGAAAAGTCTCAAAACTTCGAAGAAGCAAAAACACCAGACTCATCGTGATCGTGATGCTCATGGCGATTGTCGCTGCGCTCTTCTTCTTCTGGGGTAAAGCCAGAATTTGGCTGGTTGGAATCTTTATCGTTTTAATAGCAGCTCTTGGCCTGGAAGTGTCAAATACAGATTTTGATCTCAAAAAGCTTATTGAAACGCGATCACTGAATGAATCTAAAATAGAAAAGAATGAATCCGGTAACTGGCTTATTGATGATGAGCGCTGTCAAAAAGAATCTTTAAATTGCGATAATTTTGAATATCAAGAAGATGCGCAAGAGATGTTTGAATACTGCGGCGGGCCAGAAAATGATATTCATAGACTCGATGGCGACAACGACGGTTTAGTCTGCGAAGCACTTCCTTCAAATCAGTAACCTATCTTCTCAATACTTCAACTCTTCAGGAGAAATTGTGTAAAATAGCACAATGGATAAAAAACGGAAGAAAATAAGTAAATCAACCATTATCGATAGAGCATTTGCTTCCTGGATAAAAAAAGATCCCCTCGTTCGGATAGTAGTGAGCAATAATGACGCAGTTCGTCGGGATATAATGTTGAATCTGCTTGGAGAGGAGGCTGTGAGACATCACTTTAAAAAATTTCCTCCTCGAAAACCTGGTCAGGGTCCAATCTACCCAAGTATTGTTCGCGACGAAGTTCAAAAAAATCTCCTGGACGTTACCCTGCGAACATCCTTAATCAGGAAGCTTATTTATTGGGCAACCGATCGGGAAGTAAATAATCGATTTATTGATAGTCACCTTGCACGAATTCAAATAGTCCAAAATCTCCTCGGACCTATCTTTTTTCACAGTACCCTGAAACAAGAAGGTATTATCTTGAAAGGATTAAAGTTCATGTTAGTAAAGAAAAATACATCAATAGGAAAACCAGGTGAGCAGTCGGTAGATGTGCATAATATACTCTTGGCGAGAATTTCTGAGATGTTGATCCATAATCAAAAAGTAATTATCAACAAGGCGGTTAGTGAGGCAGAAGAACGAATGCGTGCGCATCTCATGAAACAGATTCAAGAAATGAGAGGAAAGAAAAGTTCATCTCAATATACTGGACCTGATATGAAAAAAAGTGTTAATACAATCATAAAAGAGAAATTTCCCTTAAAAGAAGAATCGAGAAAACATCTAGAGGATATGTTGGAGTATTACGCAGAATGTAACTGGCCGGAAATTAAACGACAAGCAGAACAAACCAAACTGAAGATGTTGGACATTAGAAAACCGCTCACCTTGACATCGCAAGAGGGGACAAGATAAAATAAGCCCGAAAATCATGGCGAACATACATGTTTCGATATCGGCGGAGCCGATTTTTCATTTAGGGAGTATCGAGGTTACTAACTCTATGCTTACCGGTACAGCAGTAAGCATTCTTCTTATTGTTACTGCCATCCTCGTTGGAAAAAATCTTAAAAAAACCAGGGCACCGAAAGGTGCCCAAAATATTGTTGAACTTGTGATAGAGGGCCTTCTCAACTTGATGATTGGTATAGCTGGAGAAAAGAAAGCCAAAGAATTTTTTCCGGTCATATCCACACTTTTTCTCTACATTCTTATTTCTAACTGGACGAGTTTGTTACCCGGAGTAGGTACTGTAGGGATCACGAAAACAAGTGCAATCGAACCAGATAATTCTACTGAATCGCTTCTTGATACCAATCAAATCATTCCCGTGGAAGAAGGAGAACTTGCGCCAGATGCGGGAGAAATTATTGAAACTCCTGAAGAAATGAAAATTGAAGAAGAAGTTAATCAGCATTCCGCTAAGACGGAAGAAGCCTTTATTCCCTTCGTCAGGCCACCTTCGGCCGATCTCAACGCAACCATCGGTTTGGCTCTGATCTCTGTTATTGGGTCACAAATCATCGGCTATAAATATTTAAAAATGAGTTACTTTACCAAATTCTTTAACTTCAAAAACCCTGGGAAATTTGTTTTAGGTATTCTAGAGCTGACTTCTGAAATTAGTAGAATTATCTCGTTTGCTTTTCGTCTATTTGGAAACATTTTTGCTGGAGAAGTATTATTATCAGTAAGTTTAGCACTCCTGCCATTCCTAGCTCCCCTTCCCTTTTTGGGGCTTGAGATTTTTGTTGGTGCAATTCAAGCTTTAGTATTTGCAATACTGACATTAGTATTCTGGCAAATGGCAACGGTGCCACATAATGAACAGCACTAGGTAAGGAGGTGAAGAGAAATGAATGATAATTTTGTCGTAGGTTTCACTATCGCTGTAGGCGGTTTAGGCCCTGCAATTGCAATAGGTCTAATTGTATCGAAGGCACTGGAGGCGCTTGGAAGAAATCCAGAGGCAGCAGCGCGAGTGCAAACAGTCATGATTTTGGGGATTGCGTTTGCAGAAGCAATCGCTATTTATTCACTTGTTGTCGCACTCATTCTACAATTTACTTAAAAATTTGGTAAAGCTATATGAATATAAACGCAATTCAAATTTTATTTCAAATTGTTAATTTCTTTATTCTTCTGTTTCTAATGAAGAAATATCTGTATGGACCGATCATGAAGATATTAGAAATGCGCTCGAAGAAGATTGAAGCTGGTTTAGAGGCTGCTGAGAAGAGCATTGAGGAGCAGGATAAAATTGAAAAGAAGCGCAAACGCATAATTGTTGAAGCAGAGAAAAATGCAACTCAAATCTTAGAAGGTGCACGAGTAAGAGCCAAGAAGGTAGAGAAAGAGTTGCAGCAAAAAGCTGAATTAGAAATTGAAAAGAAACGAAAGAAGGCAGAGGAGCATGTAGTGAATCAAGTAAGTCAGATGAAACTGGAACTTCAAAAGAACTTTTCAAATTCGGTAGTAACCACAACTGAGGCGCTTTTAAAAGAATCTCTTTCTCCGAAATTACAGCAAGAGATCATTAAAAAGCAAACTACACAGCTAAAAGAAATGAAATTTTCTTAACGACTTTTTTGCCAAGGAAAGATGAAAAAAACCAAAACAACGAATGAGGCGCTTGTTATTACTGCTGTTAAACTCACTGCCGATCAACAACGCCAAATCCAAACTATACTCGAGAATAAAATCAATAAAGAATTGAGGATAAAGTGTCGAGTGGATAAAGATGTTATTGGAGGAATGTATATCCGTATCGGTGATACTGTGATTAATGGAACGTTACAAAATAAGATAAATAAATTAAAGGAAAAATTCCAAACCTAAAATGTCAAAGGCAACTGGAGACGTAAACTTAATCTTGAAAAGTATTTCTCAAGCCATAAATGAGATTCAAAAAACTGAATCTCATCTCCGTACAGAGTCTATTGGAAGAGTGAAAGAAACTGGTGATGGTATTGCGCTAATCTCAGGTTTACGGAATATTAAATATAATGAACTTCTTCTCTTTCCCGGGGGAATACTTGGGCTTGCCATGAACCTCGAGCATGATCAAATCGGTGTAATTCTCCTTGATAAAAGTGATCACATTAAACAAGGTGATATCGTGCGGTCCACAGGTAGGCTGTTGGAAATTCCGGTTGGGGAGCAATACATTGGTAGGGTTATTGATCCGCTTGGAAGACCGTTGGATGGAAAACCAACGGTTGAAGCGAAAGAATTCTATCCTCTTGAGCGTATTGCACCAGGTGTTGTGCAGCGAGAGCAAGTAAACTCTCCATTGCAGACAGGTATCAAAGCCATCGACAGCATGATTCCTGTCGGGAGAGGTCAACGTGAGCTGATCATTGGCGATCGTGGAACAGGGAAATCTTCAGTAGCAATAACTACGGTGATGAATCAAAGAGATTCAGATGTGACTTGTATCTATGTAACAATTGGCCAAAAAGCTTCGTTTGTCGCCAGACTTATATCACTATTTGAAGAATTTGATTGCCTGGATCATACGATTATTGTTGCCGCAACTGCGTCCGATCCAGCCACGCTACAATACATTGCTCCATATGCTGGATGTGCTATTGGTGAGTACTTTGCATATAACGGTAAGGATGCACTTATTGTATACGATGATCTGAGTAAACATGCCTGGGCATATCGAGAGGTTTCTCTGCTTTTACAAAGACCTACTGGAAGAGAAGCCTATCCTGGTGATATTTTTTACTTACACTCGCGGCTCCTTGAACGTTCAATTAAACTCAATAAAAAGCTTGGTGGAGGCTCACTCACTGCACTACCGATCATCGAAACGCAAGCCGGTGACTTATCTGCGTATATTCCGACTAATGTCATCTCAATAACAGATGGCCAGATTTATCTTGAGCCAGATTTATTCCATGCCGGTATTAGACCGGCAATAAATGTTGGCTTATCAGTCTCGCGTGTTGGAGGATCAGCCCAAGCCAAGGCGATGAAAAAGGTCGCCGGAAAATTGAGATTGGATCTTGCTCAATATAGAGATCTTGCTGCATTTGCCCAGTTTAGTTCAGACTTGGACGAGCAGACACAAAAACAACTAGAGCGAGGCGCTCGACTAAACGAAATTCTAAAACAGAGTTGGGATGAACCGGTAGCTCTTGAAAATCAAGTAATTATTATTTGGGCAGGAACCAACGGATATCTTGATGAAATAAAAAAAGACATGGTCAAAGATTGGGAACAACGCTTTTTGCTCTATATTGAGACCTCGTATCCACATATCTTGATAGAGATTAAAGAAAAAAAAGAAATGTCTAAAGACTTGGAAGAAGATCTTATTAAAGCAGCAGTAACGTTTAATGAAATAAATCCACAACTGCAAATCGACGAGGAGATGTAATCTATGAGTCAGTCATTAAAAATAGTGAAACGAAGAATACGTTCGGCAAAAAATATCAAGCAAATTACCAAAGCAATGGAAATGGTATCGGCATCAAAAATGCGAAGATCTCAAGAAAATGCGCTCTCTACCAGACCGTATTCTACCAAGCTCAAGGAAGTACTCTCTGAGCTTGCTTCTCAAACGAAAACTGATATTCACCCTATGCTTAAGACCCCCGACACTACAAAAGGTGTCGTTGGAATAATACTTGTTTCATCTGATCGGGGTTTATGTGGTGCACTCAATTCAAATTTGTTTCGGGCAACCGAAGAGTTCCTCGATACACTCGGTCAGGAGAGGCCCGAAGAGATAGTGTCGTTTGAATTTATCGCAGTAGGGAAAAAAGCCAGAGAGTTTGTTTTAAAAACTGGACGTACGCTGCATGCAGAGTTTACTAATATTCAAGAAAGTCCAAAATTTGAAGATGTTCTTCCTATTACACATCTTGCTATAGAGGGTTTCAGTCATGGAAGATATAAAGAAATATTTATTGTCTATACAGACTTTATCTCAACCTTAAGGCAAGAGGTAAATTCTCTACGACTCCTTCCAGTGGAGACGAGAAAATTAGAAGAAGTGCAAAGAGATGATCCTAACCGTCCATACAGAGAATACATCTTCGAACCGGATATTGATGTTGTCATTGATCAGATTCTTCCGCATTACATTGAAATACAAACCTACCAAACAATCTTGGAAGCGCTTGCATCCGAACACAGTGCTCGTATGGTAGCCATGCGTAATGCGAGTGAAAATGCGACTGAGATTATTGTCGATCTGACTCTGGCATATAACAAGCAGCGACAGCAATCAATTACAAATGAATTATCAGATCTTATTACATCAAGAATTGCGGTGTCGTAATCATGTTTACATTGAGGAGCTTAGCGACGTTCACTCTAATGAGCAAATCGGAGAAATAAAATGATAGTGAAACAGCTCATGAGTAGAAATCCAATAATCGTTACACCTAACACGCCTTTTAAAAAGGTTTGGACGCTGATATTTGAGAAACGAGTGAGTGGCTTACCGGTTGTCAATGAAAAGCAACATATTCTAGGTATTATTTCCGAGGAAGATCTTATCGAAAAACTGTATCCTTCGTATGCTGACTATTTCTTCGATCCACTATACTCCCGCGATTTTGAGGCCATGGAAGACAGCATTGAAGACGTTTCTCATCTGAAAGCTAAAGATTTCATGAATAGAGATGTTTACACAACAAGTGAGGACACACCTATAATGAAAGCTGCCTCAGCGATGCTCATCTACAAAGTGAGTTGCTTGCCGGTGGTGATAAAGGCTCTAAAAGGAAAAAAACTTGTAGGAATTATTTGTAAAGGCGATATTTTCTCGCAGTTATTCGTTAAAAATATCGGAAAAAAGGCAGCAAAATGAACATGAATAAGGGAAAAATAGTACAAATCATTGGTCCTGTTGTTGATGTTCAATTTGAAGAAACACTTCCCTTTATCTACAACGCACTTATTCTCAAAAGAAAAGGAGAACCAACTCTCACATTGGAAGTACAACTCCATCTTGGAGCCAATATTGTCCGCTCAGTGGCACTCGGTTCAACAGACGGATTACAGAGAGGTCTAGAAGTACTGGATACAGGGAGTTCGATAATGGTACCTGTTGGTGAAAATGCTCTAGGTAGAATTGTGAATGTAATTGGGGAAACTATTGACGGAAAAGGGGAAATTAAAACCAAGACATTTTTTCCCTTACATAGATCTCCGCCAAGTATTGCGGAGCAGGATACAAAACAACATATGCTTGAAACGGGTATCAAGGTGATCGACCTCATTGCACCTTTCACCAAGGGCGGGAAGGTAGCCGCTTTCGGCGGTGCAGGTGTTGGAAAAACAGTCATTATCATGGAACTTATTCGAAATATCGTTATCGAATATGAAGGTCATTCTGTATTTGCCGGTGTAGGAGAAAGAACCAGAGAAGGAAATGAGCTCTATCCAGAAATGAAAGAAGCTGGCGTACTCGAAAATACTGTCATGGCATTCGGTCAGATGAACGAACCTCCAGGAAATCGTTTGCGGGTTGCCCTGACTGCGCTTGCACATGCAGAATACTTCAGAGATCAAAAAGGAGAGGATGTTCTGCTCTTTATAGATAATATCTTTAGATTTTCACAGGCAGGTTCTGAGGTGTCAGCACTACTCGGAAGGATTCCTTCTGCAGTTGGATACCAACCAACCTTAGCAACTGAAATGGCAGCGCTTCAAGAACGTATTACTTCAACTCGCTCAGGTTCAATCACCTCCTTTCAAGCAGTTTACGTTCCAGCCGATGACTATACTGATCCTGCTCCGGCAACTACCTTTGCTCATCTAGATTCAACCATAACGCTTGAACGCTCACTTGCTGAGCAAGCGCTGTTTCCTGCTGTTGATCCACTAACTTCAACTTCAAATATCTTAACTTCAGATATTGTTGGTAAACAGCACTACAATACAGCTCGTGCTGTTCAAAAAGTCTTGCAGCGATACAAAGATCTTCAAGACATTATTGCGATTCTTGGTATTGATGAGCTTTCGGATGAAGATAAATTGGTTGTTGCTCGCGCTAGAAGAATTCAACGGTTTCTAACTCAACCCTTCTTCGTAGCTGAACAATTTACTGCTACACCAGGAAAATACGTTCCGATAAAAGATACCATTAAAGGTTTTAAAGAGATTCTTGAAGGAAAACATGATGATCTTCCAGAACAGGCTTTTTACATGATTGGTAGTATTGATGACGCCATTGATCAAGCCAAAGAAATGAAGAAACGTTAGGGAGGCGTATGGAACTATTTTCTCTTGAAATTATTTCTCAAGAAACTGTCTTATATCAAGATACCGCGGACTCGGTTACTGCACCTGCCAGCGAGGGAGAAGTAACTATTCTTTCACACCATGCACCCTTTTTCACAAAAATGAATCCGGGAACGATTACCATTCGAAAATCTGGGAAACAAAGCTCGATTATCACAGGTGCAGGCTTTATCGATGTATCTCCAAACAATAAGGTAACAATACTAGCAGATAGTGCGACACGGGTTGAAGATATTGATATCAAGCAAGCTGAGGAGGCAAAACGTCGGGCGGAACAAATGTTAGAGGAGCATAAAAAACTTTCAAAAATAGAAGTATTACGTACCGAAGCCTCTTTAAAAAAAGCCGTACTGGAGCTCAAAGCAGCCAAAATAAAACGCCGACAGACAAGCCCCTTTTCTTCCTAACTTGACTCCGTTACAATGAGCGCGTGAACATTCTCGGGATTGATCCAGGTATCGCCAGAACGGGTTGGGGAGTGATAGATATGAGCAGTGGTGAAGCAAAAACGGTTAGTTTCGACTGCATAGAAACACATAAAACGCAAAGTGATAATGAGCGTTTAGTCAAGCTTCACAACGAAATCAAAATCATCATTAAAAAACATAAACCTGATGTTGCAGCAATTGAAAGTTTATTTTTTAACACGAATGCAAAAACAGCCTTAACTGTTGGACAGGCAAGAGGAGTGGTAATTTTAGCGCTTGCTCAAGAAAATGTTAATATTGCCCATTACACCCCTCTTCAGGTTAAGATAGCAATAACTGGATATGGAAGAGCAGATAAAAATCAACTTCAACAAATGGTCAAGACGCTACTTAATTTAGAACAAGTTCCCAAACCCGACGATGTGGCCGACGCACTTTCTATAGCACTCACTCACGCTTATTCCAGAAAACACGAAGCATGATAGGAAAACTCAAGGGAACTATTGACTACATTCACCAAAGCACGTTATTTATAAACGTGAATGATATAAGCTATCGAGTCTCTGTTCCAGTGAAAACGCTTTTGAAGTTAAACAAAACAGGAACGACAGTAGAACTCTTTATCCACACGTACGTAAGAGAGGATATGCTGAGCTTATATGGATTCCAAACAGCTGAGGAACTGTTTCTATTTGAAACATTAATCTCTGTCTCAGGTGTAGGAGCTCGTCTTGGTTTAGCTGTTCTCTCGTCAGGAACTGTAGACGAAGTCACCAACGCAGTGATCAATGCCGATGTGGACTTTTTCCAATCGATTTCAGGAATTGGTAAAAAAAGTGCCCAACGCATCATCGTTGAGCTAAAAACTGTGTTGGGGGATAAAAAAGATATCGACCTTACTGATAAACATCTCCCTTCATTCAAAGAGACGATGGAGGCCTTAAGGCACTTTGGTTTTAGTGTAGAAGAAGCCCGCGAAGCTATAAAAAATGTAAAGAATTCCAAAGAATTAAGTTCAGAGGAACTCATCAAAGAAACACTAAGAATGTTAGGAAACTAGTATGAGCAAAAAAACAATTGCAACAGAAAAAAAGAAACGGGGACCGGCAATTCGTCCTAAAAAACTTTCTGAATTCTATGGTCAAGAAAAAGTTAAGAAAAAACTCAAGACATTTCTTCAAGCAGCACAAAAAAGAAATGAACCGCTGGAACACATCCTTTTCTATGGTCCTCCGGGGCTGGGAAAAACCACCATCGCACATGTCATCGCCAATGAAATCGGCAGCCAAATTCGTGTCACATCCGGTCCAGCTATTGAACGTGCTGGAGATCTAGCCTCAATTCTTACGAATCTAAAAGATCGCGACATTCTCTTTATCGATGAAATTCATCGCCTTAGTAAAGTTGTTGAAGAAACGCTCTATCCTGCCATGGAAGACTTTTTTCTTGATATTGTCATAGGAAAAGGACCTTCAGCCCGAACTCTTCGACTGGAAGTTCCGCAAATTACCGTCATTGGAGCCACCACTCGAATTGGATTACTTTCCTCACCGCTTCGCGATCGTTTTGGGGCCATCCATCGGGTTGAGTTTTATACTGATGATGAACTCTGTCAAATCATTATGCGTGCTGCAGATATTTTAGGTATTAGCATAAATGAAAATATAGCTATGGAAATTGCTAAATCCTCAAGAGGTACTCCAAGAATTGCGAACCGCCTTCTTCGCCGGGTTCGCGATTATGCGCAAGTGCATGCGGATGGAGAATTCACCAGTATCATCATCGAAGACGCACTCAAGATGCTTGAAGTTGACAAAGCTGGATTAGATAAATCGGATAGAAGAATACTTGAAGCTATCATCCATACCCATGGTGGAGGACCAGTGGGAATTGAAACGATTGCGGCAACAATTTCTGAAGACATTGATACACTTATCGATGTGCACGAGCCATTCTTACTTCAAATTGGCTTTCTGAAACGTACACCTCGCGGAAGAATAGCATCGCAACAAGCCTACAAACACCTAAAAATCCCATTTCCAAAAAAGACTAAAGATCAACAAGAACTTTTCTAGCATATGGATGGCATAATTGATCTAGTGAACAATCTTCTTGCACTCTTTACCATCATAGGAGGTGTGGTGGTCATCACAATGGGTACTCTCCTGATAGTAAGAAAGAAAAGCGACTCATACAAAAATCTGAAATCTGTGTTTAATCTACTTGAAGCAAATGCGTTGACTGCTTCATTTATAGTCGCTTCCCTTTCAACTCTAGGAAGTCTGTTTTACTCAGAAGTAGCAAATTACACACCATGTAAACTCTGCTGGATTCAGCGCATCTTCATGTATCCTCAAATGATTCTGCTTGGAATTGCCACGGTGAAAAATGATAAATCAATAGCAAGTTATCTACTACCGTTAAACATCATTGGCGGACTCTTTTCAGCCTATCACTATAATCTTCAGATTAATCCCAACGCAGTTGCTCCTTGTACTACGGTCGGATATTCACTGGGGTGCTCTGAGCGCTTCGTGCTCCAATACGGCTACATCACCATCCCCATGATGGCACTCACTGCGTTCACGATGATCACACTATTCTTGGTATTAGTTCGTAGATCGAAGTAATTCATGATTGACGATATCACTTAAGTTCGGGTATATTTGGGGATATGTGTGGACGATTTCTCTTGATCAGTAATGAGAAAAAACTTCGCAAGCGCTTTCATGCACGCTCTGAAGAAAAGTTAGACCTAAAACCAAACTACAACACCGCTCCCACCCAACAAACTCCAATTGTTTTTAAAAGAAGTCCAAATCACCTTGAATTTGCACAATTTGGTCTTATTCCTTTTTGGAGCAAAAAACCAAAAACCAGCTACAGCACGATCAATGCCAAAAGCGAAACCGCAATCACCTCTCGTCTGTACAGCAAACCTTTACGTTTCCAGCGTTGTCTCGTCCCATCCAACGGATTTGTTGAGTGGAAGCGCTGCGGAAAAGACAAGCAACCATATCTCTTCGAGCACCAAGACGGCGAGCCATTTGCTATGGCTGGGATTTGGTCGCAGTGGCAAGGGGTAGATCAAACCATTCTTTCCTTCTCTATCATGACCCAAGCTGCATCAAAGATCATGGAACCCATTCACGACCGCCAACCTGTGGTTCTACGAAAAAAAGACGAAGATCGATGGCTATCAAAAAATAGTACAGAATTTGATGACATTCGAGACCTTCTGAAAGTAAGAGACTACACTGATGAATTTGAGCGCTACCCAATTTCAAAACAGATAAATAACGTTCGAAATAATAGCATTCGAAATTTGGATCGTGTCAAACCTCTTTTCGATCCGCTATCCGAACAATTCCCATATTGACATTCGGGAATAAATTCGGGTATGGTTTGGGTATGTACCAAACAATACACGAAAATATTATTGTTTCCGGTAGCTTCAAAAACGCTTCATTTAAACCAGAAAAATTCGAGTGGAACCGCAAAGACTTTCAAATCGATGAAATCACCAGCCTTCACAACCTTCGCGATGGGGGAGTAAAAAAGCGCCGCTACGCCGTAGTTTCCAGCGGAAATCTCTACCTTCTCGAATACAACCTCGATAAGGAAACTTGGATATTAGAGCAAATTTGGATTGAAGGATAATATGAAAAAAACCATCTTTCATATCGACCTCAACTCCTATTTCGCCACTGTTGAACAGCAACAAAATCCACATCTTCGCGGAAAACCGGTCGGCATCATCAAAGACATTGGTCGCATGTGCATCGTCGCTGCCAGTAAAGAAGCCAAGCAAGTTGGCATCAAGACCGGTAGCAACGTTCCAGAAGCCAGGGCCAAAGCACCCAATCTCGTTCTTGTCAAAGCCGATTTTGACAAATATTTTTATTATACCCAACGGTTTTATTTGCTCATCAAGTCATTTAGTCCTGATGTCAGTTTATTTTCCCTGGACGAAGCCTTCATTGACGCCACCAACTGTCTCAAGCTGTACACCACCGATGATTTGGCAATAAAAATTCAGGAGCGAATCTATAAAGATATGGGCGATTGGGTGACCGCCTCAATTGGCATTGCCAAGAATCGCATGCTTGCCAAGCTTGCTGGAGAATTCGCACCCAAAGGCGGCTATGTTCAAATAGACAAGGAAAATCTCGACCTGGCTCTTTCACTCATAAAAATCACGGATATTTGCGGTATTGGATCAAGGTTAGCCGGGAAGTTAAATGAGCTTGGAATCACCAATCCGCTGCAAATCCGCGACCTCGATGATAGATATCTAAAACAGCAGTTTGGACGATTTTGGGGACCGGAACTGAAGCGTATTTCCTACGGAGAAACCTCCCACGTTTTAAGCTTGCTGGACAGAAACCCGCACATGAAGGGAGTAGGCCGGACCATCACCGGTTACCGGCTATGCAACAGCGAGTTGGTCATCCGCCAAACCATCAGAAATCTTATTGAAGAGGTAACCGCAAAAATGCGGGAAATGGATCTTGTTGGTCGCCACCTTTCCATTTTTCTTGAAGGTGAGGAACAAGTTTGGTACCGTCACCGCACGCTCAAATATTACGTCAGACACCCAGATGAAGTGTTCGACATTCTCTACAACGGCTTTTATAAAATCTGGGGGCGCTCGTTTGAAGTCATTCGCTACGGAGTTCGTATCGATCAACTTCTACCAGCCAAGCAACTGACGTCATGCTGGCTTCCAGAGTGGAGAAGAAGGGAAAAAATCTGGAAAGCAGTTGATAGGGTGAATCAAAAATACGGTCTGTTTACCGTTCGTTCAGCAGCACTCCTCAAATCGAAAATCATTCGACCCGAAGTCACTGGTTACTTGGGAGACAAAATATACCAATTTCAAACCGGAAATAAATAACCACATCGTAATACTCTCATACAATCAACTGCTAAACTTCACGATCGCGAAGTCATAATCATGATGGATAAGGAAAATTAGAGCTATCAATGATCTTTGATGGGAAACGCTTGGAATCCATAAAAATGATCGAACAAATAAATCATTTTAATAGGAAATCAAATTTATTAGCTATGCTATACTCGAGCTAATTCTCTCTCCTTTAAAAAAAGACAGGGGGTGAGGAATATGGCAAAAAGAAAAGTCGGAACCATCAATCATTACTTTAACAATATCGGTGTCGCAATTGTCGATCTCACAAGCAGCATTTCAACAGGAGATACGTTGGAAATCAAGACATCTCAAGTTGAATTTCAGCAAGTTGTCGATTCAATGGAAATCGATTACCTCAAAGTTGAAAAAGCGAAAAAAGGGGATTCAGTCGGCGTGAAGGTTGATCAAAAAGTGAAAAAAAGTGATCCTGTCTACAAAGTAACCTAGATTTAAAGAAAAAATATATTCAACAGTGTCATATGGATTTTCTTAGTGCTCCAGATATTCAAAAGCGAATCAATACTCTTCTGCGAAGAATAGATCTCCCTCACATCGATAATAAACGCGTTATCAGTATGCGGAGTAAGGGCTCGACCTCACGCGCCCGAGCCAGAATCTGGAGTTTTCCCAGGATATGGCAGTTAGCTTTGAAACAAAAACCTCATTATGTTATAGAGGTTCTTTCAGAGAAATTTGACAACTTAAGTCACGATGATCAAACACGAGTCTTAATTCACGAACTCATGCACATTCCCAAAACCTTTTCCGGTGCACTTCTTCCTCACAAGGGAAGAGGAAAGAGGAGAATCGACCATCGTTCGGTAGAGGTGTTGTTTAAACAATACAAAGAAAAACTGAAATGACTATAGTGCTCCACGGCGACAACAATGTCGCAAGCAGAATTGCGTTAAATGAACACATAGCACAGATAAAAAAGACAGGTGATGAAGAAATAATCCGTCTTGATGGAGAAAAACTTGATCTTACAGAGCTTAAACAAGCACTCGAGTCACAAAGTCTATTTGGTTCAGAGAGGCTCGTAGTAATAGAAAATCTTCTCAGCCGTCAACGTTCTAAAACCAAAGATGCGCTATTGGACTATGTCGGATCCCAAGAATATATAACGCAGTTAATCCTCTGGGAAAAAAAGCAAGCCACCGCAGCCCAGTTGAAAAAAATAAAAAATATCAAGCAAACACTGTTTAAAATATCTCCAAAAATATTTAAGTTTCTCGATTCGATTGCACCCAACAACACAAAACAGATGCTGCTAATTCTCAAAGAAACCAAACAAATTGACGCTGCAGAGCTCATTTTCTATATGTTTCACCGTAGAGTAAGTGACTTGATCGTAGCCAATAACCTTGGTAATCAGGGTCTCAATGGTATGCAACCTTGGCAAAAGCAACGTCTCGTAAGCCAAGCAAAGCGATTTGACTTGCAGCAATTACTGAACCTGCACAAAAAGCTGTACAAAATTGAACTTGATACCAAAACCGGTCGTAGTCCGCTTGAATTATCATCTATGCTTGACCTCATAGTTGCTGAAATCTAAAATGAAACCCTATTCCCATGAGGATCAATATCTTCTTTTACACACAAGTCCATTTCACAACCTTCTCAAATCCGTTAAATTTCCGAATGTTCAAACCAAATAGTATAGTATTTTAATAAGGAGCAAGATGAACATCGTAAAAAATATCAGTAAATCAATTTTTCGCGGATACGACATTAGAGGGTTTGTAGATAAAGATTTAAACATTGATGTGTACTACACTCTAGGGAGAGCCTATGCTACATTTCTCCATCAAAGACGAATAAAAGAATCAACCATCGGTCGTGATAATCGCCTCACCAGCCAACAATACTCCAAAGCATTCATCAAAGGTTTAAACAATGGTGGTATTCATACCATTGACATGGGATTGAGCCTCAGTCAAATTGTCTACTTTTCCTCGTATGAATTTAAAACCAAAGGTGGCGCAATGATCACCGCATCTCATAATCCCAAAGAATACAATGGTCTAAAACTCAGTGTTGGGTATTCAGATACGATGATCACCGAGGAAATTCAACAAATGAGAAAGCTAGTTCAAAAAGGTAAATTCTCCACCGGTAATGGAATATATCGGCAGGTTGATGTATTTCCTGCATACAAAAAAGATATTCTTAAACATTTCGATTTACATAGGAAATGGAAAGTTGTTGTTGAGGCCTGCAATACAACATCGGGTATGTTTTATCCGACAATATTTAGAGATGCTGGCTGTGAGGTTGTTGAACAAAACTGCAATCTCGATGGTAATTTCCCACTTGGTGCCCCAGACCCAACTGAAAGTGAAGTACTTGAAAGACTCGCCAGAAGGGTAAAAAAGGAACAAGCCGATATTGGTTTTGCCTATGATACAGATGGTGATCGCATGGCTGTCGTAGATGAAAATGGGAGTGTTCTATGGATGGATACGATAGTTGCACTTTTTGCTCAGGATGTACTCGACTTTATCCCTGGTGCACCAATTGTCTACAACACCCTTTGTAGCAGACAAGTAACCGAAGCTATTGAAAAGGCTGGTGGAAAGCCAGTCATGTGGCTTACCGGCCATTCCTTCATCAAAGCCAAGGTAAAAGAAGTACGGTCACCGTTTGGTGGAGAGCTTTCAGGTCACATCTTCTTTATGGACAATTTCTACGGCCATGATGATGGGGCATATGCCAGCTTAAGACTTCTTCAGTATTTGGAAAGGAAAGGACAAGTACTCTCAGAAGCTGTGGCAAAACTCAGTCACTATGTCAGCAGTCCTGAGATTAAATTAGGTCTGGCTGATAATATTAAATTCAAATTCATCAATACGGTTATCAGAGCAGATTTTAAAAAATTCTGGCCAAATGCCAAGTATATTGATATCGATGGTATCCGCATGGATAGCGATAACACCATGGCAATCATTAGAGCTAGTCAAAATGGTCCATATGTAACGGTGAAGTTTGAAGGTAAAACAGAAGATTTGTATAAAAAAGTTAAAAGTGTGCTTCAAAGAATACTGAAAAGTCACAAAGAAATCGACTGGAGCTACGGTGTAAACACCGATGCACTAAACTAATATGGATCTTCACTTCACTTTAAAATTCGCTGAACAACTAGCTGTTAAAACTGGTGAGCAAATCTTAGAAAAGCAGAAACACATTAAAATAATTGCATTTAAAGACAGGCAGGATATTGTCACCAACGCCGATCTTGATGCTGAACAGTCGATCATCAGAAAAATCAAAGGGTTATTTCCATCACATAGAATTTACTCCGAAGAAGAGGGAAGTGTTGAAGGTAGCTCTGAATACGAATGGATTATTGATCCCATTGACGGAACTAAAGAATTTGTCAGAGGGCTTCCCAGTTTCAGCACCTGCTTTGCTTTAGAAAAAAACGGTCAAGCAATTCTTTCAGTGCTCTACGAACCTGTGGCTAGAAAGCTCTATAGCGCCGCAAAAAATATCGGTGCGTATGAAGATGGGAAAAAGGTAAATGTGAATGCACAGTCAAGTCTCGAAAATTCATTTGTCTACGCGTATCTTCCTCATCATCAGTATGACGCTCAGGTAGCTGAAAAATTGTGGAATGCCATAGAAAAGCTTTCTCGTAAAACGTACAGAATTAGAGGAATTGCGGCTGAAGCCCTAGCCATGTGCTGGGTTGCCAGTGGAAAAATCGAAGCTTTTATCAGTCAAAATACGTTTGCAGGCTGGTATGACATCATTCCTGGGCTCTTCATTGCTAAAGAAGCCGGTGCAACAGTCACTGGCATCGATGGAAATAAGTTCACAAAAGATAGATTATCGAATGGTTTCATCATCTCAAACGGAAAAATCCACTCCCAGTTGATAAAAATTATGAAATAAGGAGAACTCATGACTATTTTAGATGATCTTAAAGCCATAAAAAAACTGGATCCTTCCAACGTGCTCGAATCGACAGCCATGTTTCCGGATCAATGCAATCAAGCATGGCAGGAAAGTTCTAAAATACATTTTCCTGAGCGTTTTAAAAAAGCCAGAAACATAGTTGTCTGTGGTATGGGAGGATCTCGATTTACCCCGAAAACCATTAAGTACTTATTTATTGATCGCATCACAGTGCCATACGAAATCATTGAAGGATATTCTCTGCCTCGGTACGTAGGAAAGAATACACTCGTGATACTCTCATCCTATTCAGGAACAACTGAGGAGGTTGTTGCATGTGGTATGGATGCAGTAAAGCGAGGTGCTATGATGACTGCTGTTACAAAAGGTGGAACGCTTGAAAAGCTGATGAATGAATCGGACCTTCCGTTTTACAAACTTGACCCGAAACATAATCCCAGCGGACAGCCTAGAATTGCTGGCGGGTATCTTCTCATGGGACATGCAGGTGTACTATCATCGCTAGGGTATCTAAATATCAATGAAGAAGAAATAAATAAAGCAATAGCTTTCGCAAGAGAAGTTGGGAAAAGATATCTTGCCGATGTTAAAACCGAGAACAACCAAGCCAAAAAATTAGGATCATTTTTAATAGATAAACATCCAATCATCATCACTTCAGAATTTTTACGTGGTTTTGGGAATGGATTTGCCAATCAGATCAATGAGACTGCCAAGTTAATTTCTGATTATCGGTATATTCCTGAACTAAATCACCATTTGATGGAGGGATTAAAACGTCCCGATACATTACATAAGACAGGAGTGTTTGTTTTTATAAACTCAAAACTATATAGCGATCGCGTTCAAAAAAGATACAAAATCACAAAAGAAGTAGTCGAAAAGCAAGAAGTGAACACCCACAGTATTAATTTGCAAGGAACCAGTAAACTTGCTCAGATCTTGGAAGCATTTACATTATCCGGGTTTACTACGTTTTACATGGCTATGCTCTATAAAACAGATCCTGTAGCAATTCCATGGGTTGATTATTTTAAAAAGAAACTCGGTCAACCTCTTCAATAAGTTTTCTTGCAAATTTGTCTGGCTCTCCATACAATGATGCTATGGAAAATCTGCCCCATGTAGTACCTTTCAACCAAGTCGATAGCGATGATGTCAACTTAGTTGGAGGTAAAGGTGCCAATCTTGGTGAAATGACCAAGGCCGGCTTTCCGGTTCCCAGCGGTTTCATTGTTACATCTCCAGCCTATTTTTACGTGCTGGATGAAAACAACCTCCGTCCGAAAATTAAGGATGCATTGGTTGGGCTCAATGTCCAAAATTCGAAGGCTTTAAAAATTTCCAGCCGCAAAATCAAGCGACTGATCTCCCACGCAGAAATTCCGGATGACTTAGCTAAAGAAATAATCACTCACTACAGATCACTTGAGAGAAAAACAAGAGAGCCTTGGGTAGCCATCCGCTCATCAGCCACTGCCGAAGATCTTCCCGTAGCATCTTTCGCTGGCCAGCAGGAAACCTTTCTCAATATCAAAGGTACAGCCAATGTTGTCCATACCGTTCGCAGAGCCTGGGCTTCACTCTTTGAACCACGCGCCATATTTTACCGCCAGGAAAAAGGATTCGATCATCTGAAAGTAGGAATCGCAGTACCGGTGCAAAAGATGATCCAATCCGATGTCTCAGGAGTCATGTTTACAGTTGATCCAATATCTGAAGACAAAGACCGCTTAGTTATTGAAGCAGTTTGGGGTTTGGGAGAAATGATCGTTCAAGGAGCAGTTACTCCAGACAGGTATCTGGTTGAAAAGAATAAAGTAACAATTCTGCAAAAGATCAACAACGATCAGACTATTGAGTTAAAAAGGGTCGGACGTAAAAATAAAAAGATCCACGTTGCAGAGCAAAAACAAAAAAAGCTAAAACTTACCGATGAGCAAATTGTTAGAGTAGCAAAACTTGGCAATGCTGTGCATCAACATTATTTCTATCCACAAGATATCGAATGGGCTCTTGAAAACGGTCATCTCTACCTCCTTCAAACGAGACCAATCACCACGTTGGATACAGAGAAGAAAAAAAAGACAAAGATAATAATTGACGGTGCAACATTTACCAAGAACTTAAAAATAATATTAAATGGTGATCCGGCTTCACCGGGTATTCATAGCGGAAGAGTGCGTATTATTCATTCAGCCAAAGAAATCTCAAAAGTAAAAACCGGAGATGTGTTAGTCACTGAGATGACAACTCCAGATTTTGTTCCGGTAATGCGTAGAGTTGTCGCCATTGTTACTGATAGAGGTGGGCAAACCTCACATGCCGCTATTGTCAGCCGCGAACTTGGAATTACCTGTGTCGTAGGGACCAAACAGGCAACCAAAAAGCTTAAAAACGGACACATGATAACAGTAAACGGGAAAACAGGGGAAATCTTTGCAGGCTCACTCCCACCAAGAAAACTCAATCAAATCGAAAGCGTACAAACAGCAAGTAGACTTCAATCATCCAGAAAAACCGCTACAAAAATCTATGTCAACCTAGCTGAACCAGATAGAGCCCACGATCTGGCTTCCAGGAATGTTGATGGAATTGGTCTACTTCGAGCCGAGTTTATGATTGCTCAAATAGGCATCCATCCGAAGAAGCTGCTTCAAGATAAGAAACGCAATGTGTTTGTGCGTAAGCTTGCTGATGGACTTGAAACGTTTTGCCGTGCTTTCGATCCGAGACCTGTCGTGTATAGAACTACAGATTTTAAGACCAATGAGTATAGAAATCTCATCGGTGGAAAAAATTATGAACCCGAGGAAGAAAATCCACTCATTGGTTATCGTGGAGCCTACCGATATGTTTCAGATGAGACAGTTTTCGATATGGAGCTCGATGCGATTAAACGGGTTCGAAATAAAGGAGGATATAAGAATTTATGGATGATGGTACCGTTTGTGAGAAACGTTCCAGAGTTCGAAAAAGTAAAACGTATCATTGCCTCAAAGGGTTTAGTGCGTTCAGCAACCTTTAAACTCTGGATGATGGTAGAAATTCCCTCCAATGTCATTTTGCTTGATGATTTCATCGATGTTGGTATCGATGGGGTATCAATAGGAACAAACGATCTGACAATGTTGACACTTGGGGTGGACCGAGACAACCAGGAAATCTCCCAAGATTTCGATGAAAGAAACCCAGCCATGCTTTGGTCCCTTAAGCGGATCATTACCACTGCATCCAAGAGGGGAATTACCAGTTCAGTATGCGGACAAGCGCCATCGTCGTATCCTGATCTCACGCAAAAACTTGTAGAATGGGGTATCACAAGCGTCTCAGTAAGTCCAGATGTCATAGACGCAACTAGAGAAATCATCTATCATTCAGAAATACGCATGCTAAACAGGAAAAAACGCTTGTAATTTAAGTGTTTTGCCATTACAATTTTTACTATGGCACAAATAACATCAGTCAAAGCAAGAGAAATTCTAGACTCAAGAGGAATACCCACGGTTGAAACCACCCTCACCTTGGATGAAACGCCACCAGTTACCGCCTCAGCCCCTTCAGGGACGTCAACAGGTACCTATGAAGCGGTGGAGATACGCGATGAAGATCCAAAGAGATATCAAGGAAGAGGTGTGCTCCAGGCAGTCAAAAATGTCGATGAGATCATCGCCCCAAAGCTCATCGGGAAAGATCCAACCCATCAAACAGAAATCGATCAGATGATGGTTGACCTTGACGGTACCAAGAATAAATCCCGAATCGGAGCCAATGCGATTCTCTCAGTATCTGTTGCCGTATGTAAGGCTGGTGCACAAGTGTACAACATGGAAACCTACGACTACATCAAGTCAAAATATCGTCTTGCCGAAGATCCTCTCAATATTCCAACACCGATCTTCAATGTCATTAACGGTGGTAAACATGGCGCAGGCAATCTAGATTTTCAGGAGTTCCACGTGATTCCATCAACGAGGATGGCATTTTCAAAAGCTCTTCAAGCTGGGCAGGAGGTATATCACACGATTGAAACCGTATTAAAAAAGCACGGAGCCATTCATAGTGTTGGAGTCGAAGGTGGATTTGCGCCAAACTTGTATAAGAATTCAGATGCGCTGGAACTCATTGTGGAAGCAATTCGAAACACTGACTTTAAGTACGGGGAGGATGTCTTTCTCGGTCTTGATGTCGCTGCATCTAATTTCTTCAAAGGAGGCAAGTACAGAATTAAAGATCAAAAAGACCCACTGACAACCAAAGAATTCATCGACTACTACAAAGCGTTAAATGAAGAATATCGTCTCTATTCCCTCGAAGATCCTCTCAACGAAGACGACTGGCAAGCCTGGAGAGAGTTGTCCGCAGAACTCGGTTCCAACACCGTTATCGTCGGAGACGATCTCCTCACGTCCAACCGTGAGCGGACTGAAAAAGCCATCATTGAAAAGGCATGTACAGCCATATTAGCCAAACCGAATCAAATCGGAACTATCTCTCAAACCGTTGAAGTCATTACTATTGCCAAGCAAGCAGGTTGGCAGATAATAGTATCGCATCGCTCAGGAGAAACGAATGATGATTTCATTGCTGATTTTGCGGTTGGTATTGGTGCTCACTATGCAAAATTTGGAGCTCCTGCACGAGGTGAGCGGGTAGCCAAGTACAACAGACTCCTTCGCATAGAAGAGCAACTTTCTTCTCGGCATCAAAATCAAAGTTAGAGACAGTTTTTGTTCAATATTTTTATGGCACCTATTCCAAAACCTCTAGTGTTAGTCATACTTGACGGTTGGGGATATACGTCAACGAAAACACCCGGAAATGCAATTTCTGAGGCTCAAACTCCGAATTTAGACAAGTTATACGCAGAGTATCCACATACCCTTTTAGATGCATCTGGAGAGGCTGTTGGGCTTCCGCATGGGGAGGCGGGAAATACAGAAACCGGTCATCTTAACATTGGTGCGGGAAGAGTTGTGCTCCAGGATCTTCCCAGAATAAACATGTCAATAGCCGATGGATCATATTTTGAAAACGATGCGTTTATCAAAGCAGTAGAGCACGTTCACGATAATCAGAGTACCTTTCATATCCTTGGTCTTCTAGGTGCGGGAGGTGTTCATTCCAATCTTGAGCATATCTTTGCATTGCTTCACTTAGCCAAGGAAAACAATGTAAAAAGACTTGCATTTCACGTTATAACTGATGGCCGTGATTCTCCTCCGACATCCGCATTAACCTACATCGGACAGCTCAACGAGAAGATAAAAACAACTAAAATAGGAAAAATTTCTTCAATTTCTGGGAGATACTATGCTATGGATAGGGATCACCGCTGGGAACGGACTGAAAAAAGCTATAGAACTCTTACCTCAGGTGATGGAAAAATAGCTTCAACACCTGAGCAAGCAGTCAATCAATCCTACAGATCAGGGAAAACAGACGAATTTATTGAACCGACGATAATTGTTGGCTCACATGACGAGCAACCAGTTCTAATTAGAGAGAACGATAGTGTGATCTTTGCAAATTTTCGTATTGATAGACCCAGGCAATTAACTAAAGCCTTTGTTCTTCCAAATTTTGAAGACTCTGCCAACAGAAAACCAGGTTTCGATCCATACGCTGTAAAATATTACAAAAAACACGAGGTCGACACAGAAACACAAACAAAACCATTTTCTCGAGGAGATCGGATAAAAAATCTGTTCTTCGTTACCATGACAGAATACGAAAGAGGCTTACCAGTTTCTGTAGCGTTTCCCCCTCAACCAATTCAAACTCCCCTAGGACAAGTATTGGCAAAAAAAAGCCTCAAACAACTTCGTATCGCTGAAACAGAAAAAGAACGATTTGTCACCTACTACTTTAACGGTCTCCGAGAAGATCCATTTCCAGGGGAAGATCTCATCATCATCCCTTCACCAAAGGTGAGTACATATGATCAACAGCCACAAATGTCAGCCCCAGAAATTACCGAAGCAGTACTCGAGCGCGTAGGTGAAGGCTTATATGACGTGATGATTATAAATTTTGCAAATCCGGACATGGTTGCTCACACAGGAAACCTTAAAGCTACAATAGATGCTTGCCAGGTCGTCGATGGATCTGTTGGACAAATTGTAGAAAAAACACTGACTGTCAATGGTGCACTTATTATCACAGCCGATCACGGAAACGCCGAACAATTGCTCAATCCAGATTCAGGTGCGATTATCACCGAGCATTCGAGTAATCCAGTTCCATTGATATTGGTTTCAAAGCAATATCATAAATCAACAAAATTACCGCAAGGGGTACTTGCCGACATTGCTCCAACTATGTTACAAATGTTAAAGATATCAAAACCTAAGGAGATGACCGGTAGGTCGCTAATTTAATTATGAAAGTTGAAATATTTAAAAAAGATGTAAAATCCCTGAAAAAAACTCCTAATCTTCCAGATTATGATGCCTACCACCAAAAATTTAAATGGAGCGATGCAAAAGATGAAATTGAATACTTTAGCGGTAAACTAAACGCAGCCTATAATGCAGTTGACCGCAATGCAAATAATTGGAGAAAAAATAAAATTGCCTTATATTGGGAAGGTGACGAAGGTAACAAGCTCAGATACACCTTCACTGATCTTTACAAGAGATCGAATCAATTCAGCAATCTCCTTCATACTCTAGATGTTCAAAAAAGCGATAGAGTCTTTTTCTTCCTCCCCAGAGTTCCAGAGTTGTACTATGGCTTTCTTGGTACCGTAAAACGTGGCAGCATAGCCGGAACCATGTTTTCTGCCTTTGGTCCTAAAGCAATTCAAGACCGTCTTGGTAACAGCAGTGCCAAAGTAGTTGTGACAAATAAAGAGTTGCTTCCCAGAGTTCTGAAAGTTGTAAAAGACCTTCCGGAATTGGAAACTATTCTGCTAGTCGATTCAACCCAGGAGAAAAAGGAAGGACACGCGCGAATCGTTTCTCTGAGAAAACTCATCGATAAAGAGAAGGAAAGCTACGAGACTCGCATGATGAATCCAGAGGATCCCGCTTTCATGCTCTACACTTCAGGAACAACTGGTAAACCGAAAGGTGTTATTCATGCACATCGCTCAATTCTTCATGAACACATGAGCGCTAAATGGGTCCTCGACCTCCAAGAAGACGATGTCTACTGGTGCACGGCTGATCCAGGATGGGTCACTGGTATTGCCTACGAAATCCTTGGAAGTTGGTCTAACGGTGCTTCTTCCGTTGTCTATGCAGGCCGTTTTAGTCCAGAAAAATGGTATGAAATCATTCAAGAATATAGTGTAAACGTTTGGTATACAGCACCTACAGCCATCAGAATGCTGGCTGCAGCCAAGGGAAATCCCTCTAAAAACTACGATTTCAGTTCTCTGAGGCATTTGGCAAGTGTTGGCGAGCCTCTCAATCCAGAGCCTATCCGTTGGGGTCTAAAAACCTTTGGTTTACCATTCCACGACAATTGGTGGCAAACCGAGACTGGCGGGATTCTCATTGCCAATTATCCTTCTATGGATATCAGACTCGGATCCATGGGTAAACCCTTGCCGGGAGTACATGCTGCAATTATTGATGATGAGGGTAAAGAACTTGGACCGAATCAGGAAGGCGACTTAGCAATAAAGCCTGGTTGGCCATCGATGATGAAGACCATTTGGCGCAGGCCAAAAAAATACGATTCATATTTCCTCAAAGGCTGGTACATCAGCGGTGACCGTGCCTTCAAAGACAAGGATGGATATTTTTGGTTCATCGGTCGCGCAGACGATGTTATTAAAACAGCAGGGGAGCGGGTTGGTCCTTTCGAGGTCGAGTCCGCACTTGTAGAACATCCTGACATCATTGAAGCTGGTGTTATTGGAAAGCCCGACGCTATGCGCGGTGAAATCATCAAAGCCTTTGTTACGCTCCGACCTGGAGTAGAGCAAACCGAGAAGCTTAAAGAGGAAATTCAAGTGTTTATCAAAAAGCATCTTGCAGGTCATGCCTACCCTCGCGAAATAGAATTTAAGGATGATCTCCCCAAAACCCGTTCTGGGAAAATTATGCGCAGGATGCTTAAAGCGCAAGAACTTGGACTACCCATAGGAGATACCTCTACCTTAGCCAAATTTTAGGTCCAACTAGGAAAGCAGCATGCCATCAATAGATCTAAATTGGAAAGTTGCCGGCTTTGCCGGAGAAGGAATCATGACAACCGGTTTGCTTTTTAGCAAAGTCTGCGCTCGTCATGGCCTCAACATTTTTGACTATACCGAGTATCCATCCCTCATTCGTGGCGGACACAATACCTATCAGGTGTTTGCCTCAAAAGATGAAGCAGTCGTTCAAAAGAAACAACTAAATCTCCTCGTTGCATTAAATAAAAATGCTCTAAATTTTCATAAGGACGAATTAAATGAAAATTCATTGGTAATTTATGACAAAGAGGACGACAACATTAACATTGAAGAATTTTCTCTCCCTGGTAACTCATTCAATCTTCCCATGGTTCGCCTGGCAGAAGAATCGGGTGCTCAACGTGTGATGTCAAATAATGTCGCAGTTGGAGCCTCATTATTTTTTCTGGGTTTAGATTTTAACATTCTCGAAGACCTTATCAAAGATATTTTTGGCAACAAAGGCGAAGAAGTTGTGAATTTAAACAAGAACGCCGCCCGAGCTGGATACGATTTTGCCAAAGCCAACGGACAGTCGTTGATGGAAATTGAAAAACAAGATCCAGGGAATCGATATACGCTTACCGGGAATGAAGCCGTAGGTCTTGGTGCAATTGCCGGTGGATTACAGTGTTACATTGCCTATCCGATGACTCCATCCAGCTCAGTTCTTCACTTCCTAGCAGCCAAGGCTGCAGATGCAAACATTGTTGTAAAGCATGCAGAAGATGAAATAAGTGTTATAAACATGGCTTTAGGTGCATCATTTTCTGGCGTTCGTGTCATGGTAGGAACTTCCGGTGGAGGATTTTGCTACATGACAGAAGCTTTGGGTTTGAGTGGAATTGCAGAACTACCCATAGTAGTTTTTGTTGCCATGCGGCCCGGTCCAGCACTTGGCATGCCAACTTGGACTGCTCAGGGGGATTTGCAGTTCTTAATCAGCGCCAGCCAGGACGAATTTCCCCGTTTTGTCTTGACACCCAGCAATGCTCAAGAATCGTTTGAATTAACCAGCGCAGCTGTAAATCTAGCAGAAAAGTATCAAACACCTGTAATAGTTGCAACTGACAAATTTATTGCTGAGAGCCGCCACACAATAGCGCTTGAAGGACAAACATTCAACAACAGTCGATTTGGATTTTCTCAAAATCCTCAGCCTGATGATTCTGGATTTTTCCCAAGATTTTCACCTACCGAAAATGGCGTAAGTGAGCGCGCCATTCCGGGTATATCAGGTGGAAATTACATTGCCAATTCCTATGAGCACGATCAATATGGTTTGGCAACCGAAGTTGCGGTAGTTCGACAAGCGCAAATGGAAAAACGATTTAAAAAATTTGAACATATGAAAAAAGAAGTACCACAGCAGTATTTCGATTCACAAGATGATGCAAAACTCACCTTCATTTCTTATGGCTCTTCAAAAGGCGTGATACAGGAAGCCAGAAAAATGCTCAGTAGAGATGGCGTCAACTCTAACATGCTCCATATCTCTTGGGCTTGGCCATTCCCTGCCGAGCAGGTTAAGTCGGTACTTGATCAATCACCGAAAACTCTTGCCGTGGAAGGAAACTACCAAGGACAACTCGCCCGTCTTATTGCTCAAGAAACGGGAGTCCAAGTTCAAAATCATCTGCATAAGTATGATGGCAGACCATTTTATATAGACGATATTGTTAATCATGTTAAAGGGATGAACCTCTAAGAATACTATGGATCAAAATCAAAACTCTCAAAACCAACCATCACCAGCACAACCCTCAGATCAAGATCGATATGGCAGATCATCTGCAGGAGCAAAATATCCTAAAAATCCGACTTGGTGTCCTGGGTGTGGCAACTATGCGATTTGGGGAGCCATAAAAATGGGAATTAAAAATCTTGCCTATCCCAAGGAAAAGATTGTGATGTTCTACGATGTCGGATGTTCAGGAAATATGGCAGACTTTAATGAATATTATGGATTCCATGCATTGCACGGTCGAGCTCTGCCTCCTGCAGTTGGCGCAAAGTTAGCCAATCATGAGCTTAAACCGCTAGTGATCATAGGAGATGGTGGTTGCTACGGAGAAGGTGGTACCCATTTTCTCAACCTCATGCGCGGAAACCACGATATTACAGTGCTAGTCCACGATAATCATCGGTACAGCTTAACCACCGGTCAAATGAGTCCAACCACCGACAAGGGTGTTAAGACCAAATCCACACCGGAAGGAACTATCGAGGAACCAATGATTCCCATGGCAATTGCGGTCAGCAATCATGCAACTTTTGTTGCCAGAGAATTTGCGGGAGATATTCCTAAACTCGCTTCTCGGATTACCGAAGCCATGAATCACGTTGGATTTTCTATAATCGACATCCTTCAACCATGTCCGGTGATGAACCCAGCTCAAGGGTACGACTGGTACAGAGAGCAGATGGTATATCTAGAGAATGAAAATCATGATCCATCCAGCAAAGAAAGCGCCTGGAAACAGTCAATGAGAGATGACAAACTTCCGGTTGGTCTTTTCTACAAGGAAGAAAAACCAGCCTACCACCAGCAGGTGAGCGAACTTTCTGAAAAACCACTCATTCAGCATCAGATAGAATCTGTCGATTTGTCTAAACTGCTCCACCAGTTTAAATAATGAATCAATTTCCACCTTCCTCAGCGGCTCGGATAATGACAGAAAATGTTCCCACAGCAAAACCGGACGATACGGTTTCCTCAGTTCTTCAACACATCAAACAACAAGTCCCTTCCTTTGACAGCATAAGCTACACGTACGTGGTTGGCTCAAGTGGAAAACTTCTGGGTGTGGTATCCATAGGCTCACTATTGAAAGCCAAAGATTCCCAATTAGTACACGATGTTATGACCAAAGATATCATTTCAGTCCATCCCTACACTGACCAAGAACACGTTGCCATGCTAGCAATTGAGCACAATATCAAAGCGATTCCAGTCATTGACAGAAATGATTTATTCCGCGGTACTGTAGCAAACGACAGGATTTTGAGCATCCTTCATGAAGAACATATTGAAGATATTTTGAAATTATCCGGAATCGATGTCAGTGTCATCAAGAGTTCAGAAATAAAATTAAAAAGTACATCATCTTCACTCCGGATGCGCATTCCTTGGCTTTTATTAGGTCTTTTTGGTGGGTTGATAACAACTTTGTTAGTTTCACAGTTTGAAGCGTTAATTCAGGAAATCATAGCGCTTTCGTTTTTCATTCCAGTTGTTGCCTACTTAAGCGGAGCAATTGCCAATCAAACACAATCAATGCTCATACGAAACGTGATTGTAAGAGGTCTCAACATTAAAAAGTATTACTTTTCTGAGCTAGTCAGTGGCACGATTTTAGGAGCATTCTTCGGTATTCTGCTTGGTGTCATCTCCTATTTTTGGCTCAAAATTCCGGAAATTTCACTTACAATAGCAATTTCAATGACTATCAATGCAGCGTTATCAACAACCACCTCTACCTTCATCCCCTGGTTTTTAACTAAGTCCAATAAGGATCCTGCCTTTGCAGCTGGTCCATTTTCTATTGTTATTCAAGATATGATGAATATCATCGTATACTTGACGACTGCATCCATAATATTTAACCTAACCAATTTTTCTGCATGAAGAACATCAAAAGTCTTTCTGAACTAAACCTAGAAGGTAAACGGATTTTAATGCGCGTTGATTTCAATGTTTCACTTCAGGGAAAAATAATTGCCGACGATACACGAATCAAACAAGCGATCCCTACCATTAAATATCTTCTCGAAAAGAACGCTGGTATCATTCTTGTTTCACATCTTGGTAGGCCAGATGGAAAACGAGTAAATAAATTCTCTATTGCCCCTGCAGCTCATCGTCTCAGCCTGCTTATAAAAAAACCTATTTCGGTTGTAAACGACTTCACCAAGAATCATGAAAAAGCCACATTACTTAAATTAAAACCCGGTGAAATTAAAATGTTGGAAAATATTAGATTTTATCCGCAGGAAGAGAGAAATGATTACCAGTTTTCCCAAGCACTTGCATCCCTTGCAGATGTCTATATTAACGACGCCTTTGGCGTTAATCACAGAGTGCACAGCTCTACAGTCGGCGTTGCAAGCTTTCTTCCCAAAGCCGCCGGTCTCCTCCTGGAAAAAGAAATTGAGATGATCTCGAAGCTAGTAAAAAAACCTAAAAGACCGTTTGTTGCCATCATCGGTGGTGCTAAGGCAGAAACGAAAATTACACTCATCGACCGTCTCTTAGAAATGGCTGATCAATTGCTCATTGGAGGAGGTGTGGCAAATACATTCTTTAAGGCCTGGGGACTCGAAGTTGGTGATTCTCTTGTAAATCACGAAATGGTTGAACTGAGCCGAAAACTCTTTTGGAAGGCCTTACAATCAAACACTGCTATGGTATTACCGCAGGATGTAGTTATAGGGAGTCTAAAAGAGAACAAAATCATTCGCGTCTCTTCTAGAGAAAATATTTCTAAAAATGGGAGAGTGTTGGATATTGGACCACACACACAAGCAGAGTTTGGCGCAATAATAGCCAAAGCAAAAACGATTGTATGGAACGGTCCAATGGGAGTATACGAGAGTTCCAAATTTCGGCTTGGCACAGATTTTGTTTATCATGCGATAGCCGCAAATAAAGATGCATTTTCAGTTGTAGGAGGTGGAGACACGCTCGCTGCGCTTACCCACAAACATCTGGTTGACGAAATTACCCACATCTCTACCGGCGGTGGATCCATGCTTGAGTATATTGAGAAAGGTACGTTACCTGCAATCGAAGCATTGAAGAACTAATCACATCCAAATTACAATCCAAATCTACGTATGAGTCCAACGACCTTACCTTGAATACGTACATTTTTAGCAAATATTGGACTCATCTGAGAATTTGCAGGTTCAAGACGAACCCGTGTTGCTTCCTTGAAATATCGCTTGAGTGTTGCTAAACCATTTTCAAGCAGGGCAACAACAATATCACCATCATAAACCTCATCTTGTTCTTCAATGACAACATAGTCACCGTCAAGAATACCTTCTTCAATCATACTTTCGCCTTTGACCTGGAGTACATAGGATCGTTTTTTACCGGTTATCATCGTAGGTGATACACGAAACTGTGCATTTGGATCAGTATGAGGCTCTATTGGTTGACCAGCAGCGATGTAACCCATGATTGGAAGTTCAAGGCCATCAGTATTCCTTCCGACCGTTCGATCAAGCAATTCAATACCACGAACTGCACCATCATATTTTTTAATCACTCCCTTTTTCTCAAGTGCTTGAAGATGCTCATGAACAGTGGCTAGTGAAGAGACATTAATCGAATCAGCAATATTTTGCAGAGTTGGTGAGTATCCATTTTTCTGAATGTACTGAGAAATAAAATCAACAATCTGTCTTTGTCTGCGGTAGAGTGTAACTGGCATAGATTTGTTCCTTTCGTTTATAGTTGATTGGGGTTATATTATTGTTCTCTGCGGGTCATATTAGCCCAAATAATTCCCGACTGTCAATGGGTACAAATGTCTCAAACAAGATCAAGTATAATAGAGCTATGAAATTTCAGCTCACTTCTACCTTCAAACCAACTGGCGATCAACCAGAAGCCATTGACGCACTCATAAACGGTATTAATCGGGGAAACAAGTATCAAACACTGCTTGGCGTTACCGGAAGCGGGAAAACCTTTACCATGGCCAATCTCATCCAAACGGTTAAAAAACCGACTCTCATAATCTCCCACAACAAAACACTTGCCGCACAACTTTATCAGGAGTTTCGTGACTTTTTCCCGAAAAACGCGGTCAGTTATTTCGTCAGCTATTACGACTACTATCAGCCTGAGGCGTATATCCCTCAAACAGATACCTACATCGAAAAAGAAACAGAAGTTAACGAAGAAATTGACAAACTCCGTCTCGAAGCAACCACCAATCTGTTAACCAGAAAGGACGTCATAGTTGTAGCATCAGTTTCCTGCATCTATAACATCGGTTCTCCCATAGAGTACGGAAGAAACATTGCTCCATTTACGCTTGGTGATCAAATATCATTAGACAACATCTTAGAGCGTCTTATCGAGTTGCAATACAATCGCTCTGACTACGAATTTAGAAGAGGGTCGTTTAGAGTCAGGGGAGATACCATTGAGCTCTGGCCTGCATATGTGAACTATGGTGTTAGAATCGAACTGCTTCACAACAAGATAGCCAAACTCACAGCCTTTCATCCAGTTACCGGAAAAAAACACCCTGAGATAGAAGTTACAGACTCTGTAGTCATTTACCCTGCCAAGCATTACATGACTGACCCTTCAAAAATTAAGGATACGGTGAAAGAAATACGATCTGATTTAAAAAAAAGAATTCGCCAGCTAAAAAGCCAGGGAAAGCACCTGGAAGCACATCGCATTGAACAACGGGTAGAATATGATCTGGAGATGATTAACGAATTTGGTTATGTTAACGGAATTGAAAACTACTCCCGCTACTTTGATGGTAGAAAACCAGGTGAGTCACCCTACACGCTGCTCGATCACTTCAAAGCCAATCAAAAAGACTTTCTTATCATCGTTGATGAAAGCCATATCACTCTGCCTCAGGTAAGGGGAATGTATAACGGTGATAAATCGAGAAAACAAACACTTATTGATTTCGGCTTCAGACTACCAGCAGCCATCGATAACCGACCATTGCAGTTTGAAGAGTTTTTGCGACGGGTACCACAAGCCATCTTTACCTCAGCAACACCAAATGATTATGAGCGTTCAATGAGTGATCAAGTTGTTGAGCAACTTGTCCGACCTACTGGTCTTATTGATCCTGAAATTAACATTCGCCCATCCAAGAGTCAAATTCAAGATCTCTTAGGAGAGATAGAAGTACGGGCTCAAAAAGGAGAAAGAACATTAGTAACCACGCTGACAAAAAAAATGGCTGAGGTTCTCTCCGAGTACTTAGAAGAACACGGAGTCAAAGTCCACTACCTGCATAGCGATATCATCACACTCGACAGAAGCGATATTCTGGATAGTTTGAGGTTAGGAACATATGACGTTGTGGTCGGGATTAATTTACTCAGAGAAGGACTTGACCTTCCGGAAGTCTCGCTAGTCGCCATTCTCGACGCTGATAAAGAAGGTTTTTTACGCTCTGATACGGCTCTTATTCAAACCATGGGCCGAGCTTCAAGGCACATGAACGGGCAAGTGATCATGTACGCTGACAAACAAACCGGTTCAATGCAACGGGCAATAGCGGAAGTGAATCGAAGAAGAAACATCCAAATAGAGTACAACAAAAAGCACAACATCACACCAATATCTATACAAAAACCAATCCGGGAAAAACTCATCAATAGGGCTCAGAAGGAAGAACAAACAGATTCAATGATCATGCTTTCAAAAAAACAAACATTCGACTTTGAAACGTTTGATGCAGAGTCGTTAACACCAAGCGATAAAAATAAACTTAAATCTCAACTCACTCGGCGTATGAATCGCGCCGCTCGCGAACTCGATTTTGAACTGGCAGCAAAAATCCGTGATACAATTTCTACTATTAGTTAAATTAAAAGCCGAATCTATGCCTGGAGATGAAGAAACCAAACCAAATGGAGTTGAGTTGCACAAAGATGAAAAAATGCAATCGGCGGTTCGTCGTTTGATTCAAAAACTGGGTGGCAATCCAGACAAACCAAAACAATCCACTGAAAACCAAAATAATACTGAATCAGACTCTTCTTAATAAATTTACTCAGGAATCTTCTTTTTAGATTGATTGTCTGCTACAATGTCCGATTGCAATGAAAGAAAATGTAATTAAGGTTATTGGTGCCAATCAGCATAACCTAAAAAACGTCAACTTAAAGTTTCCCAAGAACAAACTTGTTGTCTTTACTGGTGTCTCAGGGAGTGGTAAAAGCTCAATGGCCTTTGATACCATTTACGCTGAAGGGCAACGTCGGTATGTGGAGTCACTGAGTTCGTATGCTCGGCAATTTCTCGGCATCATGAACAAACCGGAAGTAGAATCAATCGAAGGGCTTTCTCCAGCAATCTCGATTGACCAGAAGACTACTAGTCACAATCCTCGTTCGACTGTCGGAACCATCACGGAAATTTATGACTACCTGAGACTGCTGTACGCCAGAGTTGGACATCCGCACTGTCCAAAATGTGGAAAGGAAATCAGCAAACAATCACCACAGCAAATCTCTGAAGCAATTCTTGAACTGATAGTTGCAGAAACTCGAAAAGAATCTCATGCAAGAGCCTTGCTTCTGGCTCCAATAGTTCGAGATAGAAAAGGAGAATTTACTTCTTTGTTTAGAAATCTTAAATCTCAAGGTTTTCAACGGGTAAGAATAGATGGAACCGTATTTGATGTCGATGAAGATCTATTCCTAATCAAAACGAACAAACATACAATTGACGTCGTTATCGATCGTATCGCCTTTTCAAAAAAAGAAGCGAAAGATGATGTTTCCATCAGCAACATGAGGAGTCGGATCTCGAGATCAGTTGAACAGGCACTCAACTTAAGCAGTGGTCTTGTGGTTATTGCTCTGATTAAAGACAAAGGCTTCAATCTACCAGAGAGACCAAAGCAATTTGAAAATCATCTTTACTCAGAACATTTTGCCTGTCCTGATGACAATATCAGCCTTCCGGAGATAGAACCTCGCTCCTTTTCATTCAACTCCCCACATGGCGCCTGTCCTACCTGTAACGGCCTTGGAACGCTTCTTAAAGTCGATTCGGATCTTATGATAAACCCAAGGTTAACAATTGCCCAAGGTGCGATCTTACCCTACGCGAGTCTTACTTCAGAACGTGGGAGTTGGTATGGTCGGCTTATTCATTCGATTCTGGAGGTGTACAACGAGTCTCCTGATACGACTTGGGAGCATCTTCCTTCTGGTTTAAGAGAAATTCTCCTTAATGGTGATGATTCTCGAGTTTTCACGATATCAGGAACCAGTAATTCAGGGAAAAGTAGATCGTACGATACAACCTTTGAAGGCATCATCAACAACCTTTCCAGAAGATATAGAGAAACCCAATCTGAAATCGTCAGAGCCGAAATAGAAAAATACATGCGCAAGGAAATATGTCCCGAGTGTAAAGGTGCACGATTGAAGAAAGAGGCACTCTCAATTACCATTGAAGATCAAAATATTATTGATATCACTCGAAAACAAATTTATCATGCGCGGAAATGGATTCGCGCACTCAGCACCGACATCTTCCTCACGGATAAAGAAAATATCATAGGAGGACCAATCATTAAGGAGATTAACGCCCGTCTGGATTTTCTCGTCTCAGTTGGTTTAGCCTATTTAACCCTCGATCGTGAAGCTTCAACCTTAGCTGGCGGAGAAGCACAAAGAATTCGTTTAGCCTCTCAAATTGGAAGTGGTCTGACAGGAGTATTATATGTACTTGACGAGCCTACCGTTGGTCTCCATCAACGTGACAACCAACGTCTGATTACCACACTCAAAAATCTACGAGATCTTGGAAATACAGTGCTGGTTGTTGAGCACGACCGCGATACCATAGAAAATGCAGACTGGATCGTGGATTTTGGTCTGGGTGCAGGGAAATATGGCGGAGAGCTAATCGCAGAAGGTACACTAGCACACATCAAAAAATCAAAAAGATCATTAACCGGAAAATACCTGAGTGGGAAAAAACACGTCAAGTACGAAAGGCTTCTGGATAATGGTAGCGTTAGCTCCGAAGTTACAATCGGCTCAATCATTCTTGAGGGTTGTACACATCACAATCTGAAAAATGTCAATGTCAGGTTTCCCTTAGGAAAATTAGTCTGTATAACCGGAGTCTCTGGTTCTGGAAAATCAACACTAATTCACGATATCCTTTATCATGCTCTTTCTCGAGAATTGAATTTCCTCCACAAAGATAAACCGGGAGAGTTTAAATCCATCAAAGGTGTTGGAGAAATATCAAAAGTCAGTCTTATTGACCAAAGTCCGATTGGTAAGACACCACGTTCGAATCCAGCCACCTATACAAAAGCTTTTGACCATATAAGAAAACTATTTTCGTTGACGAAGGATGCAGCTGTTAGCGGTTATCAGCCAGGAAGATTCTCTTTCAACGTACGTGGCGGTCGATGTGAAGCATGCCAGGGTGGTGGTCAGGTAAAAATTGAGATGCAATTCCTTCCCGATGTATACGTAACATGTGAAGTATGTAACGGCACACGATATAACAATGAAACACTTGAAATCCGCTACCGCGGAAAAACCATCAATGATGTCTTGAAAATGAATGTAGATGAAGCAGTGGAATTTTTTGGTCAAATATCAGGTCTTGGTATAAAGTTAAAAATGCTGAAAGAGGTAGGTCTCGGTTACATTGAACTCGGACAACCAGCGCCAACACTTTCTGGAGGAGAAGCTCAACGCATAAAAATTTCTCGCGAGCTTTCAGTGACCAGTCCAGGTCACACAGTATATCTTCTTGACGAACCAACAACTGGATTACACTTTGCCGATCTGGAAAAACTTTTGAGCGTACTCAAACAGCTTGTATTTCATGGAAACACGGTCATTGTCATCGAACACAACCTCGATATTATTAAAAATGCTGACCACATTATTGATCTCGGACCGGAAGGTGGCGATGAGGGTGGTAAACTAATTGCAGAAGGAACACCAAAGCAAGTAGCAAAAATCAAATCCTCACACACAGGAAACTTTTTAAGCCGAGTCCTCTAATACTAGAGATCAATACCTTCATTCCTCTACAATAGTGAACATGACTGCACGCCTAAAGTTTTTATTTGTACTCTGTGTGTCGCTCCTTCTATTTTTTTTCAAAACTGGTAAGGCAATAGCATCAGACGACTTCTTCATTCAATCAACATCAACATATGTTGTCGGTGTAGAGGGAAGAACTGCAGTCCAACACCAAATTAGTTTGACCAACAAAAAACTCAACATTTTTGCTACCCAGTATGCCTTATCAGTTGCTTCAACTAGGATTAGTAATGTATGGGCAAAAGATGGAATTGCATCGCTGACACCAAATGTAACAAAAACTGCAAATGCCACGAATATCTCGATTGATTTCAAGCAAAAAGCAGTCGGAGAAGGCCAAACACTGACATTTTTTATTGGCTATGAGGATGATGACATCACGCAAAAAATTGGTAGGGTTCGAGAAATGAACATTCCACGCCCTGAGGATATCCAAACCTATGAGCAATACACGATTAAACTGATAGTTCCAAACGAATTTGAAGCTCCGGTTCAAATAATTCCACAGGCCAGCACAGTTACACATGGGGTAAATACAACCTTGTATACGTTCAATAGAGATACTATTTTCGATCGTGGCGTGACTGCATTGTTTGGAGAGCATCAGTTCTTTTCTTTCGATCTGAGATACTCACTTCAAAATACAACGCCGATTGCCAGAACCATGGAAATTGCCCTCCCACCTGACACTGCAAACCAAACGATGATTTATGATGCAATCACCCCTCTTCCGGATAATATGAAAGTAGATAATGATGGAAACTGGATCGCGGAATATAAGGTCGATCCCAGAGAACAAATGGAGATTCATGCTGCCGGATCGGTAATTATTAGTCTTCTACCTAATGAAAAAGTATTTCAAGATTTCTCAAATCTCGATGAATATACTCGATCACAATCTCTTTGGCCAACCGACGATCCAGAAATCAAGCGTCTTGCCAAAGAACTCAAGACGGCTGAAAACATATACAACTTTGTCGTAGATCACCTGAGCTATAACACTAATCGCATTGATGCTCAGGCAAAGCGCTTGGGAGCCAAACAAGCATACGAGCAACCAGATCAAGCAATCTGTATGGAATTTACGGATCTTTTCATTGCAATCGCACGAGCAGCTGGTATACCTGCGAGGGAATTAAATGGTTTTGCCTATACGCAAAACCCGGATCTCCGCCCACTTAGTCTCCGCCAGGACATTCTTCACGCCTGGCCTGAGTACTATGACCAACAGCAACAACGCTGGATCCAAATTGATCCTACCTGGGGAAACACAACCCAAGGAATCGACTACTTTTCGCGATTTGACTTAAATCATTTTGTATTTGTTATCCACGGAACTGACGCTCAAGCACCATATCCTGCTGGTTTTTATAAAGCTGAAGGTTTTGAAGGAAAAGATATAGAGATAGTTCCCACGGATAGAGATCCAAAAATTATTGATCAGCTTCAGCTGGCCATAAATCTGCCCGATCAAATCACAGCCGGATTTACAAACCGGTCAACCATTACGATACAAAATCACGGAAACACCGCACTGCAAAATGGAAAAGTAGAGGTAAGAACCACTGGGTTTGATATACTCACTCCGACGGTTTATAACATCAATGTTCTACTTCCATACACTGAAGTAGAACTTCCAGTAATCGTAAAAGGATCAAGTTTCTTTGACACAAAAATCGGGTCAATTCGTGTTGAATCAGGAAAATATGCAGATGAAAAACAAATTAAAATCAAAGCAACAACAACGACAATCCCAACCATCATCACAACCATGGCAGTGGGTGCGGCATTTGCCGTTATTGCCACAAGACCCAGGCGTATATTCTTTTCTCTCAAAAAACGGTTCCATTCTTTACGTAGGAAAAGCAAATAATCTTAAAAAAAGAATCCAATCCTACAAACACAAAACTGGCCATGATCCAAAAACGAGAGTTCTTCTCAAAACCGCTACGAGATTAAAATACATTCAACTCGAATCAGAGTTTGAAGCTCTGCTCGTCGAAGCAGAACTCATTAAAACCCACAAGCCAAAGTACAACATTCGGTTGAAGGATGATAAATCTCCACTGTATATCATTATTACCAAATCCAATTTTCCCAGAGTACTCACAGCCAGAAAATCAGATATCGAAGCGGGAAAAGTGACAGGCTTTATATTTGGGCCATATGCCTCGGCTCTTCAAGTAAAATTTGTCTTACGCTCAATTCGAAAAATCTTCCCCTACTGCAACGCAACAGAGAAACAGAGACGGATAAAAAAACCATGCTTTTATTATCATCTGGGCTTATGTTCTGGAGCTTGCGTAGGAAAAATCTCTAAAACGGACTATAGGGATATCATCAACAACTTGAGACTCTTCCTAAAAGGCAAGCGCAGCAGCGTTACTCAGGGTGTTACCAAACGGATGCATCAGGCTTCACGTTCTAAACACTTTGAAGAAGCTGCAAAATGGAGAGATCAACTTCAAGCTATTGATGCTCTTCAACAACAGAGAAATTTCGCCCTACGCTACTCTTCAACTCAAGCACCGTCCAACCTGGCTAGAAAAGAACTCTGGAAAACAATAGCACCATTTGTTATTAGAAGTGGTTGTCAGCTACCCGACAGTCCATTTAAACGAATCGAAGCATATGATGTTTCAAATATCTCCGGAACAAGCGCCACCGCTTCAATGATCGTATTCACAGACGGTACACCAGATAAAAATCAATATCGGAAATTCAAAATACGCCTGAAAAATGAGCCTGATGACAGTATGATGCTGGCCGAAGCGATCAGCCGTCGACTCAATCATCGTGAATGGACATTTCCAGAGTTAATGGTTATAGATGGAGGAAAAGGTCAGGTACAAATTATCAAAAAAGTTCTCGCCTCCAAAGGGTTGCATCATAGAATACCTGTAATTGGGCTTGCCAAAAGAAACGAAGAAATCATAGTACATAAGCAGACTTTCCATGCCATACGACTCCGAAAAGTGTCAAGTGCTCTACGGCTACTCATGCACATGAGAGACGAAGCGCATCGGTTCGCTAGAGTTTATCATCATATACTCAGAGAGAGAAAACTGTTTGAGGCTGAATAATAAATATCTGGACGTTAGCATCATAGCTGAGTAAAATAGATAGTATTGATAATTCTTATGAAATCACTTCTCAGGTCATTTATCATCAATATTGCAGCTCTTTATATTGCTTCAAACATTATCCCTGGAATGATGTATTCCGGAGGAATTCAAACGCTCATTTTTGCGACGTTAGTTCTGGCAATTATGAATCTTCTCATCCGTCCTATTATTAACATTCTGCTATTACCGATCAATTTGATAACCTTGGGTGCATTTCGTTGGTTAGTGAACGTATTCGTCTTGTTTCTTCTAATCGTAGTAATTTCTAATCTCAATATAGAAGCGTTCTCATTTTCTGGTTTTGAATATCAAGGATTTACAGTGCCAGACATTGAAGTTTCAAGATTTTGGAGTATAGTACTTTCCTCTCTCACAATAAGCTTTACAAACGCCTTCTTGTTTTGGCTGGCAAAAGAGGAATAAGTCAAGGCAAATCTGGATTCATCATGATATACTCAAACCTCATATGAATACTGGACTGATCATTTTCCAAATGATTGTCTCCATCCTCCTCATCGGAGCAATTATGTTGCAGGCACAAGGTACTGGATTGGGGAGTGCTTGGGGTGGAGGCGGCGAAACCTATCGCTCCAAACGGGGCGTGGAACGTATCCTGCTCATCTCAACTATCATATTAACGATAGTATTCCTGTTAACTGCACTAGCTAGTTTAGCCTTATAAACTAGCCTGTATAGTCTTATAACCCATGATGAAATCACTTCGAGTATCCTATTGGATGCTTTCCGGTTTCTTAAAAAAACATAAAAGAATTCTCTTACTCGGAATTGTATTGGGAATTTCCATCATGGTCCTGCTTCCCAGGATCAACAATCTTCTTCCTGAACCAACACGACGAGAAAAAATTGCAGTGATAGGGAATCCTACGTTATCGGAAATTCCACGCTTTATCCAAGAACAGATCAGCTTTGGACTCACCGCCATCACTCCATCCGGGGAAGCAACACCAGCGGCGGCACAGTCATTCAGGGTTGAAGACGACGGTAAACGCTACGTGTTCAAATTACGCCATGATCTGAATTGGCATGATGGGAAGTCGTTTACCGCGGAAGACGTAAACTACAACTTTGAAGATGTGGAGATCAAACTCCAAAGTCAAGATGAAATTGTTTTTCAACTCAAAGAACCGTTTGCTCCCTTTCCAACAATTGTCAGCCAACCGCTTTTTCGCCAGGAAAGATCGAAACTATTAAGAGGAAATCTTTCCCTTCTTGGTTTAGGGGAAGCAAAGGTCATCAAACTTACGCATTCCTCTCAGGGAAGTCAGAAAATAAATGAGCTTGTTCTTCAAATGGATGAAGGAATTCGATCCTATCGATTCTACAATACTCAGGAAGCAGCCATTACAGCATTTAAGTTGGGGGAGATAAACACAATACTTGAACTCTCATCGCCTGGAGAGTTGGCCAGTTGGCCGACGACAATAGTAGAAGAAAACGTACATTCCGATCGCTATGTTGCTTTATTTTTTAATACACAAAATGAATTTCTAGGTAGTAAAAATTTTAGAAAAGCACTTACGTATGCAGTTCCAACCAAACCCATAAACGAGCTCAGAGCCATTAGTCCGATCAATCCGAACTCCTGGGCATATAATCCTCAAGTCAGAACCTATGAATTCGATCTGGAAGCAGCAAAAAATCTCCTTGATCAAGAAAAAGAAGAAAATGAAAATTTCGATCCGGTCATAGAACTCACCACGACACTCCCTCATCTTGATACAGCAGAGCTTATTAGAGAGCAATGGGAATTGCTAGGCATCCGCACCGCAATTAAAGTAGTCACGTATCTTCCTGAGGAAATGCAAGTTCTGCTCATCGCCCAGGAGATTCCAGCCGACCCAGATCAATATAGTTTTTGGCATTCTACTCAGCCAACCAACTTCACTAAATATAATAGCCCAAAAGTAGATAAACTACTCGAGGATGGGAGACAAACCCTTGACCAGCAGGAACGAACGCTTCTCTATCAGGACTTTCAACGTTTCCTTGTTGAGGATGCCCCAGCCGCTTTTCTTTATCATCATCGAACCTATTCCGTCTCGAGACAGTAAATTGACCCAACTCGTTCCCTGTGCTAGCCTGTTCATAGCATATCTATGACATTAGTCGCCAACTCTGTCCCTACTCCCCAGACTTCATCAAAAATCTCAACCCGATTTTTAAAAGATGCTTTCGATGAGCATGCCAGAGATGCAGTTTCGTTTGTTTCTACGCTGATACGTGAATCTGTAACCTTAAGAGCTTCAGATGTATTTATAGAACCACAAAAAAACAACTTTAGAGTTCGTGCTCGGGTAGATGGTGTGATGCATGAGCTGGGAGAAATCCCTCTCATATCTGCCGAACCGGTTGTTTCACGTATAAAAGTTCTATCTCAGCTTGACCCTACTGAAAAACGCCGTGTACAGGAAGGGCAATTTACCATCGAACATGAAAAAAAGACCATCAACGTTCGTGTAGAAATTGCCCAAACCGTGCATGGGGAACTCATCGTTGTCAGAATCCATGAGAGAGAATCAATTATCATGGAGTTATCTCAGCTTGGCTTTAGCGATCAGAACTATGCAACCTATCTTGATGTTCTGAAATACCGAAGCGGGCTCATTCTTGTAAGTGGTCCGACCGGCTGCGGAAAAACAACCACGCTCTATTCCACAATTAACCATATCAATAAAGATAAGCAATTCAACGTAATGACAGTCGAAGACCCTGTGGAGTATCAGATGGATGGTCTCAATCAAATGCAAACCCAGAATGAGATCGGATTCACTTTCGCAGAAGGGCTAAAAACTATCCTTCGTCTAAGTCCCGATATTGTCTTTGTCGGAGAGATACGGGATCGTGAAACAGCAGAAATCGCTGTTGAGTCAGGATTGACCGGCCAACTAGTGCTTTCGACTATACATGCAGACGATGCTGTAGGTGCTCTCTTTCGAATGCTCGATCTCGACATTGAGCCCTATCTGCTCAACTCATCTCTAACCGGAATAGTTTCTCAACGCTTGGTTCGAAAAATATGCCCAAACTGTATTACTGAATACCAACCATCCGAACCCGAACGAGACATATTTCAAAATGTCATTGGAAATATTCCAGAAAAATTACGTAGAGGAAAAGGATGTTTTACCTGTCAAAATCTAACATTTCAGGGAAGAACCGCAATTTTTGAAGTATTGAAGATGGATGCCAATATTCGTGAAGAGCTTCGGAAAAACAGTAATGAGGATCAGCTCAGAAAAGACCTCAGAGACAAGGGATATAACACACTCCTTGCTGATGGCCTACAAAAAGTTGAGCAGGGATTAACCACAACAGACGAAGTCTTCCGATCTAGCCTCAGGGTTCTCTGATCGTCAAAGTTGAGATTCTCAGAGTAAAATGTAGAATACACCAAGAATATGCGGAAACTAAAGAGTGTGGCGAAGCTTTTGCTTCTTACGTTCATTGTTACAATCTATTTCACTCGAAGGCAAATTGGAGAATATGTTATTACAGTAAATGGACAAAGAATTCCAGAGGAACATCGTTCAATCATTCGGGAGTCCGCATCCGAAAAATTGTTGCGTAATCCAAGTCCCGAACCTTTGAACCATACGGAACCAAGTCCGACACCCACATCATCACAGAATCCAAAAACCAAAACTCCTTCACCGACAAACAATCCTGAGTTGGATCTAAACTATCAGCTCGAACCGTGTGAAAACGATGACGAGGTAGGCTGTTATATGATTCGAAACGCACCGTCAGAAACCATGAGTACGGTTGATGACCTCAATCTTGCCGTAAATGCATATCGGAGTAACCATAATCTCTCACAAATGTTTATTGATCAGCAGCTATGTGAAGTTGCAGATATTCGTGCCAAAGAAGTTGAAGAAGAATTTAGTCATGCAAAATTTGGGGAACATGTAGAAAACGGGGATTTCGATTACATCGGTTTTCACACCATTGCTGAAAATCTCTGGCAAGGAAGTTTTTCAGCCGTTCATATCGTTGAATTTGGCTGGGATAAATCCGACGGTCATCGTGCCAATCTTCAAGGAAGTTGGAATCGCGGTTGCGCCGGGATTCATGGAATAAATGCAGTATTTATCTTTGTAAACTAATCATGGCTGCTACAGAATCAAGACCCGGGAATATTGAAAGAGGTGCAAACATTCTAAGAGATGTAAGTCTTATCGTCGGTGGTATTGCCCTATTCTTTGGGAGATTTGGGAAAGCAGCAATTGCTGCAATTTCTGCAGTGGTAAGTCACGCAAGTGCGAAATATCTCAAATCACGAAGAGAGGGCTAAAGGTCAATGGTATACTATGAGCATGGTAAAGAAAAAAACCCAGAAGAAAACCATTTCAACTGATAGATCATTCTTTTACTCGATAGGCGTTGCTATTATTTCCATCTTTGCTGTTCTGCTTTTTACGCAGGATCAGATCACCAGATTTACACTCATCATCCCAATTCTTTCCGGTTGGATTCTCATAAACATCTTCATGTTGCCCGAGGAAGAGAACTAACATCAGGTCAGATTTCAAACTTGTATGGAACGAGAAACCTCGAGTCGCTATAACGAGCTCGCCCCAGTACTAAAAGCTACCCGCTATCCTGAACTCGAAGAAATAGGCATACCCTACCAAGAAACAGAAACGCGAAATATCGGCAGCATAACAATGGTAACTACAGGGCTTGGATACCTTGAAACAAATCAAGATTTAGCCGAGCAACTTCCACAAAGCCTTCTCGTTGAAAAAGGAATTCTCAGAGACGGAGTTCTACGGCCAGAAGTCATTACAAAACTTACAGGATTTGAATCTCGTACCCAATTATACCGTTTAGGAATAAGTATTGAGCAGAGTTTAGACATTGTCCACGCTGGGGCAAAATCAGTAGCACGGCAAGCTCTCAAACAAGCAAAATGGCAGTCTCAGGATGTGGATGTTCTAGTAACGCTTGGCAGTTATACTCGAAACAATTACGGATTTGACATCCTCAGTTCGTTAAACGCTAAAAATGCAGCGTTGCTCGAAGTGATCTGCGCCTGTCCTGCTCCTGCAATTGCGTTGAATATGCTTTCCCAGTTACATCAGCAGGAAAATAGAAATCTGCGAGTGTTAATCACTGGAGCGGAAGTGTTCAGTCACATTAAAGAAGAAGATCGTCTTCTGTTTGCAGACCGAATGTTGGCAATCACGCTCACCTTAGGTGAGGACATTTCCATCCTCTCCCCTTTAGTCTGGGGAGAAACAGTTCGTGAATACCCAGCAGAAAGCAAATATCTCAGCGTCGCCTCACCGCATTACAGTCTGGAAGGCTTCACAACTAAGGGAGGTGTCATTCACCAAAAACAAGTCAATATCAATGGCCAGAATCACACGCAGTTAAGAAGCAGTCATTCTGATGAATATATCAATGACCCCGAAAATATTCGTTTGGTAATGATTGGCGATCAAGTTGCAAGATGGATGGCTACTGAAACACATAAACCGGTTGATTCAGCTTTAGCGTATACTGGTTTGCAATATTCAGATATCAAAATGATAGTTCCTCATGGAGCTAATGGGCGATTCGTGAGGATGCTTCGGCGCATGTTTTCAAGAGAAACAGGCTTAGATTCATCCGAAATTCCGCCGATCTATTTTGCTACCGAAGATGTTGGAAATTGTTCATCGCTAACTACGCTTCTCGCCCTAACAAGAGCGTTAGACGGATATCATCTCGATCCAGATAATAAACCTTCCTCTGGCGATAAACTGGTGTTAGTATCAATGGGCGGCGGGCTAGGGACTGCAGCCTCAGTAGTAAAAATTCTTTGAAAGTATACCTGCCTTGTATTCAACATTGTGAAAATGTAGACTATGCCAGCAGTAAAGACCCATGCCAAAAAGTAAGCATAAAACACAAAACAAAATACGGGTAGGAATTATTGGTATTGGGAACTGCTTCTCCGGGTTAATTCAAGGAATTGAGTTTTACCGCAAGAATCCAAAAAAAGAAGTCATAGGTCTGATGCATCAAAAAATCGGGGGATATGAAATTTATGACATCGAAGTAGTAACCGCGTTTGACGTTGCCAAAAACAAAGTAGGCAAACCGCTTCACCAAGCAATTTACGAAAAACCAAATAAGGTAAATTGGATAAAACTTCCCAAAAACAAAACGATTGTGAGCGAAGCTCCCGCATTAGACGGTATCGGAATTTATGTCCAAAATCTCATCAAACCTCTGGATAACGCTCATCGCTCAGATGAGTTAAAAATAAACATAATGAAAGAAATTAAGCGGAGCAAAACAAACATATTAGTAAACTATCTTCCAGTCGGATCTGATCGGGCAACTCGATTTTGGGCAAATATTGCACTGGAAACCAACTGCGCTTTCGTAAACTGCATCCCATCATTTATTGCTTCAGATAAAATCTGGGAAAGGAAATTCAAACAGGCTAAACTCCCTGTCATAGGTGATGACATTAAGGGTCAAGTTGGTGCAACCATTGTTCATCGCACACTTGCAAAACTCACAGCCGACCGGGGCGCAAAAGTCGATAGATCATATCAACTGAACGTTGGAGGCAATACAGATTTTCTCAATATGAAGGAGATGGAACGGTTGCAAAGTAAAAAAGTGAGTAAAACTGAAAGTGTGCAATCTCAATTCAAAGAACGTTTACCAGATAATGACATCTATGTAGGACCAAGTGATTTCATCCCCTTTTTAGGAAACACAAAGTTGTGCTTTATACGTATCGATGGGCGTTTGTTCGCAGACATTCCGTTTAATATAGAACTTCGACTAGACGTTGATGATAAGGCCAACAGTGCCGGAATTGTCATCGACTGCATTCGTTTTGCCCAGAAAGCGTTAATCGAGAATAAATCAGGATTCCAACAAATATCATGTTTTTATATGAAGCACCCTCTTTATCAGATGTCTGACTCAGAGGCTCGTGCTCTTGTGGAAAAAAACGTAAATTAAAGACACTCTGGGGTATACCCTAATCCAAATCTTGTGAAAATGTCACGAAGTTATGGATATATCGAATTGTAGTAAATTCACACTCAACGTTTGAGGAGAGAGGCTTTGGAAACGGACCGTAAACCGTCTCTTCTTCTCTAAAATGATACTTCTTGAGCATAGTATTTCGAGTCCGAAATAGTGTTGAAATTACTGATCTCTGAGAATAAAAAAGTTCTATTGGAAAATCAAACACCCGTTTATAAAAGATTTTTCTCGGATGTTTTTGTGTTCGCTGCAAATATCCAGTCAAAAGGGGAGTCGTACCATGAAAGTGGTGCATGATCTTAAATTCAACTTCGTGTCCACGGTACGTTTCACCAAGTAATACACGATGGAGTCCCGAAGGCACATCTGATGTAGTGAGTAATATGAACGAAGGTTGTTTTCCCTCCCGTAAATCAAGTTTATAAATCATCTGCATGTCTGGAAAAAGAGTAAATTCGAACCGATCAATATCAAATATCCGTTCTTGATCAACATGTGGGATATTTTTCAGAGTCGCAAAACGTTCGAACAGGGGATAGTGGGTCTCTTTTTTCCTTCCATCTCCTTCAGTTTGATAATTCAAAAGAAATCGGACATGAACAGCAGATGGTCGCATATATTCAGTGTAATTACTTCTACTCAGATTTCAACTCGAATAACTCAAGACAGTTCATCAATAGTAATGCTCTGCTCTCAACGACTTGGTCCGCGGTGAATTGAGCGACATCAACATCCGCAATTGCATTGTTTACAGAATTTGTGCAAATCATTTGCTTTTCTTTATCATCAAACTCTTTAGGGTTACTAATAAACACATGCTTCCGATGATCATACTGTGAAATATCAATGGCAATCTCAGTACCATTGGCTTTATCCTGAACCAGTATTTTTCCAGAAGAAATTGCATTAGGATTCATTGTACGAAATCCTGCCTGAAATACTTCTCTCAAGGGATCTTTAAGCAAGAGCAATAGCAAAACAGCTGCTGAAACGAGAACTAATCCAACTGCGATCATGCTGATAATCAATGCTGGGGAGAGTGATCGCTTTTTACACCTGATGTTCATACACTATGTAATAAGTATAGCAAGGATTATATTCAGTAGAATTGATGTGAAATTATTTGCTACAATAAATATGCCCGTCCTACTGCTCAGCTCTGGTAGAGCAATCTCCAAAGCTAAACAAGGACGGGCATTTGTTAGTCTTTATCAATGAGTCTATCAGCTTTGCATCATTACTAAAAATACAACAATGTACAACTGAATACAGATCTCCTGCTGTTAGGATACTTGAAAGCAATCTTGAAGTGACAACTAGACTATGTCTTTCCTCGTCCCATATTCTTATTTTTTCCCCACCGTTTCATCATGCCCTGATTTGCATTTTTGCCGAAGCGTTCTTTGCCATACTGATCCTTTGGCTTCGTTTCAACTTTTTTTCCTTGAAATTTAACTGGGTTATTTTTCATGCTGCAATTATACAACGATTTCTTTTCTTTAATTTACGGGTCACTTAATCAACTCAATTTGAACCTATTTCGAACAATGTAATAAGAGGTGGGAGTGTATTTAAACAGGCCTATTAGTCTTTCGTTGTAGTGTTCTCAGCTTCCTTTTCGCTCGTTTTCATTTTTTCAATATTTTTATTTTCAGGAACAGCCTTTTCTACCACTTTCTTTATTTTAGTTTTCTTTGAATGAGGTTTTTTTTGAACAATCGACTCAATCAGTGTAAGGATTCTCTCAAGTTTTACATTTAGAGAGCTTACTTGCTCGAGTAATTGTTTGTTTGTATTGTCTCTTTGTTCAAAGCCAGATCTTCCAGACCTTCTTGAACTCCCTCCATCCTTTCCTTCAAAACAGTCATTACAAAATATTGGCTTATCTCCACTTGGTCGAAAAGGAACTTCACAGTCTTTTCCGCACTTATCACATACAGCCTTGTGCATTTCCCTACGCCCAGAGCCACTCCTGCGAAAATCTCCTCCTCCAAACCCTCCACCGCGGGATCTATTGTTTCGATTGTAATTACTCATAATTTCCTTTCTTTCTCAATTATACTCCCTAATGTTATTCGACCTATTTTAAATAATAGTAAATTGCTACTCGTTATGTAGTAGATCTATTTCTGATCTTGGGGTGGCTGACGGGATTTGAACCCGCAACATTCGCCTCCACAGGGCGATGCTCTACCATTGAGCTACAGCCACCATAAGCTATGACGAGTCAGACTCTCGTTCCCGAGAAGCGTCAAAGATAACACCCTCTTCCGCTCCAGAGCCTTGCTCTTCCAAATCAATCGCTTTCGCTGTTTCTTCTTCCGTTATTTCCTGATTCCCAGCCTTCATTGGTTCAGCATGTTCACTATGCATACCCTCACGCTGATTATCTCCCATCTGCACATCTGTTTCAGAGATAACGGGTAGAATGTTATCGGTTTTCCAAATTCTTGCCTCTATTGTATCAATAATTAACCGATAAATCCGTCTTCCTTTTGAAAATCCAATCCGACTTATCGCGATAAAAAGGCGGAATACAAGTTGAAACGCCCAGAAAACCAGAAAAAACATTTGCCCGATCAAAGATCTTTTCGTTCCCTTTTGTCGCTTCTCGGTAGAAATCATCCAATCTGAAACACTTTCCTTATTATTATTTCGAGGATATTGATGTCGATGGTGTAAATCAATTGGTTTTTCTTGCTTGAGTTGATCAAGATTAGGCTCAAGCGTTCGATCAATATATTGTTTCTTAATCATGCTTTCCGTCAGTGGAAGTGCGCGATAGACAGGTTCTCCTGTTGTTGATCCATCCTTCTCATCTTTATCTTGATGTAGTTGCGGTACGCTTTCCCGGCGTAACTGATCTTCAGCCTCATTCCCCTCAACATGACTCCTGGGTTCAAAGTGACCTGGTTTCGACACTGCCCCCGGGGCAATTTGGTGCATCATTTCTTTCCCGATAGAAGTAACCGCATGGCTAAGAGCGCCAAAAGTATCTTCAGCAATATCACCAAATGCGCCGATTCTGAAGCTAATTCCTCGGGATCTTTTTGATTTGTTTTCTTCAGTAGGAGTGTTATCGTCAGACATTTGAGTTACTTGTCTGAAAATTTGTCAGTATCCTCAACCGCTCCTACAAGATTTGCCTCATCTGGGGGAATATCTCGGCGTGCTTTTTCATCCTTTTCCATCTCCTCAGCCAGGCTAAATGGCTTTCCAGGAGCAGGTTTATTTCCGATAACATCTTCCAAATTATCACTCCACATTATCATCAGATGATGTTGATGGCGTACTTCCGCTTACGGAATGTTCTCCTTCCTCAGCGGGAGTCATAATGTCTTCATCATCTTGATTAAGATCATTTTGATCTGTCATGCATCTCCCTTCTAGCTAACCCTTAGCTTTTGTTTCTTCCTGACTTGCTTCGTCAAGAATAGCATAGTATGCATCCCAAAGTTCCTTGGCCACTTTATGATAACCTTTTCTGGTTGCCTGCTGGGCCTGCCACTTTATATCATTGGCCAACTTTCTATCATAATACGCATCTTGCGAAGGATCATCATATCCCATATGTTCCTTTTTATTATACTGAATACTTAAATAAGTACATGTTTATATTGTAAAATTTGTCATCAATATCTAGTGTTTACACTAAATATTTCTGCAGAGCAAATGAGAAACTGTGTTTATCAAAAATATTACAGTGCACCCCCGGGAGGATTCGAACCTCCGACCTACTGCTTAGAAGGCAGTTGCTCTAATCCACTGAGCTACGGGGGCTCATCAAATGAGCTATTTTGAGCGGGAGACGGGATTCGAACCCGCGACCTTCTCCTTGGAAGGGAGACGCTCTACCAACTGAGCTACTCCCGCGAATGTCAATGAGTGGGAGTATAGCGAAGTTGGTTCTACCAACTGTTTACGCTGTAAAAAGTATTTTTACAGTGAGCTACTCCCGCGAAACAATACAATATCTTATCATCTCTTAAAAAGAATCGGACATCCGATATCCAACTTCGAAATCTCATATTGTACGGGATTAACCTATCCAGTAATTGAGATCCGTTTATATTGTCGGGGCGGAAGGAATTGAACCTACTACCTCTCGGTCCCAAACCGAGCGTTCTACCGATGAACTACGCCCCGTAAAATACTATCTAAATGAACAAATCAATCACTCTGCCTACTACTCCAAACACTGTTATATGTGTTTATACCGTAAATCTCTAGAGAAACGTAGTTTTCTCTCATATTATCAAGAATTTTACAGTGCCGAGGGAGGGACTCGAACCCACACGGTGTTGCCACCACGAGATTTTAAGTCTCGCGCGTCTACCGATTCCGCCACCTCGGCAGGGTAGTAGCTATTGTATCAAACTAATTTTAGTAAGGAAAAGTTTCTCCGAACCATAGTACAATACAAAATTGATATAAATTATGATACCGATTCGAGACCATAACCCATCTGGCCGCACTCCTTTTTTCACCTACGCATTGATATCAATCAACAGCTTGATCTTTCTCTTCATGATCACACTCTCCGAGCCAAGTTTAGAACAATTTGTTGATCAATTCGCTCTTATACCGGCAATGATCACCAATGGCCAGAATTTCTTTACCCTAATTACGTCTATGTTTCTCCATGGCGGAATTGGTCATATTGTAGGAAATATGTTGTTTCTCAATATTTTCGGTGACAATCTGGAAAACGTATTAGGTCACGTCAAATTTCTACTCTATTACCTTATGGCAGGGCTGGCAGGTTCCTTGCTTCAGATAGTCTCCGATCCGACTTCAACAATCCCGAATCTTGGTGCTTCAGGTGCTATCGCTGGAATAATGGGGGGATACCTCTTGCTGTATCCTCGCCATAAAATCGACGTTCTGTTCTCATTCGGCCTATTTCTCCAAAAAGTTACCCTTCCTGCCTACACTATGCTTTTTTACTGGTTTATAGCTCAACTATTTTCTGGAGTAGGGGAGTTAGCTTTTTCATTTACTGAAGGTGTGGCGTATTTCGCCCACGTAGGAGGTTTCTTAGCTGGTTATCTGACTCTATTGCCAATTAAAAACCGTCTAATTAAAGATAAGCCGAGATTTCTGGGATATTTTTAGGTACCTAGTGTGGCAATCGCTCTCTTCCCGCAAACTGGCCAAGCTCCTACTCCATCTTGAGAAATTTTAAATGCCGCTGTTTTAATTGACTCATCGGCTTGGAATCGAAGCTCAGGGTTATGTGGAAGACCCATGGCTTTTCGGTTCGAAACCCATGTTCCCCGGGAAAATTGATACATACCCCCATATGGCCCATTTATCGCCTGGGGCCGGGAACCAGATTCACAATGGGCAATGGTCTTGAGGACATCTTTTGGTACGCTATATTCCTGTGAATACATGTCAAAGAGCGGTTCAAGAGGCACTCCTGTTTCCGTCGTGTTAACTTGAACTTCTACTGTATCTGTTACCTCTTCAGTATCAGTAGTAGTCATTTCTATTCCCTCTGGCAGTTCTTCAATGATTTCTCCTACAGTATCTCCTCGCTGAAAGCTTCGCATCATCATCACTTGTGTTTCAGAAACCTGTTGAAAATCTCTTGTTCGTGCCAAAAAATCAGCCTCTTCCACAGCCACAGTCATCGCTGCCTGAGGAGTAATTTTTTCTCGTTCAATAATAGTAGTTGATCGTTTTACGTTCAAAAAGGTAAGCACAGGAAAACTAGCCAACAGCATACCTAGAAAGAACGGTTTTGTTTGAATGCGCATAAGTAAAAAAAGACCCGCAGGTCTTTGAGTTGTTGCATTATAGGATATTGTGAAAAAAAGTCAAGTCAGGGCTACTAGGATGATGCCATCGTGGATTTTCAGATGAGCATCTAGAAGGATTACAGCTCAGTTTACAAAAGACAATGCAATACCAGTTTTATTAGCTCGGCCGGTTCTCCCAATCCGATGGACATAATCTTCGTACGTCTGCGGAAGGTCATAATTGATGACATGGGAAATGTCATCTATGTCTAGACCTCTGGAAGCGACATCAGTAGCTAAAAGAACTTGAACAACATTCTCTTTGAAACTCCTCAGCGCTAGTTGGCGTTGGTGTTGGGATTTATTTCCATGAATTGCTGCAACTCGAAAACCTCTCTCTTGCAATGCTTTAGCTAACTTATTCATACCATATTTAGTCCGTCCAAACACCAATACTTTTTCAAAATCCTTCTGAATCAATAGATTATGCAAGATGTCAATTTTATTTCTCCCCTCCATTTTAATCACATCCTGATCGACATTATCGGTGATCGGTTTAGAATCGACAGATATTGTAACTGGATTCGTCAAAAAGCGTTTCATAATCCCATTAAGTTTTTCTGGTATTGTTGCCGAAAAGAATAATGACTGTCGGACACGAGGTAAATGGGAAACGATATGCTTGATATCTCGAATAAATCCCATATCGAGCATTCGGTCCACCTCATCAAGTACAACAGTAGAAAAAGTTTCAAACCGAAGTACGTTACGCATTTCTAAATCTCTCAATCTTCCAGGTGTACCAATGATAAAGTGAGGTCTTCGTCGGATCAATCCTATTTGACGGTTGATATTGACTCCTCCGATACACAAAGCAGAATATAAATGTAAGCCTCTTGAAAAAGATCGAAACTCTTCTTCAATTTGAATGGCTAACTCTCTTGTTGGTGTAATGACTAAAACATTTGATGAATTATGATAAAAAATAGTATTGATAAGAGGAATTAAGAAAGCTGCCGTTTTTCCGGTTCCAGTATTAGCGACTCCCACCACATCTTTTTTCTCCAATATATGTGGAATGACTTTATCCTGAATCGGTGTAGGTTTCTCATAGCCACGATCTGAAATATTCTTCTTTATTTGGGCGTTTATAAGAAAATCACTAAACGAGTGTTGCGCAATATACACAACAGTAGATTTTTCAGTAGCCTTTTTTACTAGAAGAGATGGATCAAAAGTTTTCAAAACGTTGGATCGATTTCTTCCTCTTTGATTAAACCCACCTCCGCGAAATCGACGCGAATATTGATATGACATATATACTTTCATCAACAGATATCGGAAAAAGAAATTGTGCAAGAAGTTTGAAGTCGTAACTGACTCAGAGCAATTGCAAGCTTAAACCAATGACTGTTTTAATTAAATAAACAACTTGAGAAGTGTAACACGGGGTGATGCTGATTGCAAATACAGTGATTTATAATTTGCTGGCAGTCTGGGATGAAATGAAATACTATCCAAAATAATTACTAAAATCCCGGTCGAGACATAAAAAGTGGGTGCACAAACGGATGTTTTTCAAAGCCCCACCCTTTACTCATCAAAAATAGCTGCAACGTCATCTCCAGACGTTGATATACTGGTATGAAAGGATAAACACAAGATATGGCAATTTACTTAAGAGACATAATTCTCGGTGATAAAAAGAAGCTTGCCAAACTCGTCCGAAATTATCATCAAGAACTTTTTGGAGGAAGCAACCAATATAAATATCGATACCTTGATTCCTACTGGGTGGAAAACGATCGACACCCTTGCTACATCATGCTTGATGATATTGTTGTTGGCTTCGCATTAATTAACAAGCACACTATACTGTCGAAATCAGCAAATAACCTGGCAGAATTTTACATTAAGCCTGAATATCGGAAGAGAGGATTGGGAAACAAAGCTGCTAGAGAGGTCTTTAAAAGATATCCCGGAAAATGGGAGGTAAGAGTTTTAAAAGAAAATGCACTTGCGTATTCCTTCTGGAAAAAGGTACTAAGTGTTTCCACCACAAAAAATTTCAAAGAAACGCTCCTTGATGAGTCAGAGTGGAAAGGGTCAGTATTTACTTTCTGGATAATTTAAGACACTCTCAAGAAATTTTCAATCTCGGAAACGTACTAGAACAGTAAATCGCTGGCTGGCAGCTTGGGATGAAATAAGGAATAAAGAATCTACAAATTACGTTTCTTTCTCCTAACTATTCCCAAAATTCTAACAGTTGATTCTAAATCCAAGAATAACTGTTTTTCCCTAGGATAAAGATCCTAAGGAATTAATGATGCGTAGAAAAACTTAAGTTATGGGATTAAAATTACTTTTTCCATGATGTTTTTATGAACATTTTCGATTGTTTGATCAGCAGTTATTTCTTCTAAAACATCTTTTTTCTTGTAATACTCAAGTGCTTGCTTTTCCCCTGATTTGTAAATTTCTAATCTGCTTTTAATTCTCTCTGGCGAGTCATGAAGTTCATCTGTCCCAGGATGAAGTGGTCTAGCTCTTTTTATAAGTCTTCTATATGACTCCTCTTCGCTTAGGTTTAGATATATGACCAACTCAACTTGATATCCATATTTATCAATTTTTCTATCAAGGAATTTTGCTTGAGAAATATTTCTTGGAAATCCGTCCATAATCCAGTCTCCTTTTGCATCGTCTTCTTTTAATCTCCTTTTCCATAAAACGAACATCTCGCTATCTGGAACGTATTTTCCTCTTCTTAAAGTATTTCTGCACCTCTTCCCAATCACACCCTTATCATTAGCTGCTGCATCTCTTATAAGTTCTCCAGAGTTTAATATTGGTATTTTTAATTTTTCCTTTAATAATTTCGCCTGAGTTCCCTTGCCTGATCCTTCAGCCCCAAATATTACTATGTGCATGATATATTTTAGAATTCTTAATTTTCTTTCCTCCCCAAGGATATTTTATAATTTCCAACTCATTTGGTTTACCTTATGGATAAACATATATAGTGCCCGTTAACTTCGCTCAGGGCGATTCTCTGCATAGATACATAGTAAAGATGAATGCTTGACTTTTTTTTGAGCTTAAATCCGTGAGCGAATGTATCGATTTAAATCGGCTGCGGGACTTGGACTCGAACCAAGACTGACGGCTTCAAAGGCCGCTGTCCTACCATTAGACGATCCCGCAAAAAAACAACAATGTATATTTTACCAAAAATATTTGTAAGGAATATCAGTTTCTCTGGATTGGTGTTTCTGTATTGATTGAAACACCATAAGAGCCACTCTGTAATAATTCGATCATTCTTCCTTGGATCTCGTATGCCTGTTTTTTTGATCTACCGATAATAACGTAGATAAGTTCATTTGATTTAAGAATGTTCTCAGAATTGATAAGAACACCTCGTTTTTCTTTATGGTCATACAATAACGTATCAAGTTGATCGAGAAGTGATGAAAATTTAATCGATTTCCCATGAGGAAAGGAGAAGTGACTTCTTGAAATAATGTAGTAATCATCCATAAAATCTTTTCCTAATAACTTATAAACCACTCGGTATACATCTGTGCCTCCACTATTTCGCGTGTTAGACTCAGAAACATAAATTTGGTTGTTTTTAGAAGCTATCATGTCAATGTCAAAGTGACCACGATATCCTGCGGTACTAAATTTTTCAGCGATAAAATATCCTGTATCGATGATCTTTGTGCTAATTCGATCGTTGATCAAATCGTCATTAATATCTAAGCCGATAAATTCTCCTTTTTGAGTCACTTCCATCAAACAATAATAGAGCATATCAATTCGTCCATTTTTTTGAATCTTAAATTCTATACTAGGAAATCCACCCCCGATACCGTACTTAATATTGATGAGATCTTCGATCACAATTGGAAAGTTATCCCAATATTTATCGCTGTTGAAATTCCGGAGAATAGCGGCAACACACTCTCGGTATGTCTGAGGCAGATCGCCATTTCTAAATATCAGAATACCGCTTCCACCGCTTCCCTTATTTGTCTTGATGACAACACCTTTTTGCTTAATGTATTTGTTGGCAGCAATATTAGCTGCAACTTCTCTTCCGACACATATAATACCTTCTGGCATGATAAAATCAGGTTCCTGCAACCTGCTTTGTTGCGCGAGTTGACGGATCCCTGATTTACTACCGAAGAAATTAACTGTCCAAGCACAATCAATCTCAGGTGTTTCAGGCGTGTAAACCTCAAGACCTAACTCAACGAGTGTTTCTTTGAGCTTATAGAATTCAGCCGAAGCAGAGTAGCTTATTAACGTAATCTTTTTATATAATTTTGCTTTTTCAACCAAAATATTCAACGATTTTGTATCACTCAGAAGATCTTCGCAAATGAGATCTGATTTTTTCTCAGGGGTAATAATTTCGGCTGACTTGTACCCGAGCAGTTGTTTGGCATAACTTTGAAATTCAGGTGAAATTTTCCTAGGACTGATAAATATGAATTCAGGCTCGGTAGCCATGCTCAAAAAAAAGCAATCTGTTGTTTCTTCACAACGAGCGATTTCTTCAATCCTCTTTTTCGGAGTAGATAAATAGTTAATATACGACCACTCATCTTCAACGATATTGAAAACATATACTAACAGCTCATTTCGCAGAGGTTCCTTGTCGTTTTGTTTAAATTGTAGGAGTGCAGAAGTATTTTTCGTTGTAATAAATCCTTTATCTAATAGTATTGATTAACTTCGTAATTCAATAGCTATCATTTGAGCGGTGGACCGGACTTGAACCGGCGACCTTCTCCTTGGCAAGGAGACGTTCTACCAACTGAACTACCACCGCTTCTTCGCAGTATACCAAACTCAGCTTTAGGTGTTTCACTGTAAATTTCATGAGAGACTTTGTTTCACTACTTCAATGAAATTTACTAGTGCCAGGGAGAGGAGTCGAACCTCTATCTCATGTTTTTCAGACACGCGCCGTGACCACCTTGGCTACCCTGGCTATAAATCAATTCCCGATTCAGACTAAACAGTTTTTCTGTATTTGTAAAGTTGTGTTTGTACTCAAACTCAATAGCAATTTCGGTGGCCGCTGCAGGGATCGAACCTGCGACCTCCCGGATGTAAACCGGACGCTCTAACCAGCTGAGCTAAGCGGCCCCTACCTTAGTATTTAGACTGTAAGATCTACTGATTTTACAGTGCCGAGAAGAGGACTCGAACCTCCACGCCCATAATGGGCACATGCTCCTGAAGCATGCGCGTCTACCAATTCCGCCATCTCGGCTCTGGTCAGTGTTTACACTGTAAAATGTAAACATTTTACAGTGGGCAAGAGAGGACTCGAACCTCCACGCTCGTAAGAGCACTACGTCCTCAACGTAGCCTGTCTGCCAATTCCAGCACTTGCCCTAATTTTCTGTCAAACCGAAAATTCTTATCAACATTTGATCGTATATGCTGTCAGTTTTACGGATGTTAGCGAACAGAGGCAAGTCTAAAGCATATACTAAAACTCTCAATTTACCTACTCGCCTGACAGAAATTTATTATATCACGCGGAAATATGTACTCCTAGAAATTGAAGAGGGGGAGTGACTAAAAAGTGAGGAGTAATTTTCTAAATAATTTTTTACGCTTCTTCGCATAGTCGGGAAACTTATTTTTCAGAGCCAAAACGACATGTTCAGCTGCATCTTGAATATTCATATCTGCAGTGTTTATAACCAGATCATAATAGTTGGCATTTGAAATATCTTTGTTAAAATACTGGCTGATAAATTGCTTCCGATGTGTATCAGTGTCCTTAATAACGTGGATAGCCTTATCCCTGGAAATACCCTCATGCTTAACAGCTCTTTCAACGCGGACTAAATACGGAGCTTGAATTCTCACATGGAGTCCGCTATTGAATGGGGTAACGAAATTTGCTCCACGACCAAGAATTACCACTTCCCCTTTTATAGCTGCCGAAAGTATTACCGAACTCAGATATCGCATGTACTGGATATCTGAGACATAATCGGGGTTAAACATACTATGTACCATGTCTTCAATAAAGTTTCTCCCTCGCTCATCAACAGATTGAACAAGCGCCTTACGTTTTCGAGCGCTACTCGCCAAATCGCTAATCAGCTTTTTATTGTAGTAATCAAAACTCAACCATTTTGAAACTAATTTGGCGACCGGTTTTCCACCGCTACCAGGTTCTCTGGAAATGGTTATAAATGGTTGAGTGAACTCAATTTCTTCGCCATCCAACTGCAACGTTTCTGTACGTTTCAGCTCAACTCTAGAAGAACCGCTAAATGCTTTATTGACAAGTTTATCGTACGTACGCGCCATAGTTTGCTAAACCATACACAAATTACTACTCAGGGTCAATAAATCACCAATACATCTCATGAAGGGCGTTTTGATATAATCTTTACGCTCGCCCCAGTAGCTCAGTGGATTAGAGCATCTGTCTTCGGAACAGAGGGTCGGGGGTTCGAATCCCTCCTGGGGCACAACCAATGGAAAAATCATGCAAATAGACACTATGAATTATTCACAGTGGTACGTGTACATAGCGCAGTGCTACGATGGTTCTCTCTATACAGGAATAACCACAGACCCAATACGAAGAGAGTTGGAGCATAATACCGATAATGTCTTAGGTGCTAGATCCTTAAGATATAAGCGACCAGTGAAGATTGTCTATACGGAGACACATGCTACAAGATCGGATGCTACTTTACGGGAACATGCTATTAAGAGCCGGAATAGAGGTTATAAATTGAAATTAATTCAGGAGAAATAACATAGTGAGTATCCTGAACATTAAAGAATTTTAGGTTTACTCAAAATAAAGCTCTGTATTTTAAGGGCCCGTAGCTCAGCGGTAGAGCAGTTGCCTCTTAAGCAATTGGTCGAAGGTTCGAATCCTTCCGGGCTCACAAAAAAAGAAATCGGGTTGGGAGTGTGGGCAGCACTGGCTGCGCTCACCTCCGCAGATAGATCTGCAAAGGCAAAATCCAGATTCGCCGAGAGCCGCCCGTTAAAAAGAATGAAGAAAAACGTAAGTTTTAAAGAACTTATTTTTAACTTAAATGGCCTAACCGGCGGAACCAGTTAGTAATTATTTACAGCTGTCCGAATAGGTCATTAAAAACAAATACTTTTTTTCAACTGGTTTCATATTATATATAAACATTTTTACGAAAACAAAACATTATCGATAGAGATGTGAATGTAACAAAAAAAACTATTAAATTAGATTGTAAAATATGAGCAACGAAACGACACCACAATCTGAATTAAATTCACAGCTTAGAAACGCTGTATTTTCATTAAGTCTTACTGATAATCAGTCAAATTTATCATTTAGTCCTCGCGTGCAAAGATTTTTTGATGGAGGAATGCATACACCACTGCAACAATTATCTTTTCTACAATCTTGGGGGTCGCTTATACCCCCATCGGAACTTGAGGTAAAAAGACAGTGGTATAATCCAAAACCTAGACTTCAGGACGGCCTTGCAATATACCCAAGTTTAACTGGGTTTCCGTCAGATATTTTTATGTCTATTGAAAACGAACCTACCCTATTATCGCAAGTTACCGATAAAATCAATCATGCTTCCAATGCAGTACTTTTGGGGGTGATAAGTATACGAAGTGTTATAGACACAGCTACCTACTTAAAAGAGAAAGGATTTAAAGGTAGATTAACTGTCTATGATATTCAGGAAGCACCCTTAGAAATCGATAGAATATATCAAGAATTTGGATTACTACCCAAAGAAATTACTTTTGAATTTGTACAGCAAGATGTATTGAAAATAGAAAAAGATACCAGCGCAGATTTAATAATAAGTGATGTGTTAGGTTATTATCTTACACCAGAGCAATATCAAACATTAGGAAATGTAATTTCTCGAATGTTAAAACAACATGGGTTATGGATAACACGAGAGCTAGTAGAACCTAACGGTCCACCTGAGCCGGAAGAAAGAGATGCATCAGGAAAAAGAGAAAGTGATCCTATCAATCCATTTAACCAATATATTGAAAAGCTTTTTGGTTTTAAATTAGATACTAAAATTATTGATGAGTTTGAAAAAACGAAATGGGTAATAGTACCAACATACACAAGAAAAAGTTTAGATGAATATACAAGTAGTATTCCTATTGAATTAAAAATGTTAGGTTTAATACCTATAACAACAGTCAAACAAATCGAATCTGAAAATCCAAGAATTTTTAATTCAGTTGTTTATCGTAAGAATTAAATGCTCGGTTTAGCCGAGCAAAAATCGCTAGCGCAAAAAATAACTGAAGCGCGGCGGGTTGGATCGCCGCGCTTGAGTAGCGAGCTCCGCGAAGCGGGACGAACTAACAATTTGTCTTAAATGAGTTCTAATATTTTCGAAAACGTTCACAAAAAATAGAAACATCATTACCATATGTCAAACAGTTTTAAAGGCTTAATTTTCACCAATCACGCTCTCCAACGGATGCATGAGAGGAAACTCTCTCAAAATGATGTCTGGGCTGTTTGGTATAAGCCAGATCAATCACGCTTTGCTAAAAGCAAAGGAGCATGGATTTACTATAAAACTTGGAATAATCAAAAAGTGGAAGTTGTTGCGAAAAAGAACCCATCCAATGAATGGGTCATCCTTTCTGTCTGGTCAAAAGAAACCACGAAAGAAAATTCATCTGCTCTACCCATTAAACTACCACAAAGATCGACTCTTCGAAATGTGTTCGATAAAATTCTCCCCAAGCACATCAATTCCAAGTAAAACTCACATAAAATTCAGTGAGTAATGAAATTAATTATCAAATGGTTCCAAGAAATGTAAAGTGGTAAGAATGCAAGTAAAAGTAAACGGATAGAGTAAATATAAAGTATTACATTTCAGAAATAATTATTGGAGCAGACAAAGACAAAACATATCCTTCCTTGACATTCCATCTCAAAATATGTCACGATTGATATGAATTGACTATTTACACCAGTTTAAAAGGTTGATAACGTTTTCAGGTACCTGCCGCCATTATGAAACGCTTATTCATCGTCCTCACATGGTTTCCAGCAACAATCGTTACGTTATTTTTTAGTCTCCAAACCTACGCCCACATCAGCAGAACCGAAGAAATTCAATCACTTATAGCTGCAGAAACGCAACGCATAACACAGACACAAACACCATTCTTGGCATATGCCGCCATTCCACTGGCAGCAAACGACATCAAAACCGCAATTCGAACCGGTGATGCAAGACCAGTCATGATCGATCTTTATCTGGAAAGATATGCCTCTCCAATGGCTGGATATGGGGAATTCATATTTAAAACAGCCCAACAATACAACATCGATCCATATTTATTTGTGGCAATCGCTCAGCAAGAGTCAAACCTAGGCAAGAAGATGCCCTCTGACGACTGCCACAATGCCTGGGGATATGGAATTCACTCAAAAGGCACACTCTGCTTCGATTCCTGGGAAGAAGGGATCGAATCTGTCATGAAAGGTATCTCAGAAAATTACTTGAGTAGGGGTCTTCAAGAACCAGAGGAAATTATGAAAATCTACACACCAAAATCAAACGGCTCATGGGCACATGGGGTAAATCAGTTCCTCGATGAACTTCGAACGGGTGAGTATTAACCATATTCCTCAAACCTTCCAATTATTTCTCAAGAAGAGTAAAATACGCATGTTTCGTATATTTCTATACACGCCGGGGTGGCGGAATTGGTAGACGCGTACGGTTTAGGACCGTATGGACTTTTGTCCTTGGAGGTTCGAGTCCTCTCCTCGGCACACGAATATACTGAAATGTTTACATCAAAGAGTATAATGACGGATGTCCTCATTGAGATTCGATTAAAGCAATGTTTACATTGAGAAACGCAGTGACCAAGTGTTTACACCGACCAACGGAGTGAGGAAGTGGCTAAGTTCTATTCGAAAATTAAATCTCGCGTAAAGCTCGCATACCGCACACCCAATGCCTATAGGCGTGCAGTTAAATTCGAAAAAATACGTAATTCATCTAACGCTCAGCCAAAACCAAAGGAGACTCATAACAATGACAAAAAAAGTTAAACAGATAACCAAAGACCCTGATGGAACAATTCACATCAAACTGACAATTTCCTGGGAAAAAGTCAAAACTGCATACAACAAGGCCTTACTCGATTCAAAAAAAACACTCGAGGTAAAAGGGTTTCGCAAGGGTAAAGCTCCAGACAAAATTGTTGAGGAGCAAGTAGGGAAACAGTCACTCTATACGCAAGCGTTACAATACATTTTACCTGAAGCATACGCTGAAAAAGTAAAACAGTTAAAACTCAAACCGATTGTCAGTCCCAAGGTGGAGCCCAACAGCCTTGAAGAAGGTCAAACCTGGGAACTTACCGCAACATTGGCTGAAAAACCATCCATTAAACTTGGCGACTATAAAAAAATTGTGATAGGTGCAAAGGCTGCTAGCAAAATCTGGACTCCAGGAAAAGATACCGACTCCCCAAAACAACAAGATGACACCGTACAACAAAAAGAAGCCTCTCTCGATGAACGGCTGGCAAAAATCTTTGATGAACTTATTAACGAGGTGAAATTTGACCTACCAAAATTTCTCATCGAAGAACAAGTAAATCGCCAACTTTCTCGTCTCTTGGAACAAATAGAAAAACTTGGTCTTTCTCTGGAGCAATACCTTATCTCTCTGGGCAAAACTAGCGATCAATTACGAAAAGAATACCACCAAGAAGCCGAGCGAACGCTGAGACTTGAGCTGATCTTAAATGAAATTGCCAATGATCTGAAAACAACTGTTTTTGAAGAAGAAGTAGATAGACTTATAGATTCAGTCGGCGATGAGAAGCTGAAGGAAACATTGAAAAGTAACGCTCATGAGCGAGATGCCATCCGGGCCAGTTTACGAAAACGAAAAGTGACCGACGAACTGCTCAAAATGTAATTATGATTTAATATCCCATAATATTCTTGACTTGGAAGAATATTTATGCTAATATTCGTCAAACTTCCTCAAGCAGGAAGTATATTTTGGTACTGTACTTGAGCAATTATGAATAACAAGAAAAAACAAAACAACTTCCGTTCAGACAGTTTCTTTGAAGCTTTTCGAGAACTTGGGGGTGGGACTCGTCAGGCTGCTAAGGATGCTGCCATGGGTATTGGTGGAGATATGATTCGCCAAGTCACCCAAAAGAACTGGACTCCACAGCCACTTTCCGGTGAAATTTCCATGGGAGAACATCTTGATATCGACATAGAAATACAGAGAAGGGAAAAAGACATCATCAAGAAAGAGCGGTCCCACCTTGAGTATGTAAGAAGAGAAGAACAGCTTGTGTTTAATAGGAAAGAAGAACAACTAAAAGAACAAATAAAATCCATCCAAGAGGAACTAAAGAAAGAACTCGAAAAACTCGCCGAAGAAGCCGGAGGACTAGTTGGAGAACTTGAAATTGCAGTCGAGCAAACAATTGTCAGCCCTGGTACGTATCATCTAAACTTTTTCGATAAAATCCGACAACTCTTTATCTTGCTCAGAAAACGTGTTCATGAATCTAAAACCTGGATGCACACCGTCAATAGTCGATCCTCACACAGATCATTCTATTGGGGTAGTGTCGGCAAGTCGGGAACCAAATTCATGCTCTCTCAAGAGAGATATATGTCTACTCAGGCTGGATAACCTCTTACGAATTCAATAAGTTTTTTTTAGTGCTTGACACATCCATTACATATTTGCTAAATATAACAATTATGAACAAAGTCTCTCAAACCTACATGCTTATTGATCCTATTTTTGTCCTTATTACCAAGGGCAGTTTTGGTTTGGGGGAAACGTTGTAAATAAAAATTAAAAATAAGCAAAAACACGAAACCTCCAAACCAGGAGGTTTTTTTGTTTCTAAAGGAATATGAAACAAGAACGCGACATACTAATCTATCCAAGTCACGATTTCGAAGTAGGGAATCACAACGTTGTTAGTCAAGACTTAAAAAGTGGTAAAAGTGTTGGACTGTTGGATGGAGCTTCTCCGAAAACACAATTGGATGTAGGAGGTCACTATGACTTCCGAAGCATAGATCAGTTGATGAACCAAGAAGCCAAGGGGTACGTACTTACTACAGATGCGGATCGGTTGTTCGCCCAAGTTCTCTATCGAGGAATACTCGCAAATCGAAGCTTAACAGCTGTTGAAAGATTGCAAGATATTCCTACAAAGAAAGGGGAAGTTGGATTGTATATTCCATATGTGAACTTTTATCCACCCGAATTTCCTAACACTGCAACTTGGAAGAGATATGGACTTCCGACAGAAGTTGCTCAACGTGCACAAAATAAAGCTGACTTCCACAATTGGTTAGTCAAAGAAGGATTTGCAGAACATACTCCTAATCATATCGTTAGCAATGTTGAATCTATCCCAAACCTCGGTCAAAACATGATCAGACAAATTGATCAGATGTACTCTCAAGCCGCTATGCAAAGTGAGTATCCTTTAGGGCTAATGATCAGAGCAGCTAGAAGCGACGGAAATTATGGTGCAGCAAAAGTGGTTCAGCTTGTAGAGGGTGAAACTATTATTGAAAATCATGAAGGTCTAGATATTGTAAGACGGTTTAAGGCTGGAGATATTCTTATGTACCCAGATGGAAAGAAAAGGGGTATCAAAAAATTCTCGGAATGGCCAAGGGCTCTGGAAGCAGCTTCAAAGCATATTGAGGGTGCTATGGATATGAACGTCGACAGCAGAGTCGTGATGTCAAGACTCTTAGACTTGGAAGCATCCCCTGGAATAAGTGCCGTAATTATAAAAGGTATAGCTCACACATTTAGATGGAATGGTCAATGGCAAGAAGATGGAGAAAGCGCTTGTACTGGAACGATGAGCTATGATCTCGCACATGATGGAAAAATCGAGGCTGATTACTTTGAGCAAAGTCAAGAGGTATATGTAAGAGTTCTAAGTAAAATGCTGGTAGGTCAAGAAAATCTCGAAGATATTTATGCCAAGAACAACATGGATCTCATGATACCAGGAAGGCTAGAGAGAAAGCTATGGCAAAGAGCTCAAAGAGACCCTTCCCTGTTTAAATATCTTGGAACTGTTGGAAGAAATAATCTGGAATATATGCCGAGAATCTATTCGTCCCAGGATGTACTTATTGCTGAAGATAATCCAAGAGACACGAACTGGACTCTGGCTGTGCAAGCTGTTTTACAAGCTCTACAACGTCAGTTTACCCTGGAAAATATGCTAGCAATTGCGAATGGACTAGATGGTCAGATTATAGCTAGAGATGTATGGCCTTTACCTGAAGCCCTAAGGGGAGAAGATATGGATAAGGTTCGTGATACTCTACTCGAATTTCATGAGAGAGTTAAGAGAAGAGGAGATGGTTTCATTTTACGAATGCCCGATTTACCAAAAGCAGGAGCTATAGCCTATACAACTGATGTGTCAAGAACTCCGTACGGTTTGTTTGATGAGGCCTACGGAGCACTAAATTCAAATAATCTAGGACTATGAAAAAACCAACTCTCCTTCTCCAATTCAGAACCGACAGATCAGAGATCCATGAGCAAACCTGCATTATGAAAAAAGGTGGATACCTGCCAGATGAACTCAAAATTATTAACGTATTAAAAAATGGAAATACTCTTCCTAAGCCAGAAGCTCTTGATAACTATCAAGCAGTAATTACCGGCGCTTCAGGACAATACAACACTACAGATTGGCCTCCAGATATCCGTAGGAAAGTTGAGAAATTCCTTCCATTGCTAAGAGAAATCATTAAAAGAGATAAGCCACTCCTAGCTATCTGTTTCGGACACCAAATAATTGCCAACCTCCTCGAGGGAAAAGTAGAGAATGATGAGGATCAAGCTGAAACAGGCACTATTTCTGTCTCGTTAACCAAGGAGGGAAGAAAATCGGATCTATTCGAAAATATTCCAGATAATTTCCATGTTGTTCTTGGTCATAAGGACTCTGTAACGAAACTGCCAAAACAGGCAATGCTATTGGCAAAATCTAAAACGTGCCGAGTAGAGGCGTACAAAATTAAAAACAATATCTATTCAGTCCAGTTTCACCCAGAACTCGATTTAGATGGTCTTATTTGGCGTTTAAAACTATATCCTGAGTACCTAAAAGGGAAAACTTTTAAACAAGTTCGCTCTGAATATAACGAAATACCATACGCATCCAAAATCATAGAGAATTTTAAAAAAATAACTTTCAAGAACGGTTTTAAATAGTAATTAATAATCAATAATGTAACTTGATAAACCTAACAAAAATGAATCTGATTACAAGAATCACCACATCTTTTGAATTTTTTAGCTTCTGCAAAGGAGGTTGTGTTCTTGCGGAAAAGTAACTACTAATAGATAGCAAGAAATATACAACCTCCATTCCGGAGGTTTTTTTATGACTAAACAAGAAAAAGTAACGCATAAAAACATCGGCAGAGGAGAAATATTAAATCTTCATGGCCAACTGCTTCCGACAGGCAACCGAGAACCAGATATTCATCAGGGAGAGGGTGCTATTTTGATGGATCTGAGCGGAAACGTAAAACATGAACTGTGGCGCCTAAGAGCTGGATCAATTTCTGAGTATAATCCTGCAATTGACGGAGACTTGATACCTTGGTGTCTTAGTCCAAATGTCAGTATACCACCGTTGCTACTTTCTCCCGATCAAATATTTATTGGCACCGAAGATGAAGATCACTTAATAACAAGTGACCCTGAAACATCAGGGGACATGAACAATCTTAAACTTGAAAATATAAACGGACCCGAAACAGAGATAGATCCCGAGCTACTCATCAACGCCATAGAAATTAAGCGTATCGGAGGAATGCAGGGTTTCAATGCAATTCTAAGGCACATCCAATCTTCACGGGCACGACTGCTAGATACTGCCATTCAATCTGGACAGCACGCTTTGTTCCTGGGTGCACAGCCTACAGCATTGCTGCCGGACATTCACCCACACCCCTACTTGCAAAAAGCAGGTCTAACGACTGCAAAGCAATATCTCCAACTAGATCCCGAAAGCCACACGCACCAAACGTACTTCTTCCCTTTAATTGGACAAGACTGGGCAACTGAAACGGATCAGCAGTATATGCGTGGCTTAAGCCAATTTAGCGGATTAGGTTTTCAAACTAATATAAACATTCCTGTGGATAATGAAAACTTAGCCGTAGAGGTAGGGAATAAATTGGCTTTTTCCGACATCTCAATTATTTTAGCAGGCATCTTAAACTCTTCACCAGTCTTAAACGGTGTGCTTTCTGCACGCTCTGACACACGACTCATCGCTAAACGCGTATTAGCTTCCGCAAATCCACAAGCCGAATTTTATCCGCTTAAAGACGTATTGGAGAGGGTCAATGAGGAGGTAGTTTCAGGAAAAGTTCCTACAATTGCCAGAGCCTTATGCCTGGGTGTTGATGGTGGTTCAGTGTTTCACGGCATGGGAATGAGGATTCGAGGAGATAGGGGACAGGGTAATTCAACCTGGGAAGATATGCTACCATCTACTGGAGACGATGAAATCCAGGCTGCCTATGCATACATTAAAGCCTGCCAAACCAGTTATCTGATCTACTGCCAATCACATGCTATCGAACCGGATAGAGATGAATTCAACATCCAACCTTCAGACTACAGAGAATCATTGATCAACGATATCTCCATGTATGGACCAAAACCATACACCCGCAGGATATTCTCTCATCTTAATTTCTTAGAAAACTTTTTTGATCAAAATGCAATTCCCATTGAAGGATTCGAAGATGCTAAATTGGTATTCAGAAGAGCTCTACAAACCCCAACAAATTACTGTATCGAAAACTATTATCAAAGAGGGCATTATGACCACAAGATTGGTTTACTTACGGATCATCTCAGAGCCACCGTCAATCAGGAGATACAAAGTATTGGTGAAAATCCCAATCATTGGATCGACAAATACAATCCACAAATTGCATTAGCCGTTCATTCTGCAATGATGAGATACGCCGTCTCGTTGGCGAGATACTACTCTCAACCACCTGTTTAGCGTGAGATTTATTGCAATATGATTTATGATTATGAAAAAGATCTTTTGGCTGAATCGTTGTGTTTCGGTATAGATAACTTAACTTAGATGGATTGTCCCATTGACGAATTGAATCCTGATCCTTGAAACTCTTATAACCAACCCTTATAAATAATGTCTAACTTCTCCCTAGCGATTTTCCCTCCATCAAGGTCAACAGCTGTCAGTAGGAATGGATATGAAGCTTCAGTTCGACCAGACATCTCACTTTCAAATCGCTTAATCAAAGGCGCAAACCGCCTAGCATCGAGTGTGTACTTACCAACCAGACTACCATTCTCACGCACCACCGTTATGGAGCCGATTGGTGCCAGTCTCGCAGCATTTCCAACGTAGGCGAGTGCTAAAGAATTCTTGTTGACCGAACGTAAACTAAAAGACTTTTCTTCAACCCGAATATTCATACGTTGGGCAAGATGTCTGACAATAAACCACATCGTTGATGAAGGAAGTTGATTTACCTCAAGTGGGGGATAATACAACGTTTCTCCGTCATATGCCAGTACCCCCTCTCCTGGGCCATCCGCGATGACCACATTCTCGTACTGAGCATCAAATACACCAGGTTCCTGAAAGTTCACATATGATGCGATCCCACCATTTTTATCTACCGTGTAAGGTCCGAAGTAACCTGCCTCATCAATACCCTTGATATTACGCGCAAGTTTTCCCACTCGGCCGGCATCTCCATAGTTTGACGCATTTTTTCCCAAAATTGGAAACAAACGTTGGTCCGGAAAAAAAGCGATACGCAAACCCGATCCACCGTAAACTCTCTTTGGATGATTGAAATAATAAGGCCAATGTAAAGCCATTGCAGCCACATCAATCTGGTGATGTTCTTTTAGACTCACTCCGACACCGCCAGGTCCTGGTCGCGCTGATGGTCTAAGATAGGCTCTCGAAATTTCTCTTTTGGAGTTGGTGAGTATTCCCTCCCCCAAAACTGCAACCAGATCCCGAATTGCAAGATCAAATGTCTCGGGCAAACAGGGTAGCGAAAAAAACCTACTTTTCAGGGATATCTCAAATCGTTTCATCCGCAGAGGGTGCAAAACCAAATGTGCTCCCACAATTCTCCTGCCAGAGACTTCCGGCTCTACACTACTTCCTTCAAAAACGCCAGAACCGTAATCTCCCGCGTGACTGGGTAATATCGTGGTTCGGTTGAGAGGATGCCATGAAGGCACGATGACTAGCTTGTTTTCATGGTAGGAGTAGACAAGGACATACGTGTTTCCTTTGCTTCCCTCTTCAAAAATATCCTTGCGTAGTCTGATCGATTCAGCGTCCGGTTCTTTATAAAAGTCAAGAATTCTGGTAGAAGGGAGATAATGAGCTATTCTATCTTCGATTCGTAAAGGAAATCCGAGTTGGATTGTTAGCTCATTAGTTGAAAATGATCGTTCAACTCTATCAAATTCCTCAAAAAGTGCTGACTTACGAAAATTCTTTGCCATTAAATTCATAGTAGCATTTCTATCATCAGATGTATGTGTCATCAAACCGACTATCCCTTTTTTATTGAATAACTAAGAGATATTTTGTACAATATCCTGATCTGGGGCGGGTAGCTCAGCTGGTTAGAGCGTTACGTTGACATCGTAAAGGTCAGAGGTTCGAGCCCTCTTCCGCCCACCCAGCTATGCCTGACGATAATGAAGAACTTCCAAAATTCATCGACAAAGATCGCAGAGTTTCAGCAATACATAGAAACAAGTACACGCTTGGTGTAAGAATCGGCCCAGACTTCAAAATTCAGTCGATAGTCGGAACCCGAAAGGATATCCTTGGGAGCAAGGAACAGCATGATTCTCCTTCGGAGAAGAAGGATGCTAACACCAACGATCCAGAATCCGATTCTAAAAACAAATAAATTACTTCACACCTCTATCTCCACTTGATCAACGGTAAGAGAATGTGATCAAATAGTAACAATGCCGGATGAACAAGGCGAACAATCCCAGATAAAAAGAGAGGGAAAAACAATCTACGAAGCAGGATACGGGGCCATCTTCGCGCGAAATTTTGTCGCTGGTTTTAGCAGAGCACTAGGTTCAATTTTTGTGTATCTGATACTTGGAGGATTACTCTATGCGCTGGTAACAACCTATATCATCCCTCAAGTCCAACGTATACTTCCAGAATCATTCCCTTTCTTCGGGCCATCGCTTCTGCAACAACTCCAAACCCAACCATTATCTGAGGAAAGCTTGCAAAACAACCCAACATTTACAGTCTCACCGGAACAGGTAAATAACGCATTGGACATTATTGAACAAGCTCAGCATGAACAGCAAAAAACACCAACGCCGACACCTTCAGAGTAAAATGTCCATGCAATTTCACAATCGTAAACTGAAGAATACGATTCCCATCTTCTAGTATTCGTTGACAGCCACTGCTATACTATTTAGTAGAAACAATCTTTGCCTTGATCCAGCCTCACCAATTGGGAAGCAAAGCGTCAACCCGCGAACGGGGAGAATAAAGACCAAATCAGGATGGAACCGTCTTGAGCGCAGCGAAAGACTCCTGAATAAGGGGTCTTTTTTTTGTATTCGTTATAAATTTTAGATAATATGCTTCCCGCCGAAGTGTCTGATCTCGAACATGGCAGGATGTGCAATTAGTCGAAACTCGCGAAACGAAGAAGGGTATCCGAATATAAATATGTCAATGCAAAACAGCCATACAGATAAAGCTGACAAATTCTTGTCAATTCGTCATAGTGCAGAACACGTCCTCAGCCAAGCTATGCTGAAACTGTTTCCTGGCATCAAAATGGCCATGGGACCAGCTACAGAGGATGGATTTTATTTCGACTTTGATCCAACCGCAAAGGGTGGGGGAGAACACAAAATCAGTGAGGATAATTTTCCCCAAATCGAAGCAGAGATGAAAACAATAATGTTAAAAGATCTGCCAATCAAAAAAGAGGAAATTTCAATCAAACAAGCACGTGAATTATTTAAAGGAAATCCATACAAACAAGAATGGCTTGATGAAATAGAATCCAAGGGGGAATCAGCAACTGTCTACTGGACGGGAGATGAGTTTGTCGATCTCTGTGCAGGGCCGCATGTAAAATCGACTGGGAGAATTACCGCATTTAAGCTGCTGAGTGTTGCCGGTGCATACTGGCGAGGAAGTGATAAAAATAAAATGCTCACCCGCATCTATGGTACGGCATTTGATAAACAGACTGATCTTGACCAATATCTTATTCTTCTTGAACAAGCTAAGCAGAGAGACCATAGAAAACTTGGCAAAGACTTAGATCTTTTCACCTTCTCAGACCTCGTGGGAAAGGGGCTACCGCTCTTCACTGAAAAAGGCGCTACCATCTGGAGGGAGATCGAGCGTTTCGTCGTTGATGAAGAAATCAAGCGTGGCTATAAACACGTTAAAACACCCAGCATTGCCAAAACCGATCTCTACAGAAAATCAGGACATTATCCCTACTACGCGGATACGATGTATCCTCCTATGACCATTGATGATGATGAACTCATCTTAAGGCCCATGACCTGTCCACACCACTTTGCGCTGTTCATGAGTAAACCTCGCAGCTATAAAGAACTACCGATCCGCTTTGCCGAAATGGCCTCACTTTATCGATACGAAAAATCTGGTGAACTCACTGGTCTCCTCCGAGTTCGGGAGTTTGTCCTGGCAGACTCTCACAATTTTGTTCGCAAAAATCAGGCTGCCAAAGAAGTTGGCTTCGTCCTCGACCTGATTGAATATATTGCCAAAGTGTTGAAACTCAAGATAGAAAAAGACTTCGTGTATCGATTATCCTTGGGAGATAGAAACAACCTAAAAAAGTACTACGATGCACCAGAGCATTGGGAATTTGCAGAAAATCTCTTAAGAAGAGTACTCAATCAGAGAAAATCTCCATACTACGAAGCCCCAGATGAAGCAGCCTTTTATGGTCCGAAAATCGATGTACAAATGAAAAATGTGCTTGAAAAAGAAGAAACAGCCTTTACCGTTCAATACGATTTCTGCTTACCAGCCAGATTTAATCTTTCCTACATCAATGAAAAAGGAGAAGAAGAACAACCGATAGTCATTCATCGATCATCCGTTGGAGCGATGGAGCGATCAATCGGTTTTCTCATCGAACATTATGCTGGAGCATTTCCGATTTGGCTTTCTCCCACACAAGTGAAAGTAATCCCTATATCAGATAAACACCTAGCATATGCAGAAAAGGTCACAAGCGCATTACGGCATGGAGATGTTCGGATCGAGATTGACGACCGCTCGCTCAGCATGCAAAAACGCATTAGAGAAGCAGAGCTACAAAAAATTCCTTACATGGCAATAGTTGGCGATCGAGAGCAAAAATCAAATACGGTCTCTGTCAGAATGCGAGGGGAAAAAGATCAAGGCAGCATGAAACTAAACATCTTCAAAGACAGAGTCATCCAAGAAATAGCAGAAAAATATTAATCTTCTCCATGGTATAATGCTTTCTCGAGATAACTGAGTATGAAAAGATATTGGCAAATAAATCACTACATTCAAGCTGATAAGCTTCGCGTGGTTGACGAGGATGGAAATCAAATTGGTGTTATGACCAAAGAGGAGGCACTCAAACAGGCAAAGGCTGAAGGTCTTGATCTGGTTGAGGTTGCCGCCAATGCAAAACCGCCAGTTGCAAAAATTGTTGAATTTGCAAAATTCAAATATCAAGAAAAGCGAAAGCACATGGAGGGAAAAAAGAGAGCCAAGACTCAAGATCTTAAAATAATCCGATTCACACCGTTCATTGCTGAAAATGATTTTCAAATTCGCATCAATCGTGCCAGGGAATTCCTCGAGGAAGGTGACAAAGTCAACCTTGTGGTAAAATTCGTGGGTCGTCAGATCACCAGAAAGGAATTTGGTTTCGAGCTTATCAAACGAGCCTACAACGAGCTCCAGGATCTTGCTACCATGGAAAGAGAACCAAACTTGAGAGGAAAGCTGTTACTTACGACGCTATCACCAATCAAAAAGTCAAAAAAAGTAAAATAACATGACCAAAACCAAGATGAAAACCAGAAAATCGGTATCCAAACGGTTTAGAGTCACCAAAACTGGCAAGGTTCTTCGACGTACCCAAAATATGCGACATTTGCGGAGAAAAAAGAGCAAAAAACAGATCCGAAAATATCATGTACCAAAATCAGTAACAGGCAAAATGGCGATAAAAATTAAACGCATGCTCGGAGCAGCATAAATTGATATGCGGGTAAAAACCGGTCCTACTAGAAGAAGAAGACACAAGAAGGTTCTCGAACGCACCAAAGGAATGCGCATGACCAAAAGTCGTCTCTATAAAGTAGCAAAAGAAGCTGATCTGCATGCCGGTCAATATGCATTCGTTGGTAGAAAACTTCGCAAAAGAGATTTTCGCAGACTTTGGATTCAAAGAATAAATGCAGGTCTCACAGAGTACGCGAACGGATTGAAATACTCAACCTTTATGAATCTTCTTAAAAAAAGCAACATTGATATCGATCGTAAAATCCTTGCGGACCTCGCAGTCAAAGATCCTGATACGTTCAAGGCAGTAGTTGAAACAGCCAGCCAATCCAATTAAAATGATTCTGATGAAATTAAACTCAACCACCACCTTTTTCTTTAGTCCACTGTAAACGAGGGGAGTGTTATTATGGAAAAACCAACTCCCCAAGGGGAGTTTTTTAATGTGATTAATTCTCGATACAAATGTAAGGCGTAAGTGTATTACAATAAACCTATGAATAGTCTAGATCTGCGTGACCAGCTAATCAATTTAAAAAATGAGGCATTAGCACTCATTTCCGATGCTGGCTCTACTGAAGAACTCGAATATATTCGTATCACCTACTTGGGGAGAAAAGGAAAAATCAACCAGATTACCACCAAGATGGCAAAACTTTCTCCTCAAGACCGTTCTCAAACAGGAAAAGCAATAAACGACGCCAAAACCGCAATCGAAAATGAACTCAACCTGAGTCAAAAACAAAAAGATACCCCAAAAGTAGAAAAATCATTTTTTGATCCAACTGTTCCTTCAATCCGTCCAACGATGGGTCAACTCCATCCAATCACCAAAATCATGCACGAAGTTGAAGACATTTTCAGGCATTTCGGCTTCACCGTAGCCTTCGGACCAGAAATCGAGTGGGATGAAATAAACTTCCAAAAGCTTCTTTTGGGACCCGATCATCCGAGTCGCGACACCCAGGAAACCTATTATTTCGACGAAAATCAACTCCTGCGCGTACATACAAGCTCCGTTCAAATTCGCTATATGCAAAATCACCAGCCTCCCATCCGCATTATCTCTCCAGGTAGGGTGTACAGACGCGATACCATCGATGCAACCCACCTTCCTAGCTTTCATCAAATAGAAGGTCTCATGGTTGATGAACAAACAACGTTAACTGATTTGCTTGGCATCCTTGAATACACAGTCAAGCAACTCTTCGGAGAAAAGAGAAAAGTACGTTTTTACAGCCATCACTTTCCCTACACCGAACCGAGCATCGAAGTCGAAATGCAAACTGAGACAGGCAAGTGGATGGAAATTCTTGGGTCTGGCATGGTTCGCCCGCAAGTGCTTGAAAATTGCGGAATAGATAGCACCAAGTATCAAGGTTGGGCCTTTGGTATGGGTGCTGACCGCCTAGCCATGCTCAAATACGGTATCAACGACATCAGAAGCTTAGTTGCAGGAGATCTAAGACTGCTTGACATATGATAGTTCCAAAATCATGGATCAACCAGTACGTAAACACCAAAGGCATTTCTGATCAAATGTTTGCTCAAGAAATGACCTTTGCTGGCAACAAAGTCGAGAACGTTTCAACTCAAGGAAAAGAGACTCTGTTTGAATTCGAAATCACCTCAAATCGTCCAGATACTCTTTCTATCATCGGCATCGCCCGAGAAACCGCAGCCGTTTTTGGATTGAACCTGAATATTCCACCAACTCCAAAACTGAAAACCAATCTTCCACCAACCAAAAAGCTTCATATTCACGAGGATCACTTATGTCCTACCTATAGCGCAATTGAATTGGAAAACGTCAAAATCGGGAATTCACCACAAAAATTGAAAAAACGGCTGAACGCAATTGGAATCAATGCTGTCAATAATATTGTTGATATCACCAACTACATAATGCATGAAACTGGTCAACCAATGCACGCTTTCGACTCGGGAAACATCACAGGAGCCCTGACCCTTCGTGCTGCAAAACCTGGGGAAACAATCACCTTGCTTGATCACCTGGAAAGAACACTTGCAGGAGGAGAAATTATAATAGAGGACGAAACAAAACTCATCGATCTTGCTGGTCTGATGGGTGGTGAAAACTCAGAAATTACAGAAAAAACTACCAATGTATATCTATTGGTACCAATCTATGATCCGATTGCTATTAGAAGAGCCAGCAAGCACTTAAAGCTCAGAACCGACGCGAGCAACAGGTTTGAAAAAAATCTTGATCTCACACAAACTGAGACTGTACTCGCCAGAGCCACACAGGATCTGTTAACAACTGCTGGAGGAAAACAAAAAACCTCACCGATTACCAAGAAAGCTGTTTTGCATACCCTAACCTTAACACTCGATACAGAAAGAATGAACTCACTCATTGGGATCCAGATTAAACAAGCAGAAGTAGACCATCACCTTGAAAAACTTGGAATCAAAAAGAACAACCACGGCTATAAGATACCATCATGGAGAAGAGATCTCGAAAAGGATGTTGATCTAATTGAAGAAATATCAAGACTTCACGGTTACAACCAACTTCCACGGACTCTTCCAACAGGAATAATACCAACACACCAAGATGCGTTACAGCCAAACTGGGTCCGGATTGTGCGCGAACAAATTGCTGCACTCGGATTTATCGAAACCTACTCATCAACCCTCATCAGTCAGAGTCAGTTGGAGTCAATTGGACTCAACCAGGATGACCATTGCAAAGTACTTCATCCAATGTCGAGTGAATACGAATACATGCGAATGACAACACTCGAAAATCTCATTCCCTTGATCAAAGAGAATCTCAAGTATACGCAGCAATGTAATCTTTTCGAGCTCGGAACGGTGTTTTACAAACAATCAAAAGCAGACAGTCTTCCCAATCAACCATTTGAATTAGGTGCTATTTCTACAAAATATTCATATCCAGAAATGAAGGGCATTATTGAAAATCTAACCCAATCGATTGGACTTACCCTATCCTTTCAACCAGCCTCAGATGAAGTAGTTCCATATCTTCATCCATCCAATCAAGCAGAAATGTATGTAGACAGTATTCAAGTTGGAACGATCGGTCAACTACATCCCAAGCTGGTTCAAATTGATGCTCCTACAACCTGGGTATTTAAGCTCAATATAGATAAACTCACTCAAAAGGCTACGTTTTCAAAACAATATCCACAACTTCCTGAGCACCCTCCAATAATCGAGGATCTCACCTTTAGTGTTCCGTCTAAAACATTTTTGGGATTTCTCCTTGACGAGGTGAGTGTCTCCGACAAGCTTATCGAAAGTGTCAGGATCAAAGAGATTTTTTCACCTGAACAATCAATCGGAAAAAATATTACCTTTACAATCACCTACAGACATCCAAAACGGTCATTGAAGGATAAAGAAATAGCACCAATCAGAAAAAAGATAGCAATAAACATGAAAAAGAATTTCAAAGCAGATCTCGTCGGAAAACTCGAATAAAAGAAGGTTAAGGAGTCGGAGTAGGAGAGGGAGCGTTGGTTGGCGTTGGTGTCACCTCTTCCCAATCGGCATTCACGCCGATCTTAAGTTCCCCGCTATCAGCTTCCTTGCCAGCGCTGTTTCTCGCCCGAAACTTCAACGTATGCTGTCCATTTTCAATAAACATGGTTGTTCGAAACGGCTTGGTTTCCAGCGTATCTCTCACAATACCATCTACGAGAACTTTCACCCATGAAATACTCGAGTCTGAAAATACCTCAATCTCCAAAGTAACATCATTGCTATCAATTCTCTCCTTATCTTTCGGCTTGTTGACACGCACGACGAGATCATCACCACCCTCACAAATATCAGATGGTGGGTGATAGCGTTCATCTGATTGACCTGATGTCCATGCATCAATTCCTTCCTGCCAAGCCTCTCGATCTGCTGAAGCCAATAGAGATGGTGCTTTAAAAACAAAGTATTCCTTCTCATCGTAATCTCCATTGGCAATTTGTGCTTGAGATGCAAGTCGATTTGAAGATCGGCAAATTTTTAGTTTAGTATGAATCGGGTCTTGTCCACTTGAGAGCGTTCCTTTCTCGAAATACTCACTTCTTGAAGGAAAATCATCATGAGCTGGAAAACCTGACACGGCATCAACAGAATATTGCTCCACTCCAGATGGGGGAGTAAACTCTGGATCATCCCTGCTCTCTAACGTTTCCAGGAAAATCCGTCTCCATATCGGAGCTGCTCCCGATACACCAGATGCAACTTGCCGCATTGGACTGTTGTCATTATTTCCGACCCAAACGCCAACTACCGCTGTACCATTTGTCCACCCAACCGTCCAATTATCTCGCTGGTCATTTGTCGTTCCGGTCTTTACAGCAATCGGTCTTCCTGAAATGTTTATTAAACTATTTACACCAAAGGTGATGAGTCTTGCATTGTTATCTGTTAACACCGAGTTGATGAGAAATGCTACATCTTCCGAGAGCACCCTGCGACCCTTTACGGGTTTCTGTTCAAAAAGCTCTTTTCCATCTCTATCAACAACCTTTAAAATTGCTACTGGCTCTACCCCATATCCACCATTTGAAAAAGCACTGTAAGCAGTGACCATATCCAATAACCGAATTTCTCCGCCTCCCAGAGTCACCGATAGTCCAACGCGTCGCATATTTTCAGTGGTTGGCGCAAGTGTTGTAAATCCCATATCATGCGCAAGCGTCATCATATCTTCAAGCCCAATCAGTTGAAGGAGCTTGACTGCTGGTACATTAATCGAACTACCGAGTGCTCTGCGCAGTTGCAATGGTCCATGATATTCCCCATCATAATTCACTGGAATATAAGGCTCCTCTTTGGTTTTTCCAGGAAATTCTGTTTGGACATCCATGATTGAGTACGCAGGAGAGTATCCTTTTGAAAAGGCCGTTGCATACGTCACAGGTTTTATCGAACTTCCGGGTTGTCTATGTGACAAAGAAACATTCACCTGTCCATCATAATCTTCAGCAAAGAAATCTTTGCTCCCAACCATTACTAATATTTCACCTGTTGTAGGTTCGATGACCACTGCAGAGCCATTCGTAATATCAAGTGATTCAACCTTTTCAATCTCTTCTGCAACAATCTCTTGAGAACTCTCTTGCAGTTCAAGATCAAGTGATGTAGTGACGGTAAGTCCACCTTGCTCAACCATCCGGTCGCCGAACATCTCCGAGAGTTGCTCTCTCACATACATAACGAAATGTGGCGCCTTGATATTGCGGTCACCAGCGCTGAATTCGACTTTCTCAAGTTCTTCAAGCGCAACCTCTTCTTGTTCTCGAGTAATATAGCCATCTTCTCGCATACGTCTGAGAACCTCTGTTGCCCGCCCTCTAAATGCATCTGGATTTGACCCAAATGGGGAATATGTTGTTGGGCGTTGTGGTAACCCAGCCAGAATCGCAGACTCAACCAGCGTGAGGTCTTGCACATCTTTCTGAAAATACACATCTGACGCTGTTTTAACACCCCATGCCGTACCGCCAAAAGGAGCCTCATTAAGGTACATAAGGAGTATTTCATCTTTACTGAACCGGCGCTCAATTTGCACAGCTAAGATGAATTCTTTAATTTTTCGTACGACCGATCGCTCAGATGAGAGCAACACATTTTTTACTAGTTGCTGAGTCAGCGTTGATCCACCTTGTGCATAGCCCCGAGTAAAAAACCGAGAAAATCCGCGGACCATACCCAGTGGATCAAACCCCTCGTGCTTGTAAAAATCTTTGTCCTCAATAGCGATGACTGCCTGTTGCAAGTGAAGGGGAACATGATCAAGTTTAACCGGTACCCTGCGCTCCTCACCATACACGTCCCAAAGTTGTTTCCCATTGCGATCCAAAATTTGTGTTGCAAAACCTTCTCGGCGAATAACTTTATCAGGCTGAGGAAGATCCTTCGCAAACCATGCAAATAGAATGGAAAAAACAAAAACTCCTCCAATCACTGCCACCAAAGCAGCTAATGCTGCACTGCGTAATAGTTTTGTCCTTTTTGGAGATTTGTATCCAGTCCGAAGAAGTGTAAGCTTCTTCATTCGACGCTTCCATTCACGCCGCCATGAAACACGTCTTGCCATACGCCACATTGTATATCTTCGTTGTATCCTGATCAATGAATTCTTTACCTTCACTATCATCTGGTATAGTATACCTAGTATGTCGAGTAATCAAAATCACAAAAACGACTTGTTTTCCAGAAGGGTTGATAAAATTCTCCCGACAATGAAAGGTCTCCGATCACTCACCAGCAAACGGAAGATCCGTCTCTATCAAGGTTTCGATCCAACCGGGTACAGACTCCATCTAGGCCATACCATCGGTCTTCGCAAGCTCATGGAGTTTGCCAATCTCGGACACGAGGTGATCTTCCTTTTTGGAACTGGAACCGTCCTCGCAGGTGATCCATCCCAAAGATATGAAGCTCGAAAGCGCATTGCAGCTGAGCAGATTGAACACAATATTCAAACCTGGAAAGATCAGGTAATGCCGATAGTAGACTTCAACAAAGTGAGAATGATGTACAACGCTGAGTGGTTATTAAAACTGAACCTGGCTGACATTATTGAAATTGCCAGTAACATCAGCGCTGTACAACTATTTAAACGGGATATGTTTCAACGCCGGCTCAAACAAGGAGATACCATCTGGATGCACGAAACACTCTACCCCTTATTACAAGGATATGATTCCGTAGCCATGGATGTTGATCTTGAGATCGGCGGAACAGATCAAGAATTTAATATGCTCATCGGAAGAGAATTGCTCCAAAAGATGAAAAGTAAGGAAAAGTTCGTCCTAACAGTTCCGATGATTCTTGGAACCGATGGAAAACAAATGAGTAAATCCTCAGGAAACTGTATTTGGCTTGACGACTCAGCAGATGACATGTATGGAAAACTCATGAGTATTCCAGATGAACAAATCACTCCCTATATGGAACTTCTTACTGATATTCCACTTGAAGAGATAAAAACGAATTCCTCTCAGGCGCTCCAAAACAAAAAACGTCTTGCTCTGGACGTGACAACCCAATTTCACGGACAGCCAAAAGCGTTCGCAGCACATACACAGTTTAAAAATGTTGTTCAAAAAAAGAAGATACCCCAAAAGCTTGAAGAATTTTTACTAAAACATATCTCCATAGACGACACCATCGTGGACGTTCTGGTAAAAACTAAATGTGTTCCAACCAGGTCAGCAGCAAAGCGTCTTACCCGTCAAGGTGGGGTAGAAGTAGATGGAATAAAAATAACTGACCCTACAAAAAAGATAGCACGAACAAAAAATTCAATTCTCAAAGCTGGAAAAAGAAAGTATATTAAATTTATCTAACCTATGATCTTAACCAAGAAAAAAAGACTGGTGTTTAAAATATTGGTTACCATTGCCTCGCTTGCATTGATACTGACTTCACTCCTGCCATTGCTCTACTCCTTCTAGAAAAACCGCTATTAAAAAAACAATGAAACTCACACTAGACTCACCAGTTAGCGACGTACAAATGGTTGGTCCCGCCTATCAAAGGCGTCTAAAAAAGCTTGAAATTAACACAGTGGGCGACTTACTCCTTCACGCACCTCACCGATATGAAGATTTTAGTCAAACATCAGAAATAGCCACTACCCAACCTGGAGAAACAGTAACGGTCAAGGCAAGTATTATAGATAGCAAAAATATATTCACCAGATCAGGAAAACAACTTCAAAAACTTCTCGTACAAGACAAATCTGGGCAGCTCACGGCTACCTGGTTTAATCAACCATACATAGTGAATACATGTAAAGTCGGCCAGCAAATCTACCTGTCAGGCAAGATCGCCGGGTCTCCGCTAAATCGAGAATTGATGGCTCCAGCATATGAAATCGTAAAACGCGAAGATCAAACGCCCATACATACAAATCGCATGGTTCCCATCTATCCAGAGACGGAAGGGCTAAGTTCCAAATGGCTCCGTAGTCGAATCGCCCCACTTATTAAAGATATCACGCCGACCATTGAAGATTGGTTACCTAGGGAAATCCGGCTTCAGGAAGATCTGCCATCTCTTTCAGAGTCAATCCAAAACATCCACTTTCCCAATAGCACTGCCGGTGCGCACCAGGCAAAAGCAAGATTGGCTTTTGATGAGATGTTTTTACTCCAACTCTCCCAACTCAAAAAAAAGAAGGAGTGGAGCACAACCAAATCTGCTCACCAAATAGAATCAAGTCAGCTACACATTCAGGATCTAATAAATCAACTCCCCTTCAAACTGACCAGCGCCCAGACCCGCGTAACTCAGGAGATACTATCAGATCTTAGTCTATCTCATCCAATGAACCGACTACTTCAAGGAGATGTGGGTGCAGGAAAAACAATCATCGCTGCAATTGCCATGTTCACAGTCTGGAAAAACGGTGGAAAATCTGCATTCATGGCACCTACTGAAATTCTTGTACAGCAACATCTCGACTCACTCCAAAAAGTGTTTGCTCCCTACAAAATCAAGATCGCAATCCTTACCGGAAAAAAGAAAAACATTCCCAAGGATTTCGATATGGTGATTGGTACTCATGCATTGCTTTTCAGCTCACTTCAAAAACAAGATCTTTCACTCATCATCATTGATGAACAACACAGGTTTGGAGTCGAACAACGATCTAAACTGATTCAGAAAAGCGGCGCTCCTCACCTGCTTACAATGACTGCCACTCCAATCCCACGTTCCGTAGCACTAACGCTCTACGGTAATCTCGATCTCTCCATCCTTGATGAACTTCCAAAAGGAAGACGACAAGTTAAAACTTGGGTAGTTCCACCCAAAAAAAGGATCGCGGCATATGATTGGATACGCCAGAAACTTGAGACGGGAGAGCAGGCATTTATTGTCTGTCCGCTCATCGAAGAATCTGATCATGAAACCATGACTCAGGTAAAAGCTGCAACTCAAGAAATCAAGGACTTGCAATCTGGCCCACTTAAACATCTGTCCCTTGGATTGTTACACGGAAAAATGAAATCTCAGGACAAGGAAGATGTCCTAAATGATTTCCGTATGAAGAAACTGGATGCGTTGATTACCACTCCTGTCGTAGAGGTCGGTATCGATATCCCAAATGCAACCATCATGACTATCGAAGGTGCAGAACGCTTCGGACTTGCCCAGCTCCACCAATTCCGAGGTAGAGTGGGTAGAAGTAACCTACAAAGTTATTGTCTACTCTTCACTTCCTCTGGAGTAGAGGTCAATCTGCGTCGTCTACGAGCCATTGAAACCATGCATGTTGGTATTCAGTTGGCTGAATTTGATCTCAAACTCAGAGGCCCAGGTGAAATGTACGGAACCAGACAGCATGGTTTTAGCCATCTCAAATTTGCCAGCCTTCAAGATGTACAATTGATATCTAGAACAAAGCTCTACGCAAGTAAAATTATAAAAAACGATCCGAAGCTCACTCATCATCCAAAACTCATGAAACAGGTAATGAAGCTTGAAAATCATTCCCGACCTAACTAAAATAAGAGGGTTCAAGCCCAGAATGGAGGAAATCAATGGGAGCACTACCAAAAAGAAAACTATCGACTATGCGAAAAGGAAAGCGACGCAGCGGAAAAATTCTAAACAACATCAATCTTATTAACTGTCCTCAGTGTGGTGAAAAAAAACTTCCGCATCAACTCTGTAAAGCCTGCGGACACAAATAGTGATGAGGGGAAACATTGAAAAGAGTAGACGACCCCAGACACAGAAAGCGAGAAGAAGCAATTAAACAACTTTTCGCAAATAGCTTTAACAGCAATGCGGAGCTTGGCTTATTAGCACAACAAACCATGAGTCTTGTCGGAAAAACCGATGAAATTATCCGTTCCTGTGCAACCGAGTGGCCAATTGATAAAATTAATAAGATTGACCTAGCCGTCCTTCGGCTGGCACTCACTGAATTACTCAAAACCGAAACGCCTCAGAAAGTGGTTATCGATGAGGCTGTAGAGCTTGCCAAAACATACGGGAGTGATTCAAGTCCTTCCTTCGTCAATGGTGTCTTAGGAAGTGCGCTCAAAGAATTGGAAAATCAATCAGAAAAGAAAGGGAAATAATATGAACGAAGAAAAACGTGTGTTAAAGATCATTTCAGATCATTTGGGAGTTTCACCTGATGAGATAACCATAGAATCTGAATTACGATCCGACCTGAACGCACAAGATCTGGAAATTGCAGATTTGCTAATGAAAATTGAAAAGGAATTTTCTACACAATTTGCACCAGAGGATGTCAGAGAACTCGAAACCATTCGCGATATCATCGATTTAGTGAAGATCAGTTAAAAACTCAGTTAATAAATATTTCATGATTTCAAGCAAAAATCATAAAAACATTCCAATTCAGAATGATGAGCTGAGAACCAGAGCGTTAACCCATCGTTCATGGTTAAACGAAAATGAGGGTATCAAGGCAAGGTCGAACGAACGATTGGAGTTTCTCGGAGACGCGGTTTTGGAGCTCATCGTTACCGAGTATCTGTTTAACAAATTTCCTCTAGAACAAGAGGGAACACTCACCGCATATCGTGCATCATTAGTCAGAACTGAAACATTGGCGAAGATAGGAAAAAAATTAAAACTCGGGGAAATGATTCGCTTATCTAATGGAGAAGAGATGAGCGGTGGACGAGATAACCAAAGTCTACTGGCAAATACATTTGAAGCAATTATTGGGGCAATCTATCTTGAATCAGGAAAGATTTCAGCAGAAACGTTTGTCACAAAACATCTTCTTCCAGAGCTTGTACAAGTACGCGAAAACCATTTAGAAAAAGACCCTAAAAGCCTACTTCAAGAAAAAGTTCAATCCGACGGATATCCAGCTCCTTTTTACAAAGTACAAAAAGAAGCTGGCCCTGATCATGCAAAAACGTTTACCGTTGCCGTGTACATCAATAATAAAAAACTCTCTCAAGGGAACGGAAAGAGCAAACAACAAGCACAGCAGAAGGCTGCAGCCCTAGCACTTGAGAAATATAGTCACGACTGATACAATTCCAAGTTATGCTAAAGATCAAACTTTACCCCATGGGAAAAAGGAACCAAATTCAATACCGGATTGTCGTATCCGAGGCGAAAAGCAAGCGTGATGGAAAATATGTAGATCATCTTGGATATTACAATCCTCACACCAATCCGCATACAGTAAAACTCGACAAAGATAAGTACAACAACTGGTTAGAAAAAGGAGCGAAACCGACTCAGACAGTTCGTCACCTAGCTGAAAAAGTATGACCTCATTATTATCCGATATTATCAAAGCCATCGTAGAGTATCCTGACGATGTTTCTATTCAAGAAGACTCTTCTCAAGCCGATTTTATTGGTCTTGACCTGTCGGTGAACCCTGAAGATATGGGAAGGGTAATTGGAAAAGAAGGAAAAACAATTGGAGCAATTCGCTCTCTCATGCGTGTCGCAGGCAGAAAAAAGGGTGTTCGAGTGCGAGTTGAAATTGTGGAACCCAAATCAACTCAGCATCGAGACACAGATGGAGAGAATAAAAATCAAACTGAAACTGACTAAAACGGAGCAAAAAAATCTTCTCTCCCAATGATCTCGCTTGAACGCGTACTTGGTTCATACACCTGAAACTCCTCAAACCTCTCAAGTAGCTCAAATTCTGATGCTGAAATGATATCCAAAGCTTTTGAAACAGGTGCGAGTTGATTAGGTAAAGGGACATAGAACAAGAGTAACTCCATTTTTGCTTGCGCTATCTCACCTCGAAGCTGCTCCTCCGGAACAACTCCACCCCTCCGTCGGGCTACTGGAACCAACTCAAGAGCAGTAATCCGTACAACAGGAGCTACTTGTTGAATATTCTCCAAAAAGTGTGTGACACCATCAATGCTCCCTTCAATTTCAAGTCCTAGCTCAAAACTTTCCAGTTGGGCTGAAACAACCCTATCCCTCGAAGAAGACGTTGGTTTTGGGGTTGGAGTTGGCCGGGTTTTGGATGAAGTGGATGCTTCAGCTGATTCAGTAGCAATGCTTCCAGGATTCAAGACAATCTCACCTAGAGCAACCTGAGACTCTCCAGAGAGTCCATTAAGTGCATGGAGCCATTCAATAACTGCCTTTTTTGTTGGTAATACGGTTTCAAGTGTTTCCACCTGTTTAATGAGAGTATCCTCATCCAAAGACGAAAGCGCTTGGACTTTTTCTTCAAGTTTATCAAGCTCTTTTTGACTTGAAACTAAACCGCTTCTAAGTTCAATAATACTTCGAACCTGCGGTACGAAAACGAAAACGGTCAAAAGCAAAATGACCACAACCGACACCGCTGGTATAACAACGTATTTACGTATAGCAAATACACTTTTTAGATTCACTTCATTTGGTAAGTTAATTTCCATTATTCTCCTCAGGATACGTCAAAGTTAGACTGTATTCATATGAACCGTCTTCTTCAAAAGAAAAACCATCACTTTGAATTACTTGAACACCTTGGGATTGGGCAAAACGTTCAACTGCCTCAAGCGTCGTCACTAGAGAAAAAACATCCTCTGACCGAATTGCGAGTTTAACATCCAGTGAGTTTTCAACAACTTCAACACCAATAACCTGCGCTCGTTCGCGTACAAAATTATAATATTCCGTAGCCAAGTCACTGCGAATAGAGTGAGTATCAATCGCTCTTTTTCCCAACTTCAGCTTATATGAGACCAGAGATTGTTTCGTTTCTTTTGCTCGAAAAGTCTCAACTTCTGACTTCCGCTCACCGATATTTTCTGCAATATGCCCAAATTGTGACTGTAAAAAAAGAGCATAGCTGAAAACCAGAAATACGATAAATCCAAATCCGATCAATGTTACAATGCTGATGGTTTGTACAAGTAAACCAAAACGTTTGATCTTAGAATGAACTTTTTGTGTCTCTTGAAGAAGATTTATTGAGACTTTCATACTTCTCTCATTGCCAGTCCAACAGCTGTAGCAAAAGAAACGGTGTCATTAGGAATCGATGCAGTTTTCGAAGGTTCGATTTGGGAAAAAGAATTTCCCAGAATCACCTCGATACCCAAAAGTTGTGCCATGTATGGAACAATTCCGGGTAGCAACGCACCTCCACCGGTAAGAATGATACGCTTGGCAGGATTTTGTTGGTTGGAATTTGAATAATACTGATACGCCTTCTGCACTTCACTCAAAAGTCTATCGACAATTGGCTGTAAGCTACTCGCTACTTTTCCTTCAAGTTGATTGGTATCGAGTCCATAACTTCGTTTGTACTCTTCCGCTTGTGGAAATTCTAATCCCAGCTCTGTTGATAATGTTCGGGTTAATGCGCTGCCTCCATTCTCTATGGCATGCGAGAGTACTGGCATCCCATTTGAAATGACAGAAATATTGGTTGCGCTGGCACCAAAATGAACCAGCATTGTCGTTTCTACATTCTGATTAGCAGGAATCATCGCCCGTGCCACTGCTAGCATCTCAGTTTCCAACCCGATAACTTCAATCCCGGATAAGTTTGCGATAGTAGTAGCTCGTTCAATAACCTTTTTCGGAGCCGCAACTAAAAATATCTGCATCTTTTCTTGGCCGGATCCTTTTTGCGGACGAGATATTACCTCATAATCAATGTTAACTTGATCAATCGGAACTGGAATGTATTGCTCAGCTTCAAAATGAATCGCCGATGCTAGTTCTGCATCCGATAGGACAGGCATATCAACAACTCTGGTGTACACTTGCGACTCAGCCAGTGCAAGAATTGCCCGGGATCCTGTAAGCTTTATATCTGAAAGAAGTTTTTTTGATGCTTCGGCTACTTTCTGCTGACTCGCTTCATCATCACCAGGGAGCACGCCAATCGGATTGAGTACAATTCCGATGCTCTCCAACCGAAAGCCATTTCCTTTCTTTGTAAGGTGTACGGCTTTAATGCTAAAACTACCAATATCAAATCCGATAACACGTGCCATGGGGCAGAATAATAGCTATTTTGTAACAGATCCACCAGTAAATAGTGCAAAGTCGAAAATCGAAGCGGGAGCGGGGAGTGTGCGTGTCACCTCAACAGCCCTGGTTTCTCCTCCAACTGTCTGTGCTTCCGAACTAATCAGGTAATACTGCGCCGGAAGAGTAGGACCACCGATAGCTTCCACAAAAATGGGAGTTTTACGGTTAGTTGGTGAGTTCGGATTAGGACCATAAACAATACGGAATCTGGCAAAATCCTCATCATTATTAGCCAGTGCTAAAAATGGACTGGCTAACTCCGAATAATACCCTGTTCCGCCCCCGCTGATATTCGTAGCAGAATTAAATTGATTTACCCCGCGTCTGCCACCACAAACATCAAATGGCTGCCGTCGGACTGCTCCAGTAGCTGTGTTATAAAAGGTAGCTACTAGAGCTGCTGTTTCCAAATCATCTCCTACAGTACAGTTCTCATCTGAGGTCCCCCAACGTACTCTCAATTGATTCCCAGCGACCAGTCCATTGAGATTGACTTCCACTGTCTCACCCTCAAGAAGTTCTATGTCAAGATTCGTTTGTTCGGATACTGTATAGTCTGTGACAATTCCATCAACCGGATCTCCAACAGTAACCGAGACATTTGCACACCCCGGACAGCCTGGTTGAGAGGCAATCAATGCTGGGATGTCCTGACGTAATGCATCCTCAACTCCGGCCTCGGCCGCGTCGAACGCCCGGGTTGTTTCCTCCTCTTGCCTCGAGAAACGGATATCCGTCACGCTTCTGCTTGCAATGGACAATCCAATGGTAACTAATACCACGGTAATAAGCAGCACAACAATCCCTGCTTGACCTGCCTGACCTGGATATCTATGAAGAGAGTCAGTTCGAAGGGTCTGTCTGGAATTATTGTTAAACCGTATTTGATGATCTAAAAGTGTACTAAACAAATCAAGTTTCATAATAGTTGTAATGCTATTTTAGCTCTTGTTATTCCATTGTAGCCGTCTAGATCTCTTAGTGTCAATGAAATCGATGTCGTCATTAATAAGTACGAAGCGACACTCTGGTCTGAAAAACCTCATCGACATAGTCAGTCCCTAATCCAGCTAGCTCGAGCCGAAAAGAAATATCAACCACATCTGGCTGTCCAGAAACAAAGGTTGTCACGGCACAGGTAAACAAAGAGGCAACCAGAGAATCGCTTGTAAGAAAGGTCACTCCGGGAACAGAGTCATCCATCTGTATCCTGCTGCCAACCAGCTGAAAACTAATTGTTTCATCATCTTGAGTAACTATTGTAAGCACGTTTCCAGGAGGAGTAGGGCACAAAACACTCTGAGCATCACGAGTTTGACGTTCAATTATTCCGATAGCATGATCGCCATTCTGTTTTACAACCGATAATCCTGCCGATTTTCCTGAGCTGTTAAGGCTAGTAAACAGCAAATTCACGGTGGTAACTCCGATAATCGCAATCAGCACTATCACAATCATCAGTTCAATCACAGTATATCCGCGTGAAATTCCCATAATAAGTTACAAATCGCTCCATTCGCTTAAATTAGTATGTAGTTGCGCTGCATGCGGTCCAATGCTATCCTCCCATGTTACACTCACAGCCACCTCAACAAATTCTCCACTAGCAGGAGTCTGAAGCTGAAATCGTACGTCTCTTAAAAAGATCGTTCCTGCAATAAAATCTGCGGGTGTACCGTTATTGCACGCGCCCCCGGTTAGAACTTCAATATCTCCGGTAAGCACATCTGGCACACAGTAGGTGACGTCGGCCGCATCCAATGCCGCAGTGTAATTTGCCCATGACATCCGATCTCGCTCTCTGCGGGCCCATTCGATACCTTCTTGAGCAAATCGCGTAGCAAGCACTTGATTTCGAGCATAGTTTGCATTCCGAACGGCTTCAACTGATCGAGACACAATGGCAACCAGCACCAAGGTCACAATAGCTATTGCCACTAATACCTCAACCAATGTCTGACCTTCATGTGTGCTAAAGATTTTCATAGAATATTATGGACACCCTCCAACACCTTCACCTAAAAAGGAAACCGATCCGCCTAAGTCAACGTCCATCCCAAAAGTAAAACCTCCTCCTTGCACACACACCCGTTGTGAAATGTTTGCTTCACCGAGTAAATTATATTGGATACTGATATTGCCTGCATTTGTGAATGATGTACCGTTCGGTAATGTCGCATTTACTACCTGTTCAGAGTAGGGAAGTGCTAAATTATGACACACAGCGCTGATCGTATAATTCGTTCCTCCAAAGGAGAGCTGATATCCATCTAGATCTGTTGAATTATCCCCGCAATTATTTGGAGGTGTCAGAACATCAATATCAAGCGGCTTCACTCCGGCCGAGGCTCGCTTCTGTGTATCACGGATGGCTTGTTCAACTGTTTTTGCCGCACCCTCAGCCCGCTGTCTTTCCTCGAGCCGACGGTAATTGGCAATCCCATACCCCGTCATCAGCATGATAATAAGTACTCCTATAAGAACCTCAATGAGCGTAAAACCGCGTTGAGGAGGAGGAAGTTTGTCGCTATTGAAAAACAACGTCCTTCGAAAAATATTTTTGGCAGAGGCTAGTTTCATGTTCCCAAATCATTTCATGGATTACATACACAATACGTACAGGCTCCAATAGCTCCGCAAGTTGCAGCTCCCGGAACAGGGCAGGGAGTTACGACAGCTCCTTCTAGAGCTGCACACAGATCATAGTCAGTAAGCGCATTACGGACGTAAAAATAATCCCGATCGGGTCGGGGATCATCGGGTGTAATATTGATATACACAGGCCCGGCCTGTAAAGTCCCTATCATCGCTGCATACGCACCGGGTGGATACTCATCTTGATCAACCCGATAAATCTCCAGCGCCGCCCGGATCTGTTCCAGGTCACTTCGCCGTCTCCCATCCCGAGCTCCGCGATTGGCTTGTTGATAACTCACCGCAGCAATTCCAGTTATCATCACAAAAATCGTGATTGCAACCAGTAACTCAATAAGGGTAAATCCCATTGAGCGTTCTGAGAGCTGAAACTTTTTACGCTCAACTAATTTTTTCATTTGTATATGCTCCTTAATAAAGGGTGTCAACTAACTACTGCTGATTTTGCACGCAGAAGAAATCAGCCGAACACACACCGTCATCAAAAGTGCACCCATTATCACATGCATTTCCGGAATTAGCACGTTCAAGCTCAGCGCACATGCAATAACTTACCGTATCCGGACAGTTCTCAGCATAATCAGAGTGTCCTCCAGCCGCTCCCAGCGGATCTCGGGGATATTCACCTCGGATAACACCGGTGGTCATCGTCGGACAGTCAGCAATATATGCCCCATTAACAGAAAAATATTGCTCAAACGCCTGCTGGAAGGCTGTCATATCTCCTCTGCGGTCTGCATCCCGACCGCTTCTTAGGGAATTGACATAGCTTGTCCCGCCAAAACCCAACAATATTGCAATAATGGACATGACCACTATCAGCTCAACTAAAGTAAAACCTTCAGATCGACCCATTACTAAAAAGTATGACAAGAGACAGCCAGCCTGTCAACACAAGAATAAGGAAAGAACGTCTCCGCAGAAGAAAATCAAAACAATAACTGAAGATACTGTACCCAGAGCTTCTCTCCCCATGCCAGCGCCACGATCGTACCCAAAACTAAAAACGGCCCGAACGGAACAGTCTGACCAAATTTTCGCTTTCCGAATAGTACCAGAATACTGGCAATTATCGCCCCAGAGATAAAACTAGTGAACAAACCAATAAAAATCCTCGGCCAGCCAAGCACCAGACCTAATGCAAATGAAAGTTTGGCATCACCCATTCCCATCCCTTTTCCTCTGGTAATAAAAATAAGCAGAAGAAAAAACAGCGAAGCGCCAAATCCGCTGATTACCGAAAGCCAAAAATCTTGGGGTTGCATCAGCCCATTCGTCGTCAGGATCAGGCGGTATAAAAATGACATGCCAACCAGTATGAAAACCAGGATATCTGGTATCAGTCCATAGGTAAGATCGGCAAAAAATATTGCCAGAAGAAGCAGGCCAACCACCAACCAAAACGTCGGTTGAATCAAATCAAAAGGGGACTGGGCTAAGCGGAAAAACAATGTACCGCCCAGATACCACCAGACAAACAAGATACCGGTGAGAAATTCTACGACTGGGTAGGATTTCGAGATTGTTTTCTTACAATACCGGCACCGGCCGTGAAGCAGCAGATAAGAAAAAAGGGGAATATTGTCAAGCGCACGGATCTGCTTCTTGCATTTCGGACACCGGCTCCGTCCCTCCATGGGACTCTCTCCGTGCAGTGTCCGATAAATGACGACATTCAAAAAGCTTCCGATAGCCAAACCGAAGAGGAAGATCGAGACAATGAGTATCATGCATTTGATGATATCACACCCGCTCCCACTTCCTCTTCATTGTTATTGCGGTAGACAAACGTAACACGATGCGTCTGGATAGGCATCTGGGGTGCATGTCGCCGCGCCTCCGGTTCCGTCATTATTTGCTACCGTAGCTCCATAGGCTCCGTTTCTGCCCGCTGTAGACTCCGGCTCAAAACACACGGCAACCTGAAGCGCTGTCGCACTTAAAAAGAGTTCTGAGTTAGTGATCGTCTGTCTATTTTGAAAGGCAGGTTTTAGCTCCTCTTCCGTAATGAGGTCTCCGTATGTTGATCCAGCATTAAGATCAGCAGTATCAACAGCATCAGCTGCCTGATTTGTTGCAACCCCTGCACAACCAATGGTATCCCATGGCATACATTGATATGTGGAATAAAACCGCTCAGATCCGTCAAGTAAGGTTCGAGCATCTGATCTTCGCGCAGAATCCCTGCTTTTGCGAATTTGTTCAACCGGATCAATGGCCGAAAGTACTGCGACAATCAGAATTCCCAAAACTGCAATAACAATAAGTAACTCAATCAGTGTAAAACCTTTTGTTCGTCCTAAAAATGTTTTCAAGATTGCTCACCCCCTCTCACTCTGTTTAAAATGTTTTTAGTATCTTTAAGAAAGCCAATCACAATGATTGGCTGTCCGTTGTCTTTTTATATTTATAGTTGACTGGTTAGGTTATAAATCGGCATGATGATGGCCAGCACCAAAAAACCAACTCCGACGCCTAACACAACCATGATAAGAGGCTCTATTGCGGTTGTCAAGCCTTTGATCAGCTGTTCCGACTCAGTCTCAAAGTAGACAGCCAACTTGATAAGAACCTCATCTATATTCCCGGTCTCTTCTCCCACGGCGATCATCTGTGAAAGGATGGCTGGAAAGTGTTCATAACTCCCAATTGTCGAAGCAATTGGTATGCCTTTCTCAACCTTAACTGCCGCTTCCTGCACTGAATCTTTATACACCACGTTTTGCATGATATTTGCCACGATATGGAGTGCATCGACAATGGAGACACCGGATGCCACCAGCAAGCCCAACGTTCGACAGAACTCAGCCAACATGACCTGCTTCTTCAAATTGCCCCACACCGGAACAGTAAAGACGATCTTATCCCAAGTTCTCTCTCCCATAGGAGTGGATTTCCACATCCGAAATAGCCAGACCAATACTCCACCGCCGAGAAGCACCACATACCAAAAGTTTGCCATAAAATCAGAAACGCCGATCAAAACTCGTGTCATAAAAGGAAGCTCAGCACCAAAATCATCAAACAGTTCACTGATCTTTGGCACTACAAAAATCATCATCACCGCAGTAACCAAGACCATACCAATCACAATAACCAGCGGATACATCATGGCTCCCTTGGTCTTGGCTCGAAATTCTCTCTCCTTTTCCAGGTTATCTGCCAGTCGGTTCAGCATCTCATCAAGTTTTCCCGCAGCCTCTCCAGCTCGTACCAATGCCACATAAACGGTATTGAATGCTTTCGGGTGTTTCTCGAGTGTGTCCCCAAGTGACTTTCCACCTTCAACATCGTGCAAAATATCTGTCACAATCGCTTTCATCGCCGGACTGACCTGAGACTCTAAGAGGGACAACGCCCCAGTAATGGGTAATCCGGCATTGATCATTGTCGAAAGTTGCCGAGTAAAGTTGACGACATCCTGGAATTTTACCCGTTGAAGAAGTTTTGATAAAAATCCGATCTCAAATCCCTTCCGGGTAGGGGAGAGTTTGACAACCACCAGCCCACGTTCATGCAGAACCAGAGCCGCTTGCGAAACATCGCGAGCTTCTACTTTCCCATTGAGAAGCTTTCCGTCTTTTGTCCGAGCTTTATATTGAAATCTCTCCATGAATAGCTAGATTCCAGATAACAACTAACTTTTACTGCCACGCACCAGCCGTCGAAGGTCTTCCGGCCGTAGCGCCCATTCTAACGCGACGTCCATTGATACTCTGCCAGCCTTTACCCACTGGGCCATATGTACCTCAAGTGTTTGCATGCCAATGTCCGCCGAAGTCTGAATTACATTGTCAATCAGATGTGTCTTTCCTTCTCGGATTGTTGTTCGTACTGCCGGAGTAGCCAGGAGGATCTCAGACACAGGTATTCTCCCCCCTGAAGTTGCAGGTAATAATCGCTGGGATAAAACTGCTTCTAGGGTATTCGAGAGTTGGAGTCGGATCTGAGATTGTTGATGCTCTGGAAACACGTCTACAATACGGTCAATAGTTTGAGCTGCGCTATTCGTATGCAGCGTAGCAAATACCAAATGTCCTGTCTCAGCGATCGTTAAGGCTGCCGCAATCGTTTCATAATCCCGCATTTCTCCTACCAATACAACATCAGGATCTTCACGTAAAACGCTCCGCAGAGCAATTTCCCAGGAATGTGTATCTGCATGCAGCTCCCGTTGCGAAACGATGCTTCGGCTGATGGGATACACATACTCGATAGGATCTTCAACGGTGACAATATGTGCCGACCGGTTCTCATTGATTTCTTGAATAATCGAAGCTAATGTGGTGGACTTCCCGTGCCCGGTAGGACCAGTAACCAACACAAAACCTTGCTTCATTCTCGCAAAATCATGATAAATTTTTGGAAGATTGAGCTCCTCACCGGACTTAATTTCGTTTGGTATTAAGCGTAGTGCAGCAGAGACAAACCCTTTTTGGTGATAAACATTTACGCGGAAACGACCCATGCCTTCATGGTCATATGAAAGGTCAAGCTCGCGATTCACTAGAAACAGATCTTTCTGTTCGTCAGTCAGAAGCGAAAACACCAAACTTTGAGCTTTTTCATCAGTAAGGATTGCACCTTCTGTTGGAGACAGTTCACCATCAACCCGAAGCATCGGAGGCATTCCAACAATAAGATGCAAATCTGATGCACTCATAGCAATAGTCTTCTCAAGTAACGTTGAAATTTCCATATTCCTCCTAGATTTCTGCAACACGCAGGACTTCTTCTATTGTAGTGCTACCTTCTAAAACCTTCAAATATCCATCTTGTTTCATCAGAATCATTCCCTCTGAAACTGCTTGATCCTCAAGTTTGCTTGCCGGAGCCCGTTCAAGTATTAACCGTCCAATCATTTCTGTGACAGGCAGCGATTCAAATACTCCCACTCGTCCTCTGTATCCGTTATCCCCACACTCATCGCACTTTGCACCTCGGTAGAGTTGTATATTCCCATCCTTGAGCTTACCCTCGACTGCTGAGTCATAAAGAGTACCGAGAACTTTTTTGATATCCTCAACCACTTCCGGAAGAGGAGTATAAGACTCTTTACAGTGTTCACATATCTTCCGCACAACCCGCTGAGCCATGATACAAGTCATCGACGACGCTAAAAGAAACGGCTCGGCCTTCATGTCGAGCAATCGAGGCAATGCTCCTGCAGCAGAATTGGTATGTAGAGTAGAAAAGACCAGGTGCCCTGTAAGAGATGCTTGGATAGCAAGTTCTGCGGTTTCACTGTCACGGACCTCTCCAACCAGAATGATATTTGGATCTTGCCGCAGGAAACTTCGCATACCGGATGCAAAGGTCAACCCAGCCGTTACATGGACTTGAACTTGATTGACGCCGGAAATTTCATACTCAACTGGATCCTCAAGTGTAACAATATTAACTTTAGTTGTATTAAGCTGATTTAAAAGTGAGTAAAGTGTGGTTGTTTTACCGGAACCAGTCGGTCCTGTGATCAAGACTATCCCGTGAGGTACCAGAATTGCATCTTGAAGGTTCTTGAGTGCTCGTCCACGCAATCCCAGTTCTGGCAGAGTCGGTACTTTGCCGGTTTTTTTCAAAAGCCGCATCACAATCTTCTCACCATGCACAACAGGTAGAGATGAAACCCGCAAGTCAACTTCTTCGTCGCCTATTTTAAAATTAAACCGGCCATCCTGGGGAATCCGTTTTTCATCGATTTTCATCCCACTCAGGATTTTAATTCTTGAAATTACAGCATTATGAACTCTTCTGGGAAGAATGAGTTTTTCATTAAGGATTCCGTCAATTCGATATCGCACCCGAGTTCGATCAATCAGCGGTTCAATATGGATATCACTGGCTCTCGCTTTCATAGCAAATTCAAGAACGGTAGCAACCACTTTGGCAATTGGAGCCTCACGAATAACCTCTCCCAAACTTTCAATATCAATCGTTTTTATTGCTCCCTCAGCAGTACCGCTCTCCTTAAGTGCTTCGGTGACTTCCGTGGACAAGCTTTGAGCATATTGAGTGCCAATTTGATCGATAAGCTCGGATTCGATAACCATAAACGGAACGATACGGCATCCGGCCTTCTGCCCGATGAATTCAATTGCCTCAAGATCCAAAGGATCAGCCATTGCAACCGAAAGCGTGTTTTCAGACTGATTGAACTCAAATGGGAGTGCCTTATATCGGGACGCAACGTTTTCTGGCAGCTTATCAAGGGCTTCAGGAGATGCAGCAGTACGAGATAAATCCAGAAAGGGAATATTGTAAAACTTTGCTTTTGCCTTTGCTAATTGCTCTTCAGAAACAATTTTCTTTTCAAACGCCAGCTCCTCAGCAGTCCTATCTTTCTCTAAAACCTCTAGTTTAAGTTGATCGTGCTGTTCTTGAGTTATCGTCTGATCCTGTAGAAGAATATCCAAAATGCTCATTGGTTTTCGAGAAGCTTGCGGTGATGTGGCGCTTGGAATAGTGGCAGGTTCAAGAGGCATACTCGGGAATCATTATTCTTACTTTCCAGAAGAAAGTCAAGAAAATTATCTTGATCGTCATGTTATGATGTGCCAAATTGTAGATTAAATATGCATAGCTACATTGTCCATGGATCTTCTCAACCTAAACGAGAAAAAAATATTATTGTTCTCCTCAACAAACTCACTGGAAATCTGTTCACTACTCTAGATAGCTTTTCAACGGGCAATTTCCCGGACATACTAACGGTCGGAAGTGAAAAATCAATAGGCATTGCGCAGATAAGACAATTGAAACAAAATCTCATGGTAAAACCCATCCAAAAGGGGAGTCGTGTAGTAATCATAAGAGAGGCACAAGCTCTTACAGTCGAAGCGCAGAATGCACTACTGAAAACCCTAGAAGAGCCTTCGCCTGACACCCATCTCATCCTTGAGCTAGAAAATCCACACCTTCTCTTAAAGACAATTATATCGAGGTGTCTCTTGGTGAGTGTAAAACCACAAACAGAATCTAAAACTCATGACTCCGCTAAAATCTTTAAGTTCCTCAACAAACTTTCTCAAGCGAGTCCAGGCGAACAGATAGTCCAATTAAAAACGATAACAAAAAACAAAAATCCCCATGACATCCTCCTACAATCGCTCCTGGCTCTAAAACATGCATTACCAGAAAATCCCTACCTCTACACAAAAGTAAAAGTCACTCAAGCAGCATTACAATCCCTGAATTCAAATTGCAATCAAAAATTAGTATTGGAACAGTGGTTATTTGAACTCGCCGAAGAGAAGCAAAACTAAGCCTCGTCTCGAGAAATATGTACTCAACTGACTGGACACCTATACCCCAATTTGCTAGAATGAATGATAACGGATGACAGCGGATTTCCGTCAGAGAACCCGCTTACGTTTTCAGGGGTAGTTAAACAAGAATACATACTTCTCTGCAAACACAAGCGGTTTTTTAATCGCATGAGATCTAGTAACCTGAATTTCTAAGTCGTATAATAAATTCTTCTCACAAAAATGAAGAAAACCTCAAACTCAAAAAAAGAATATACAGCCAAACACATAAAGGTACTCGAAGGACTCGAGCCGGTTCGCAAAAGGCCTGGTATGTATGTGGGATCCACTGACAGCAAAGGCCTTCATCATCTTGTCGCAGAGATAGTGGATAACAGCGTCGATGAGGCAATCGCTGGCTTTGGAAAAAATGTATGGGTGGTTCTTAGGAGCGACGGGAGTGTCTCAGTATGTGACGATGGACGTGGTATACCAGTTGAAATGCACAAAACCGGCGTTTCAGCTCTTGAAGTAGCTATGACCAAACTTCATGCTGGTGGAAAATTCGATGAGATTGCCTATCAAGCTTCAGGAGGCCTTCACGGAGTCGGAGCCTCAGCAGTAAATGCGCTCTCCCAACATATGCGCGTCATAGTCAAAAGAGATGGTCAATATTATTCTCAAGAATATAAGATTGGATCACCACAGCACCCGGTAAAGACAATTTCTGAGAGCGAAACCGTAAAAGAGATACCGTCATTTTTTGAATCATTCAAAAACAACCAATCTGGGACCTATACCCATTTCACTGCCGATAAAACTATTTTTAAGGAAAGCAAATTTTCTTACAAAAAAGTTAAAAATATGCTTCGTGAACGGGCCTATTTGGTCAAGGGACTCTTCTTCCACTTACTCGACGAGTCAACAAATCGGCAAACTCATTTTTACTTCGAAGGGGGAATCCAGTCTCTAGTTGTTCATATGAATAGAAATAAAAAAACCCTTCATCAGCCTATTTATTTTACTGGATCTTGGCAGGAAGATCCGCTTTCAATCGGTGTTGAGGCAGCCATGCAATACACGGACGCCTACAGCGAAAATATCGAAACCTTCGCCAATGTGATCAACACTCGAGATGGTGGTACTCACCTCACTGGGTTCCGCATGGCACTGACCAAAGTGGTGAAAGACTATGCAATCCGTACAGGAATTGCAAAGACAGAAAAAGACGGGTTTACTGGGGATGATTTAAAAGAGGGACTTACGGCTGTAGTCTTCGTCAAAATGTCAGCCAGTGATATTCAATTTGAAAGTCAAACAAAAACCAAGCTGAACAATTCGGAAGCACAATCTGCAGTATATAGTGTCGTCAAAAAACATCTGGAAGAGTTTCTTGAGGAACACCCATCCGAAGCGCGCATCATAGTTGGAAAGATTATGCTTGCGGCCCGGGCAAGACTTGCTGCCCGTGCAGCCAAAGACGCCGTGATCAGAAAAGGTGCTCTCGACGGTTTATCCTTACCAGGAAAACTTGCTGACTGTCAAGAAAAAGACCCGGCAAAAAGTGAGATCTTCATCGTCGAGGGTGATTCTGCAGGTGGAAGCGCTAAGCAAGCCAGAGATAGGGGATTTCAGGCAATCTACCCATTGAGAGGAAAAATGCTTAATACCGAACGTGCCCGTCTTGACAAGATCGTGGACACCGAAGAAATAAAAAATCTCATTATTGCTTTAGGTGCGGGAATTGGAGAGACATTCAATATCAAAAAGCTTCGCTATCATAGAGTGATCCTCATGAATGATGCCGATGTTGATGGAGAGCACATCACAACCCTTGGTTTAACGCTCTTTTTCCGACACCTAAAGGAAATTGTTTCAAATGGGTATTTATATATTGCCATGCCTCCATTATTTAAAGTTCAGCAGCAAAAAGAGGTAATGTACACCTTCTCAGATCAAGAAAAGGAAACTGCAGTGAAAAATTTTCGGAAAAACTCAGCAAAAATAACCATCCAGCGATACAAAGGATTAGGAGAAATGAATCCTGAACAACTCTGGAAAACCACTATGAATCCAAAAACTCGTATCTTAAAACAAGTGTCTATAGAAGATGGTGCCAAAGCAGACATGGTGTTCTCAACCCTCATGGGAGATGAGGTTCCACCCAGAAGAAGATTCATTCAGACACATGCCAAGCTAGCAACGTTAGATATATAAATTAGCCACAAAAAGGAGATGCATGGAGATTAAAGTACTACTCGAAATACCAGAAGGGTCAAGTGTCAAGTACGAACTTGATGAAAAAACCAACGAGATGACTATTGACCGACTCATGCCCACAGCAATGACGTATCCGGTAAGCTACGGGTTAATCACTCAAACCCATGGTGAGGATGGGGATGCACTCGATGCAATTGTGTTTCTCTCACAATCGATTTCCCCAGGGGTAGTGGTTAAATGCAACGTCATTGGACTCTTAGAAATGGAAGATGAAGCAGGCATCGATCATAAAATTGTCGCTGTTCCCCTGGAAAAAGTCGATCCACTCTGTGGGGCCTGGCGTTCTCTGTCCGATATACCGGAAGCCAAGAAAAGGCAAATCAGACACTTTTTTGAGCATTACAAAGACTTAGAAAAAGAAAAGTGGGTAAAGCTCAAAGACTGGAAGGATGCTTCCGTTGCACAAAAAGTCGTTAACGCGGCTGTAAAACGTTTTAAGGACAAAAAAGTAAACCACGAGTAACTAGACCAAGTATCCCAACATGATGAACAGAACAATAGTAATAGTGATATGACCGACGAGAAAAAAATAACCAACACTGAAGATTCTCCAACATCCGGAAATCATGAGAATGGAGAGCCGAAGATGACTCTGTACGGCAATGTAAAATCGGTGGACATCACATCAGAGATGGAAAAATCCTATTTGGATTATGCAATGAGTGTCATCGTCGCTCGTGCTCTGCCGGATGCTCGTGATGGCTTGAAACCAGTCCATCGTCGAATTCTCTATGCAATGAAAAGCATGGGATTGACTCATTCATCGTCATATAAAAAGTGTGCTCGCATTGTTGGAGATGTACTTGGAAAATACCATCCGCATGGCGATTCTGCAGTCTATGATGCACTCGTGAGGTTGGCGCAAGACTTTTCTATGCGATACCCGCTCGTTGATGGGCAAGGTAACTTTGGCTCAGTTGATGGCGATTCAGCGGCTCAAATGCGCTATACCGAGGCGAAGCTTACCAAGATTTCCGAAGAGCTTCTCAGTGATCTAGATAAAGACACAGTCGAATTCGTTGAAAATTTTGATGGTTCAGAAACCGAACCAAAAGTCCTCCCATCACTTCTTCCCAATCTACTGCTCATGGGTGCAGATGGTATTGCGGTTGGAATGGCGACAAAAATACCTCCTCATAATCTATCTGAGGTTGTTAATGCAGCAATCGCCTTACTTCAAAAGGGTAAAGTGGAACAAGAAAAGGCAGTATCAGATATTGAAAACGCTGATCCTATTGATGTTGTTGGCGAGTTCTCCTCTGATTCAACAGTTGAAGAGTTACTTCAATATATTAAAGGGCCAGATTTTCCGACTGCTGGAATGATTTTTGATAAAGAAGCAATACATGATGTGTACACAACTGGAAAAGGAAAAATAATAGTGCGAGGTACAGCTGAAATTGTTGAAACGAAAACCGGCAAAATGAGGATCCTTATCGATGAATTACCGTATCAGGTAAATAAGGCAAATCTCATTGCAAAAGTTGCTACTTTGGTAAGAAATAAAAAAATTGTAGGAATCTCTGACCTGAGAGATGAATCGGACCGTTCTGGAATGAGAATTGTTATCGAACTGAAACGTGATGCAAAACCGAGAGCTGTGTTAAACAATCTGTATAAATTTACGCAACTGCAAGACTCTTTCCCTGCCAATATGGTTGCACTCAACCACGAAGGTACTCCACAAGTCATGACACTAAAAATGATGCTTACGGAATATGTGCGTCACCGTCAGTTAGTTGTTGTTCGTCGTAGTCAATTCGAATTGCGTGAAGCCAGAGCCAGAGCTCACATATTAGAAGGGCTCATCATCGCGCTTGACAACCTCGATGCCGTGATCGAAACCATACGTAAATCTCCGGACGCAGATGTAGCCAAAGTTCGTCTCATGAAAAAATTCAAACTATCAGACGTACAATCGCAGGCGATTTTAGATATGCAACTTCGCAGACTCGCAGCCTTAGAAAGAAAGAAAATTCAAGACGAATACAAGAAAATCAAAGATAATATCGATAAGCTCTTAGCCTTACTCGGGAGTCCAGCAAAAATACTCAAGGTAATTGAAAAAGAACTCGTCGATTTGAATGAAATATTTGGAGACGAGAGACGCACGAAAGTAATCCCAGGAAAACTCGAAGAATTTAGTGAAAAAGACTTTGTCCCTGCTGAAGAAGCACTGATTACAGTCACCGAGAGTGGTTACATAAAACGTATGCCAATTGGAACCTATCGTTCTCAACGTCGTGGAGGGAAGGGTGTCACCGGTATGTCCACCAAACTAGAAGATACTATTGCCCTTCTATTTACGGCGAACACTCATGACAATGTGCTCTTCTTTACCGATAAAGGCAAGGTATATAAAATCGCAGCGCACGAAATACCCCAAGGGTCAAGACAAGCAAAAGGACAGGCTGTTATTAACCTTATCAATATCGAGCAAAATGAAAAAGTTCAAGGAATTCTCCCAATTTCTCACGATCTCAAAAATGCAAAAGACAAGTTCCTCCTCTTCGTTACCCGGAATGGGATGGTTAAAAAGAGCAGGTTACAGCAGTACCATAACATCAAAGCCAATGGCCTAATTGCAATCACACTTACAAACGAAGACGAACTTGTGTGGGTACAAATTTCTGACGGAAATCAACACATATTACTTGTAACCAGGGAAGGAAAATCAATCCGTTTCGCAGAAAATCAAGTCCGAGCGACAGCCAGAGACACGATGGGGGTCAGGGGAATACGGAAGAATAAAACTGACATGGTTGTTGATGTTATTGCCTTTAACCAGGAGAAAAAACAACCCCAAGATAAGCGGAGAAAATATTTTAGGGATATACTCATTGTTACAAAAAATGGAATGGGTAAGCGAACCGCAGTACAGGAACATCCCCCGCAGAAGAGGGGAGGCATGGGAGTAAAAGTCGCCAACCTAAGCACAAAAACAGGGAACATTGCCCGAGCCTTATTCGTAAACCAGTCAACAGATCAAATTATCATCACCAGCGATCAAGCACAGGTTATCAAACTACCTCTGAAGAACATCCCTCGCCTCAAACGCCCAACACAGGGGGTAATTCTGATGCGCTTCGCCAAGAGTGGAGACAAAGTTGCTGCTGTGGTAGCGTTAGAAAAAGAGTAGAAAGATACTTCCAAGAGATTCTGAAACGATACGAAAAACTCACTGATTACCGCTGTGATATTTCTCGTGAACCTTGCGAAGTTGCGGGTTGGTAACATGAGTGTAGATCTGCGTTGTTGAAACATTTTTATGACCCAGCATTTCTTGAACCTCCCGTAATCCCGCACCCGAGTGCAACAAGTCCGTAGCAAAACTATGGCGCAAGCCATGTGGAGTAATTTTTATGGGTAGTTTCGCTTTTCTTCTGTACTTCTCAACAACTCTCTGAACGCTACGAGCGGTGAGCCTCATCTGCTCACCATCAGTTGTCGGATCTGCTGTACCTCTGGAATACCGAACGAATATAGGTTTCCAATGATCTTCACGTTTTTGTAGATATCTTTCCAACCACTGTGCAGATCGTTTTGAAAGAAATACAACTCGTGTAACTCCTCCTTTTCCAGTCACCCCAAACTCACGTCTGTCTATATTCACTTGGTCTCGATTTAAGCCAACCAGCTCAGAAACACGCAATCCTGTTGAAAACAGGAGTTCAAGTAATGCTTTATCACGAAGTCCAACCGCTGTTGATATTGTTGGTTGAGACAGCAAACGATCAACATCTTCTTTAACGAGAAACTCAATTCTCCGACTCTCAATCTTTGGTAAATCAATTTTTTCTGGGGCAATCACTTCAACATCGATCTTAACAAGCCACTTTAAGAATGATCGTAAAGCAATCACGTGATACGCTTGAGTAGATTTTGATAAATTTCTCTCTGCATCTCCTTGTAATCGGGATAGGTAGAGTCGATATTTGCGAACCAACGCAACCGAGAGACTCTGGATATCATCGTCATGATGATGTTGAATAAACCAGTGAGAAAATCGTTTTAAATAAAAATGGTAATTACGAATTGTATAAGGACTTGCACCCCTTTCCACCTCCATGTGTTCTAAAAATTGCATAATAAATTCTTCTATACCTACTCGATCTGTTTTGGAGTATGTTTGAGGGGTTTGAGTTATAGGTCTTCGGGTTATATTAGCACTCATATCTTTTTCTTGCCATATAGCATTGAGGACATCTTATATTGATACATCGGTATTAATAGCATATATGTTTCGGTTACACATCACAACATATTTTCACATAAACCTATAATGTGTATACGATATAGTCCGAGAGGATTTGCTATTCTGTCGTAAATGTCTAAGAGCTATGCGAATAGCAACTTCATAGAAGTAGGGGATAGCAATCTTTAATTGAAGATATTTAAGGAGAGAAATATTCAATAATAAAATCATGTTTATCTGACAATCACATATAACTATACAAAAACTGGAGTAGTCCTGTCAATATTGTGCGACATTTAAAAAGAATTCGATTAAAACAAAATGTTCTTGGATTAATGGAAACAAGCGTTAATTCAATTACCGCATATATAAAATTTAAATGGTGACAAATTGTGCTTCCAACAAAACTTAGAACCAGCCACTTAAATATGTGCACCGAAGTAGTAGTAATAGGGAAGTGTTTTGAATATAAAATTGAATTCAAATAGAATTTCAATATTCAAATAAATCAAAATATTATGAATCTGTTCACGATTTATCTCATGTTATGAAAATATTAATATTAACCGTGAAAAATAATTATTTTTTTAAAGTATTTAACACTCTAGCTAATCACTGTCTTTAAAGCGTGTTACTGGATATGAAGATGAACCTCGTCGTGATAACATCCTAGGTGAGTTCAATTAAATAAGACACAAATAGCAATACAGCGCATCCATGTTGTAATAATAAATGATAGTAGAGAGCTCGAATATCAACCTCCGAACAGAAAGATTTCGTTATTTAAAGGTAATATCTTCACGGAAACTGCATTTATACCTCAGGTAAACACGCTCTAATGCCTTTAAAACGGCTTCTATAACGGTAAATGGGTTCATGCACGTCATAGATTGATGTATCCATGTAAATAACTGTTTCACTGTTGCAGAACGAACAATTTGTGCAGATGTTTCGGGTTTATATACAAATAAGAATATGTTTGTCTGACAGAATAAAGTGGAGAGAGAAAAAGCATATTAATAGTCAGCTTCAGTTGATCCAACTCTGAATGTACACGCCATGCGTACAACAATCACTAAGATTTCAATGCCCTCTTTATAGTATTTTAAGAATGTCGTAAAAGTATTATTGTACGACATTCTATGAATTTCATTGCTCCAGAAAGTAGGTCCTTAATACCGTTCGGAGGAGTAGTAAAAAGAGATACCAGGATGTTGTTATCGGGCTCCAGCATCGATTATTAGTGTTGAAAATAAAATAATAAGCTCACAGCTTCCGCTGAGCTCTAACCATTAAATGGTTTATTAAAATCAAGCTATTCGGGTTTTGTTCCTACCTCCGTTCTCTATATCCCGCAACTACTGTTGACCTAATTGATACTAACTATATCATTATCTCTGGAGAATATCATTTATCCACAATCAAGATTATATACTTTGCTCAAGAGAAGCATGCATACATTTTGTCTGCAAGTGAAAAAAGACCTATGATGCGGTAAAAAAGCCAGATTCTGCCTGGAGGAGCTCAATCAAATTAGCAGCCCTACTTCCCAACTGCTATACTGTGAAAACATTCGCCATGAGACTGTGAAAATAACCTATATATTATAGGTCTATATACTCAAGAACGGTTCACTTCATGCTTCGTAGATCCCAAAAAATATCCTCCCTCTCCCCTTTCTTCATCTGTTTAAAAAATATTGGGAACCTCACCTGCATTCTTACTACGCTTTATTTTCTCTTTAAAATAATTCTCGGACGATGAAATATTCCTTTATTTTCAAACACTTTGCTCATTTCATCAGCCATCCGATTTAAACCTTCCCTATTTACAATTTCAGCAGGATCTGTTTCAGACGACTGTTGACGGGTTTTGATTGGTAAAGTTCTTTGATAAGACAGTCTCCTGCTTCGATCAGCAGCTACTTCTTCAGGATCCTCTCCTTCAAGTACTTCCAATGCTGCACTAGCTAAATTCGACTGAAATCTTCTAACTTCAGCAGAATCCTGCATTCTTATCCCTATGAGACGATTGAAATTTGCCCACCGAATACCATCTCTTCTCGTTGAGCAAAAACCGCTACCTTGTTCTGCATTCATGCGTTCTATCCCCACTTTGTTACTAATAAGGTAGTCACGAGCACAATAATTCCAACTCCAAGATACTCATACAATGTCTTTTTAAACAGTCTCTCAGAGAAATGATATTGACTAATCCCCAACCCCACATACGCCGTAGTTACCAGAAACAGCGATCCAACCGGAACGGTTACAGGCCAAAACGACAAAGCCAATGCCACCTCCCCTAACCCAAGAGATAGGACGAAGGAATAGAGTAAGGCTTTTAGTGAAAGTTTTCGCTCAGATAATTCATATGACCAAAGTCCCTGTAAAAGAAGTGGGAATGAGGATAAACTCACAAGCGGCCCGTTTACAAAAAATGGAAGGCGAAACGACCAGATGGTGTCAAAAATAAAAAACGCCGTCACCAGCGTCAACAAAAATCCCACAGCATGAGCTGCACGTAGGAGTTGTATTGTCCGAATCGCCGCAACCGAAAAGATATTTTCCGTAAGCAGTAATGCATACATTCCCACACCAAACACAACCAATATTAATAACCTCGAAATCACTCTCTCGGGAAGCAAAAAATAAAAAAGTCCGACAGATACTGGATACAAAACCGGTAATGTTAATACTGTCAACCACTCAATGCCATGCAGATCTTCTGCAAAAACGATTGCAGAAAGTACAAACGAAGCAATGCCAAGCAGCAGTATAGCCTGATATCTGTACTCAACACCAATGAACTGAATACCAAGCAAACCAATGCTCAACAGCAGTGAAACCAATACAAACTTCTTACGTTTACTCATGAAAGATCGGCATTTGAATATACAGTAGTTACGTCTTCGATCGACTGTAGTTCTTCAACAAATGATCGTATCTTCTCTTTGTCTTCATGAGAGATTGGGATCATTGCTGTAGGTCTAAATAACCCTTCTTCTTTTGTAAACAAAAACATCGCTGATCCAGGTGCTCCAAGACTGCCACCCGTACGCTCATAACGATGTTTAATTTCAGCAGATGTTCGTTGACGATTGTCAGTATGGACAACGGTAAGCACAGCTATTCCAGCCGGACCATATCCCTCATACACAATTTCTTCAAGTGATGTTGTCTCTCCTTTTCCTAAACCACGATCTATTGCCCGTTTTATATTGTCAGAAGGCATATTCGCAGCTCGAGCTTTCTGCAGGAGTAGACGCAGACGTGGATTTTTTTCAGGATCTCCACTCTCTCCCTCCTTTACGGCGAAAGTAATATCTTTTGTTAACTTCGAAAATATGACTCCCCGTTTTTGGTCTTGTGCCGCTTTCTTATGTTTAATTGTGCTCCACTTACTATGTCCACTCATGGATCCTCCTTTGTATTTTCATCAAATTCTATCACATATCAAGGAACAGAATTGCCCGATAAATAAAAACACCAGACGAGGATGAGGGTATTCTCATGTAAAATATTGATCTTGACAGGTGTATGCATTGTAATGTAGCTTTGTCTGAAATGCCCAGAGACCTCAAAGATAAAGCCGTTCAAGCAGCTCTCGAAGGAAAGTGGGAGGATGCAGCCGAGTTCAACCTCGCATTGATTAATGAAGGAGAAAAAAGTCTAGCCACGCTGAATAGACTTGGTCGAGCCTACATAGAACTTGGAAAGATAGATGAAGCAAAGGAAACCTACAAACAGGTACTCGATCTTGATAAATTCAATCCCATTGCAAAAAAAAACTTGAAACGAATTAAGGCAAAACAGAAAACAAAAGGTGTCAGTAGGGGTGTAAAAATCACACCACCAATAAATGCCAACTTTCTCGAGGAACCAGGAAAAACAAAAACATCTCAATTGGTGAGGTTAGCAGACGCAGATGTCATAGCCAGTCTCTCAATTGGCCAATCGCTTAATTTCGAGTCACGAAGACGGTCTGTTTGCGGAAAAACCGAAGATGGTACCTACATTGGATCGTTACCTGACGATTTATCACTTCGACTTGGAAAACTTCTCAAAGGTGGAAACAAATACGAGGTGCTCATCAAAAGTATCGTTGGCCATGCTGTACAGATTTTTATCCGAGAGACAAAGCGGAGCCTTCGTTTAAAAGACACACCCTCATTTCCCTCTACATCATCCACATCCTACTATGCTGATATCCGTCATGCGATGCTCAACGAAGATCCGGTCGACACCAGAGAAACAGGAGACGAACAAGATTTTTAAATCGCATCATAATTCCTCAAGCGAAGTCCAATAATCTTCTCCGAGAATTAGTACAACGTCAGCTCGATATTCAGCTGTATCCCCAACTTCAGCTATCTCAATATCAAACAAATTCAGTAACTTTTTGACAGTTAAAGTATTCATAGCGGTATCGTTTGACACAACCATACGAGTTTTCTCAAGTTGATCAGAAAAGTCTCTCACTGCAATCACATCACCACCGACGTTATGAACCAATCGAGCAGCTTGTACCCCTAATCCTAAATGATCAGTAGAATTAAGAATGACCATCGACATCCCCTCCTCGACTATTCTTGGCTCAGAAAAAAAATCTTTACTGAAATTATCCATTAGCTCAGCATCTGATATGAAGAGTGTTGACCCATCAGGCTGAAAAACCTGCTGAAGTATCCCTTGGGATTCCAAATCATACATCGCCACTAGATTCGACGGAACCAAGTGTAAACTTCTCCACAACTGGATAACATCTACAAGTGGCAGATTGGTACGGATTTTCCTTGTAAAAACATTTGTCAATAATCGGTCAAAAAATACCTGAAACGTTTTCTTATCCTGAGGAATATCATCTGTAGTATACAGCCATCCCTCAATCTCCGCACCTAAGTAATCCGCCAAACTTCCTTGGAGCAATACTCCTCCGTTATCTTCAAGCTCTCCGAGGGGAAAAATTGAGCCAACCCTCCAAGTTCCAAATCCTCCAATTGTTTTAATCGTCATTTCATCTGGAAATGAAACTACGGTAAGGATCTGGTCCTCCGGAAGATGGGTGATGACCAAAACTTTTCCCTGCTGGGTTTCAGAAGAAGTAAAATGAACAGCAAGCGTAATTCGTTCTTTACCATCCCAGATTCCTGGAAACAGAAGATAATAGCCAAGCAAGGCTATCACCACCAATAGAATTGCTACACTTACACCACCGAGAATTTTCAACAGAAAATTGTAAATTGTTGATAATCCTTGAGAAACTGTACCTGAAACTTGTTTACTTTTCCGTCCTGATCCTTGATTCTGAGAATTCCCCCTACGACGACGGACGGGCAGCTTCCGTCTTGACATATATCTATGGTAAAGCAATGTTCTGTAGCATGTAAACCCCAAAAGAAATTAATTAAAACCGTATTCAAATGTCGGTCATCGAATTCCGAACTTGCTCAGTTAACCGAATCATGAACCTGACGTTATGCATACTCGCAAGACGATAATAAAGCAACTCTCTGGTTTTAAATAAATGATGAAGATATGCACGTGTATACCCACCAGCGCAGGTCAAACAATCACAATCTTCATCAATCACACTCTGATCCAAGCGAAAGCGTGCATTCCCAATGGCCACTCGACCTTTTTTGAATTCGCTCACAAATCTCCAACGATGTCCATTCTTAAAATTTCCATTGTAGAGGTAGCCTAATCTCGCCAAACGGGTAGGCGCTACACAATCAAACATATCTGCGCCAATCTGAATCGCAGAAAGTATATCTTCAGGGTTTACTCCAACACCCATTAAATAGAGTGGACGATCTTTGGGTAACAAGTCCTGAATCCATGAAACGTTCTCTTCAGTTTCTTGAGGGTTCTTTCCAATCGATCCTCCACCAATTGCAATTCCGGGAAGGTGTTGAGAAACGACGAACTCAGCACTTTCCCTCCGAAAAGCTTTGTAATTCCCACCCTGGATAATCCCAAATAGAGCTTGAGGTGATTCGTCTTCTCTTTTTATTTCTTCCAATTCTCTCCAAGCCTGCATACTTTTTACAAGCCAGTGATGCGTGCGCATCATTGCTTTCCGAGCGTAACCCTTACCACGATTTGGCGTTGCTTCATCAAACGCCATGATAATATCTGCACCTAGATTTCGTTGTATGTGTATTGAATCCTTTGGGGTAAACCGATGTTTACTTCCGTCAAGATGCGAGAAGAATGTAGCTCCCTCATCATCAATGATGGTTCGTTTTACAAGGGTTTGATTCTGCGTCATGTCATCTTTAAAATGACCCAGCGAACTCACTTGATATCCTCCTGAATCAGTAAGAATCGGCTTCTCCCATCGCATAAACGCATGCAGCCCTCCCAGCTTTTGCACTACTTCATCTCCAGGTCGTAAATAAAGATGATAGGTATTCGCCAAAATAATCTGCGCACCAACTGCAAGAAGGTCTTCAGCTGAAAGCGCTTTGACGGTACCAACGGTACCAACCGGCATAAATATCGGAGTGAGAATGCTACCGTGAGGTGTTCCAAGCAAACCAGCGCGTGCACGACTAGCCTTCTTTGTTGCCGTAATGGAAAATGAAAATGCAGATTGATTCATAACCTGAAACTCAAGAAAGATAGTGCAGAGCCCTAACCAAATCTTCAGCCAGCGGAGCAGTAAATTGTGCTGGCGCCTTGGTTTCAGGATGACGAATAAGTATTGTGTGGGCATGAAGAAACTGTCGAGGACACCAAAGTCGATCTTGTTTAAATCGTTTTCGACTGTTGTATCTGCTATCTCCCACCAAAGGGTGGTTGAGATGAGACATGTGCACGCGAAGTTGATGAGTCCTCCCGGTTTTTGGTTTAAGCACCACAAACGAAAATCCTTGATAATATCGCAAATTTACCTGATCATGTGAAATGACCGAAAATGTCTTCTTCACCTCCCACGCAGTTTCCGATGCTTTTCCAGTTACCGAGACAGCAAATCGTTCCCGATCCATGCGATTCCTCGATATTGGAAGCGACATTCGCCCCACTTTCGGCACAAGAATTCCATGAAGAAGCGCTAAATACGTCTTAGAAACTTTTCGTTCTGCAAACTGACCGGTAAGCAATTCCATCGCTACTCTAGTCTTAGCCACGACAAGGACACCGCTCGTTTCTTTATCCAATCGGTGAACTATCCCATTCCGCAATCGTTGCTCGTGCGAAATCGGATATTGTTGGGAATGTTCTATCCAATCTTGCAGCGTCTCTTGACGGACTGTATCAGCTCTGTTTACAACCATTCCAGCTGGTTTATTTACAATCAGCAGATACTCATCTTGAAATATAATCGTTGGCTCTGGCATCTCAGTCGTATATTATAGTCGCCTTAACAGTGATTTTTTCCTTAGAACCGTAAATAGCGCAGTAACAACTCCCAGAAATATTGCCACATCAGCTATATTAAACAACGGCCCCGCACCCATACTCATAAAATCAACAATTCCACCTCGAAATGTTCGGTCAAAGTAATTACTCAATCCACCGCCAAATATCATTCCAATCGATAAGTGAAAATCAGTATTACCTTTTGGTACTAAGGCAATAACGGCCAATATGGAAAGAAGTACAGTTGTCAGTATCCATGCAATTTGAGGACTACTTGAAAGAAAACTGAACGCTACCCCCTGATTGAGAACAACTGGATAGCTCCAACGGATAAAAAGAGTTTTGACAATCTGATCAACAACAATGATCAAAAAGCTAATGATGATAATTTTTCGATTGGAGAAAAGCCTCACACATTCCTCTTCTTCGCACAGCGCATGCAAAGCTCAGCCGTTGGATTTATTGCCAATCTATCAGTGTCAATCATTTTCCCACATGACTCACAAAGTCCGTATTTCCCAAACTTCATCTTTGTCAAAGTTTTTCGGATGGTAATCAAACGTCGATCAACTTCCTGTCGGAGAGCTTCAACTCGATCATGACCAGAAATCTCCGCAGCATCGGCATCCGTAGCAGCGTTGTCATTCACACGATCAGTATCAGAGAATGGATCCTCACTATCCAACTTCGTACGGCGCCTCTCAAGTCGTTTTTGCATCGAAACAAGATAATTTTTCATCGGTTTAAGAATATTTTTTGGTAAAAATGGTACTCGTTTCATAAAATAATATGTTTCAAAGTTAACTAACTTTTCTCTCCTGTTTGTTTTCGAATTCGTCCACCCAATCGTGTAACAAATTGCCAACTCGATTGTCGAATCTCTTGATAATCTTGAGTGACTGATCGTCCACTTCGTAGGTACAGACCAATGATTCCGATAAATACCATTCCAAATCCATAGTAAACTTCAATTGGGATCGAAAAAAAGTATACAGAAAAGTCAGTAAGCGGATCAACCACAAGGTGCAATGCTCCAGAAAACGTAAGGTATGAAAATGTTAAAAATCCAGGCTGTGCAGACGCACGCTTGTTCCGATACCATTCAAATGTACGGTACCGCTCCTCCACCCGCCACAGAAAAATAAAAATCAATAAGTAACCTATTATCCAAATAAACTGGATTGGAAGACGCGGAGCATCATAACCAACAAAAACGAAACCGAGAGACTGAAATTCACGACCAACTCCAAATCCCGAAAAAAAGCTCCTATCCAACCCACACTCTGAGCCAATGCAAGACCTGTAACCGAAATATCGGCAATTGCATAATAACTCCACCGCTTTCTGCGGGAGATAAACCATAGTCCTATCGACCCAAGAAGCAATCCTCCAAATATTGATAATCCCGGAACCCGAAGAACCGATATCCAACGTAGGAATGAAAGTTGAAATTGATCAAAATGAAACCCAATATAAGCTAAACGAGCTCCGATAAGCCCAAATAATGCTACGAGTATAAATGTATCAAAAATATCTTCTTCAGAAAAATGGTTTTCTACTCCCCTTTTCCAAACAACGAAACTTGCCATGACTAGAGCGATAAGTGAAAACACTCCAAAAGTATAGATCGTGACTGGTCCAAGAGAAATGAGAACTGGATACATAGTAAAACACCTCTCATTATACCCAAGGTTCGTTGACTTTCTACTACCGCTTCCGTACACTCCAAATATGCTTGCATTAACCCACGCGATTGTTGGGGCAACCATTGCCAAAACCTCGTCTTCACCAACAACGGGCTATCTGCTCGCCTTTCTCTCTCATCCAGTTCTCGATTATATTCCCCACTGGGACATGCGCACACGCCATACGAAGCGTCCGTTAACTCATATCATCTTATTATCTCTTGCCGATGCCGCTGTGGGTTTTACGATTGGCTTCCTTCTCTTTGGCTCATCAGTTCCATTCGTTCAACTCACCATTACAATGTTCGCTGCACAAGCGATGGATTGGTTCGAAGCGCCATTCACAGTACTAAACTGGAAATTCCCACCCTTCTCATGGATCAAGGCTTTTCAGCATAAGGTGCACACGAAAATGGGATTCCCAAATGGACTCTGGACTCAATTTATCCTAGTATTCTTTCTACTTTTACTTTCTGCGCAATGAATTAAGAAGTTCTTTCAATGTACTCACCTGTGCGAGTATCCACTCTAATCTTATCTCCCGCATTGATGAATAGAGGCACACGGACTCGAATATTTGTCTCAAGAATAACATCTTTGGTAGCTCCCGCAACAGTATCCCCTTTCACTCCGGGGCTTGCTTCCTTCACTGTAAGGGAAACTTTTGGAGGGAGATCAATATCAATTGCCTTGTTTTCAAAAAGGAGAATAAAAATTGGTGTACCCTCAACAGCATATTTCGATACAGCTCCAGAAATAGACGCTGGGATGCTCACTTGCTCAAACGTTTCAGGATGCATAAATATGAGATGTTCCTCTTCTGGGTAAAGATACGTCATCGCTCGACGCTCTACCTGAGCTTCCTGAACTTTATCACCCGATTTAAACGTATGTGCTTGCAAAGATCCAGTACGAAGATTTCTGGCTTTAATGGTAATCGTTCCAGAACCTCGGGATAAATGAACATGTTTATACTCAGTCACTCTCCACGGGTCATTGGCATACTCAAAAACAACACCAGTACGAAGCTTGGTTACACTCAACATAGAAACGTATTGTAAGAAATATTCTGATAAAATACCAGTGAAGCTCATCCTGAGCTTCTCCAAAAGCCGAGGTGGCGGAACTGGCAGACGCGTAGGTCTCAAAAACCTATGAGGCTAATACCTCGTGCGGGTTCGACTCCCGCCCTCGGCACAATATAAAGTTAATTAACTCGAGCCTCTCCGCTTGTCCACCCCATAAAACCGAATCCGATCGCCTTTAAAGCGAAGGTTAATGATACGAAGCGGCCCATTTCGATGCTTGGCAATGGATAGCTTCATATTCTCTGTCTCCTCATCATCCTCACGAAATAAAAACATTACAACATCAGCATCTTGTTCAATCGCTCCGGATTCTCGGAGGTCTGCCAACTGCGGTTGATTACCTCCTCGATGTTCTACTGCTCGTGATAATTGTGAAAGTGCTAAAACTGGAATCTTTAATTCCCTGGCTAAATTTTTCATACCCTGACTAATCTCGGTCACTTCTTGAACACGGTTTTCAAGCCTTCGTCCAACAGCAAGTTGCAGATAATCAATAATAAGTATCCGTAATCCGACTTCACTCATCAGTCTTCGAGCTTTAGTACGCATCTCAAGAATTGACAGACCTGGCGTATCATCGATATACAGAGGCGCCTCTGCAAGAACACCCATGGCATTTGAAAGTTTTTCAAAATCTTCAGGGCTTAACTTTCCGGTTTTCAAACGCCATGCATCGATATCCGCTTGTGATACCAAAAGTCTATCAACAACCTCTTCCTTGCTCATTTCAAGAGAAAAAAAGCCTACTGGTAAATTCATAGCTACCGCCATGTGCTGAGCCATGTTCAAAGCTAATGCGGTTTTTCCCGTACCAGGTCTCCCAGCGAGCACAAGCAAGTTCGAATCCTGCATGCCAGCTAAGGTATTATCTAAGTCACGAAAGCCAGTAGGCACACCCCGTAAGCCCTCTGAAGCCTTGTGTAATTCGTCAAGACGATCAAAACTCTGTGCCAGAGCTTCTCGAATTGGAATGAAAGCCTGTTTCGTTTGTTTTTGAGAAAGAGAAAATATCTCTCGCTCTGCCCGATCAACAACTTCATCAGCTGCCAAAGACTCATTAAATGCATCCTCAACGAGTTGACTCGCAGAGGTGATAACCATCCTCTTGACTGCCTCAGAATGAACGATCTGCCCATAGTGAGCAACATGTGAGGCAGTTGGAACCGAAGACGCGAGTCTGGCAAGATAACTCGAACCGCCTATCTTTTTTAAACTTTTGTGTTTTTTAAGCCGATCCGAGAGTGTAACCAGATCAACCGGTTTTCCTTCCTCAAACAATTCGAGAACGCAGAGAAATATCGTTCCATGATATTCATTATAAAAATGCTCAGGTTTTAAAAATTCAATAACTTGAGTAATGGCTTCGCGATCTATGAGAAAAGATCCGAGCACAGATTGTTCTGCTTCATCGCTATGCGGAGGCACACGTCCTTGAGCCATAATTAAGAAGATTATCTGGGCAGCAACTAACTAACTACCTAACACAACAACTTCCAATTCCTCTGGTAATTGTTGTCGTGTCATCGTAAGTTTTTCTTGAGGAGTGACATCATCAAAACCACCTTCTCGAAGAAATGCGTCAACCTCTGCAACTTCCTTAAATGCTTTAAGGTCATGTTTCTTGGTTTTGTAATGCATTGGAATGACAATCGATGGCTGAAGTTGGCTAATCACCTCAGTCGCTTCTTTCGGTCCAATCGTGTACACTCCTCCAACGGGCAGTAAAAGCACGTCAATTTCGCCTATTTCTTCAGTTTGCTGATCAGTCAAAACATGCCCAAGGTCACCCAGGTGAGCAATATTAAGATCGTCCACTCGCAGCACAAAAATAGTATTCACACCTCTCTCTGCACCCTCCTTTGCATCATGATATGAAGCAATTCCAAATACTGAAATTCCGGCTACTTCATACTCTCCAGGATGCGCAATGACGAATGGTTCTTCACGCCTCGCTGTACCTGAGACTGCAGAAAAGTTATTATGGTCAAAGTGATCATGCGACACCGTCACCACATCGGAAGAAATACGGGAAAAAGGAAAGCCAACCTTAGAATCATAGGGATCAGTCACAACACTTGCATTTTTTCCCCGAAGTTTAAAAGACGCATGGCCAAGATATATGATATCCATAACCAACGAATGGTATCACAGCCAAGTTTTCTTGACAATACGAGCCCTGTTTGTTAGAGTTACGCGCGAAACATAATCCTATATAATTTACTCTGCTTCAAAAAGAGGTATGCGAAAAGAAGTGATCATCGTTATTCTCGTAGGAATTGCAATAGGTGCGATCGTCACCTTCGGCATCTATACAGCCCAAACGGCAATTCAGCGTCAGCAGGTCAAAATCGAACAATCTGAAAAACCTGATACTACACCCTCTCCGGCAGACTCTTCTCACTTTCTTCAAATATTAGAGCCAGCCAATGAACTCGTAACTGAAGAAGAAGATATTTCTATTACAGGGCAAACAAGTCCAAACGCCGTTATTGCAATCATTGCACAAGAAAGTGAGTATCTCCTCACCGCCGATAATGAGGGTACATTCTCCGCACAAATATCGCTCTCCGGAGGGGCAAATCAAATTACTATCAGCAGCTTCGACGGAGAAGGAAATAAAGTTGAAGAAGCGCTGACAGTGGTATACTCAACCGCAGAGCTATGATTGATTCCGACAATCACTCCTTTCTACCCCATGTACTCAAAAGTCTTCTTCTAGGCCATGCTTGTCTCATACTTCTTCTTGTATATACCACGACATTTTCATACGCACAGAAAGACGCCACGAATTCCACCGTATCAGAAGAAACAATTAAAGAAAATCTGAAGGAACGACTCAAAAATGTGATACGAGACAACCAAGTTGAAAGAATAGTAACCAAGCGAGCTTGGGTTGGAAATTTAGCCTCTATAGCAAACAATACATTAACCATTGAAACCAGATATGGACCGAGGTTGGCAAGCGTCTCTGCCGAAACAACGTTTGTCCTCTTACCTAAACGGGCATCTATTTCAGCCGAAGATCTTGTTATCGGCTCACATACCATTGCAATGGGAGTTGTTAACGAAAATCAGGTTCTTAATACAACTAGAGTTGTCATTGAAGAAGATCCTGAAGAAACCCCAAAGAGAGTTGCCCACTTTGTTCGCATAAGTCAGTTTAATGAAAAGACTGATGAATTAGAAGTTATTCTCACATCAGGAGAGGTTCAAACCCTCGAGATCACTAAAAAAACTGAGGTTTCACTAAATAATGACACTGAAATTGAAAATGGATCTACAGATGATCTCGTCCAAGGAGAACATGCAATTATCATTGTTGAGATAAACATGGGCGCCAATGATGAAGAACGGTTACTCCTTCGCATTCACTTGCTTGCCAAAAACGCTGAGGAAGACGTTGTAATCGGTCCTGAAATTGATCAATCAAGTCAAGAATCCACTCAATCTTCACATCAATAAATCAATATTCGAAACAAGCTCCACTATGGTCACCTGAGCCTTTATCTCTTAAATACACCAAATATCTATTTTTACCAAATCGAATATCCAGATCTCGACCATAAAGAATAGATATCGATAGATATGGTGTTTGAGCAGTTCATACGGAGTTCCAAATTCCTCAACATCCACAGTTCTGGCTACTATCATCAGCTCAAGGAGCTATTGATCCACTATTGGAATTGAATTTTGTCCAAAAACATTGGAGCGTAATATAAAACGTCAAATAAGGAAAAGAAGTTACAGAATACTATTCGGATCAAACCTTGTTACCAGGCTAATCAAGTGATATCATAAGTTTTATGGCAAGCAAAAAGACACTTCTTCAACCGCCAAAAGGTTTTCGTGATTTCCTCCCCCAGGAAGCCATGAAGCGAGGTTATGTCATTAGCGCAATGATTAGAACATTTGAGCTCTTTGGTTTCCAACCGCTTGAAACCCCTGCACTGGAATATGCATCGGTCTTAGAAGGCAAATATGGGGAGGAAGAAAAACTCATCTTCAAATTCGAAGATCGCGGCAAAAGAGAACTAGCTCTGCGCTTTGATCAAACCATTCCGACAGCTAGAGTTGTCGCCCAGTACGCAGATCAACTCCCTACTCCTTTCAAACGCTATCAGATTCAACCGGCATGGCGGGCAGAAAAACCACAAGCTGGCAGATTCCGAGAGTTTCTTCAATGTGATGCTGATATTATCGGCACCGACTCCCCCTTGGCAGATGCTGAAATTCTCGCTTTAGCTGACAAAGTCCTTCAAGTATTGGGCGTTAAGAAATACCTTATTTTGTTCAATGATCGTCGAGTGCTCTCAAGAATGATAAAATCTTCCGGCATTAAAGCAGAGCTTGAGTTACCAATTATCCGCATATTAGATAAACTTGAAAAAGTTGGTGAAGAAGCTGTCTTAACCGAACTCGAAAATATTGGTGTTGCATCGACAAAAATAGAACAACTCATGACGCTTCTTGGGAAACGACCAGTCCTCCCAGGAAAAAAGATACAGGAAGTGAGCCTAGAGGAGATCGAATCAATTACCCGAGAGCTAAAGAAATTTGGAGTATCAAGCAAAAAAGTACTGTATACCCCAACTCTTGCCAGAGGTTTAGATTACTACACCGGGCTAATCTTTGAGGTAACAATCAATGGGTACGAGGTAGGTTCAGTATGTGGCGGAGGGAGATACGACAATCTCATTGGTATGTATGCAGGCAAGTCCATACCAGCTGTTGGCTTTGCCTTTGGTATAGATAGGATGATTGAGGCACTTGATTTGCTTAATCTTTTTCCAGTTTCCAAAACACAGACAAAAGTACTTGTCACAATATTCAATCAAGAACTCGCAAACACATCTGCATCCCTCACAACCGAGTTAAGAAACCAACAAATCAATGCCGAACTCTATCTGAATCCTTTCGAAAAACTCGATAAACAAATAAAATATGCCGACAAAAAAAGCATCCCGTTCGTGGTCATCATCGGCCCCGACGAAGCAGAAAACAATCAAGTGACTATCAAGAACCTCGACACGGAGATACAAGAAACCATTCCACAAGATCAGCTCCTTTCGCGTTTACAGAAATAAAAAGTCTCTATGCCCACACGCCTAAAAGCCTATATCGCCCTACTCATAAACGTATCAATATGGGGTGCAGCGCTTCCAATAGTAAAACCAGCACTATCATTTGTTACACCCTATCAGTACCTTTTCTTTCGCTATCTCATCGCCGCTCCAATCTCGCTCCCCTTTCTTATCTACCTCATGAAAAAGCACAAACCATCGATAAAGGTATTAAGAAATACAGTTTTATTAGAATTCATCGGTGTGACAGGGTATCTTTCACTTCTCTATGAAGGACTCAGTCGTACCACCTCAATCGAGGCAACCTTAATTGCCAATACCGCTTCCATCTTCATTATCTTGGGAGGAATATTTTTTCTCAAAGAACAAGAAGAACGGCATGAACTTATCGGCCTAATAATGGCAATAGCAGGTGCGCTCCTCCTGACGTTCGAACCAATCATTACTGGAAGAAACCACCTTGGTTTAAGCTCACTTACTGGGAATCTCCTAGTTTTAGCGGCCAATCTATTCTGGGCCTCATACATCCTCTTAGCGAAAAAACGATATAGAAATACTCCGAAACTTCTAGTTGGCTTCCTTAGCCCCTGGGTTGGTCTCATGAGCTTTTTTATCCTGGTCCTGCTCACAACTCCTGATCTCAGTGTTGCAGGGGTAGGTTCAATGATTACCTCTAGCTTGTCAATCATTCAGGTCGCCAGTGCCGCAATCTACATGTCTCTACTCGGTTCTATTATTGCTGTTCCAGCCTATATCTATGGCAACGATCTTATCGAAGCTTCAGAAGCCTCGCTCTTTTCCTACCTTCAACCTGTAATTGCCATTCCCCTGGCAACCATTTGGCTCAAAGAACCAATTAACATCATCATGATCCTCGCCCTTTTGCTTACCACCTCAGGTGTCTATACTGCCGAGCGCAGAAAGAAAACGATAGCCACTGCCAAATCAGTTGCCATACACCCGACCGAAGAGTAAAATCAGCCTAATGAAAATATCAGATAGAGCGCTTAAAACTCCCCCCTCTCCGATTCGTAAACTCGTACCGTACGCCGAGCGAGCCAAGAAAAAAGGCATCCACATCTACAATCTCAACATCGGTCAACCGGATATTAAATCACCCTCAGCTTTCCTGCGCGCCGTTAACACCTATTCCAGCACAACAGTTGCCTATGAAAACTCACTAGGAAACTCTCAGCTTCGACAAGACCTTGTCAAGTACTACCGGAAAAACGATATCGACGCGACCACTGACAACATTATCATCACGACAGGGGGAAGTGAGGCAATCCTCTTCGCACTTCTGGCTACCTGTGACCCATCTGATGAATGTCTTGTATTCGAACCGTTCTATGCTAACTACGCGGGGTTTGCATCCATGGCCGGTGTCAACCTAAAAGCAGTAACGACCAAGCCTCAGGATGGATTTCACCTCCCTACCCGATCAGAAGTTGAAAGACAGATCACAAGCAAAACCAAAGCGATAGTTATTGTCAGTCCCAATAATCCAACTGGAACGGTACTCTCAAAGAGTGAACTCGAAACAATTGGGAAGATAGCCAACCAACACAACCTCTTCATTATCAGCGATGAAACCTATCGGGAATTTATCTACGATAATTTGACACACGTCAGCGCTTGGTCTCTCAAAGCAAACCAGAATCATGTCATCATCGTAGACAGCCTCTCAAAACGGTACAGTCTCTGTGGTGCTCGAATTGGTTGTTTGGTGACAAAAAACAAACTAGTGCTGGATGGTGTGACCAAATTTGCTCAGGCTCGTCTAGCCTCCCCAACCATCGAGCAAGTCGCTGCCATTGCAGCACTCAAAACTCCCGTGTCATACTTTAATAAAATTAAAGATGAGTATCAAAATCGAAGAAACACACTTATTGAAGGCCTACAAGCTATTCCTGGTGTATACGTCCAAAAACCAAGCGGAGCCTTCTACTGTATTGCAAAGCTACCAGTAAAAAATGCCGAGGAATATGCGACCTGGTTACTCACTGACTATCAACAAGATAGAAAAACAGTCATGTTAGCACCAGCAGCAGGATTCTATCTTTCAAATAAGTTAGGAGCTGATGAAGTCCGTATCGCCTATGTACTCAATCAATCTGATTTAAAACAAGCAATCCAGATTCTTCACGACTCGTTAGCGGTGTACAAAAATACTGTGGGCAGCAAGTAACTAGTATAAATAACAATAAATTGATACAATACTGACCTTGAATGAGAGATAAATTCGATATCGTTCCGCTATTCAAATTCAATAATCTGCAATACCATGAAATCAAAAATACATCCAGAATACTATAAAGAGGCAAAGGTCGCTTGTGCATGCGGAAATACCTTCACCACTGGATCCACGCTTCCTGAAATCACTCTTGATATCTGTAGCGCCTGTCACCCATTCTTCACTGGTGAGATGAGGCTTATCGATACTCAGGGAAGAATTGAAAAGTTTGAAGCCAGAAGAGCCAAAGCTGGCAAATCCACCACAAAGAAAAAAGCAAAGATTTCAAAACAAGAGCGTCCCAAATCGCTCAAAGAAATGCTTCACACGAAAGAAGAAGTTTCACAAGAAGCATCCCAGAAGTAATCAACATGTCACTCCAAGACGAACTCGCCCGGGTTGATAAAGAAATTCAAAAAAACCAAGCACTTGTAAACGACCCAGAAATCGCTCCCCTTGCCAAAGAGGAGTTAGAAACATTGCATCAGCAAAAACTCGCATTGGTAGCCTCAATTTCTGCAGAAAACAGTGCCGCACACGCGACTTCAACAGATACCAATGATCCCTACGACCAGTCCAGCGCACTCCTCGAAATTCGAGGTGCTGCTGGAGGAGATGAGGCAAAATTATGGGCAGCTGACTTAAAGCGAATGTATGTAAGATTCGCCAGCAATAACAACTATACAGCCCAAGAATTGGATGAAGGAACTATCAAATTGAAAGGCAAAGGAGCTTTCGGAGCTTTAAAGTTTGAATCTGGTGTTCATCGTGTTCAGCGTGTACCAACCACAGAAAAACAAGGAAGAATCCACACTTCAACCGCATCTGTTGCCGTTCTTCCAGAAATTCCTGAGTCTCATATTCAAATTAATTCTGACGACCTAGAGTGGCAATTCACTCGCGCCGGGGGCCATGGCGGACAAAACGTAAACAAAGTCAATTCGGCAGTACGACTTACTCATAAACCAACTCAGCTTATGGTATCGGTTCGTCAAGAACGTAGCCAACAGCAAAATAAAGCCATTGCACTCGAAATACTTCGCTCAAAACTCTGGGAAAGTGAAGAAGAAAAAAGACAAAATACCATCGATAAAACTCGCCGTTCCGCTGTAGGCAGAGGCATGCGAGCCGAAAAAATCAGAACCTACAATTTTCCTCAAAACCGCGTTACCGACCATCGAGTAAAAAAATCTTGGATTAATCTAGAAGAAGTATTGAATGGCGACTTATCCAAAATATTCGCAAGCCTCAATCAACACTACAACTAACAAATCTTGCTTTCCCTGAAAATCGGTAAACTGCGATTATTTATCGTACACAATCTCGAAAGAATCCTCGACGGAATTCTGACACATGTTCACGATCTACGTACCTAAGCATTACTCCCCAGCCTCCTGAAGAGTCGATTGCACTTGCAAATATTCCCCAACTCTCCAAAGCTCGAGTTGAACCTGGTCACCTACTTTTTTCTTTCGGATGACTGCTGCTAATCCACCATTGTCTTCAGTGAGTTCAACACCATCTATTTTGGTCACAATATCACCTTTAGTAATTCCTGCTACGGATGCTGCTGAATTTTCCACTACCTCAATAACATATGCCCCCTCGGGAACCTCATTCAATAACGCTGCCTCTTTAGAGATTGTTTGATATCGGATACCCAGAAATGCTCTGGAAAAACGACCTGTTTGATTGAAGTTATCTAATGATTCCCTGACTATATCAATCGGAATAGCAAATCCGATGTTTTCCGCCCCACCAGCCACGGCAGCATTTACTCCAATAACTTGCCCCCCGCTGTTCAGCAGTGGGCCTCCAGAATTCCCGGGATTAATAGCAGCATCTGTTTGAATGACATTGTCCAGCTGTTCAAACGACCCCGCAAACGGATCGCCTGCTTCAATCCCTCGTCCCAGTCCGGATATGACACCGGTTGTCACGGTATGCCGAAACTCACCCAATGCCGTTCCAATTGCAATCACAAATTGCCCGACTTTAAGATTGGTAGAATCTCCAAGATCGACAGGTTTAAGTCCGTTTGTGTTATCTATCTGAAGTATTGCTAAATCATTCACCGGATCCCGATAGATCTTTTTCACTCCGAATTCTTCTCCGTTTTTAGTAACAACCTTATAGGTTGAGTCCAGATTATCAACAACGTGCCGATTGGTCACCACCAACCCATCATCGCTGACGATGAAACCGGTTCCGATGTCCTGCTCAACCGGTTCGCTTCTGGATTGACCGGGAAATTGGAATACACCAAAAGGATTTAAAAATGGATCAACAATCACGCGTTGTCGGGTTTCTGATACCGTAACTACCGAGGGGCTGACCCGCTCCGCAACGTCAATGACGACTGACTCTTCAGTGAGTACTCGTTGTTGAAGTAGTTGCTCCGTTGCTGTCCGCTGAGGTGGAAAATATCGATCGAGAAGTGACAGTCCCCAAAGACGGTCCACAACTGCGCCCCCAAGAATGGCAACGATAAAAACAATCCCAACTGCAACTCCAATAATGAACTGTTTCATGGCAGAAAAATATTATAGCACCATAAATGCATTGCTCAGGTGGCAACCATCACTTGATGAGCTCAGCAATTGCTCTTTCAAGTTGCTCATCAATGCCTTCTTCATCATCCTCAAGGACTACTTCAATATCAGGAGAAAGACCAACACTATTAATCTTAGACCCACTCGGAAGAACCCATTCTGCGGTAGTGACATGTAAACCCGCTCCGCTGGAGAGATCCTTGGCTTCTTGAACCGTCCCTTTACCAAATGTCTGCTCACCAATAAGAAGGGTATCGAGACGATCGCGCAAAGCACCAGCCAGAATTTCTGAAGCCGATGCACTCCCCTCATTTACCAATACCACCACCGGAATGCCAACCACACGACCACGCCGTTTCTCTGCAGTAAATGTCTGAGATTGGGATCGTCCTTGCTGTACTACAACTGTTCCTTCAGTGAAAAAATCGCTGGCAAATTCTATTGCTCCGGATAAAAATCCTCCTGGATTATTTCTTAAATCCAGCACAATGCCATCGATATCCGCCCGTCGAGTGACAATCTCACTCATAGCTTCATCCCACTCTTGCTTTGTCCTCTCGCCAAATTGAGACATGCGCAAATGAGCCACAATCGGTTGCTCGCTTTCCTCATCCACACCGAGTTTCGGAGGTATAAACTCAAGATTGACACTTGGAATGACGATCTCCTCTCGAACCAAATCAACCTCAAAAGGCTCTTCTGCTCCTTCTCGAAAGAGTGAAAGGCGTATACTCGATCCTTTTTCCCCTCGTATCAGTGAAACGGCCTCTGGTAACGTCATGTCTTGAGTTGACTTATCCACACTCTTGGCTTCATCAATGATTCGCACGATATAGTCACCAGATTGAACACCGGCGCTGTAAGCTGGCATTCCATCCAAAGGAGCAACCACCGCTAGTCTCCGGTTCTTAAATCCAATTTGAATACCAACACCATAAAACGATCCCGACAAATTTTCTCTTGTCTGCTTATTATTACTTGGAGATAAGAACACGGTATACGGATCACCAAGTGCGCTGGTCATTCCCGCAATCGCGCCATAGACCATCTTCTCGGGATCAATATCATCAGGCCGGAGGTAACTTGCCTCTAATTCTTCCCAAACTTGCCAGAACAATGAAAAATCAACATCTTTATGTCGATTCGGTTGAGCCCGATTAATCACAGTAACATCTGGTTTAAATTCAGAAAAATCAGCCTCAATCCGATGCTGTCCAAACCAATAGCCAGAGCCACCAATGAGAATAATAAAAGTAATGAAGAGTACAAAGTTCCGAATCTTTTGAAGAGATATGATCCGTCCAGAATTAAAAATCATACAAAATATACTAACCCAATTTACCGGAAATTACCAACAACACATCATCAAAGAAACCTACCGTCAGGGAAAAAAGGTATTACACCTGTTGAGTAAATGGAAGAAGTGCTAAGTACCGTGCTCGCTTGACTGCCTGAGCCAGCTGTCGCTGTTGTTTTGCCGAAAGTCCCGACCGGCTGCGTCCGAGAATTTTTCCTCGATCAGTGATGAATTTAAACAGAGCTGCCGGATCTTTATAGTTAAAAGTCAGATCAGACGGTGCTTTTGGAACAGGTTTTCTACGAATACGTGGTTGAGTTGGTCTTCGTCTTGGCATAGGTTACCTAAAAAGGTATGTCATCCTCTGAAACATCTTCTTTCTCCTTCTTGGCAGAGGTCACACTTGCTTTTGGCGTAGGTATAGCTTTTGAAGATTTTGATGAAGTAGTTGGTGCTTGCTTTACTTTCGGCGCAGCTACAGCCACATCGTCTGCTGAAGAAACAGCATCCTCCTTTGTACTAGTCGCTGGCTCCGCAAACTCAGCAGCAACATCATCAAAGTTCCCACTATTCTCGGCTGTACCAGGTTTGGGCGGACCTAACGCAATCATTGAATCAATGACAATTTCCGTTGTCGTTCTCTCCTGCTCATCTTGACCAGTCCAAGTACGCGTTTGTAGCCGTCCTTCAACATATACTTTCCGTCCTTTATGCAAAATTTGCGAACAAATCTCCGCCAGCTTAGCCCAGGCAACAATGCGGTGAAACTCTACTTCTTCTTGACGTTCTCCCCCATCGGACGGAGTCCAAGAACGATTAGTGGCTACGCCAAATGTGCATACTGCCGTTCCTTGTGGTGTGTAACGGAGCTCTGGATCCCGGGTCAGATTACCTATTAACGTAACTCTATTGAGTGATCGCGCAGACATATATCTCCTTTAACTTTCTCGAATAAGTAGATAACGCATAATCCCCATACTCAATCTGAGAGCTGAAGTTAATTCCTTGATGCTCTTTCCGGGAATTTCGATCAGATAAAACCAATACACACCTTTGGTCTGCTTATCAATTTCATAGGCCAAATCCCGCGTACCCCAATCATCTTTCTTAACAAGCTTTCCCTCCCACTTCACAATCAGGTCCTCAACGGACTTTTGAGATTTTTTGAGATCAGTTGTGGATAGTTCCGGAGAAAATATCACCGTCAACTCGTATCGTCGCTTCATCTGCAGTCAAATGGTTATTCGTTTTCTAAAAAGCTCGCGTAGTATAACACATCTCCCTACCTCTGGCTAGACTTACACAGCCGCTTTTACCTCAATCACATCCCCATCCCGCACAACGTACGCCTTCCCCTCTGTGCGTATCTTTCCATCATCACGTGCGGACTTCCAGCTTGAATGAGAAAGCAGAGTGTTAACATCGATAACTTCTGCAGTAACAAAACGCTTGGCAAAATCACTGTGAACAGTTTCCGCGGCATCCAGTACGGTCTTTCCTTGACGTAATGACCAAGCCCGCACCTCTCCAGTTTTTCCTCCAGCACCTTTAACCGTATAAAACGTAATTAGCTGAAGTAACCCATAGGCTTTACTAATTAGCCGATCTAAACTCGCTCCACGCAGTCCCAACTCTCGTCGATAAGATGCCCGTTCCTTCTCATCAAGATCAATCAGCTCCTCTTCAAGCTTGGCACTTACCACCACGCAATTATCGAGTTTTAATGACAGCTTTTTCACCTCATCCTTGAGCGACTCCAAGTCCCCTTCAGCAACATTCAGCACATAGAACATCGGTTTTACGCTGATTAGCTGCAAAGGCTGAATTGCCCCCCTCTCTTCTTGCGTAAGTGAAACGCTGTCTAGTTGTTCATTGCGGTCAAGTGCAGAGATCAGTTTCTCAGTCGCTGATTTGAGAGGTGGTGATACTTTCTTCGAGTCTTGTGCTCGTTCAAGAGTTTCAAGATCTTTAAGCATCAACTCTGTAAGAATAATCTCCTTATCACGAAGTGGTTCAACGGTCTCCATCACATGCGTTACGCTTGGACTATCAAATTCCCGCACAACATGACATATCACATCCACACTACGGATGTGAGAGAGAAATTCATTTCCTAAACCCTCACCTTGATGAGCGCCTTTTACAAGCCCTGCAATATCAACAAACGTCACACTTGCCGGCGTCGTTTTCTCTGGTTTAATATGCTTGGCAAGTTTTTCCAATCGGACATCAGGAAGACGAACCACACCAGTATTCGGCTTTACCGTTGTAAACGGATGCGAGCCCACCGGCGCCTGCCGACGAGAAAGCAATGCATTGAACATCGTCGACTTACCCACATTGGGGAGCCCTACAATTCCAACAGACAAACTCATAGTGTTGTTATTGTAGCAGACGTCTATTCTTCCTTCTCTTCAGATTCCACCTGAAAAGTGTCACTTGATCTGTTTCTCAACCACCCAACCAAAAGCGGCAGCGTAAATGCTAAGAAGTAGTAAAGATAAATATCGAGCTTGTAATACCCATCCTCTGGCTTGAAGGCAACCACAATAAAAACGTAATCCAAGACAATTGCCAAGACCATCCAAACCACCCCTATCACCAGATAACGACCAAGTGCTTCTGATTTTATTTTTCTAAAAAGCACCAAAAGCGTAGCCGCGATACCAAAAGGTGAAATAATCCAACCCAAAACATCTGGCGGAACAAAAGCAAATAAAAGAATCCCTAAGATATAGCCAAAAAGCCACAGGGCAAATCCCCATCCCAGTGTTTCTTTAAGAAGCTGTTTATCCATCACTCCTCCGGAATCATAACCCAACAAATAATATACGGAATAATGCCAGGAGCGCCACCGGGAATCGCCAGAAATATCCAAAACAACCGTACCAAAACAATATCAATGCCAAAGTAGTTTGCAAATGCCACGCAAACCCCGGCAATCTTTCTCCCCTTCTTCGGCCGACGTAGTTTTTTTACTTTCATAATCGTTCCGTCAAATACTCGCATTCTGGAAAACTCTTTAGAATTCTAGCAATACGTTTAAAATCCTCACCTTGTGTTCTCTTGCTTGCTAATCTGTAGATTTCCTGACCCTTGTCACCATCAGCATGTTCTAGTCCCAAACCAATAAACACCGCCTGCACGGTTGTAAATCCGTCAGGGTTGCGCAAGTCCTGAGAGGTCTTTAGAACCGAAACATCAATTCCAATATTGTCTTTTAGAACTTGAGCAAGATTATCTCGTAACTTTCCGTGTGTCAAATATTCATCAAGTCGTTCCTGATTTCCATCAATCCCCAAGATTGTCAGCCCACTTGTCCGAATCCATCGATTTACTAGCTCTGACTGGCTATCAACCTCTTTTGGTAGAATTGACAATTCGACAGCCACTGAAAATGCTTGTTCGGGGTCTATCTCCACTAGAAAAAAGAGATGCTCGTTGGCCTTATCCCAAATCTCACTTAGATTTGTTGCTTTTACATCTTGAGGTTCTGCTTCCATCACCTCAAGACCGGCAGCAATTCTTGAATAGAGAATGGACAAAATATGCGAACGATCAAATGGATCATCAACATCCTTGAGTTTCGTGAACAGCTGATCAACTCTAGACTCTGTCATACACACCTCTTTCAAATAACTAATGTATTTTATCACTAGAGAAATATTATTTTGAAGTTCTAACTCACTTTTCTAGGAAAAACTCAGCCGATCTCCCCATCGCATCGTTAAAACTTGAACCAATTAAATTATGCCCACCCGATGAGTACTCAAAAAGCTCATGGCGGATGCCAGAGCCATCCAGGAGGTGCATTAAGTTCCGGCTGTACTCGACGCTCACCACAGCGTCATCAACTGCATGATGAATCTGCACGTCTCCACCTACACCATCTAAATAAGTTAGTCGCAGACACCGCTTTCCAGAATTCGTTCTCCAAATCAAACTCTCCGTACGTTTCAAAGAGTTCCCTGCGCTTACGAGCCCTCTCTGAGTCCCCTTCTGGTGGCTGATAACTGCCATCCTGAATCCGGTATTGATCCCAATCGGAGTAGGAATACACCGCTCCTGACCAGATCACCACTTTAGGAATAGTTTTTGCCACGAAACTTCGAAACACCACATTTCCGGCCATACTATGTCCCCACAATCCCACCCGTGAACCATTAACAAAATCTGCCGTTTGCAACGCAGAGTATGCATTTAAAGTATCAATCACATAATCGCCTGAGTAATACGCTCCGCCTGGCTCTCCTTGTGACTGATCGTGACCTCGAAGGTCAATCTTAAACACCACCAGCCCTCGCCGAGCTAGAAAATCGACATAAGACACGTAATGCTCTCGGGTTCGATATTCTTTGGGTGGAATGTAGCCATGCACAAACACCACCGCTGGCCAGCCGCCAGAATCCGGCTCACCCTTAGGCACAGTCAGCAGTCCATTAATACGAATTCCATCCGAATTGTAATTTGTGACAAACGACGTATAGCTTTCATTTTCACCGACCTGCCGAAGCTCTCCTAAATTGCTCTCATATGACCGGCCCCGTAAATACGGAATCGTAATTTCAGCAAATAGAATCGGTTCTCCCCCAGTAGTAACACCTAATGTTGAGGCGTTATTTGTGGATGAAATTATCGATTGGAAACCACCCTGGTTTGACAGTTGCTGATCCTGTCGCTTAGATATTACACTCAGTAAACCAACACCCACTCCAAATCCGAGAATGAGGATTCCAACATGTTTAAGATACTTAGCGATCACTACTCCCTCCTCCTTCGAAAATCTGAATGCCGAAAGTCTATCAAAACACCTAGTTTCGCACAAGATACGAGGGTGCCATTAAAGTCGTTTGAACCCACCGACCTTTTTCTCAGAATGCAATAGACTTTCTCCGCCAAATCCCAACCTGTAACAAATTACAATGTATAATTTCTCTATGAGCTGGCTCGTATATGCACTTCTCTCCGCTGTGTTTGCTGCAATGACCACCATTCTTGCCAAGATCGGTGTAAGAGATGTTGATTCAAATCTCGCCACAGCCATAAGAACCACAGTCATCCTCATCTTCACCTGGGGTATCGTCTTTGCTCAAAAAACGACCACACAACTGCAAACAATCAATCGTAGTTCAATGCTGTTCTTAGTCCTCTCCGGCTTAGCGACTGGCTTATCTTGGCTGTTCTATTTCCGTGCCCTGCAAGTCGGCGAGGCAACCAAAGTCGTCCCCATTGATAAGCTGAGCTTGATATTAACCATCATTTTTGCTGCACTATTTCTCAAAGAACGCTTTACACTGTTTACCGCCATCGGTGCCGTTCTCATGATGGCAGGTGCTATAATGATTTCGCTAACAAAATAAATATAAATGGAGGCAGCATGACAGGATATCACGGCCCGATCGAAGATCTTACACTAGACAATCACAATTTTCGCAAGGTGCTGTTTACCGGTTCGAATTTGCAGTTGGTGCTCATGAGCCTGAAGCCAGGTGAAGATATTGGTTTTGAAATACACGAAGAACATGATCAGTTTTTCCGCTTCGAAGGAGGCATTGGTGAAGTCATTATCGATGATAACCACTATGTGGTCAAAGACGGAGATGCGGTAGTTGTACCGGCTGGTTCCCGTCACAACGTCTCCAACACCTCAAAGACGGATTCACTCAGGCTCTATACTATCTACGCTCCTCCCGAGCATCCTGACGGCACTGTTCACTCCACAAAAGAGGAAGCTGAGCAATCTCACCACAGCTAACTTGCAATTCATATGGCTCCTTTGCTAGTTTAAGATGAACTTATATGGAAACAAAAGTCAGAAAACGAAACGGTTTGCTTGAAAATTTCGATTCAAACAAAATCATCCAGGTGGTTACAGCAGCTGGACTTGAAACTCAACAGGCAGAAAAACTCACTAAAACAATAGAAAATTGGCTAAAATCATTAAAGCAGCAAAGCATATCATCCCTCAAGATCAGAGATCAAGTAAGCCAGAATCTAAAAAGTATCGATCCTCATGCCTATAACATGTATCGCCAATACCAACAATCGAAACAGTAGCCCAGAATGACCAAGTACAAAGAGTACTACCAAAAGATGATCAGCAACAATGAGAAGCTGTTTAAATCTTTTGAAGAAGTTCATGCTGCCTACGATTTACAACCAACCAAATGGCAAGCAGAGTTCAACCAGCTTGGAGAACAAGTACTAGAACTTGTGAGAGAGTACGAAAACCGTCTTTGTGGTAGGTCTGAAGGTGGTGGATACGCTCAATACTCTAGCCGTCTGGCAGAAAAATTTCAGGCGGAAGTGAAAAAACATTTTCCAAAAATAGATTTTGTCGGGGTCACAGTTTCTAAACCATTTACCCTCCGTAAAATATTCTTCTCCTAGTCCACCTCCGTTCTACTTTTTATGGTGTGTGTGCTCTATCACAATGAAACTATCGCTACTATTGCTGATAGTATTGGAGTAAGGACTATTTTATCGACACCAACAGTGAGAGTGAGACGACTCAGAGACGATGCCGTGCAACTTCTATCAAATCTCACACTGTCAAAGTGAGTAGAATTGTCAAGTTAAGACTGTACAAAAAACTGAAGTTCAGTAAGCGGATTTTCTCCTTCTTCTAGATAGACTTCCGTTAACGGCCACGAAGTACGAATAGAATTAGCTTGAGTCACCTTTTCCAGATATCGAATTGCCATACCTATGCGATCATAAGAACCGGTAACTTCCACACTTACCACTGTTACACCGGGATATTCACGAAATACAATATCTGCCGAACCTTGCAATATCAGTGGTACTGGTAAACAGGCATCCCAACGTATATTCTCGATACCAACCGTCTCTGGATTATCATAATACACACCAAAAGCCGGACCAGCTGGCCGTAATCCCCTTCCACTGATCAGCCATTTGAGACCTTGTACTTTTTCTTCAAACGACTGCCTTGGATCACCCTTCCCGCTGGTCAATATTGCTTTGATTCTTGGCCGAACTTTTACAATCGCTTGAGTAATGAAATTGGGTCGAACAATACTCAAATCATCAAGTTTTTTCATAGAAAATTGAAACTAACAAAATCGTAAATAAATTCAAACATCTTTAGGTTGAAGATGGGATTAACACCAATAGGGCTAATGGTAATCCGAACTATCACTTCTTTTAAGTCCAAAAAAACCAAAAAAACCGTAGAGTCCAAAAAACATTGGGCCGAATTGCGGTAGAAACCCAATCAAACCAAGCAAGCCAAGCCAACCAAGACTCCACAATTCAGCTAACGTACCCTTGCGCAGTGCAACCAAGACTGTATAGAGCAAAAAACCGATAAAACTAAATCCAGAAATGAGAGCGAGTACAAAAAAGAAACCCCCCTCAACGTCTAGAATTGCACTTACGACATTGTGAAGAAAGGCAAAGAGTATAAATAGACCAAACAAGTAATAGATCCGTCGAATTGTATCCTTCATGGGTTCATTCTATCAGCGCTAAAGTCATGAAAGCAAGAAATCTGAATTATTGATCTGCGCTTACAAATAAAGCAGGTCAAGCGCATTGCTATCCTCACTGCACATGATCTCCTCTCAAACTAAATATTCCCAGCTCCTCTACTTCTGCAAACGCAATACCTCGCTCAACATCAATAGTTGTCGGTAAAGGGATCCAATGCAATGTAGCTGAATCCCACAAATACATTTGCAACGTCTCTCGCCGAACCAGCTGCAATTCATCATGGGTGAACTGTTGAGCAACAACGATTGTCCTTTCAAAGCTTTCATTGCGTTGCCCCAGTGAATTCACGCTCGAGAGCTTATAAATGTCATTCACTGGTCGGTGCAAAGTTGTAGTTCCAAACTGACGTTCAACGCGTTCAGCGCGGTAGGTACTCTTTGAAGCATCCTCGTCGTCAGAAACATAAACTGAAAAACGATCAAAAGAAGTTGTCCAAAGATCCTGGTCAAAGAGTTCAATAAATGTGAGTGACGCTGAATCATCCTTTTCCAGACCAACTTGGTTCTCAATCACAACATCCTCAGGCTCTGATGTTGATGCTGCCAGTTGTTGTTGTTGTTGTTGTAAAAAATAAGCAGTAAGAAGAAAGAAAACACTGAGTGTTATCGTAACGTACGCAATAAGAGTAGTGTTGTAGCGTCGTTGATACACAACCCCATTGTTCCAAACACGATTTAAGAAGTCAAAGCAAGATCCAACTGAAATATAAACCGAAAAGAATTAATCAAAGAAGCCTAATGAACCAGCCCCAAGAAAAGAAATTAGAAGATATTTAACCAGCTGTCCAGCAAAAGTAACAAGCAGAAACTGAACAATTGGAAGCTGTGCAACCCCAGCAGCAATACCAGCCATATCAAAAAAAGGGTTTGGAATCGATGCCAGAACAAACAAACCGACTAGACCATATTGCTTAAGGGTTCTCTGAATTTGCTGAAACCGCTTCTGATCACCGATAATCGCTTGCCCACCATAACCGGCCAAATACCCAGTGAGTTCTCCAAGAGCCGCCCCTGCCGCACCAACGATCCCTACCAGCAGTGGAGAAAATATTCCCCCTCCAACAAATGCGGTCAAAATTCCTGGAACTGGTAAAAAGATTGTCGCATTCCCAAGAAGTGACAGAAAAAATATCCCAACGTAGCCATAATTCTTGAGATATATGAGCTCTTCCTGGTAAATCAGTGCAACAAGTCCCACCACCAACGAAAGACCCACACCAATGATAGTTAACAGTATGGACTGACGTTTAAAACGATCCTTTTTTTCTTTGCCCATATTGAAAAGGCAGCAATAGAGACCTAAAAATCAAACCTCGTACTCAGTTGACAATAATCGTGCCAGATTGACTTGAATTCTTATGATTATGAAAACCCCACCTGCCAGCCGTATTAAATGTGAACGTGTATGTTGAACCTTTGCCCACCGCTTGGAGTTGATCAAATCCTGGCAGCAGCTGATGAGAAGGGTGCTCATCAGAGGCAACCCACATTGGCTCATCGCTCTCATTTCGAAAGGTCACCGCCTCACCTGTTTTAATGGTAACTGAATTGGGTGAGAATCCATCCGAGGTATAACCAACTACCGCAGTTTCATTCATCACCGCTCGGCTACTTGGAGAGGTTTCTTGACTCGATTCGTCGCTAGATACTGGCTGATTTGTCTGAACTGTGGGTTTTTTCACACACCCTGATACCGCTAATCCAAAAACAAAGACAATGAAAATCCATTTAATATTTGACATATGAATTCACCCCCTCTCCCAATTCTCTCCTACTCTACTCGAATACGAACGCGTGCATTCTCCATACTACCAGAGAAGTTAAGAGATGTACGCATCTGCACCCGATAGACCTTTGATCCAGACGGTAAAGAGAGATTTGATGAGCTGCTATATTGGGGTGAGTTTCCGTCACCGACCAGAGTACTTCCACCAATTTCATACCCATCAGTGGCATTAAACAAACGTGCCTCAACCTGCCCGGATTGGATTGAAAGTACCGCATCAAAAGTCACATTCGTAACACTTGGATAGTTGGATAGATCGAGTAAAACTTCAACAGCAGTATTTGTCCAGCTATAGTCTGCAGTCTGAACATTCGCACTCCCAAGCGGAATGAAATAGTCACGTACGTGCGGTAACAGTGTAGGGGTTACGATTGCAACCTCAGAGACATCCTCAGATACATGAGTAGGTGTGGGAGATAGTTGGGTTATAGTCGGAAAAACAACGTCAATTTCACTACTTTCACTTGCGACTTGTTGAGAATAGTCCGCCAATCTCTGGGTTAATGACCAAACTTGGCTCTCAACTGCATCAATTCGTTCTGCTGAAGAACTTTTTTGACTACCAAAAAACTGCCAGAAATCCACAACTCCAAGGTTTACGATGAGAAATAAAATAATAACCCACAACACACGTTGCTTCCAACGATCTTTTGGTTCTTCAATGGTGATGGCAGGTAGTTCTTGAGAGTCCATATATGGGGAAATTTTATAGCTTTTTTACCTTAGTACCATCTGGGGTATCCTCAATTTCGTAACCGGAGCGGCTAATTGAATCACGAACTGTGTCAGCCTTATCAAATTCACCTGCCGTTCGTAGCTCATCACGTTTTTGAATTAATTCTTGAACCTTCTTGGGTAGTTCATCATTGCGTAATAACGATGATTCCCAAGCACCCAAACCAAGACCGAGAACCTGGTCAAATTCCATCAAGAGATCAAACTTGTCATACCCTGGAATATTGCTTTTTACCACTTCCCAAACAATTCCCAATGCTTCAGGTAAATGAAGATCTGTGGAGATCGCCTGTAAAAACCGCTGTTTGTATTTCTCAATTTTCTCCAACTTATCCTCAGAAAGAACGGTTCGTTCTTTCTCATGACGAAACTCAGTTACTGCGTTTCTCAAGCGCCCAAGAGCTTTGGCAGCTGAATCAAGCGACTCCCAAGTAAAATTGATCTGTTTTCGATAATGACCGGTAAGAAAAAAATATCTCAGTTCCATCGGTTCATACCCGTGCTTTTTAAGATCTTGAAGTTTATAGGCATTTCCAAGACTCTTACCCATGCGGCCGCCATCGATTTGCAAAAATGAACCATGTATCCAATAGTGTACAAACGGCGATTGACCTGTAGCCGCTTCTGACTGTGCAATTTCATTCGGGTGATGAGTGCTTCGAAGATCCTCTCCTCCGACATGGATGTCAAATTGCTTCCCTAAATACTTCATGCTCATTGCACTACACTCAATATGCCATCCAGGAAAACCTTTTACTTTACCCCGAGCACCAGGAGGGGCCCAGGGTGATTCCCATTCCATATCCCGCTTCTCTTTCTTTGGGCTAAACTTCCAAAGTGCAAAATCTCGTGGATCTTTTTTTTCAGGATTCGGCTCAACCCGCGCACCTTCTTGGATCTGATCCAAAGTCGAGAGTTCTCCATAGGTATGACCGGTTTTCTCATACGCCCGGGTATCAAAATAAACTCCATCATTGATCAAATACGCAAATCCTCTCTTTTCAATTGCTTGTACTAGCTTGATCTGCTCAACAATATGATCAGTCGCTTTAGAGAATACTCGGGGCTCTGTGAGGTTCAGTTCTTTAAAACCTTGAAGAAAATCATCAGTATAAAACGTAGCTACCGCCCAGGCAGTCTTACCTTCCCGGCGTGCCCCTTTTTCAAGACGATCTTCACCAGTATCAGCATCGCCGAGATTATCGCCGGTGAGATGTCCGACATCGGTAATATTCATGATGTAATCGACGTTATACCCCAAATACTGAAGAGTCCGTACTAAAAAATCACCAAGCGTATAGGTACGCCAGTTTCCAATAGTCATGTAGTCATACACCGTAGGACCACAAGTATAAATCCCAACTTTTGACTTCGAGATTGGCGTAAAATCTTCAACAGTTCTGCTGAGCGAATTAAATATCTTCATGAGTTGCGTGTAATCAAGTTTATATTGCTTTTTCTTTGAAGTAAATCATTTGCCATTTCACTTGCTTCACGAACCAGCTGGTCGTATCCGACACCATTCTTACAAATCGTGGTAATTTTATAAAGAGCGCTTCGATAATCAACTTTCATTATCAGACTATTGCCACTTTTATCATTTAAATAGTAGTGCGCAACTCCTATATACAGTTCGTGAATAGATGAATATTTCATACCAAAAAAAAACTCCCTTTATTGGGAGCGCTTTTATTAAATAAACAAGTGACTAGTTCACTACAAAGCCTCCCCGCATTCGGCGAGTTCACAGCAACAACGTTGTAAGGTAGTTTTGAAATTCATAATTCTAGAAGTATAAATCGAAAATGTTGTATTGTCAATCAATTTCGGTGTTCTCAAATTGCCGTTCTCTTGAGTATACACTCTCTAAGTGCGGAATACTAGATACCTCATACTAAATCTATAATTATTTCGGTTTCTTCGGACCAAATTCCCCAGCTCCTTTGGCTCTTTTTGCAGCTGTTACAGCCAATGCCTCATCCTTCCTCTGCTGTTCAATAACAGCAACTTGCCGTTCCTGTTGTTTCTGCTTTTCCTCATCTTCTTGCATTTGTCGTAGTCGTCTAGCTTCGTCCGCCTGTTTCCGCACTCTCTCACTAGCCTGAAAAATATTTTTATGAAGAATATTTCTCATCCGTTTGAGCTTCGCATCTTTTTCCGCTTGATATTTCTGTCTTTGCAGATCCGTTTGACCGTGTGGTTGCTTCTGTTGATGTTGCTGCATAGAGCTTACGCTACTATACCCTTGCTCTTTGGCTGCTTCCTCTTGATCTTTTTGTTCCTTTTTCTCCTCATCCGTTTTTTCTCCTACCATCCGTTGAAACACGGTCTTTGGCGCTTGCTTCATCGCCTGCCCAGTCTGCTTCCCTTGTTCAAGAAGTTGTTCTCCAATATCACGACCAATTTGCCTGACCATAGTTGTGTAGTAAGTATATCAGGGAAATGAAATCAGATAAAAGTAGGCAACAAATCCGTTATGAAGTCCGCTGTATATATTGCTTCGCTTCTTCGAGGATAAGTTCAACTAGCTCTTCAGGATCTGATGATCGTACAATAGAAGGTGGAGATTTGTAGTTTTTTTCAATGATATCGTCTACAAGTTCCATTGTTCCCGATATTCCTGTTAATAGTCCAATTGGCTTTCTATGATCATAGGCAATCGTAAACTCGTTAAGCGTCCCTGTTCCTCCGCCAATGAAAATAACGGCATCAGATGATTGAACCAATAGGACATTCCTTCCCTTTAGTCCCAAACCTGTATAAATGACATATTTCCAGGCGTCCAGTGGTTTTTTAAATCGGGAAACATGCTCTTCCCTTCCTTCTGCGTGAGAAAAGCAAATGGATAAACCACCTACCAGCTTTGCGCCTTCGGCCGCCTCATACCCAACACCTCGCATTCCTCCGGTAATGACTGCGACACCCTGTTCTGCCAACAACCTTCCGATGGTTCTTGATACTTCTAGCGCCTTGCTTTCAAGTTTCTCGTCAGCAGAACCGCAAACACCGACCACGATGTTGTTTTGTAACTTAACCATATACTATCTTTGTATTTCCTTCAGCTGATTTCCGGTCTCATTGAGGTACTTTCGGTTCCGTAATAGATCCTCCTCAATCAGCTGTCGTAGAAAAACCGCTCGAGGTACTTTTCGCTCCTTTGATACCCAATCAAGAAACGCGTCAATTTCACTTGAGATAAAAAAGTTAAAACGGGTATCCGCAGTGTCCTTGGCATATTCAATATAATCTGTGAGCACCTTCTTTAAAGTATTCTCATCGTATTCAGCCAAATGAAGATAGTCATCACCAACAGATTGTAATATATGGGGTTCCCGTCCTTTTAAGAAAAGAACAATCGTTGGCTTGTTATGAGCAATAGCATAGGAAACTTCTTGACCAAGACTAATGCTAGGATAAGATGCTTCAACTACAACAATATCTGCTTGATGTTTCCAAGCAATCATCTTGCGGTGCAGGGCAATGACTTCTCCGGTATTCTCCCATTTCTTATCGAGAAATTGCTTTGCATATTTCCCAAACAGGTGCTCTGCTATGACCCGATGCCCCAAGTCTTTTAATGTCTGAGTAATCTTAAGATACAATTCTCGATGGCTTTTTGGAGCCGATGAAATAGATGCTGAAAAATAAATTTTCATACTAATTCAAGAAAAAACCACATAACAATCAGCACATCTTGGCTCATAAATGACGCTAGCCGATGGTGGCAGCAGTTCTGGATCGCCCACTGATGGCGGCCGACCATTCACGAGCCGCTGGCCGATTATAGCATTCCTTCTCCCGCATTTTTGACAGGTTGCTTGAAGATGAAACACTTTATCCGCTCGCTCTATCATGAGAGACGAAAGTAAAAACTCAGTTCCCGGACCCGTATAGAGCAGACCCATACCGACAAACCATCCTCCCCGCTCTTTAAATCTCTCTACCTCTTTTAAAAAAAGACTTTGCATTTTATACGGAATAAACATGACTTCATCAACAATAACAACGTCGTTTTCATCAAACAGCTTTTGAATCTCATCCCGATTACTGAATGTAGCTACTGGAACTTTAGTTCCATTCTTTGAATAAAAGTATCCTTCAACAACATCCGATCGATTAACTTTTGGTTGTGCCTGAATAAACGACCGCGTCTTTCCCAGATACTTCGTCAAAGCAATTCCAGCGAGTGTCTTGCCGCTATGTAGAGGTCCATAGATATAAATGATTCCCCCTTGATCAAGGTTTGATGTATTTATTGTCTCAGCAATACTTCGCGCCACTTGCTTGGAGCGCTCATAGATATAATCAAAAAGATGCTTTTGTTCAGCGGGGACAGGAAGTTTGTGCGGTGGAATATGAAGATTCTTATCTGATATTTGTTTTCTGTGTGAACGTTTGACAGTAGGCATAGCTGACCACCTCAACGCTTTCGAAATTCAGGATATTTTCGCATTTCTCTGCTGATGAGCTGTCGTAAATACACTGCCCGGGGAATTCTTCGTTTATTGGCAATCCAATCTAAATACGATGAGAGCTTACGAGAAATGAAGAAATTAAATCTGGTATCCATTTGACCCGTGGCGTAGTCTATAAGTACCGGTATCTCGTTTTGGAGCTCGCTTGGATTATTGTAATTTACAACTTGAAACTTCTCATTTTGTTTGAGTGTAGTAAGTAAATGAGGGGTTTCCTCACCAGCATAAAAGGCTATTGTTGGTTTTCCGCTCTCAATAGCCACAGAAACCAAATAACCTACACTTGTACTTGTATAAGATAAATCTGTAACTATCAGATCAGCAGATCTTATTCCAGCCAGAATTTGCTTATGAAACTTCACATCTCGAGAGTCATCCCAATTATCGATTTCGTCCTTTGTCACCCCCAATACATGATCTGCTTCAACAATATGGCCTTCATCCTGAAAATAACTCAATATTTGTTTATAATTTTTCTCGAATTTATCTTTACCATGTATCGAAGCAATAAAAAATATCTTCATTCCAACCACCTCAATCCGTGTGCCTGAATAAATTCACCCTCAAGTTGGTGAACGCGGTCAAATGCTATTTGACCTGCAATTCTGGGTGGGTTTCCAAGAACTAACCTTCCGTCAGTAGTTCGAAGCGAATCATTGCCATCTGGCTTATCTAAATCATGATACATTTCATATGTCACAATATTTACATTCATTTTAAATTGTTCCGCAACTTGAAGAACATTCTCAACACCCTGCTGAGCTACAACAGGAGCTATAATTTCGATCGAGGACGGACGAACATCCTCTCTCGACCGCAGGAGGGTTAAAAACCCTATAGTTGTTTTGCCACTCACAATAGCTATCTCAAACATCCGCAGAGGTCCCTCTGAAGCACCAACGAGCAATCTGTCTACAGTAGGTCTAAAAGAGTCGCGCTGTAGGTTCATTCCTAATCCAAATTCACCGTTCATACGAGGAACTCTAGTACTGTTAATTGGAACGATACAACCGCTCGCAATATTTGGTAGTGCTTGCCGGGCACATAATGCAGCTCCCTTGAGAGGAACTAGAGTTGTTATACAATCAGCAACAACATCATCATCACTCTCTAGTTTCTGTCTAGAGATATCTTGAGAAGATCCGTATGGTAGTGTGCTACTTAGTATTTCTAAGTACCTGATATATTTCTCATGAATACCCATTGCCTGTAGTTGCTCTAAATCAGGGTCTGAAACATTTCTAGTGCTTTCCGCAATCTCAATTAACCCTGATAGTGCATACTTAGCGTCTTTCTCAAGACTCCTGGGAAGAACCCCAGGCTCCCTGGCTAGTATTCTAACCTGTTCGCTGCTATGTTTAATCCTTTTCTCTTCGGGAACACCTGATTGCTCATACATACTACGAAAATTAAATCCTTCGAATTCGATGTATGAAAAAGTAAATACCTGAGGACTGTTTCTCGTTATATGTTCTTGAGAAGCATCACTGACTACATGGGGAAACTCAGACGAAGCTTCAAAATACCGAAGAAGCTGAGTGTCGCTTATCCTAAATTCTTTTGGAAAATTTCCTTGATCTAACTCAGAACTTAGCGACGCAGTATGCTCTCTAAAAATCTGTTCGCTTTCAGTTTTTGTGCTCAAAACTCCCTCCTCCCTTCAAGTGATCGTGCCAATGTCACATCATCCGCGTACTCAATATCACCACCAACCGGCAAGCCACGGCCGATCCGGCTAATAGTCACCGAATGCTCGTTCTTCTCCATCTTTTCACGAACCATTTTTGCAATAAACATCGCTGTTGCCTCCCCTTCCATGGTAGGGTTAGTTGCCAAAATTAGTTCAGAGATTTTACCATCTTCCAGACGGGGAAGCAATTCTCTGATATGTAGCTCATCAGGACCAATATTTCGAAGGGGTTCAATCCGGCCGTGTAAAACATGATAGAGACCGTTATACCCATCGCTGCGTTCGATCGCCATCACATCTAAAGGCTCCTCTACAATACACATGACTGTCTGGTCGCGAGACCTATCTGAGCAAATCTCACAGGGATCCTGCTCTCCCACATGGAAACAGACGGAGCAAACCTTCGTCTTTAGCTTCAACTCTTTCACAGCTTCAGAAAATTTTTCCAATTCTTTCTGAGGCACATGAAGAAGATAAAACGTGAGACGCTGGGCTGTCTTCGGACCGATCCCGGGAAGCCGCTCAAAGGAGGAAATGAGTCGTTCTACCGCTTTAGGGACTTTCATTAATTATTTAAAAAGTTCTCGTGGCATTATAGCATGCAGAATTTGATTATGAAGTAACTGAAATTACAACATTCAGCGTTGTACCAATTGATACATTAACAGAACTAATGAATTTACTTTAGGTTCCCTCTTCCCAGCTTGTAAGATAGTTCTTCTGTTCCGCGGTCAGCGTATCAAAAGAAACACCCATTGCTCGAAGCTTTAACCTCGCCACACGTTTATCGATCCTCTGAGGAAGCTGGTACACCTGAGCTTGAAGTTTTCCTTTATTCAAAACAAAAAACTCGGCAGCCAACGCTTGATTAGCAAAACTCATATCCATCACTTCTGCTGGGTGCCCTTCAGCGGCAACTAAATTGACAAGTCGTCCTTCTCCAAGAACATAAATTCGTTTTCCAGAAGGCAGGGTAAATTCAGCCAAACTCTCCCGCAGCTCTCGCACTATTCGAGACTTCTTTCTCAGCTGTTCAACCTCAACCTCTACATTGAAGTGTCCGCTATTTGCGACAATCGCTCCATCCTTCATTCGCCGCATGTGAGTCATGCTAATGACACTTTTGTCTCCTGTTGCTGTGACAAAAACATCACCTAGCAGAGCGGCGTCCGCTATCGGCATCACCCGATACCCATCCATCACCGCTTCAAGGGCTCGAACCGGATTAACTTCACAAATCACTACATTAGCACCCATTCCCTCTGCCCGCATGGCAATCCCTCGTCCACACCAACCATACCCGCACACAACAAACGTCTTGCCAGCAAGTAAGATATTTGTCGCGCGGAGAATCCCATCGATTGTCGATTGTCCGGTACCATAGCGATTATCAAACAAATGTTTGGTGTCACTATCATTGACAGCGATGACAGGAATCATAAGCGCCCCATCCTTCTCCATTGCTCGCAATCGAATAACTCCTGTGGTTGTCTCCTCGCTCGATCCGATCACTTCAGTTAACTGTTTCTTCCGCTTAGTGTGCAGCATGCTGACTAAATCAGCGCCGTCATCCATCGTAATTTGTGGATGATAGTCCAAAACTTGGCGGATATGCTTGTAATATGTCGAATTATTCTCTCCATGGATGGAGTAGACTGGAACATTAAAGTCAACAACCAACGATGCGGCAACATCGTCTTGGGTGCTCAAAGGATTGCTGGCACACAGAGCCAGTTTTGCTCCCCCAGCCTTCAGTGCCAGCATCAAATTTGCCGTTTCACTTGTCACATGCAAACACGCACCAATGGTGAATCCTGAAAGCGGTTTCTGTTTGGAAAATCGTTTCTGAATCAATTGGAGTACAGGCATCTGTTGACCTGCCCACTCAATTTTCTTCTTTCCCGTACTGGCTAAGGAGCGGTCAAGGATATCGTATTGTGTTGAAACTGCCATAATGTATTACCTACAAATGTAGTTGCTCGCCATAATTCTTCAAATAACGTTTTTCAAATTCCTGGACAGTAAACCGATGCGTCTGCGTACCGTGTTTTTCAACAGTATAGACCGCCGCAACGGAGCCCATTCTACCACACACAGTCAGAGGGTAACCGCGAACAAAACCAGCTATAAATCCAGCCCGATACGCATCCCCTGCCCCAGTAGGATCATTTGTATTTTTCGGTCTGGCCGGTGATATATCAAACTTCTCTTTTCCTTGCCGCATCTGCGATCCCTTCGCTCCCAAAGTCGTAATCACAATGCGATCATCCGTAAAAAGCTGTGAAGATGTGAATTTCAACCGTTTTCGGAGTAGGCTAATTTCATAGTCATTCCCAATCACGACCAAAGCATGTGCAACTGCAAACCGTAGATCTGTAATGGAAAAATGAGGAATATTAAAGGCCGGGTCAAAGAGAAATGGCACCCGCAAGGATACAGCTTCTCGAACATAGCGCATCATCGCCGCTGGATCATTCGGTGCTATGACTAAAAACGTACGGGTTCCTAATTGTCTCCGCAGTGAAATCCCTCTGGATCGTTTCATCGCTCCTTCATAGAATCCCCAGATCTGATTGTCATCCTGATCGGTCATCACAAACCCAGCTGCAGTCGCCACAGTATCATGCTCGCGAATACCAGTAATGTTCAGGTGGGATAGTGAATGGAGATGTGCATGATATTCACCAAAATCATTTCCAACTGCTCCTATGAGATGAGTAGGAATAGTGAGAAGTGACAGTGAATACGCGATGTTTCCTCCCGTTCCCCCAAACTCACGCCGGAGTGTTTTCATGATAAAACTCACATTAATAATATGAAGTTTGTCAGGAAGGATGTGTTCTTTAAACCGTCCCGGCATAGACATGATTGTGTCATACGCTATCGATCCTGTGACAATGACGTTACGATATTTCATCAGAGCCCCCTATCCGAGTTTAAAAACTATACCTCTGCTTTTCGAAAGGCGTACCAAAACTCATTCAAAGAAATAGAGGTTTACGTATCAAAGTAAAAAGCAAAGACAAAGACTCCAGCAACACAGTGGAAACCCGTTTATGGTTCCTGCTGCGGATAAGCAGAGCAATGGAACAAATAGATGCAGATAGAGTCACAAGCTTTTCCGCACAAAGTAAATTACAAATTCCTACTGACTGCCCCCTCCCAGCAACCCACCAAGTCCACCTGAAAGTTCCTGCAGCTTCTTTGCTGCTATCTGCTGAGATTGTTGAATTGCTTTATTCAGTGCCGCAATTGCAGAATCACTCGAGTGCCCTTTCACTGAAAATTCTTTAATCTTTTGATCTCCAGTGATGACAATCCGAATATCTCCTTCCTCAACCACTATTTCTTCTTTGGCAAGTTGTTTCTGAATCTGCATGGCTTGGTCTCGCATTTTCTTAAGATCTCCAAGCTGTTTGAGTTTATCAATCATAACGCCTCCTTTCTTCACAATTGACTACTTGGTAAATTGATTCAAGTCGCTCAATCACTCTCACTTCCAAATATTTCTTCAGCTGCTTTCAAGATCTCATCATCCTCAACTGTACCACTAACATTCTCGTGTTCGACTTTCGTGGTCGGTTTTCGTGCTTGAGTTTTTCCTAAAATATACTGCAAACGCAAACCATCTGATAAAAGATGAGCAACAGCTTCTTCGACCATTGCACGATATCGAGGTAATTCTAACTGCTCCTTATGAAACTGATACGCAACTTCTATGACAATCCTATCTTCTTCAAGCCTCAATGGACGAGCTGCCTTCAAAAGTGCCTCAACACTATGATTTTTCGGCCGTAATTTCGTGAGAATGTCCTGCCAACGTTGCTGTACATCTATAAATGTCACATCAGCTACTGAGCCCTTCTTTGCTGAACTCGCAACAGGTTGAGAATCATCCGTCTGTTCAGAACCCGATGGTAGATCATGATTACTTGGTTTATTTGATACTCGTTTTGAGGCTTTGCTACGCTCAGTTTTTTCCAACTCAAGTGTTGATTTGATAGTCGAAGCGTCCACACCATTTTTTCGATTGCTTTTATCTGCCCTAGGCGAACTCCGATCTAAATTATGTTCTAACCACTCTGCTGCAGCAAGTTCGAGCGGAAGTTCAGCGATCGGAGCGTTCCGCAACATTCGATGTGTATCAGAAAACAATCGGATGAGAACTTTAATATTTTGTAAATCAAACTGTCTCATCGCTTTTCCATCAAGTACGCCAACCTGCATCAGAAGTTGCCTGCGTAGATCCTCAAGCACTTCCCGAACAAACTGCTCTACAGAAAGCCCTTCGGAATGAATCTGAGCAATGATTGAAAAAGCCGTCTGTGCATCTGATTCTCCCAATGCAACAAGAAATTCCATCGCCTTTCCTTTTTCAAACATTCCAGAGATAGCCTGAACATCAGCCAATGTAAGTTTCTGACGAGTTTTCTTATTAGCTGCTTTCCGCAATGAGAGCTGTTCGAGAATTTTCATTCCATCGCGAAAGCTTCCATCCACAGACTTGGCAATCTCAGCCAGTACACCATCCTCTAAAAAGAGCTTTTCCGTCTTCGCGACCTTCGCAAGGCTATCAACAACTTCCTGGTTAGAAGCACGAGAGAACCGAATCACAGTACATCGAGAAACGATCGTATCTGGAACCCGTTCAATTTCAGTTGTGCACAATATGAACAGTGCATGACTCGGTGGTTCTTCAAGCGTCTTAAGGAGCGCATTAAATGCTTCCGTAGTTAACATATGTACTTCATCGATGATGTATACCTTATACGCAGCTTGCGAAGGAGCGAGCTTAATACGTTCTCGTAAGGCTCTGATATCATCAATTCCCCGATTGCTCGCAGCGTCTATTTCAAGCAGATCCAATGAGCTACCAGAAGCAAATGCGAGACAATTTTCACACGTATTGCATGGTTCACCAAGTCCGCCAGTCTTACCTTTAATGACTGTTCTGTTCTTCTCACAATTAACTAATTTCGCTAAAATTCTGGCAGCTGAAGTCTTACCGGTTCCGCGTGGTCCTGCAAAAAGATACGCATGAGCGAATTGACCACTAGTCAAAATATGCCCAAGTTCCTCACGGACAGCTACTAAATCTAATTCCGAAATCGCCTGTGGTCGGTATGTAAGATAGAACGTCATGCAAGAATCTTCCCTCTTCTTCTAACCAATAACAAGAACTGTATTGTAGGTCAATTTGAAGTTTGAGTCACGAGTAATTCACTCTTGATTACCCATTAAGTTTTTTAACCCATGAATTGCCAGAGACTCTACCCGCTCATCCAAGAGCACATTCTCCTCAGCTGCTTGTTCGAGCGCGATAGGATAACAAATCACAATATCACCCAACTCAAATGGTGCATCAGGGTGAGTAACGAAACCTTGGTCACTCTCACCGAAAGTCTGCTGAGAAAATGCAAGCACATCTGTCGGACCAGTTTTTCCCATATAGTGGTTATGAAGGGTTGCCATTTTTCGGGTCCCAACAACCGCAACAGAAAGATTTGCATCAGTTTGAAACTGAAAACCTTCCCATGCCCGCCCTAAAACCGCTCGTAAACGCTTACGATCAATGGGAAATTTTGAGTCGGCATGAATATCAATTGTCAGGCCCATAAGTCAAAATCTTGGCCGATGCTTTCTTCGTTCAAGCTCCTTTTTCCGTTCTTTTTTCTCCTCGCTGGGTTTCTTGTAATACTCTCGTTTTCGAAGTTCAGTAAGAATCTGACTTTCAAGTACTTTCTTCTTGAAACGACGAATGATACTATCAGCCTGTTCATCTGGTTTAGCTTTTACGACTGTAGCCATAATTCACAACTCCCCTCCCTTCTTACAATCTCATCATCTCTTCTCTGAGACGTTGAGCAATATGATTCATTTCTTCCTCACTGCATACTTGTACATCTGATAAATCTGGCAATGGGCCATGCTGATCATCCGTGTACCTTGGAAGCACCCTGATATGTGCATGCTCCACTTCATGTCCTATTGTAAAGTACTGTGTCCAGAGTGATGCAAAAGCACGTTGCGCTGCCTTGCCAACACGCTTCGCAACTTCAAAATAATCACCAAATTCCTCGACATCATCGACCCATCGAACATGTTTCTTTGGAATAACCAAACTATTTCCGCGTGTGAGCGGTCTGGTATCTAACAATGACAAAAACCGATCATCTTCATACACAATATGTGCGGGTGATTTTTTTACGGTAATCATACAAAAAATACAGTCATCCATACATAATCTGTACCACACACGCTCAAACGGACGGTACTTCTATTTCAATTTATAACCAATATTTCGTAAAAATATTTTTCTTGCCCGCTGGTCATTCTGCGTTTCGACTCCTTTAGGAATCCCTCCATCAACCACACCCAAAATTGCTCTCCCCAATGATGTTTCTGCCACAATAATCTGCAATTGGTTAGCAGTTGCTACAAAAATGCTCACAACTTCAGCAACCTGCTTGAGCTTCGAAAGAATATTAATAGGATAGGCATCCTTCATAACGAGAAAAAAACTATGTCCGGCACCAACCGCCAAAGCATTGTTCTTAGCGATGGTGATCAAACGCTTCTGCGTTCCACTCGTACGAATGAGTTGTTCTCCAGATGCCTCACAAAATGCCAACCCAAACTGGGCCTGAGGAAGACTTGTTACCATCATTTCATGGATATCCTCAACTGTTTTAATAAAATGCGACTGACCGATGATAATATTTAGATCTTCTGGTTTTTTTATTGATACAACTGACAATTCCATTGTGCTGTTCATACTGACTTTATAATATCAATCACCTCTTCCAGTGATAGCCGGGATGCTTTCATATCTGGATTCTTCGACGATCCATTCAGGATCAAGTGTTTACTCGGATGAAAATACCATGTAGCGTTCGAATCAGCTTCAGCTATTTTTTTATAGACATCCGTCAAATCAATTTCTGGATGAGGGGCAGCCTTAATTCGCACCATCCCGTTATGAGGATCTTTGCGAACAACAATTTGATGACCACTTTTAAGCGCATACTTTCCTGCCCCGGAATGGGAGGATAAAAGACCCAAAGACGATCCCCATTTGCTCTCAAACGTAAGTCCTTCTTTTACTACTTCCTCAGCTGAAACTCGAAGGATGAAAGACATAAGTACCCCATCTAAACACTGCATCCCAAATCTCATAAGTTGCTCATCGTCAACAAAACCGCCCATCTTCATTCCATTCAGAACCTGATCAAGTGAAAAGAGATAGCGATCTTGTGTCGGTTCTGGCCAAAAAAACTCACGAAAATGATCGATATCGGTTATCAGGGCAATCATCCGCTCAAGTTCTACCTGATCCTTGATTTGATGTTTCGAAATGAGCCATTCCAGCACAAGAAGTGCTGCACAGGTATCAGTTTGTCCAACATCTTCTTGATGATGGTCAAATTTCCCTAAACCCGTATCGACATGAACAGTGTTGTTGTCTTCATCCTTCAGGCGCTCTCCCGCTGGGACAAATGCAAATGAAGCATGTTCAAATTCAGAACCACCGTACCGCACTAATAGCCATGCGGCAGTTATTGCATCTAAATCAGGATTAACATGGGTAACTATGGTCTTTGTCACTCACCATCCCCTCTTTTTCAATAACAAGTCCCCAGAATACCTACAAAGCACCTCTCCAAACACGAATGTGAGAGCTGCTAAGTAGCTGGGTAGTCCTTCCGGATTTCTACCGAATTGGTAGAAATATCGGGCCTAGTATAATTCTATACGAAGCAAGGAACAAGTACTAATTTATGCCTCATTGAGATACTGATACAGTGCTCGAGCGAGTTTTTCAGAATCGTGTCGAACAATACTCCGTGTAAGTCGATCGCCTTTCACCTTACGGTGCATATGTTCTGAAATAAAGTCTCGCTTTACGACGCGGTAAGGAACCTTCGACAGATTAATCTCAACTGGATGGGAGTGTTCCTTCGTATAAGAAGCCAGAACTGTGGCGGGAAAGTCAAAATTTCGATTGACAAATACTGCATTAAGAATACTCGAGCCCAAATACTTCTCCACCTCATTAATATGATCCCGAGCGGAAAAACCATAGGTCTGACCCCATCGCGTCATGAGATTCATGACATACACAACCCGACCCTTACTTTGTGCAATAGCTTGAGGTACTCCACCAATCACAACATCTGCTAATACGCTGGTATAAAGATCTCCAGGTCCCAGTACAATCAAATCAGCATTACGGAGTGCAGTGGCTGCATGAGTGTCAATAGTAGCGCGCGGCTTCGTCGAGAGTGAAACAATATGAAGCGATCCGTCATGCATTGGTTCGTCGATGTGATGCTCTCCAACGACTTTTCTCCCATCCTCATACTCGGCGACTAAATCAACAGCATCACTTGAAACAGGCAGGATTTTCCCTCCTATGCGTAAGATTTTCCCTGTTTCTTCAATCGCATGCTCCTGAGAACCCAAGACATCTGCGAGGGCAGCCATAAATAAATTCCCGAATGTCATTCCCGAAATACCTTTTCCTTGATGAAATCGATACATAAACAGCTTTCGTAAAATTTCGCTTTCCCCATTTGTCTCTGCCAATGCCACCATGCATTGACGGATATCGCTGGTAGGAAGAAGCCCAAACTCATCCCTAATAACTCGATTACTGCCACCACTATCAGCCATTGAAACAATTGCAGTCAATTCAACGGGATATTTCTTAAGACCTGTCAGGGCCACAAATGTCCCGGTCCCTCCTCCGATGACAACCACTTTTTTCTTTTTCTTGTTTTTCATGAATTTTGAGATTTGTTACATGCGGCAGTGAGCAGAAGACAGTTGATTTCTACTGGAATTTCTTCAACCTGTCAATTACTGAAGAGATTGTCAGCATCGCTGATTTCTCTGTATTGCGCAATTTCCACTCTACAACATTTTTAGTCTTTTCAGAAACAACTAACCGAACCGGGATTCCAATTAAATCTGCATCCGCAAACTTCTCACCTGCCCCGACATCACGATCATCATAGAGAACGTCAACACCGGCAGACTGAAGCTTCTGATAAACCTGCTCTGCCTTGTCTGCCTCACCGATTTTAAGTAAATGGCAGGTAAAAGGAGAAACATTCGGATGCCAAATGATACCTCGATCATCATGACTAGTTTCAACCAATGCCCCCATCACCCGCGTCGAACCGATACCATAGCTACCAAAATACGGATAGGTTTGATTGCCATGATCATCAGTGAAACGAACCTTCATTTTTTCACTATAGTATGTTCCAAACGGAAAGATGTTTCCTACTTCAATCGAACTTGATGTCGCAATCGTACCTTTCCCGCAACGTGGACAAACACCGCCAATTTTCCCTGAAAATATCTCTTTATTTTCACCCCAGTCACATCGATCGCAATAGTAAATAGTATCTTCCCCTCCATCAGAAATCACTTGAAATTCATGCGTACGATTTTCGGTAAACACCCCACCGGAAGCCTCGATAACCCGGATTTCAAACCCAAGTCGTTTGAAAATAGTTAAATATGCCTCTTTCACCAGTTTGTAATACTTCAAAAAATCTTCCTCAGTCGCATGAAGACTATATAAGTCTTTCATCATGAACTCTCTACCCCGCAAGATTCCACTTCGGGCTCGTGCTTCGTTACGAAATTTAGTTGAAAAATGATAAAGCGCAACCGGAAGATCTTTATAAGTGCGAAGATGCTTTCGAATGAGATCAAGTAAAATCTCCTCATGAGTAAACGAAAGGGCATACTCCTTACTTCTACTATCTTTAAATTGATACATCACTTCTCGAGCTGTCTCCCATCTTCCTGTTTCATTCCATATAGTCTTCGGATGCAAAAGCGGCATGAGTACCTCCTGAGCGCCTGTTTTATTCATTTCTTCCCGTATGATGGCATTGATTTTTTCAACCACACGAAATCCCAATGGCAGTAGCGTCCAACTCCCAGCCATAAGTTGATCGATATATCCTCCCCGTACCAGGAGTTGATGATTAATGCTTTCTGCACCCTGCGGCGCTTCTCGAATGGTAGATGGAAAAAGTGACTGCTGTTTCATGCCAAATTACACGGGCCGTTCAAACAAACCTCGCAAACTACTCAGGTCAAATCGCCTCACAATATCCTGTACTGTAATCGCCAACAGGAGTGCAAGTAAAAACGCCATCCCAACGGCATGCGTCATCCTCTCAACCCGAGCATTAACCCGCTTTCCAATAACTGCCTCCAAAATCACAAACATCAATCTGCCTCCATCTAATGCAGGGATGGGAAGTAAATTAATAATTGCCAAATTGACAGACAAGACTCCCACCAATTGAATAAGGGGAGTCAGACCCACATTGGCAACCTCTCGCACAAGAAAATAAATCTCAAATGGCCCACCAATATCGCGAGGAATTCTACCTGAAAAAACATTTACAATCATCAGCCACAAACCACTCAAAATACTCATCCCCCAATTCAACGCCTCACCCATCCCAAACCTAACACCTCGAAACGGCATTTGCCAGATTGGGTAATGGACAAACTCAATTTTAGGTGCGATCACTACTCCCAACGATCCCTGACCCTCAGGAGGATCACGTCTTGGTAAGGCAACCGTCTCAATGTGCTCTCCACCTCTATCGACCAAGAAAGTTACTTCTTCTCCAACCTGAGCTTCTACTAAACTCTTAAACTCGTCGGTGAGCAGCACTTCTTCACCCCCAACTGCAATGATCACATCTTCCAGCTCAAAGGCATCGTGTGCAGGTGATTCTGGAGCGATGCCGATCACTTGAACTTTATCGATCGGTGTCGGGATACCTAAAACTGAGTACAAACCGCTAAACAGCAGAATTCCCAAAAGAAAATTCATGATGACGCCTGCTGAAAGAACCGCTAAGCGAATTCGTTTTGGTTGAGTAAAAAAAGCCACTTTTCGAAGTTCTTCGGTACCTTCAATTTTCTTGATCTGCTCTACATCCTCTGCCTCTTCTCCAAAAAGTCGAACAAAGCCTCCTATTGGCAACAAATTTAATGAATAAATTGTCTCTCCAACTTTTTTTCCAATCAGTCGTGGTGGTAATCCAAAGCCAAATTCAAGAACACGGATTCCAGCCCGCCTGGCAACAAAAAAATGTCCAGCCTCGTGAACAAAAACTAAAAGCGAAAGAATAGCAGTAAACAATAACAGATCCATAGCACCTTAAACGGTTCTGAGCTCCTCTCGTTTCCCTTCACCAAGTTCTTCGATGCGCTTCATAAACTCGTCAGTCGTTTTTTCAAGTTCTGCCATCTTACGATGAATATCGTCCTCACTCACTCCCGGTTGACCTTTCATATCCTCGATCATTTTCTTGGTGTCTTGCCTTGCTTGTCGAAGCAGTACTCTCCCGCTTTCTAGCTTTTGGTTAACAAGTTTTACCAGCTCTTCCCTTCTCTCTTCAGATAGAGGTGGTATAGAAATTCGGATGATATTTCCATCAACAACCGGGCTTATGTACAAATTGCTTGAAGATATCGCCTTTGCAATGCTTTCCAAAATAGTATCATCCCAAGGTTGAACAACTAAGAGATGTGGATCTGGTGCGCTGATCGTTGCCAATTCAATAATCGGCATACGAGATTCATAGACCTCAACTTGAACTTTTTCCAAAAGATCAGGCTTTGCCCTTCCTGTTTTCACCATTGCCAAATCGCCGGAAACAATATCAATAACTGCCTCCATTTCTCCTCTGGAATTTTCGATTACGTCACCATCCATACAGAGACATTATATCGAATACCAGAACAAGTAACACCCCTATGCGTCATAAGTAAAATCAAATAAGCTAAACATGTTCGAAGGATATACTCTAAGCTCCAGTTTACTTTTCTCCTAGTTCCCAGCGGAGAAATCGTCCAATTTCAATTTTCTCACCTGTCTTGGCAACAGTTTCAGCAATCAGATCTTGGATTGATTTAGAACTATCACGAATATAGGTCTGCGAAAGAAGAGCTTTTACATCCGTAGGTTCCATTGAAGTAACCTGCATGGCAATTTCACGTCCTAGCGAGGCAAAATCATCAGTCCGTGCCACAAAGTCAGTCTCGCATTTCAGCTCCACAAACGAAGCAATTTTTCCATTCTGGTGGACATATGATGCAATCAAACCCTCACTCGCGTCCTTGTCCGATCGCTTCTTCGCTTTCGCTAACCCCTTTTTTCGAATCCAATCCATTGCTTTTTTTTCATCTCCACCACTCTCCTCCAGTGCTCTCTTTACATCCATAACCCCAGCTCCTGACTTCTCACGAAGCTCTTTTATGATCTCAATAGAAATAGTTTTTACCATCGTGTCTCCTTTACGACTTCTTATTGGTTATTTTTTTCGATTGCTTTGGTTTCACTTGTCTACTGCTTTTTTTCTCCGGCACTTGCTTATTGGTCACATCCTTTGGATCCGTCTTTTTTCCTTGTAATGCCTTCCCATCATTGTAAGCTCGGGCTATAGTCGATACCAATAGTTTAATGGACCGGACTGCATCATCATTAGCTGGAATTACATAGTCCACAACATCAGGATTAGTGTTAGTGTCAACTATCCCCACAACCTTGATATTAGCAATTCTTGCTTCTGTCACAGCGACTACTTCTCGATGAGTATCGACGACAAACAGTGCATCAGGTGGTCTGTTTAGTGTCACGATTCCCCCAAAAAATCGTTCTAACCGACTTATTTCTCGATTGAGGAGCACATTCTCTTTCTTCGTGTATTTTGAATAGGCTCCCTCTTGCATATTCTTTCGCATTTCAAGAAGTCTGTCGATACTCTTCTTAATTTGCTCCCAATTCGTTATGGTACCACCAAGCCATCGCTCCGCAACAAAGGGAGCACCTACCGCCTGAGCCTCCTCGCGAATTATCGCTTTTGCTTGTCGTTTCGTTCCGACCATTAAAAGCGTTCCCCCTCCGGCTACTAATTCTTTTACAAATGTTGCAGCAGCCTCCAAACCTTCAGCGGTTTTTGCCAAGTCAAAAATATGAACCCCATCCCGGTCTGTATAAATATACGGAGCCATTCGTGGATTCCAGCGTCGAACTTGGTGCCCAAAATGGCAACCAACTTCCAATAGTTCAGGTAACGTCACATAATAATCACTCATATGATGTACTCCTTTAATCCTCGCTCTGGCATGTAAGTTTTCTTCAAGGAGTGTATTGCCGAGAGCTGTGTAATAGTCGGTATTGTACGCAACAAACTTGTTGAAATCAATAGTAAGGGTAAAGTGTTGCCATAAATGGAAATTCTAGCTAAGCTATTTATGTTATGAGATCGAAAGCAGAAGGTGAAACAGCAATCGGAGAGGAAGCGATTGTTAACAATACACTTAAACCTGGTGAATTAGCCAGATGGGTGATAAATAATTATCCTGAGGATGATAGCGTCGCTGGTCAGTATTTGTCTACAATTCGATTTCAATTATCAATTGCAGATACTGCCGTCTTACCAAAATCTCAGCTGGCTGCTCATCTCCTTAGTGCAGATGAAATTGTAGGTAGATTAGAAGTAGTTACCGGTACTAATCTCCGAGACAGAATGAAAGAACAAGAAGATTAAAGGGTATCCAGCAAATTCTCAAATAACGACACAACCGTAACCGGACCAACTCCACCAGGAACGGGAGTAATGAAACTTGCTTTTTCACAAACTTGCTCAAAATCAACATCAGCAAAAGGTTCCCCAACATCAATCACCACTGCTCCATTCTTTACCATCTCACCTGAGATCAGATGAAACTGACCGGTTGCACTAATGACTAGATCAGCACCGTACACCGCTTCTGGTAATTCCTCCAAACCATGTGTACCGCTGAATTGTTTCCCTTCGCTCACCATAGCCACTCCAGTGGACCCACACAATTTGACATGAAATCCACGCTGTGCCAGCACATGAGCCAGAGGTTTCCCAACCAATTCGCTCCTCCCAATCACAACCGCTTCTTTACCTTTAAGAAATATTTTTGCACGATCAATGATGTTGAGCACAGCCCGAACAGTTGCGGGAACTAGAGTCCATTTCCCTCGATAAACTCGGTCAAGATTCACGTTAGTCAAACAATCAACATCGCGAGCCGGATCAATCTCAAAGGTAAGCTTCCTCCACCAAGGATCGTATGCTGCATTTTCATCAGACAATGTTCCTACAAGTTCACTCAAATCCTTTAGCCAATTTCCTGACCGAATTGCCGGTTTCGACAGTGCGTCAGCAAATACCTGTCTTGATGGCTTTTGGATCACAAATCCCTGAATACGCTGATCATGTGATTCCTCTCGAATGAAACGTTGGAGTTCGTGAAAGGGTTCAAGAAACGACCTATCTATTGCAGTAAATTGTATACCAATTCGATCTGCAGTAGCTTGCTTGAGCCTTGTGTACACCAAACTATGCTTATCTTCTTTGAAATAGATGCTTACTATCTGAGGTTGAGATGGAAGCGACAGAATCCTCTCTTTGAGCTTTTTTTCGATCTCTTTTGCAAACAGATTACCATTGAATAGTACGGCAGTCATGAAACCCCCTCAAGCAGGAACAGAGTATTTTGAAGCAAATAATCTAACTTCCTTCTTAAGTGATTGTAGTTTCCTGTCTTTTTCCAATATCGTACGAAATCCCTTTACAAACCGTTGACGCTTCTCTTTTTCCTCAGGCATTGGCCATTGCTTGCTATGCTTAATGATTTCGATAATCCAACCGGCAATCTTTTTCATCTCCCGCTCTTTCATTCCGCGAGTCGTAATCGCTGGTGTCCCCATTCGTAGTCCCGAAGGATAAAATGGCGATCCAGTGTCATATGGAACGGTATTTCTATTCATAATGATGTTGGCATATTCTAAAGCCCAAGCAACAGTCCATCCGGTAAGCCCAACACTTCGCAGATCAAGAAGAACTAAATGCTTATCTGTTCCCCCGCTGACCACATCCAAACCGGCGTTCATAAATTCTTTTGCCAAAACCGCAGCATTCCTTACAACCTGATGAGCATATGTTTCAAACCGTTTTGTCCCTGCCTCGCGAAGCGCAACAGCTATTCCAGCAATGGAATGTAAATGCGGTCCACCTTGTACACCGGGGATGATTGAACGATCAATGAAGGTTCCGAACCTTTTACGGCAAACGATCACCGCTCCACGCGGTCCCCGTAGTGTCTTATGTGTAGTAAACGTCACAAAATCAGCCAACGGAAATGGCGATCTCATTGCTCCAGCCGCAATGAGCCCTGCCTCATGCGCAATATCTGCCATATAAAACGCTCCAACACTTTTTGCAATGTGTGCCATTTTTCTGTAGTTGATCTCTCTTGGATAGGCAGTCCCACCCGTAATGATCATTCTCGGTTTGACTCGCTTAGCTTGCTCAGCCAGCTTTTCATAATCAAAAACCCGAGTTTTCTTCTCAACATGATAGAAATGAACGTCAAAGATCTTGGAAACCAGCGTCACTTTTTTATCTCCAATATGCCAACCATGCGATAGATGTCCCCCGTCAGGCAAAAACATCGACATGATTCGATCCCCGGGTTCTAACATCGCGTTGTATACCACCAGGTTTGCTTCACACCCCGAATGCGGTTGTACATTCGCCTGCCAATGTGTTGCATCTAATCCAAATGCTTTTAGCACACGATTCTCACACAGCCGCTCAACCTCATCCACGATCTCATTCCCCTGGTAATAACGTCTCCCGGGATCACCTTCTGCATATTTATTCATCAGCACCGACCCAACCGCACGCATCACATCTTTCGATGCATAGTTCTCAGAGGGGATCATCTGCAGCTGCTCTCGTTGCCGTTTCTTTTCTGCAGCAATAATTGAAAATATTTCATCATTCATACGTTCGCAAGTATATCACGCACATCACGGGTGTAAAGAAAAACTCACTGAAAAATTCTTCTCAAATAATCTTTATCTTCTTTTTTAAAAGCTATGAAATAAACCGCAATAATTACAGCATCCTTTCTCGCTATGAAACCCAAGTACAATTGAAAAATAGAGTAGTCAAATTGTTAACAGAAATTTTTGAAAAAATACCCCACTAACATGGTTACTCCCACTCCATCGTCGCCGGTGGCTTGGAAGTAATGTCATACACCACCCGTGATATATCGGGAACTTCGTTCACTATTCTGGTTGATATCCGAGCCAGCACGTCTTCAGGCAACCGCACCCAATCTGCTGTCATCCGGTCAGAGCTGCTAACAGCTCTCACCGCGACAACTTCGCCATAAAATCTGCTATCCCCTTTGATGGCAGTTGTGTTAGTCCCCGTCATCACTGACCAGCATTGAAACACCTTGGAGTACCAACCGGTTTTCTTCATCTCTTCAACGACTATTGAATCCGCTTCAATCTGCTGGGCTAAACGATTTTTAGTAATTGCTCCAACAATCCTCACGGCATGACCCGGTCCTGGAAATGGCTGTTGATAGACAACACCTTTGGGTAACTTCAGTTTCAAGCCAATCTCCCTCACCTGATCTGTATAATAATATCGAAGAGGTTCTAAAAGCCTCAATTTCATTTTCTTAGGAAGACCGCCGACATTATGATGGCTTTTTATGTGAGCCGACCGCTTGCTACCCTGTGAATGAATAAAGTCAGCATACGTTGTTCCTTGAAGGAGATAGTTTACGTCTTTGATATTCTTCGTCTCCCTTTCAAATAAATCAATGTAGAGCTTTCCAATCACTTTTCGCTTTTGCTCGGGATCCGAAACACCTCGTAACTTTTCTAAAAACTCATTCCTCGCTTTTACAACAGTAACACGAACACCAAATAGTCTTGGGTATTCTTTCTCAACTCTCTCTAGGGTACCTTCACGCATCAATCCGCTGTCTATGTAGACAGGATGAAACTGTTTTCCAATCGCTCTTGCCACAATGGCACCAGCAACAGAAGAATCAGTTCCGCCGGAAATCGCACCAATAACATGTTTGCTGCCGACTTTTTCTTTTATCTCTTGGATCAAATGATCGACATCCAAAGATTTTGGTTGTAATGCCAGACTGCAAATGCGTGTAGTGAATTGACGCAAGATATCTATCCCATAGTCTGTATGACGAACTTCTGGATGAAACTGTACCCCAAACATGTTGTGCGGTCCTCTCACTGCAGCAAACTTGACACTCCCCGTATCCGCTAGTACTTCGAACCCATCAGGAACAGCAACAACAGTATCGCCATGCGATTCAAATACTCGAAATTGGTCTGGTAATCCATAGAAAACGTCATTAAAATCCTTCACTCTCAAATCGGTAGGTCCATATTCCTTATTACCAGCTGTTACTTTCCCTCCCAGGAGATGTGCCATTAATTGCCATCCATAGCAAATACCTAAAATTGGAATACCAAGAGAAAAGATTCGTTTATCAATAGTAGGTGCATGGTCTTCATAGACACTGGCTGGTCCTCCGGAAAATATAATTCCCGCCGGACGATATTTCTTAGACAGAGCAACTGCCCTGCTGGGATCAACCAACTCAGCAGACATTCCAAGATCTCTCAATCGCCTCACGATGAGGTGTGCAGTCTGGCTGCCAAAATCAACTACTATAATCTGCATTTCGGATGATGATTTCATAGTGATTATTTCTCCCGCTATTGAACCAATATGCTGTGCGGACTGGATTCATGAACACCTGCTCGCGAGATACGGATAAATTTGGCCTTCTCAGCCAACTCCTCAACATTGTGGGCTCCTAAATACGCCAGGCCTGATCGAAGACCGCCAAGCATCTGATGCAAGTGATCTTCAAGTCCCCCACGATGCGGTACCAATCCTTCGACTCCTTCAGGAACTAAATTTTTCGTCTGTCCCTTCTTCCAAGTTTGTCCGTACCTGGCAGCACTACCCTCTTTCATCGCCGCAACCGATCCCATACCTCTGTAGGACTTGTACATTTTCCCTCCGACTTGGATTACATCACCTGGAGCCTCATCCGTCCCAGCCAGTAATGAGCCCAGCATGACTGTAGAAGCACCTGCAGCCAATGCTTTAACAATATCACCGCTGGTCTTGATTCCACCATCAGCAATGATGTGGCGCTTAAATTCCCGAGCCGCACGTACTCCTTCCAAAACTGCAGTAAGTTGAGGTACACCCATCCCACTCATGACCCGGGTCGTACAGATTGATCCCGGTCCCATTCCTACCCGGACAACATCGGCACCGGCTGTGAATAAAGCCTTTGCCCCTTCATATGTCGCCACATTTCCAGATATGAGCTGGACTTTTGGAAAGCGCTTTTTGATATCACTCGTAGCTTCAACGACGTGTTTCGTATGACCATGACTGGAGTCTATACAAAGGATGCGTACACCAGCAGAAACAAGTTGTTTAACACGCTCGTCAAAATCATCCCCAACTCCTATAGCGGCTCCAACTACTAAATCTTCCTCTATCACTTTTTTCACCTGAGCTGCCTGTTGTTCAATCGAAAGATTTCGGTGGATAATCCCAAGTCCACCCAGCTGAGCCAAGGTTTTTGCCATTTGGTATTCCGTGACGGTATCCATTGGAGAAGAGATAATTGGGGTCAGCAGTCGAATCGTTGAACTCAGTTGTGTGGATAAGTCCGTTTTTGATGGCCGAACCTCAGAATAATTTGGCAATAAAAGGACATCATCATAGGTAAGATATTCATCCATTGATAAAAGATCTGATAATTCAGTCATTGGTTATAAAACTCGCTTTACGGGCAATCTCATTTACCCGGAGCAAATCCTCCTCTGTTAGTATGTTATTAACAATTAGTCTGCGATATTCTTCCCGAAGTGAAATCCGCTGCATTTCGGGTCCGTCGGTATTGATGGTAAAGGGAACGCTATGCTGCTTGAGTGTTGCGTATAATTCCCGCATCTGTTCATAGTCTCGGAGAAGTTTGGTATTGAGATTCGATGTCGGACATGTCTCAAGCACTATATGATGATCCGCAAGATGTTTCATCAGTCTAGGATCAGTAATGCAGGCAATCCCATGCCCGATGCGTGCGGGCTCAAAAAGTTTTACAATCTCCCACATCTCCTCAACCGATGTCGCCTCGCCGGTATGCACAGTGACCCCCAGTCCGTGTTGCTTTGCCTTCTGCACCAAATCAGCAATATCTTTCGGTTCAAATCCTCGGCTCTTCTTGGTTCGTTTCACCGGACCTGCCAAATCAATCCCAACCACTCCTCGATGGTGATATTTAATCGCTTTGTTAACTACAGCTTCATTTTCTCTGCGGGAAAAACGTCGATCCATCATCAAAATGATCCCAGCCCTAACCGGATATTTGAGCATGGCCCGTTCCATACCCTGCAAAGAAAAAACAATCAGATGATCCAGATCGCGCTCCCCTTGCCGATTACGTAGGATAGGATTAAACCGAAGTTCAATGGTCGTAATATTGTTCTTGCGGTATGCCCCGGAAATCGCAACCTGCATCGCCGTAAACAGCGCCTCAGGTGACGACTGAATTTTTTCTGTCAGATCATAGAGTTTCAGATATTCTTCATAGTCCTTCCGTTTATAAATTGTAATCATTCGCTCAAATTCCCAATAATCTTTAGTTGGCAAACGCAGTCCCTGTTCATGCGCCATCTCCCACATCATCGTCGGTGAAACAGAAAAACCGACATGCGCATGCAGCTCAGCCAGCTCAACTCCTTTGAGAAAGGAAAGCTCTTTTGGTAATTGGTTTGGCATAGTATCTCCTTAGTAGTCCTCTACCTTCAGTCTTTGATAATCTCCTGTCTTTGCAAAGAAAATCCGACATCAAAACCGCCGAATTGAACGACTCCTCCATCCATCCGCTGAATATCGATGAAAGAAACAACTCGATCCCGTGGTAATCCTATCTGATCTGCAAGTTGTTCAACAACCGTTCTTCCTCCGGCATAACGTTTATCAACTGCATACGCACAGCCAACCAGCTTCGCCCCTGCTTGTTCTACGATGGAGTAAGCCGAGCTAGTCATTCGACCTGTATCTAGAAAATCATCAATCCACAGCACCTTATCATCTGGACGAAGTAACTGTTCAGCAACGGCCAAATCAACACCATGTCCACCGGTATACGAAACTGCATCAGTTCGAAAAGCACCGTTACGTTGTTGAATGATCGTCGGTTTCTTCGGAGCGTAAACAAGAGTTTGCACACCTAGCTGTGTACACATTTCATAGCCAACAGTGATACCTCCGGAAGCCGCAGTTAGTACAACATCCGGATTCACGTCGCCTAATTTTTCCTTCAGCTCAGACACCATCCCCTCCATGAGAGGAACATCAACTCCGTGGTTTAAAAAATGAGCTACATCCAGAATGCACACTTCTCCATCTCCAAAATTATGCCAAAAGGCTGAGCCAAATCGGATAGTAAGCTCCATAAATCGTCTTTGTGTTTCTGTCATCTTCGAGGACTCAACCATACTCAGCGCCTCACGAGAAGATACTATTGGCAGTGGTAGAATTCGCTCTTGTTCTGTTATTACCTGCTCGCTACTTACCATACATCACTAATAAAAAACCGCAGTCGTGCTGCGGTCCTTCTTAATTAAATTGAATAACTATATTGATTCGGGTATTTGTCATCTTCCAGATTTAGGTAGTAAAGAGAATAAAAAAAGGGCTTGTCCTCTGTGGCTTAAAAAGCAAAAGAGGGCTTTTTTTAAAGCCCTAACTATAAAGGAAAATATACGAAGTAAATGAATAGGTGTCAACCCTCAATTAGCATTACGGGCACGTTTATTGCTGCTCGGAGGAAGGTTCAGGTAACTCTGGAACAATCTCCCAAGGCTCAACATCCCCCTCATGCTCCCAATGTTCATCGGGATTATATGGAACTGGTTCTCCTTCAGGCTGATCTCTAGGAGGATCGCCTCGATTAATATTAACCTCAATTGTAGTCATTACTATATCCTTTCTATAATCATGAGTATGTTAATCTTGAATTGAGTTAACTGTGTATTGTAATACAAGTTCATTTATTATCAAGTAATTAAATTAAAATGGAAAAACTGAAAAACATGACGCTCTTAGTAAACAAGGTTCTAATAAACAACCCGCCCAAAACCGCTCTCATCCTCGGCAGCGGTTGGAATAAAGTAATCGATAAGGTCGACATCAAAAAGCGATGGTCATATCAAGAGCTATTCGGTGTCAAATCCTCAGTCCCGGGACACACTGGCAACCTGATCTATGGAATCTTATCAGAAAAACCCATCTTGATCATGAATGGCCGTTTCCACATCTATGAAGGCCACTCTCCCAAAAAAGCTACAGAACCGATTCGGTTTCTCTCCAATCTCGGCATAAAGACCCTCATTGCCACTGCTGCCTGCGGCGCCTTGAACCCCAAATTCAAAGTTGGCGACTTCGTTATTCTCAAAGACATGATCACCATGTTTCTCCATAGCCCATTGGAGGGACCGGAGTTTCAGGATCTTTCCCAAGCTTTCGATCCCAAACTTGTAGTATTAGCACAAAAATTTGCTATAAAACTAAATCTCCCCTATCAACAAGGAATCTACGCCTATGTCCGCGGTCCGCATTTCGAAACTCCGGCAGACAAACGTCTGCTTTGGAAATTAGGTGCCGATGTTGTCGGCATGAGTACCGTTCCTGAAACCATTCAGGCTAATGCACTAGGAATGAAGGTGCTTGGTCTAGCCTTCGTCACTAACCTCGCTTTTGTCAAACACGACCACAAAGATGTCCTCACCCAAGCGAAAAAGGCATCTCGAAAAATGTCTGCGCTCATCGAATCAATTCTAAAAAAACTCTGAAATAGTTCATATCTCTATGAGTCAGCTTTCTTGACAACCTTTAGGCTCTACAATAAAGTGAAAGGATAAATGAAAGAAATCCCACTTACCCTTGGCTTCGCAGACATCCTCTTGAAACCACAATTCTCAGACATTCGCTCACGGTATAGTGATGAGATTAGCCTTGACACTCACTTCGCCCGGGGAATGCCGGAACTTCGTCTACCTATAGTCTCCGCAAACATGGACACAGTTACCGAAGGTTCGATGGCCGAGGCCATGGCGCTAAGTGGCGGCTTAGGCATCATCCATCGCAACTTTTCCATCCAACAACAAACCCACGAAGTTCGAATAGTCAAAGAAAGAACCCGCATCATTGAAGAACACCCTCCAACCTTAAATGAGCTAGCTACTATTCAAGACGCTCTAGGCCTGTTACAGAGTAGTAACCGTGGGTATGTCATCGTCCACACAGGAGAAAGTTTTAACGGGTCATTTTCTGGAATCGCAACCACCAGAGATTTCCTCGCAAAGCCAGTTGACATGCCCATCTCTGCAGTAATGACGCCGAATCAACAAGAAAGGCTGATAACCGTCCCGCAAGGAACTACGCTTGAACAAGCCGCCCTATTAATGAGACAAATGCGGGTCGAGAAAGTTCCTGTGATAAATGAAGCAGGACTCCTTATAGGCGTCTATTCACTTAAGGACTACGACTTACAGCAATTACTTCCCAGCGCAGCTATCGATAACCAAGGACGGTTAATGGTCGGAGCGGCTATTGGGGTGAGTAACCAGGAAATGGAGGTCGAACGGGCTCATGCACTCATTGATGCTGGTGTGGATGCACTGGTCTTGGATATTGCCCACGGTCATCATCAATACATCCGCGAAATGCTTTACAGATTAAAAGTAATAGAAAAAATCAGCACACCAATTATTGCCGGGAATGTAGCCACTGCAGAAGGAACGGAATTTCTTGTTGATGAAGGTGCAGATGGAGTCAAAATTGGCATCGGTCCCGGACTAACCTGCGAAACCCGGGATATCGCTGGCACAGGTGTGGGACAGGTAAGTGCTATCCTCGACGCCGTTGAAGCGATGCAGAAAAAACAAGAGCAAGTACCAATCATTGCCGATGGTGGAATACGCAAACCGCACGACATCGACGTTGCCTTAGGTGCTGGAGCTGACACAGTCATGATCGGATCACTCTTTGCCGGAACTGAGGAAAGCCCAGGAGAAACTGTAGTGATCGATGGACATCGGTTTAAGGAAGTCAGAGGAATGGCCTCAAAACGCGCCCAACAGACCCGCAGTGAACTCGGTGCAACCACAACAGACTCGAAGCGCTATGTACCAGAAGGGAGGGTCACCCGAGTCCCTCACCGAGGAGATGTCACGGAGATATTAGAAGAATATGCTGGTGGACTCCGATCCGCTATGAGCTATTCAGGTTCTCATACAATCAGAGAATTCCACCAAAAAGCTGAGCTAAGACGCGTCACCCCCGCAGCAGCCAATGAACAGAAACGTCCATTGGGATAAAAGTTACTTCTCTTCTGAGCAATAGTATGTATTTTTCATTATCGATACGGAGCCCGTCGTGCTTCTTCAGGGGATGAGATCGAATCATAACATTTATAAGGCAAGAATTGCTTAATCTGGTCACCTTTTTCTACCGTAAGAAAGGCTGCATTGCAGAGAATCTCATGAAGCGCACGAAACATCTCTCCGACATACTCTCGATCTTCTTTTGAGTACCCGCGCAGTTTTCCCCGAAGTGCCTGTCGCAACTGCTCATACTCCTGGGCAATTTTTTGGAAAGGAGGATACAACTGCTCATACACAGGAAAACTCCTTGCCTGGAGTGCATCTTTTGCAATCCGCTCCTTATCCAGATATGAGCCCGCATTGATCACTTTTTTTACATCTCCTTTTCTTACCTTAGCCCGGCGCATGGCCTTAAACAAAATATCTTCGTTTCTTTTTTGAAATATTTGTTCAACTCCGTCAAGATTTCCCTCCATAAGTCCGTTAAAAATGGCAGCCGCTTGTCGGGCTGCAACAATTCCATTCTTAGAAAATCGTTTATTCATCCATTCACTTCCGGCAGACGGCAATTGTCGCCCTAGCTCATATATTTTTCGTTCGACATCACTGGAAAATTCATACTTAGGGTCGTCGATTGACAGGATGCGAAGCACTTCAGCGAGTGGTGTGCGTTCACCTGCCTGATGTTCATAAATCGGACGATCTTTCGCAGGCCCTGCAAGAAACGTCCGCACTGTAGCTAAATCACCGGGAAAAATACTTTCTGCCTTATCTGCAAAACCGAAAAGGACAGAATATCGTTTAAGAGCCATCAGTGATTCGCTGGTAAATCCTTGAGTAAGCGGACGAGAATTTTCTCGAAAATCATCTACGGTAAGAAGGTATTCATCCCGCATATGCTCTGGTAAAAACTGTGCATCCGCTATCGCTGAGGCATATAACTCTGCTGGAGAGACAGTTGTAACACCCATCCCCAACCCCTCTAATTGCTCCGGGTTCGAATGATGATGAACAATAATTGCTGCACCGCGCAGATACAGCTCAGCCTCCTCTTTGGGTATATTGAAGGCCTTGGCAAGTTTATCCGTCTGACTCAGTAACCATAGCTCAGCCAGTTCACTATGAGAGTCCTTTTTTCCACTGATGAGCTGAATACTGTCATGGAATCGGTTCGCCAAATACAGTGAAGGAAGCCAAAAGCGGTTGATCCATTCACCATGGCGGATATTCGGTGTGTTGAGAAGTGCAGCTTCTATCCATTCCTCATTTCTGCGGATATGAGGATAACCATGATCGCCCTTCTCTGCATCCTCCATATCCTTTTTGAGCTGTTGCCCAATTGAACTGTTTGGATCATGTGTTACTTGATGGTAAAACTCATTGACCGCCATGTCTGCCCGCTTCATGTTCTCAGCAAAACGCAGGCCTTCTTCTACATGTTGCGGAAGGCGCTCTATGCCCGCGTGCATAATGCCAATAACAGAATCCTTAGCGGTACGGCGATCCCGATTCCAATAATTACCATATGCCAGTAAACCTTGAACAACCACCGTTGGTATTTCGAGTTGATTGACTTCCTTATACTGTTCTATCTGTGAATCCGGTTTTTCTACCATAGAAAAAGCAATTAGAAAAGAAAGGGTTTAAAAAAAGTCTTCGCGTGCGAAGACTATAAGACCTATAATATTAATATAGTATACACATTAATTACTTATCTGTCAACAAATGGCAGGGGCATCCTGCAATAAAATATGAGTTGTGATGCTCATGATTAATCCTCCTTCTTCTCTTCAGATATCCTCGCTGCAAATTCTCGCAATAATTGGAATAAGAATGCTATAGAATACCGTTCTTTCCTAACCCTGGCTGAGTCAGTTGCATATAGCTGAAGAAACTTTTCAGGTGGTCGTCCGGTAAACCAAAGAATATCTGCATGCTCGAGATAGATATGAGGAGGGTTAAACAAGTTATATAAAACCGGCTGGTCTGGGTGGCCTGGCTCCGGCTCGGTAATCCTTCGATACGCATATCCTCCCAGCGCATCATCCTGAATCTTTTCATGATGTCCCCAGAGGATGTCTTCATATGGAGTTCCCTCAAAACTGTCAAATGGATAAAAGATCAGTTCCTCTGAATACTCTTTTCCCTTCTCGTCATGAAGTACAACATAATATTTTTTGCGGATAATGAAATCAGACATGCTTCCGGGACGCTTTCCTTTCATCGACTGTTCCTCAAATTCTTTTCTGAGCTGTTCAGGTGATTTCTCAAGCTGAGAAAATTTATCTTTTTCTTCGATAAAATCAACTGTCCACCCAGGTTTCTGTTCGCCGAATTCCTGTAAAAATGCTTCTTTCACTCGATCAGCTATCGTATTCACTCGTGCAATCATTCGTCTCGAATAGTCTTGAAAATCATCATTCGTCATCTGCTCATATCTCCCAGATTCACCAGCGTTATCTTGAACAAGAACGATGTTCCTTGAAAAGACATCATGTATTTCATCAAGCGGTTCATAGAATGACTTTCGTAAAAAAGAGAAAAACGGTTTGACAATTTTTGCATCGACAAAAACATGTTGCCTCTTTCCCTCAACATCAAACAACAGCTCGCGATGGGTAACGGTATACTGAAGCCCGCCCCGGTTCACGCGTTCATCATGTTGGGCTGAGGAAAAGATATTTCCGCTCAATATTGCCTCATGATGGTTATTTCCGTTATCTAAAAGTTCCCGATATCTTCGATAAGCGGGTATCCCATGGCCAAGAAATGCCAGCTTCCGCAGTGCCTCATACCTCCGCTGATCCTCAAAACGCTGCGATTCTTTGCCAGTAGAGGTCTGTGGAATAAATGGATATAACCCATTCGCAGTCAGAAAAATCCGTCCCATACCGGCATTCACAACTTCATTCATCAATTTTGTCGGCTGGAACAGTTCTTTAAAGTCTGGATTGAGGCTGAGGCTCTCATCGTACAAATTGTTGAAATATTCATCGATTTCTCTTTGAACTTCCAGGATAAATTCTGGAGAAACATGTCGGCGTCTCGCATATGCCTCAAGCATCAGAGCGTCAAGCTTTTCGATGTATGTCGATCGTTCGCTCGGACTCATTGCAATGAATTTCTCACGGAGTGCTTCTATGCTCAGCTGATCTTTTAGAATTTTAACTTGCTCCTTACGTAATTTATCATCCTCAGGAGGGATCTGCTCTTTCTCAAAGGCAAGGTACGCCTGTCGGAAGGACTGGACAAAATGTCGCATATTTTCTTGAATATTTTGTGTAGGAGCTTCATACAAAAAAGATGACAAGTCTTCAGATCGAACATCACGTCCTGAAAGGAACCAGACAAACTTTAGGAGATCGAGTCCTGGTGGAGGTTTCTCGCTCTCAACTTCACGCTTCTGCTCATCATGCAAAATCCATCGAGCTTGAACTCTTCCATAAGCTCGAATAATCTCCTCGGTAGGACAGTTATCAATATTCTGCACAGGTTCTAAACGCTGGCGGATTCGCTCCTGATTGAGATCTTCAATCACCTCACTGTGGATTAGCATTTCAAAAGAGTAAACCCGTGCGGAAACTGCATCCATTACTTCATGCTGGTTCACTCGCTGATCAGAAGTAAGAAAAACATCTGGAGCTGTTACTTTCGTAAAGTGACCGGCCATAGTTGAACTCGAGATTGAGAAAAAATCCGGCAGTTTCCCGCTGTCCTCCAGAGATCGTTCAACTTTACCCCGATTAATCAATTCAGAAAATTCAGCAGGAGTGTATGAATTGAACGACTCAATCTTGGAAACATCAGGATTTCGTGGTTTAAGAAGTGTATACTCTGGAGGAATAACCACAAAAGGAACAGTGTGAACGGTGCGGGGTTCAGCAGGAACACGTTTCGCTTTCTTCTTCCCGATAATGTAATAGGTAAACGTAGCCTCAATTGATCGGAAGATCTCTTCATTCTCCCACCACTCTCCCATGGAAAACAGGAGCGACTCATCCCGAAGCTTTCGCCGTGCACCTTGAAGAGCGGACTCACCTTCCAACATTTTTCCGCCGAGTGGCATTGACAGACCATGACTGGTCTCACTCTCCTGGCTTTTTTTCGTCAGAATGATCCGTGTAAACTCCACATCATCCTTATGAGCAGCTGAGTCAAGATCATCCTTGATTTGATCAAGGGAACGGAACGTAAACGGCAGAACCCGGACAATATTTAGCGGTTCTGAAGCTAAACGTTCTGGATTCCCTCTTGCCGTTTCGGTTTCTCCTCTTGCCATATGTTTTTTTTAAATAAAAAAGAAAACGGCGTAGTATGCCGTCTTCACAAGTATTATAGGTCGAAAGTATAATGCTTTCTAATCTTGAAGTCAAATGCTAAGTCCTTCTCACACTCCCCAAAATAGTATTAGTCTCATTTAAAAATCTTTCGTTTCGTGATAACCTCCCAAATTTCCTCTTCAATATCTTCAACGTATTGCCGTGCATCAATTATCACCCAGCGCTTCCGATCGTCATTCTTTACCAAATTGAGGTACGCTGCCCGCACCTTCTCATGAAACTCCTTTGTCTCCATATCCAAACGATCCATTTTCTCACTTTTGTTTCTTCGCGAGAGACCCGCTTCAACAGGAATATCAAGAAGAATGGTCAAATCTGGGTAGGTAGACTCTGTAGAGAAGTCGTTCAACTGCTCGATAAGCTTTCTCCCAAATCCCCGGACAATACCTTGGTAAACCACAGAACTGTCCCTGGTTCGATCCGCTAATACATACTTCCCCAATTTTAGGGACGGATTGATAATTTCCCGGTAAATCTGCGATCGAGCTGCCTGGAAAAGAAGAACTTCGGTTGTATATGCCATCCCGGTATTCTTTGGTGAAAGTACAATTTGGCGGATTTTCTCGGATATCACTGACCCTCCAGGTTCACGAACCACAACCACATTCTTTCCCCGAGCAGACAACCGGTCGCGTAGGCGCTTGACCTGAACGGACTTTCCAGCTCCCTCTCCCCCTTCAAAACTGATGAGTTTTCCACGCCTAGGCATAAAGTTATATTACATGAACAATTTCCCTCCTAAATCATACACGCTTGGCAGACTGATATCAGCAGCAGTCAGTTATTCTAGCGCCCCCGCATCCACAATGTACATTAATCAACATGATGGTCAAATGTTTCAGCTTGCTTGGGAGAAAACAAAGCGAAGTGCTCCGCACATGACGAACGGTAATAATCGCCTGCCAGCACACCTTTTCCGGCACCGACGAGGACCACAGGGTCATCGCTACTCGCCGGTCTCTCCCGGCCATCCTCCAAAATAACTGTCCTGCTTGTCATCCACGCAGGATATGAACAATCCATGCATTGAGCTGCCAAAACAATGCCGCTATCCGCTTCGGAGAGAATCGTTCCGGTATTTTCCCAAGGAGTTCCAAGAAATGACAGATCAAGACCTAAGAGAAGTGCTTTCATCTGACGCTTTTTAAGCCATACGGACCATTCCCTCAGCTCACCTCGATTCAAATTGCTAAACTGGATCTCATCAGCGATAACCACGCCATTTGCTGTCGCTGCTACAGCCGTTGATAGCTCTGAAAAAGAATCATAGATCTTAGTCTGAACGTCAGTACGATACCAGCCGCCGCCTTTTTCTTTAATTGCAAGTTCTTCGATATTTGTGCGGACAAAACCTAATTGATGTTGAAATACCTGCGCCCGTTGGCCTAATATGCCTGCAACTATAGCTGCGGTCGCGCTCTTCCCTCCCCACATAGGCGCAAAAACAAAAAACACAGTCCCCTCTCTATCAAACATATCACGGGAAAGAAACTCAGCTGCTTGGACTTGGTTTACATTGTAGTTCGTAATATCCGGGTGAGGAACAGCATTCGGAAAAAAATGGACCTTACGTTGAGCATACAAACGTTCGTAAGTACTCTCGAGAGGCTCCACATGTGGCAATTCCCAGTTTTCTACACGGAGAAAGTTCTGCCGCACAAGTTCTTTGTATTGAATTGACATCTCAGAAATCCTATTTGTTCGACAGACTATGAATTAACAAGGATTAGTCATTTGAAAAAGCAGAGCGAATCTCATTCAAAACAGTAACAGCCCCGTTCCCATTGACCCAATCTATTGCTCCTGAATTAACGCTCACCAAACGACCTGTCTGGTCTTCTCTGAGTTGGTGTTCCCAATAATTGATCTGACGCGCCCAATAGTCGGAATCAATATGCATCTCATTTTGACGCTCAGGACTCTGAGATGCCCGGGAAACAATTCTGCCAATCAGAGTATCCAGATTAACTGACATAACCAGTGTAATTTCTGGTTCAATGATCGTTCCAACCAGAGCTTGATATGTTCTTTCATACAATTCAAAATCGTCATCACTCATAATCCCCTGTTCGTGTGCGAGAACCGCATACATTCGGTGGCCGGCAGGAGGAACATCCCAAACCGCACCTCGAAAATCTGATCCGATCGTAGTCTTCCCTTGTTCGACGGAGGCAAGGAGAAAATGAAGCTGGGAGTGATACGCCCATTTAGACGGAAGCGAACTATTGTGAATATCTTTGTAGTATCGATCCAGGTACGGATTGTCTTCAGGAAGTTCCAAATACGTCCGAAAACCAAGGAGCCTCCCCAGCTCACGCGTAAGGGAAGTTTTTCCTGAACCGGTTGGACCTACAACACCGATTGTTAATTCCCGCTCATTAAATGCTATTCCCATAATCAGTTTTTTAGAAAAAGCAAGCTATTTTCACAAATAATGCCAGACAGCCTTCGGCTCGAAAGTGTCTCAACCTCCCTTTCTGAATATAGTCAATCATCCCATCCCGGTTCCACATTCAACCAATCACAATAGGTACCCACTCCCAAGCTTTCCATAGCAAAAAAGATGCCGTTTTGATTTAAACTGAAGATGACCCTCAGTAACTGTAAAAGCATCGTGAACCACAACAGAGTTTTCAGAAAAAAAGACGATCTGTCGACAAGAACCTCTTGAATATAAACAAAAAATGCAAGAACTACGACCTCTCCTCATGATGCGTTTCCTTATTTAAAAATCAACTAGTAACTCTGAGCAGAAAGATCCTCTCGAAAAGTTATCTGTGAAATACATTAGTACAATCCACGCGACAAGGTCAATAACTGATTTTGAATATGAAATCACACAAAGAAGAAAATACGCAGAGTTTAAGCAGGATCTTGGGAGTATCCACCTCCGCGAACAATGGCTTCTTCAGCCTTTTGAAGTTCAATCCCAATATACATGATGTGTCCAGGGTCCCGCAGATAACCCCAGTCGGTGATCTGCCAGGCGACTTCTTGAGATGTACGGCCCTCAAATATTTTAATCGGTGCACCACCATCCGGTGCAAACATGGTTGCTCGAATAAGCTTTCCCGCATTCCGTCCCCGCTTCGGTATCCGTTTCAGTGTTTGTGAAACTGCATATGGAACCGCCTCATTTTCGTATCGCGAAGAAAAATCAGCCCACACCATTGCATCTTTACGACTGATAACTTCAACCACCACATTCCCTCTCGGATCAAAGTTAAAATGAACCGCTGGGGTATACCCAAGCTCCTTCTCATAATGTTTCATGATCAGCTCTTCAACTAAGAGAAAATCATCACTATAGATATGCGCACTGTGGGTGATGATGCTCAGTGGACCAAGTGGATAGCCAGTTTCATGAGAAATTTCGTACTGAAGTTTGCGCAGCGCAAAGGCATTCCTTGGCCATCCATGCACCATATCCTGGCTGCGAAAATGAGCTGTTAAGTGAAATTTATTTCCATAAATACTGCCGTTGAGTTGGGTCAAGCACGGTGTGTCACCTTTATGCACAGCTCCCCAATCCCGTTTGACATCGACAGTGAAGGCTGCCATTTTCTTCGATGCTGGCCGTTTTTTTATCAGTTCCTTAATCTTTTCAATCTGATCAACGCCGAGCTCCTTACGCAACCTCCGTCCATAGTTGTACGCAACTCCAGGAATCTTTCGGTCAGTCAAAAGTTCAGCATAATACGCTTCCAACTCTATACGACTAAACGGTAAATACTGAGGAAAATAAATCTCATCCGGATCTTCATCAGTGACCACCGAAGTAAGATTAAGCACCTCTCGAATCTCGTTATCCTTACTGTAACGCGTATGCTTTGGCATACCATACTTATAAACTTCATTGAGAATCTTCAGCCAAGTCTTAGCTACTGAGGTTGCTGAAACCCGAAACCCAACTGTTTCACTCGGCAGCACAGAAAACTTCGGTTGCGCTTTGGGAAACGTTTTCGGTTTTCGAGCAAACGGAACAGATTTTTCCGATGAAAGAACTTTAACAGTTTCTATCAGCACATCCTTATTCCTTCCCCTAAGATCAACAACCTGAACCTTCTTACGAAATAGCTCAATCGCCACATCAGTAATTTCTTCTTCGATCTCCCCTCGTCCTTTCTTTATAGACCGATCCTTGTTTACTCCTTCCTGTATAAACATCAGTAGTGAGTGCCCTGAAAGGCTCATCTCCGAACCCCACAACACGATCGTCCTCAGTGCAGGATTGGCAAAAATGTTTCGCATCATTGCGTTAATTCCTTGTGCGCTGTAGAGGTTTCCAATCAGGTTGTACTTTGTTCCGGATAAAATTTTCTTCACTACTTGGCGTTCAGTCCATAAGCAACACACCCCAACATGATGATCAGGATCATTGACCAGCAGAATATCTTTGTAGTAAAGCGGCCAGCCTCGCGTCCGTACACTCATAGGCATGAAATTATCATAAGTGATTGAAAAATGACAAGTTGATTTGGCAGAATTCTAATCTATACCAAGATGCGATGGGGTAAACGGACGAGGCATAAGCGTTTTAAGAGAAGTAGTATGCTGGAGTTTCCCTTCCAAATCAAAAACTAAGATTAACGCATTATCACAGTGCTCAATGATATGCTGCAAACAAATTCCGCATGGACCTGACCAGTTATCTCCCCCACCTTCCTCATGTGCAACTGCAACTGCTTTTACAAACTTCCTACCGCTTTTTATATGTTCATCATCATCCATAGCTCTCCACACAGCTTTGTTTTCGGCATGACCGCTCCCATCCCAAACAACCACCTCAGCATTAAATGACCCATACATTTCTCCTGAATCGCAGAGAACGGCAGCACCGACAGGGTATCCAGAGTATTCCTTATACGCGCTCCCGGCCTTCTTCACAGCTATCTCACCCATTTCCATCACTGTATCATCACCAATTTCAAGAACCTGCTGTGTAATCCACTCTCGCTCAGCCTCAACCTCCTCTGGACTTATAACCCAAATAGTTTGTAGAACCTCTGTTTTCATTTCCCAAAATCCTTCCAGATCTTACTTGCTGTTGGAGGTTCTTGATCCTGATATTTACTCCCCCGCTTTCCATACGGTTTTTTAACAGGTGAGCTAACAGTTGAAAACGAAATCTGTGCCACCCGCATTCCCGCATAGAGTTTGATGGGAAGATTAGAAAGGTTAGTCATCTCAAAGGTAAGATGCCCCTCAAATCCTGGGGGGATATGTGAAGCAGTTGCATGCACAATCAAACCCAAACGTCCTAGAGAAGACCGTCCCTCTAAAATTCCAACCAAATCATCCGGTAGTCCAATTCGCTCAAACGTGCTCGCCAAAACAAATTCCCGTGGATGGATAACAAACGGCGCACCTTCCTTAACTTTCACCAATTCAGTCACGTCAAACTCCTTGCTGACATCAACATGAGTTACAGAGGACTTGTGAAACACACGGAAATTTCGGTGCAAGCGCAGATCATACGATGCCGGCTCAAGATGCTTTGGCTCAAACGGCGTAATGACGATCTTACCTATTTTAATTCGCTTCAATATATCGGTATCGGAAAGATACATAGATGTGATACTTAGGATACCATGATGATCAACATAGAGTTGAAAAATTAATTTTGAAGTTGACGGTCTTCAATTTGATCATAAATTGATATGGGGAGATCAGCCAAAACATAACGCTCGTTCTCAAATTCAGCTGATTCAAGTAAATTCCCAAGATCATCAAACCGATGCGCTACAAAATGATTACCCTCAAGAAATAGATCCACAGCTACGGAATTCTTCTGATTAGTATCAGAGTGAATTAACAAAACTCCTACCATCTCACTGACTCGGATTGATTGCTCTGGAGTTTCATTCCCATCTTCTTCTTGGAATCTAAAAGGCACAGAGCGAGCTTCTGGCTGACCATGCTCATCTAGAAACTGTATCCGGTATGGTCTTCCATTGTAGAGCACCGGTCCTATTTGACGAGATCCTTTCGACTTTCCTGCCGGAGGTGCAGTACTTTCCTCCTCCTGATTATCCGTATTGTTAGGCAATCCACTTCTGGTTGTGCCAATAATAGTAATTTTGGAAGGTTCACCCTCATGAAGGTTATGTATGGTCCATCCAAGTTTCAATTCCGCTGGAAGCTCCTCAGCCAACTGTACAGCGCCTTCATTGCCGACTGTTGTAATCTCTTTGGTCATACGTATGCAAAAAAATAAACAGCTCTCCAGATCAGAGAGCCAGGACAAATTATAACAGTGTGATCAAATAATGAAGATTATTGGGTGCTATCCCGAATTTTCCGCCTGAGTACTAAGGTACCGTCTCCCGCTTTCCACTCGTTAGAAGTTTCATATAGGTCATTTGCTGTTTTGTAGTTTATAAAGTCAAGCTCAATGGCCTTCTCAGTCTCAGGAATAATCAGGTAAACCAAACGCTCCGTATCAATCTTCGTTCTTGCAGCAGTTCGCCCATCACGCTCCGCAATATACCCAAACAGATAATCAAAATCAAAGGTATAGATTGCCGAAGAATACGCCGCGTAAACAAACGCATCTCCATCTGCATCTTGATAAATCTGCTCAACAATCGCCTGCTTTGAAGCCAGGGAATCAAAAGACAATGGATCAGCTGTAACTGTCTTCGAATATTCTTTGACTATCCCAACTGATAAATAAAGCACCCACAATCCAAATACAACTTGCAACGCTGAATACCGTGCGAGTACGAGTCCAAAAAACAGCAAAAACAAAACCTCAACTCCGACAAAGTGATAATGCCAGACAGGATTGTTCGAGGAAAGATAAATCAGCAACACGCTGCCCAAGGAAAGCGGTATTAACAATAATAACCGCCGATCCAACTGCTGTAAGGAGTTTCGTTTCAGTAAACCATGCAACAGAATCGATGCGATGAAAATAACTATAACCACTTGGGAAAGTGGCACGGGAAATTGCAACAGATCACGCGCCCGATCGAAAAAATAAACAGAAATCTCTTCAACCGGAATTCCGGTCTGCCCCACCACATCAGAATCATAAATAACAGTCTTAGTAAGCGTTGAAAGCATTGATTGGGTCTGCATGAATCCATGTCTCAGCTCAAAAACAAATGTCGGTAACATAACCACAACCACCCCCACCAAGTAGGTCGTTGCCAATAACAATTTATTCTTGAGTCTAGTTTTCCAACCTCTATCAGAAATCAAAGGCAAAAAGATCAGAGCAGAAATGTACACAAGTGAAGCAACAAAATACCCTATCCCGAAAGAGAGATGCGTATGGAATAAAAGTCCATTGGTGAATCCAGCAAAAACAGGAATCACTAAAATCCCGCTTTGCTTCAAGTTTTCTTGGAAGCTGAACCAGCAGATAAATGTTCAAAAGAAGTATCAACGGCGCCAAATGCGGATTCCAAAGATACGTACTGTAATTACGAAAAGAAAAGATAAACAAAAACCAGAGAATAAGAAAGACCAGTTTTCCATACGATTTCGTGAGTTGATACAACACACACGGAAACAGCGTGAAGTACGGCACGGTCAGGACAACCGTTGCTACAAATCGCGGATCTTTAGAAATAAGCAACCCCAAACTTAAAAACCAAATCCAAAAGGGCCCGTAAAAGACTCCTGGAATACCTGTCTCCTGTCCGATAAGTCTCGGCTTGTTCAAATGATCAAGTGCCAGCAAAAAGTCTCGAGCGGGATCGTACCAGAACGGAATCATCCCCTTCCAAATGTCAGTGAGTGAAATAATCACAGGAGAAATAACCAAGAGAATAAGTGCTGCAGTCTGAATCGGGATGATAAACCTCAGTCGCGAACTGCGTTTTTGAGGTTGGAGGGTCATGCTTTTTTCAATATATCAGGAGTCGGCTTCCTCCAGGAAGCCCAGTTACAATTCGGGTAATTGCTGCAACCATAAAACATTTTACCTTTTCTCGTCCGTTTTATCACAATATCTCCCTCATCTTCTGGACAGTTCATCCCTTCCAGTTTTTCCACATAGTTTGCTGTGTATTTGCAATCAGGAAACTTGGAACAGCTTAAAAATTTGCCAAATCGGCCAACTCGGATGACGACTTCACCTTCCTTGCAGGTTGGACAGGGTTGTCCAGTTCCTTCCGTGGGTACCTCAACCCGTTTTGCATTTTTTTCAACCGAATCCACTTGTCTTTTAAACGGAGACCAAAATTCTCGTATGACAGGAACCCATTGTCGTTTTCCCTGCGCGATTTTATCGAATTCCTCCTCCATCTCAGCAGTGAAATCATAATCCACTGTATCTTTAAAATGATGAACTAAAAAGTCATTCGTTGTAAGTCCAACAGGTGTGGGGACAAATTTCCGATCCTGATACTCTACATACTGCCGACCAAGAATTGTTGAAATAGTTGGAGCATAGGTTGATGGACGTCCAATTCCCCGCTCTTCGAGTGCTTTGATCAGCGAAGCATCAGTGTATCGTGGTGGTGGTTCTGTGAACTTTTGATCGGAGAGTACCTTATCAAGATCTATTCCATCTCCTACCTCGAGTTGAGGCAATTCACGATCTTCTTTGCTTCGTGTAAACAATATCCGCCACCCATCAAATTTTCGAATACTCCCATTCGCACGCAGCAGATACAACATTGATTTTGCATCCGTTCGCTTCGGTGACGCCGAGATATCAACTCGCGTCTGATCATAAATTGCATCACTCATTTGACTTGCCAAAAATCGTTTCCAAATGAGTTCATAGAGCCGACGCATATCCCGCTCTGCCTTAGACGTAATCTCAATAGTTTGTGCATCATGAGAAATCCGAGTCGGGCGAATAGCCTCATGTGCCTCCTGAGCCAACTTACTCTTAGATTTATAGCGGCGGGCTTCTCCTGGGAGATACTCCTTGGCATATTTCTTGGTAATGTATGTGCGAGCACCAGTTACTGCCTCGTCGGCTAGATGAAAACTATCAGTTCTATGGTAAGTAATATGACCTTGCTCATACAGCTGCTGAGCCAAACTCATCGTTCGCTTCGCTGTGTATCGCAGGACATTTGCTGCTGACTGCTGCATTGTCGAAGTCGTAAAAGGTGGGTAAGGTCGTCGACGTAATTCTTTACGATGAACATCGGAGATGGAATAGTCGCTTTTCTCAAGATCAGCAACAATACTCTGGGCCTGTTTTTCATTGTTAACAGTTGCCTTCGTATCATCAATCTTTGCCAAACTCGCAAAAAACGAATCCGAAGGCTTTTTAGTTTTATGAAGTTCCGCACCAATCTCCCAATACTCAACTGGCTGAAATGCTTCAATCTCTCGCTCCTTCTCAACAATCAAGCGGACAGCTACTGACTGGACGCGTCCAGCTGAAAGTCCACGGCGTATTTTTTTCCACAGCACTGGCGAGAGCGAGTATCCAACCAGACGGTCAAGCACCCGTCGTGCCTGCTGCGCATCAACAAGATTGAGGTCTATTTCACGAGGCTCTTCAAACGCTTCCATAATTGCAGATTCGGTAATCTGATGAAAAACCACACGCTTAAACGTTCCATTACTTTTTTTGATGAGGTGCTTCACATGATACGCAATCGCCTCTCCTTCTCGATCTGGATCCATTGACAAATAAATCTCGGTTGCCTTCTTAGCCTTTTTCCGGAGATCAACAATCACATCTTTTTTCCCAGTCACTTCGACGTATTCAGGTTTGAAATCATGTGTAACATCAACACCCAATGTGCTCTTAGGAAGATCTCTCACATGCCCCATGCTCGCCGCAATTTCATATTTCCCTCCCAGATAGCGAGAAAGTGTACGTGCTTTAGTTGGTGACTCGACAATCACAAGTTTCATAAGGTTGCCATCAATATCCTGCGATATTCAACTCTTTCAAAGTATACAGACCGCGTCAACCAGCAAATTCGACCCACTTTCTAAAAATCATCAAGATGATCCATGCCTATTAATGAATATCTTTTACTGTATAGATGTTCGATCCCAATCTGGAAGTAATCGAATGATTAATCACCAGTTCACTAGATGCAGAATACGAAATAAATCTATATTCCGCTCACCAAGCTGTATACCATCCCGCCCAGGTGTTTTACGACACCCTTTAACTCAAGCATTGTCAGAAGTGAAGATATTCCGGATGTCTCCCCGCCAACTTTCACGACCAACTCATCAATATGAAGATGACCCTGCTCCAGCACTTCAACAAGTCTCCGCTCATCGGTTGACAATTCATCCAAGGAAATCGATGATAACCTACGTTGCTCTCCATCTCCGGAGATAGGCTCAAGAGATAACTCTTCGATGATATCGTCTACGCTAGTCACCGCTTTCGCACCAAGCTTGAGAAGATCCGCCGGAGCTTGTGAATAACGGCTGGTAATTGGACCGGGAACGGCAAACACTTGCCGATTTTGCTCTACAGCTAATGATGCAGTGATTTTTGTTCCCGACTTTGAAGCACCTTCAACAACAAGCACTCCTAATGAGAGTCCGGATATCACCCGGTTTCGAGCAGGAAAATTTCCTGGTACTGGCAGCTTCCCTGCTGCAAACTCACTCAACACCACTCCCTGATGAGAAATCTGTTCCGCCAGACCAACATGCTCTGGAGGATAAACACGATCAACCCCTCCTCCTAAAACAGCAATTGTCCTTCCACCGCTTTCAAGTGCCGCTCGGTGGGCTATACCGTCAATTCCTCGAGCTAAACCGGAGACAATTGTAAGCCCATGCGCGACTAATCCCTCCACAAAACGTTGTGTTACTTCTCTTCCATACACAGTCGGCTTCCGAGTACCGACGACTGCAATTGCCTGACTATCCTCTGGATGGAAACGTCCACGAACAAACAACACACGCGGGTGGTTTTCAACCTCCAAGAGAATTTTCGGATATTCTTCATCCTCAGCAAGCAGAACTGATATTCCTAATTTTGCCAAAGCAAGCAGATGGTGTTCCGGATGTATCTTCTTTCGCCGCCGAAACAGTTCATCAACCACCTTCTCAGAAAGCCCGATCCTACCCAACGTTGACTGAGGGGCACTCCATACTGCTTTTCCTGAACCGAAATAATTGAGAAGAACAGTGAACCGAGCTGGACCAATTCCATCAACTTCATATAGCGCCGCCCGAAACGCCCGTTCCTCTTGGTTGATGGCTTCCATACTACTATAAAAATCTCTTTACTATTCGAGTGCAAGCAAGGAGGGATAACATTTCTTAATTTGAAGCCACTTCTTTAAAATAGTACTGCAAAAATTCTTTCGCCACCGGTGCAGCCTCATATGATCCCTCACCGGCTTTTTCCAAAAGAACAGTCACTACAATTTTAGGATTATCTATAGGTGCATACACGGTAAACCAAGCATGTGTTCGGTCTTGCGGGTCACCGAATTCTGAAGTCCCAGTCTTACAGGCAACTTCCATTCGCTCTTTCCCTCGATCTCGCTCAACCTGAAAGTCAAAAAACGGAAATGCCGTTCCTCCTGGATTGCAGGCTGCAATCATCCCTTCTTGTACTAACCGTCGCGACTGCTCGCTAACACCAAGCGCTTCGCAATCACCCATACTTTCTCCAGATATTGGCATGAGGGTTGTCAGCGCTGTCTCTGCATACAACACTTTTGGAGTGCATATTTTCCCGGTAGCGGCAGCTGCCGTCATCACCGAAACCTGGAGAGGCGTGACGGTAAGATCTGACTGTCCAATGGCAAAGTGATATGTATTACCTAAAAACCAGCGCTCCCCCTTCTGACGCTCCTTCCAAACAGGTGAAGGCACGATACCAGCCACTTCTCCAGGAAGATCGATACCAGTTTCCCGACCAAATCCAAAAGCTTTTGCCCATTCTGAAAGTTTCGTCGCCCCGACTAATTCACCAACATTGTAGAAAAAAATGTCATTCGATCGTTTCATCGCTCCAACGAGTCGCAATAATCCCTCCTTCCTTCCATACTGATCAAAATACCAATTCCCATATCGATACGGCCCAATGATAATTTCTCCGGTATCCTCAAACTCTGTTGACGAATCAATTTTCTGCTCCTCAAGTCCAGCGATCGCAGTAACAATTTTAAACACTGAGCCAGGGGGATAGAGTCCGCCAAGAACGCGGTTAAAAAACGGCTGATCTTCTTGTTCCAAAGATTGCACGACATCATTCGGATCAAAGCTTGGTGAAGATGCGAGCGCCAGGATATTCCCGTTTCGAGGATCAAGCGCCACCAACCCTCCCTCCCTGCCATTTAGCAATTCGTATGCCTTTTGTTGTAAACGAACATCTGCAGAAAGTGTTAAATCCGTACCAACTCGTGGTTCACGTCGAGCCACATCTCGAACTACGTCACCCATCGCATCAATCTCAACCAACGCAGCTCCGCCACGTCCGTGGAGCAGAGTCTCATAGTTCATTTCAACACCCATTTTCCCGATTAAATCGCCCAATAAGTAATCCGGGCTATTTGCCAAATCGTCTTTGTTGACTTCGCCAACGTAACCAACCAGATGAGCAATCTCCGGCCCATAGGCATACAATCGTCCAACCAGCGTACGCAATTGGATGCTTTTTCCTTCAGCTTCCAACTTCAATGCTTCATCTCGGCTGATCGTTTCATAAGCAGGACAATAATCTGGAAATGCACCATTGTTGAGCAATTCCAAATGAATATCATCGCCTCCCACACACTCCTCCAGGAGCCGTTGATAAACAGGAACATTTTGTGCCAATATCACACCATTTCTATCAGTAATTACCCCCCGCGGAGCTTGAATTGATCTTGCCAGAATTCGATTTTCCTCAGACAAGATACGATTCCGTTCTCCTTGAACAACTTGCAACCAAAAGAGCCGTAGAGTCAAAAGGATAAATGCGCCAAATAACAAGAATCGAAATGCAGTCAATCGATGATGTGCAAACTGGGAAGAAGAGACTCCTGCCTTCGACTTGAGTTCCTGATCATAGATATATCCAAGCGCTTGACTGCTCATATCTTAAGAATTTGAGTATCAATAAAGTATCGATCTCGTAGACGGGTAACCACAGGGATATACACAAATACAAGGACAACATCGATAAAAATTCCAGCAGCGCTTACCTGCTTTCCCACTAGAATAGTGTACAACACACTTCCCAATGCCGAAAATCCCACAGTGTAGAGCACATGATGCCGAGAAAAACGTCGACTATAGAGGTATAAAATTCCCATAGCTATAAGAAATCCAAGACTTTCCCTTCCGATTAACGTTCCACTAAAAAAACTCATGAGTAACCCTGATCCAAACGCCAATGGTAGTCCCACTCCAGCTGGTACGTGTAAAGAGAGTGATAACAAAAATGGCAATACAACCGGAAAAGACAAAAAACTCCCCGATATCAATGCCAAGAAAAAAACAATAAGTAAAATGACAAAATAACCCATATATTCGGTTTACGAACACCTAGTCAATAGTATTTATTCAGTGTCTAAAACAACAAACACTGTCGTTAAATCATCTAAATCCACTAACGATCGTACTAATACTTCCTTGTGTACATCTGTCTCATCAGAGATTGTGTCCGCAACGACACCGACAACTAGTCCGCGTGGTGCTCCAAATTCTCCAGTTGTAACTACCATATCTTGATCGCGAATGTCTTCATTTTGCAAAACTTGGGTCATTACTATTTGAGAGCCAAACCGACCAGTGAGTAATCCCTCAGCCTTACTTCGAGGAATATAGACTGAGATCTTTGTTCTCGGATCAGACAGAAGTAACAGTCGACTCCTGCGCTCAGTAACCTCAGCAATACTTCCGATTAATATCTCATCACTCACAACCACATCACCAACATCAACACCATGAACTCGACCAGCAGACAAAGTAATGTCACTTCCTCGACCCAAGAGTGTGGAAGGTATAAATTTCCAAGCACTGGGAAGAGGTGCATCAATGAGGGAGCGTAGAGAAGCATTTTCTTCCTCAAGTTGTTGCACTCTCATTGAATCTACCATAAGTTCCCCAACTTGCCTCTCAAGATCTGTTATCTTCTGCATGCCACTTTTCCAAAACGTGAATGCCAAAAAAGGACGTCGAGCATTCAGCGACATTTGATAAACTCGCAGCTCAACTGGAATAAGTATCATTTCAACTCCACTACGTAAAAATGACAGCAATCCAAACCGATCAAAACCCATGAGTAGCAACGAAAGTGAAACCCAGATGATGAAGACTCGTAGCGATGAGGTGATTTCGTAACGTTTCATAATCACAGAGATAGCATAATCAGATGAATACCGTCAAACGCATGCTAATAGTACCGCGTCATCACAGTTTTGCAAGATGCATCAACCAAACAACCTATGCGTAAGAAAAAAATGAGAGGTACATCACAGAGCTAATATATAAAATCCCACAAACAAGCTGACGGTTGCTAAGGTCGCACCAGCAAAATATTGAGATGCGGTGTGTTTCTTAAGATAAACCCGTGACCAACCTACAACAAGAACCGCAAGAAAAAACCAGGCATATTGTCTACCCCAAATCAGAACCAAAAATGTGGCCAGCGCGGCATTCACTCCACCATGAACGCTGATTTTCCAATACAATGTTATCGCAAAAAAAATAATACCGATAATCCAAAAAACAAACAAGATCTGAGCAACTTGAGCTTGTCCAAGCAAAAACGCCAATAAGACACCCGCAAGATGAGCAGCCATGGTAAATCCGTAGAGTGGGTAACGCTCCTTCCGCTCGGTGATATCCCAATCATGTACTTCGTGCTTACGTAACAAATGGATGAAAAACAACATTGGTAAAACCGCATCTATGATCAATAAAACCGTCATGAATTGCCATTCCATACCATTAAAATAGGCATAAATAACTGCCATGATAAGCAAAGCTGGAATCTCAAGAAAAGGATCAAATACTCGCGAGATAACAAGCGCTAATGTTTTCATCGTCTTTAGTATAACCTAAAACCAACATCTGAGATAACGAACCGTATATAACAGTTAGGAACTGATTAGTAATTTGAGAAGAACAGGTAGTGGGGTTTAACGAAACGTCCCTCTGACACGTACTTTTGTGAGCAATTGTTGATCCTCAAGAAGCATCCCACACCCTCGTACAACCGCTGTTTGCGGATCATCAGTCACCCAAACCGGCATTTTTACCTCCTCAGCGAGAAGGCGGTCAAACCCTCGCAGCAGCGAACTCCCTCCGGCCAAAGTTATCCCATGTTGTAAAATGTCAGCAACAAGTTCTGGTGGTGTCTCTTCCAATGTGTCCTTGATGTTTTCAATGATCTGCCGGATAACTGGAGCCAGCGCCTCCCGCAGTTCAATACTTGAAAATTTTAAAGATTTCGGTAGCCCAGTCTCAAGATCCCTACCTCGTACAACAATCTGCAGCGCGCCGGTTCGCTTCCCTTGCTTGTCTTTAGTGTCCGTCTCAAAGGGGTATGCACTTCCAACCGAAATTTTTACCTCTTCTGCTGTAGAAATTCCAAGAAGTAACCCGAACTTCATTCGTGCAAACGCTTGTACTGCTTCATCAAGCTCATCTCCTGCAATCCGTACGGATCGGTTAAGCACAATCCCGCCCAGAGAAATCACTGCAATCTCAGTCGTCCCACCTCCAATATCTACAATCAGATGCCCTTTTGGCTCTTCAATGGGTAAATTTGCACCTATTGCAGCTGCCATGGGTTCCTCAATAAGGAAAGCTTCCCTCGCTCCGGCTGAAAAGCATACTTCCTGAACCGCCCGTCGTTCAACCTCCGTAACCCCTGAAGGAATTCCAACCACAACTCGGGGACGAGGAATTTTTGGTAATAGGCCATGTGTCTCATGGACCAGACGAATATAATGGGTCAACATTGCCTCGGCAGCGTCAAAATCAGCAATAACACCATCCCGTAGTGGTCGAATTGCCTCAATAGCCTCCGGAGTTTTTCCAACCATCCGCTTTGCCTCGGAGCCAATTGCCAAAACCGCACCACTTTTTTTATGACGTGCAACAACTGAAGGTTCTCGAACAACAATACCTTTCCCGACAACTAATACCATGGTATTTGCAGTACCTAGATCAATCCCAACATCGTGACTAAAAAGCCCAAAAAACCGATTAATCATAAGCTGATCAAAACATCTACGAATCGACTGAATATTTGCATAAGTTTCCTTCAAGAAAGAAAAATCCCGTAGGACCAACATCGCCTGGTGAGCAAAGGTGTCCAAACGGGCAGCATAATAACCCAATCAAATAATATCAAAAGTAATCAACCCAACTTCTCCTAAAAACGCGCTCAGTATAGCCATTACAACATGAAATCGCAAGAATAGAAATAACAAATTCATAACTTCCTAAACACCAAAGTAAATTTTCTCTACCAAGCACAAAATACCACAAAATTGTGATTGATGTATCAAGCCTAATAATATCATCCGTCTATAAGCACAACCTTGACAATGTTGCTACACACTCAATACACATTCATACCTTGATCCCATCAATAGTTCATGCTTCTCTATTATCATATTTCAATCGTAAATAGTCTTTAAAATTAAAATATTCAAGAGCAGTTTTAAAAAAAACTTCTTGGTGATCGTATGTCCAACCAAAGTCACATAAGAGAAGGAATTTTATTGTAAACATGATGTGAATCACGCACTTGTAAGAGAGATCTATATACACGTAACATTGTTAACTTTCTGAGATGAGTAAGAAAGAAACAAGTGTTACAATACTCCTCATGACCTGGGACATAAAGCTTAAAAAATTCATCGAGTATAGCTTCTATGCCGTGTTTTTTATTGTCCCGCTTATTTTCCTCCCTGGACACGTGGAACTCTTTCAGTTCAACAAGATGATCACTGTCTATCTGCTCACAACGATGATCACCTCTGCCTGGGTAATCCGAATAGTACTTTCTGGTCAACTAAAAATAAAAAGAACACCCTTTGATATCCCACTAATTCTTTTCCTGATTTCTCAAGTGGTCAGTACAATTTTCTCCATTGTTCCATACACGTCACTTTGGGGATATTACTCAAGATTCCACGGGGGGCTTCTATCAACTGCTTCCTATGTACTGCTGTACTACGCCTTTGTCTCCAATGTATTTGACGAAAATACAAATCGTAAATCTGTTTTTCACAATAAATTCCTTCAAAGAAGTCTTGGTGTTCTAATTGTCTCAGTTGTCACCGTTGCGCTATATGGTATTCTCGAGCATTACGGAATTGATGAACATTATTGGGTACAAGATGTACGCAACCGGATATTTTCTACAATAGGTCAGCCAAACTGGCTTGCAGCCCTACTTGTCACTATCTCACCGATTTCAATGTTCTACTATACGAGTTATTGGTTAAAGCAAAATGGGAAGAGGAAACAATTAAACAAAATAGAAATCGCCAATGGAGTTGTCACGCTCATATTCTTCACTGCTCTGCTCTTCACAAAATCACGCTCGGGACTCATAGGCTACGCTGTAATGTTTCTAACTTTCTGGTTTTTACTCATTACCCAACACTTCTCCTCCTCCACAGCAGATAAAAAAGATAAAGAATCACTAATGCGATGGATAAAAAACACTCCCATCATCAAACCAGCAATAACTTCAATCATTGCTCTTACAACGCTTTCACTCGTCATCGGTACGCCATTTTCACCCAGCTTGTCACAACTTCCTACTCGTCTCCAGATAATCCAAACAGCTACGCAATCTGCTAAACCAGAACCTGCAGAACCGCAGCGGTTAATCGGCGGTTCACCATCTGAGGATATTAGAAAGATAGTCTGGCGTGGAGCCATTGATGTCTGGAAGCATTGGCCGTTGTTTGGATCCGGAGTCGAAACCTTCGCCTACTCTTACTATAATTTCCGGCCCGTTGAGCACAACCTCGTTTCTGAGTGGGACTTCCTCTACAACAAGGCTCATAATGAGTATCTCAATTTCCTCGCAACCACAGGAGTGATTGGCCTTGGATCATATCTCCTTCTGCAAGGAACCTTTGTTATCTGGTCACTAAGAAACATTTATAAAAAAGCTGAATTACAACTTGCTGCCTTCATCTCCGGTTATCTAGGATTATCGGTAGTTAATTTCGGAGGATTTTCAACTGTCACGGTTGGTATGCTTTTGTTTCTCTATCCCGCGTTCGCCTATCTCAGCCAGCAGTCTGATAAACAATGGATAAGTTTCAAACTCTACAAAACCAACTCAAATAACAAACTCACAAAATTGCAGTACATTTTTCTCCTAATTACTCTCCTGGCCACAACCTCAATGATAACTGAAGTTGGGGTACGCTGGTATGCAGATCGGGTTTTCACCGCAGGGAGCGAAAAATCGCGATCCGGTGAAATCACCGAAGGTTTACTCCTCCAGCAAAAAGCCGCTGCGCTGGTTCCAGAGGAACCACTTTTCCATGATCGCCTGTCGCTGGACTTGGCTCGCTCAGCTGCCGCTTTATACATGGAAGGTGCAACCGAGTCAGCCCAGATTCTCGCTGATACGGCCGAGCTACACTCAGATTACGTCATGAGCATTAATCCATATCATATTAACTACCTTAAAAACCGTACGGCAGTTATGATCCATCTTTCAAGTATCGACGAATCGTATCTGCAAAAAGCATTTAATACACTCTTGCTCGCCAAAGAACATTCACCTACCGACCCAAAACTCACCTTCAATCTCAGCTTGCTGTATTTGCAAAAGGGAGAAGCCGAGAAAGCCAAACAAGAATTGGTAAAAACTATAGAACTAAAACCCGACTACGCCGCAGCTCGCCTTGAATTAGCAGCCATGCTTGAAATAGATGGCAAGATCGATGAAGCGCGCTCACATTACGAGTACATTCTCAAATATATCGATCCCAACCAACAAGGCGCTCTCAAAGGTCTGGAGCGTACCGAGATTACTTCTGAATAGCACTTGCCATATTGACGCTCTGTTACAATACACATGAGTAGCATGGCAAAAATCATTACCGTCCCAGATCCTATCTTACGAAAAATTTCAGCGCCTATTGAAAAGTTGAATAAAAAAGTCAACTCAATCATTGACGATGTTGAGTCGACATTACATAAGGGCAACAACCCACGCGGTGTTGGTCTCTCAGCCGTTCAAATTGGCAAGCCTATCCGAGTTTTTTCAACCTTACTTCCTACCTCAGGAAATCCTGATGATGACCAGGAATCGGTTATAAGTACCTATGTGAACCCGGAAATCACGAATGCTTCAAAAAAACTCACACTTGGTCCAAGCAAAAGAAGGCCATATCTTGAAGGCTGCCTCTCCATTCCCAAAATCTGGGGACCAATCTGGAGACATGCATGGATTAAATTCAAGTGGCAGGATAAACAGTTGAACTGGAAAGAAAAAAAGTTCCTTGATTTCGAAGCCCGAGTCCTCCAGCATGAGCTAGATCACCTGAACGGTATCCTCTTCACTGATCACTCAATTAAACACAATCTACCGCTCTATGAAGAGCGAAACAACAAGCTCCATGAAATTGAATTAGGATGAAAAAAATCACTGTTGCCTTCTTCGGCTCTTCAACAAATTCACAACTTGTCCTTGAAAACCTTCATAAATCCGGAGTACAGATTCAGCTTGTCATTTCTGCTCCTCCTCGCCCAAGTGGTCGAAAACAGATTCTCACCAAAACACCTGTTCACCAATATGCGGAGACTAACAATCTTCCAGTCCAAACCCCAGAATCTCTCATCACTTTAAAGGTTGAACCTTTAAAGGTAGATGTAGCTATCGTTGCCGACTATGCAAAGCTCATACCGAACGCTCTTCTTAACTTACCTAAACACGGTTTCCTAAATCTTCACCCTTCCCTACTTCCTGAATATAGAGGTTCAACTCCCGCCCAAGCCGCCATCATTAAGGGTGACAAACAAACGGGGATCAGCCTCATCAAAATGACTAAGAAGTTTGATGAAGGTCCAATCCTCTCCTGGACTGAGGAACCAATTTACAACCAAGACACGCAAGAAGCCCTATATCAACGCTTATTTGAAATCGGATCCGCTATGCTCACCACAATCCTACCCGCTTGGATTAAAGGACAAATCGTCCCGCATGAACAAGAAAACGCAGGGGCATCCTATGCATACCGGCTCACCCGCAATCATGGCTATATCCCTTGGAAAACCGTACAAAAAGCAATGAGTGGAGAAAAAGTCTCACCCACAGACATCCCAGATAAACTAAGAAAATATCTATTTGGAATAGGTTTTAATGGAAATACTAACCATCAACTCCTCGAACGCGCCACACGCGCCTTCTATCCTTGGCCTGGTATCTGGACAACAGTGAGCACAAAAAAAGGAAATAAACGCCTCAAAATCCACTCAGCAATTTTAAGCGGAAGCAAATTGCTCCTCCAAGAAGTCCAACTAGAAGGTCAAAAGCCAGCTGATTTTAACCAACTTAAAATTTCCTTAATCCTCTGACGACTTTGTTATTAGGTATAATCAATCCATGAATATCACGCTCTTCGGCGGAAGCTTCAATCCACCTCACTTCGGCCATCTCATTGTCATAGAACAGGCATTCGTCATTATTGAAAACATCGACCAACTTTGGCTCCTCCCGGATTACAATCACTCGTTTGAAAAAGGAAATCGGTTCGCGCCGGTCAACGATCGACTTCAAATGACAAAACTCCTTGAAAACCACATCGCAAAATCCTTAGACAATAAAAAGATTCGCACCGAAACTTGTACGATTGACCAAAAAATGTCGGGAAACACCATCCAACACATAACGTATTTAAATAAACTTCACCCCAGACATAAATTCTCTTTTCTCATGGGAAGTGACAATTTAAGTTCATTCCACAAATGGCCAAAATACAAAACTCTTCTTAAGCTCATGCCTTTTTACATCTATCCCCGAGCTGGAAAACCAATGATGCCACTTCGAGACCATATGCAACCAATGGAACACCCCCTTCAGGTGATTACTAACATTTCCTCCACGCTCGTGCGAAACCGAATAAAACAAAACCTCCCTATCACTCACCTTGTCCCCAAGTCGGTGCTACAATACTTGCGAGTGAAACACGTATATGACAAAAAATGACAACCTCCCACCCATTAACTCGGAAAATGAAGTGAAAATAGTCACTAATTTTCTCAAAACGACATTCAAAAATGCCGGAAAAACACAGGCTGTTATCGCCGTCTCCGGAGGAATTGACTCAGCAACCTCACTGATGCTTACGGCAAAAGCGTTAAACCCGAACAACATCCACACGCTTCATCTTCCGTCAAAAACAACTACTCCAATTCACACCGAGCACGCCAAACAGGTTTTGGATTTGGCAAATATTCCTCAAGAAAATCGCCAGATTATTCCAATCTCAGCCATCATTCAAAAATCCTGGCGTATCATCAAAAGAAACAGCCAGCAAATACCACTGACTGAAAAATCAGACAAAGATCGAAAAAGGAAAAACCAACAAATAGCACAGCTAAATAGAATCCGTCTCGGAAACCTTGCCGCTCGATCCCGGATGATGGTCATCTATGACCAAGCTAAAAAGCTGGATGCACTTGTCATCGGCACCGAAAATAAATCAGAACACTTATTGGGTTACTACACTCGCTTTGGCGATGAGGCCAGTGACATCGAACCAATCCGCCATTTGTACAAAACACAGGTCATTCAACTCGCAAAATCGCTCAAAATTCCACCCGAAATTATTGCAAAACCACCGACCGCCGGTTTGTGGTCAAATCAGACCGATGCAGCCGAACTTGGATTCACTTATGAGCAGGCTGATCCAATCCTTTATCTTCATTTTGAGAAAAAGATGTCCTCAGCAAATATCAGTGAATTCCTTAGGGCCAATACCCAAAAAAATAAAATTGAAGCGGGTCAGTTGGTAAACAATATTCTAGGTCAAGTCAAATCCTCAAGCTTCAAACACATAGTTCCCTACTCCATCAAGTAATTTACTTATAATCCTGATCATAGTCTTCAGAAGGTTTATTTAACCAATCCTCTAATTCCTCGAGGAATTCAGGAAAAGTAGCCCCTAAATAGATCACAGCCTCATTGAATTTCTCTTCTGGAAGATGAGATCTGTTTCCTAAAACATGGCTCAGCTTTTCTAGAAATTCGGGGAGAGCGCATTCCGGTCTCAATGCGCGGGCTTCTTCGTCGCATTGATGCAATGTTGGCATCTTAAGTCGGGTAATAAATAGGTCAACCTCGGCAGAAGAACCAACTGGTGCTTCCCTTATAAATATAACTATGCACGAGCAACGAGTATATGATGGAAAAATTATAACTTGGAGATCAAAACTACTTCTTTTTTGGAGTCTTTCTTCTAACTTTCTTAGTATCTTTTTTCTCTTCTTTTTCCTTGCTATTAATCATGTCCTTCTTCCTCGCTTCTGCTTTCTGCTCAGTTTTTTCTACTGGTTTTTTGTCTTCAGCCTCCTCTTTTACTTTCTTAGGACGATCTGCTCGCCTCATGCACTTTGTACATAACCGTCTCCGAACAATTTTCCCATTCTCCATGACACGTACTGAATGAAGATTCGGAAGCCAGACTCTATTTGTCTTTTGTGCTTTCCTCTTCCAACGGCCTCCAGCCACACCCCGATGGTGACGGATATGATGGCCCACCTGAATAGTTTTTTCACAAGAATCACATATATATGACATAAACAGTCTCAATTTGTAAGACGTACATCATACCAGCCCCAGAGGAAAAAAACAACGGATAGTTAACATAGTTTCAAAGAATCGTGTTAAAATCATCAGATATGATCTCAATCCTTCTTTCAGCTGGATTCGTTCCTTTCATCATTTTATTTGGAAGTCTAGTAATTTCAATCACCATTCACGAATTCTCCCATGCCTGGGCAGCAGACAAACTCGGTGATCCAACACCAAGATATCAAGGCAGGATAACCCTCAATCCCCGGGCTCATATGGATCCTTTAGGAACACTTGCCATCCTCTTTACCTGGTTTGGCTGGGGTCGACCTGTGATGTTTGACCCCTTCAATTTAAAAAACCCCAGAAGAGACGCAGCGCTCATTGGACTTGCAGGACCTGCTTCAAACATGCTCTTAGCTATATCGCTTGGATTGCTGATGCGATTCCTCCCTCTTAATTCTCTCCTCTATATCACGTTCATCTCCATTATTCGCCTAAACATCATTCTTGCAATCTTTAACCTTGTTCCGATTCATCCGCTCGATGGAGGGAAAATTCTCATTGGCTTCCTTCCCCAAGACTTAGCTGACGAATGGAATGCCATCCTTTCCCAATATGGCATGATCATCCTCATCTTTCTTATCTTTCCTTTCTCCGGTATTTCACCCATTTCCCAACTCATTTCCCCGCTTATCAATCTGTTTATGAACATCGTCATCCCCTAATCGGCATCATTTCTAACCATGCCAAAAAAACATCCAAACGATTTTGAGTACATTAAAAGAAAATTCGAAACCAAGCGGGATCAAACTATTGATACAGTGTATAGCGCCTTCCCCCACCTTGAACACTATTTTCAGACGAGAGGGTTGAGCATCAGCACCTTGAGGCAGCAGTCAGCAAAACTTCTCAGCCTCGGTGCCCTAACAGCCACAGTAATGCTTTCTCCTCCCTCTGATGTAGCAGGACTCAAAGTTCCCAAAGAAATTGTAGACAAACTTCATAAGAATGATGCAGAGAAACCCGATTCACAAATCAAGCGGTTTCTTACAGATGTACTTAAAGAAGTACTACCGCAACACCCACGTTCGCTCTCAGCCGATGAAGAACAATATCTAGAGCGTCTCTTTACCAGCGTTTATAGCATCGATGCCAAAGCAAGGCTGGAAGATCAGCACCTGAACACCACCTATGGTTTCATCGGTGCTGAACAACACCTTGCCAAGATATCCAGGCGATATGCTGAAAAACCACGGCACCGGTCAATTCCTCAAATCTGGAATGTCACCCGGAAAAGGGGCTTGGGGGTATTTTGCTCCGTCAAAAACGATGCTTACTCCAGAACTCGAAGAGACAGAGCGTTGGTATGCAGTGGTCCAAACCATGTATCTTCCAAACTGGAAATCAGATCTCAACTATCTGCGTGACTGGTACAAATACCGCAAGGTCCTTATCGTCGACACACAAACTGGTAACGCAGTCGTTGCAGCCATTGCTGATGCTGGACCGGCAGCCTGGACAGGAAAGCACTTTGGTGGAAGTCCAGAGGTTATGCACATACTTGGCGGACCAAGATATAAAAAAGGGAAAGTCATTATGTTCTTTGTAAATGATACGGAGAATTCCGTTCCACTCGGTCCAGTAGATATGAAGTCCGGTTCTGCGTCGACAATAGCACTAAACAAAATCTATGAGTAAACTCTTTTTTGATTCGCTGGTCCAACTAAACAGACTCGAGAAAGCAATTCAATCCAGAAGCTATTCCCATGAGCAAAAGGTAGAGCTCTGGACAATTGTAGACGATATCATCCACCATCGAGTGATCCACATCGTACTTCAAAATCTCGATGAATCAGATCATGAAGAATTTTTGAATCAGCTTCTTGAAAAACCACACGATGATGAACTACTCGAACTCGCTCAAAAGAAAACCAAACAAGATATTTCCGCACTCATTTCTCAAAATGCAAATGAACTCGCTGTAGAACTCACAAAAATCCTCTCCGAAGAATAAAAAAACAGCCCTTGCTTGCCAGTTAGATGAGGCAGGACGTGAGAAAATTATTTCTCTTGAAGCTCCCCGAGTTCATCGCTCAATTTATTGACCTGATCAGTCAAGCTTGTGATGCGGATTTCTTGCAGCAGCAATCTGTCTTTCTGACGAAACAGCAATGTGTAGCTAAGCGCACCGACTATTCCTAACAGGAGAAGTAAAATGAGCGATACTTCTCTCCAAGTTTCTACTTGATTCTCTATTGGCTTTTTCTTTGCCATAAATACACGATAGCATGAGCAAAATTCCCAAGTCAACTGCAAATTATTAAAGACTCGACAGCTCTTTAGCAAGCAGATCAGCAATTGAGAGAATAGTTGTACGAGTTTGTAACGCTTTTCGAGGTTTTTGAATAGTATCAGTGATGATTAAACGATCAAGTGAACTCGTGGACAGCTTCTCATCCACACCAGGGAGATAAAGATGATGAGTTGCCGCAACCACAATCTTTTTCACACCGACCTTCTTCAGATATTTTGAAGTCTCAATGAGAGTCGATCCTGTTACAATCATGTCATCAATCATCAACACCTGTTTTCCGGAAATATCCCCATTGATTCCCTGAATTGTCACTCTTCCCGTTGTCAGGTCACGAACTTTATCAATATATGCGACTTGCACTCCTAATTCTAGAGCAAACTGAGTGCTTGCCTTCACTGCACCCGCATCCGGTGCCACTACCACCATGCCTCCTAAAGGTTCCGAACCTTTAATCGGCTTGATATGTTGGGAAAAAAGCTGACGTGCTGAAAGATTAGAAACCGGTATCTCAAAAAAACCTAAGATCGCCGGGTTATGCAGATCAAAAGTGATGAGTCTTGTAAGCGGAACGACTTGTAACATCTGAGCAATCACCTTGACGCTCAATGGCTCACCTGGCCGAAAGACTTTATCCTGCTTGCTATAGCCAAGCCATGGAACCACACCAATGATTTTCCCCACCCCCATCCGCTTCAACGCATCACAAATCAATACAAATTCCACCAAATGTTCGTCTGGTGGAGTCGAAAGCGACTGAACAACAACTGCCACATCATCACTAACCTTCTCTTTAATAAAGACACGGATCTCACCATTCTCAAACCGCGACAGCTCAACCATACCCAGCGTCACCTTGAGTTTTTTTGCGAGTTTTTCTGCTAATGGTTTATTTGAAGATCCGCTGAAAACAATCATTTTTTATATCACTCATCTCCGCCCAACTCTTTCTCGTGTCGCGCTGCGTCTGCCTTCAGTTCTTGCTGTTCAACATCACGCAGTGCTTGAATGCCATCATCAAACTCAGCTTGCCTTTTTGCCGCAAGTCGCCCTTGTATTTCCGGCTCGTCCACACCTTGTGTGGTCCAAAAGTGGATGAGGTCTTCATCTGTAGCTGGCTTGGGTGGTTTATTCCACCACTTTTTCCTTTTCTTTTTCTTTGGTTTTACAGCTGATTCTTTTGTAATTGTTTCAACCATCTCAGTTATATTTTTTATATTACTTCTTTGTCCATCCTTGTGGATCATTGAACCATCTCATCACACTCTCAAATTGTGAAGAGGTTAACAGTCCTTCTTTCCTCGCCATCTCAACAATCATTGTACCAGAGGTCAAGGATAAAAGCTTCACCTTACTCCTTGAAAACAGCTGTATCGATGTTTTCGTCTCATAGGTTGTAGTTGCCACACAATACTTCACTACACCTCCAGCTTTACGAATAACGTTTACATTCCCCACAGCACTCCCACCGGTGGAAATATGGTCTTCAATAATCAGTACCTTGCTCCCCTTCTTCACATATCCTTCAATCTGTGTTCCTTTTCCATACTTCTTGGATGTTGGCCGAACATACACCATCGGTAGTTGTAACCGCTCGGCCACCCAAGCTCCCTGCGGAATTGCAGCCGTAGCAGTAGCAGATATCCAATCAACGTTAGCAAGCCCTATGTCTTCTCTAATCACTTTGATGTATGCATCCACTATTTTCTTCCTCACCCTTGGAAATGACATCACGATGCGGTTATCAAGATAGATCGGACTTTTCAAACCTGACGTATATGTATACGGAGGTTTAAAACGAAACGTGACTGCCTTTATTTCTAGAAGTAGTTTAGCTATCTTCTCTTGTGTATCCATATCATGTATGAGCTCCTCCAATGAGCGACTCAATCTTTAATCCCCCAGCATCTAAGTATTGAGACAGACCTTTACAAATATCTGAATAAACATCATCCCCGTGCTTATACCACGCTGATCCCACACCAACCAACGTCGCACCCGCCAACATCATTTCTACCACATCCTGCCAAGTTTCAACCCCTCCCATTCCAATAATCGGAATCTTGACAGCGTTGTAAATATCATACACGCAGCGAACAGCAATCGGCCGAATACCAGGCCCAGAAACGCCACCTTCCTTGTTTCCAAGTTTTGGTTTTCGAGTATTGATATCGATCACCATTCCAGGTCCTACCGTATTAATCGCAGAGATCGCATCTGCTCCTGCGCTTTCAGCGGCTTTTGCTACCGCACCAATATCCGAGACGTTTGGAGAAAGTTTTACAATCAGTTTCGTCTTCTTCGAAACAGCTTCACGTACCCCAGCAACAGCCGCCACCGTTGATTCCACTCCCATGCCCAACGATTCACCCAATTCGTCTTTTGTATTCGGACAGGACAAATTGAGCTCAATAAAACCAGAAAAAAGTGTATCGACTGCTTTTGCCAGTTTTTTAAAATCAGCAACTGAAACTGCAAATATACTGACAATCATAGGAATTGCCGTCTCAGAAAAAAGTTTCTCCAGCTCTTTAATCCCATTCTTTATACCCGGATTTCGTAAACCAACTGAGTTAAGATAGCCATGCTCATAAACGATGATCCTCGGCATTGGATTCCCTTCTCGTACACGAACAGTCAACGACTTCGTCACTGCCCCACCAGCGCCAAGCAACTCAGCTTTTTTACTATCAGAAATTTCTGGCACTATACCAGAGGGTACAACCAACGGATTGGCAAATGGTGTTGATAAAAATATGACTTCAAGATTCGCCATAATATTGATGCAGTTTAAACCAGAACCATACCCTTCTCAACTACTTTCTTCCCCCGAATCACAACCGTCTTCACAACTCCAGGCAATTCCCAGCCCTCAAACGGTGACCACCCGCATTTAGTTTCATAACCATGCTCTCCCACAATCCATCGTTCATCTTCATCAACTTCCACAAATGTCTTTGGCTGATCTGGAATATGAAAGATCTGCTTCGGCCGAGCGTATAACAATTTACGAATAAGTCGTGTATGAATCTTTTTTTTCTCAGCAGCATAATAAAGCAAGCTTAGTACGGTCTCGAGACCTGGTACACCAAATGGAGATTTCTTCGAGAGCTTTTCCTCTTTTGTGTGAGGGGCGTGATCCGTCTCGACAATATCAATAACTCCATCGTTCAATCCTTCCCAGAGAGCCTGCTGATCCTTGCGTGTACCCAATGGCGGTTTCATCCGCACAAAAGGACCAAGTGTCGAATCATGAAGATCATAAAGAAACAAATGATGCGGACACACTCCAGCCGTGACGGTCAGTTTTTTTTGTTTGGCTCGACGCACAAGTTCCACCTCGATTGCCTGACTAATGTGACACACATGCAATCGGCGCTCATACAGCCGTGCTAGTCCAATCGCTGCTGCCACCTGAATGCCTTCAGCATGAACGAGAATTGGCTTTTCACTCTTCCATGCTTCAAAAATATCTTCAAGAAGTCTGAGATCCTCAACCAACATCTCCCCTGTCGTATGGTTGAGGTAAATCTTTAACCCATAGACATCCTTTCGCCGATAAACTTGCGTAAACTCTGTGATATTTTTTCCGTTGGTGCCAAAGTGAAAACCCACATCACAAACAGCTTTCTTGGTAGCAAGACGAACCTTCTGTTCCAGCATTTTTACTGTCACTGTTGGAGCAGGATTATTTGGCATATCAAGAACATAGGTGATCCCACCTTTAATGGCTGCACGTGTTCCGGTAGCAAAATCTTCCTTATGCGTCGCTCCCGGCTCTCTCAAATGCACATGCACATCAATCAGTCCTGGATATTGCTTTAATGCCATAAAGCTATGAAACACTCTTTCTTAGCTGATTCTTAAAGTAATTAAAGAAGTAACTATTGAACATGTGATATATATAATGATCAGCGATTAAAAAAGTTCAAGAACTAATGATAGATCACTTCACTAATATGCTCTTCAACAACGCCATCCTCACATATAATCCAGACCGCATCTGCGAAAAATATCGCTGTCTAGAATCATCATCCACTTCATGTAAGATCTCTCCCACACGTGGTAACGGATGCATCACAATCGACTTCTTCTTCATCTTCGATACCATATGACGGGTGAGTACGAAGCGTTCTTTCAATCGTTCATACTGGTCTAGCTTTCCCGCTTTTTCAAACCATTCTTTTTGCACCCGCGTCATATACACTACATCTGCAGTTCTTAAAACAGGCTCAAGCCGATCCACCTCTTTCACGGTAACTTTCTTTTTCAAATGTCCAATAAGCTCGCGTGGAGCATTAAGTTCCTCGGGAGAAACGAAAGTCAGTGTTGTTCCTTTATTAGTTAGTGCCAAGAGTTTTGCCAGGGATTTAATCGTCCTCCCATAGAGCAAATCCCCAACCATAGCTACATTAAGCCTGTCTAACCTGCCAAACTGCTGATAGATCGTATACAGATCCAAGAGTGCCTGAGTAGGATGTTCAAGTGTCCCGCTTCCCGCGTTGATTATTGGCACGTCGGATACACTTGCAGCAACTTGGCTTGAGGTATTTTCTGGATGACGAAGAATGATGACATCCGCTGCCGTAGTTTGATATATCGATCGTATCGTATCTTCAAGTGTTTCACCTTTCGAGACTGAGCTAAACTCCTCCATTCCATGAATTGCAGTGACATAGGCGCCCAACCGGTTAGCTGCCGCAACAAAAGATGTGAACGTCCGCGTGCTCGGTTGATAAAAAAGAATCGATACCGTCTTTCCTTTGAGTGGTTCATAAATCGTACCTTTTTCCACATGATCCCTCATTTGATCAGCAATGATAAACAACTCTTTAATTTGCTCCTTTGAACGTACTTGATCAATCGAAATATAGCTTTTAGAAAAATATAGAGACTTCGCCATAACACCCCCTCAGTGTGACTAAATAATTAAATGTATTTGACTTAGATTTCATCAAACTCAATTTCCCCTACATCTTTAGTAGAAATAGCATGTGCGTTTACTTGCCATCTCGCTAAACCGTTATACACAACGACACCGTCTTCAGGGTAACTCGGTCCAGCCGGATCATAGTAGGCATAAACTTGCGTACCCTCACAAGTATGTATCGTGACTCTCCTTCGTTTGGCAGGCATAGTTCCAGTTGTTCACCCCCTTTATATTTTGCACAAAAAAAAGAGGCCATCGCCTCTTCAGTGCAGGTTATAGTGAGAATGATTGATATTCTTTCGCGTCATAGCAAACCCTTAAAAAATCCCAGAATCATGTTAGTCATACTAGGATGAACAACTCGGTTCTGGGATTTTAAGTTAACAAGAGTTTTATAGCGAGTCAATACGATCTTTTACCGAAACGTGATCATCTCCATCGTTTCTCGAAGAAATTTTGACTAATATTTTTATAAATAATCGAAATCGTTATTTTAGCTTCACGATCGGATACGTAAAACCACGAAGTATAAATCGAAACATTTACGAAACCACTCTGTTACAATTTCCAGCATGAAACCTACACTGAAATACGAGCAATTGTTCTGGAAAAAAGGTTATCAATATGTTGCTGGTATTGATGAAGTCGGTCGTGGAGCACTGGCTGGCCCACTTCTCGTCAGTGCTGTCATCTTCCCAAAAAGTATTATGAAAGGACCGGACTTTGTCAATCGAAATCTAAGAGAAGTAAAAGACTCAAAACTCCTCTCTGCAAAAAAACGCAGCTTATTGACACCTCATATTAAGTACTTTACAAACCAGTGGACTATTGGAAGTGCGAGTGTCGCAGAAGTCAATCGACTCGGTATAGTCAAAGCCACGTACAAAGCAATGCGCAGAGCAATTGCAGCACTCGAGATTGTAGATTTTGTTCTCGTAGATGCATTCCACATCCCCTACCTCCCTAAATTGAGAAAACAAAAACAACTTACCATCATCAAAGGTGACCGTCACTGCTTCTCTATAGCAGCAGCCTCAATCATCGCTAAAGTCCACCGAGACCAGCTCATGATTAAGATGGGAAATCGTTATCCTCAGTATCAACTTGAAAAACACAAAGGCTATGGTACACTAGCTCACCGAATTGCCATCCGGTCCTATGGACCAAGACATTTCCACAGAACACATTTTTTATCAAAGATACTCCGGACAAAAATGAATCCAGAACAAGAAATAGGACCACTGCGAGGATCGCTTTTACATAGAGCGGAATTTGCCACCATCAATGCACCAATCGCCAGACTCATTAGAAAAAAAATGGAGAGTCAGATTGAACCCTGATGGAGTATTCCGTGAAATTGATGACAAACTAATAATTTCAGAAAAATCACGTCACAATCTCCGACACCAGCGGGAACATCTCAAAGATGGAACCTTGTGCATCGCATTTAATCATTTAACTCTCGGAGATCCTTTTGATATTGGAGAACTGACAGCGCGTGAATTCAGAGGAGTAGCTCAGGAATTTCTCATTCCAATTGGTGCCTATCACTACCGAAAGTACCTGAGGAAGGGTGGCTCACAGGCTACACTTTTAAAAAGAGCACACTGGCTCGGTGTGAACATGCGACCACTTCCCCAACCGTACTACACACCTGTTACGAATGGAGAAGGAAACGTAGTACTCCTAGCCGAATACGAAAGAGGAACAACAGTAGATGGTGAAACTGTGCTTCTACCATCTGATGAAGATGCAATATTTACACAAGCACAGTTATTCGGTATGACTCGAGAATTCAACCGAACTGCAGATGAAAAAATGAAAATTCCTGGTACCGTCTGCCTCATTGCACCTGAGGGTCACAGAACTGAAAGTCTTTTAGGTTCAATGATACCTGTACAAAGAGGGTTCATACGTATTGGAAGGAATGCATACAATCTCGCCTACGCTCCAATGGCTCTAATACCTCAAGGTGAGTACGATCGCAACTTAGGTTACACACAAGCTGAACTGGTAGTTGCACCACCAAAGTCTCTTCCAGACTTAATGGAAGAGTGGAAAATGAAAACAGGCTTGACCGATACAAAACCGACCGATGTAGTAGGATACGCCATAGCAAGTTTGCTTCCTGAACCAATGCGCGGATACTATGCAAATCCCCTTGGCTGAAAGAGCTTTCTAAAACAAATACGCGTACAAGACTCCCAAAAACAACCCACTCGCCAGGAGCAGGCTATAAATTAAAAATCTTCGCAGCGGAAATCCGCTTTTTTCCTCTTGCTGAGTAATAAGCTGAGTAATCTCAGCTCCGTTTTCTTGTTTTTCTTCCTCCGCCATAATGTATCTCAGTAAGTACTAATATTTCCACACCAGCTGTATCCCGATACAAGTTTGGTTTATTGGTAAAACCCATTGTACACAACTCTATTTCTTCGTCAACAAAAATCTGATTTGATCATTGAACCTAATCTTTGTTATCCTTGATTGGATGTCAAAAACAAAATCAGCCAAAGATCTTTTCGATTTCATCATGCCCTACTTAGCTCCGCTTGCCCTTCCGCTTCTGCTATGGCCATCAATCATACTGATAATCGCACTCGTCGCCCAGGCAAAAGGAGCCTATGTCCTTAAACCAAAACACATTGCCATCTTTGTCACTGTTCAATTTGTCTGGCTCCTCATCATGGGTGTCTTCTCCAGCTTCCTCATTCTCCGACCAATTGACTTAAAATTGTAAATACGTATGATAAATACCAGGAAGTAATATGGATGAAATTGAAGAACCAGCATGGTTAGAAAATGAGCGATACCGTATCGGAGGAGAGATCATAAATATAAGAAGAAAACAAGAACAAACGGGAGTAGAACCGAGAAAAATCGTCACTAAAGAAAAAACAGGAAGTAAATTCAGACGGTTACTTGCAGGAAAAGGCGTCGAATCAACTGCACCAAAACTCGCTGGTGATCAAGGGAAAATAGTCGATAGTGCTGATATTCAGGAAACCAAAAACCGTGCTAAAAAAACAGAAAAAGCTAATAGACATCAAAGGAAAAAAAATTGGTTGAGGCAATTCTTTGATATCTAATCTCCCAAACTGTTTATCAAAACATATCAGCTGCAACAAGACCAAGTTGGTAGAAATCACAACTTAAAAACCAAGCTTCTGAAGCTTCTTCTCCGTTGCTTCAAAACTAAAATGCTTCTGAGCAATTCGCAAGTTCGTGTCAACCATCTTTCGTCGTAGCTCAACATCGGTTAACACTTCCTTTACATCATTGATAGTCTTGGTGGAAATCTTGCCATTATTTATCGCCACTGTGTTGAACCCAAGCGGTTCCAAATCAGCCTTATACACCTCATATCTGTTCACCAGAATCGGCTTTTTGAAGTGTATCGCTTCAAGGAACTGATTTCCAAATCCCTCAATAGCAGATGGATAGGTGACAAAATCACAATTCATAAAACAATCCCATAGAGTATAGATTCTCCTTCCATGCTTAAACACTCGTCGTGCCCCAACTCGATCCCCAATAAACACAGCTCTCACGGAATATTTTTCAATTAACCGTTTAAGATGACGAACATACCTATCACCCTCATCTCCAGAATACCCAGCCAACACTAAGACAACTCGTTCATCCTTCATGGTCTTAACGAGTTCAATTGATAGCTCAATCTGCTTACGCGGAACGATTCGTGTGGCTTGTAAAAAAACCAAGTCTTCCTGACCAATGCCAAAATCGTTTCTCCACTTGCCAGCATATCCATCCAACTCTCGAGTTTCATGGTTGTAATCAAAACAATCGCCAAAAACTATTGAATCGAGTCCACAGTAATCCTTGAGGGTTTTTTGTGCGATGGTGTTTGAAGTGATGTGTTTGAGATACCTGTTATCTCTTGGTGGAAAATAGCGCTGAAAAAACTCTCTAAAGCTTTCTCTTGATGCATATCGATCGCGCTCCCACCAAAAGTCTGGATTCCTTGAAAATGTCAGTAATGATCGCCTTAAAATTACCCTATGAAGAGCTGCAGCCAGCGCAAGATGAATCGGTAGGCTAAAAACGTTCATCGTCACCAGCCTGTCAAGAGAAATCCTCTCAAACAAACCGTTCAATTCGGTCTCTACAATATCAATCATCTTAAAAATCTTTGGTTGAAGCTTATGAAACGGAACACCATTAGAAATGGCTCGTAGATGAAGATCGTAAATTCGGGGTTCATTAAAATGAAGAAGTGGCACTAGATACCCGGTCCGATCAAGTTCTCCTGCGATCATCGTTGCTTTGTGACCCATCCGCTCTAGAATCACTTTCCATCGTTCAAGTTCGAGGCTCACTCCATCAATACCTGCAATGCGGTAGGATAACAGACCAACATGCATAAATCCATTGTAACTAGAGATCTATTCAATATGCAAAAAACTATGTAGATATAGACGAAGTAATCTTACCTAACGTCTTTGCATTTGCAATGTCATACTTACCGACTTTCGTCCGTCTCAACTCTCGAAGATACGCCCCGCACCCAAGCCTCTTTCCAATATCTCGGGCCAGCGCACGAATATATGTACCTGAGGAAACCTCGACTTCAATAGACAAAACGGGAAAAGAATATGCAATACACTTGATATGATATATGACTACATTCCGAGCTTTAAGTTTTACCTTCTCTCCCCTTCTTGCCATTTCATAGGCCTTTTTTCCCTTCATTTTTATTGCAGAGTACGCCGGTGGAACCTGCTGTTGGTCGCCAAGAAAATCTGAAAGTGCTCTTCTTATCTCCCCTTTTCCAGGGGGAAGCACTCCTTTTGCCTTTGAAATCACTATTCCTTCTATGTCATCAGTGTCACGTTCTTCACCCAGAAAAATCTCAGCCAAATATGTCTTTGTTGTCTCCATGCTGATCTCTCCGAGTTGTTTTGTGGCCTCTCTCCCGACACCAACAATCAATAGACCGGTAGCATTCGGATCAAGCGTTCCCCCATGACCTACTCGTTTCTCGCCGGTGATTTTCCGTACTTGATCCACAACATCATGACTGGTCATTCCTTTTGGTTTATCGATAAGCAAAAACGTCTTCATAAAAATTGTTATACTCCACTGTATGGAGGATACACTTGAACCGTCTCCGAAACAAATCAAGATAAGTCGCAAAGGATTTTTAAAATTAGCGCTTCTGGCAGGAGGAGTTGGACTAGGTCTTCCAATTGGTCATCAAGCGGGAAAAGAACTTAAGAGTGGTTTCGAAATCTTAGTCGGGTTAGATGAGAAACTAGCGCAGTGGGCTCTCCTCTCAGAAGTAAGAAAGGGAACCTACTCTCCAGACAGAATTGGTAAAATTCGCACCCTGGAACAATTGAAAGAAAAATTAGAAAAACGACTCACTAATCAAAACGGAGTGCAAACATATGCAGTCAGGATTATTGAAGGGACAAACACACTTTCTCTAGATTCAGCACAAAAAGAAGATAGCTTTGCCTTTGGATCACTCGTAAAAATCATCGCTTGCGAACAAGCACTTCAGCTCCAAGCTAATTCAAATAAATCAATGATGACAAACGAACTTGTGTACGATCTTCTACATCATAGCAACAATGATAGACTGATCGATCTGACAAAACTCCTTTCAAATTCGGGAGAAAGTGCTGAAGAAATCCTGCGCAGGGTGATGCAAAACGCAAAAGTTCCTCCAAGAAACGGTCTAGGAAATCTCCCTTTGATCGTAAATACCGAAGAACTAACTCAATACTTTAAACAACTATCACTTCCCCGAGATATGAAACGCGCCATGCTACAAACACACGCTGATGATGAACAGAACTACGGAGTTTCAAAAGTTCTCCTCGATGCTGCTGGAGAAGATATTCCTATCTATTTTAAAATTGGTTTAGTCCCTAATCCTAATAAAAAAGGAGAGATGGTCAACTCATACTACTTTCAATTTGGAGATAACCTCAAAGTTGTCGGATATGCAAGCGGTGAAGATAACTTTGATGTCCATGAACATATGCTCTGGGTTGCGGCGCATACTGCTATGTATGCGAATAAGAAATAGGCGGAGAGACTAAACGACAACGAGCATAACATCCGAATCAAATATTTCTCGGGGACACTTAGAAGCAAAGCATCTTTCTCAATTCTGGTCTAATGCTCTGTTACAACAACTTCTGCTATAGTTGAGGGATATTAGCAAAGCATCTCATCAAGAAGCTCAACATTATAGACAGTACCTCTCCAAGCAGACAATCCTAGCTAGAAACACAATAATAAATTTAACTGGGCCCAAATGCTTCTTGCACAACGAAATCCACAAGTTCAGGCAGCTGAAAATCCGGGTAGCAATCTCCTTGCTGATCCACCATACAATCCTGTTTATTAAGTTGAAGCCGTAACCCTCCCCACCGCTCCATGAGTAGTTTATCGGTGATATCAGATGGAGGGGAGAATATTTCCACCAGCGGACTTGAAAAACCTAGATGTCCGTTCAAGCCAGGATGAATTTTCATTAAAATGGGTGAAAAGGGTAGCAGCTCTTCTGCATGAAGATCAGATAGATTACCGGGGCGCATTCGAATCAGGCCTTGCAAATCAAATGGAAGGGTTTCACGCAGCTGAGAACCAAAATAACGCTGGACGCCTTCATGGGGATAGAGTACGCCTAGTGATGAAACTTTACCGGGTAATCGAAAAGTTAATTCCGCGAAATCTTGCAAATGGCTGTCGACGAAACCGGCCCCGGCGCTCACCAGTTCTGAGCTTCGAATACGGCTATAACCTCTTTTTGCATAAATTTGAAATCTTCGATATGCCTCTTGTGAAACATCGCCTACATTTTCCCGGCCATTCCTTTCTAAATAATCTAAAAAAGACGTGAATTCTCCATCAAAAAAGGCTTGAACAAATGGAAGGTATTGTCCGCTCAAAGGGTCTATTGCTTGCAACACGTCTTCGTTGCATGGGTAGATCAGTGAAGTTAATCCAAGTTGTTTATTCACAGGTCTGAAATCCGCCTCAATTCCCTGAATCAAATCATCAAATTCCTCCACCGAAGTAATCCGTTCAGAGTAGTGCTCCCCAGTTCTCCGTTCAATCATAATATTCCGAAATAAAAACAATAAAAAGCCGAATGATTTAAGGCTTTCTCTACAACCTATCCTAAATATCACAAATCAGTCTGTCAACTATACAACTGGGAAAATAGGTTAATACCGATGAATGCTTTAATACAATGAATAAGTTAATCTGACGTTCCACATTTCCAAAGAATGATTGAGTTAAAACCAAAGTCCTGCTCAACCACATAACGACGCTCAGGTGTACATGATGCAATCAGGACGTTCGAATCCACAAATGGTGGGTCGACTGCAGTAACATGACCTGTGTTCACATCATAGACCGTACTTTGAATAAATACCGCACTCTGCGTCGCCAGTCGCGTTGCTTCCTCTACCATAATCAACTTTGCAAAAAACCGCTGGGAATTGAGATCGGCTTGATGGTCTGTAATATCCCGATCGGCAAGCAATGAAACCAGCGGCGTAATCAAGTATTGACCAGAAATCGTTTCTCCATCACCTGTAAGCGTCCGTACGTCCGAGACAATTTCATCTAATGATTCAATAGTGTATTTTTGAGAACTAATTCTGTGATATACCAGCCCATTCAGCACCGAAAGTCCGACCACTAAGTACAGGATCATTGACCGGCTCCGCATTGGAACAATAGTTGTAAAGAAAAGAGCCGTCAAAATCGATAAAAACGGGACCAGGACAACATAATAAATGAGAAACGAACTTGAAAAAACGCGGTACACAATCAGTTGAACCGCCACTGCAAGCACTGCCGCAACTCCAAGGTGAATATATGCTGGTTCTTTTAGGTATCTCTTGGAAAAAAGTAATCCATCTTGTAGTACTTTTCGCAGCAGCATCCCAACACCAACCAACGAAAAAAGGACCAAAAACTTATCACCCCGAATGAATTGGGAGAGCGCGTTTGAGGAAACATCAATTTGAGGTTTATGCAAATGATAGGTCCAAACCTGATCAATAAACACTGAACCAATAGTTGTGGCGAGTAGTATATGTACCCCGGCATAGAGTCCAAATCCTATCAGCGCAAAACGAAGAGCATTTAGTCGATTCTTTTTCCAATATTCATAAATAAACAATCCAATTGCCGCCGGAAAAATATACCGTCGTATCATCAAGCCCAGAAAAAGTGAAATACCAGCATTGGCCGGTCGTTTAACCAGAAGAAGATACCAAGCCAGCAGTAAAAACATGGTCGACTCGTGCACACCAACAGAAAAATCACTCCCTCCTAACACCACCGATGAAAACAAAAAAAGCAGGACTGCAAGAATGCTCCCTTCTTTCTGCTTGTGAATCATCATAATTTGATAAATCAAACCAGCAGAACCCAAAGTAATAAGGATTTGTAACAGTTTGAAAATAGTCAAGTGAAACCCAAAGAGAGTTATTGGGAGTGAATATAAAAAGATTTGACCAGGAAAGTTGGCCAAAAAAAAGTCACGATATGGCATCACACCCCGGCTCAATAAGTTTGCCATATAGAAATAGAGATTTTCGTCTGAAATCCTGGGTCCAATGTGAATAAGTTTAAGAACCAGAAACGCTATCAGAGAAATGACCAGGTAATGATTCTTTTTTCGCATGATGTAGCCATAGTAACACACTCAATTATCATAAATGACCACATCCCCTTGGCATCTGAAACCAAGAGAATAATACCCGAATATATGCTATACTCTGCCTACATATTAACGCTGAACAACGAGACACGATGAACAACCAACAACCAGTAATTAACTCGAGCAATAACAGATCTGTATGGCTCGACTGGAACGAGAATCACGAGACTCCCGTCAAATAGCCAGAGCACCTCTACCTGGTAGATCTTTTGCATTTCAAGAAATCCCCGAACGACAACCATCAGCACAACCACACTCAATTTTCGCTGCAATTCAATCTATTGAATTTGCTGAGCTAGGTTCAGCTGCACTACTCTCATTGACAACATCTGCATTAGCGCTTCTTCCGCTTGAAGATGAACCAAGACCAAGATCTGAACAAAATATCGACGAAAAAGTGATGCAGTCAGTTGTAGTCATCGCCTGTCTCGCATCCCCGCACCTTGGTCCAATAATGAATGCGTCAAGAGCTATACTCGAAACTAGACCGTTACACTCAGAAGAATTAAAAGAGCAGAGATGATTATATTGGTAACAAAACAAAACATGAAGTAAAATAAATAGTATGTCCGAAACACCTCCAGAAAACATCAACCGAGAACCCTTCCTGGTTAAACTTTGGGCAGCCGCTGGAAAAGTCTTCCTTCCCACTCTATTTTCCGCCCGCACAGATACTGAAAGTCGAAGAAGCCGTGCAATTATCCGTGGTGCTGGTGCAACCGAGATCCTAGCCATCGGAGCTATGTTTCTCGGTAATCCAATCTTAGGAGCCATCGGTTATGGAGCCTCAAGAATGATTGCACTGCTCACAGAATCCATCGATCAAAAGCGCAAGAAATAAACCATGGCACAACAACAGACAGACTCAGAGTCTCAAGAAATCTCCAAACTCCTTGAAATTGGCTTATCTCTTGAGGCAATAAATGCGTCGATAGCTTTTTGCGTCAAACACGACAAAACCCAAACGCTCAGGGAAATTAAAACTACCATGAAGACATTTATGGACTCACTCACGGAGGCCGAAGCACATGAATTTGCACAGGATCTCGATCAAGCGATGAAGAGAAAAGCCGACCAACTTGCTGATGAACTGTCACTCCAGTTCTCAGATGAAGAGCTCAATCTTACTATGACAAAACTAAAAGACGCATTTACACAACCAGGAAAACCTAAACTTTTCTCCAAATAAAGCTGTCGCATTCTCCGCTATTTCCCAAACAATGACAATCTAATCCATCTGCTGCCTCTCACAAACTCAGGATTTCAGCTAGTTTGATGCTGCTTTCTGATCAGCAAGTTTTTCAAAGACGTTCTTGAGGTGCTCGCGGATTTCAATTTCAGTAGTGTCCTGTGAGACACAAAAAAGTTCAGAAAACTGAGTAGTATACCGCAATCGAGTCCAAGAAAAATTTGACATTGAACAAACGACCAGACAACCAGATTGAAGTAGCTTGATAACACCTGATCTCACTTGCTCTCCAAAGAAAGAAGGTCCCCCATACGGAGAAACAACTACACAGTGACCTGACTGATGGACAGATTCTAACGCTCGTTGTACATAATCTCGATTCATTTGACGCTTTCGTTCATCGGTCATCCCTTGAGGATAAAACTTGCGTTTTAATCGATTTTCCAACGTATCCACACGTTCCTCAAGTCTGAATATCGGAAAGACTTCAAAGCCTGGTAAATTCGACAGATCACGAAAAAAGGTTCCAGTGACTGGAACATACGTCCAATATGCTCCCACGGGAAAGATAAGAGAACGCAGATCAAGGAGTTTAGTTAGAATTGCCGATGTTGCCACAATATCAGGAACAGACCGATGCGCGTCTAGCACTACCACCCCCTGCTGTGCATTAAGGTGAGCCAGCTGCTCGCCGACCTCTTTACTTCCCTCATGCAAATGGGTACGTCTATCTAAAAAACTTCCAAATGGAACTTTCCATACGTTGTTTTTGCGAAAACTTGCAAATACTGCTTGTGTTGTCATCTCCAAAGAACGATCTTTACTAAAAACCCATTATAGGCACAAGCGCAGAGATATAAACCGGGTGAGTATCTGACTTCATCTCTGAACTTGCACGGAAAAAGCCTTCCTGTCATGCTTAGACAAAGACGATGATTGTAAAAACTGAACTAGCAAAAACGCTTGTCAGTACAGCTATTTTATCCTGTGTTTCTGTTTCGCTGGTTTTCGTCAATCAAATTCTAACAACCCCCTCAACTCCCGCCCCGCCCCCGTTCCCCATGCCTCAACCCCTTCCGGGAGTACTCCCGACACTTTCCCCACTCCCTACGCTTAAACCAACACCAACTCCTCAGCCGTCTCCAACCCCAAAACCTACGTCACTGGTTCTGTATCCTACTCCAATCGAGCATGACACAAATCTCGCTCTAAACAAACCAATTATCCAAGAACTTACGCAACTCCAAACCGCGAGTGAAAAAATCAATAATTCATCTAACAAACTGAACGATGGAAATTGGAATACCAGCTGGAGAATGCAGACAAATAAGGAATATCCAAATCAAGCCAAAGCAGTTATTGATCTCGGGAAGGAGTACACCATCACAGGAGCAACTGCGAAATATTCTTGGGATAATGCGAGTTTTGGCGATCGCTTGATACTAAGTCTGAAATGGTCAGGTGACAATAATCCAAGACTTGATACAGATGCAGGCTGGGGTGGTTTTAGCAGCCTTATTCGACACAGCTCCAACATGGATGAGTCAGTTACTCAAAAATTCAGTCCTCAGAGAACTCGATATATTAAACTGCGGTTTGTTGAAGGTAGCGATGGCTGGGCAGGAAAAGGTGACTTGTATGAGTTGCAGATACACGGCTACTAACAGCAAGATCTAATATTCTTTCTGTTTTACACAACTACAACAGTGATCCATGAAATAAATGCATGTATCACTCTAGATTCGAGAAAAAATTCTACTTCTTCTCTCCCTCTTGACCACTGTTTCCCGCGACCGGCTTGCGCATCTTCCCGCTGAAAACCCGCACGAGGATGACCACTGGCAACCACAAAACGCCATAGATCACAATCCAAATCACCACTCGAGCGAGAACTAAAAGAATCGCAAATACAGAGCTCCACGCCTCTTTCACCTCATCCCAGAGATTGACAGATTCTTCCTGGCTCGGATTAAAGTACTTGGCGGTATTTGCAATACGCGCATAGACTGTTGCATATTCTACTGTTGCTTCAGCGCTATCGAGCCGTTCCTTCACTTGCTCTAGTTGTTTTTCCAGACGGTCAATTTCTATTTGAATCCGCTGTTTCTTGATCTCATCCACTTCCTGCTGTTTCTCAAGTTTCTTTTCAATGATTTGGTTTTCCAAATCTGTAATCTGATCTTGAATGGATACAACGGTACCCGTCTCATCTTCAGCAGAAACCTGCTCATTAACAACTTGATCAACACCAGAAACCACCCGGGAATTCGTTTCCTCAAACTTTTCTACTGGAACTTTTATATGCAACAAACCGTAGGTAACTTTCCCTTGGGATTGCATATTAGATGTCAGCACACGTCCATCAATGCTTAATACGAATTCTCGCAGCTGCTGCATATAGGAAGCAACTTCATCCACTACGACATCATATCTGGATGATTTTCGATAGACTCGCTCATCAACATCAAGTGCATCATCCGTAGAGAATTCGGGCAATACAGGAGGCTGAGGTAAAGTTTTCGATACCTGCCGGCGCTCAAAGTCCAAACTGGGAAGTATGGGATTCATCATTCCTACTCCAACACTTCCAAGGGGAGCAACGGACTGACTCTCGCTCACCCCATCTCCATAATATTGAGGCTGAGAAACTGAACCGGTGAATCGGGTTCCAAAGAAAAAGGAAACAAGAGTCAGAAGGACGAACGTCCCAAAACCTAGTCCAAAGAGTAGTATTATCCACTTTTTCATTTTCCTCACCTCCCTCCCTCATAGAAAAAAAGACAGTCAACTGCCCATAAATAAACTCTAACATGCAAATAAGGAGCGTTCAACTTATTGGAAACTACATCCGAAGTCATACAGGTACAAATCTTCTGCATCGCCAGGAACAAATTTGGAACTTGGACTACTATTCAAAACTCAAAAAACTATAATCTACCTACATGGATGAACTTCAACCAGATTCTACTAAAAAAGACAAACCTAAAGGTCTTATTAAACGTTTAAGATATAGAAGAGAAGTTAAACAAGCAGCAGAAACAAGAGGAAATAATCAAGTAAGAGAGATTGAGGGGAAAATTCAAGCAAATCTAAATACTGTTCTTCCCCAGATATCCCCTGAAGCGTTGCAGGAAGCTCTGAATGTCTTCTATGATCATGATATTGATAGTATTGAACCAAGTGCCGAAAATATTCATGCAACAATCGATAGAATTATGAAGCAATTAGAAACAGTTAATCCAAACCTCGCTAAATTGATAGAAGTGTATGACAGTTTGAGTTACGGTCATGATGATGACAATACCCGATACTTCTTTACTATGCTACTAGCTACATTAACTCACGAATCCACACCTCAAAAGAAGTAAATCAACCTTTTATCCTAAAAAGAGTAACTCCATCATAATATATCTGCAGGCCCGAAGAGACTCGAACAGAAAAAAACGATTCAGCCTCACATTGACCGCCTGAGTTGTGCGGCAACGCTAAACGCAAAAAAATAATTCCTCCATTGTTCATCTGTCGAAGAATATAGGTTATCACCTATGACATAGTCAGCAAACGCTTCTCTGAGTCGAGTAAGCTCTCGAAGCTTAGAACTACTATTAGTTTGATCAATGGTAAGTTGAATAAGTTCCAATGCTCGATGAAATGCTGCCATGCTGTACTCATGGTTCTTGTTCTTCCAAACCAAAGTTCTCTCAACCTCACTGCCTACATTTCCCATCTGATCAAAAAAATGATAGGTACTCCACTTTCCACTTGCTAAGCGCGCATGTTGGTAAGTCATTTCTTCACAAGTTCATTCACAATTGAGAGAATCTTCTTTTTGATTTTAGGATCTGTCACTCCTCTGCTCATATTTCCCGCTGAAGGTCGAATATTTACCATTGAGTCAAACTCAACAAAATCCTTTCCGGAAAGTTCAGGATATAAATTGATTCCCCAAAGATCTTTCTGTTTTGATCCTTTTTTCAGCAGCAAAGCTTCTTCATCTGCGTGTAATTCACCATCAATTACCATGATCCGTTTCTCAATATCAACAACCGCTTTGACTAAATTTCCAAACCGTTTTTTTGCAAGTATGTCTATCTCTTTAAGAGTAATCGCTTTGCGAATTAATTTCATCTGCAGGCCCGGAGGGATTCGAACCCCCAAGAGCGGTTTTGGAGACCACCATGATACCATTTCATCACGGGCCTAAAGGAGCTGGATAAGATTATAACATTCCGCTATCATCCTCTTGCTTTCCCAATGATCAATGCGCGAATCGGAACCGTTACCAAAAGATCCTATATCAGACTCAATAGTCAATGACAATCCTGCTTCTTCAGACGATGAACAGTCTGTACTCTTTAAAGCCCCGTTAACAGAAAATGAGGGGTTGCAGATCGCTACCTCTCCCAATGTGTTTCAACGACTGCAAGAAACACTATTCGACTACAACCTCTCCCCAAAAGTAAAAACTGGCTTACTGGTCATTGCTGGTGTAACAGCAGCAACCGGAATCGGAATCTTGGTAAAAAAAGAAAGAGATAGACAAAGAATGATGACTGACGAGCAATTTGAACAACTATCTGAAACAGTAGAAACCTTATATCCTCGGGTTCTTTCATACATCGGTAGAAAAGTCAGTGGACAACCGCATATTGCAGAGGATTTAACTCAGGAAACGTTTTTAAAAGTACATAATAATTACCACAAATTCCAGCCGAAAGACGGCATTCCTCATAATATTGCATTGAGCGCCTACGTTTTTACTGCAGCCAGGAATCGTGTAAAAAATCACTATCGGGATAATGAACGCTTGTCAGCAAAAGAGATAGAAGAGTTGTTAAACGAAGAAGGTGAACCCGTATTTGAAATGATCGATCCCAACAGAGAGATAGCTCACGCGATTGAAGAAGAAATCATCGATCCAAGTGAAGAACTACTTCTTCTCAGAAATAATCTCCACCGCCTAAGTGAAAGAGAAAAATTAGTCATTCTGCTCAAGTATTTTCTCCCAGTCCAGCTTTCGGACAAGCAAATAGCTTTCATAACCGGGGATACGACGGGTGCAATTAAGTCATTCCTCTTCAGAATCAGATCCCGTTTAAAAAAAGAAATTGAACTGGATAAAGCTTCTAGTGTAGACAAGGATCTAATAGTTACAGATATAATTGAGTAATTGTATTGCAAGTTTTTTCGGAACCGGCCCAACTGATCTTTAATCCCCTCCTTCCCTTACTTAAGACAAACTACCCCAGCACCAGTAAGTATGGGAATGGATACAGAAAATCATTTCGTGTATTAGAAAGATGATGATGAACGATTCTTGCTTCGAATCGTTAGGGGCTTTCCTGCCCTAACATACAGTGGATTAAAACTTTTTCAGCGATTGCTCTCCAAAAAAGTTTCACCCCATCCCCCCGAAGCTCAGGATGATCAACATATCCGGAAAACTGGGCCATTGCTTCAAGTACTCCCAGTTCCCGTAACTGTACAATCATTTCTCCGGCTTTAACTCCAGATGTTGGCAGCATAATCCCCCGCCACTCATGAGCTCGTGTAAGAATTTGCGGGTCAATGGTGGCAGGCTTCATTTGAACAAGTTTCTCAAGATGTTCTTGTTCCTCAACTGTTGGCATAAGTCTGTGTCTGCGCAGGAACGAAACATTGTCATCCTCCTGCCTCCCCACCGGATCAGAAAACAGCAGTATCACTCCACCCCGTTGTTTTGGTGTGACCAGTGATTTAAACGACTGTTCCGACGGCTTCGTGATCTCAACAGCAAATACCGAACTGCGATACAACCGCTCGTACTCCAACACAACATCGCGGTCTCGCTCATCTCCGGCAACGTTCACGGAAGGGTGACGCTGACACCATGTGAGAAAAGACTTCGTGTAGGAAGAATCTCTGGCTACCACGGTAACGTCTGAAAAACCTCCATATCCGATCGTCGTAATCAGATCCTGAAAATAGCCAAGCTGAACTGCTGCTCCGGATATGGGAATAATTACCTGCAGTTTTCTCTTTGATGTCGGTTTGAGCTGCTCTGCGCGTTCCGCATAGTCTGCTTCTGAAAGCATGTCTGCAAACGTCTTTGATATCGGATACGGAGACACAATCAGTTCGGGCACATTCTTTGTAAAACGGTTGAAATATTTAAGAAGGGCCTCTTTGGTTGACCCGCTCGGTACAAACAGGTAATCAGCCCCATTCACAGCCCAAATATTCTGTGGTGAATCATCCGTATCGATAACTGCAAGCACTACACACACTCCTAATTCCTCAGATAGCTGATCTTTCACCTCAGCAATCTGATGAGCCAGGCTGAAATGGGTTGACACAACGATCACGGCTCTGGGAACTGGTCTCCTGCGCTTAATCAACGCATGTAATCGGTTGTATGCCTCTGTACTTTTACTCCGCAATCGTTTTCTGTACCACCGGGTAAATGTTTCTTCAAACATGGGGTTATTTTGTACGAATTCCATTCCCGCACGCAGTCTATGATCTCGGCTTGCAACCCGGTGCAACCATTGAATGGAGGGATCTTTAATGCCTACGATTTCCGACCGGACATCTTTTGGTAACCCCAATCGTATTGCCTCAGTTACCCGAACGTGACCTAACCCAGCTGGAGCTGTGGTGAGAATAACTTGGACATCCTCGCGTTTGTAAAACTCACGTACTTCACTCGTTGTCATACATCAAGTCTAGCCAACCTACAAATAGAATGCAAAGTGTATTGATGGCAGGCGCTAGTTCAAATCTAGACAAAATGATCAGGAGGCCGTACGATTATTATCATGGACCAAGAATTCCAACAAATTCTCGAGAAAGAACGCGAACTCCTCGAACAGGTAGAAGTCCCCATCACCACCGTCTCTGCAACCTATTTCGACCAGATTGAACAGGAGCATGCCTACCAATTCAATCGTGAAGAAGTGGTATTCAGCCGAGCCCACTACTCCCAAGCACTCTCTCTGCTCGTTCAAGCCAGCTTCTCAGACAAGACTTTCTGGCTCGACGATCCCACCAATTTTGTTGCCGCCGAAGACTGGCAAAAAGTAGTCATGACGGAAAAAATCGCCGAAGCCGTCGCCCGCCATGACCTCTTGAAAAAGCTGAAAGACCTTGTCGACACACGGGCAAGGAACAAACTCCCTATTTCCGAAGCCATCAGAGAACCGCTCCTCTACCTCTTTAAAAATGTCACTCGTCCCATCGCCTCGTTTCACTACGAAACAGGAAATGTCCTCATCGAGGCAGGAAAAACCGTGCTACAAGCCGTAACAGATCCGCATGTACGTCCGCAATATCTGAAAAATGTCGACAATCCCAAACTCCACTATGCGGTGTTTGATGATAAAACCAAAATCGAAATCTTGGAAGGAACAGCGCGTGAAGGAAAAAAACTACATCCGGACCGGGTCCATGTAACTGGACCGCCGGTGGATCCAAGAATCGTCTTTGCCAGAGACGAAAAATCGGCCGGAAAGCTGACCGATAGACTAAAAGCAGGTGGCAAGCTTCGCCTCGCGATTACAACCGGAGGTTTAGGGACAAATAGGAATGAAATCGAGACGATATTGCGTCAACTCGTTCCATATATCAATAATGAAAAACCGACTATCCAACTTGTTTGCTACGCCGGAACCCATGAAGACTTTGCCTCTATGTTCGGAAAATTTGCGGTTGATAACAACATCAGCGTCGGTAATGAAAGTGACCCTGATGCCATGTACCGAATTCTGAGGGGCGACAACATCATGGATGCCAATGAAAAGCTGGTCGATTGGATGTTCCCTTGGACAGATGGCATCATCACCAAACCAAGCGGCGACATGGCTTACGATGGTGCAGCAGCCGGATGTTTCCTCCTCTGCATGGAACCTTGGGGAGTATGGGAAGAAAGAATTTTAGAAACCTTTGAACAGCGGGGTGTCGCCAGACGCGCCACTCCAGAAACCTTTGACAGCCAGCTACAAGCCTTGGGAACACCCGCCATTCACGAGCAGGAAACCTGGTTTTCTCACGCGATTGAGTCTTCGCTTCGGCTCGATCCCCTCTTCACATCTGGAGCCCAAAACATCCTTGAATCTCTACTATCCTTGAGTTAAATAGTATTTATAATAGAACGCATGCAAGAAAATGAAGAACCGGTGCTTCCAGTCGAAGGTGATGACCAGGTTGACTGGGTCAGAGGAGGTCGGGAAGCTGATCTCACGAATGTAGATGCACATAAACTTGTTAAAGCAGCAAAAGAAAGAGGTATTCGAGTAGATCTTACAGAAAGTGGACCGGGGAAAAGAAAAGGGAAAGTTTACAAAGTTGAAGTAGAGGGTATGCCAGGCCCATTCAGTTGGTTTAAAAGATTATTTCGAAAAAAACCCAAACCACCCGAGTCTACTGAGTAATTTAACTTAAAAATATCATCTTGATTCTTCGAGTAATTGATCTCAATTCTTCAACAAAATACCATTCTCTAAATTCTAAAAACCAGCGATCGTAAGAGCATGTGCCAGAAAACCTTCAACATCTTTTACACACTCATCCACATACTGTAATCCTGATCTCAATTCCTGAAATGATGGAAACTCGACTCCGTCTACTAGACTGTTGAGATGATCCACAATATTAATTCCCACACTCTCGTTCATCAATACAATTGTTGCGTACTTCCTAGTCTCTACAGCTGCAGAAGTACTTGGATCTTGTAGTTCTGGTCTTTGCCAAAATGTTTCTGAAACACCCGCTTGTTTAATAATTTCTATTCTCTCTTTTGCTCTCAGTTCACTACCGGCAGTCAATAAATCGGTTCGTTTATCGATACCAGATAGTATGCTCTTCCCATTTCTGCCAATCTGATTGTCAGGATTATTTTTTTGATTCAGTTTCCCTAAATTATAGAGAACAGATAACAAAACTCGTCTTCTTTCAATCATGCCTCCCCGACCACCTTCACTTGCATTAACTCCGAACATTTCTGAAGAGGCTTTTGTTAATGTTGATAATTGAAACGCTACCTTAAGCTTCTCTTCCAGATCAGTTGATCCACCAGGAAATTTACTTCTTTCAACTGCGATAAGATGTGCCATAAAGTTTTCAGCAATCCGATCAGCCAGCACATCTTTAACAGCACCTTCTGGTGATGAAATTTCTAAATATCGGGCAAGTGCACCATCAGCGGCATCTAACACTCCTCCTAAGATGAGTCTCCCCACATTTGTGTAGTGTACGCCGTGCACTAGAGATTCTGAGGCTTCCAAGGTGATGTGCAATCCTGTAAGAGTAAGGTGGTCAGGATGCAAATCACCTCCATTAGTCAACACTTCTTCAACTGGGGTTCCTTTCATCCACCCAATACGATGGGTTAGTCCAACTATATAGGGAATATGCCGTTCAAAGGTACTTTGAACTCGTCTCAGGGGATGATCTCTGTGGCTTGCTTGATCTGATCCTTGTTCTTTCGTCACAATAAAGTGAAAAAATTCAATGTATAGAAAAAATTGAAACCGTACAGCCAGTTTTTACTTCAACTTACTCGTCTCTTTATGGAAAGTATGCTTGCGGCAACTTTTACAGTACTTTTTTAGTTCGAGCTTCTCAGGAGTATTAACCTTATTACGTTCCGTAATGTAGTTAAACTTCCCACATTCAGAACACTTCATACCGAAGACCTGTCGCGGTCCTTTCTTTTTTGCCATACACTATCCTCCTTAATGATTTTTGAATTCTACCAGAGATGAAAAGAAAACTCTAGCCTGTTGAGCCTAGGGTGGGAATTGAACCCACGACCTCTTTCTTACCAAGAAAGCATTCTACCACTGAACTACCTAGGCGAGAACACGAAATATTGTACCAAAAAGATAGACAAGGAAAAACTTTAACCTAAAAGAAGACCCGAACTATTCTGCAATGAAACCGGTTACAGTAACTTCGATCTCACCAAACGCATGAGGTGAGTCACTCACAAGACGCGCTGTCTCATTGAGGTCACCATTGCCACCAGTGAAGTGAATGCGAGCATAGGAAGCAAAATCACTCTCTTCAAGACCAAGCGTAAAATCATCGCCAGTGTATGGTTCTCTATTTCCAAGAGCATTATGCATCACGTCACCGGTAATCATGTCTTCAACATCAAAAACCACATAATTCCCATCTTGCTCATTGGCAAGAATCACTGATGCTGGTGTAGCATCACCAATAACTCGAGTAGTTTTTTCCCAGGATCGAAATGCCGAAACCAGAAGTATAACACCGAAGAGAGCAAAGAACAAAGATGGAACAGCGGTCTTTCTATGTTTCATTGTTCTATAAATATGCTAGACAAGTTCCAGAAAAGAATCAAGTAACAATCCTTAACAGTCTTTTCCATCATCACAAGGCTTATAGATAAATTGCTCAATGGAAATGACTATATCGCCAACTAGACGTGCTTCTCCGGATGTAATCGTTACAGTTTCGTAAACCTCTTTTCCAAGATTTTCAACCAAAACTGTTGCGTTCGTATCATAATCAGTATTCATAAGTGTAATTCTGTACCCAGCCACTTTCTCCGGAACAACATTGATTTGTTTCATTTGGACGTCCCCGCTTTTCGTATCCTCAATTCGGATCTCAACCACTTTTTTGCTGAGGATTCCTCCTCCAGCCTCTTGTCCGTCTTCAAACAATGAGAGTTTTCCCAAAGAAATTCCAGCAGAATCAATCCAGGTCGCCATCAGCACAATAAAAATCGCTACACCGAAAAGAAGTGTAAGAATAAGCGCAGACCCGTGCTGAGTTTTCATCTGAAGTAAATCTAAATGTTACTGAAAAAGAGATCAATGTTAAAAATTAAAAGATATGTGCAGGTCTGAAAATCTTTGGGAGTGTCTATACTAAGGAGTGATGCTGTAGAAGTGTCTACACTGAGAAGTGGAACATATGAAGTGTTTACGCGCAGGAGTGGAACATATGAAGTGTTTACGCGCAGGAGTGGAACGCAAGAAGTGTTTACACTGAGGAGTTGGAACGACGAAGTGCTGGGAGAGGGATTCGAACCCCCGTAGGCTTGCGCCGTCGGTTTTACAGACCGATCCATTTGTCCACTCTGGCATCCCAGCTCAATGTAATAATCTAAACAAGATAAAATTGACTTGATTTACTGATCCTGATTTTCATCAGGTAGCAAATCTTCGGGATTTACTTCAGTCACTTTTTTCTTTAATAATTTTGCGATTTCTTTTATTTCTGCATCTGCAACAGCATCACCTGTCTGCTCAGATGGTTCCTGACCATTACCTTCTCCCTCTTCCTGCATGTTCCCCACCTCCTATCTCGGACTTGATTGTACCAGAGAAAAACATTAGCCTCAACTTATTCCCGCTCTCTGCTACAATAAACGATATGTCAGAAGACGAAGCAGGCTGGATAGCAGAACGCCGATCACTCCAAGTCACCCTAAAAGAACCGATAAGCACCCCAAAGTTTAAAAACACTCGCCTGCTACTGCCTCTGGATGAAGATTTGGATAGCTATGATCAAAAAATTGCAGTGTTCGATGAGGTAAAAACAGAAATCCGAGACTTTCCTTCCGGACCAGATGAAGATGAGCTGAGGGCAAAACGGGATTCAGTTCAAGCTCAAAAAGACAGACTTCTTAGCTACCTTGATGAATATAAAAATCCCGAAACCGTAGTCACCGCACTGCGAAAAAAGGCGCACAGCCCGCTGGTAACCCGAAATAAGGCCGAGGAAATACGCGCTGACAGCACATTTCTAAAAGAACGGCTGACACAGATGAAAAGCTGGACAGACACAGTTACCGGTTTGTATTCAAGGACCGGGTTTATCGAACAGATGAGCCAACTCATCGAAAATCCGGAATTATTTATCGAACAGGGAAGCGAAAATCTCGTCGGAAGTTCAGTTGGACTAATCATGCTTGACCTGGATAAGTTTAAAGACTTCAACGAACGGTTCGGTCACGGAAAAGGAGACGAAGTGCTGGAAAAGTTTTGCACCCAGGCGGTCGAAGCATTGCGCGATTTCGATATCATGTTCCGCTTCGGAGGTGAAGAATTTGTCATCGTACTCTTCGGTGGAGATATTGATAAATTACTCCTAACTGACGTTCGCGTTTTCGAACGGTTAAAAAACCTGAATATCACTGGACCTGGAGGAGAAGTACTGCAGGTAAATTTCTCTGCAGGTGGTGACGTCGTTGAATGGGATAACTTCGCTGAGGCAATCAAAAAAGGTGATAGAGAATCATTAAACAAGCTACTCAAACAGGCTAATCAGAATATGCGTCAAGCTAAAACTGAAGGGAGAGGAAGAATGGTCACCAGTGAGGATAAATAATGAGCCGAGGGTGGGATTCGAACCCACGACCCCCTGTTTACAAAACAGGTGCTCTAACCACTGAGCTATCTCGGCATTAAACGAAAGTATAGCAAATCTCCCTCTGGAAAACAAAACGCAACCTCAACAGACAACCCAATCCGACTGACATAAATCGTCAACCTAACTTCACAGTCGTAAGGTTCGAATCACAGGTAAATATTCTTCAAACCAAAAACAATTCTAGAAACGTAAAAATGCCCCACGTAAGAGCGTTAACGAAAGTATATCCCCCGGATGAATCCAGGTGGGTGGGCCTGGTTAAACTCCACGGAGCTTGTTCACTTACCCTCCCAACAAAGTGTGAATTTGTGGAGGAAAATAATCCTTCGTTTTAACACGCTTCCCGTAGGGCGACTTTATTATAACAAAAAGATTTACAAAACAACACGAAGAAATCGAGGCGTTTTACAGATCTAGCTCTTCTATTAAGTACTTTCTAAAATCCCCATTGATATCAGGATGCCTAAGCGCAAATTCCACCACAGTCTTTAGGTATTCCAGCTTATTTCCAGTATCATAATACTTTCCTCCCTTGATCTCGCAAGCCAATATCCGCCGGCCGTTTTCTCTGAGCTGATCAATAGCTTCCGCAAGGTAATACTCCCCTCCAGTCCCAGGTTTCTGTTTATCAAGGATAGGAAAAATATCGGGGGTAAGAATATAACATCCATGTGTTGCAATCTGACTTGGAGCCTTATCAGGGTCAGGTTTCTCAACGATACGCTTGATCTCAGAAACTTTTCCTTTTATTGGTTTCAAATTCGCAATTCCATACCTGGACAACTGTTGCTTACTATCGATTCGGATACCAGAAATGACCGGATCACCGTACTCTTCAAATACTTCAATGCACTGCTTGAGTCTGGGTGGATCTGACCAAATAAATTCATCTCCCCAAATTACGGCAAATGGTTCATCCCCGATCAAATGCTTAGCATTCTTCACGGGTGTAGCGTTTCCATACCCGCCTTTTTGCCGTATGTAAACAAAATTCGCGCTTTCTGCAATCGTAGCAACTTTCTTAAGCAAATCTTGTTTTCCAGTCACTTCTAGATGATATTCGAGTTCACTATTGTGATCGAAATGATCCTCAATGCTCCGCTTATGATACCCAGTCACAATAATAATATCCTCAATACCGCTTGCCACACACTCCTCAACAACATATTGTATGACCGGCTTATCAACAATCGGAAGCATTTCCTTTGGCATTGCTTTCGTTTGAGGCAAAAACCGTGTGCCAAACCCTGCAGCAGGAATAATTGCTTTGCGAACTTTTTTTGGAGAAGGTTTCGAAGCCATAATTAAAGGCTAGTTTCCTAGCCAATAGAATGATACTCCCCGTCTACACTCATGTCAATCAAGATGTTGTATTTTCCATCCTGTGTTAAAATAGGAGATCAATGAAAAAACTAGACGTAGCAATTGCTAAACCTGCTCTTGGAAATATCGGCCCAATTCAGTTTATTCGTCAAGCAGCCACTGAACTAAAAAAGGTGACTTGGCCAACCAGGGCACAAACCATAAAGCTTACCGCCATTGTTATTGGTGTCTCAACTGCGGTGAGTCTATATATTACTGGACTGGATTATATATTCACGCTTCTTACAGAAGCGATAATTAGATAAAAACTATGGCAACCAAGAAAACAAAAATTGAAAAACCAGTAGAGATGAAAGACAAAGAGGCTAAAGAAAAAAAGCCTGCTAAGATAAAAGTCAAACCAGAAGAAACTAAGAAAGGTAAAAAGAAAGACAAGAAAGAAAAACCTGGAACAAAAAACCACTTCGTCTTCAATGAAACTAAAGATGAGCGAGCCAAATGGTACGTCGTCCACACCTACTCAGGACATGAAAATAAAGTTGCTGAGACCCTCAGTCAACGTGTCCGGTCAATGAAGCTAGAAGCCAAAATTCATGAACTTCTCGTCCCTACTCAGGAGCGAATCAAAATCCAACGCGGAGCCAAGGTAAAAGTAAAAGAAAAAATCTTCCCTGGATATCTTCTCGTTAAAATCGTATTGGACGAAGACTCATGGCTAGCAGTCCGAACAACACCCGGAATCACGGGTTTCGTCGGCACTGGCAACAAACCGACACCAATTTCAATGGAAGAAGTAAAAACGATTAAAAGATTCACCGAAATGGAGGCACCCAAATACAAAGCTGCCTACGCTATCGGAGACGCGGTCAAAATCATCGAAGGTCCATTTGCTGACTTCCTTGGTTCGGTGGACAGTATTGATGAAGCCAAAGGAAAGGTCCGTGTTCTCGTATCTATCTTCGGACGAGAAACCCCTGTCGAACTCGATTTCCTTCAAGTTGCACCAGTATAATCCCTCCTATCTTCCCAGAAACCCTGCAATCTGTTACAATATCTCTCGTTCTGTGAAAGAACTACCCACCTCGGTAATTTACCTTAAGTCAGACGAAGGGAAATCGAGGTAGCGATTCAAGTGAATTGCGAATTAGATCTTCAAGCTAAGCTCTCCTTCGCAATTCTAATAGTACAAAAAACAATGACCCTTTTTGAATGAGCTCATCAAGATGAGCTGAACGAATTCAACTGAAGAAGTCATCGACTGTTCGACGAAGGTTTATCCTGAGGAGTTTGATGACATGAATGAGTGCAGCGAAATCCTGACGAATCATTCACTTAGGCACCCTTTCTTGGTTACTTCTTTAGGCGAGTAAAGAAGTAACAAATAAATATGGCAGCCAAAAAAGTTAAAACCGTCCTAAAACTCAATCTCCCCGCCGGAGAAGCCAATCCAGCTCCTCCAGTTGGACCAGCGCTCGGTCAACACGGTGTCAATATTATGGAGTTCTGCAAGGCATACAATGCGCTGACTCAGGATAAAAAAGGCCAACTCATCCCTGCCGAAATCACCATCTACGAAGACCGGAGCTTTACCTTTGTCACCAAGCTTCCACCGGTATCGGAATTGATTAAAAAAGCCTTAAAACTAAAAAAAGGTGCCAAAACCACAGGAACTGAAACTGTGGCAACGATAACACGAGGGCAAGCTGAAACCATTGCGAAAGAGAAAATGCAGGATCTTAACACGACAAATCTTGAGGCTGCCGTACGATCTGTCCTGGGAACTGCGAAGAGCATGGGAATCCGCCTGGAAGGATAAATATATGGGTCAAAAACGTCTTACACTCGTTGACATGACTTCAGACGAGAAGCAAAAAAAAGTCAGCGCCAAATCAGTAAAAAAATCTCCCACCAAGGCAATGAAATCTGGAAAAGGAACTGGAAATCTTGTCGATAAAGGTGAATCAATCGAGGATATTATTCTCGATAGTGATCAACTCATACCTGATATAGATTCAACTAAAGAAGATAGTGATAGTGAACAAGAAACAGTAGCAATAAAACGAGAGCCACGGGTTCGTAGTCGCCGCTACAAATATGCCCGTTCACAAGTGGACCGTACGATGAGTTACCCGATTGATCAAGCCATCGAGCTAGTCAAAAAAACCTCCATTAGTCGGTTTGAAGGAACCATCACCGCCCATCTGAATCTGAGCGAACCAGGACTTATCAAAGAAGTGACGTTCCCCCACTCAACAGGGAAGAAAACTATAGTTGCGATCGCTACTGATTTCATTCTTAAAAAAGTCGAGCAAAAAAAGATTGATTTTGATATATTGCTAGCCACCCCAGTTATGATGCCAAAAATTGCCAAGGTTGCCAAAATTCTTGGACCAATGGGTCTCATGCCCAACCCAAAAAATGGCACCATTACTGACAAACCTGATGAGCGGAAAAAAGAACTTGAAGGTGGAACAACACAGGTAAAAGCCGAATCCAAAGCTCCACTCATGCACGTTGTTATCGGGAAAACCTCAGCCAAAGACAATCAACTCAAAGAAAACCTCATAGCCCTGGTAAATGCGATTTCAATCAAACATGTCAAAAAGATCAGCCTGGCTTCCTCCATGTCCCCAGGAGTAAAAGTTGATCTCCTAACCCTCCAAAGTGAAAAAGAAGAAAAAGAGAATAAAAAGAAAAAATAGCCTCACTTGAGTTTCACTCCAACCCGAAAATGTATTAACCCTTGTCAATTTTTCATGATTTTGATAAGAAGTGTTTCATATGTCACATCATGAACACGCTCACAAAGGCGGACTTCCCATTTTTACGAGGAGATTTGATAATGATGGGTACTACCGTCATGAAACTACCTCTATCAATGCCATATTTGTAGATGCAAAAGATCCACTCCATCAATCAATACTCAAGGGAATGCAGGATGCATTACGCAGCAGAGGGAGTATTGTATCGTATGCAGACCAAAGACAATTTCCGGATGCTGTAAATGTCGCATTTCGTTTCGACAACGATCCATACGCAGAAAGAAAAACAGGTGAGCTGGCATTCCGGCATACAAAACCAAGAGGACATAAGAAAGCCAATTACATCGTGCTTGTGGATCAAATTCCTCCTGATCTTCTTGAAGAAGAAAATACAACAAACTTAAAAGATTGGCTTTTGGATATTCAGGTTGCTAAAGCGTGTCACAACCTGATTGTCATTGAAGGCAAACCTAATCAACCAGAATTAGAATCTGGTGCTGTCGCTGCGATTCGTAGTATGGAAGGAAATGTAACTCTTTCAAATTTTGAAGGTGATGGTTCAAATTTCTACACGAGTCTTGCTGAGGTAATGGAGTTGTTGTGCGGCGCAGAAATGGTAAATGTTAAAGAGGGTTTCCCATCCGACTCACTCGGTTTTCGCGAATGGGTACAGGCTGGAACAGTGCAGGAATTAGCCAAGATGAGTAGGATATTAGCCAAGGCTGGGCTCCTCTGGGATTTAGATCTGGAAGCAAAGGCTAGCAGAGGTCAACTGAGAGATATTCTCAGAACACTCAGACAGGCAGGATTAGGAGAGGGAATGATGAGCGGAATTGAGAGAACATCGGGAATCATGGCCATTTCCGAAACTGGAGTCTCCAAAACTGGACTCAGTCCCTATCGAGGAGAAATTGTTCCTGTAACAGACATTACACAATTTGGTGCAGCACATCTTATTATGAATGGCATTCCAGAGGGCCACCCCTATACATTATTTGAACGAAGATCCGCAGAAGACCTTCAGGCGGTGGCGGGTTTTCTTCAATCAAGTTTCTTAAGAGGTCAACTTCCCAATTTAGTATTGGATATGTTAACCAGAGGAAAAAACATTAGCGTTGACCACCCCCCATCCATTGAAGTACACGAAAATGGCATGCTATATCGGTATGTAGCGCTTCTCCACGATTCGATTATTAATCGAGGAGAATTTCTGCCGCTTCAAGATTACTTAGAGATAACTGCACAGGACCTTGAACACCAGGGATCGCTGTCTGTTATCCCCGAGGGAGTTACTGTTGCAGCTGATGCAGGTGCACATCTGCACAAAATACTTGCACCATCTCAACAAAACCCATACATTAAAACGACTAATTTAGATATGAGTAGACTAAATTTCCAGCATGCTCCTCCCTGCGGTTCACGAGAAGGTGCGATAGAATTATTAACTGGAGTAGAACAATCATATAGAGAGTATGGTTTGCCGGAATCACCTGAAGAAGTAAGGTCAACTGACCTACCTGGACACGGAAGCTTTTCCTGGGGTTTTCAGGGTCCAGTAAAATTAGCAGAGACACTTGCATCAGCCAACTGGGAACCATTCGTCCGGCGCGTGCACTGACTTCATGACTAGTGTTCATAATACTCAGATGTTAATATATTCCCATGATCGATGATCCGCAGCTTATCGAAGCCATAGACAAATCTCCCCTCTCCCCAGAAGATAAGCAACACTGGAAGGATATCCTCTATAAGCTCAACTCAGAACAGCGTGAACGGCTCCATCACAGCTTAACTTCAAAAACCGAGATTAAACGTGCAATCAATCTCATCGAACGCGCACTCAAAATCATCTCCGAAGCCGAGCAGGAAGCAGAACAAGAGGTACAAAAAGAACAGGAAGATAAATCAGATAAGGATAAATTACTCAAAGAACTTGAAGAAATCCGTAAAACAGAGGAGGACATCCTTCTTGACGAAAACCAACTTAAGCAAAAACAGGAAGAAACTAAAGCAGAAATACTTCAGATAAGAGAAGATATCAAAAAACTGTCAATGGAAGCCCACGGTACTCCCCCTCCCTCATACGTGGGTCCAAGTGCTCAAATACCACAGCTCAGAAAATCTGAGTAACTCCTAAATTGTTGGGGAGTAATTAGTCCTGAGAAGCTTGCTGATTATCCGCTGGAGGGTCTTGCACTGGCTGTGATCCAGATCCAATCCCATCCCCAGCTTCCTCTAATTCCTCTTGAAGTTCTTGATCTTCCTTTCCCAGCAATTTCTGCAGACTCGCCAATGCCCGTTGTAGAGCAGCACGAATCGCTTCAACTGGATCATCTTCTTTTATTTCTGGTTCATCCGCCATAAAAAACCTCCAATCTAAGTGTACTGAAAATAGTATAAAGAATCTACTCGTGTTGACAAACATAAGCAGATGAGTACAATATGGCCTATCCAAAGACAATGGGCAGTAAAGTAAGTCCCATCGAGGAAAAACAACTCATACCTCGCGTTTTTGGCGGGGTTTATTTATTTAAGAATTGAAATTTAACAATAATTTTACCCTTTTGAAACCGCTGCAGTAGTGATTCAAAAGCGAAGTGAGTGGGATACCGAAACTGACCCTGAGCCTGTCGAAGGGGAATTTCGGAGGGAAATGAAATGATCCTGAGAGAATCTCAAGATCTCCCACCGCTGAGCTTGAAGTATCACCGGCAAGGCTTCGCTAGGGCACTCTTTCCTGGTTACTTCTTTGGGTGAACAAAGAAGTAACAACACATATGCCAAGTCAAAAAAACATAGACCAGCTAAATGACCTCACAGAAAAGCTTAGCCAAGCTAAAGCAGTCATCCTTTCTGACTACTCTGGTTTGTCGGTTGTAGATCAGACTGAGTTACGTCAAAAAGTCACAGAATCTGGAGGAAAGTTTATTGTTGCCAAAAACTCTCTTTTCAAACTTGCTCTAAAAGAATTAAAAATAGAGATTAGCAATGAGCTCGACACTGCACTTCAAGGCCCAACAGCATTTCTCTTTGCACTTGAAGATGAAGTCAGTCCCATTAAAGCGCTCGTCTCTTTTGCCAAACAAAAAGAGCTTCCCAAAACCAAAATTGGGTTGATGCTTGAGCCATCTGATCGGGTACTTTCCCTAGAGGAAATTGAGGAACTTGCTCTGCTTCCCTCTCGAAACGAACTCATAGCAAAACTCGTTGGGACACTGAACAGTCCTACCTATAGGTTAGTAAATGCATTATCAGGGAATTTAAGAAAGTTAGTAGTTGTATTAAAAGAAATCGAAAAGTCTAAGCAGGCAAACTAGGAATCTGAAACACGAGCAAGCTTTGCCTTTCCTGAGTATGACCGGAGGGCGCGCAGTGTTTCACAGTTGATTTCTTTTTGCCAAACTTTTTCTTTTTAAAGAGAAAAAGTTTGATAGGAGGTGAGAGAGTATGGCAGATGATACCAAAAAAGAAGCAGCCAAATCAGAAAAAACTGAACCAAAGAATGAAGCTAAAAAAGAGGTCAAACTCTCGGGAAATTTGAAAAAAATCGTCGACGAGATTGAGAAACTTACAGTTGTCGAGCTTGCTGACCTGGTAAAAACCCTTGAAAAGAAATTTGGAGTGTCAGCCGCAGCCGCGGTAGTCGCAACTCCAACAGCCGTTGGAGGAACCGCGACCGCTGGAGGAGATGCAGTGCCAGCCGCTGAAGCAAAAAGTGAATTCGATGTAATTCTTGCAGCCGCAGGTGCAAACAAAATCGCAGTAATCAAAGCAGTCCGCGAGATCAAACAGGATCTTGGACTAAAAGAAGCCAAAGATCTTGTCGAAAAAGCACCGCAAAAACTTTTGGAAGCAGCCAAAAAAGAAGACGCTGAAGTAGCCAAGAAAAAACTCGAAGACGCTGGAGCTCAAGTAGAATTGAAATAATTAAAACCACCTACGTTAACCACATTTACATCAAGTGGACCAAGCTGGGTAGTTCTTGTGAAAAAAACGTTCAGATATGAAGCCTCACAGCAGTCATTTTTCTTTAACGAATCCCCTTGCCATGTAAAAACCTGAGATCTCCATTCATAAAAACCGCTGGTTGAGCAGTCTCAATATCTTCAAACTTTCCAACTGCTTCAGGTTGAATAAACGTCTGATATTCATAATAGAGAGGGATTGAACCTTCGTAAGAAGACGCTCGATGCCATGTGTTAACAGGAATCATGAATCCATCACCTCGCTGCAGCACAAACTGCTCTTTTAAATCAGGCTCCTCACCTATCTGAATGGCTAGCGGACCCTCTACGACATAGAGCAGTTTTCGCCGTTGGGAATGTCGGTAAACCGAGGTTGCTCCCCCAGATCCGATCTCATTTAGTTTTGAAACTTCTTGATCAGTAATCACCAAATCTGCAGAACAACCCCATACTGCATTGAGGTCAATCGCCTCCTCGGGCCGTCTGATTGTCAACGATCCATTCGTAGTCACGTAATAATCGGATTGAGAAAATACGGTGGGAAAATAGGCAGCCCAATCTGGCTCAACGATTTGAGTCTGAATATTCAATTGTTTCTGAAAATCTCGAGTATTCCACAATTTCCTTCGTTCCAGCACCCGTTGGAGGCGCTGGGAAGGTAAGGCATCCATGATGATCTGTAGCGAAGGAAGGTTGTGGGAACGAATTACCCCTTGGATTTCGGGTGACAGGCTATATCTCCCTGTAAACATCAGGATATTGAAGTCTAAGGCCACTTGAAGTTGGTGATTTGCGTATCCTAACGGGTCATCATGACGATAGGTACCGTCAAACTGAAACTCGGTCAAGCCGAGATTCTTTGCGTTGATCACTCCTTCAAGCCACTCAGTCTGCCGTTCCAAATTATGCCAATCCTTGACCGAAATGCTATGGGGAGCTATCTGTGATAATGCTCCAGAATCCTCGGGTAAGCCTCGTGTACACCGGTCTCTCAAAAAGACATCACCGTCTATTGCAAGGATATTGGGATGCGCTTGGGAATACATCCTGCCGAATTGTCTTTTCCCGGCCGCCGAGGGACCATCAACACAAACCACCATGCCGATAGGTCCATCAGCATTCAGCTGTTCCATGGCAAGTGTGATCACCTCATCTAAAGGTTGATAATATTCGGTACTGCGGTATTGAATCTCAGTCCTTTCAGCTCTGGAGAGCTTGTCATTTTCTACAGTCGTCATCATCTTCTCCAATACACATTTATTACATACAAAATATGAAATTATACAGAAACAGTCAGCAGAAAACAACCCTCCTGTTCGGTAGTTAGTGAATGATGTCTACTCATACGAGAACAGATAATATTGAAGAAATATTGAAGCAACTGGAATCACAATGTAACTGAAGTTATAAGGTATATGAAAAAATAAACCGTTATATCAACCGCTGATAGCTTGGATCTGTTGGATTAATCTTTGGAAGTCGTGGTTTTACATCAGGTTTAGGAAAAGCATGCAGTTGATCTTTGATCCGATTCCGATACTTCTGAGGGTTCTTAATTTCTTCCAATGTCGGTGGATTCTCATAGAGCACCGGCCAAGCATGAGAATTCTCTCGACCAAGAACAGAAAAAACAGTAGAAATACCAGCAATATGCACCATACTTCTGTTCATTTGATACCCGTCATACCCCAATGGTCCACTCAAAGGTAATACGAGAGTTGGATCATCCACAATTTTCTCCAATAGACCATGGTACTCTCTCAGAACTCGACTGCAATGCACAGCTACTTCACGCATATCGATCTGCTCATCATCATTGCTGTCTAACTCGGTAATTGCTGCAGCTTCGAGTATACCTTCATCGAGAATAGCCCGGATTGTCGTATTCTCCGGTCGTTGTTCTTCAGAATAATTCAGCAACAGATGGCCGATTTCATGTGCGCTTGAATGCGTCTCTCCTTGACTCAATTCCTGACTCCCCTCAACATCAAAATTCTCAGGGGTAAATACAAATCCCAACATTTCATCTTGCTTCGGTAGCAGTCTCGCTACAACACCCCACTTTCCCTTGTCAGCATTTTCTTCAAATATAAGCACATCAGCCTGTAGTTGAACGCCTAGCTGCTCCTGCATCCGAACAGCAACCTGCTGCAGTACTCCACGTCTTCCTTCTTCCTCATTCACCAAAGGTCTCTCATTCTTTATACTTGCCCGACTCAAGAATAAAAATGAGTCAGCTGCACCCCCTCTGCCTTCACTATGATCGTTTTCGTCCTCACCAGCCATAGAAGTAGTATACTTGGAAAAGAAAAGAAAAAATTACGGTCACTTAAAATGTAAGAAGTATTAACCTTCCTGCTCAAGTTCTGCTACTGCCTCTACCCAAGAAGAAACTACATCTTGATCTCCACTTCGAGTGAGATGCACTCCATCTTCACCAATATCATGCTCGACAGACAGGTCATTAAGTAAAGATACAGAAATTGGAGACTCGTTAGAGTTTAAAGTATTTGCCAACCTATCGATAGCCGTATTGTACTCATCCACCCTGGAGTTCCATTCTTGCAATGAAGGTGGAATATGGCTCAAAACTATCCGAATGCTAGGATTCTTTTCTCGAAGCAATGTAATTATTGATTCTAAGTTTGGAATCACTTCCGATGAAATATCACGTCCTGCCGATATATCATTTGTCCCCACCTGCAAGAAAATGACATCAGGAATTACCCCATGCAATTCATTACTCCCACTTACATGTAAATGCTCCCAATCCAAATTATGTAGATTGTTCAAAATATCTACTGTACTAGCACCACCATAAGCTTCATGAGGTACTTGGTTCTTTCCAAAATGTTCTTGACTCCCGATAAACGACGCATCTGGATAATGTTGGGCCAAATATTCTGGTACCATTCCCCCAGAAACCATTGAATCTCCAATGATCATGATTCTGCTTTCCTCAACAGGGAATTGAGATAACGTCTCAGCTGTTTCAAGATGTTCAGGTGAAAGAACATCTTGCGAGTCTTCTTGAGTTGGTGTTTTTGTTTCTTCATTTTTCTGACCTTCACTCTCAGTGATAGCTTCCTTATTAGTTGTTGGAACTTCCATTCCCTTCCCTTTTAGAAGCTCGGCAACCTTTAACCGAAGTGTTTCCCAATATGATAAGGACCGCTCAGAATGTACAACAGCTTGCTCTTGCCCCTCCATAACGAACTTCGTTCCATCACTGACAATCCGCACATCACTCTCAGGATTAGCACTTAACGCAAATTTATCAATATCCGGCATCAGCTCATCACTACCTGCAGTATTAGCAGTGACTTTAATCAGATCACCCCATCGTCTCAGATCTTTAAGAATGTCAGCAAATGATGCCATGTACAATTTCAGCATCTGGGTTAAATTCACCGGAACATCTCGGCCCTGGCTATCTGCAATATCCACATCCCAGGTCAGGCGTAAATCCTGTCGTTCCTCGCTTTCCAGATCCCGTACAGTTTGAACCACCCGTTGGCCAAGTGAAAGCAATTTCTCAGGATTATTAACAAAATGATCCCTGCCAATATCTATCAACAACTCAACAACATCCATTTGCCTGGCCTCCCTGTGAAACGTTGAGGTAGTCTTTCGCTCTCGCACAAAATTTAACAGTTCTTCTGGAGTCAGCTCATATGTTTGTCCTTCCTCAAAAGAGATGTCAAGGTTTCTGCTGTAGTATCCCTGTCCCTCCTCAATGGTTACTGGGATTTTATTGCCAAAAACAGTTCGCGCGATGGAAGTGAATGCATCAAAGTTGATTTCGAGCATCGCATCAGCAGGCAATCCCGTCGCATCTTCAAAAATTTCCCGCGCTACACTTGGATCAAGAAATTCGTATCGGCCTTCTTTTTCTAGTATATCCTGGTCGACCCACCAGGCAGTATTAATCGGTCTCCCATCAAGTTCTGGAACACGCAGATCCCGGTTAATCGAAATCATTTGGATGTCTCCATCAGTGGGGTCAACAACCAAACCGATGATCGTATCGCCCCGGCCTTCTCCCTCAGCAGTATCTTTCCCTACCAGCCAAAAAACCATTCCGTCCCAGTTGAGCATCTCTGTCCCTACAGCAGCCTCAAACTTCTCCTGTTGATCTAGGGTCATTGCATTGTAGCGGTCATGCCGGGCTTCCTGGATTTCTGAAAGCAATGGCGAGAAAACAAATTCATAAATATTCGTTGCTTCATGTGGCACTTGCTCTTGATTTGTCACATGTTCTGCAACATGTGTATCAGTACCACTTTGTAAGCCGTCAGTGTGGTTATCGATAACATGTTCAGGCTGCAACCCACCATGGTGTACTTGCTCTTCTGACAGACCCCCTCCACCTGTCAGTCCTTCAGAGAGAATTTCATCAAGATCATCACTTTCCAAACCATGAATATCCAGCGCATCTACCGGTGAATCATCAGCCAAGCGGTCGACGATGGTCTCAAAAAGATCACTTGCAGCATCTCCAAGAATTTCACCAATATGTGGATGGTCGGATTCTTCGGTATCAGGAAGCAGAAAATCCGAGGCAGAGTGATACCCTCCATGTCCTTCGATAAGCTGTTGTGTAACACCGGAAAACGCTCCGGTCATAATCATTGCTATCCGAAGTGAATTCATTACTTTTAACCGTGTTCCATTGGTTTTTGGCTTATCTCTCGGCCATTCCTGCTCAGCCACAGCAATAAGATGTTCTTCATACTTCCTGGCCCATGTTCCGGCTGGTAAAGACGGAACATCTTGTTTTCGTATGCCTTTGGCAACTCCCTCAATTCCGGCTCGAATTCCCAGCAATCGGCCCTTCAACCCCTGTTTCTTTTTACCTTTCTCAACCTTGAGTTTTTTCTTCATCGGTTCTGAAACCCAGCTTTCTTCAAGAAGCCGGTTGATATGATCAACATCATCAAGGAGCCCAATATCCCCCCAAACCTCCCGCAGGCCTTCAACTAAATCTTCCTCGGTTTGAATATCAGGAAGCATTGCACGAATTTTGCTTTGAACTTGTTCCCGCTGGGGAATTTCCATTCTCAAGCCATTCAGATCCATTCGCACCTTCTCCGGGAGTGCTCCAGCCTGGTCTATGACTTCAAGTTTTGAAAGCTGATCCTTTCTGTAGCTCGAGCAAAAACCTTGGCTCCTCCGCTTCAAAGCGAGCCCGGAATAGCGCCTTGTGCAAAGTCGTCTCAAAGGTTTTCCGAACAGCCGCTGTCGATGCGTTGACATCAATCGTACCGCCCAGGGCAGAAATCATGAGTTGACTCAATCGGTTACTTACTTGTTCAGGGTCACCCAGTACCTGGCTCAAATTGGAAATATTCTTGAGGCCTTCAGTGGCCAATTGGTCTGAAAATGTATGAAAGAGCAAATCTTGGGACAATGAATCATCTGTGAATGATTGAACCTCCATAAAAACCTTATGTCCCAGTGGTCTCATCATATTTTCAACAAAGGCTCTAGGGAGAGCCTTGTACTGATCGATATTCGCAACAGCATCAACCACTGAATTCCAAGGGCTGTTTGTGGCTTTTATTGCTTCTTCGGTGTTGATCTGCTCAGCCCTGAGCAACCGCATTTCGAGTGATCGGACGGTGAGATAACTGAACTTTTGTTCATCCGTGCGTTCAGACGCCTTTACATTTTGGTATAGATCTTTTAGATCCTTAATGTACTGCCGAATATCTTGAAAGCGAAGATTACCTTCATCGTCTTCCAATCCTAAATCACGCATTCGCTTCTTGATAAATATTCTGCCATCTTCAGTCAATCGCGAGGTTTTCTTGCCGTGCTTTCTTTCTTTTGTATCAATGAATGTTGAAAAATCAGGTGTTTCACCTGAGGCTATGCCATGGACATCGGGGGTTACAACCACCTCTTTACCAACAAACAGATCTCCGCTTGGCTTAGGTCGAACACGAACATCAGGTGGTGCTTCTGTCATAGGTTCTCTACCGTCGTTTAATTGTTGTGATGAGGAGGTTATTGATAAAATGATCGACTCGCCTGTCGAGTCGATATCGAAACTCCTTTTCCTCTGGTAGATTGCGCAGTATTATACTATAGGTTTTCTTAAAAGTCAATAGTGGTTCACCCTTTATTATGTCGATCTTTTCTATCTCTTTCCTAATTGTTTCGAGTGTTTTCTTGTCCAGCTGTTCTTCAATGAATCGCAGTATTTCCTTATATACTTCCGCGTAAATACGATAATACAAAGCGTCATCCTCTTCCCTGCTTCTCACTCCAGCATAAATCTGGAATCGGTTTTTAATTCTTCTGTCAATCGAAGTATTCATTAGAAAAGTATAAAGACTTTTACTTAAAATATCCAAAACCAGGATAATCACCTGCTCAACTCAGGTTCAAATCTGGGAATTATGTTCCTTGACACAATCCGAAATACTCTGATATAGTGCGACTTAATATGGCTGTAAGTGATACAGGAAGCCTCGGTAGGAATAGAAAACAACTGTCACTTGAGAGCCTGCCTGATCTTCTCACTGTCCGTGAGGTTGCGGAACTCCTCCGAGTCTCTCCGCTCACCATTAAACGCTGGGGCAAACGTGGAAAGCTCCCAGCTATTAGGATCAATTCCCGCGGCGATCGCCGCTACCGCAAGGAATCTGTCTTGTGGCTGCTGGGAATGAGTCCAAAAACGCAGGAAGAGTAATCATCTACTGAGAATTTCCATTCTCTTGTAAATGACGTGCAACATCTGCAGGATCCGCAATATTTACGCGGAGTCCTGTCCCCATCTCAAACCCAGCTCTATGAATGAGCCGAGGGATAATCCGTAAATACCAGCACTCTCCGGGGTAAATATAATAGTTATAATTCATCTTGGGAAAGCTTTTCAGCAGCCGCTGCAGCATGTCTTGTAATAGTCGGGCAAATTCAGGAATCTGATCATCACCAATCCCACCAAAGAAACAGGCAGGTCCTTTGTCATGTTCTCGCTGGCAGCAGTGCTTCGGAGCGATCCAAACTTCCCATGGCCATTGAGAAAAATCTGGTGCCCAGGCAACAAACTGCTCCTTCTCTACAATAAGATTATTCACAGCCTCAATCGTCAATACGTCGAGGGTAAGGTGATGCGGCACATCAACAATCTGCGTATGAGGATGTCGCAAGCTCGCACCAGCATCCTCCCCGACATTGTTAAAAATAATCACCTGCCCATGCTCTCGGAGTGCTTGATATCGTTCTTGATAGACTTTAATGATCACCTCCACATGGTCTGGCGGAAACTGCGGAATATCGAGGAGATGATCAGGAGAATGGATGATCACTTCATGAAGATCAGTGATGGGATACTTATTAGGAACCACACGGACAATCCAATTCGAATCATGGGGATCGCTCTTCCCCCACCGGTAAATCTCAGGGGGCGTTCGATCTTCATTTCCATAGCAAAACGGGCAGTCATCACTGTGATGATATCCATCTTTCATGGGAAATTCATCAGCTTCACTTGTGATAACCGTCTCACCGATAATATCCTTATCTTCCTCTTTTGGCCGTGCGCTCCGACCCGGAGCGATCACCACCCACCGCTTGCTGTTAACATCAGGAACAAATTTCGCCATGATTCTATAATATCAGGAATATTGAATCTTGATAATTATTTCCTACTCTTCCCCATTGCCTTCTGATAAAGCTTGACATACTCCTGAGCACTCATCTCCCAAGAAAAGTCTTTCTCCATTCCCTTTTTCACCATCCGCTTCCAATCATCATCTCTCCCAAAAACCTCTCTGGCTCTTTCAACTGCTTGAGCCAAAGCCTCAGAAGAATACTGGTCAAACAAAAAGCCGTTTTCTCCATCAACAATGGTGTCTTTAAGCCCGCCAACCGCATGAGCTATGGGTAAGGTTCCATACTTCATCGCAATCATTTGAATTAATCCACACGGCTCGTATTTACTCGGAATGACGAGCGAATCAGAACCCGCGTAAATCAAATGCGCTAATCGTTCATCATAGGTAATTTTCACCCGTACTTTATCTGGATATTGTTCCTGAGCATTCCGCAGCGCATTCTCCAGTCCGGGATCCCCGGTGCCTAACACAACCACTTGCGAGCCATCAGAAACGATCTTATCCAAAGCCTGTACCAACACATCTACACCTTTCTGCTTGGGATCAAGCCTGCCAACAAAACTAACCAGTAAACCACCATTCCCTGGCATGCCGATTTCTTGCAGCAATGCCGCCTTATTGTTCTCTTTGCCCTCACTCAAATTTTCTTTACCATATTGAAGCGCTAAAAACTGATCATCACTGGGGTTCCAAATTCCATAGTCAATGCCGTTTAGCACACCGAAAAGATCTTCCTGCCTCTGCTGTAGTTCTTGACATAACTCGGCACAGAACTCCGGAGTGAGAATTTCTTTGGCATAACTGGGAGAAACAGTATTGATAATATCGGCAGTCAACACAGCCTGACGCAAACTCGTCCAGAAATATCCAAGATTATGAATAGTAAACAGCGTCGCTAGATTGGCTTTATCTTGATATCCCCATCGGTGAAGCTCACTGCCTGGCGCCAATTCAATCAGCGCCATCGCCCTGGAAACGTGCCAGTCATGGCCGTGAAGCACCTCAGGTTTCCATTCCCGTGACCGGATAAACTCGATCATTGACTCGGAAAAACGCTGGTAAAGCAGCTCTTCTTCACCCACATCAAGCTGAATTCCAGATCCCAAAGCCGTAGCAAACGTATCTTTTGCCAACAAAAATACCGGGACCTCACTCTCCCCTAACCGAGTTTCTCCAATACCCTGACGTTCTTGGACATTCCAGCGTGCAATATCAATTTCAGGATGCCAGGGAAGGACTACCTGAACATCGACACCTAGCTTGTGTAATGCCAAAGGCAGGCTCCCGGCAACATCCCCAAGTCCGCCTTTTTTAAGCAGGGGTGCAGCTTCAGCAGCCGCAAACAACACATTCATACAGAATTTACTATAATGAACCGGTGAATGAATTACAACGAAAAAGCGGTATCCTCCTTCATATTTCTTCACTCCCCGGCCAGGAAGCCATAGGTACCCTAGGCCAACATGCACATGACTTCCTAGATTTCTTAAAACGAAGCGGCCAATCAATCTGGCAGATACTCCCCATTCATCCAACCAACCGTCTCGGGTCACCATTTCAGGGCCCCAGTCTGTTTGCTGGAAATGAGATGCTCATCAACCTAAAATATTTACTCGAATATGGGGATCTTACGGAAACCGAATACCAAGACTATCTTCACCATTGGAATGCAGCCAAAATCGAACAGGGGATGCACGACAGCCGGGTTGATTACGACTTCCTTTGGAAGTACAAACGCAACCACACGCTGGTAAGCGCCTTTTCCGGATTTCAAAAACGAGGTAACTCCACCCGGATGGAGCGCTTCAATGCATTTAAACAGGCTCAGCAGGAATGGCTCAACTCCTACACAAAATTTATGGCACTCAAAGACTGGTACGGCTGGGAAAAACCCTGGAACACCTGGGAAGATAAAGATAAATTCCAAAAGCCCGGCTTCGAAAACCATGTTAACGATGATGTGGTCGAAATGTTCAACTATCTCCAATTTATATTCGACGAGCAAATAACTAACCTCAAGAAAAAGGCACAATCCCTTGATATAGAAATAATCGGCGACCTCCCCATGTACCCGGCATATGATTCCAGTGATGTCTGGGCAAATCAAGATCTCTTCCAGCTGGACAAAAAATCTGGCAGAATGAATTGGGTTGCAGCTGTTCCACCTGATAATTTTAATCAGAATGGTCAACTCTGGGGATTTCCCTTGTATAGCTGGGGTTTGATCGGTTCAGCATCTGATCATAAAAAGGTCTATTCCTGGTGGCTGAATCGTTTTAAGAGAGAATTCCAGTATGTAGATCTGCTGAAACTCGACCATTTCCGCGGGTTCATTGCCTATGGCAGAGTCAAAGCATCCGAGCAGAATGCAAAACATGCCAAATGGATTCGTGGTCCGGGTGAAGAATTTTTTAACAGTATTCAAAAGCATCTTGGAGCACTACCATTCATCGCCGAAGATCTTGGCTTCTCCACGTTGGATGTCCATCAGCTGCAAAAAAAAGTAGCTCCTGGCATGAAAGTGTTTCTCTTCTCCGATCTCGGTAAAAATCTTGCAGACAACACTACCAATCCCAACCTCCCACACAACCTGGCTAAAGACCCAAACAGCGTCTATTACACAGGCACGCATGATAACCGAACGCTTTTACAATGGTTCAATAGGCTAAAAACAAACGAGAAAAAAAATCTTACTGAGTACCTTTCCACATCACCAGAAAAAGAACTCAATTGGCAGGTAATCGACCGGATGTCTGCTTCGCAAGCACAGCGGGTCATCTTTCCCATGCAAGATATTCTATTTCTCGGACGCAAGGCCCGCATGAACCAGCCAGGCAAAGCCCACGGCCAGTGGCACTGGCGAATGTCAACAGAACAGATGAAAAGTTTACCCAAGATATATGGAAAAAAGATGAACACACTTTCTACAAGGAACAATAGAAACTAGTATGTATACTTGATAAAACACTCTACCCCGCACTCACTGTATCTTCAGGTGGCCGCTCGAGAATCAACCGCTGTGTCTCTCCTTCCGCTGCATCCATCCATTTAAACTGCGCGCCCTCAATCATGACTTTAAACTCTTCACCAACGGGAATATTTCCTCGTAAATTTCCCTCTTCATCAAGCTGCAACCGGGTATCAACACCCAGCTCTGTTTCATCACCTTTCTTCCACTCAGAGTGTCCACCAATAATGTTTGCCTCAATGCCTTCTCTTTGATCTTGCAATCCCTTCATAAGTACGGCTATTGGATGATCTTTAGACACCACCCCATTCTTTAGATCAATTCCTTGATATTCTCTTCCCTCCTCAAGTAGTGTGTTGTGGTGATCTCCAACTCCATCTGGTGTCAAACCAATAAATAATGTGTAATCTGCGCCGAGAGCCTTCCATCCTTCTCCTCTAACTTGACTCATCATCGCACTCCCATCTTCAGTCATTTCACAACGGAGACCTTTTACCCCATAATTTTCAGCAGCTTCTACAAAGCGACCAAGAGGCTCAGCTGCTCCAGCCTCAACCTCTCGATCCTTCGTTTCAGCTTTCAATAGAAGGTGCTCTTTAAGCCATCTTTCTCGATGAGCTTTTTTTGCGCTTGGATAAACTCCTGATTCCTCTAATTTCACTATAAGAACATCATGCAATAGATTCTCTAAGAGTTGACAATCTTGACAATAAATATTATAACTTCGCCAGATTATTCTCCTGCTCCTCCTGCAAACTCAAGATGAAACGCGTAATACTTTTCCTCTCCATTCTGCTCATCGCCTTTACTTCAGGATTAAACTCCCCAAGTCGTTCCTATTCTCAAGAACTTCTTCCCCAACCGATTCAGATCGAACCAATTACACCTCCAAAAAACGGAAGCTGCATCGTAGCCGGATGTTCCAGTCAGCTGTGCGTTGATTCAAATACCGGTCCTATCTTCACAACCTGTGAGTGGCGGGATGAATACGCCTGCTATAAAGGAGCCGAATGTAAGTTGCAGGACAATGATCAATGCGGCTGGATCATGACCGACGACCTCAAAACCTGTCTAGAGGGAAATCCAAAACCTACCCAACCTCCAACTAACCATCCTGTCTGTGGTAATCACATTTGCGAAGCCGGCGAAGCCGATGAATCCTTCTGTCCCACCTGCGAAACCGATCCTTGTCCCCTGATGCCCTGTTGGTTCAGGTCCGGAACCTGCCCAAGCGACTGTACAAATACGATCCCGCCAATCGAACCTCCCCTTCCAACCCCAACCTGCAGGCCAAAACCAAAATGCCTTGACACGGCGTTTCCCTGCGAAATCATGGAACCAGAGAATGGTTGGTGCCCAGAACCGCTACCTACGCTCCCTCCTATCTGCAGCCAAGATAAAAGCTGCCCTGATGGACAACTCCTTAACCAAGCATGCAAATGCGAACCCAACTCTCTATCTAGAGATGCATCGGACGAAGCCGATAGCAACAATTCAGAAAATCAAAACAACGGCGAGGGAAAGAACCAATCTCAAAATCAAGAGGGTAAAGAAAGTGAGAACCAAGGTAATAATGAACAACAGAGTTACTCGCAGTATTTAGAGAAAAAGACACCGAACATTAACCTAATAAAAAATTCATTGGAAAATCTACTTTTGGCTAAATATCCTCAAGATACGTTCATGAAACGGATAAAAAATCTCCCTCGTCGTCTCTCCATTTACTACTACTGGTTCTTCTCGCAATAAATAACATATTCGCACTAATTAATCCCGCTGAACACCCATGGTGATCACCTTAGAGTCCATAACTATGATAGAAAAAATTGATTCGTGACACTATCCGGATGGCATTACCATTCGACACTAAATAAAGTTGCTTTACAGTGAGGTTTGAGTTTTGTACAATACAGCCAGATGGGCAGATGCTCGTTTTTTTATGCCTGATTCAATCCATTTTGACCTCATACCCATTCTCGCACTTATCTTTGGTCTAGGAACATTCTGGTTTCTAGGCTTCTTCCTCATCTATCACCTCACTCGCTTCGGTATCGGTACTTCTCCCAAGCGTCTTGCCTTCATCTTTCTCTCGGGAGCCTTGATTCTTACAATCATCACCGTTTTGTTCTTTACTCAAGTACAACTGTTAGACTTTGTGAGTGTCCCGCTTGATCTAGCATTGAGACACAGGTAAATATGTTTAGAATATTTTCAACCACAAAAAATAGCTTTGAAGGCCAGCTCCCAGACGAGCAAACAATATCACTGCACAGAATGCACTGGTTCAAACTTGTCGATATCGGAATTATCCTCCTCATTCTCGGTCTGATTCCGCTGCTTATTTACATTCCTCTTCAGCCGTATCTCCTCAAGCTGGGAGTTTCAGTATTCTACTGGTATATGGTTTCGCTCTATTACCTCTTTTGGTGGTACGGACTGTTCTACGGTCTGACGATGTACCTTCTCAATGTCTGGTTGGTTACCGATCATCGAGTCATCGCCAGCGAACAGCAGGGAATGTTTCGGCGCACCGTTGCCGAACTCAATTTAGCAAAAATCCAGGATATTTCCGTACGCATAGAAGGACCCATGCAAACCATGCTCAATTTCGGTGAGATTGACATTCAGACGGCCGGCAAAAAGCGGAAGTTCAGGCTCAAGCACATCCCCAATCCCATCCAGGTTAAAGATCAGATCATCAAATCTCAAAATGAATATCTGAAAAATCACCCCGACAGACTGGAAAATTTCTAAGCATCACCGGTCCACTCAGTTCCGTCAATTGGCGGCATATCATCTTTCCCAGATCCGAGAAAAATATCCGCATCAAAGATCATCAGTGTTCCTCCCGTTCGTTCAACCATCTCCCGAGCCTGATGAAATGACATTAGATCTGACATAACCTCCTGCCCATCCTCACCAGAAAAACGTACGGCATAGATTGATTTTCCATTTCCCTCCGGATCAAGAAACGGACGGTATCCAAACTCACTATCTTTAGCCGACATAAGCAACTTGAGTAAAAATAAAACGAAGTATATCATGAATGCCCAGATTCGCAGATGAAACGGTATAATACGCATATGCAATCTTCACAGAAAAAAATTGCTGCGTTTTTCTTAGGGCTACTCATAACGCTACTAGTCTCAGTACTCGGGCTCCCTAAAAGCATCATCCCTTCCCAAAACCAGGCCGAAGATGCAGTGGAACTGGTTCTCAAAGCTCAAGACGAATTTTCTCAAACCCTTGGTGCTTCCCAAGGAACAACTGAGAAAGAAGAAGGAGTGTTGGTAACCAGAGTCATCGATGGTGACACCATTGAACTCGAGACTGGGGAAAAAGTTCGCTATATTGGCATCGACACTCCCGAAAAAGATGAATGTTATTTTGAAGCAGCCAAAAGAGAAAATGAACTTCTCGTACTCGATAAACGAGTAAAACTAGAAAAAGATGTTTCCGAAACGGACCGTTATGGCAGGCTTCTGCGCTATGTTGAGGCAGGAGAGATATTCGTCAATGACTATCTTGTCCGAAGCGGGTATGCGCTTGCCTCATCATATCCTCCGGACATTGATCGTCAATTGCAGCTCAGAGAAGCTCAGATCGAAGCTAAAACCTTCGCACGGGGATTATGGAATGAATGCCAAAAACCAACTCCCACGGTTGCTCCTTCCCCCACTGCCAGCCCTACAGCCACACCAACGGTCAACTCCACACCCAACGCGCTCTAAACCCTCACTTCAAACGCCACTTCAGCTTCACGATCGTGAACACAACATCACATTTTCAGAAAGTTCTACATTGATAATCGAAGCAAAGGCTTTTACTTCTTAGTCAGGATATGTTGAGGTTTTCCAGCAACATATGCTTCTATGTTTTGCACTGCAACTTCTGCACCATTGACTATTGCTTGCTTGGTGGAAAATGCAATATGAGGTGTTACTAAAACTTTTTTGTTGCCTAAACACTTCCTGTAAAACTTATTCGTTGTATCTCCAAAGTTTTCTGGATCACAGTCAATTGCAGCTCCAGCCATGATACCTTTGTCTACTGCTTTCAACATTCCATCGATGTCATACGTGTATGGACGAACAAAGGTTAAATAATACGCTCCTTTTTTTAGAGACATAAAGAACTTTTCATCAAGCAGATTTTTGCTACTAGAATTGCAGTTAAGTGCGTTTATGATTAAATCAGCATTTTTTGATTTCTCTCTCAAGTTATCACCTCGTTTAAAAAATGAGACTTTCATACCAAAGGCCTTGCAAGGGATAGCGATTTCTGTACCAATACTCCCTTTTCCGACAATAAGCACTTTTTTCCCAACCAACGTTTCTTGGAGTTTGACGGGAAAGTTCTTTTTAGCTCGTACCATAGGAGAAAACTTCCGAAACAAATCGAGCGTCATGAACAACACCCACTCAATGATTGATGGTCTGTTCCCACCCTGAGAATTTGCAACGATCACTCCTTGTTGCTTCAACTTTCCTGAATTAAATACTCCAAGTTCAACATATGGGTAGGTTACAAAAATATTTTTTAGCTTATATAAGCTATCAAGTAAGAACGCACCGTCGCTATAAAGAATATCAGCTCCTTTGGCTTGTTTGACGAATTCTTTAGAACTTGATGGACTTGGGAGGTACTTTACTTCGCCCAGTTTCGCTAATCGCTTTTTCTGACTATCATTTGGCTTAGCTCCTAAGACGACAATGTCTTTCATATCGCTCCTCATCATGCAATTTCTTATTAATTCGGCAGCAGTATACCAAACAGTCGTTATTGCGTCTATTGATGCAAAATATTGGTTCAGAGTGACGTTCGAAGCAACTGGAGATCTTCACTCAGAAGCGTATACGCCTGATCATCAACAAAATGTGGATGGAATAGCTCCAACCGTTTCTCAAATTGACTCAAGAAGAACTTTACCAACTTCATCCTTCCTTGATCATATGCTTTTTCCGCAAACCATATCGGCCAAGTCAACAATCGTGCCGTCCAATCATGAGTAATATGTCCTTCGTCTCGCATTCTCCAGACATCCTCTCGCATTGATTCGAAAGTAACCACATGAATTGATGTATCAATTGTAAACGTGACCGAATGCGGAGCTTCTACATTTTCAGCCTGATCCATAGAATGAGTAAAAACTATGTACGTTCCATCCTCTCCAAATACAAGCGGCTCTTCATATAACTCCCAATCGATGTCATTCTCTTTACTAAAGTAGACATACTCAACTCCAAGACCATCACCATCATCTGCAGAAAGGCTGAGTTCCACAGGAGTACTAAACACTCCCGGCTCCACCACTTGTCCTTCTAGATGAAGCTCAGTTATCGGAGCTTCAAGATCAATGGCCTCCCCCATCAAGATATAAGAAGAAAGATGATTGATATTCGCAGTAGCAGTGTTATTCGCTTCATCGAGCGTTGTATCAACCTTTTCCCATTTCTCAGTCACTTGATTAAACCAGTAGATAGAAAGACTATGCTCAGAAACAGCGCTGTGCATGTAATCTTCATATGAGAATCGCATCTCAAATGGCTCAGAAAAAGAAGTAACAAAATTGTTATTTTCGTCGTATGCCAGGATGTCAAATGAATGAGTCACACCTCGAAGGTTGAAGTCGGAATGAAACGCAGGTAGCTCACGAACTCGCAAAGTTAGAGCAGGTCGCGCTGGATCTGAAGGAAAAACGAGCTCCATCCCACCGACAGAAAAACTCCCTCCAGAGTTAGAGAGCTCGTAAGTATTTGTTTCTAAAGAGGTCGTCCAAAGATAACTACTCTCTGCCCCACCAGAGAGAGACCATGGGTCATTGGAATAAGGAACTGGCAACCACCCAAAGGGATCAACCAACCCGCTGGGATAATCATCAAAAACACCATTTTCGTTAATGTCTTTGATAACAGAAACATGCAAATGCGAACCGGTTGTCCTTTTCCCAGTATTTCCAACCAAGCCAATGTGTTGGCCTTGAGTTACATTCACGGGATCACCTCCAGGAGAAACGATAAGACCATCTTTACGCAAATGCATATACCAGGTAAAAAAGCCGTTCTTATGATCAAGAAGAATCGTATTCCCGCCATTTGTGTCAAATCTGTATGTAGCCTCGCCATCAGCTGGTGCTAAGACAGGATAACCATCCGGAAGACCTGCCTTTCTCCCATAATCATAACCATTGTGCCCACTTTCATAGGGAGATGATGTTGCATACTCAAGCCCAGTATAAATCCTGACCTTAGAACGAGCCTCTTCAGGTTCTTCTCCAAATAAAGGATAACGATGATCAAAGAAAGAATTAATTGACAGCGCTGCCTCAGAAAATTGCACACCCTGATTAACATAATCCCAGGGTAGATCCAAAAAAGGATCGGGACTCTTCGGTCCAAACGCATAAAACTTTCCATCTTTACTCCCTACAAACACCATGCCATTTGCCACCACCGGAGAAGAAATGATAGGACCACCTGTCTGATAACTCCAGAGTAAATCACCATTCAAAGCATCAAGAGCATACAACTTCCCATCCGTAGATCCCACATACACCACCCCATTGGCAATTGCTGGAGAAGACCAATTTGCAGACGCCAAATTAGCTCCGGCCTTATAGTTCCAAACAACATCTCCTGTTGCCTTATCAAGCGCATATACTCTTCCGTTGTTAACGATCAGAAATATTTTCCCGTATGCCACCGCTGGAGAACTGCCGATTGCATCTTCTAGAGTTGGTGATATCCATTTAAAAGCTCCAGTATTTGCATCCAAGGAAATTATTTCCTTCCATCCATTACCAAAGTAGACAGCATCCCCATCCACAGATGGTGAAGGAAATAGAACACGACCGGAAGGTGAAATTGAATAGTCCCAAACTATGCTACCATTTGAGGCATCTAGAGCATAAAATCTCGAGTCTGCTGTCCCAATATATACATTTCCATTTCCGACTGCTGGCACTGTTAACATCCCACTATTAAGCACCGGAGATGTCCACAAAATTGTTCCGTCAACACGCACCGCCCTGACAAACTTATCGTCAGACCCAAAGTATGCCACGCCACTTTCAATAACTGGGTCTCTAGCCCCAGAAGGAAACGTATGAAACCATTCTTGTGAATGATCCTCAACGTCTATTGCCTCAAAAGCACAATTGGAACAAGGATTTCCCGTCAGTACTAATCCTTCGGAGTATGCTGGACTTGTACGAGCTCCAGCGGAAACCGCATACGCCCAAATCTCATTACCCGATGTCGCATTAACTGCGTGTATCTGGCCTCCTGCCTTAAAATACACTACATTGTTTACGACAATTGAGCTCGCCCCGCCGAAACCGATATCAGCTTCCCATTTCAATTCTAGAGGTGGTTGAAGAGATGTCTCTTCAGCATTAAATCCAGAGTGTGAAGAATCTTTTCGAAACATTGGCCAATTCTCAGAGGTATCTTGAGCAGTAACAAAGGTACTAGCTTTTAGAATATAAATTAAACCAACCAGGAATAAAGTTAACGCAGGGAGAAGTATCTTGATAGAATAATTAGTATTTACTCTAGACATTATCCGTACTATTATCATCTCATCTCTTAATTCCTACAGTCAAGTAAAATAGTTTTCAAGCTGATACTGAAACACTGCAGATTATGCACAAAAAATTGAGAATATCAGTGATATTAGCTCTTGCGATAACTAGCCTTACCCTTATTTCCTTCTCTCTCTTGAGAATAGATGGAAAACATGACGAGGATTTTAATTTCAGAACTAAACCCAATCAAACGTGGGATCTTCTCATCTATTCCTCCGGCGAAGCACTAGTTGGAGCTGAACAGAAAGTATTGGGTGGTTTTCCAACATTAACTGACTGCTACATGAGTGCTTGGAGAAAAACTCCTGTAAACGGCACGTTTAGGTGTGGTTATAATTGCTACAATAGCGCCTCCGAATCAACTAGCTCTGGAAAAAGAGTTAGTCAAAGCCTGTGTAATAACTACCTCTGTGAAGAATTCAATTTAGAATAAGAAACTCCCTCCTCCTCAACAACACCTTTTATGGCACCCTCATCCTCTACTTCATCAATCTAAAATTTCTTCAAGAAGAAAAAACTTGATGTTGAACTGAATAGAACAACGTCATTTCAGACTCACGATCGTGAACTCTGGAACACAAACCCCACCATAGTATGTTGTTCTGCTTGATCGCTACTGCTACACTATGGCCAATCTATGGCTAAAAGTCCGATTCTGAGCCAGCTGAAAAGTGAAGTTGCTACCAGGTTGAACCTCCCGTTTCTCTACAGAAAATCCTCATATTCCCAAGAAGGAGAAGATTTGATACTCCAGAAGCTCTTCAGAGGATTAAAAAAAGGTTTTTACGTCGATGTCGGCGCCTATCACCCCTTTCATTTCAGCAACACTCAGCTCCTTTATGAACAAGGTTGGTGTGGCATCAACATTGAACCGACTCCAGGGAGAATCGATCTATTCAACCGTGTGAGACAAAGAGACATCAACATCGAAACCGCAATTAGTGCAAGAAAAGAATCGCTTACCTTCCACATGTTCAAAGATGCTGCATTGAACACCTTTGATACCCAGAGATCTAGTGTAATTCGTAAGTCCAATCAATCCCGATACATCGGTAATATTCAAATAACCACAACTCCACTCTCAACTATTCTGAAAGATAAAGCGAAGCATAACATCAATTTGCTCAATATCGACGTTGAAGGATTTGAAACTCTGGTGCTTAAGTCAAATGACTGGAAACACTTCAGACCAGATGTAATATTGGTTGAAAACTTCCACTATCTCCCCTCATTCTCCTACCTAAGAAAATACGAATACGTCCCTTTCGCTCAAACCTATTCCACACAATATTTTCGAAAGAAAAACCTAAAGATACAAGTCTAATATGCGCAATATAATCCCTCTCATCGGACTATTTATTGTGAGTATAACAATTACTCTATACTCAATCTATTGTTCCTTAAATTTTAATCAGCTAGTACATGCAGTTTTTACCGGAAATGAGAACGATGTTGCCTACTCGCATAGGAATCTTTCCTACTGCGGCTTTCAGAACCTCCCGCTCTTCTCTCGTCTACCAACACTCTTAGATAACAAAACCTACATCGTTCTACTTCAAAACAATACCGAGCTTCGGCCAAGTGGAGGATTTATGGGTTCGTATGCAAAACTCAATTTTAAAAATGGAGTACTTGAAAACTGGACCATCAATGATATTTATGTACCAGACGGACAACTCAAGGGACATGTAGACTCCATCCCTCCCCTGCAGCAGGCATTTTGGACTGGGGACTGGAGACTCAGAAATAGCAATTGGCATATAGACTTTGCTAATTCCTCTCAAGACATTGAATGGTTTTTTCAAAAAGGCGGTGAAGAGAATAGTGATGGCATCATCGCCGTCAACCTTGGCCTTATTCAGAAGTGGCTTGAGATCATAGGTCCGGTAAAACCCTTAGATTTCCCCGAAACAGTGACCACTGAAAACTTCTACGAACTCGCCCAACGCTATGCCGAGGAGGATTTTTTCCCTGGATCTCAACGGAAAAGCACCTACCTCTCAGCCGTTGGCGACGTGCTTTGGGAAAAAACGCTAAACGTAAATAGCTGGAAAAAAATCAGACTCGCTCACCTGCTGCTAACTCAGCTCCAAGAAAAACAAATCCTCATCAGTATAAAAAACCAACCATCTCAAGAAGAAATATCTCGACAAGGCTGGGATGGTACGCTTGGTGGATATGAGCAGGATTTCCTGTACGCTGTTGAATCGAATCTCGGTGCCAACAAAGCTAACTGCTGCATAAAACGCAAAATCTATCACGACGTTACGATGAAAACTGGCATCACAAACACGACCACGTTCAAATGGGAGAACCAGAACGCCTCAAGCATTGCCCAACCTCCACTCAGCTGGGGTGGAGACTATTTAAACTACCATAGAGTTGCTCTACCTCGAGATGCATCCGTTGTAAAAGTGACAGTCAATGGAAAAGCACGCACGCAATCAATCAAACAAGACACCATAAAACCACCAACCATCAAAAAAGACACGAGCTTTACCATCGAAGAATATGGTGACTTCCAAATCGTCGGATTTTGGGTCATTGTTCCCTCACAGGAAAAATCCGAGGCCAAAATCACCTACAACCTTCCTGAGCCAGAAAATGCAGATCAGTATAATCTTGTCGTAAAGCGACAACCAGGTATCTACGAACTGCCTTTCGCTCTTACCGTCAATGGAAAGCCATATGCCAACCAAATCTTGACTAACGATGCCACATTCCATATCAAAGACCTATATTAATATAGTGAACAGAAGTTCTCGTTCGAGAAACGTACATCACGTACTAGTGAATAATGCTAGAAGTTATGCAATCCCTACTCATTCATGAGTACAAGAGACTGTGAAGAATATTAACGAAAGACTCATAGTACATGTAAAATAAAGTAGCAAAACGGAACGCTATTACTATAAGTTTGACTACCCCTTATCTATCTGTTGAAATTTGTACACCATTGAAGTGATTATGCTCCTGGGCATTAGTCGAACAAACCAGACAATCAATTGATTCGCTATCCCATGCACAGCCACAACTTTCCCATCCTTCATTGCCTGATAGCCATACCGCGCAACCTCTTGAGCATCAGGAAACGTTTTGCCCTTAATAAGTTTCGATTCCTCAAGTTCTGAAGCTTTTTGAAAACCTGTAGCAGTCGGTCCTGGACAAAGTGCAGTCACACTGACTCCCATTCCCTCAACTTCCTTTGCCAACGCTTCACTGAAAGAAAGCACATATGCCTTGGTCGCGTAGTAGACAGCCATAAGTGGCCCTGGCATGAATGACGCAGTGGAGGCGACATTCACGATCTTGCCGCTCCTGTTCCGTAACATCGATGGAAGGAAAAACTTGGACATTTCCGTCAAGGTAACGATATTTAACTGAATCATCGCAGACTCTTTTTTCCAATCGGTTCGAGAAAATTCACCAAACAGTCCAAATCCGGCATTATTGACTAAAACATCAATACTCATCTTTTTTCGCTGAAGATGATCATAGATGCTCTTTACAGCTCCTTCCTTTGAAAGGTCCTGCTCAAGAACATAAGCCTGAATAGAAAAACTATTCTCTAGGTCCTTACTGATCTGCTGGAGTCGTCTTTGACTTCTTGCAACCAACACTACATCATAGCCATCTCTGGCGAGCAGCTTTGAAAATGCAAGCCCAATCCCACTTGATGCACCAGTAATCAATGCACGTTTTTTCATAAATGACCCGAACTGAAGACAAATATCATGAGAGATAACCCAACTCCTTGGCAGCCAAGACAAACATCGCATGCGACCAGAGCAAATTCACCATCTCTTCCCGGCCAAGAATACATGTAGCTTTTGGCATCCTTGGGAAAATACGGAGCCTGCACTGGCGCTGCCACCAATGCTCCAATAGCCAGCAAACTATTTTCATATATCCGCTTCGTGGTTGAGATAACTCTCGCTATTTTCGCTTGTTCATTCATAATCAGGACTATATCATGCACAAACAGGAGATCAAAGTAATCCGGCTCAAATACCTCAATAATGGAGTTGCCGTAATCATCATGTATAATCCCAGCTCATGGGAATAAAAGAAGCTATTTCACATGTTAGCGATGATCCGGAGACAAACTGTGAATCTACAGTTGTTCACGCACTCCTTCCTCATCTTCCTCTCTGGGAAACCATCCAATCATCCTTGTTTAACCGATCACTGCTCCCAGACGTTGAGCATACCCTCAGGTATGAGTTTTCCCGAAATGGATATGCGCTCATTGCACTGCATTTACCTGATGATGCAAAGCCATCTGAATTACTGTCAACCATAAAAACCATCATAAAAGGTCTTCGGGTTGATCATCCAAGTGTATATTCACCCGGCACAATGATGTATACAAAAGACGAATCCACGGACGGCGGAATTCCTGTCTATCATACGATTGGAATAGTGAAAACTCATGCTGGGAGAAAGGCAACAATCATAGATACCATACAAAGAAACGGCAAGCAAAGAAAACAGCCATTACTGAGAAAAGTACGTTGGTCAGCTTTGGATAGGCGGATTGTAGATCCAAATGTTCACAGATCAAGATTTACTGTTGACAATCCTAGAGCGATCGGATTTATCGCCAGTTCTTTTGAAGAAGCGTTAGTTACTGAACCCATGAATCAAGCGCTCTTCCAGACTCTTGTAGAGGAGTATCATGAGATACACCAGCAAATTTTTCTTCGAAGCTTCAGAAATTGGAATGTAGTCAAGAAATTACAGCAAACCAGACTATATAATGGCCGGTCTAAGAAAAGAGGCAAGAGGGAAAATCGGCTTCATGTAACACAAAACTCCAATACAAGACAATCAACTTGACAATTTGAATATCTACGCTATAATTAGCACTCAATATCAATGAATGCTAGTATTTTCCTCTGAAAATACAGCAGAAAGATAACATGAAATCGCTGAAAATTCTCACCAGCGCTTTTTTTATAGGCTTAAGCCTCCTCCTTACTGCAGGAAAGGTTCAAGCTTCTGAGGGAACTGTTGAACTTACAGGAACAACTGATGCCCGCTGCTTTGCATCCTCCATCTTGACTAAAAACTTTCAGTACAAGGTGATAATCTCTTGTCAGAATCTCATTTACCCGGCTGGCGAAGGAAAGTTTGCCTACATTCTCTGGTCAGTTCCAAATTCCGGTGGATCGCTAAAACTGGGAGCGCTAAGTGTTGGTAAGGCTGAATTTACGACCAAGTCAGCCTATTCACAACTCTTCGTCACTGCAGAATCCAACACTAAAGTACGAAATCCGTCCAACGATGTAATCATGCGTGGATCTGTTCAACCCATTCCATTGTTAACCTCAGGGCAAGCACAAGTACCAGAAACTCAAGTGACTTCACCGGAAGCTACGGGCCCTGCTGAAAATTTTGGCGAAATTCTCGAGGAAGCAGAACCAATACCTGCTCCAGCTGTTGAAGAAAGCACTGCAGGTATCTTAGGCTTTCTGCGAAAAGGCGGAGTCGTCTTAGCCGTCGGTATATTTGTCATCCTTCTCATCCTGGCAATCCTCACCCGAGCCAGAGGCTAGTTTCCCATCCCTGATAACCTCAACCGTAGAACGTTTTTATCCAGAGTAAGAAAAGTAAGTTCCACTAAAAAGTCATCGCCTGTTCACGGCCTACCCGCCATCACTGCGCTCAAGCGCTAACAGATGGAAGTATTTATCACGAGAAGTTTGATGTCATGAATTGAACGAGCGCCATACTCATTTGTTCTTGAGATACCCTTTTCTCTATCTATTCTTTTGTTTCCCTGAAAATATATGTTAGGGCGAGCAGTAGAATGGAGAATGATGAAAAAAATCAGAAACGTTACTCAGGAATGGGTATGGGAAAGATCCCACACCTTCTCCGTCCGCAGCCAGTCAAACGCCGTAAACACAATATCCTGATAGAGCCGTAGCGCCTCGGCTGCAGGTCCAGCAATGATCTTCTTATTCTCAACTTCTCGTATCCCACCCTTAAATCCTTGTGCCTGTGCGACAACGTCCGCTAAGGCTCGCGCCCCACGTTCGATAAGCTCAACACTCCACCAGGGCCGAGCAGACGCCCACCAATAATGACACGAGTACAACGACTCATCCAGAAGGGTACGCGCTACACCATTAACAGCCTGTGAACCCTCATCGACCGACTGAATGGCAAGCTCGGTCAGTGCCCATTGTTTATCATGAATAACATTGTCAATATGGTGCCAGCGGGCGTAGTAGTTTTTTTCAGCCACCTCACTCTCACTCGTTCCCCAGGTACTGGGAAGAGGAACAACCTCCTCAGTAACTGGAAAATGCTCTGTCAGCTCGGAAAGCGTGATCATATCAAACGCTTTTTTGTGATACAGTTGCCCCAAAATATGATCGAGACCCTTCTGGTGATGTCCGTACGCCTCACCGTCTGTTCCGGTAAGAAGATACCGATCATGACGCGATTCAGGTCGTAAAATGTCCAAGAATTGCTCTGCCGAAGTGATCTGACCCGATGCAAGTGCATCTGAAATCACTCGTTCACGAAAATGAACCAGAAACCCATTGAGTCCTTTTATTGTGTAGAGCTGAGTGTAGTCAACGGTTCGTGTAGGATCCTCCTGCTGAGGAGATTCTCCGCCTGTAACTTTTCCAACAATGTTCCGCAGATCTGAACCACCGCTATAAAAGCCAGGGGTATGAGAGTAGTCATATTCTCGCTGTGCCAAATACCCGGAATAAGAGATTTCATCGACAATCATCCAGTAATAGCCAAGATCGGAAGCAATCTCCGCCACCCGATACTCATACCCTGCTTCAGGGCTATAAAATCCACGCGGTTGATAAGCACTACCAAAGTATGAGTGATGAACATCATTATTAAGATTGATTTGACGGATTATTTCACTATCAGGTATTTTTGGTAAAAAAGGATGATACATTGTCCCTGCTGTTAACTCTATCTGTCCTCGAGATACCAATGCTCTCAAACCATCAATCACGTCATGGTAGCCCTCATCATCCATGGTAACCAGCAAACAGCCAACCACCGACATGGTAATCCTCGCATGGGGATTTTCGTTTAAAATTGAAATGACAGCCCGATACGACTCCTGCACGACTTTCTCAAGAATAAATGACTTTTGATCTGGAGGTTGATAGATGTGAAGAAAATTTGCCCATTTCATGTCATGTCCTTCCTTTCCCGCCCAAGATTCGCTCCCGTTGCTTTTTCATTCGCAGTCTGTTCATCACCTGTCTCAAAGTATGTTGACAAAGGTACCGAATCCGGCGTTTCTGTTTTTCAGTTGCGCTATCCGAATACTTGACCGCGTCACAAAACATTTCCGCTCCGCGATACACCATCCCCGGATGCCAATATGGTTTTCCCGATGACCACCAATAGGTGTCAGAGTTAAGGGCTTTATCAAGAAGTTCTCGGGACGTATCATCCTCAACATGAACTTCATGCAGTGCCAATGACCGGATTTCATTTAATACAGAGTGAACAGGATTTTCAGGATTTCTCCAGCGCACCCAGACGCGTTGGCCATCAACAAACTCTGTATATCCCCAGGTTGAAGACAGAAGTTCTGTTTGTACCCGCTTCGGATAAAGAGAGTCAAGCTCAGATATCGTCGTCAGCTGTACCCGCTTATCATCCCTATTTGCTTTGAAAAGATCACGCAGTAGAACTAGCTGCTTTGGCTGATGATGGCCAAATGTCTCACCATCCATGGCAAAAATGACATACTGCCGCTTACGACATTCCTTATCAGTCATAAAACGGAGTAGACCAAGCATGGTTCGAACTCTCCCAAAAGCTATTCGGTAGCTAAGCTCATCTTCTCGAGGAAATGCGAGTAACCGTCCGGAAGAACTACGATAAATATGACTGAGATATTTCTCCCACGTAGCTACTGCTGTACCGTCGACAATGATCCACTCAAAGCCGTGCTTCTCGACCACCTCACCGACTCGATAATCATAAGCCATTTCTGGAGGAAAAAAACCACGGGGTTGATAAGCACTACCAAAGTATGACTGATTGATACTTGTATTCAGATTGATTTGACGGGATATTTCTCTTTTCGGTAAATCAGGTAGTATTGGATGATACGCAGCTGATCCAGTAAATTCGATCTGACCGCCATATGCTAAATGTGCCATTCGCTCAAGCAATCGCTCCTCTCCCACTTCATAAAGTTGCTGTGTAAGTGAAGCATTGATATTTAGTGTAATCTTAGCCATTGGAAACTCTTCAAGAAGCGAAATAATCTTTTCATACGACTCCCCCGCAATCTTCTTGGTCATCTTCCGATCTTGCGTGGGAGGTTGGTAAATATGTAAGAAAAGACAGAAATGCATACCGATCACGACCTTTTAATAATTGACTCTGTATGCCTGGTGAGGGTTTTCTTTAAGCTGCTGTTTTCGAAAATCCATCGCCCGGCTGTACACATCCTCATATCGCATAGCTGCTTTATCCCAGGAAAAATCTTGCCGCATACAATTTCGAACCAGCTTTCTCCAGGAATTTGGTTGTTGGTAGACCATCAAAGCTCGAGTAATAGCCCCCATAAAAGCCAAGGAGTGATATTTTTCAAATGCAAATCCAGTTCCGCTCCCATTAAGTAGATCATACTCAGAAACACTGTCTGCCAGCCCTCCGGTTGCCCGAACTACTGGAACCGCTCCATACCGCATGCCTTCAATCGCCACAATTCCTCCTGGTTCCCATCGGCTGGGAAGCAGCAATATATCAGTCCCAGCAAATATCTTCCGAGGTAAAGTAAAGTTTGGCATCAGATGAGTTCCAACCCGCTTCGGGTAGCGTTTCTCCAGCTTCTGGAAAAAATCTCGGTACTGGGGATCTCCTCCGCCCATAGCGATAAATTGGATATTGTACTCCTTGAGTACAAAAGGCAGCACATCTTGAACAAGATCAAGACCTTTTTGAGTATCTAATCGACCTATCATCGAGAAAAGAGGAATCTGTGGATCTACTTCTAAGTTAAACTCCTTTTGCAGGTCAAGCTTGTTCTCAACTCGCAGATCAAGTGTTGCCAATGAGAATGGTTTTTTGATAAGAGAATCAAATTTTGGATCAAATTCCTTATAGTCCAATCCGTTGAGAATGCCATAGGTCTTGGTCCGCACTTCTTTGAGCAGGTTATGCAATCCGGCTCCGAATTCCTTCGTCATGATCTCGCGGGCATGGGTTTCGGAAACCGTATTGATTGCGTCAGCATAGATAATCCCCCGCTTGAGGGAATTCTGCTTGTACAATCGCGGCGAAAACATGGGTGCCAATGGCCCCTTTCCATCATCAAAGTCTAAGTCCGATGCGTTACCAAAATCAAACACACCCTGGTGCAGATTGTGAATAGATAACAGTGTTGCAGTTTTTCGCAGAACTTTATCAGTGGCATAGCGGGTTCTCAGATCATTTACCAGATAAGAAGTATGCCAGTCATTGACATGAATGATATCTGGAATCCAACCTTTTTTCCGCAGTGTTTCAATCGCCCCCCGGGATAACAATGCGAACCGGATCTGGTCATCATCGTAACCATATACATTACTGCGCTTCTCAAAGTATTCTTGGTTCTCAAGAAAACAGACCTGCGGATCTTTCGCTCCCCCCTTATAGCTTTTTACATTACAAATCAGCTTTCGTGCCCCCTGCTTCTCTCCTGTTGGCACGGCCAATCCGGCTACATTCATCTTGAGTTTAAAGCCTTTTTCATCAAGTGTTCCGTACTTTGGCGTGAACATTCGCACATCATGTCCAAGTTTGATCAGCGCTCTGGGGAGAAAGTACATTACCTGAGAAAGACCGCCAACAGATGAGAAAGGCGCAACTTCGGCAGCTGCGATGAATATTTTCAATTTCTTCTCCATATTGCTGCCAAGTATAGCACACCCTCATGGGGGGAAAAAGCACACTGGATACGCACTGATTCAATTAAATAAGTTAGGAGTCAAAGACTTACGGTGCCACTTCTCTCCAGGTGTACAGCGACCGTCTGAAGAAGGCGGGAAGCCGTGTGATAAATTCAGGGACATACGTAAATACCTCTCCGGGTGTATCATTATTCCTTACCCAGAGATCTCTCTGAAGGTCCACATTACCCCAGGCGACAACGGTACCATTCACCCGGAGCTGAGTGGTGACCGGCGGATCAACGGTCACGTCAAATCCGCAGTCATCAATATCTCCGCAGGTTCTGAACACCTGATCTGTCATGTACACTCCTTCAAGCAGGGTTACGGGTTCTTCAACTCTCATGCTCCCATTGGTAAGCAGTACCAGGAGCCCATTGCCAACCATGGTGATCTCTCCCCCACTCGGATTCAAGTAAAGGATATTGTCACTCGGGTCACCATCAGTAAAGTTAACAAAAATAGTTTTCACCTCATCAATATTCGCCCAGCTTCCAGAGAGAGTAATGTTCCCGGCCGGAACTTGAATCTCCCATACATTATTAGGCGAAGCAGGAACCGGAGGCTGGTCAACAAGATCAGGTAATGGTGTAAGGGATTCCGCCTCATCTCTCCAGAAGTTGAATAAAAACTGGTCGCCCGCATACAGGCTCGTTGCCTCCCAATCACTCGAGGAAACAACACCAATGTCTCCACCGGCGCCGTGAGTCAGCACTCCGTCGCTCCCCGTTGTGCTCAGCATCAGCCAAGGAGTACAGGTTAGGGGCATGCAGGTTCCCGGTATGGTTACGCCGACATTGGCATCCGCATGCACATCCCCATCCACAACCTGCCACCAGGAAGCTTGAATATCAGAAACAAAGAAGTTCACATCTGCCTCAGGATTTGTAACTGAATATGAACCGCAGAACGACGGAGGATTCGACCCGTCAAATGGACAGGTACACGCCCAACCGAGCGCTGGATCCGGATCGACAGATAAACTTAAGGTATACGGTCCACCTGCAGGTGCATCGATTGAATACTGCCCGTTCCCGGGATCAATGGTGTCATCAAAGTATCCCCCCGGATTGAGATTGACAATCGAATTCGGCCCAGGCTGGACACCGGGATATGGAGGGCTCGGTGCTTCGCTGCATCGTCCGCCAATCAAGGTTGCATCACCGTAGTCGTCCTGTCGTACCTGCCCATCGATGGAACACTGGTCATAGAAGAAGCTGACACCAGCACTGGCTGGGCCGGTTCCGCACGCATTTGTCACAGCCACTCTCCAGGTATAATCAAGGTCAACATCGAGCGTATCTTGGATAGATGACGTAAGTCCTGCATCTGCAAGTTTCGTCAAACAATGGTCACCGGGATCAAATGGACCGGCACAGCTAAAGGTCGCATCAATAGGCCATTGGTCAACTTGGACTTGATATGAAGTCACTCCTGCAACTGAGCCGGGAACATTATTCCAAGTAAATGTCACATTGTTCGGGGAAGGTCCATAATCACAATTATCGGGAGGATTGAGCATAGTCGTAACTAAGTTTGTTGGGGCAACTGAAGGTGTATCCATCACCGTCATCGTCGTTCCTGCCAACGGACTCCAAGCGCAGGCATTGCGGTAGTGCACCCACCAGTTATAGCTGTTCCCAGCCGTAACCGGCAGATTAAATGAGGTTCCCCCGACATTATTGATGCATGTATCATCGGGATTTGGAGGCAACGGATTATTGCACTGTCCGTTCCATCCATTCGCCGTCGTATTATCTACACGCAGCGCATACAGCTCATTACAATTCGCACCCGCATTCCATGAAAGAGTCACACTCCCCCCGGCATCACAGATCAGACCTGATGGATTCAGGCCGGTAGGCGGATTCACAGGGGAATTTGAGGTGTTAAATGTCTGCCACGAAGAAAATGGGCCATTCCCGCAAGCACTCTCAGCTCTCACTCGAACTCCATAGTTGTAACATGACTGGACCGGGACAGTCTGATTACTAGCAGCCGGATAATAGCAATTGTCTCCCGGGTTCAATGCGCTGCAATTGTTCCAAGAGGAATACCCTCGGTCAACATTCAGGCGATAACTACTCGCTCCAGTCACATCATTCCAATCAACAGCAACGTTGACAGCATCACATATCAGTCCTGAGGGAGTAAGATTTCCTGGAGCAGGAAATGTACTGCCGTCAATGACGTCAACTGTTAATAAATCATTCGCAGTGCAGTCGCTCCAGCTCGGACCGCAGGTTTGAGTATTGGGAGGGTTCGGAGACCATTCACACCAGGGGTTCCCGGAGCATGCATGTCCGTTTACTGCACCTTGAAGCGGATCATAAGCATTGCATGTAAGATAATACGACCCGGCAGTATTAAACGTTGTTGCTCCGCTCCCATCACAACCGTTGCCTGTACATCCTCCAGGGCTGGAAAAAATATTGGTCCAGGTCTGTAAACTCGTCGGGGATCTCCAAACCTCAGCTATACGGAGATTTGTATCAGCACCGTCTACTGCATAGGTTCCGCTCCCTCCCACACAGACACTTGTCGGGCCGGATACAGAGCAGGTTGGGGATGCCGTATCAACAGTAGTCAATGCACCGCAAAAGGCGCTGTCACCAGAAGCATTCCGAAATTGTACGCACACTTTTCTGTCACCATCTCCTCCTGATAGCGTCCAGTTGTATGGTGAGGTATAACCCACCCAGCCGGACCAGCCTGCCTCCCCGCCTGTTAGAGTGGAACAAACTGTGGCTGAGGCGGTATTAAGAAACCGCATCTGTGTTGCAGATGTATTATTTAAAAATAGAGCAACTGTATTATTTCCGCTGTAGCACTGCGCATCTCTGGGAGAACCGTTCCACTCGTTTAAGTCACACGTCCCAACTTTGATATCTTGAAATGATGTACACGACGGAACACCCCCAGCCACTGAATATGGAATGCTGTCCTGCCGCGCACAGCAATCATCAGCCGTTCCGGTAACCAGCGAACAGATATGGTTATAGGAGCCTGAAGTACCTGGAGCCGTGCAATTAAACTGCGCTGAAGTTCCATTCCAGCCAGTCCAAGCGCATCCGCTGTAGGCACCGGTGGGCTGAATACAATCAATGACAGCACCATAATCACAGCTCACGGTGATGGCTCCGTTTGCTGAAGCAGGATCAGGATTAACGCTTGCGCCGAAAAATCCATGATTGTTGCATCCCCCTGGAGGAGAGGTAGGCGTCGGTCCCCCAGTAGGAGTGGGCGTCCCCGAACCTGGTCCGCAGCATCCTTGAGTGTAATCCTCCCAATCCTCATTACAAGTTTCATTAACAACATTAACCTGACACGTCATTCTCCGCCCTTCATAACGGCAAGTGCTACCGCCTTGATTACAAACTACATATGAATTCCACACACTGCAATATGGACGGGGGAAGGTTCCCCCACATACTCGAATACAGGACCCCCCTCCGTATACTCCGCAATCATCATCGTCACGGCAAGTTTGACTTGTAGCTCCTTGACAAACATAAACTCGAGTACAGTCATTGCATGCATGCTGATTGATTTGCGTAGTCGGCCAGCATGCCCCGCCAGGGCAAGCAGGATGAGGCTCTATGAGTTGCGCATTGACGAAACTCGATGCAGCAAAAAGCGCAAATAATATAATGATCGATCCGGTGATGCTGATGATAAAATTTCTGAATGACTTCATTATCATCGTATGATTCCGATACGGTCAGGGATAAGGATAAAATCATCAGGAATTCTTCCCTCTTCCGATTGACCTTTAAATTCTAAATGTAAACCGTTCAGTGTCGCGTCAATCAACCGGTTATACTCAGCCTCAAACTCCTGTTGACTGGATAACTCGATTTCAATCCGCAACAACACATCTTCCCCTTTCTGCAGTACATCCACAGCTTCGCTCGTGGGAGTAGCACTCCAGGATGATTCTCGGTAAAAAGATCCATCATATTTTCCTAGAAAAACGTTACCTGCTAAACTTCCGGCAAGAACCGGAATACTGCGCTCCTTTGAATCTCCCTTGATGACAAAACTCCCGGCAAGCAGTCCATCATCCCTGCGTTCTAATCCATTAGGAAACGATCCCTCAAGTTCATAAGCTACCGATTGAAGATCTAGGCTGATTTGTTTGCGGATGACATCGCCGAACTCGTATGGCGGAGGGGTGATTTGAAGTGATGGTGGAACTTGATCTTGTGGCTGGCTCTGCTGTTCTGTCTTCAAATATAGATAACCAATAAGAACAACAAGTAAAACGGCAAAAAACACAGTGACTGAGTATGGCAGTACTTTCTTCATAAAGAAGGCCTGCATTCAGAGTACAAAATTGTGAGACTATTTGCAATAGACGGGAAAAGCAGAGACTGCAATATTCCTAAGGCAAAACCTGCTACTTGCGATACCGATCAGGAAAGTAAATCTGATCCCAATCTAGAAAATACCCCTTAAAATCAACGAGTTTACCATTTTCGATTGAATTAAAAACTTGCCTTCTTTGATTAACTATATCTGAGGGAAGATCAGGGTTGTCAATTTGCAGTCCCACAAAAAGCTGTTGATTTCTCATGTCCGGATTCCAAAACCAGTCGATGACATCTTGATTGGTAATGATTGTTCTGTTTCCAATCGGCTGAGAGATATCATTATCTTTAAAAAATCCGATTCCATGCGAACTTCCGGGTTGATCGGGCATGATCAGTGAGAAAAAGTATGAATCACCTCCGGGAGTTACCGTTTCACAGAGGACTTTGATGGTATTCTCATATGCCATACGATCCCATCCAGCAACATCCCTGACAATACATGATAGCGTTCGAATTCGAATAAAGCCGGTTTTACCACTGAGCCCACTTGTAGTTTCATGATCAACATCATACTCCGGCAATCTTCCCAGCGGTGCAGGAACCATCTCTCCGTCTTCGTTCTGTGTAAACATGGGTTTTATTTGAGCCTCGTCTATAGGAACAAAAGACGAAGCAAGGAAAACATCACAATCATTGACTAATACACCTGAAATCTTAGATGTAAACTCTTCGCATACCTTCGCCGCTTTGGGAACAAAAGACTTCAGTTCCCCTGCACCGGTATCATATTCATACACCGGCCGGTATCTGCCTTCTTGAAAGACCAGCGTCCTGCCGTTGATTTTCTCAACCCGGTCAGCTTGTTCTTCTGGTGTCTGCCAGGTTCCCATATCTCGATTCCAGAAAGACCATCTGCCGTCTTCACCCTCCTCAACAGCCTGCGCCTCCACCCACTGCCCTGGCTCTCCACCAGGTCCGTCAGGGTCAGCAAATCTTGAAATAGGGTTTCCATCCTTATCAAGCCCCACAAATCCCGCTCCGGGAACATCGACCAGAGTCACTACTCCATCAGGCAAGTCAAGTTGCGGAGGGGCTTCACCCGCAAATACCCATACAGTACTTGGTTGGTCAACAACTCCGTCAGGATTCAAAATTCCCACAGCTTGCCCATCTTCAACGCCTACAATCGTCCACTCACATCCGTCCACTTTGACTGGAACAAGCTGGTCAAATATTCCCTGTGCAGACAGTGTCCATACGGTTGCTTGCGTATCCCGAGGGACTCGATCGGGTAAAACAGACAAACTGGCATCACCACCGGGAGCCAGCCACAGCCAAGTGTTACCCTCTTTTAAACTTAAGAAATAACCTCCATAGGCACTGGCATGCATCTCAATCAGAGCCGTATTCTCAGCATTTGGATTGGCTTCTGCCTGACCTTCGACAAACACCTGTGCCCCATCAACTTCAGTTACAATTGTATTCACAGCCTCTTGGGCATACTCAGGAACCACCACAGCTCTTCCGCTTCGTGCAGCATGTATTCCCATTGCCGTGACTGAGGTTACTACTTCTTGATTGATCGCCTGGGACATATCGCCTGGTTCAACGCCAAAAACACTCTGGAACCCTTCTTTTGACTTAACCAGCACACCAACTTCGGGATTAACGCTGGAATCCATAACAAAATCCGGGGAAAAGATCACCGCATTGGAATCAATCCCGCAAAACAGCGGATCCTCTGGAGAAGGCGTTGGAGCTATAGTCGCTGTTTCTGACGGATCTGGTTTAGCTGTCTCCGATGAGACAAGAGGAGATGCTGGAGTCGGGCTCAAAGCAGGGATTGTTGGAGGAATATCTATCTGCTCAATCCCCGCACATGCAGCAGCAGATAATGCCATAGTTGCATACACACCTACCTTCAAAACTGTCTTGCCATACGCTTTCCGGCTTTCAGCCCTGGCAATTGCTTGCTGATGATCGAATATCGGTTGCAGGTCAACCATCCTGCGAGATCGCTCCCCGTTTACCCGCTGATCAGGGAGAGACAAAAACCGTTCCCGATACAACAGAACACCCTCAGGTTCTTTGGCAGTTCGCTGACTATCCCATGCGGTGCGGGAAACCGCCAGCCAATAGCCAGCCTCTTCTGCTGAAACGCCGAATTGTTGCTCAAAATCATCCCGAGTAAACTTGACCTGACTTCCATTTGGAGCGATATACCCTTCTGGTTTGCTCAATGCGGAAAGCCCGGCTGCAAACCAAAGTGCCTGCTCCAAACCGGAAGTAGGCATATCCTCATGTTGTCCATTGTGCTGACCTCGCGTAGCCTGTCTGCTTCGCACATCAGGAACCGCACCGGCAACCACCACGTTCAAACCGTCTTCACTCGGACCCACAAAAAACAGAGACTGTCTTGCCAGCTGATGCAAAAGGTCTGAGCTGGTTCGCAGTCCTCCGTATTCTCCATCAATAAGTATAGTACCTTGTTGGTTCACCCACCGACCGGCAGACTCAGCGGGATAAGAAACCCTAGATTTGGGACGGATGGTCTCTCCGCCTCCGTAAAATGTTTGTTGATTAAAAGCCATACAAATAAACGCTGCGAACAGCGCCCAATCGACAGCATGTTCTCACTCATGCTATCGAGTCTCAATATGTAACCAATGCGTAATATGTATAAACAGCATATCAATCCGCATCAGTTAATTTCGCTATTAAACAGTGGCAGTCTTGGGGCAAGAGGCAGTCGTGGCAGCTAGGCAGAGCTTGTGGCAGGTACACAAAAAAATGAGCTTATGAGATACAGCATCCATCAATAATTATTTTCGAAAATAATTATAGCATAATAGATCTTAATACAACAATTTAATCTAGAGCTCTAAGCCTGCTTTCTCAAGCTTTCAATAATTTACAAGAAGAAAAACAATCACTTTCGATACTGATCAGGCAGGAAAAGAACGTCCCAATCGAGCATGTAAGCTGCATCGTCCTTGAGCTGACCTTGATCAATAGCATTAAATACTTTCCAGTTATGAGCAATAAGATGATCAGGAAGGAATGTATTCTCAATCTGAAGGTTAACAAAAATTTGTTGGTTTCTCATGTCCGGATTCCAAAACCAGTCGATGACATCTTGATTGGTAATGATTGTTCTGTTTCCAATCGGCTGAGAGATATCATTATCTTTAAAAAATCCGATTCCATGCGAACTTCCGGGTTGATCGGGCATGATCAGTGAGAAAAAGTATGAATCACCGCCGGGAGTTACCGTTTCACAGAGGACTGTGATGGTATTCTCATATGCCATATAATCCCATCCAGCAACATCCCTGACAATACATGATAGCGTTCGACTTCGAACAAAGCCTGTTTGTTTTATCTCGCTCAAGTCAAAATCGATGTCATATTCAGGCAATCTTCCCAGTGGTGCAGGAACCATCTCTCCGTCTTCGTTCTGTGTAAACATGGGTTTTATTTGAGCCTCGTCTATAGGAACAAAAGACGAAGCAAGGAAAACATCACAGTCATTGACTAATACACCTGAAATCTTATCTGTAAACTCTTCGCATACCTTCGCCGCTTTGGGAACAAATGGTGTTAGCTCACTAGTCTCAGTATCATATTCATACACCGGCCGGTATCTGCCTTCTTGAAAAACCAGCGTCCTGCCGTTGATTTTCTCAACCCGGTCAGCTTGTTCTTCTGGTGTCTGCCAGGTTCCCATATCTCGATTCCAGAAAGACCATCTGCCGTCTTCACCCTCCTCAACAGCCTGCGCCTCCACCCACTGCCCTGGCTCTCCACCAGGTCCGTCAGGGTCAGCAAATCTCATCATTGGGTTGCCATTGGTATCAATCGCCACGTACCCATGGTCTATGGTGAGGATCGCAGTTGCTCCTTCGGGAGTCGGACCATACTCGGGAGTGACTGTCGGCAACGGCATGAGTGTGGACGTACTCCTGGGTGTGCTGGTAAACCGCTGCACAGGGGTAGTGGTCAATGTGGGAACAACAGCCGGTTTCGTTGCAATCTCCTCAGGTGTGAGTGCTTGTTGACAAGCCTGCAAAAACGCTGTGAAGGATGCGGTCAAAGGCACCAGCCACTTCCCCCCTCCGGATCCGTTTCCATTGTCAGGAGTAGGTGATGATCCACTGTCGGGAGAGTGAGTTGGGCCTTCGACAATCTGCTGGACACCTCCCGGTCCTCCGCTTGCTCCGCCGGCAAGCAGTGAGACAATCAGCAGGGTATTCATCGTCTTGACTGCCCAGCCGGGTAGCTCAATCAGTTCCCCGTTATCTTCTAGCGGAATGCCGGTTGCAGCATCACGGATGACCAGCGCATCCCATTCCTGCGGTGAGACTCCGATATACTTGTCATAGGGGGTTCTTTGAGGCAGGTGAAATGGGTGTCCGTTCCCCAGCCGTTCCTTTGTCCTGGAAGGAAGGGATCCGAAACCCTGATGAGAAAGTGCGTCAGCAAAAGCCATAATTGGTGAATTGGCTGGAATTATACCAGAGTAACAATCAGAATGATGAAAACTTTTCAAAAAGAGCACCGCTTCCGCAATACTGCCAGGAAAAACGAAACCAGAGCCATCTGGTGTTTTGTCCTCCAAGGGTGTCAAAACAACCGATAAAACCTGTCTGGAACGGGTCGGTTCATGAATGATGGAAATCGCAGGGTTAAATCGATGATCATATCAATCGCCCTGCTCACCATCAGCAGTGCTACATTATTTGTTTGAAAACAAAAAGTCTGTCCCCTGACTCTCCAAGTGGAACTCAAGTGAGGTAAAAAACTGATAGTAGTAAAAAGCGGAAAGAAGCACCATGCGTTATACCGCTGCATCATTCAATCTGGAATACTCGTGAACCCGTTGAGCTTTCAATAATATACAAGAAGAAAAACAACTACTTCTTGATTCTCGCAGGCAAATAAATAACATCCCATGTCATAGGGTACTTACCGAGAATGTCTTCCATTTTGCCAGCTTCGATCGCTTGAAAAACCTTCCAGTTATGCTCGATCACATCTGGCAGTGATAAAAGCCCTGGTGTCTCCATCTGTAGTGTCACCATAATCTGTTGATTATTCATCGCCGGATCCAAAAACCAATTGATCATATCCTGATACGTAATCGAGCTTCTCCTACCTATTGGTCGCCCAACATCATCATCCTCGAAAAACTGAATCCCATGTGCTTGACCTGGTTGATCCGCCATGATCAATGGAAAAAAGAAAGAATCACCGCCGGGAGTTACCGTTTCACAGAGGACTTTGATGGTATTCTCATATGCAAAGTATGGCCAAGAGGCTATACCCCGAACTACGCACGAAAATCCTTTGTCACGAATATAACCTGTGTCACCTGTCACAATACTCTTCGACTCAAAATTCATATCATAATCAGCAAACCTCCCAAGCGTAGCAGGAACCATCTCTCCGTCTTCGTTCTGTGTAAACATGGGTTTTATTTGAGCCTCGTCTATAGGAACAAAAGACGAAGCAGGGAAAACATCACAGTCATTAACCACCTTGCCCTCAAAGGTAAACTCTTGGCATACCTTCGCCGCTTTGGGAACAAAAGACTTCAGTTCCCCTGCACCGGTATCATATTCATACACCGGCCGGTATCTGCCTTCTTGAAAGACCAGCGTCCTGCCGTTGATTTTCTCAACCCGGTCAGCTTGTTCTTCTGGTGTCTGCCAGGTTCCCATATCTCGATTCCAGAAAGACCATCTGCCGTCTTCACCCTCCTCAACAGCCTGCGCCTCCACCCACTGCCCTGGCTCTCCACCAGGTCCGTCAGGGTCAGCAAATCTCATCATTGGGTTGCCATTGGTATCAATCGCCACGTACCCATGGTCTATGGTGAGGATCGCAGTTGCTCCTTCGGGAGTCGGACCATACTCGGGAGTGACTGTCGGCAACGGCATGAGTGTGGACGTACTCCTGGGTGTGCTGGTAAACCGCTGCACAGGGGTAGTGGTCAATGTGGGAACAACAGCCGGTTTCGTTGCAATCTCCTCAGGTGTGAGTGCTTGTTGACAAGCCTGCAAAAACGCTGTGAAGGATGCGGTCAAAGGCACCAGCCACTTCCCCCCTCCGGATCCGTTTCCATTGTCAGGAGTAGGTGATGATCCGCTGTCGGGAGAGTGAGTTGGGCCTTCGACAATCTGCTGGACACCTCCCGGTCCTCCGCTTGCTCCGCCGGCAAGCAGTGAGACAATCAGCAGGGTATTCATCGTCTTGACTGCCCAGCCGGGTAGCTCAATCAGTTCCCCGTTATCTTCTAGCGGAATGCCGGTTGCAGCATCACGGATGACCAGCGCATCCCATTCCTGCGGTGAGACTCCGATATACTTGTCATAGGGGGTTCTTTGAGGCAGGTGAAATGGGTGTCCGTTCCCCAGCCGTTCCTTTGTCCTGGAAGGAAGGGATCCGAAACCCTGATGAGAAAGTGCGTCAGCAAAAGCCATAATTGGTGAATTGGCTGGAATTATACCAGAGTACTGGTCAGAGGAAATCACTACCGCAAATTGAAAAATCCAGACTATTTCGGTACTTGACGATAATCTTGAAAAAAACGGCGTTCTTTGAAACAGTAACCATACAAATCTATTGATTTGCATCCATCCAGGCTTGCAGTGCATCTTCGGGGACAAATATCGATTCTGTATGAAAAACATTAGGTGTATCAATACTCATTGGAACTCCCTGCTCCAAAACTTCGAGAAACGGATGAAAATAGTCCATACTGGGATCAACTTCTGCCCTCTGATTATCCTCATCAGACCAGCGCAATGTGATGATAATCTGCTGATTTCTCATAAACTCTGACTTGAAAAACTCTATCATCTCTAGCGAATTTAATGGAGTGAATTGAGCATTCTCTATAGGAATGGCAGCATGTGGGGAGAGATTTTCCTTGATGCTCTCTCTCGGTACAGAAAATATCCACCAGAGAGGGCTTGAGTTTTCTATGGAGTTGAACGCTTCAGGATCACTATCCTCAAGTGACCAGTCAAGTTTGGAGTCTGCTATAGTAACAAGAGCTGATTGCAGTCCGCCATCCAAACGCAGCAGACATTCACTCTTGATAGTGTTTGGGCCATCTAAATATTCCCATGGTACCCACTCTCCTGTCACAACACAGGCAACTGATTTGTATACACTTACAATACCTTGGTACTCAATAACCTTGTCCAATTCAGGGATGTGCCCGTCAGCAAGCGTGACTGACTGCCCGTTTCGCATCATCTGCAGAGTGCTGATAGTGGCGTCATCAAGCGGTTCGCGGAAATCTGGTAAGCCGGCACAATCGTCAAGATAGCCAAGTACTGCGTCGTTTCGTTGACACACCCGCTTCACTCCAACCGCATTGGGAACCTCACTGGTCATCACAGATACAGGAGTATTCTTGGGTGTTGGCTCAAGAGTAGGCTTAGGGAACAGTGTGGTTATTGGAGTAAGCCTGGGAGTAATCCGTGGTGTGCTGGTAAACCGCTGCACAGGGGTAGTGGTCAATGTGGGAACAACAGCCGGTTTCGTTGCAATCTCCTCAGGTGTGAGTGCTTGTTGACAAGCCTGCAAAAACGCTGTGAAGGATGCGGTCAAAGGCACCAGCCACTTCCCCCCTCCGGATCCGTTTCCATTGTCAGGAGTAGGTGATGATCCACTGTCGGGAGAGTGAGTTGGGCCTTCGACAATCTGCTGGACACCTCCCGGTCCTCCGCTTGCTCCGCCGGCAAGCAGTGAGACAATCAGCAGGGTATTCATCGTCTTGACTGCCCAGCCGGGTAGCTCAATCAGTTCCCCGTTATCTTCTAGCGGAATGCCGGTTGCAGCATCACGGATGACCAGCGCATCCCATTCCTGCGGTGAGACTCCGATATACTTGTCATAGGGGGTTCTTTGAGGCAGGTGAAATGGGTGTCCGTTCCCCAGCCGTTCCTTTGTCCTGGAAGGAAGGGATCCGAAACCCTGATGAGAAAGTGCGTCAGCAAAAGCCATAATTGGTGAATTGGCTGGAATTATACCAGAGTAACAATCAGAATGATGAAAACTTTTCAAAAAGAGCACCGCTTCCGCAATACTGCCAGGAAAAACGAAACCAGAGCCATCTGGTGTTTTGTCCTCCAGGGGTGTCAAAACAACCGATAAAACCTGTCTGGAACGGGTCGGTTCATGAATGATGGAAATCGCAGGGTTAAATCGATGATCATATCAATCGCCCTGCTCACCATCAGCAGTGCTACATTATTTGTTTGAAAACAAAAAGTCTGTCCCCTGACTCTCCAAGTGGAACTCAAGTGAGGTAAAAAACTGATAGTAGTAAAAAGCGGAAAGAAGCACCATGCGTTATACCGCTGCATCATTCAATCTGGAATACTCGTGAACCCGTTGAATCAGCCAAATGAAGTTATCCTGCGGTAGTGTCTGGCTCTTCTTTGGAGGAGTCTTGCTCCCCAGCCAAAAAAGAAACTCCTTGACGAAGATGTCATCAACCTTCCAACCGGTCTCTCGCTTGAAGAGTCTAACCAAGTCTGCCTTTGATTGCCATGCTAAAAAGGACGCGGCTCTTCCCATGTGCAGTCTATGTACCACAGAAACTTGACCGTTTGCAATGCATACTTGATATGAACAGATGACCATAATGGTAAAATCGAAAAATGAGGAAAAATCAACCGGCGGATTTTCCAAACCGAATTCAAAGAGCTGATCCTCTCGGAATTCGCAGTACAACATCCAAAGCTGTCAAAAACCTAACGCTCGTGGATTTTGATCAGGACAAAATCGTGCAATTGGCAGCGGAACTGAAATCACGGATTGATAAAAAATTGCTCCTCACCGATAGTCAGTTCGGATCCGGAGAAATAACACCCCAGCATATCTTCGTCCTGGATGTCGTCAACCATTGCTTCTGGGCAAAAAAAGGAGAAAAAAAATGGCAGGTTGAATATCCGAAAGAGGTTATCACCGACGGATGGGAAGCGCTTATATCGTAGTTTTACAAGAGCAATTCATGAAAAAGTGCCTATCCTCAATGCAGCGTATCTCGAAACAATAACTACAAGAGACGTGCGTCACCTGTTCCTAAGCGCCAATCACACCTCTATACCCCTCCTTAATGAACGAGTGAAAAACCTCAGAGAAGCAGGATATATCTTAAAAACTCGATTCGATGCTGACATCATCAACCTGCTAAAACTATCAAAGTTCGATGCCGCCCAAATTATCAAAAATATTGTCAAGAACTTCCCTTCTTTTCAGGATGTTTCCAAGCTAAACGGCAAATCGGTGAATTTCTATAAACGGGCACAAATATTTGCCTATGACGTATCTATGCTCAAGCGGATAAGCATAACAAATCTGGAAGTGCTTACCGTGTTCGCAGACTACAAGGTGCCCCAGCTGCTGCGAGCACTTGGAGCAATACGGTACGCCTCATCGCTTGCCGATAAGGTTGACAGCTACCAGCTACTTCCGAAAGGAAGCCGCGAAGAAACGGAAATCCGCGTGGCCACCGTCGTTGTCGGGGAACGCCTTTCCGAAATCCTCGGTGTCTCCGCCTCGCTCGTGGATAATGCACTATGGAAACTTGCAAAAGATCTGAAAGAGAATAATCAGCCCTACCACCGGACCCTTACGACAAGTTACTAATCCTCTTCTTGCATCTCTCCCTCGATAAGAATTCGGATAAACTCTGATCGGGAAAGACCCTTCTTCTTGACTACCTGAGTAAGATATTCATCAATCTCAGGTGAAATAAAGAAGGTAAACCGCCGATTTGAAATACTTTCCACTTCATCAAGAGTCCAATCAAGCACCTCGGGAAGACTCTGCAGGTCATACTCACTCTTGATAAGTCTCTTCGAGTGAAATGGATTAATAAAAATCGGATCATAGCCGTGTTGGTGTAAAAGCACAACCGGCTTTCCCCTGCTAAGAAGAAGCCCTGCTTCAAATCCGACATGCAGGCTGGAGGGATGCGAGCCTTCAACGAACACCGCATCACACTCTCGAGTGAACACGGTCCACTCTTTGTACCAATCGGTAAGTTTTTTTTGAGAAACATCATGGTTCTCAGGAAGGTGGCGCGAAAGGACGGTCGTAAATACCTCGTGACCTTGCTTCTCCAAATGGTCAACAATCGTTCGATAGACCTTCCCGAACTGATCAAAATGGGTTATTGAAGCGGTAAAATAGATCTTCATATCGTAGCAATGATCTCTTCTGGAAAAGTGATGTTACCATGAGATAAGCATGCTCATAATTTATTTCTCTGCAACCAGGCTAAACCATTTCGGCAAACGTGCCTCAGTATGTGGACTGGTTTCCGACCAGACGAGATGAAACCCCGCTGCTTCAACCATAGTAACGATTTCCTGCTTACGAAAAAGCGTCAAATACCGTGGACCGCCGATGTCCTGTACAACATAGACCCGTTTTTTCCCAAGCTTAAGTGAAAGATAAAGAACCCCTCCGGGCTTTAAAAATATCCGGAAATCTCGAAGAGCACCTGGAAGATCTGAACGGGGAATATAGGTCAATGCATCGGCATAGACCGCATCAAAGCTTTCCGGTAGGAATGGTAATGAACGCGGGTCAAGGTGAACGAACATGCCGTTAGGAACCCGTTTTAGTGCCTCGGTAAGCAAACCGTAAGAAAAGCTGGTTCCCAGGCAGCGAAAACCTTCTTCGGTAAGCAACGTATAATCCCGTCCGCTTTGACAACCGACAATGAGTACCTTACATCCTTTTTGGGCATACTTGGTAAATGGCTTGATATTATACTTTTTTACCTCTTGCACAGTCTTTGCACGCCACTCCCATTTCTCTGCATACGTATCGGCAAACCGGTCATAGGTCTGCATCGTGACAAACACCTGGGTCTCGGACAGATCATTCTCTGAAAGCAAGCGGTACGGCGTCTTTCTCATTTCTATTAGCTGCCTAATATTGATAAATAGCACCGGAAGTATAACAAATCCCCCCGAACACTCAAGACATATCAGATTCATACATCAGTGCAAAGTCAACCGGGAACGGAAGATTAGAAACCCAAAACGAAGAAGATCTAACTGACGCTTCAATCTCCATGGCTGCCTGACTAACCGATACATCCAATCCAGTCCTAGCCTGGTCATAAATTGAGGAGGCTTGAGGCTTGGATCAACGATCATATCAATCGCCCCGCCCACAACCATGCCAACCTTGATATCCAGCTGTTTGAGATTGTCATAAAGCCACTTCTCCTGCCATGGAGCCCCATAGCCGACAAATAAAAGATCCGGCTTAAATCGATTAATCTGGCGAACTATCCTCTCATTCTCCTCTTCAGAGTAATCGCGAATATCCCAATGCCCCTCAATTCCTTTTATTTGAGCCATAATTCTTAAAGGTTCCGAACCTTTAAGATCATACTGTAATTTTTTTGCTGCTTCCTGAGCAACACCCACTTTTCCCCCAACCAACATCACTCTCCAACCATTCTCTTTAGCACTGTCTATCAAGCTATTCATGATTTCTTCGCCCGTCACTCTACCTAAAATGACAGGACCGGACCCTGTCAGTAAACGGCTCGCCCACACTAAGCCCACGCCATCGCAGAGTGCTAACGATGCCTCATTCAAAATCGTGCGGAAACGCTCGTCCTTTTGCGCCATCATCACCTGTTCAGGATTCGGAGTCACTATCATCCGTTTCGCCTTTTGTTCGATAAATTGCTCAATCGTCGCTAAAACTTCCCGCCTGGTAATCGCGGAGATATGGACACCGAGAATGGAAATAGATGGTTGAATCGAATGGTTTAATGTTGACATACAAAACTGCTGACAAGAACCGAGAGTATATTATTATATAGTATAGATATATCTTATATTCTACGTAGTATTCTAAATTGAATAGCTTTACTACTCAAATCTAATCAGGTTCATAAGCCTGGTAAATCAAGTTGGGTAGGCAACTGATATGAGAGATATAACAAACTTATCCAGGATAGCAAAAAAAATCACTTCTCCTGACGAACAGCCGATTCAAATACCGAGAGTGTCGCTCTCGCCGTCCTCTCCCACGTGAACTGTTTCACTCGTCTCAGTCCTTTTTCAACCAAACCTTCTCTCAGCTCTTGGCTTGATAATACCAGTTTCATCGCTTCTGAAAGTTCATCAACCGACGTAGGTTCTACCAACAATCCCGCATTGCCAACAACCTCAGCCAAAGCTCCAGCTCTTGATGAAACAACCGGCGTTCTGGCTGCCATCGCCTCAAGGACAGGTAACCCGAATCCTTCTGTCAAACTAGGTTGAACATAGAGCTCAGCTTCTTGAAAAAGCACTGGTAGGTGTTCATCCTCAACAAATCCAATGAACTTAACCTGATCCGCAACCCCAAGTTTTCCAGGCATTCGTAACACATCGTCATACATCCACCCCAACTTCCCGGCAATCACCAGCGCTAGTGAGTCCAAATCGTCATGTTGAGTTTCCGATCGTGAACCTAAGTTCACGTTCCCGATATCGGTCTTCGTTTCATGCTTCTTAAGCCGAGCAAATGCCTCAATCAGCCGAACCAAGTTCTTTCTCGGCTGAATCACCCCAACAAACAGCACATAAGGCGAAGTAATACCCAGGTCCTTATGCATTTTTCCTTTTTCCGCATGTGAAAGTTTCTTTCCAAATCGCTTGGCATCCACACCTTCGGAAACAACAGTAATTTTTTCAGACTCAGCACCAAGTCTTCGGATAAGATCATCCTTTGTAAACTGAGACACGGCAATCAGCTGGGAGGAATGATTCACCGCATACCGGGTTGAAGAGGTTAAATAATACTTCTGCGGCACTTTATAGTGCTCAGGCAGATACTCATACTCGAGTCCATGAATTGTTACAACGGTTGGCAAACCGCTTCTTCTCAACACTGGCAACGTATGCGCCGGGACAAACAGCAAATCAAGATTATCCTTCCACGTGGCCAGTGCCAAACCGCCCTGCGTCCACAACCTCGGCCATCGAAGCTGTTTGACCCAAACATTCGGCCGACCTTTAAAGGTCTCACCCTGCAAGATAGGCTGTCTACGCACATAGACAATATATTTATTCTTCCGATCAATCTTGAGAAGCGCTCGAAGAAGTTGATACGAATAATTCTCTGTTCCGCTCCTCTTTTCTTCAAACGCCCTTGATGCATCAAAACCGATGGTCATACGCCAACTATATCAGGTAAGTAAAATCATCTTGGTAACTCCAAAAGATATCCTCGCTTACGCATCGTCTGTAATGTCTCGTTTGGTAGGCCAAACGACACCAGCTTATATCGCACCCGCTGAACCGCTTTATTCAAAGCCCAAAGCGAAACAAGCTCTCCCTCACCCCAGAGAAAATCAGCCACTTCATCAAAGGGTACAATATCCCCCTCCTTTGATAAAAACAATTTCAGCAGACCCATCTCTTGTCTAGACCATGTTGCTTCAACTTTCTTCCCTTTAACATACACCGCATCCTTAACTACCTCGAGAATTTTATCTTCATAAACAACTTCCAGCTTCTTCAGATAGGCTGTAGACTGTCTTCGCAGCTTCGGATCAACTCGTGTCAAAGCCTGGAGAGTCCTTTTGTATTGAGGAAATAGTCTTTTCATCTCCCGATTTGTCATCAAAAAATCAACAATCGCTTCTGCCTCACTCCAGCGCAATTTATGTTCTTTCCGGTGTTGAAAAAGCAATGCGCTCATAACTACCTCCGCCAGATTTCCCAGATCAGCATCGCTTCTCAGATAACAGATTAACTTCTGTCCATACGATGAACCTAAAACCGAAAACGAAGAAATCGTTCCGTATCTGGTAAGGCGCACTTCGACCGCATCAATGACTCGTAATACATCTGGAAAAGCTCGCTCAACAGTAAGCCAAATAACCGATTCTCTTTGACTCCACAACCTTTTCCGCGCTGACAGTTGTGCAGTATGCAGACCCTGTCTATTCCCAAAAAGCTCCCTCATTTCTTCCCGTAATCGATGAGGCGACCGTATCGGAAAGTTTAGTTGTAACTTCACCACTCTTCCCCAATAATCCTCAATATCAGAATACGCAAGTTGCGGTAAAACCACCTCCTGTGGACTACCTCTGTGCTGAAGTGTGGGTAAAATCACAAATCCCTTGCGTTTATAAAAACCATTCGCAATAGACAGTGAAGTAAACAAAATCCGTTCGATTTCAGTATTTGGACTTGATACAAACTCTATCCTGGGTAAATTGTCCATTTCTTGTCCAGATTATAATCTACCTTAACCTATAATAGCAACTTGGTCTTATGTTCATGGTCGATAAAGGAGAGTTAATATGTGCGAGAAATCAAAACCAAATCAAACGGACATCTATCTCTCATTAGTCAGAGATATTCATCTGGCAATGAGCAGTGGCGACGATACGCTTAGAATCGATATCCCGCGTATGTATCTGAAAAAACTTGAACTAGAAGAACAAATGGGAATATCTGGCGAGCAAATGACTAGCCTCTGGGAAATCGCCACTCAAGATTCACCGTATCGTGTTTAGAAGAAATTAAAGGAGAGTTATGTCAGTAAAAGAAAAACAACCGCAAACACCCACCTTTGAAACTGAAATCCAGACAACGATGAATACTCAGGGTATCCCTGAACCTCTTACCAGGGATTTCATTGAAATATCCCTCCTCCATGCTGGCCGTATGATAAACAGATTAACTGGCTACTCCCAATATGCAGCTCTCTACGACTATTTCTCGCCAGAGTACCAACAAGCAGTAGAGAATGAAAACAGTTTAATTCGCAGACTTCGTCAAGGCATGGAATCAACAGAGACCGGAAGAACTTTTCTTCATGAACACTCCATCCCAGCCGATACAATTCCAGTGCCGATTCTTGTCTTTGAGTCTGGAGAAATAGATCCCATTTTAACAACTCAAATTACAACTGACGATGGTCTTGAAGAAACGCGTCAATGGTACGTTGATCAAATCGGAAATGTAACAAAGCAATAATCAGTAATTCGTTATGTGAGAGGTCAATATCAGCAATGATATCATCGCTTTACAATATTCCGCTTATACAAATGTAAATTCTCCAACGCGATACCTGTTCCCTTGACAACTGCCAGCATTGGTTCTTCTGCTACATGACAAGGAACCCCGGTCTCCTCGGTCATGAGCACATCAAAATTTCTGAGTATACTCGTTCCTCCAGTCATGACAATACCTTTGTCGATGATGTCACTCGCCAACTCTGGAGGCACCTGTTCCAAAACTCCTTTCACAGCCCCAATAATAAGCGAAAGTGGACGCTGTATCGCTTGCGTTATCTCAGTGCTAGTAACAGTAATTGTCTTTGGTAGACCAGTAAAATGATCACGTCCTTTAACTTTCATTTCCTCTTTTTCTTTCAGTTCAGTAGCCGATCCTATCTTGATTTTTATCATCTCCGCTGTCTGGTCGCCAACCACCAAGTTGTGTTTACGTCTGGTATATGTAGCGATTGCTTCATCGATTTTATTCCCAGCCACTCGCACACTTTTATGAGTTACCACACCTCCCAAAGAAATAACGGCTGCCTCTGCAGCTCCGCCTCCGATATCAAGGACCATATTCCCAGATGCTTGAGAAATTGGAACTTGGGCTCCAATCGCCGCTGCCAATGGCTCATCAATCAAATATGCATGTCGAGCACCTGCCGACAGTGTTGCATCAAGCACCGCCCGTCGTTCAACTTGAGTACAACCGGCCGGAACACAGATCATCACCTCAGGTCGAAAAAGAAATGACCGCCCGACAACCCTTTGAATAAAAAATCGAAGCATCGCCTCCGTTACAGCGTAATCGGCAATCACGCCATCACGCATCGGCCTACTTGCCGTGATGTTTCCGGGAGTTCTCCCCAACATCTCACGTGCTTCATTGCCAACTGCAACGACTCGATTATCTTCAATAGAAACCGCCACAACAGTCGGCTCATTGAGCATGATGCCTTTTCCAACCAGCCATACAAGTGAATTAGCAGTTCCAAGATCAATCCCCAGACGTTTTGCAAACATACGCAAGCCCTCAATCTACAACGAAAATCGTGGCAAGTATAACATATCTCTTCCTCCTAAAAACTCGCTTCTTTGGCAATGTTATAATGCCTACTACGATAGCTATGAACAGACGTCTCCTGATTACCATTTCAATATTAATCTTCCTTATACTCGGGACATACGCTGCTATACAATTTGCCAAGGGGTATCGCCCAGATCTCAGTTCAAGAGAGATTAAAGGCACAGGTCTCCTGGTTGCCAATTCCCTTCCGGAAGGAGCACAAGTGTTCATCGATGGCAAACTAACCACTGCAACCGACGATACATTAAATCTTCCTCCGGGAAATTTTGAAATTGAAATTAAAAAAGATGGTTATATTCCCTGGAAAAAAATGATGGTTATCGAGGCAGAGCTGGTCACCCAAGCTAACGCCAGATTGTTTCCCGCTGTCACCAGTCTGAGCCCTCTCACATTTACAGGAGCAATCAATGTAGTCCCCAGTCCGAATGGACAAAAAATCGTGTATGCCGTCACCGAATCAAGCGAAGATTCCAATAAAGGTTTATGGATTTTAGATCTTGTTCAACGGCCACTCTCACTTTCAAGAGATCCAAGACAGGTTGTTCGCAACACTGCCAATCTCGACTTCTCCCAGGCGGTTCTCGGTTGGTCTCCAAATTCATCACAAATTCTAGCCCACTTCCCAGGAGATCCTGATATCCTTCGAAGCACAGAAACCAACATTCTTCTCGATGCAAACGATTTAAATAAAGTGGAATCACTGCGAGACGTCACCGCTCAATTACCGGTCATTTTTTCCCAGTGGGAGGAAGAGCTGGCAGTAAAACAAAATGACCAGCTTCTCAACCTGCCATCGCAAATGCAGGAAATAGCCACAGCCTCTGCTACAAATATCTACTTCTCTCCAGACGAAAAGAAAGTTCTCTATACCGCCACCCAACAAGTTCATATTCCTGAAGAGCTCATTCCCCCCCTCTTCTCGACAAACACGCAACCTGAAAACCGTGATCTCCAGCCCGGAAACGTATACGTGTATGACATTGAGGAGGATAAAAACTTCTTGATTACTAAACAGCCCGCAGAAGCTGAAAGAACCAGGGTATTACTCTTTGACAAGCTCACTCCAAGAACCTTGCTCGCTCAAGAGTCGTCTCCAAGTTCTCACAGAAAGCTTCAGAGAGAATCAACGCAGGATACAATCGCCGCTTTCCGCGCACAGTACACACCGATTACGCTTCAAAATGTACAGTGGTTTCCAGACAGCAAGCATCTCATCATCACCGAGCCTGAGAAAATCACGATCGCTGAGTATGATGGAACCAACAAGTCCATTGTGCATTCCGGTAGTTTTGAAGATACATTCACCTATCCATGGCCAGACGGATCAAAGCTGCTCATCCTCACTAGCCTAAACACCGAGTCAGACATTCCCTCAAACCTGTATGCAATTAGCTTGGAGTAAAAGAACAAAATCGGATAGCAAACCTTTGATGTTTTTGCTAAAATCTTGGGTATGAAAGCCATTATCGCTGCCGGAGGCAGAGGGAGTAGACTCTACCCCTTAACCTTTACCAACAACAAACACCTCATCCCGATTGCGAATAAACCGCTTCTTTTTTATCCTATTGAAGACATCGCAGAAGTAGGCATTAAACAGGTCGGCATCATTGTCAATGAAACCCGATCCTCTATCGAAAACGCTGTTGGAAGCGGAAAAAAGTGGGGCTTGAAAATCACGTATATCGACCAGCCTGAACCTCTGGGCATCGGTCATGTGGTAAAAATATCAGAAAACTTTCTCCAGGGTGAACCATTCGTCTACCATCTGGGAGATAACATCTTTACCAACGGAATCAAGAAACCTTTTGATCATTTTGCCACAAAAAAACCGGATGCGGTACTCACCATCATCCAACACGATGAGAACTTCAGACTCGGTGTTCCCTACTTCGACAAATCAGGAAAACTGGAAAAAGTTGTTGAAAAACCAAAAAATCCACCCAATTCCTATGGAGTTCCCGGATTGTACTTCTTTAACCATCATGTGTTTGAAGCCTTCCATGGTAAAGAACAGGTTCAACCATCTATTCGTGGTGAGTACGAAGTACCGGACTTGTATTCATACCTCATTGAACACGGATATCAGGTCGACACCGCCGAAATTGACGGACAGTGGATCGATCCAGGGAAATTTGATGATAGCCTCGAAGCAAATCGAATTCTTCTCGACATCCGAGGGATCAATGATATCAAAGGAATCGTTGATAAAAGCTCAACTATCCAAGGAAAAGTTGCCATTGGCAAAGGCTCAAACATTGTTAACAGTCGGATTTATGGACCCGCAACAATCGGCGAACATGTCCACATCGAAAACGCCTATATTGGTCCGTACACATCAATTGCCAATGGCTGCGAAATCAGAAGTGCAACCATCGAAGATAGCATCCTCATGGAGCGGGTTGATATCACTGACGTCAAAGGTAAAATCGTAGCCAGCATGATTGGTAAAGATGCAACCGTCATTGGTCTCTCAGCAGCCAAACCCATCCACAAACTCACCATCTCCGACATGAGCGTCGTCGAATTGTCTCGATGACCAAACCACTCCCTTGACTCGATCCTCATGATACCTGTTATACTAAAAGAAATGAAACTGCCTCTGCTATTGCGCCGCTCTTCAAAGGGCCAAAGTCTTATCGAAGCTCTCCTTGGTCTTGGTATTCTTCTCATCCTCTTTCACGCCCTTGGCAGTCTTCTCATCGCGGCCTACGATCTCCTGGGAAATACCCGTACCAGAACGACAGCCCGATACCTCGCAACCGAAAGAATAGAAGAAATGAGAAACCTTCCCTATGCGAATATTGGTGTTCAAGGCGGAATTCCTTCTGGAGTTCTTCCTCAATTGGCGTCAATAAATCGCAACGGCCTCGACTACACAACCAGAACCGCAGTCGTATTTATCGATGACCCCTTCGACAATCTTGCCCCGACCGACCCATTCCCAACCGATTACAAAAGGGTCCGCATCGATGTTTCTTGGACAGGCAGGTTTATCGCCGGTGAATCAGTCACCATGATCTCTGATATTGCTTCAGATCAGATCACCGGAGGCGGCACACTCTCAATTCTTGTCTTTGACTCCCAGACCTCGCCGGTTGCCCAGGCTTCTGTCCACATCGTCAACAACGACGCTGTTCCGGCTATCGATCTTGACCTTCTCACAGACGACGATGGGAGAATTATTTTACCAGGGGCTCCTACTTGTACCAATAATTGCTATGAAATCACCGTCACCAAAACCGGGTACACCACTGACAGAACCTATGGTACTGCAGAGATTGAAAACCCAAACAAAGAACACGCAAATGTCACCGAAGGAGACCTGACAGAAATCAGCTTTGAAATCGATGTTTTCTCAATCCTAAACGTGTACTCGTTCAATGATCGTGAATCAAGTTTCTCGGCTATTCCTAACAAACCATTCCGGCTATGGAGTAGTAAAATAATCGGTACGAATACCCTAGGCGAGGATGTATACAAATACGACCAAATTATCGCAACTGGAAATGATTCCAAGCTTACCATTACGGATTTTGAATATGGTCAATATTCTATTGAATTTGAAACCGGGGATGCATATGACCTTGCCGGAACCAATCCACTGCGAATGTTCTACCTTCCAGCTGGTGATCCGCTTGATGTTAAGTTCGCGTCATCACTACATCAGCTTAACACGCTGCTTCTGGAAGTACGAGATGCGTCACAATCGGCTATTGCCAGCGCCAGCGCCCATCTCACCGGTCCGGCGTCCTATGACGAAACCATCTTCACTGGGCCACCCGACGCTCCTGACTTCGGCCAATCATTCTTCTCTCCGCTTACGGCTGGTAGTTATAACCTCCAGGTTTCAAAGCCAGGTTACGAACCGGCCTCTGACACTATCAATGTTTCTGGAAATACTGAACGAAGAATCTACTTAGACAAACTCTAATCATGCCAAATACAAATAATACTATTAAAAGATATACTAATGAATCAGGTTTCTCTCTCATTGAGCTTCTTATGGGTATGGCGATCTTCTCTTTTCTTCTCTTGGGTGTTTTTGGTCTTCAGCAACTCTTGATGCAAGGCGAAGAATTTGGCATCAGCACAGCTTTCACCATCGAGAACGCCCAAAGTTCCCTTCAAAATCTGGTTCAAGAATTACGCAACGCCAGGCAATCGGATGGTGGAGCCTACCCCCTGGAATTGGCCGATGATCAAGAAATTATCTTCTATAGCAACGCCGACCAGGACAATCAGATAGAACGGATTCGCTATTTCCTTCAAGGTTCAGATCTTCAAAAAGGCACAATTGATCCGGTAGGATTTCCAGTCACCTATCCTCCTGGCAACGAAGTTGTAACAACCATTGCCAATTTTGTTCAAAATGACACGGATCCAGTGTTCTTCTACTACAACCAGGACTGGCCTGCCGACATCATCAACAACCCACTCACAACACCTGCCCAACTAAATGATGTTTCACTTGTTAAAATAAATGTGAGAGTAAACGCAGATCCCGAAAATCCATCGAGCGAATTTGTCCTCGAACCGTTTGTTCAGATCCGCATGTTAAAAGATAATTTATGAACGGACCTAGTAAAAAATTAAAGAGAGATTTCAACAGTCAACAAGGTTCTGTGCTGGTTGCCCTACTCATCTCTGCAGCGACTTTTTCAATAATTATCTATTCTCTGCTTGCCATCCTCGCTTCCCAATTCGACTTCTCATTCCGCCGGGAGAGCCACGATCAAGCCTTAAATATCGCCGAAGCTGGAATCAACTATTATCGCTGGCATCTCCTTCAAGCTCCAGATGATTTTCAGGATGGTACAGGTGGACCAGGACCGTATATCCATGACTATCGCGATCCTCAAGGCAACATTATCGGCGAGTACAGCCTTGAAATTACTCCACCATCAGAAGGCTCAACCATCGTGACAGTCAAATCAACCGGACACACAAACGACTATCCCCTTGTAAAACGTGCGATCACCGCTCAACTCGGCCAAACATCCTATGCCCAATATGCATTCTTAACTGGGGCTAGCTCTTGGTTTGGATCTGGAATTACAGTCTTCGGTCCAATCCACAGCAACAATGGTATTCGCCAAGACGGTGTCAACATATCGACCGTAACCAGCGCCCAAACAACCTACACCTGCGGTTCAGAAACCGGCTGCAGTCCATCACAGACGATGCCTGGTGTTTGGGGGTCGGGCGGTGACTCGGGACTCTGGGACTTTCCTGTTCCTGCAATCGATTTTGATGCCATATCATTCGATTTTGGCGAGATGCGCACCGAAGCTCAGGCCAACGGAGTCTACCTCGGACCGTCAGGTTCATGGGGATACCATGTTATCTTTTTCCCCGACAGCACAGTCGATATTTACACAGTAACCAACACCAGCAGGCCGTACGGTTATGCGGTTGAAGACGGCTGTCAGCGCCGGAGAGAAATCATCAACACACAGAATTTTCTTGGCAGATGGGATATTTCCGACGCACCGATCATATTTCTCGAAGACAGAACTTGGGTAAACGGCACGGTAAACGGACGAACGACAGTCGTCGCAGCCCGCTTCCCGATCGGAAGTTTTGACACAAATATTTGGATTCCAAGCAGCCTTACCTATCTGGCTAAAGACGGAAATCACTCCTTAGGTTTGATTGCTCAAAACGACATCTACTTCACTCGAGATATTCCAACAGACTTTGAAGTCGATGCCGCACTCATGGCACAACAGGGTCACATCATCAGACATGGATACCTCTGGTTCTGCGGAAACCACAGTAATGCGGTTCGCAACAGTCTCACCCTATACGGCTCACACATCAGCAACCTCAAATCGTATTGGAATTTTGGCAGTTCTCCCTCTTCAGGATTTATCACCCGAACCTCAAACTACGACGCAAATCTACTTTACGACCCGCCACCCTACTACCCATCAACGGGTCTCTTCGACCTCATCTCCTGGGAAGAAGAGTAGTATTCAATACACTCAAAGCATGAGAAATGTGTAGTTTTTACCGCGTAGGAAAATTTCCTCAAGGGTGAAAGATCGAATCCATTGATATGCGATCTGTGTTGATAATAGCCAACACGTTTTTTAAATGATCAAAAGAAGGTTTGCAGACCCATGAGACAAGAAGTAACCACCGCTTAGGGAGTACACAACGTTTCAGAAAGTATGTTCGGTTTGATGTTTGGGTCAAGAAAGTCACAAATAAAAGGTATTGAATAGTCTGGGGGGCCATCTCCATCTTCATCGCCATCACCATCACCGTCTCCCCCACCTCCAGCGCTTCCTATTGGAGTTGGTGTTGGGTTTGGAGTAGGTGTTGGACTTGACCCGAATGGAGGTGTTGGATCTGGAGAAACACTCACTTCAGGCGTGGGTGTCGGAGATGGAATAACATCATCCAGCTCCTCAAGAGTTTCAATAAGCTCCTCAATAACGTCAGGAAGACTCCCGTCATCAAACGGAATATAGTAGGTAACTTCACTCCCGTCAGCCAGCGTAACCGTTAAACAGTATCCGTCAATTTCACACTGCTGGGATAAAGACGATAAATTAGTCTTCCCAAATCTCGAGAAAAAATCTTCAACTCGATCCTCATCCCACTGCTGCTGAAATAAACCATACTTATTCCTCACGATCAGCGTCCCCTCCTTGTTGAGGGTAATACTGGCATTCTCTTTTGTCATGGTAATCTCTGATATACCTGGATCGACAATCGGTTTTTCTCTTAAAAAGGCGTACCAGATTCCAACCAAAAGGAAAACAATTGCTACAAGAGTAATGATAATCACAAGAGGCTTTCGTGACTCATCCATACATTCATTTTACCTACAAAAACTATGCACTGTCCACACAACAAGTAGAATGAAATATTTACTCCATCAGATAAGCGATAATAAATACATATTAATATAACAATAGTATAATTACTGATCAGTGTAAACAAGAGTCGTGGCATCTCACAATATTCATCATCAGCTTACATGCTCCTCGAAGATAACCTATTAAACCTATCATCAATCAGAGACAAACCAACTTGGTATGCTACAATTTCATCAATTCAGAGTGTGGCGCAGTTGGTTCCTGTAAATCTCCGCTTTGAATAAAGAACAATGCCTTTACATTGATATATCGGGGACTGGCTCAACGGTAGAGCGCTCGGTTCGGGATCGAGAGATTCCGGGTTCGATTCCCGGGTCCCCGACATTTAGTGTTTTGTGGGAGATGATAAGAACTCCTATTTGATCTCTGGCACTCAGACACAATGAAACGGATAAAGCGAACGGCAAAGAACATATCTCCTTTCAAATTTTCTCCTCAGACGAAATTATTAGTGAGCATGACGATCCTATTATTCTTGGGGTGGTTCTATCTGAGTGGTTTAAAACAACAAAGCTTCCACGTCGATGAACATGAGTTTGTTCGCAAAAGCTATTACTATGATTTATTTTTTCTTAAGAACGATTTAAAAGACGCGCGTTGGTATACAGAAGATGCGCCATTTCAACCAAAGTTCGGTCCATACATCTATGGGCTAACCCTGCATCTATCCGGAATTCATGATATTGAAGAAAAAATGAATCAGATAGACTTTGGAAATATCTACAAAAAAGATATTTCAGCCCAATGGACTTGGTGGAGAAATCCTCCAACATCACCCTCACAAGCCGTAAAAGAGAGATACCAGCTTGTCTGGATATCCAGAAAAACAGGAATCCTCTTTAGTCTTGCAACATTTATTGTGCTCTTGACATTTCTTAAACAAAAGAGCTTCTCATTGGCTATTCTCTCTACCTCGCTGCTCGGTACCAATTCATTAATGCAAGCCTTTGGAAAACGAGCGATGACTGACAGCATGCAGCTTTTTGCATTTTTTTCAAACCTATTGATAATCTGGATGTTCTTGAAGTCTCAGCAGAACAATCAGATCCGTAGAAGGAATATGCTCAGCCTGGCTATGGGACTGAACCTTGCTTTTGCGGTCGGTGTAAAAGTTAGCGGAATCATAATCTTACCGTTCATAGGAATAATATTTCTGTTGTTGTATCTCAATAGTCAAAATAGAAAAACTACTGGCTCAGCGGTGGTATCAAGTTTAGGAATCATCACATCAGTTTTTCTCATTGTATTTGTGTTGTTTCATCCATATTTGTACGAAGATACTCCATATCGGTTTGTGAATATGTTTATCGATCGGATGGATCAAGCTGAACTCCACCGCCTGGATACACCATTTTTTGCAGTTAATACAAGATGGCAGGCATTCAAATTAATTGTCCAACGATCGTTCTCTGCACCAGGGACGGCCAATTTTAGGTTTTTTGGTATGGAATTTGATCTGCTCTTCTTTATCAGCGGGGTTTGGCTCATGATCCAGGAGGCATATGAAAAGTTAAAAAAACAAAAGGTTATGACAATAGAATTTCTGCTCCTCACTTGGACGGCTGTTTCCGCTGCAAGTCTTGTTTTCTATTTGAAAAACGACTTTCCCAGATATTATCTTCCTACCATCGCTAATCTCACTATCATTGAAGCCTATGCCTTACACAGGCTCCTAAAAATAACGCTGGACCGAATCAGAAAATCATAGCCATGTGCTAAAATTATTGCCGAACATGCCCCTATAGTTCAACGGATAGAACAGAGGTTTCCTAAACCTCCGATCCAGGTTCGATTCCTGGTAGGGGCACAGATCTAAATATTCAAGTACAAAACCGAATCATAGCATCTATTTCCTGATCTATTCGCACATCTGTGCTATTATAAAAACATCATGGAAAACCGCGTAATCCTCGAGTTAAGAAATCCTCGTGATAGTGAAGAAACACCGGAGGCTGCCGCGCAGTTCATAGCCGCCCTACCTGAACTTCGCACCTCTTTGTGGCAACGAATAGCTGGAACACCAAAACCGATCACCTTTGAAATCGCCACCATTAATCAAACCATTTATTTCCTGGCAGTCATTCCGGAAGAAGTGGAATCATACATTCAATCCCAGCTCTCTGCCTCCTACCCGCGTATCATTATCAGCAAAATCCGGGAGTATATACCCCCATCTGAACAGCTCAAACACCCGGCATTTGGCCAGCTTGTCCTCTCTGCTGCAGCCTATTTTCCTCTGAAAACCTACAAGGAGTTCAAAGATGTCGACCCGCTTGCTACCGTCCTTGGAACAATGGCCAAAGCTCAACCCGGTGATTTCCTCTTAGCCCAGATCCACATCACCCCTGCCCCCAGCAGCTGGCGGAGAAAAGGTGAAAGCGCTGTCGAACGCGGAATGCCAAAAGTGAGCAGAGAGACTGATGACTCAACGGAGACAAAGTCTCACCCCCAGGCAGACCTCATCAACCGGAAGCTGGAAGAGCAGGGGTTTCGCGCAGGAATCAAGCTCCTTACTGATGCCGAGTCATCTCACCGTTCTCAGGACCTTCTCAGAAATCTAGCCGGATCATTCGGATCGTTCACCATCGGTGAAGGCAATAGTTTCAGGCTAAAAACCCCAAGCATTGGGAAAAAAAGGTTCCTGACTTCAATCCACTCGCGCACATTAAGCGGTGCACCCAAAGCCAACTATCTTAACATTTCTGAAGTCGCCACGCTGTTTCATTTACCCAATGAAAAATTAAGTAAAATTCGCAACATCGCCTGGGGATCAACGCTTCTCGGCGAACCACCCGAGAACCTTCCGGTATCCGAATACTTACCCGAAGATGAAAAAAAAGAGATCAACTTCATCGCCCGCACCGAGTACAAAAACCGCATGCAGACCTTTGGAATTAAACGTGCAGACCGTCGCAGGCATATCTACATCATCGGAAAAACTGGTGTAGGAAAATCAACCCTCATCGCCAATCAAGCCATCGCTGATATGCGAAATGATGAAGGAATCGCTATCATTGACCCGCACGGAGACTTGTGCGAAACTGCACTGGATTATATCCCCAGTAGCCGTATCAACGATGTCATCTACTTTGATCCTTCAGACGACAAAAGCGTTGTCCGTATAAATCCTCTTGAGGTTAAAGACCCGACCCACGCTGAGTTGGTAGCCTCAGGGATTGTTGCCATCTTTCACAAGCTCTACCACTATTCTTGGGGTCCCAGACTTGAGTATATTCTACGAAATACGCTCTTAACCTTGGTACAAAAACCCAACAGTACGCTCGCGGACGTTCCCCGCATGCTCACCGATGAGCGATTCCGTCAGTCATTTATCGATAAACTGCCCGAGGATGCCTTGAAAACCTTCTGGACAGGTGAATACAATAGGATGAATGAAAAACTGCGTACCGAATCCATCTCCCCCATCCTCAACAAGGTTGGACAGTTCGTCACCAGCCCAACCATTCGAGGTGTCATCAGCAATCCTCACTCCTCCGTCGATTTAGAAGACATCATGAACGAAGGAAAAATCCTCTTAGTGAATTTATCTCAGGGAAGGCTCGGCGAAGACAATGCCGCACTCCTTGGCGCCATGCTTATCACCAGGCTGCAGCTCGCCGCAATGAACCGCATTAATGTACCGGAATCACAGCGGAAAGACTATTATCTCTATGTTGATGAATTCCAAAACTTCGCCACCACCAGTTTCATTAAAATCCTCTCAGAAGCCCGTAAATACCGTCTAAATCTCATTCTTGCCAATCAATATATGGCACAGCTCCCCGAAGAATTGGAAAAGGCTATATTCGGCAACGCAGGCACCATCATCACTTTCTTGGTTGGAGCCGATGATGCAGCCAAACTGATGAAAGAATTCGGCAGCGTCTACACCCAAGATGATCTGGTCAGTCTGGACAAATACCAGATTGTCACCAAATTAAGCATCGATAACGCAACATCAAGACCGTTCCCTGCTCTCACCCTTCCCTTGCCCAGAAGTAAAAACAAAAACCGCGAGAAAGTATTGCGCGTATCTCGGGAGCGCTACGCCAAACCAGTGAATCAATAAAATAAGTAAACGTTTGAAATCCATTAAAGTAATTCTCTATCACCTCGCAAGGTCTCACCTTTGAAGGTCAGCTATGAACAAACCACAGGAACTGAAAGTAATTCAGACAATCATCCCTCAACTCATACAAATTACCGATAACGATTTCAAATCAGCCTCCCTCAAAAAAGAGCAAAAAGCAGATCAATCAATGCTCACCGTAACAGACTTAAAGCTCAACAACCTTCTCCAAACAACCATAAAAAAACACTTCCCAAACGATGCGATCCTCTCTGAAGAGGGTGAGCAAAATAATCAATACCAATCTGGAAGAATGTGGATCCTCGATCCAATTTGCGGCACCTACAACTTCGCCGTTGGCATCCCGCTCTTTACCACCAATATCACTGTAGTTGAAAACAATAAGCCACTATTTAGTCTGGTAGTTGATTATCCGAAGCAAACCTACTATTGGACATCAGCCGAACTACAAGGCGTGTACGAAGAAGACGTTCGAGTGAAGAAACCTCTCGACCTAACTGGAAATGGTATTGTCCTCATTGACACCGGATATCTAATGGTGCCTAATGGCTCCAAGCAAAACCAAAATGCATTTGCAAACATCATTAAAGATATCTTGATGGACCAACATGAAATCACCTGCCTCTACACATCATTGGCATTTGCTTATGCAGCCCTAGGAAAATACGCTGCTTTTCTGATCACCACTACAACACCTTGGGATATTTCAGCGAGCAGTCATCTGATGGATAAGAACGGGGGGATAGCAACTGATTTCAATGGAGATCCTTGGAAACCCCAATCAACAGAAATCATTGCCAGCCTGGATAAAAAACTTCACCACAAACTCCTCAAAATAATCCAAACCCACTGGCCAAAGAAATAGATCAATAGATAAAGAAGTATAAACTTCTGATCAGAGAACTCTACTCTCTCTCCTCATCAGAGTAGATCAAGTGGTATCCGCCGTGTTTATAATCAAAAATTTCCTCTTGAGAAAAGATCAAATCCCGCTCCTTTTTCGCGTTCTCAATGCTGTCAGACGCATGCACTAGATTTTGCTGCTGACTCATTCCCAGGTCTCCGCGGATGCTTCCCGCTTCAGCCGTTCGGCTTTTTGTCACTCCACATAAAATCCGAACCGATTCGACTGCCTCCATACCCTCAATCAGAACAGCCACAATCGGTGAGCTCTTCATGAATTTCTTTAAGTTGCTGAAAAATGGCTTTCCTTTATGATGCGCATACCACTCATCGAGCAGCTCGTCTGTCAGCTCCATCATCTTTATACCAACAACTTTTAACCCCTTCTTCTCAAATCTCCTGATGATTTCCCCGACTAAGCCTCTTGATACGGCATCTGGTTTGATTAAAACGATTGTTTGTTCCATACATTCCTCCTTCCTAATGTCTACTTACCCTAGTGTAACAACTTCAAATATTTCTGTCTATCTTTCTCCTGATATGGTCCAAGAACCGACAAGTGGAGTTTCTTTCTATCAAAAAGCTCTTCAGCCACTCGTACAACGTCCTCAAGACTCACTGCAGAAACCTCATCCAAAAGCTCTTTTGGTGTCATCACGTTCCGTTCAAGCAAATAGCGCCGGACGTAAAGATCGGCTATTTCTTGACTATCTTCAAGCTCTAAGATCAATCTTCCTTTCAAGTTTTCTTTTGCTCGTTTAACTTCTTTATCATCAAGTTTTCCATCGCGAAGCTGCCAAAACTGCTCCAAGACCACCCGCAAAGCCTCATCCAACTGGCTCTTTTCAACTCCGGCGTGCACGGTAAAACTTCCTGTTTCATAATACACATCCAGGTCGGTTTTGATGTAATACGCAAGTCCCCGTTTCTCTCGAACTTCAGTAAACAACCTCGAGCTCATGTTTCCGCCTAAAAGCGTGGTCAATACAGATAACACAAACCGATCTTTATGACCTCGGGCAAAACTTGGAAGACCTAAAACAAAATGTGCCTGGTCTGTCTTTTTAGGAAACAGAAGTACTTTCGGATTTACAACTTTATCAAGTTTTACCTCCTCCCATCCGGTATCTTTTCCGGAAGGCAGACCCGAAAAACCTTCTAATACACGCTTCTGTACACTCTTTCTCTCAGCTTCAGTGCTCCCCATTCCGCCCACAACTCCAACTACAAAGTGCTCCCGAGTATACCGCTCTCTCAGATAGCCAAGCAGATCTGCTCGCGTAAATGAACGCACATGCTCAGGAGTACCGATGGTTTCTCGTCCCAGACTATTTTTCCCGTAAAGGAGTTCGTCAAACAGCACCGAGACCTTCCGCGTTGGCAAATCCTCATACATGTTAATCTCTTCAACGATTACACCTTTTTCTCGTTCCATCGCCTCTTCTTCAAGCAGCGGTTTTGTAAGCATCTGACTTAATACATTGACCGATGTCTTAAAATGCTCAACCGCCGACTTGACATAAAACCCAGTGAACTCTTTGCTGGTAAACGCATTGAATTCTCCTCCAAACGAGTCAATCGTAGAGCTTATCGAGAGTGGTGTGGGATATTTTTCCGTTCCCTTAAACACCATATGCTCGAGAAAATGCGAAATTCCAGACAGTTTCTCAGGTTCGTCCCGGCTTCCTGTTCGCACCATAACCAACGTGGTAACGCTTTGAACATGCTTCATGGGAACCATCAGCAATGTAAGTCCCCCGTCCAATGTTTCGAGATGGAAATGGTTATTCATATGAGCTATTGTAACACGCAAGACGAGATCTCTACCAGATCATGATAGACAAATGAATAAACTAGTAACCTATAGTATAATACGCGTTTATGTGGGAAAAGAGGATCAGCGTCCGTGTCTAGAGGATCTTCGCAAGCGCAATCTGACCTGTGGCTGTTGCGCCAAAGAACATAAAGAATGCTTCTTCACCCTGCTTGAACCTGGGTATATGCCGTGCCATCTCTAAGCCAAAGGTGACAGCCGGAGCATTGACATGTGTGGGGCACCACTCGGTAAGTCCGGGTGGAAGACCGATCTCCTCAAGTCTCTCACCGGTTTTTTCATAGATTTTCCTACTTGCAGGATGAATCAACGCATGACAAACATTGGAAAGCTGATGGTTACCATCAGAAAGTGAATCTTGAAACAAAGCTATCATTTGCCTGGTAAACGTGCTGAATAACTTCGTAGTTCCCGGCGGATATAAAAAAGCACCCTGACTCTTATCAGGATCTGGCATGTCACTTACAAACCCATACTCATTCCTCTTCAGAAGCCCGCCGTAACCAGCAACATCCTCGCCAACAAACTCCAATGTCCTAACTGCCCCTAAATGCGGTCCGCCTCTAAAATCTTTATTATCGGGAAGCGAATGAGTAATCCTCCGAAGAAGCTGTAATCGACTCGGTTGATACATTACTACCGCAGTCTGATCAGAAAACATCGAAAGGATCTCGGGTTTAGTAATACCTCGCCTCCAAATCGCTGCTTCAGATCTTGGATCACTAACGGGATGTCTCAGAGAGAGTGCTGTTTCCAAACCAACAATAACATGAAACTTGTCATCGGTTTGAGGTTCTAAAAGAGACTGGTCAAACAATATCGCGGAAGAGTTACAAGCAGCGGCAGACACAAGTGCTTCCACTTTCTCGCCAAGCCCGAGCGATTCACGAACTTGTAGAGCTAATCGATTTGAGAAAGGTATCGTAGAAGCAACACCAATCCTAGAGATTTGATCAATTCCAACATCGAGAGCACCCGCAGCTTGCAGGATAGCCTGACGTGCAATCTCCATTTGAAATGGAGCTATCTCACGATAAGCGAGCGCACCTCCCCACCAACTCCGTTCAAATCCACTATCCCCAGCGAAGTTTCTCCCTATAGCAACCGGTCCAATATGCTCTTCCACTGCATCACGAAGCTGATCCACATCCAATTCTTGTCCCCAATATCCAGTGACTGCTGCCATTCCAAGATCTTGCCTTGCCACTGCATCGCGGAATGTCAACTCTTCACGCCCAGCAACCTCGGCACCAACTTCTAATAGCTCTTGAATCGGACGAGAATCTAAACCTTCATCCCCTCCTGTTTGATCCTGCTCTTTCATAATGAATGACTCCGTATTCTACACACTTTTCAGTATTGTTCAAATGAGATAGATCACCTATGTTCAGTCGTGTTGAAGTTTACATTTTATCGAAACTGACTCTAGAACAACTGAGAATACCAACAAGTATATTCCAATCACACTTTTTCAGGCAATGTACTAGATACCGCCATTTAAACAGTGGTCAGAAACAACTGATCTTAATACACACCTCCGCCTCATTGCATTTATCAAATAGAAACATATGATGGCACTGCAAAAAATATGCCTCAATCTCCAGATAAAGACAGGAAATCTACAACTGAAATTGCTCAGGACCTTCGTCAAAAAGTGATCCGATTCACCAGAGATAAGATCTATGATGAGGTGGATTTTACCGTTCCTCAATTCAATCAAGCCTGGGCGACTAATCAGCAGTTAATCGATGGAATGAGAGCAAACGATATGGGAATCATGATCATCCCAAATGAGGGTAAAGTATTAATCAAGACATTTAAAAGAAATATCGGTGAGATCGACTTGCTCTACGTAGTCGGCAATCCAGATGCACAAGTGAGAATCCTCTCTGCATGGTACGAAGAGCTGTATCGATCTTCCCAGGCAGGAGAATTCGAACAGAGCAGCCTCACATTTGCAAAAATGACTGCCCCTCTTGGCATCACTGACGAGGACCTTGATCAAGTCCCTCCAGACATATTTCTGGATTATCCTGAACACCATTCTGTCCGCCAATCAGCAACAATTCTAAGAAAAACTCTTGAAAGAATACTAACGAACTCAGGTTCTGGAAGCATTGATCAAGTGAGTCTTGGATACCAAGAAACAGAGAGACTTCTATTGAATATCTGGAACCTGATCGGGGAAATAAATCCAAATGCACAACAACGCTTAAACGCAACAGCCCCATATGTAACCCACGCTTCAGCTTCCGCCGTAGAACATCACCTAGACATCCAGCCATAGTGAAAAAGTAGTTACATCTTCTTCGGAGCTTTTATCCCCAGCAGGTAAAGCCCATTGTAGAGAATCTGCGCAACTGAAGCAGAGAGTGCTAAACGAAATTCTACTTGATCACTGCTATCAGCCCTCAATATCGAGTGCTTGTTGTAAAACGTATTGAACCGCTGGGCTAATTCAAACAAGTACGTACAAACAACGCTCGGTGCATACTCCTTCGCCGCCTGCTTTACCACCTCAGGATACCGGTATAACCATCTCAAAATCGCCTGCTCTTCTCGAGCAAATTTCATACCTTTAAAGGTTGAACCCTTAAAGGTGCTCGTTTTCACCTTTCCAAGCACACTTCGTGCTCGAGCATAGGTATATTGAAGATACGGTCCGCTGTTCCCTTCAAAACTCACCGACTCGTCAAAATCAAATGCAATATCTTTGACAGGTGAAACTTTAAGCATCGCATACTTTACTGCCGCAACCGCCACCATCTCCGACACCTCATCCTTCTTTTTCCCTTCCAAATCCGAGTCCTTCATAATCTGCAAGACCCGTTTTTTCGCCTCATCCAAAAGCCATTCACCCGTAACCACATTCCCTTTCCGCGAACTCATCTTTCCGCTCTTCAGCTGCACGTACCCATAGGCAAAATGTTCCTGTTTCCCTTTGAATTTCTCAGGATCTAATAATTCCTCAACCTTAAAAGTTACCGAAAAAAAGCTCTTCTGTTCAGGTCCCACCACATGGATGCACTGGTCAATCTCTCCAAACTCACTGAACTCCAAACTCGCCAGACCCAACTCCTTCCCCTCATATGTAGGTAAATCTTCTTTGGTTAAAAACACCCGGGTATGCAAACCGTACGGCTCTCCATCAAACACCACAGCACCTTGACTCTTCTTGAGAATACCTTTCTTGAGCGCTTCTACTGCTTTTTTCTTCCCTGGTTCTGCCACTTCGCTCTCGAAAAATAATCGATCGTAATGCGTATAGACCCTCGCGTATATCGAAGTAAAATACGCCAGACTCCACGCCCGTGTCTTTTTCCAAAGCGGTATAATCGATGGATCCATCAAATAAATCTTTTTATTCAGCTCTTGAATCTGCTTTTTACTTTTCTCATCCTCTTCATATGCATCATTTCCAGCCACATATGCTTTACCTAAAAACTTCATTTGCTCTGCAGGTTTCATCTTAGATTTTGGCAATCCGAGTTTTTGCACTCCCCATAAAGCCTTGGCTACATGAAGCCCCACATCCCCTTGATAATTTGTCCGTATGACTTTTGCTCCCTGAGACTCAAGCAACCGAACTAAAGATTCACCCAAACTAATATTCCTCAAGTGACCAATATGAAATTGTTTATGAGTATTCGGATGAGCAAACTCGACCATGAGTTTTTTCTTCAACAGCGATTTTCCCAGACCAGCTGAATTCTTAGAAGTGTAAACCCTGTTCATTTCTTCCAGAAGAAAATCATCCGATAATGTAAAATTAATAAACCCCGGCCCAGCAACCTCTACTTTCTTGACAAGCTTGCTAAACTCTTCCAGAGCAAGCTTGTCATCCTGAGCACGCTTGGCGGCATGTGAGCCGCCAGGCAAACGAAGGACTTTTTTTAATTGCTCAGCAATTCTCTTCGCTAATTCTCCGGGATTCTTCTGTGCTTTTTTGGCCAAAAGCAATGCAACATTGCTTGCAAAATCACCGTGAGATTCATCAGCAGGATGCTCGAGATCCACACCATCATCCGGCAGTTTCATTACCTTCAAAATTTCTTTAAGTTGGTTTTTTATCTTTTGCTCAATCATAGGTTCTCAATCTTGCAAGATGTCACCTTCAAAGATATTTTACTCCACAACCGCAACCGCCAACCTTACTTCTCCAAAGTGTGAATTTGCGTAATCTCCACCTCCGGATCTCCAGGATACACCGGCATCCCCGAATACAATGGTTGCGACAAATCAATCACTTTCATAGATCACCATAGTTTATCAGGGAAAAAAACGCTTGCCTAGTACTCTGAAGTAAATCCTCATGATGAAGTCTCCTATGCATGCAAAACGTCTTCACTCGCTAATCAGATTGACAATTAATAGTTCTCTGCTACCATTTCTCGACTATGCCAAGACGGGTTGAAAACCACGAAATAGATAGATCAATAGCAGTCGAACTAATAAACAACGCATCAGACTTTATGCTTGACCATCCAGATTTATCAAGAAGAGGTTTTATGGCATTGCTTGCTGCGGCTCTTGGTATTCCCGCGTATTTGGCTCTTAATAAACTCCTCTCCACACTCCCTAGTGAGCTCGAAAGAGCTTGTTATGAAGCCGAACGAGAGTTTCCAGAAATTATCAGTTTCGAAATGGTTGACGCCCGCAATCTGCTTATTAATGGCACTTCCGCTGCACAGTCCATCCACCAATCTGATCAGAATTCATGGAAGCAGTTATGGAAATTATTTCCGCATGATTTTGTAGAGAGCAATGCTTTTGTACATACCTTTCTTGATTTCCGCCACAGCAAAGAGTATGAACAGCATGTTGTTGATATCAACAGAACTTGCCTTATCACTCCCTCTGAAAATCAGCAGGTGCACTCCTGGACTACCCGCTTTCCCGAGTTTCCTCTCAACTTCCAAACCCTGCCAATCGAGGAAAAACAGCGCTTCATCGCAGATCTTGAGTTTGGGCTAAGTGGAAATTTGTATGCCATCTACGATGTCATCCTCCCCACAAACCTCCCGCCAACTGCCGAAATTGAATTTGATCAGGAATTTCTCGATGGTTACAGAAAAAAAGTAGGAAATGGATCTCTCCCCAATCTCCTCAAGGTTGAACTCAGAGATCCATTACCAAGCCTCACCCCTCAGGCAAAACTGGAACTGGTTCAAACAACCGATACCTGGATTCATCCAGTTCCATGCATTCAGGCACCAATCCGTGCCTAAAAAGTCATTGAATTAATCAACCTAGTCTTACCATTGAAGCTTGTTCTGTCGATAGACTTTCCCACCTTCTCGAGGTCCTCCGCCGTAAATTTGCACAATAACATGACCATCATCACTATATGAAATACCTGCCAATATTCGTTGTTTTCTCGTCGGCTTAAACCGATGCGTGATCAGTACCCCTTCTCGTTCGATTGGGTGTGGTAATGAAAACAGCATAGAAACATGAGGCTCACGAGTCGCAAAAATATGCATCAGCATACGCAGGTGCTCTGCATAAAGATGTCGTAATCCCCTAGGAATGATCTGCATTCCCAAATCATCTTCCCCAAAGCTTGCATCTTCAATCAGTGTACCATCTGGAAGATGGAGAATGACAAGCCGCTCATCGGCTATCTCATCTGTCAATTGAATGTCAAACTCTTCAGGAATTGGATCGCCTCGGCCTACAAAGGGCAAGTCTAAATGTTGTACACTGAGCCGTTTTATTGATCCATACGCTTGCCACTCACGCAATAACTCCCTGCGGTGGAACCACAGCACATGATCTCTAAATGGAGAAGCAGTCCGATTCTGAGTGCCCCAATCCTGAATGATTTGACTACTGACCTCCTCTAGATGAGATGAATATGAAGAGTTATTCTCTTCATCGCCAGTATCAAAAGATTGCAGTAAACGTTGAGCCAGATCAACAGTAAACCAAGGGGTATCTCCCAGCCATAACGCAAGATCATCTTGCGCGTCCCTGGATGTCGCTTCCTCAACTATCCAATCGAGGTACCGGTGAATCTCATCAATATGAGGTTCTCCTCGTATCCGTTTGGTATACATCGCCATGAAATGGTCAATATGGGCAGGAAAGAGTAATCCAAAGGCTAGAGCTAATTGTGAGTCCTTTACAGCCCATGCCGCATGTTCATTCTGCAATCGATTTTCAAATTTGGTTCGTTCTTGACCAAGCTGTTGTCGTTCTGCGCTCAACTGCGTTCGCTGTCCTTCAATTTCCGCTAACCGTTGGCGTGTCTCATCAACCTGCTGCCTTTCTAACTCAACGGTCATTTCCAGCAATGGAAATTTGATATTCGCATTATCTCGCTGTAAAACTGCTTTTTCAAAAGCAAATTTTAGTCTGGCAAATGCTTCATTGATATCTTCAGGACCACCACGCTGAATAACTCTGCGTTGCTTTTTCTTTAAACTGCGTTGTACCTCATGAAACGCTCGTGTTTGTTCTCGTTCTAGAGTACGCAATGCATCAAAATCCTCTTGGATCTCCCCTAGTTGGCCAGTAATATCTTTGTCTTGGAACCAATTAAATGCCTCTATTACAAGCCCATCCTCAGTATGCAATAAATCTTGTGTTGCTTCAAAAAACTTCTGTTCAAACGGTTGTAATACTCCCTGAAGCTCAGGAATTTCAAACAGCAAACCTGCCATCCTCTCCCCAACCAGAGTTTGGGTCAGCTGGTTGCTTAATGATGCAATCTCCTCAGTTGGAAACCCCTCACCTGACCTGGATTCCAGTAAAGAAGCTGGTTCTGATTCAACCGTCATAAATGGCCCATAGATATATCGCGCTGTACTATAACCCAAATAAATACTCTTGAGCAATATGAAATTGAAAGAGAGTCAAAACGAAAAACGCCTATGGATCAACACAAATAGTATCACCAAAGTGAACCAGATCTGGTAAGCGTTGAAGGGTATGCTTTACTCCGTCCCAATCAATATGAAGATATGGTGGTTGCTCGAGCACACCAGGTTTACCGGCAGCCAAAGCGGCTCGAAATGCATTTGGAACCTCACGAGTTATTGTTTGACAGCTCCAACCTCCATCTGGAACCGGCGTCGCTGGTGGGGAAGGTGTCAACGTAACCGCTTGGGTAATTATATCTGCAAACCGCTGTACGGACTCGCTCGGAGAAGCAGTCTGTGTTGCAACTGCCTGAGTCGCTAGCTGAGCATCCTTTATCAGATCAATGCCATAGCGGGCCAGCTGGTCATCGGCCCAATGAACCGCTAAGCTGGCACCAGCAACTGGAATACCCAGGGCAATTCCCCAAGTAACAAAGTAAGAAAACATTCCTCCTTCTACCCAGCCCAATTTACGTTCTATTGGTTGTGTTACAAGTCTAGCGCCAAAATTACACGCACCTAGATATGCACCTGCAGCTTCTTTGAGCACTCCCATGATTTCTCTCCTATCTGGTAAGATATCTAAACTAGCTGCACATCATACTATTTCTCGAGAGAAAGTCAAATAAAAACATCAACCTTCACGAAAAAATGACTACAGTGAGAGTGGTATGTAGGAAATATTATTGACTTCCCACTGTGGTAAAACCTTGATCTTGAAGTCTGGAAATATCCTCATTCATTGCAGATTTGAACGATTCCCCAAGTGTTACCTGATCAAAATACGTTTGAAAGATTTGCTCAACACATGGGAAGGGTTGTGATTTTACCTTTTCAGTTCTACTAGGTTCGCCAATATCACACATAGAGATCACCACAGTTTTTTCTCCCTGCAACTCACCAATTGACGCGACTAGATATCGTTCGGGTTTCCCATTTCCCAACTCAATTAACTGCACAGGTTGAAGTTGATGTTCTGTGAATCGCTTTCCTAGACTCTGCGTAAGTCCCAGAACAGTAATTCTCTCTCCAGCGCAGTTTGTACGTTTATCAAGCTCATCTGCTCGGCTACGTGTAAATAATCTATTCCGCTTACCAGTTTCTTTGGGTCTGGGAGAGTCAGAGAGTGCGAGACATTCAACGAGAACTGCTCCAAACATTCTTGAAAGCTCATCTAACTGTGCTTGATCTAAAGATTGAGGATTAACACTAACCTCCGGCTGAACCCGTTGAGTCATTGATGCCACTGGCCGCTTCTTTTCAGGTTCATCTTTTGGCCGTAGTAGATGACCTCGTAAATAATCTTCATAGTAGGAATCCGTCATGGTAAAACCGATTGTAGCATGTCGATATTTAAGACTGATCTTATCTTGAAGACGCAATGCTTGTCCAAGTACACTGATAAACTAATGCTCATCATCCATACACTTTTCCTTGAGCTCACCTCGGCTAATGACTCCACATCTTATCTCCATCACTCACCACCTCAACATCTCCACGTAGATCAGTGCGCAGAATACGCGCTCCAACAGCCTCCAATCGTCCTAGAACTTCTTTCGTAGGATGGCCGTGTGAATTGTTCCTTCCCACAGAAATGATCGAAATCTCTGGCTTTACCGCCTGGAGAAATTCATCTGAGCTCGAATTTTTAGATCCATGATGTGCTACCTTGAGAACATCGATATCTTCAAGGTAGTCACTGCTGAGTAATTGGTTTTCTGCATTAAACCCAATATCACCGGTAAATATCGCGTCGAACTCTCCATACTGAAGTTGAAGAACCACAGAAGTTTCATTCAAATCATCCTGAATACCTTCAGTTGCTTGCAAGTCTGCACCGTCGCCACTTGAACTCATCCTCTCCCTCGGCCATAGGACAGTGAATGTCAATGAACCAATACGAATCACATCTCCATGGCGTGGAACAAGCATATCTGATGAGGCAGACTGAAGAACTTCTTGAAATGCATAGTACTCTGCAGTTTCATTCTTCAAACCTGTTCCAACAAACTCCTCAATCGTATAGCGAGACAGTACCGAAATTAACCCAGTCATATGATCTGCCTGAGGATGAGAAAGTACCACCAGATCTATGGAACGATCCCAAAATGGCATATGTCGAGATAGGCATTCAAGCACTGAATCATCTGGTCCTCCATCAATCAAAATTTGAGTCTGCTGATAGGTAATCAGAAACGCGTCTCCTTGACCGACATCACAGGCGATGATGTGAAGATATTCATCGGGAAGAGAGTAAACAATCGCCCAGACCAACCCAGTACCCAGAAAAAATCCTATCAACAGCCAGCGCATTAACCATCGCTGTTCCAACATATTCTCCGCCCGACTAATCGGATACTATCTCCTACACACAATGCTTCTCAATAATATGGATAGTCTGTATCTTCTGTAAGAATATACATTAACCTAACTTCACGTACGTATACTCATAACGACGATTCTCGTTCCAATAAAGAATTATAAGATAATATTACTTGCTTTCTGCCAAAATTTTCGGGAACTAATTCGTCCGGTAGACAAGGATCATCAAGGATGAGCCGTTCAAAAGTCTCCTTCAATTTTTGGTCCGCCCGGACAACTTCTCGACATCGACTCGAAAATTCATGATATCGCTGTTGAAGAGAGCTCAACTTCCAAACTTTCTCTGCCAGATCATGATCTCCAAATCCACTAATCGTCTTCGCTTCAACGACTACCACAGCCTGTGATAAGCGACTCTCTTGGAGATATTTCTCAAGAACTTCTTCTACAGGATAAGGAGTAATCCAAATAGACTTCTGGAGCTGTCCAAAGTGGATCGACTTCAGGAAAAAACGCAATCGATCACGTATCCGCCGTTCTGCTTCTTCAATGTCAAACACAACCAATCTCCACATTCCATCCCAAGAACGCGTAGTAGCATAGACTTCTCCCATGCGTTTTCTGATGCGTTGTTGTCCTCGGGTAGTTAAGTGATAAGATGCATGCTTTCCTCTCCCATCACGTAACAAGTAACCTACTCTCACCAAACGCCGAACTGAACTCTCCACCGACCCCTCTGCATACGGCAATCCTGCAGAATATCGGTAAGGATTAGTCAGAATGGTATCAATTTCACCCAAAGTATCAATGCTCAAAGCGAAAACTTGCAGAAGCAAATCACCTAGTCTGATTCGATTTTCTTTGGGCATATTAATATGAGAATACCACAATATTGAGCAATATAAATATATTATATATCGTTAATTAAAATACACGATCGCGTAGACAGAGTAACATATGCAACATAATAATCACAATTGTCATCATTATTGCAGTTATCTCGCTGAACTGTGTTTCTGAAACACAATGTTAGTTCGAAAGATCAAATAAATAATCACGTAATACACGACGATCAATAACCATGAGGTACCCGATATTTGCAGTTGAGCAAATGGGATCGATCCAAAAAAATTAACAATCCAAATAAAAATCGCCAAAGGAACCCAAACAAACAGCGCAACCAATTGTGCAAAAGGTAAAGATACAAATGATGCAAGTATGAGGAACCCTCCCATTCCCATTATCAGAGGTATAAGTGGGACAATAAGAATATTCACCAGTGGAGATATCCAACTGATTCGCTCAAAGTGGTAAAGCAGAAGCGGTAAAACCATGATTTGCGCTCCTAAGGTTACGCTCAGCTCTTCAATCAATCCACCACCTACATGCTGCCGAAATCTTGATAAAAAAGTAACCAATTGGGGTGTAAGCACCAATATTCCCAGAGTTGCAGCCACAGAAAGCTGAAAACCGATATCAAAAACAATCAAGGGGGAAAAGAGAGCCATAGCAAGGCTCGTAACAAAAAGAACCCAAATACCATGATATTGCTTGCCATAATAGTGACCAAAGAGAGCATACATTCCCATTAAACCAGCCCGAACTACGGGAGGATCCGCTCCAGCCAGAATAACATACAAAATGACACCGAAAATAACGAAAACAATAGAAGTCCGTCTCGAAAAGAAGTGTAAAAAGAGATATGACAACACACCTGCAATGACACTGACGTTATATCCAGAAGCAACAACCACATGAAGTGTTCCTGTTTGTTGTAATGCAGTCGAAAATGTCTCCGGCAACGAACGTCGTTGTCCCAGGAGAACGCCGCTGAGGAGCGATGCGTGTGGCTCGGGTAATAAACGACCAATATTCTGCATAAGTTTGCTTCTAAACTGAAGCAGCATTGATACAACCTGATATTGAAGAGCTGAAACCATTTCTTGCTTCTGAGTTAACACGCGAATAGAAGGATCTATCAAAATGAAATTGACATCTCCAAATTTTGTCAGCTGATGAATAACTTTGCCAGATACTTCTAATCGGTCTCCATAAACATAGGTAGGAAATTGAGGTGCAATAACTGTAACCGTTCCAATTCGGATGATCTGTTTAGTATCCTTATGATATGGTTGAGAAGTTACTCTTGCTCGTAAAGATACTCTCTGTCCTTCTTGCAGGCGAGAATAGACTGCAACCGCCCTGTGATATCGTATATTCCATAATAGAACAATTAATATTAAAATAGATAAATATATAATAGTACGCATCAATTATTATCTAACAACTACAACTGAGATATGTTATTCAAAACTACGGTTATTTCATTGAGATATTTGTCTGAATATTATAATTACTAAAAGATCGATAATAATATGTAATAGTATGCAGAAAAAAGAAGAATAACCGAACTATTTCAGAATACTGAGAGCTCATGTTTAATCCGATCATAAATATTAGCTGGAATAACATTTTTTTCTCGTAACTGCTCCACAGATTCATAAGGCCGGTGATCAATAATGTCCTGAGCTCGTTTCTCGCCAATTCCCCAAAGAGTATCCAAATCAGAAATAGTTGCGGTATTGATGTTCATCTTTGCTGATGCATCCAATCCAAGAACATCACTTTGATCTTGATTGCTTTGAGTCTGCTGCTCCTGCTGATTCATTTGCTCACCAAGAAACGGAATGTAGATTTTGACTCCATCAGAAACCTTTTGAGCTAAATTGATATATTTACTGACCCAGTTTTGATCAGCATCGTCAGATACTCCACCTGCCATCTGTAGAACATCAGCAACACGAACATCTCCTTCTAAACGATACACACCTGGGGTTTGAACCGCTCCCTCAACATCAACAAACACATAGTCATCCTTCTCATCTGATTCATTGGTGCGAATAATCTCTACGTCCTGACTCGTATTCCCACGACTCAAAACAACTGCCGAAAGCACGCCAACACCCAATAAAAAAAGGCCCATAAGACCTATTAGTAGTGTCGATCGATGCTCTTCAAAAAGTTCAGGAAGATTCATTAACCTCAAAATTACAAAACTTCCACAGTGCTGTCAAATCAATTCACTACAAAATTAACCAGTTTCCCTGGCACCCAAACAATGTTCTTGATCGGTTTTTTTTCAAGATAGCGTTTCACTCCCGGTAACTGCTTTGCTAAACCGATTATAGTTGTTCTCTTTCTAGCTTTTGCAGATGAAACGACCACCCGATCCCGGAGCTTGCCATTCACTTGAATAACGATCTCCACATTATGCTCGCGTAGGAGTGAGCGATTATGTGTAGGCCAAGATTCAACATGAATTGAACGAAAACGCACAGATTTCTGAGAAGAAAGTTCTGCTCGCTTCAACGCTTGCCAGAGCTCTTCAGACATATGAGGTGCAAATGGAGCCATAATTTTCAAAAACAAACCAGCATCATCATAAGAAATCGCCTCACCGAGCTCCCAAGAATTCACAAACTCCATCATGGCCGCAATAGCAGTGTTATATTTTAGTTTATCAAGATCTTCGCCAATTTTTTTAGTGGTACGGTGCAACTGTTCTTCAAGATTCTTATCACTTCTCCTACCGATTTTCCCTTTACTCTCTTGATATAAACGCCACACCCTTCTCAAAAACCTACTCATTCCGTGAATACCAGAGTCCCTGAAATCTCCACCCCTGTCATATGGTCCTATAAACATAAGATACATTCGAAGCGTGTCCGCCCCATACTTCTTGATATAGTCATCAGGAACAACAATATTACCTCTGCTCTTGCTCATCTTTGCCCCTTCTTTAATGATCAATCCATGGCTGTATAAGAAAGGGAACGGCTCCTCAAATTCAAGCAAACCCCAATCATGCATCGCCATAGTTACAAAACGACTGTAAAGCAAGTGAAGCACCGCATGTTCGGCTCCGCCAATATACACATCAACCGGAAACCACTTCTTGGTAATGCGGGCATTCAATGGCTTCTCATGTCCTTTCCATTGATTCGTCTGCAAATTGGGATATGCCAGGAAATACCAAGCGCTATCCAAAAACGTATCAGATACATCAGTTTCTCGTTTAGCTCGTTCTCCACACTTCGGACAATTCGTATACACCCACGAATCCGGAGCCTTCTCTAATGGTGCTTTCCCATCACCTGTCGGTTGAACATCTGCGTTTGACATTTCAGGTAACTCAATCGGTAAGTTTTTCTCAGGTACCGGATACCACCCTGCCATCGTTTTGGAAACCTTTGCATTAAACGTTCTCCCTTTCTCAGCGCAAGAACCGCAAAAAACCATCGGAATAGGCGGTCCCCAATATCGCTGTCGACTTATAAGCCAATCTCGTAAGTGATATGAAAATGTGCGCTCTCCCCAACCGTTCTCTTCAAGATGTTTCATTACCTTTTCCGTAGCAGTATGAATATCCATTCCATTCAGAAACCTTGAGTTCACCATAAATCCATCATCCTCTTGCACTTGATCCACCTTCTCAATTTCAGATGCATCCCCATCGCTCGCCACAACTACACGCTTCACCTCGAGATCAAATACCTTTGCAAACTCAAAATCGCGCCTATCGTGACCAGGGACACCAACAACAGCTCCCGTTCCAACTTCCATCAACACAAAATCAGAAATCCAGATAGGCATCTCATAACCATTAAGCTGGTTGACTGCATATAGACCCGTAAATACTCCTGTTTTCTTCCGCTCTTCCTTCTTGCGCTGCTGCTCAGTCTTACGAAGTGCGGTACCAACATACGCCTTGATCTTCGAAATCATCTTAGTATCAAGATCAAATTTTCCCTGAAGAATCTCCTCAATCAATGGATGCTCCGGAGCCAGCACCACAAAAGTGGCACCAAAATTCGTATCCGGGCGGGTAGTAAAACATCGGACGGTTCTCTTATGACCTTTTATTGGATAGACAATATCGATCCCTTGCTTGCGACCAATCCACTGCCGTTGTGCGATCTTAATTTTCTCTGGCCAACGCAACCCCTCGAGCTGTGGTTCATAATCCTTCCCTACCGGTCTATAGTACTTATTTTTGACTGTTGAGTTTCGAGTTAAATTATTTTGACCATCAATATTGTTTAAAAGACGATCAGCATACTTAGTAATCTTAAAAAACCATTGCTCAGCTTCTTTTCGAGTTGTCTCAGTCTTGCAACGTTCACATACACCACCTTCAACCTGCTCATCAGCGAGAACCGTTTTACAATGCGGACACCAATTCACCCAAGAGCTTTTTTGGACTGCTAATCCATTCTTGAACATCTGGATGAACAGCCACTGCGTCCACTTGTAGTAGGCTGGATCATACGTCTCTAGCGAATGATCCCAAGAAAAACCATTCCCAATATCTCGAAGCTGCTGATAAAACCGCTTCTGACTAACATTTGCCTGCTCTGCTGGATGTTTTCCTATCTTGATCGCATAATTTTCGGAATGAATACCAAAGCCATCCAAACCAATCGGCTCAAAAACGTTATATCCCTGCATCCGCTTATACCGCCCGTAAATATCTGCACCTGTAAAGGCGTACATATTCCCAACATGTAATCCTTCAGCAGATGGATAAGGAAACATCATCAGGTTATAAAATGGTTTACCAGCCCGTGTCAGATTTGGCTGATAAATACCAGCCTTCTCCCACCGCTCTCGCCATTTCTTTTCGATTGCTTGATGGTCGTATTCGCTCATAGCCCGTATTTTACACGCACTTATATTCTCTATCTAGTGTAAACAGGGAGGGAAAAATGCTTAGAATCTACCAATTCGGGAATGATATTGAGCACGTACTTTGGAATAACTACCGACTATTCGACGAGGTGTGTATCACGAAAAGTGAGATGAGATGATATGGACGAAGCGAAATCCTGAGAAAGTATAAAAAATCAGGCTTTCTTGATTACTTCTTTGTTTAGCCTGAGAAAAATCTTTTTGAAACCTGAACAAAGATGGAACATGCATTCTAGCACTCTCCCACAAGAAGCGTTCATTGAAAAAGTCTGCTACTCCCCAATCCCTAAAAACACCTTTGCCTCATCATCGATCACTCGTAGTAACGCTTGTTTGACTGGTATTTCTCTCTCTTGCCCATGTTCTTCTTTAAACACAATTTTATCTTTGACCAAGGAAATAAAGTTTGTATGCTCAGGCAAGACGTCGAACTTCCCCTTATCATTGACAGAACTCAAGTAGGTAATTCTACCTTCGTAAATGACTGCTTCCCGAGCTCGAATAATGAGTTGAAATGAATCGCTAGCAGGGATTATCTGTGCATCAACCACCAGTGATCTCCTTGAGACCTCCAATAAATAAAAACTTCTCCTCTGGAATATGGTCAACCTTTCCAGCAAGAATCAGTTCAACATCCTTCACAGTTGTTTCTATCGGCACATACGCACCTTTCGCACCGTGCTGAGTCTCAGCCACAGAAAAGCGTTGCGTCATATAATTTTTTAGCTTGCGCCCTCGTCGAAATATGAGCTGATCTTCTCGAGAAAGTTCTGTTTCACCCATGAGTGAAACAATCCGTTCGAGGTTTTGTGACTGTTCGATAACTGACTTTGCCCGCAATGCAATAGTAAAGTGGCGTTCCCCTACGATGCTTGCTGATAATGCCGTTGAACTCGAGCCGAGAATATCAACTGCAGGCAGCAATCCTTGCTGATAAACACTTCGAGAAAGCACCACAATCGAGTCAAGAAACGGAAAAATTGACTGCACTGCATGATCCAATAGGTCATCAGCAGGCACATAGATTGCCTCAATCGCACTCACGACACCGGACTGGGTTGAGACTAAGCGCTCGTGAAACTCAGCCATTTCACTTTCAAGAGTCGCCTGATATCCATCTTGAGATGGTAATGTCGAAGTAAGTGTTGAAATCTCATTACCAGCCTGTGCAAAACGAAAAACATTATCAATAAAAAACAGCACATCCCGCTTCTTCACATCTCGAAAATATTCAGTCAGGGTTACTGCAGAAAAAGCAGATAAAAACCGTATAGCAGGGTTCTCTCCCATCTGACCGAAGATTAAGGTGGAGTCTGAGAGTACCTTGCTTTGCTCCAGAGCCTGATAGAGCTCCAACCCTTCTCTGGTACGCTCACCAACTCCGGCGAATACTGAAACAGTCTTCTTCCCTGGTCTTCCCACAATATTATGAAGCACCTCGGTAAGAAGCATGGTTTTCCCTACACCTGCACCACCGAACAGTCCCATCTTCCCGCCTTTGAGAAATGGAGCAAACATATCAATGATCTTGATTCCAGTCTCAAGTAAAGCTTGTTGGGCAGGAATGTCCTCAGCTGAGGGATGACTTCGATGAATCGGCCAGACCTCTTCAGTTTTCATTTCATGTTCACCATCAATAGGAAAACCAAAAATATCCACAGCCCGACCAAGTAACTCGTCTCCCACGGGAAATGAAATTGGCGTATCAGTATTCAAAACTCGCGCACCTCGAAAAAGTTTTTCTGTTGAAGAAAGCGCCAAACAATACAATGTATCTGGTCCCGCAGATCCATAGACTTCCATTCGAACATTCTGATCCTCCTGAAGCTCAAGCACATCATGAATAGCTGGTTTCTCGTTGACAAATGCAACTTCAACCACATGACCACGAACACCAATAACTTTCCCAATATGTGTAGTTGTATCACTCATCTTCCCAGCCTCCCCAGCACCGACGTAAGTGTATCAAGTTGTTTGCGATTTGCAGTCCGATGAGATACTTTGAGTCGAGTGAGCTGCATCTTATCAACCTCTTTACCAATATTCTGTTCCGCTCTATCCATAGCCAGCAATCTCGAAGCAAACTTAGCCAGCTGTGATTCTCGCATTGTCTGTTCGATCAGGGTCACAAAAATTTCTTTTTCAAAAAATTGTAAAACCTCTTCCAAGCTTGGTTCAAACAAGTACCGTACGACCGGTGCTTTTGTATTTTCTACTTTCGAAATCTCAGTTGTCACAGAGTGCATAGTAGGTACTTGAGAGACGAGATTTTGAAATTTCCCATAATAGATATGGATTTCTTCATATTGCACTAGATGTTGAATGATTTTAATGAGTTCATCATGATTGACCTTGTCGTCTGGAAATTCAAAAAAGCTATAGGGACGATTCGGTTCTTCCTCCAAAAAGAGCGATAAACCGACTCGTCCAACAATGGCAGCTTCACTAGAATGATTACGAACATCCTCAAGAAAGAGATCAAACGTACGAGATACAATATCACCATAAAGCCGGGTATTAGCACTAAACAGCACCGCTACTGTTTTTCCATTGTGAGCTAAAAATGTGATCCGCTCCTTGCCTTTATAACCTCGTTTTTTAGCCAGCTCACTAACCTGTTGAGCAAAATTCGCCTGTACTTCAGCAAAAACTACGTTCACTTCCTCTAAAAATGACCGACTGGTAAGTACCGAATCTCTCGTTCGTTTGAGTCGAATTGACGCGATTTCTCCGTAGACTCGTGCCAACGTCCGCAGTGTTTCAAGTTTAACAACCTCCTTAGCAACTGTTTTCTCATCGATCATGATTGTTGACCTCCTTCACTAGGCACAGCAACTTGCTGCTGGGCTTGACGAGGAATTAGTCGATCACGCTGATGTTTAACGTTCTCAATAAGTTCTGCAAATGTAGCTGACGATGTAACAAGAGTATGAATAACTGAGCGGTATTGTTGATCCGTGTTATAGAGTTGCAATACGGAGAGCGTCTGCTCTTTCATTTGTTGGAGATCGGAGTTTGACCAAACACCTGCCCACAGACCGGCAATCAAAAGTGCACTCACTTCAAGGGGAACAATTCTATCCGGTGGTTGATCAAACAAAGCCAGAACCTGATTTCCGAGATCAATGGTTCGTTTAACTTGCTCACTCACTTCCCCACCAAAATGCATGAACTGGCGCATCTTATCATGACTAACTAAGAATATAGAGAGCTCTCGGGAAAGATCGCGCATAAGCGGGGTTTGTGTCTGGTGACCAACCCGGGTAACAGAAAGAAATGGATTAATAGGCGGTCTTCGACCCAAGTTGGCAAGTTCTCGATCAAAATACAGGTGTCCATCAGTCATTGCCATGAGATTAGTCTGAATGTACCCCGACAAATCACCAAACACCGCTTCAGCTATCGGCAAACAAGTGATTGATCCAGTGTTAAAATTTCCAGCTCGCTCCATGAGTCTTGAGTGGATATAAAAAATATCACCCGGGTAAGAACTCCGACCTGGAAAACGTTTTGCCAGCAGTGAAATCTCTCGATAGGCCTTGGCATGAATACTGAGATCATCAAGAATAATCAAAACATCTCTGCCTTGATCGCGAAAATACTCAGCCATAGTCATTGCCGAGTACGGGGTCAAAAAGATAAGACCACTTGGGTCAGACGATGTTGAAGCGACAATAATGATCTTTTCTAAAATACCATTTCGTTGAAAAAAGTCTCTCAGACCGAGAACATCAACCTGACGTTTTGCGATGGCGCCATAAATGCAAACATATCCCTTCTTTGCCAATGCCAAGACCGACTGCATGACAAATTGGGTTTTGGAAGTTTTCCGATCACCAATCACCAACTCACGCTGTCCAACGCCAAGCGGAACCACGGTGTCCACAAGCATCACACCAGTCTCAAGCGCCTCCCGCACATTCTCGCGTGCCATCATAGGTAATGGCTGAATATCAATCGATCGCCGCTCGACCATGGATGAATCTCCGCTAAATTCTTCTATCCCCAAGGCAAGCGGATCCACAATCTTCCCCAACAAAACATCGCTGACTGGAATCTGAAGCTGCTCATTCGTCCGTGTCACCCGTGTGCCCACTCGAAGCCGCTTCTTTGAAAAAAGAAGCACTTCAACGTGTCGTTTGGTAAGAGAGATCACCTCTCCCAATTCTCCAGTCTCAAACAAGACAACTTCCCTTGGCTTGGCATCCGGAAGTCCCTCAACATAGACGATTGATTGAAACACTTGCTCAACAGTTCCAATTTCTTGAGTTGTCTCGAGGTAATGCTGAAAATCTTTCATGGGAAGTCCTACGATTTCTTATTGGTTAAGTAGTTGTGCAATTTGCCCTTGTTCTTCATTGATGATGCGCTCAAGTTGCCTTCGCACCGAATAATCACGATATTCTCCCTCATGTATCATGATGACACCACCCAGAATTGATCGATCATACTTGAGCTGAAAGACAACCTTTGCACCAACATTGGTCTTCACCCAAGTGGAAAGTCGTTGAAGCGAGGTCTCTGTAGGTTCAAAGGCAAGGGTTAATTCCATAACCGGAAGGTCTAAAACTGTTTCTTGAAGCTTCTCAAGAATTGCGTGCTTCTCTCCCGACTCTTTACGCAATATCTCCTCTATCTTCTGTGCAATGCGTGATCGAACTTGCGTTCGCAGAACATCCTCAAACGATTGCGCTGATTTCTTGTAAAGACTATGCAAAAGCAGCTCAATTTCATCAAGTAGCATCTGTTTCTCATCAATAGTTTTTACGCTTGAAACAATCTCATCAAACATAATTCCAACACATGTTGATCATTGATCATTAAAAAATATTCTCTTTCTTGGCCTCTTCAAGAGCCGCTATAACCTGATCCTCATGTTCTTCTCTGCTAAGAGCACGTCCGAGAACCTTCGCGCTGACATGCCGAACAATGTTCCCGATGGAAGCATCGACTCGTTTGTACTGCTGCTTGCGATACTCTTCCACCGCTTCTGCCACTTTCTTTCTCTCTGCCTCAACCGCACTCGCAGCCGAGCTCTGCAACGCTGCCAGTTGCTCCTGAAATGCGATCCGAAACGTCTGAATTTCCTCTGTGGTCGTACTAGAAAATTGCACCAACTCTGCTTTTACAGCCTCTTGATACGATTGAGTTTGCTGTGTCGTCTGGACTTTAACTTGCTGCGTTAACTCCTCAAGTGATGCTTTGAATTGGTCGATTTCTCCTCGCGTCTGCTCCTTGAGCGTGACTGCTTCTTGTTGAAGACCGCCTCGCAATGATTCAACCTGTGCAGTAACTTGCTCTTTGATACTATTTGATACATTACCAATCATCTCAAGAGCCTGGTCTTTTACCTGACTGAGAAGTTGCTCATACTGCTTTACTCCCTCATCAGATACTCGAGAGATTTCTCCCCGTAATGCAGCATTTCCTTCATCACGGAAGATTTCAGAACTAGTGATAATCTCTGAAGCTTTTTGCTCAGCCTCCTCAATAATCTGATGTGATTTCTTTCGAGCAGAAGACAAAATCTTAGCGGCATCCTTACCGTGCTTAGATTCGAGCTGTTGGAGTCTATCTTGAAGTTTATGGTGCTGCTTTGTCAGTTTGTAATGAATAACAAAAACAGCAACCAATAGTACATCAAGAGCTACGACCAACACCAGAGACAGATAGAACAGTGTGTAGATCGACATTTATGTGTCTCAACTTTGACAAAAAATGAACCAAATTGCAATGCCTGGAGTTTACGGAGTCGATACTGCTTCAGTTTCTAAAAGATTTTTTCCAGTCATCTCCTCAGGTATTGCCAAACCAAACAGACTAAGAATCGTTGGTGCAACATCGGCTAATGAACCCTTGAACATCCATTGGCCTTTCCCTCGGAATTGCTTTCCAATAATCAGCAAGGGCACAGGATTACTCGAGTGTTCTGTATTCACCTCCCCTTTAGAAGAGGTATAGAAAAATGTGGTGGTGGGATAACGCAACATTTCCTCAGAATTTCCATGGTCGGCAGTAATCAAAAACACTCCATCATACGACAATATCGCCTTCTCCATCTCTCCAAGTGCCTTGTCAACCTGTTCAATTGCCTTGATGGTTGCTTCAACTTTTCCTGAATGGGCTACCATATCGGGATTAGCAAAATTCATTACAAAAAAGTCATATTCACACCGATCGATTTGTTTTTGAAATTCATGCACAACTTTCCACAAGGACATTTCTGGTTTTTTGTCATACGTCGCTACCTTGGGAGAAGGGACAATGATCACCTCTTCCCCACTGTAACGCACATCCTTCATTCCATCAAAGTAAAACGTCACCATTCGCTCTTTCTCGCTTTCTGCCAGATGAAGCTGTGTTTTACTACTCTTGGAAAGTAGCTCAGCTAATGAATCATCAACCACATGCGGTGGAAAAGCCACTGAACTGACAGGAAGAGTCTTCTGGTACTCTGTCATACTCACAAAAAAGAGGTTTTTTGGCCATCTCTCCCGCTGAAAAGTAGGTCCAGAGACAACATCTGTCGTCCCTTTCTTGTCATAGGTATGTTTATACGGATCATGCTCAAGCTCAAATGATTTCAGACGTTCAAAATCCTCAAGGACAAACGCCATCGAAATCTGCCTTGGTCGATCAATTCTGAAGTTAAAAGAGATGACGGCGTCATTATCCTGTACGGCACCCACAGGTTGTCCGTCAAAAGTAATCACCGCTGGTTCAAGAAATTCATCTGTCTGACCTGCTCCGTAGGAAGCCTGAATAGCAGCCATTGCAGAAGTTTGCTGCACACCTCTTCCAAGCACAATAGCATCATATGCTTTCTTAGTTCGCTCCCACCGACGATCTCGATCCATAGCAAAATAACGACCAGAAATGGTCGCAATTTGGCCAACACCTGCATTCCGCAATTTTTGCTCAATCTCTCCAAATACTTTTATTGCATCTCGGGGAGGTGCATCGCGTCCATCAGTAAAAAGGTGATATTTTACTCGAGAGATATCTTTCTGCTTGCAATAATCGACCAGAGCATAAAAGTGTTCTGTGGAGGAGTGCACCTCTCCAGATCCAACCAGCCCCATGATGTGAAGTGTAGAGGAATGCTCACGGACATGTTGTGAGGCTTTCCAAAAAGCCTCGTTATCAAAGAAAGTTCCATCATCGATCGCCTGATTGATACGAACCAAGCTTTGCGGAATCGTTCTTCCTACTCCAATGGTAAGATGACCAACTTCACTATTCCCTGCCTCATTTGCTGGAAGACCAACCGATTCACCAGCAGCGATGAGCTCACCGTGTGGATATTCTCGCAAGAACCGATCGTAGTGAGGTGTTTTTGCCCGAACAACCGCATTCCCCTCCGAAGGTGGAGCAATACCAAATCCATCGATTACCAGTAATACCACTGGCTTCTTTTTACAACCTACTCGACGGGTAAACCTGGATAATGGAAAAAGTCGTACCATGGACAGTTATAGAATGAGAATCAGATAGGATACAAATAAACCAATTAAAAATATAACAATAGTAACCAATACATGTAAAAGTACACTCATCTGTATCATTTTCCCGGCTCGTGGATTTCGACCAACCGCCTCAACTCCAGCTCGAGAGACTGTTCCGAAGTAAACTAATCCAACCGTGAAAGCAATCAGAACAATCAGAGCCGCCAGAACATATCGAAAAGACGCAAGAGGTTCCAAGATAGGATACTCAAAACCTTGCCTGAGAACTTGAAGTAAATCTGACCTGGGACCGGCTAAACCAGAGGCAGGATGAATATCAAGCGCAATGAGAATTTCTCCAATGTCATCTGGATTTTCTGGGCTAAACGCCTGCAAAGCTGAGCCTAACACGAACCCGCTCTTGTCAGCCAGCTGTGCAATTCCTCGATCATCCGATGAAGTAATAAAGTTACCTTCCTCGATATTTCCTTGTTTTCCACTGACTCGAACCATTGCCGTCCCAGATGTAGTGATTAATCGAGTTCCTTCCTCATCACTTTCAAATGCAGCCGAGGGATTATCGACCACAACGCCGTACATCGATGGCTGATAGGCAAATTCACACAGATCAAAACCATCACTAGTCGAGCAAACAGCCGATCCAGCCACCACATCCTCACCTTCAATAGGTATGCTGATAGCAATTCCTGAAGAGTCAACCTGAGCAAAGATGACATTCGGAAATAATACTCCAAGTCCGATTAGATACACTCCAATGGTGATCCACAAACAACGATTGATATTCATACTAATAGTCTTCCAAATTCATGCTAGAGATTGTTTCTTGAAAAATCAATAGTTTCCGCTCGCACTAGTTATCTGTCATTGCTATCACTAAAACTTGGACATTCTAGAGGAACATAGAATGTCCAACTTTATGTCCAGATTTCTATGGGCCCATAAATAAGCCAGCAAATATCACGAAATCTAATATTGAAACTACAAATCTCACTCAATGAATACTGACCTGGTTTAGAACATCGCGTAAATGATCTCTATTAAATTTGGTAAAGATATACGCATAAACAACCGATGAGGTTGAAAACCTCAAAAAAAGAATTGTTCTAGTTACTTCAGTAATGAAATCCGTTATTTCCAATCTGACAAATTCATTGTGTAAATTAAATAGTTTTCACTCAACAATGTTTCGGGTATTAAATATTTTTCGTCAAAGTAGATGAATTCTACAAAATAATCTTGTTGTCGATGAACACGTGCTTCATCGACTTCCAGATTATGTTGTTTTCGGAGCACTGATCAAAAGAAAAATGAACTACGGAATTACTATACTTTCAGCGCTCAGAGAAACTCCTCGAAATACAAAACGAGGTTGTACAAACGTTTTTAAATAATCTAAATTACCTCGCCTCCTGAACGATAAACACCGAAATAAACCACTAACCAAACACAAAGGCAAACCGAAAATAGTACTATAGATAATACTTGACAAACCCGTAGAGAACTGATCAAATGAAATTAGACACCTAAAGAGAAAATGTACAACTTTGGTGTCCAAAATTAGAAAATCTTCGCCGCGAAGATAAAAGTCTGCCCAATATGAGTCGCCTGCCCAAGGATCGAACAGATCTTGCTGACTCCACAGATACCTCTTCACAATCGTGGCTTTCGATTCAGGAAGCTGCGAATATTTTGTCGATTTCAACAAAAACATTACGGCGCTGGGAGGCAAGCGGAAAACTCATTCCAGAACGCACAAAAGGTGGTCACCGGAGATACGACACTGCAACAATTAATGCATTAAAAACACCTAAAAGAAGAAAAAAACGGATCTATACTAAATCAAACCTTCCCTTCACCCCTCCACTACAACAGCCGCTCCCCCAAATAGCACCAGAGAAATTCTCACAGCCGCTCCCCCAAAATGAACCCCAAATTCCTCTAGAGTCACCTCATTTACAGTTCCTCGAAGTTCTTCCTGATCTATATAACGCTCTTCAGCGATCTCAAAAGCAGGCACTTTGGGCAACGGCGAAAGTCTTCGCGGCTACTCTCGCAGTTGTTATAGTAGTGAGATCAGGTATTCTTTCGACTGAACCCTTGGTAAAAGGATTGCAGTCTGCCAAACCATTTGCGCAGTTCTTAAATGACGGAGCCAGGCAGCGTATCCCTGGTTTTCCAGACGTAGCAAGTCTTCTCCCAGACAAACCAGAACTTGTTCAAGCCCCAATTCAACCTGAAGGACTCGTCCTAGCACTCACGACTGAAAATCAAACATTTAAGATATTCATCCCTACAAACATTAAGGAGAACCTGGTCATCGACGGGGATATTGAGGTTAGCGGTGGCGATCTGACTACATCTGCAGATACATTTAACCTCCTCAGTACCAATGCAACCACAGTAAATATCGGCGGAGAGGCAACCTCAATTGCAATAGGTGCTGACACAGGCACACTTACTCTGAATAATTCAACAGTCGCAGCATCGGGTGATATCACAGCAGCAGGAAATGCTGATATCGCCGGAGCAACAAGTGTTGGAGGTGACCTCTCTGTGACTGGTACATCATTCATACCCACTTTAGCTATTAACGCTGACACCTTCACAGATCTTACCGGCGCTGGTCTACAAATTACCAACGGTACTCTCGAAACAACTACAGGGACATCTATTGAAAGCTCAGAGATTTCAGACGGCACAATTGTTGAGGTAGATCTCTCTCTCACCAACGATCCAACTGATGACTACATCTTGAGTTACGACGCAGGCAGTGGTGGTTTTACTTGGGTAGCAGATCAAGTTGGTAGCTCCGGTCTCTGGTCTGATGGAGGCACCGTGACCTATCTCACCAGCACCTCTGATGATGTAGCCATAGGTGGCACTGGATCAACTGCTCCGTTGTTCTTCGATGTTTCAGCCGGAAATCTCACTGTAACCGGACAACTAATTACCGGATCAACACCAGTCACCCTCACCACTGCTACCGGATTTATTGATGCTGATGCGCTTCAGCTCATATCTGCGGATGGTGCAGGAGGAACAAGTTCAGGATCAGGACTAGAAGTTGATACCGACCGTCTCGGTCTTCTTCAAGGTTGTGCTGGTGGCGAGGTTTTAAAATGGAATGACATCACCAATTTGTGGGAATGTGCCTCCGATACAGGTGGAGCCGCGGCAATCATCAATGTTGAGGAAAACGACGTCGCCCAAGGGGTAAATGTTGACACCATTGATTTCATCAATGTTTTTGACCTCACCGCTTCTCCATTGAACGAAGTAAACATTGATATCGCTGACGATGCTCTGGATTTTACAGAGCTAGCAGACTCACTCACACTTGACGCTGCCACAGACATCAATCTGATAGACAACACGTCTAACATATTCACCATTAGCGAAGGGGGTAATAATTATCTTGACATCGATACTAACAACTCAGCTGAGTCGTTAACCCTTGGAAATAGTCTTACAGATTTAGACGTTACATTAGCCTGGGGAGCCAGTGGAAATCTTGTACTTCAACAAGGAGGGTCACCTTTGGATTGCTCTGGCCTTGCCAATGGTGGTGTACTTACCACAAATTTATCTGGTGAAGTAATTTGTCAAGCTGACGACGGTGGTGGCGCTGCTCCTACCCTTCAAACAACGTACGACAATGATATAGATGGATCGGATGCCATTATCGCACTCACTACAGGAGATGATTCGCTCATATTCAGAAATCCTGCTGCAAGCGGAACAGATTCGGGATACATTCTCTGGTTAGATCAATTGAATACAGGTAATGTGGACGCCTTCAGGCTAACCAACGCTGGGACAGGTGAAGGCGTCCAGCTAACCCTATCAAATACCTCAGGTACAAGAACAAACGGTATATTAATAGACCAAACAGCTGCAGGAACAACCACTAACGCACTCAGCATTATTGAAACTGCTGGAACAATTACCACCGGAATTAACATCGGCGCTGGACTAGGAACCGGCATTGATCTCAATGCCAATACTATTACTAATATAGGAAACTCAGGTACAGACTTTAATGCTTCAGGAGGATTAAACTTAGCAGCCACACTATCCGTTGATGGAAATACAATCGGTCTTAACGATGATGCGTCGGTCAACAATGTCATCAGCTTCGGCACTGGTCCAGGCCAAGCTACAGGTAGCTTGTATTGGGGAGATGATCTCTTGTGTGATCCTACAGCTACTGACTGTGGATGGGCCACTAGTGCTTCTTCTCCTTGGACCACAGACACCAATGTGGTCAACTTAACCACCGATACCGATGATGTCACCGTTGGCTCCTTAACTGCTCTAGCCAAACTTGCTGTCGATGGAGACAGTGATGAAGTTCAGCTCCTAGTCCAAGGAAATGCTACTCAGAATGCCAGTCTCTTCGTCTTAGAACAATCAGATACGACAGATGTCATGACTGTCAGTAATTCCGGTAATTTAGCTATTGAAGGTCAGCTCTCAGATATTTCCCAAGCTACCTTAACCATCAATGATGCTTTGTCTGTCCTAGGTTCATTAACAGTAACTGGAGTTATCAGTGACTCTGACAGTAATTTGATTCTCGATGACACCGTGGATCTTGGTTCTGCCACCACTGGCTTGAATGTCACCACTGCAGGAATACTTACTGATATAGATGGAGCCGCCCTCCAACTTGATGATGATCTCCAGTTTGTCGGCGCTCAACAGATTACTACTACCACTGGCAACTTAACCATTGATAGTGCTGGCACCTTTGTCATCAGTGATGCCACCGACTTAAACAGTACCTTGAACTTAGGCGGAGACCTCACCTTTGATGCCACCACTCCCAATATATCGATTAATGATACCGAGACCCTCACCATCACCGATGGCACCAATACCCTGCTGACTCTTGGCGGATGGTGGCACGGTCGGTAATCTCAATGTCACGGGGACAGCTTCCGTGGATGGCAATACCATCGGCTTAAATGATGATTCCTCGGCAAATAACGTCATTAGCTTGGACAGGAGCAGGACAGACCAGATGGCAACCTTTATTGGGGAAACAGACTAGTCTGTGATGCCGACCCAAGCTAACTGTGGCTGGGCGACCGGAGCTGGCAGTTACACCTCTTGGACCATTGAAGATGATGATAGAGATACCTACACCATTGTCGACAGTAATGTCTTAAACTTCACTCTCTTCTGATGGCAACGTCTTAACTGACCTGGCTAATGGCGATGATACCGATGAAGATATTGAACTTCAGTGTCAGACTACTTGAGAGATGCAGTGGCTGGAGCCGGCTTAACCGGTGGAGCTGATGATGCGCTAGTCGGAGCCGATGGCGATGTCACCTTCACCATTGGAGCAGGAGATGGAATCAATGTCGATGCCGATGATGTAGATGTTGATCAGACCTACAACTTTGCGTGGACCGGTGTTCATTCCTGGACCAATACAGTGACAGACTCTGGCGCGCTTCAAGATATCAACATTACCTTAGGTGCAGATGCAAATACAGATACAGTAGCTGGAATCCAGATTGATGCAACCTCATTCAACACTGGGGATCCGGACATTCTCGCTGGTCTATTGGTCAACAATCTCACCAGTCCAGATGGAATAGTCAATGAATATGGAATCTACCAAGCTGGAACCAACTGGGACTATGGAATCTATGTGGAAGACACAGCCTTATTCAACACCACTGTGGAAATTAATGGCAACACAATTGGATTAAATCTCGATGCTGATGCTAATAATCTCCTAGCCTACAGCGCTGCATCAGCAGCCGGTGGAGCTGCAGCGGATGACCTGTACTGGGGAGATAAGCTGCTCTGTGATGCCTCAGCCGGAAACTGTGGCTGGGCGACTTCAGGCTTCGTCTCCCATTCACTAGTTCTGGTGGAGTGATTGATAAAGCCGCCGTCAATGACCGGCTCCGCTTGATCTATGGAGAAGCCGGTGATACCCAGCTGGAAATCACCAACGTAGGCTTAGCGGCAGCCCCAACAGCTGATGCCGCTCAAATCATCCTCACCGATGGCGCTGGAATAACAACAGATAATGTAGATGGCTTGTATGTCAATATAGAAGGAGCCAATGGCACCAGTACTGATGTCTCAGCCCTCCATTTGGACTTTGATCCGGTCACAGGATCAGCAGATGATACCTTCTCCGGTCTGTTGATTGATGGCATCACTGGCACAGCAGCCAATGAATATGCCTTGAATGTGGGAACGGGTTGGGACGCAGTCATGAATCTCCAAGGTGCGTCAGACGTTAACATTGCCGACAACACCGCCAATGCCTTGACGGTCACACAAGATACCACCAGCTACATTGATATTGACACCAACGACACTGCTGAAGCCATCACCGTGGGAAGTAACGTCACGGATTTGGATATCACTCTTGCTTGGGGCTCCAGTGGAAACTTGATCCTTCAACAGGGTGGATCACCATTGGATTGTTCAGGACTCTCAAACAGCGGAGCCCTCTCCACTGACACTTCAGGAAATGTCATCTGTACCGCTGATGATGGTGGTGCTGGTGGTGGATACACAGACTGGCTTGTTGGTGATGATGATAGTGATACCTACGCTATCATAGATGGGAACCAACTCAACTTCCTCTCCTCTACCGGGAACGTTCTTACCAACCTTGCCAATGGCGATGATGCCAATGAAGACATAAACTTCGATGTGAACCAAGCCTTTGACTTTGCTTGGACAGGACAGCAAACCCACACCAATACCCTCACGGCTTCTGGCAGTCAATCAGACTTTAATCTGACCTTGGGTGATGATGCCGATGTCGATACCGTCAATGCCTTGAATATCGACGTAACCTCAGCAAATACCGGAGATGTTGATCTCCTCTATGCCCTCAACATCAATGACCTCGGATCAGTGGATACCAATGTCATCGAAACCGCCATTCGCTTTGGAGAAGATTGGCAGAATCTATTTGAGATTGAAGGCACTACTGCCGATGGCAATGAGCTCTTCATTACCTATGAAGATCCACTGGCAGATAGAACCTACACTATCCCCTATGAAGCCAGCAATGCAGAGTTTTGTTTGAGTACCGGAAACTGTGCCGGAGCTGGAGCCAACATCTTCGGGACCATTGATACCCCACTGGGAACCGACCCGGCTGCCGATACCAGCACTGACAGCGTACAACTGCTAGTCACCGGCACCAATCTCACCATCACCGGTGCCGACGATCCGGAGACCATCACCTTTGATATCGATGAAAGCGTCTTGGCCGGAGCCGGACTGGCCGCCAATGGATCAGCTTTGGATGTTGATCAGACCTACAACTTTGCTTGGACTGGAGTCCATAGTTGGACCAACACCATCACCGATGATGGCAGTCAGACCGACTTCAACCTCACCTTGGGAGCCGATGCCGATGTCGATACCGTCAGCGCCATCAATGTGGATGTCACCTCAGCCGCCACCGGCGATGCCGATGTCTTAAGCGGCATCAATATTGCCAACCTTGCCTCTGCCGACGGCACCGTCCTGGAACGGGCCCTCTCCATTGGTTCCGGCTGGGATGCCAACCTCTTCTTCAATGACACCACCACCCAGATTCAGATTGCCGATGGCGGCACCTTTACCTGGGAAGATGATGCCGGCAATGACCTGATGACCTTGGCGGATGGCGGCACCACCGGCAACCTGGATGTCTCCGGCACCCTCACCGCCGGCACCGGAAACGTCTTCCAAGTGGCTGCCACTGGGGATATCACCACGGTGACCGATGAAACCATCAATGGCATCGATATCAGTAGTGGAGCCGTCAGTGATGTTACCGACTTGGCTTTGGTCCTGGGAGCTGGCAACGATCTATCAATAGACGCCGCTGCCACCGATAATACCGGCACCACTGGGATAATAAACTTGGATTTGGATAGTACCTCCAGCCAGCAAGCCGTCAATTTGGATATCGAGACCATTACCGATGCCGGCATTGATACCCTCATCGGCTTGGATGTGCTGGCCACCCAGACCAGTACCGATGATGACATTGTCTATGGCATCCGGGTCCAGAACTTGGCAGGTACTCCCGATGCCGGCAATGAATATGGTATCTATCAGGCTGGCACCAGCTGGGACTATGGCCTCTATGTCGAAGATGATGCCCTGTTCAATACCGGACTCTCAGTCAATGGCACCACCATTGGCCTCAATGTCGATGCCTCTGCCAACAACGTCATCAACTTTGGTGCCGGACCGGGACAGGCCACCGGTTCACTCTACTGGGGCGATGATCTCCTCTGTGATCCGGCCCTCACCAACTGCGGTTGGGCCACCGGGGCCTCTGCCTTCACCTCTTGGAGTGTGGGAGATGATGATGCCGATACCTATGCCATTGTCGATAGCAATGTCCTGCGCTTTACCAGTACCGATGGCAATGTCCTCACCGACCTGGTCAATGGCGATGATACCGATGAGAACTTGGATCTCACCATCCGACTCTTGGGAGATGCGGTGGCCGGCAATGGCTTGACCGGCGGAGCCGATGATGTGCTGGTGGGTGCCGATGGGGATGTCACCTTCACGGTGGGTGCCGGCACCGGCATCACCGTCAATGCCAATGATGTGGCCGTCACCGAATCCTACGACTTTGCTTGGACTGGAGTCCATAGTTGGACCAACACCATCACCGATGATGGCAGTCAGACCGACTTCAACCTCACCTTGGGAGCCGATGCCGATGTCGATACCGTCAGCGCCATCAATGTGGATGTCACCTCAGCCGCCACCGGCGATGCCGATGTCTTAAGCGGCATCAATATTGCCAACCTTGCCTCTGCCGACGGCACCGTCCTGGAACGGGCCCTCTCCATTGGTTCCGGCTGGGATGCCAACCTCTTCTTCAATGACACCACCACCCAGATTCAGATTGCCGATGGCGGCACCTTTACCTGGGAAGATGATGCCGGCAATGACCTGATGACCTTGGCGGATGGCGGCACCACCGGCAACCTGGATGTCTCCGGCACCCTCACCGCCGGCACCGGAAACGTCTTCCAAGTGGCTGCCACTGGGGATATCACCACGGTGACCGATGAAACCATCAATGGCATCGATATCAGTAGTGGAGCCGTCAGTGATGTTACCGACTTGGCTTTGGTCCTGGGAGCTGGCAACGATCTATCAATAGACGCCGCTGCCACCGATAATACCGGCACCACTGGGATAATAAACTTGGATTTGGATAGTACCTCCAGCCAGCAAGCCGTCAATTTGGATATCGAGACCATTACCGATGCCGGCATTGATACCCTCATCGGCTTGGATGTGCTGGCCACCCAGACCAGTACCGATGATGACATTGTCTATGGCATCCGGGTCCAGAACTTGGCAGGTACTCCCGATGCCGGCAATGAATATGGTATCTATCAGGCTGGCACCAGCTGGGACTATGGCCTCTATGTCGAAGATGATGCCCTGTTCAATACCGGACTCTCAGTCAATGGCACCACCATTGGCCTCAATGTCGATGCCTCTGCCAACAACGTCATCAACTTTGGTGCCGGACCGGGACAGGCCACCGGTTCACTCTACTGGGGCGATGATCTCCTCTGTGATCCGGCCCTCACCAACTGCGGTTGGGCCACCGGGGCCTCTGCCTTCACCTCTTGGAGTGTGGGAGATGATGATGCCGATACCTATGCCATTGTCGATAGCAATGTCCTGCGCTTTACCAGTACCGATGGCAATGTCCTCACCGACCTGGTCAATGGCGATGATACCGATGAGAACTTGGATCTCACCATCCGACTCTTGGGAGATGCGGTGGCCGGCAATGGCTTGACCGGCGGAGCCGATGATGTGCTGGTGGGTGCCGATGGGGATGTCACCTTCACGGTGGGTGCCGGCACCGGCATCACCGTCAATGCCAATGATGTGGCCGTCACCGAATCCTACGACTTTGCTTGGACTGGAGTCCATAGTTGGACCAACACCATCACCGATGATGGCAGTCAGACCGACTTCAACCTCACCTTGGGAGCCGATGCCGATGTCGATACCGTCAGCGCCATCAATGTGGATGTCACCTCAGCCGCCACCGGCGATGCCGATGTCTTAAGCGGCATCAATATTGCCAACCTTGCCTCTGCCGACGGCACCGTCCTGGAACGGGCCCTCTCCATTGGTTCCGGCTGGGATGCCAACCTCTTCTTCAATGACACCACCACCCAGATTCAGATTGCCGATGGCGGCACCTTTACCTGGGAAGATGATGCCGGCAATGACCTGATGACCTTGGCGGATGGCGGCACCACCGGCAACCTGGATGTCTCCGGCACCCTCACCGCCGGCACCGGAAACGTCTTCCAAGTGGCTGCCACTGGGGATATCACCACGGTGACCGATGAAACCATCAATGGCATCGATATCAGTAGTGGAGCCGTCAGTGATGTTACCGACTTGGCTTTGGTCCTGGGAGCTGGCAACGATCTATCAATAGACGCCGCTGCCACCGATAATACCGGCACCACTGGGATAATAAACTTGGATTTGGATAGTACCTCCAGCCAGCAAGCCGTCAATTTGGATATCGAGACCATTACCGATGCCGGCATTGATACCCTCATCGGCTTGGATGTGCTGGCCACCCAGACCAGTACCGATGATGACATTGTCTATGGCATCCGGGTCCAGAACTTGGCAGGTACTCCCGATGCCGGCAATGAATATGGTATCTATCAGGCTGGCACCAGCTGGGACTATGGCCTCTATGTCGAAGATGATGCCCTGTTCAATACCGGACTCTCAGTCAATGGCACCACCATTGGCCTCAATGTCGATGCCTCTGCCAACAACGTCATCAACTTTGGTGCCGGACCGGGACAGGCCACCGGTTCACTCTACTGGGGCGATGATCTCCTCTGTGATCCGGCCCTCACCAACTGCGGTTGGGCCACCGGGGCCTCTGCCTTCACCTCTTGGAGTGTGGGAGATGATGATGCCGATACCTATGCCATTGTCGATAGCAATGTCCTGCGCTTTACCAGTACCGATGGCAATGTCCTCACCGACCTGGTCAATGGCGATGATACCGATGAGAACTTGGATCTCACCATCCGACTCTTGGGAGATGCGGTGGCCGGCAATGGCTTGACCGGCGGAGCCGATGATGTGCTGGTGGGTGCCGATGGGGATGTCACCTTCACGGTGGGTGCCGGCACCGGCATCACCGTCAATGCCAATGATGTGGCCGTCACCGAATCCTACGACTTTGCTTGGACTGGAGTCCATAGTTGGACCAACACCATCACCGATGATGGCAGTCAGACCGACTTCAACCTCACCTTGGGAGCCGATGCCGATGTCGATACCGTCAGCGCCATCAATGTGGATGTCACCTCAGCCGCCACCGGCGATGCCGATGTCTTAAGCGGCATCAATATTGCCAACCTTGCCTCTGCCGACGGCACCGTCCTGGAACGGGCCCTCTCCATTGGTTCCGGCTGGGATGCCAACCTCTTCTTCAATGACACCACCACCCAGATTCAGATTGCCGATGGCGGCACCTTTACCTGGGAAGATGATGCCGGCAATGACCTGATGACCTTGGCGGATGGCGGCACCACCGGCAACCTGGATGTCTCCGGCACCCTCACCGCCGGCACCGGAAACGTCTTCCAAGTGGCTGCCACTGGGGATATCACCACGGTGACCGATGAAACCATCAATGGCATCGATATCAGTAGTGGAGCCGTCAGTGATGTTACCGACTTGGCTTTGGTCCTGGGAGCTGGCAACGATCTATCAATAGACGCCGCTGCCACCGATAATACCGGCACCACTGGGATAATAAACTTGGATTTGGATAGTACCTCCAGCCAGCAAGCCGTCAATTTGGATATCGAGACCATTACCGATGCCGGCATTGATACCCTCATCGGCTTGGATGTGCTGGCCACCCAGACCAGTACCGATGATGACATTGTCTATGGCATCCGGGTCCAGAACTTGGCAGGTACTCCCGATGCCGGCAATGAATATGGTATCTATCAGGCTGGCACCAGCTGGGACTATGGCCTCTATGTCGAAGATGATGCCCTGTTCAATACCGGACTCTCAGTCAATGGCACCACCATTGGCCTCAATGTCGATGCCTCTGCCAACAACGTCATCAACTTTGGTGCCGGACCGGGACAGGCCACCGGTTCACTCTACTGGGGCGATGATCTCCTCTGTGATCCGGCCCTCACCAACTGCGGTTGGGCCACCGGGGCCTCTGCCTTCACCTCTTGGAGTGTGGGAGATGATGATGCCGATACCTATGCCATTGTCGATAGCAATGTCCTGCGCTTTACCAGTACCGATGGCAATGTCCTCACCGACCTGGTCAATGGCGATGATACCGATGAGAACTTGGATCTCACCATCCGACTCTTGGGAGATGCGGTGGCCGGCAATGGCTTGACCGGCGGAGCCGATGATGTGCTGGTGGGTGCCGATGGGGATGTCACCTTCACGGTGGGTGCCGGCACCGGCATCACCGTCAATGCCAATGATGTGGCCGTCACCGAATCCTACGACTTTGCTTGGACTGGAGTCCATAGTTGGACCAACACCATCACCGATGATGGCAGTCAGACCGACTTCAACCTCACCTTGGGAGCCGATGCCGATGTCGATACCGTCAGCGCCATCAATGTGGATGTCACCTCAGCCGCCACCGGCGATGCCGATGTCTTAAGCGGCATCAATATTGCCAACCTTGCCTCTGCCGACGGCACCGTCCTGGAACGGGCCCTCTCCATTGGTTCCGGCTGGGATGCCAACCTCTTCTTCAATGACACCACCACCCAGATTCAGATTGCCGATGGCGGCACCTTTACCTGGGAAGATGATGCCGGCAATGACCTGATGACCTTGGCGGATGGCGGCACCACCGGCAACCTGGATGTCTCCGGCACCCTCACCGCCGGCACCGGAAACGTCTTCCAAGTGGCTGCCACTGGGGATATCACCACGGTGACCGATGAAACCATCAATGGCATCGATATCAGTAGTGGAGCCGTCAGTGATGTTACCGACTTGGCTTTGGTCCTGGGAGCTGGCAACGATCTATCAATAGACGCCGCTGCCACCGATAATACCGGCACCACTGGGATAATAAACTTGGATTTGGATAGTACCTCCAGCCAGCAAGCCGTCAATTTGGATATCGAGACCATTACCGATGCCGGCATTGATACCCTCATCGGCTTGGATGTGCTGGCCACCCAGACCAGTACCGATGATGACATTGTCTATGGCATCCGGGTCCAGAACTTGGCAGGTACTCCCGATGCCGGCAATGAATATGGTATCTATCAGGCTGGCACCAGCTGGGACTATGGCCTCTATGTCGAAGATGATGCCCTGTTCAATACCGGACTCTCAGTCAATGGCACCACCATTGGCCTCAATGTCGATGCCTCTGCCAACAACGTCATCAACTTTGGTGCCGGACCGGGACAGGCCACCGGTTCACTCTACTGGGGCGATGATCTCCTCTGTGATCCGGCCCTCACCAACTGCGGTTGGGCC
>CAVPHZ010000003.1:0-11643 GCA_963704905.1 Candidatus Chisholmbacteria bacterium
AGAGCGCCGCTCACTGAGAATTCCATTACCTGTGGATCAGCAAGTATCTGTGCCAGATCTATAAGATCGCTCTCTGAGAACTTTCTAATCAGCAACCTATCCGTTACTAAACGCTTACAACCTCTTTTACTCCGATTCGAAGGGAATATGTTCTTCACAATTTTCTAAAATACGCTTGATAAAATCATGTAGAGTTTCTCTTTCACTTTCGCTAAAGCCCTTCAAAATCCTATTTTCAATCTGTTCCTGCACCAACCAAACCTGAGCGAGCAAATCTTCTCCTCGGGGAGTCAACGTCAAGGCCTGATCTTTGCACTCGAGCGCACCGCGATCTATTAGCTCATCAATTAAATCAAACGAAGAATCACTTCCAGCGTCCCGCGCTAACTTTTCTTTAGTCGATGTTCCGTCGCACTTGAGAATCATCAACATGATGCCTTGATGCGCCGTCAACTTTACTGATTCCTGAAGCTGAACGTCAAACAGGCGCCTCATCCAGATCACAGCACTACTCATATTTCTACCAAGAGACGAGCGTATTTTCTCAATCAACATGATCATCACCAACTTTGTTTTCATTTCGTAGAGGCTTATTCCTGCTGCTACGCCAACATTTAAACTTTCCATATCCCCTGTCATTGGGATTTTGACTCGGATATCAGCATTGTCTAGGAGCTCCTGCGATACTCCCTCAGTTTCATTCCCAAAAACAATTGCCGTAGGTTTAGCTTCCAAATCAGCCAGTGATTGCACCACACTGTCATGAGGAGTCGTTACAACTATTTGATATCCATGCTGTTTTAAATATGAGATCGTATCCATAGCGGAAGGAAAAGACTTCACCTTGGCCGTAAAAACAGACCCGCGTGAAGCATCAACAGCCTTTCGATGCATCATATCGAATTCCAGGCTAGTGCCTAGAAACTCATGGATACCAAACGCTGATGCTGTTCGTACAACAGTACCAATATTTCCAAAATCTACTAGACCATCCAATACAACCAATGGATTTGCCTTTGGCGTCCAATCACCAGCTTCCAATTTCATTACTGCAAGAACAGGCACCAGATATTTTGTATCCGATATTTTTTTTAGAATTCCCTCTGAAGAGCTGTAAACGGAAAAACTGGCATGCAGTAAATTTTGAACCCACCGGTCTTCCCTCTGTTTATCCAAAACAAAGACAGCTTCAACATCGCAACCATTCTGCACTGCCCAATTCAGCTGCTCTTGCCCAAAAAGCAAAATTTTTCCTGAAGCTTTTCTACCTCTAGAAGAAGTCAAGCTTCGAGCTTCCAGTACTCGCTCATGTTTAATCGAACTAATCGATTCCAGCGCTCTCTTATCCATCATAGCTTCTCCGTCCAGGAGCATGCTTCAGGCACCCACGAGATATTTAGAGAGTTTCCTAAGCGCACACGCTCCAGTACTGGCAATAAAAACTTTTTCAACCTGGTTATTAATCCATCAAACTCTGGGACATCGGAGAACCGATTTTGACGACAGAAATGGATCCATTGTTCAGTCTTCAACCTGTTTGTTCCAAAAGCAGGCTGAAAGACAATCGGTTCAAGAGCGAGCTCTGTCCCTCTTCTATCAAGAGTCGCTTGAAGGGCATCACCCAAAGTCACCATTTCAAAGGAAACCCGATGACCCAAAAACCACACGTCATAAAAATCTTTCATCCGACTGTTAAGCTCACCTAATTGCAGCATCGCATCAACTTTTTCTGCTACTACACTCTCTTGTGTGTAGCCTAAAAGCGTAGGTGCTGGCATCTCCAATATCGTAGGAAAGGAAAACGTGATTGGATTCGGGTGCACTGCGTCAGCAAAGCCAACATCTACCCGCATGTGAACTTTAGAGCGATCAAGCCGTCCCTTGAATTTGATCTGCACCCCTTGATAGTCATTTTGAGGGCGGATCACAGAAGTTGAAACAGTCTCTGGATCGAAAACAATCCCGTCATTGCAATTCACCCACATACCTGTCTACATACCTTCGCAATATGATCTGGTTTATTGCTGGTGAGACCCAAAAAATCGATATCCTGCGCGGCACGAAAATCTCCCATGTTCCAAACAGTGAAAAGCAATCCTCCTTTGAGGATGAACTTGTCTGAATATCGCGAATCCGAGAGTCGATAGAGAAACCGTTCCATTGCATAATACTGCAGAACCTCTTGAGAAGGACGCTTCATATCACGCGCAACTTTCAATAACTGTTTCCTAACGTCTACAGCTGTATTTCCAGAGGCTTTTATCTCATTCATGAATTACACTCTCAATATAAGGTCGAATTATCTTTGTCATGCGGCATGCTGCTGCACATTCCATAAGTCGATCCACACTGCCCCTTCTTTCATTCCAGAAGGTCTTTAAAGCTTCTATGGCAACATCAAGACCTACACGGTTTCGATACTTAAAACAGTCAATAATCGTTTTCTCAGGAGAATAAATCTGTACCTTCACACCATCTAACTCATGCTGTTCAATACCACACTCAAAAGATGTCATCGAATACCAAAATAATCGCACTGGAGGATATTGCAATACAGGCCGCTTTGTTCCCCTCTTACAAGCGATGTCAACCTGATGAGGAATCTGAGTTGTCAATCCATGAAACGCCAAAGCTGATATCAAGCAGATCACCCCATGGGGAATCGCCAACGCAACCGTTACCAAATCAATATTATCTAGAGGAGGGAGGTCCGCTAACCGGTATATACCCCTGGAAAGCTGTTCAATTATCCCCTCATCACGCATACGATAGAGAGTCTCAGGATGAATCCCAAGTCGCAGAACCTCAGATGTCCTCAGAACTCCCTTATTCCCCCTAAAACACTCAATTGCACGTTGTACGGCAGATCGCTTCATCGCAAACACCCCTATTTAACGATAAGATATACATCAAATTCACTTATCTGTATACTTTTTTATCGATCATCACTCATCTATAGCGTTTCGCCAAATCACGACTTTTGAACTATCGGCAGCTATTTCTCACTTAGAGACGCAATCCACGCCGCACGCAAGCGCCACACTTGGTCAAGGGTAAAAAATTCGGGCCAGTAATCTCTCAAAAGCTACTTTCCTTCTTACCCTCTGCAAGTCTTGATTCGTTTTTTCAGAAATCCTTTTTTTGCGAGCCTCTATACTCTTCCGAAAATCAGTCGCTGTTTTAAACATTGTTGTCATTTAAGCACGCTTTTAATTTTTCTATAAATCTCAGGTTCCGCTTGCTTAATTGCCTCTAGTTCGCCTTCGAGCACAAGTCCGCGATTAAGAGCCTGTTGAAGTGCCTGCGCGAGAAAGTTGTCAGCAACTGTGCCCTCGGCTATGCAATCGATTATGGTTCTTAAAGGAGAGGTAACTTTATACCCCTGTCTCTCTTCTATATCTGATTCTTCTAGAACATTTCTATGTAAGCAAAGCATCTTTGGCAACTCCTTGCGTCTGCGAAAGTTTGGGGGAACGGTCATATGCATCTTCGCTGGCATTACATCGGAAAGTTCGTGAACATCTAAAGCTGTTTCATGGGACCAAATTCCTTGTGGAACATCTTCAACATTTTTGCTCCAGAGAGACCATAATACTAACTCAGGCCTATCTGTCACAGGGTACCTGGCTAACCGATAGATACCCCTTTCCTCTTGAGTCCATTCCCCAGATGCAAGCCTCAAATGAAAATTGGAGCGCTTATAACCGCACTCCTCTGCCTGTTTTGCAGTAAAAAAACCTTGCTGACGGTCTGCAATCTCGAAGAGTTGATTTTGGCTTCCCATACACCAATATTATAATTTCAATGTTATTGGTGCAATACAATATTACCTCTTTTGTCAAATTAACGGTATTCACTGACAATCAGTGGGTTAAGAAATTAGGCGAAGTTCACATGAACCAAAAGTCCAATCAAGAATATAGTGTCGGATTTCCATTGGAAAAGCGCAGGCAAGGTTTGTAAACCTTGTCAAGCTTTAACAATTCGCTGGGGGGGGTATTCGTCAGGAAAAACTGCCGTCGCGTATCATATGCTCGGAGCCGGACTCGAACCGGCACGGGATTGCTCCCAAGGGATTTTAAGTCGGTTCCGATTGTTTAAACCAGCATCATCTAGCTTAACCAAGCTCAATACATTCAATCGTTTAAACTATGAGCAATTATGCTGGATGATGCTATTTTACGCTAGTTGTTTCCAGTCGAGTGCGTAAAATTTGCGGAAAAAGCGCCGTACACACGGCGCTTTTGGGAATATCAAAATGCAAATATCAAAAGCTGAAGATTAGACTCTTTTGAAAAATTGACTCTGCAACTTCCAGACGTCTTCTTTAAAATCTATAGATAATTCTAGCGATTCCTTTTCAGAAGTTCCAGCCTCAAGTTCCTCAAACTCATGCGGTTCAACTCTAAAACCTCCTGGAACTAAAACGAACCAAGCATGAAGGTCTTTTAACCCCCTTCCTTCAATTACATCATCAGAGAGTATCCTTCCAACTAAACGCTCTGGGTCAAGATGAAAAATTACTGCATCATCCACATGACCCTCAGGCACCATTGTCCTTAAGTTAAATACTTGCATAAATGCATCCATTGTACGAAATACAGGTGCAACAGGTTCAGTTGTCATTTCCGGTTTTCCGTCCATCTCATGTAAAAATGGTAGTCTGCCATTGATGAAGTACTTTGATATTTCCACCAATTGAACACCTCGTCCTTCAATAGGATTAAACTTCTCCCCCTCTCTTCCATTGACACCTAAAACAACCGACATATCTATAACGCTACTTGAATAGTTTTTCCTCAGCTGAGCTAGTTTTTCACAAGCGGATTGAGTAATTTTAAACACAATAGGGAAATGCTCAAGCTGTCTCTGGAACTTCCTTGCAAACTGCGATTGGCAAATAACTTCACTCGGGTTTGTGCTTTTAGACAGGTAGTATTTTACCAAACTTTGAAAACCCTCTATGGATGCTTCTTGAGATGTAATCCGAATATTGATTTGATGAGCCATGTAAGATTCCACAACAACAGTGTCTTCTTTTTCTTTCGAGGGGTACGCTCTGTGAATCCAGCCGGGTTCTGTTGACCAATGGATTGCAATATTGGACAGCATATCCTCTTGAACCCATAAATAACCTGGTTGTAATTCATCTTTTGCTACAATCCAGTGGTATTTTGCTGGTCCTGAAGAATTAAGCATTCTCCATAACTTGGGGTCAAAAGTATCTTTTGCAAGCTCTTTTGCTCGCTGCATATTATCCTCACCCAACAACTTGACCAGAGTTGGCCTTTGTTTCTCTATCAATGAAACGTTTTCCGGTTGACTTCTGACATTAAGTCCCGGGTCTTGGGTTGATACTGGGTTAAACATGATTAAAAACTCCTTCTGTTTGTGTTGTAATAATAATCTCCTAAAAAATAATAATTTGTCTCCTAAAGTGAAGTGCTCCCCAAACGTAGGACCATTTTCAAGGACTTTTTAAGTTAGATCCCTGAACTTTTGCAATCAAGCCACACCTAGATTTCGCATTGATAAAAACAATTCGAAATTTGTCGGTTAGCTGAGAGGAGAAGGTTCACGGCTCTGTTCTTTTCTTTTTGCGCAGTAATGATAGCAAAGGACACCATGATGCACAACACAAAGGAAATTCTTACATGGCTTGATAGAGATCGATTGGTCTTTGGTAGCCGAGAGCTTGATGGTGTCGCTCTTCGTTATAATAACGAAATCACCCATGATGAACTTCGTAGCCTTTCGCATTTTCTGTCCTTGCAAAAATGTAACACAGCATGTTACAATGAAAATATAAAGAAAGTAGTGATCTCCTGTGATTAAGAAATTCAAGCAAAAGAAGCTGAAAGATTTGTTTGACACTGGAAAAAGCGCAAAGATCGGCCAGACCCTTCACAGAAGGATTCTCCTGATTTTGGATATACTACATGGAGCTTGCACTCCCGAAGATACAAATTTTCCAGGATCTCGCTTTCATGAATTAAAAGGGAGCCTTAAGAGTTTTTATAGCGTTTCTGTTTCTGGAAATTGGCAAATCATTTTTCGCTTCGAAAGCGGAAACGCCTATGATGTTGAATTAATTGATTATCACTGAAGGTTGTAATTATGAAGAGAAGACCTACACACCCAGGGGTTATCCTGGAAGAAATGTATATCAAGCCCCTAGATCTTAATCAGGAAGATCTGGCAAGAAAGCTACACGTGGCGAGGAACACTCTTTATCGCTTACGTAAAGGAACCATCGGCGTCACTGCTGAAATGGCCGTAAGGTTAGGCAAAGCGTTCAATACAACCCCTCAGTTTTGGCTGAACCTGCAAAACGCTTATGACTTATGGGAAGCCGAACAAGAGAAGAGCGCATCTTCTGTACGCCCCATCACTAGAACGCCGATGGCAGCAAACGGTTATATGAGTTGACGTGCGTGTCAAGAGAACCCATCTGTAAAATTCTAACCAAATTTGGTAGTCTTTCCTTTTTTCTATAAACCAAGAGGAAGATATGTCCTATCACACCCCTGAAGAACGTCGGCAAATTCAAGAAAAATGGACCACTAGAATGGAAGGTACGATTATCCCACCCACTACGAGCTTCCAGCCGAATAGCTAGATCCTTCCATTGAGGAAATTGATCACTCACCAAGCGTCTAACCAAAGTGTCGCCGATTACAAGCGCACGGATCACCCACCTGCCCTAAAATGTTTCTTGGGCAATCGCAATAGACCTATTACTGACATCGCACGACATAATGTCGCTGGTGGCCCTATCGATCTCGCTTACAATGAAATCAGCACAGGGCTTAATAATTTCCTGGATATCACCCCAATACTCTTTCTCATCACCTTGGCAAATTGCCTTTGCCCGTTCCATAACGGGACGGTATCCTTCAGGCAGGCGGCTGATAACCCACTCCGCCGCAGCTGGTTTAGAACGGATAGAATCAGATGCTACAGTGCTCCAGATTCGCGCCAATGTTAATAGAACATTACGAACATCACTATCCAGCTCCGACATTAAATCGGGCAATGTGTCAGTTAGAGCGGTTACGAAATCCCTATAAGGAATCTTGCAAAGCAAATGATCTGGCCTGGCACCCACTAATGTCTTGCTGGCCAATAAAATTTGAGTGACGAGTAATGCAAGATCGGGCATTTCTTTAGCTGGCCATGGTTCTATATTTCCGTGCTCAAATTCTTCTCGCAGCCAATCACCATATTGAAAATCAAATCTAGGTGGATAACGCCAAGGATTAACTTCAGATTTTTCAACTATCGTCAGTTCGATAGGTAATTTTTTGCTCTTCATATAAACACCGGAAATTCCAAGCAAAGCTTTCACAAGCTTGGTCTTTTCTTCACGTGTTGAAGCTCTATTGGAAACAACGAACAAATCAATATCACTATATTTTTGAAGTCCACCTAATACTGATGATCCGAATAAATATACCCCAAGCAAATCCTGCCCAAAAATTTCCTTTAGTAGATTAAGACACTCATGAATTTGCTCTTTTGCACTTGAATCAAGGCTCAGAGTCGCAAGTTCTATTTCTTTTTCCATTCCGCCTTACCTCAACTCCTCGAACTCGATTGCGTAGCCAACCCTTCCAAATAACCGGTGATATTCCCTTCCACGTCAGCAGGGTAGCTGTAACTTCAACTTTACCTCCAGGAAACGACAGTAATCCTTCCGCATGGCCTCCTTGTGGACGCTCTATGATCATAAATTTCCCTTGATACTCAATTGCGCACTCAACGACGGCAATAAATTTCGTCATATTATTTTATCCCTTTCCGTCTCGTAGTAGCATTAGCCGTTTCAACCTCTGAGGCTCAAGCCTTTCAAACCACTCATCTTGACAGAGGTCATCATAAGCCAACCCGGCGTACATTTGGGCCTTTTCTCCACCAATCACGGCCAGCTCTTCATAGATAAGGCCGCGAGCGGAAGGTAGCATCTCCGCCGGCATGTCTAGTTTGCCCGTCTTCACCATGGAGTCGTACTCACTAAGGAGTACCAAGAGCATCGGTAAAGCTTCATCAGATCGATTGAGTAATCGTAGTGTGCGAGCAACAGCCCATCTTGCAACTCGGGTGTTGACCGCATAGCCTTCCTGCTCCCGATACTCCAAAGCCTTCTTCAAGGCAGGCAGGGCCTTGTCGTACTTCTTGGCTTCGAGATAGGCTTGCCCAACGTTGTTGTACAATGAGCCGAGCCATTCTTGGGCACGCACCGATTCAGAGTTTTCAGCGAGCTTAATGGCACGTTCATTCCACTCGATCTTCTCCTCAACAGTTTCAGCAGCAAAGGGGACCATGTGCGCGGCATTAACTGTATGGTAATCAAATTTATGCTCAGCACTGAGTTCGAAGGACTGCTTGAATAGCGGCCTAGCAGCTGCGACATTGCCCTCTTGAAAAAAGACTCTCCCTCGTTCAAGAAGAATTCGTACTCGAGCAAGATGATGCTCAGGAGAGAGTCGTTTTTCGGCCAGGTCAAGCGTCTTATGAGCTTCATTAAAATTCTTTTGGACTGCTTGAGCTAAGGCAATCTGAGACAAGATTTGAAGATAGATTGACTTATCTTCTAAGGCTTCAGCCCGAGGAAGCAACGCCCGAAGATTCTTCTCAGCTTCAGCTATATCACCAACGAACAGCTTATCAAAATCTTCCAGTCTGAATTCCTCATCAGAGTGATGCTGATCGTCCATACAGGCTCGAGGCTCCTCTATCGTTTCCGGCTGTTCAGCCATTTAACTTATGGGTGCAACATCAGAATCATACTGAGATGCGGTATTTATAGATGAATTAACCATCATAACCAGAAATACCATCCGAAGTTTAAAAAACATATAAAACACCAATATTCAAGTGTCATATTTTACTCGAAATCGATGTAAATCTCAATAACCAGTTAGCTGCGGCATTCATCTCGATCAGAGGCTGCCCAATCCCCGTTATGGAACGATTGCGCGATGAGGGAAAACACCCAGAAAAAGTGAGAGGGTTCAAGCCACCTAAGTTACTCAACCCTCTCACGGTTTGGCACTGCTCGGAGCCGGACTCGAACCGGCACGGACCTCACGGCCCAAGGGATTTTAAGTCTTCCGCAATCCTACTTTCCACAACGAAAGGCCAATCATAACAACTGAAGGATTAAATGTTTAGAAGAATTTCCCTGTGGTCGTGTTTTGTCGTTTTTGGTCAGATGTTGCCCATGATTGGGGAAAATTTGGGGAAAGAATTTTCATCGCGGCACGTCGGCTGGATGAAGCATTCAGCAAACAACCCAAGAATGAATGGGTGAGGTACTCTCCAAAAGGAGGACTATTTTTATCAAATTAAAGAACATTACAAAATATATTTTGAGGGTATTGGTTATTTTTCATATTACTCTGATCTCTCAGTGAACTAGAGATAAGATCTAAAGAACATTTCTCAACAGATTCATACTAAATATTTTGAAATTTCTCAGAAAATGCCTCGCGAATCATATCAAAATGATCAGCTACACCCATATCATCTTTGATGATGGATCCAATCTTAATTTTGCATGCTGTTCCAGGTAATGCATCATCACCGGCCATTAACTGTGTGTTTTCAAGGGCAGGAAAATGAAAAACAATCGCTTGAGTAGACACCATAAAAATGTCGCCGTCACATATGTTGTATTTCTCTTTGAGACGATCTCCGCGAGCAACTCTCACGTCAAAAGGTCTATTCATATTGCGTCTACCAACCAACTGTCCCTCACTCAGCGAAATTTGAATACCCTCGAATGCTTCTTCTAATACTTCACGTAACGCGCCTTGAACCGGTGTTTCTATACCACCCTCTTCTTTAGGATCTAAAAATCCACCTGGCAATGCAAGTTTACCTATACCAGGGGCATTTTTTCGTTTGATCATAACTAGATGCTCGCCATCCGTGAGTATTGCATCAACGGCATGAATAACATGTGCTAACACAATCCTTCCATCTTTGAGTTTAATTTCACCTAACTCGTGTGAGACTTTTTGTAGACAATCTGTGATACCAAGTTTTTTAGCGCGCGAAACAATTTCCATACGTGCAGGATCATCATGATCAATCATCCAATTCTTTAATGGAGCTATATTAAAAGAAAAACCACCATCTACTAACAAGTGATGAAATAATTCACCAGATTCATGCTCATTGCTTCCTAAATTTGCACGGGCACCAACACGTTTAAAAGCTACCATATCATAAACTGTAATCATTTTACTTCTACAATCCATTACTGCGATCAATTGAGGTGTATAAAAATCTCGCTCATAAACAAAAGTGGTAACATTTGCGCCAATATATTTTGTCAAGGACACCAAACTTTTAGCGGAGACAACATTTGACCACCCGATATTGGTTGGGGATGGGTTGCGTCCAATTTCTTTGGCACGCTCTTCACACGCAACAACCGTCTTTTTCAGATCTGTAGAAATGTGATGTAGTTCAAGATGTCCTCCCCCTTCTAATATTTCATCCATTTCTAAGCTATTCGCACAAATGCTATTGATAATCACGTTTGGCCCCTCACCTTTTGTAACTGCATAGTAATGACGTTGACGAGCACCTTCATAAAGTGCATTTGAAGATTCATTTTGTACTTCTGAACCATTGCTTTCTTGAATGACTCCTTCACGTATCGCACTGCGAGATAGCGCTAGCTTTAAACAATCGGCATCATGGTGAACCATATCGTATTTTTCTTGATTCGATTTATGTTCAAGATAGACACGCGAAAAAACACTTTTACCACAACCCATCGGACCAAAAATAATTATGCCTTTTCGTTTTGTTGTCGAAAAATATGTAAGTTGATCACCGATAGACACTTTCTCATCAAAATATTGGCCGACAAGTTGCCGCCCTATATCTCGATAATGTTTATATTCTAAATTGCGCTCACCCCAAAAACGTGTTAATTTTTCAGCATCCCAACCCGCTTTCGGGAAATACTCACCGGATGCAATACGTTTATTGATTAAACGGTACGTTTCTATTGCATTAGTTTGAAAGCGATAACGATGCTTGTTTGTTGGCCAGATTGTATCAAAAATTTCTTGAGACCACTCTTGATAGGTTTGAGAGCAAATCATTCTAGAAATAAAATCTCTGAGTATTAGATGTTTTTCCTCAAGTGTATTTGGCATTTCTACTAATTTGCCATTCTTAATAGCTTGTCTGAAAAATTGAATTGTTGCATCAAACATTTTATCCGCTGTATCAGCAATTGCCAAACCACGTTCAACTTCACCAAGAGCTTCAACCCGCATTCGCGTTTGAATGGCGTTTAGACAACAGTGATAAAAAACACGTTCAGGACTTAAAGTTGCTGTAGTGACGTATTTGATATCAGGAAAATTCAGTGCTTTGCAAATTTCAAACAAGCTTTCTTGTGGAAAGCAGGAATATCGAAGATCGGTGGAATTGGGTAAAATTGAACCGGTAAAGTTATATGTTGATAAACATCTTTTAAATGAGTCCGCATACCGAAAAGCATTCCTATTTGATGCTAACCACAACCTGTGTTCCGGATACAAAAATTTGCTGGAAACTCCTCTCAACAGTTGTAATGAGATCATCTTTTTATCCTCATATAAAACATTTTAGGGTAGT
>CAVPHZ010000004.1:0-18872 GCA_963704905.1 Candidatus Chisholmbacteria bacterium
CACCGGGAGTCGAACCCGGATTACTACCTTGAGAGGGTAGCGTCCTAACCATTAGACGATGGGGCCGAGTCAGCCTATTCTATCCTTCTTCTTCCAATTCCTCAAGAAGAGCTTCTAGAGCCTTGGAATTGTCGATATGATGATCGAATGGCTCTGGAATAGCCCAAACATCATCTCGATCCTTAAATAGACGTAGGAGCTGTTTCAACTGATCTCTAGTTGGAAAGACATCATTTTCAAAATCTTCATTACGGATACCAAGATGGCCATCTGTACCGTTAAAAGGCTCAGGCATGGTGTTGAGATGTACTAACTTCGTTTGCGGCGCTAAACGCTTCGTTTTACTAAAGAGTTCTTGAAAAAGATGATCTCGATTGTCAGAAATGACATCAGCTGCCGTATGACAAAAATCATTAGTGATAAATAAACCTAACTTTGCTAAGTGTTCTAACATAGAAACAGGAACATTATGAGGATTATGTGTTTTCGAACGTCCTTTTATCATATCTCTCCAATGATCTGGTTCACGTGATGGAATCGTCTCTGTGAACAGGTGAACCTTTTGTTTGGATGAATAGTCATGAAGTTCCTGAATATTGTCAATAAGAACAGTCCTTCCTTCCTCGGAAGTTGTAATTCTCCCATCGATAATTCTCATTTGAGACCGATCAAGATCAAGTTCTTCAAGAAAATACGATCCGGGGTGAATATTGACATAATAAAATCCATAGGAAGATGCAATATCAATTGTATTTTTCACCAGCTGAAGTGATTTTTTTCTGACCTCTTTCTCAGGAAATGCAAAATTGGGCATAATCCCCCCAGGTAAGATACCCCAGAAGTGCAAACCGGTAGGGAGAGACTCTTTTTTGAGAAAGGCAAACATCTCTTGATATTGTGCAATCCAATCTACGCGAAACCACACCTCACAGCAATGAGGACGAAACTCTGAGAGAATACCCTTCCAGCTTTGAGGTCCAATTTTTATTCCAGGTACCATTTGTGTATATAAGAGCTAAAAGTTTAAAAATTTTATCACGAAAACAAAATCCTAATAAATTGTATGTATTCTCGATACATATTGACAGAAAAAGTTTCTTAGCGTAAGATACGAAGTCGGTAAACAAATTGATCTGCCCAACAGCAGTCTCCGTCAAAATCTAGACGGAGTTTATTTTTAAATAACCCCTCTACTATCCTCGAGAGAAAAGAAATAAGGATTTAGAATGGGATAAAGAGAAAAATGACACAAGCACCGACTAAAGTTCATATTACGCAAGAAGGATTGAGTGAGATTAAAAAAGAGCTCGCCAATCATCTTGACACGAAACGTCCAAATGCCGTGGATCGTGTTGCCCGTGCGCGTGATTTTGGCGATCTATCAGAAAACAGCGAATATCATCAAGCCAGAGATGAACTAGCTTTTATAGATGGAAGAATTGAAGAATTGCAGGAAATTGTTTCCAAAGCTGTTGTCGTAGAAGGCAATAAGCAGAAAAAAATAGTTGATATCGGAGTTAAAGTCACTGTTACTGGTAATGGGAAAAAACATACATATACCATCGTTGGTGAGTGGGAAGCGGATCCAAAAGAGCAAAAAATCTCACACAAATCACCTCTAGGTAAAGCCCTTGTTGGTAAGAAGGTAGGCGAAACAGCTGAATTTGAAGCTCCGGCGGGGAAAATTGTGTACCAGATTAACAAAATTCACTAATAATAGAAAAATATAAGCTTTACGAACCCCGCCACGAGCGGGGTTTTTTAATTTGCTATACTACACCAGAGGTTTTATGAACGATAAACAACAGTATTGGGCAGATACATTTGCTGATCAAATAATTAAATCAGGAGTCTATCAACCGTACTGGGTTGATGATATGAAAACTCCATCTGGCCGTGTGCATATAGGTTCCGTGCGTGCAGTCGTGACCCACGATCTGGTTCATCGGGCTCTAGTCGACCATGGTGTTAAAGTGCAGTTCTCCTATGTTCTTGAGGATCATGATCCCATGGATTCCCTGCCAGAGTATTTAGATGAGAAAAAATACGCTCCACATTTAGGAAAACCTCTATTTCAAATACCATCTCCCGAAAAAGGATTTCTCTCTTACGGGAGAAGATGGGGTGAGGAATATATCGAAATATTTAATTCCATCGGAATAAATCCCGTAATATATTGGGGTTCACAGTTATATCTCTCTGGAAAAATGAACGATATGGTGAAAACCTGTCTCAATCAAGCGGATAAAATCAGAGATATTTACAAAACGCTATACGGTCAACAAAAGCCGAAGAACTGGTTTCCATTCACAGTTGTATGTGAAGAGTGTGGAAAACTCTCCACAACAACCACGACTGATTGGGATGGCGAGTTGGTAACCTATACATGTAATAAAAAAGCGGTGGATTGGACCGAGGGTTGTGGTTACCAGGGCAAAACGAGCCCGTACAGTACTGCAGATCGTTACTCCGGAAAACTTCCTTGGAAAGTTGAATGGCCATGTAAATGGAAGGTCATTGGAGTGACGGTTGAAGGAGCCGGGAAAGATCACATGAGCGAGGGCGGTTCACACGATTTTGCTAAGCTGATGTGCAAGAAAGTAATCAACTATCCAGTTCCATTTCATTTTTCACACGAATTCTTCTTAATCGGTGGCAGAAAAATGAGTTCATCAAAAGGAATAGGTTCGAGTGCAAAAGAGGTAGCCGAGATAATTCCAGCTTATTTACTTCGGTTTTTGATTGCACGCGTTAAGTTTAATCGGGCAATTAATTTTGATCCAAACGGGATGACTATTCCTGATTTATTCGATCACTACGATCAAGCTGCAACTGCATTTTGGGAAAGAAAAGATCTGAAACTAGCGAGAATATTTGAATTTTCTCAAATAGATAACAAACCTCCAAAAAGATACTTTCTTCCCAGATTTCGTGACATTGCAAAAACTCTACAAAATCCAAAACTAAATGTTAGGAAGGTATTGGAAAATATTAAAGGATCGAAGTTATCAGAGAAAGAAACGAAAGAACTTCAAGAACGAATGAAATATGCAAAAATTTGGCTGGGAGGCTATGCACCAGAAGAATATGTGTACTCCATATCAAAAACACTCCCGAAATCGGCTAAAGAATTAACAGACGCTCAAAAAAAGTATCTCAAATCTGTAGCAGAGCTGCTAACCAAAAACTGGGAAAATCCAGACGATCTTCAACAAGAAATGTATCAAACAACCAAGCAAATGAACATACCTGCAAAAGTAGCATTTCAAGCGATCTATGTTGCGTTACTTGGAAAAACACATGGCCCAAAAGCGGCCTGGCTTTTGTTAGAATATCGTGAACAATCGATTGAAAGATTTAGCAATATCTAGACTATGGTTAAGCGGGACGAAATTATCCAGTTTATTGAAAATTACTTCGGTGAAGAGCTGCTTTATAGAGCAGCTCTAAAAGACGAACTTGCAAATGGAGTACAAATTCTCGGCGGAGAACAAGTTAAAAAAGTGACGCTAGGGGTGAGTTTAAACGAAGATTTTCTAAATCAAGCTGTCAATACTGGTTCGAATTTTTGTATCTTTCATCACGGTTTTGATCCCAGAACTTACAAATCAAAATATCCTCAGTATGCTCAAAAAAGACTTAAAGTGATCTTTGAGAATAAACTGAGTATTCTCGGATATCACTATGCGCTTGATGCACACCCGGAAATTGGAAATAATGCAACAATCATAAAATTACTCGGTGCATCAGTAACACAACCACTTTATCAGGAATGGGGTTTCACTGGATTATTTTCAAAACCTCAAGATGTAAAACAGCTTGCAAAAACATGCACTAAATTTATGGAACATGATGTACTAACCGTTTACACGGGTCCAAGTGAAGTCAAGACTATCGGAGTTGTATCGGGAGCAGGAAAACCGTATGCAGCAGAAATTGCCGAGTTCGAAACAAAAGGAGTAGAGCTCTATATTAGTGGCGAGACGACTGAATCAGCACTGCATAAGATGAAAGAATCAAATATCAACTACTTCGTTTGCGGTCATTACGCAACTGAAGTGTTTGGCGTTCAGGAGCTGGGAAAGCTAATCAAATCACATTTTAAAGAAAAACTCGAAGTCGAATTCATCGACATTCCCAACCCAATTTAATCATGAAACTTATTCTTGCATCGGGCTCGAAAAATCGAAAAGAAGCACTGACGCTTGCTCGTATTCCATTCACGGCCATTCCCAGCGATATCGACGAAGCTGCTATCTATGATGGTGATGTAAAAAAACGAGTTATGAAGATAGCAAAAGCAAAAGTGGAAAAAATTTCCAAGTCTCATCAAGGCCTTATTTTTGCCGGAGACGGAGTGAACAGATGTGAAGGAAAAGTCTTGGAAAAACCAAAATCAAAGAACGAAGCAATTGAAATGTTAAAGTTGCAATCTGGAAAAACATGCAGCTTCTTAACCGGATATTTCATACTCAATACGAAAACGAAGAAAAGATATCAGGGTACGGTTGAAACAATGTATACATTTCGTAAATTAACAGTTCCGGAAATTAAAGAATATGTAGAAAAAGAAAACGTATATCAGTGGGCAGCTGCATTTTCTCCCGCCAATTCAATGGCAATCCGGTTTGTGAAAAATATGAATGGATCCTATAGCAACTTTAATTATTCAGTACCGCTTGAACGTATTATTCCTATTTTCCAAAAGGAGGGGGTGTTACAATAACCAAATGAAAAAAGAAGAAATTCAATTTCAAATCGATCAATTACGAAAAGATAAAATCATCTACGCAACAGAATCGGCAGCCGTGTCAATAACGGGCATGTTATTATTTATTGGTCTGGAAGTATTAACCATCCAACTTGCCTTCTTACGACCATACGCATTATATATTGCATCCTTTTCTGTTCTCGCTCCTTTACTCTTTTTAATCTATATGGGTTTGGGAAATCTTAAAAGGTTAAAAAAGATCAACGAACTTGAAAAATCACTTGATCCAAAGAAGAAGTAGAAATGACCAGAGTCGAAGCATTGCAAATTGTAAATGAGCATGTGAAGAATCAGAATCTTGTCAAACACATGCTCGCTGTTGAGGCTGCTATGGCTGTCTATGCGAGGAAATTTGATGAAGACGAGGAGCGCTGGAGAATTGCTGGTTTGCTTCACGATTTTGACTGGGAAATACACCCAACTCTTGTTCAGCATCCCCAAGAAGGATCTAAAATACTTCGCGGTCGAGGGGTCGACGAACAGATGATACAAACAATTCTTTCCCATGCTGATCATACTGGAGTCCCTAGAGAAAAACCTATTGATAAAGCTCTGCATGCTTGTGATGACATTACGGGATTTATTGTTGCTGTAACACTGGTTAGGCCCAGCAGAAAGCTAGAGGAAGTTACCATCAATTCGATCAAGAAAAAGTGGAAACAGAAAGAGTTTGCCAAGGGAGTCAATCGGGATGAAGTGGAAAAAGCAGCAGATGAATTCAGTATCGATGTATGGGAACACACCCAAACTGTCTTGGATGCTATGAAAGGTATTGCTTCTGATTTAGGTTTGTAATATTTTCATACTGTGAATTCATGTTCACGATCTTGAGATTATAGCAACGCTTATTCAATAATGAATACGAAACGAAAAATTATCGTAGCTGCGATGGGACTTCCGATTAGGAAAGGACCAGAATATTCTCCTCTCTCGTCGACATGCTCCGAATACTCAAGCTTGGCACAATAAATGGCAAATCATTGGCGGCGCGCTTGAATTTGGAGAAACTCCTGAAGAAGCGTTAGTTCGCGAGTTCAAAGAAGAGTTAAACGTCATGCCAGAAATTCTGTTCCCACTTCCTCTTGTCAAAACTAGTATTTGGTACGGACATGAAACTGCAAAGAAACATGACGCGCAAATCATTCTCACCTGCTACATTGTAGATATCGGCTCCCAAAAGATCGATATAACAGGGGATGACGAAACAAACAATACAGGTTGGTTCACGCTTTCAAAACTTAAAAATCTCAAGTCACTCCCTATGACCGTTACCATAGTAGAAGAAATTGAGAGGTTGATTTTAGGTAATCATCAAGATATACTCAGGAAAATTGAACAAAAGCATTTAAGGTAGACTTGTCTAATAGCAGGCAGGATTCCAACTACCAAACCTAGAAATGAATAACAGATAACTAGGTATGCTTCTTGAAGTTACAATCAAGACGGGTAAGCCCGTGACAGCTGGAATGAGAATAGTAAAGGTGGCACCATCCAGAGAAAGGGATCCTTTTCATCAGGAGGTGTTTTTTTTGTACAATAAGGAGGACACATGCTCGATATTCAATTCATTAGAGACCATCCAAAAATAGTAAAAAAAGCTGCCAAGGATAAACAGCTCAATCCTAAAGTTGTTAATGAAGTGTTACGGCTTGATAATCAGAGACGCGACCTCATTATTGAGGTAGAGAGCATTCGAGCTGAACGAAATAAAATCTCAAAAGAACTCGCAACCAAACAAACAGACAAACTAAAAAAGCACGCATCAGATATCAAAAAGCGCCTCAAGGACATTGATCCTCAGCTGAGAAAAACCGAGGAAGCACTCAATGAACTAATGCTTCAAGTCCCCAACATACCTCATTCAGATGTACCGATTGGTCCTGATGAATCGAGAAATCAGGTAGTACGCAGATGGGGTACTCCAAAACAATTTAAATTTAAAATCAAAGACCATGTGGAGTTAGGCGAGACGCTTGATCTCATTGACTTAGAGCGGGGGGTAAAAATTGGTGGGTTCAGAAGCTTTTTTACCAAGAACGAACTGGTTCTGATGGAATATGGACTCCTAGACTATGCACTGAAATATATGATCAAACAGGGGTTTACGCCCATGACTGTTCCCTGGATGGTCAATGATGAGGCGCTATTTGGAACTGGATATTTTCCCTGGGGAATAGACGATCATTACGTTACACAGGATGGGAAAAAGTTAATTGGCACAGCTGAAGTTTCTTTAACCGCCTATCATGCAAATGAGGTTTTAGGCGAATCCGATCTACCAATAAAAATGGTTGGTATCTCACCTTGTTTTAGAAGAGAAATAGGATCTCATGGAAAAGATACCCGAGGAATCTTTCGTATACATCAATTCAGCAAAATTGAACAAGTCGTACTCCATGCAGCCGATAAAAAACAAACGGAAGAGTGGCACGAGCGTATGCTTGGGTATGCTGAGGATGTCTTACGGGAGCTTGAATTACCCTACGAAGTAATGCTGATGTGTACTGGTGATATGGGAGCTGGACAGGTAAAAAAATATGACATAAACACTTGGTTCCCCGCCCAAGATAAATACCGCGAAACCCATTCAGACTCATTCTTTTACGACTTTCAAGCCAGACGCTTAAATATGCGCTATCGGACGAGAACTGGTGATACAAAATTTATGTACACACTAAACAATACAGTTATTGCTACTCCGAGAGTACTTGCAGCCATACTTGAAAATTATCAGCAAAAAGATGGCACAATTGTCGTACCAAAAATATTACGCTCCTACGTTGGAAAAGAAGTCATCACCCCAGAAAAATAGATGGGTAAACATTCTCAACGAATCACAATATTTTCATTACTCGTCGTGATGTTAATAGCCGTTTCCTTGTATAAGCCAACAAATCTTCAAGATACTCAAGAAAAACAGAAAGAGCAAATAGTAAAAACACTGGTCTCTAGCATCATTGTTGAAGAGTCAGCTCGCTTTCATCCCTTATTGCGGTCAGGAACCTATAGCCCACTGGACGACGTAAGTCTTGAAGGAGTTAAGGCATATATCGTTGTCAACAGTAGCGATGGCAGAGTGTATTCAGCAAAAGACGCGACAACCAGGCTTGCTCCTGCATCACTGACGAAACTCATGACGGCAATAATTGCGCTTGATGTGTCAGATCCGTCTGCAAAACTCATGACTAGTGGTGCAGCTGCACTCCAAGAGCCAACTCACTTAGGTGTAAAACCCGGGGAAATATTCACCATAGACGAACTCATCCCTGCCATGATCATGGTTTCAGCCAATGATGCTGCAAAAATCATAGGCGAAGAAACACTTCGACAATATGGTGGCGACGAGCAGGTATTCATAACGCTCATGAATAAAAAATCAGAGCTTCTCGGACTTGGAGAAACACACTTCTCCAACACACAAGGATTTGACAGCCCAACCCAATATACGAATGCTTATGATCTTGTTCGAATAGCACGGTATGCATATGAACACTATCCGATAATCAAACAAGCTGCTGCTACCCCATATGCTACCATCGAAAAAAACCTGGATCATGGGTTTTATCATCTCCCAAACTGGAATGCATTGCTTGGGACATACCCTGGGGTAGACGGCTTAAAAATAGGGTATACAGCAGATGCAGGGTACAGCACAGCGGTCACAGCGACAAGAGATGGTGTCTCAGTTATTGTTATCGTACTTGGAGCAGATAGCATTATTGAACGCGACCTTGCTGCAGCCACACTCTTAAACTACGCATATGAACAGGAAGGAAAAAGAGGTGTGGAGATTTCACAATCACTCATCCAGCCGAGATTAGATGAATGGCGTGAACTCCGGGAAAATATTTTTGAAGAGTTAGGAATTGAAACAATTGAAGAATATAATCAGATTCAAAACGAAAAACTTAAAGGAATTGAACTCAACCTAGAGAAATAAACATGGTTTTTTTCTACCCGAAAACAGTTGAAACAAAAATATCCAAGATTAACGGAGAAATAAGAGTAGTAAAGTTACTCAACACCTATAGAATAGTGGTTGGAGGTTATACCCAGAGTGGGGGACTTATAGAACCGATTTGGAAAAAAGCGCTTCAATATGTAAAAAAAAATTCCAACAAATCTCATCATGATGTGTTAATTCTTGGTTTAGGTGCAGGAACTTCCGCACAACTCATAAATCAAATTTGGCCAAATGCTTACATCGTTGGTATTGAGATAGATCCACATATCATCAGCCTTGCAAAAAAATACTTCAAGCTAAGTGAGATTACCAACCTTGATGTTATTAAATCAGATGCATTCAGATGGTTAACAGATTCGAAAAAATCTCTGAGATCAACCTTTGATCTTATCCTTGTCGACATGTACGTTGGTGAATTTCCTCCGGTTGAGACAGCTTCAGATGAATTTCTTATGAACATCAAACAGATTCTCACAAAAGACGGTATCATTTTATTCAATCGCCTTATGACAAAAAAGAATAAAGCAGATGTCTCAGCTTTCAAGACGAAAATTACTCAGGTTTTCCCAGTTGTAAAACGCATTCGCACACCAGCAAATGTGATGTTGTTGGCAACTTCTCAGTTGTGACCACTAGCAGAGAGTATTTCGCCTGGAGTTTATACACTCGATGAGTTAAAATATGTGGCATGGCAATTTTTGATTTTGTTGGAAAACTTCTCGATAGCAATGAACGAGAGATAAAGCAACTCCAACCAATTGTAAACACGATTAATACCTTCGAAGAGGAGTATAAAAAACTCTCTGATGAACAGCTAAAGGCGAAAACAGCTGATTTTAAACTCCGCTTAGAAAGAGGAGAGCTTCTTGACGACATCCTTCCGGAGACATTTGCTGTTGTTCGTGAAGTTTCCAGCCGGACAATCGGTCTTCGCCACTTTGATGTGCAACTCATAGCCGGAATAGTATTCCATCAAGGAAAAAATGCTGAACAGAAAACCGGAGAAGGAAAAACACTTTCAGCAACCACAGCACTTTACCTCAATGCGCTTACTGAGCGAGGTGCGCATCTGGTAACCGTCAATGATTATCTTGCACGACGGGACTGTGGATGGATGGGACCTGTATATCAAGCGTTAGGGTTGGGAGTTGGGGTGATTTATGCAGGTGAGGGAAATCAACCCGCAGCAATCTACGATCCGGACTACAATGAAAAAGGTCAAGCTGATGAACGCCTCCGTCATCTTCGCCCTGCGTCACGGAAAGAAGCCTACGAAGCGGACATTACCTATGGCACAAATAATGAATTTGGCTTTGACTATCTCCGCGACAACATGGCGCAATCATTGGAAAGACAGGTTCAACGAGAACATCATTTTGCTATTGTCGACGAGGTAGACTCCATTCTTGTGGATGAGGCACGAACACCGCTGATCATCTCTGCTCCAGACACCGAACCAACAGATAAGTACTACAGATTTGCTCAGCTTATTCCGAAACTGCAAAAAGATGGTGATTATGAAGTGGATGAGAAAATGAGAACCACTAATTTAACTGAGCGGGGTATTAAAAAAATTGAAAACTTCCTCGGCGTTGATAACTTATATGAGAAGGATTTTCAAACAATCCATCATACAGAGCAGGCGCTTAAAGCCCATACGCTGTTTCAGCGAGATAAAGATTATGTTGTCAAAGATGATCAGGTCATCATAGTTGATGAACACACCGGCAGACTCATGTACGGACGTCGATATTCAGAAGGTTTACACCAAGCAATCGAAGCCAAGGAAAATGTCAAAATTCAACAAGAGTCGAGAACGCTTGCAACAATCTCACTTCAGAACTACTTCAGGATGTACCAGAAACTGGCTGGTATGACAGGAACTGCAGCTACAGAAGCAGAGGAGTTTAAGAAAATCTACGATTTAGACGTCATTGTCATACCTACTCATAGACCAATGATTCGTGAGGATCAACAGGATATTGTCTACAAAACCATGCGAGCCAAGTATGGTGCAGTGGTTACAGAAGTAGAAGATTTGTTTAAACGAGGTCAACCAGTTCTTATAGGCACACGTAGCATTGAACAAAATGAAGTTGTTTCAAAATATCTCAAGCGAAAGAAGATTCCGCATCAAGTGTTAAATGCCAAGCAACATGAAAGAGAAGCACAAATATTAGCCGATGCCGGAAAAATCCGCGCAGTTACCGTCGCAACCAACATGGCAGGTCGCGGAGTAGACATCGTTCTTGGTGGTACTCCACCAGAAGATAGGACAGACAAAGAAGCAATGAAAAAATGGCAGGAGCAACATGACAAGGTGCTCGAGCTTGGAGGGTTATTTGTATTGGGAACAGAACGACACGAATCAAGAAGAATTGACAACCAGCTTCGCGGTCGATCCGGAAGGCAAGGTGACCCAGGTCGGTCTCGTTTTTTTATTTCCCTCGATGATGACATCATGCGAATCTTTGGAGGGGAGCAAGTACAGCGACTCATGACCACATTGAAAATTCCAGAGGATCAACCGATTGAAGCCAGGCTAGTAAGCAGAGCAATCGAACAGGCACAAGTAAAAGTTGAAGGGTTCCACTTTGATGCGCGTAAAAGGCTCGTCGACTACGACGACATCATGAACAAGCAAAGAGAAATCTTCTACAAACGTCGAAACAACATCCTGAAAGAAGCTGAGGACAAAAACAGTACTGCACTAAAAGACAGAATTCTCAACATCCTTGATGAAGAAATAGAAGATCTAGTCATGCTTCGCTCACCGGAAGGTCTTACAGGAAAAGAAATAGAGGCTATCGTGCAGGAAGTTATGACCATCATTCCATTCGATTCCAATTCTCAACAAAGACTTCGAGAAGAAGCGAGTAAAGCTAAAACACCAGAAGTGCTTACACAACAGTTAAAGGATATTATCAAACGATCGTATGACCAAAGGGAGAAGCAGAATACTCCACCACTCATGCGAGAAGTCGAGAAATATTCACTACTAAGTGCAAGCGATCGACTATGGATGGACCATTTGGATGCCATAGATGAGCTTCGTGAAGGGATAGGCTTGAGAGGTGACAAACGAACAGCACTAGCCGAGTATAAAAAAGAAGCTTTTGGTATGTTTGAAAGCCTGGTTTCACAAGTAGACTATGAAGTAGCTCGATCTGTATTTAGAATTCAGATTCAACCACAACACCAGCATGCAGTCTCACAAGCACCCAAAGCAGAAAAACCGCCAGCAGACTTGCCAAGTACACCCGAAAGGATAGCTCCACAAGAGCCAACTAAATCTAAAAGGAGAGGCTTGCTTGGCAGAAAAAAAGATGACAATATCGATAGCTTCGCCGCTGCGCTTTCAGGAATGTCAGCACCTTCAACGGCTGGAGCCACCACCAATCGGGTATCGTCTGGTACAACCAAGAACGAAAAAAAACTCAAAATTGGCAGGAATGATCCATGTCCATGTGGAGCGGTGAATTCTGAGACTGGAAAACCATACAAATATAAAAAATGCGGCCTTATTAACGCTCCACATCATAGAGGATAGGAGAATCAAGGCATGACCGCACGCTCACATGATTCATTTGCCTTCGCAACCTTAGTCACTGTATCAGCATTTATCCAGCCTCAGCCATTAAACGTCCTAACGCTATTTGTCGCCGTTATTGCTAACAACATTGGAGCCTTGATTCCAGACATGGATCAAGCAGGGAATAGACTCTGGGATTTGCTTCCAGCAGGAGATTATATTGGAAAAATATTTCGCAGAATATTTTATAAACATAGAACACTTTCTCACTCCCTGCTAGGAGCGTTCTTGATATTCAAAAGCTTAGACTGGCTCCTGCCCAAAATTGCAAATCCTGTGTTCATAAATCCAGATATTATTTTAGTCAGTATCATGATCGGATATCTCTCACACCTGCTGGCAGATAGCTTAACAGAGGAAGGGTTACCGCTATTGTTTCCTCTTCCGCTGAATATTGGATTTCCCCCAATAGCCTCTTGGAGGATGACAACTGGAAGCTGGTTTGAAACATATTTCGTACAACCAGGAATATTTGTCTATCTAATTTGGTTTATTGCAACTCATCAACAAGAACTCACTCACGTTTTCAGCCTGATAGGCTCCTCTTGACTACATATATATACTTGATCAATGACATCAAAGGAAGGAAATCAGACTTTGAGTCAAGGGGGACCAAGCAAGGTTATTCTGCATCTATGAAGCATTTATTCAACTTGGAATCAGATTAACCAGCATAACGCCAGATGATCAAGTACCAGATTGGCTGAAACAGGGTCTTATTGAATTGGAGTCAGGAAAACTACCTGACCGAAACACTTTAAGACTGGCTGATAAATTAGACGGGAAAGACCACCCTGATCCATGGTTCTAATCAATGTACAGTTCAAAGCTAATCATAACCCTGACAATCATATCCCTCCCACTTATCTTGTTTGGAAACTCTCTTCAAGTATTACTCACAGATACATTTCTTCACTACGAGTATTCCAAAATAGATTTTCCCAAGGATATGTTTGGGATGAATCAGGATCAGCGCTTCGAACTTGCTGCGGAAGTCAATAGTATTGTCAATTCATATCAGTCAAAAAACAGAACATCATCATTGTTATCTACCATTCAACTACCAGATGAACATATCCCGGCCTTCAACACCAGAGAAGTGACGCATTTAGTAGAAGTAAATAACGTCATCAATCTCATTCGGATTCTTTCTCTTTTGTCAGTAATAGGTGTAATTTATGCAGGGATACTAGCCTGGAAGAAGAGGAGATCAATTATCTTTACGAAAGCCTTAATGGTAGGGGGAATTTTATCTTGTGTGCTGATCCTTGGAGCATTTATCTTTGCAATACTCAGCTGGAAAGTGTTCTTTCTCAATTTCCATGAGATGTTGTTTACACCAGGAACTTGGATGTTTTATGAAAATGATACACTCATTAGACTCTATCCAGAGAAGTTTTGGTATGACTCAGCCATAATTCTTGGATTGCTCATCATTATCCAGGGTGGAGTTATTTCCTCAACGGGATATTTCATATTAAAAAGAGCTAAAACAGCATAACGGAAGAGAAAATAACTGTATTCTTGGTTTACAAATGATTATCTACTCGATATACTAATTAGTATATGTCACTCGTTCCTTCAGACGCACTTCCCTTAGATTGGGAAGCGAAAAACTTTAACCTCAAAGGCACCGACGAAAATAGACATTCCCTCGATGAGTACAAGGACAAAAAAGGTGCTTTAGTTGTATTTACCTGCAACCACTGCCCGTATGCGATTGCTTCTTGGCCGATATTTATTGAACTGCATAAACAATATGGAAACGATATTGGCTTTTTTGCCATTAATCCTAATGACGAAATCAATTATCCAGATGATTCATTCGAACAAATGAAAGTGAAGAAAGAAGAATGGAACATACCGTTTCCATATCTGCGCGACGAAACACAGGAAGTTGCACAAGCATATAAAGCCATGTGTACACCAGATCCATATCTCTTTAGTAATAAGGGTGGGATATTTAAGCTTTTTTATCATGGGAAAGTAAATGACAACTGGCAAAATCCCGATGAAGTAAAAGATAAGCATCTTGAAGATGCGATAAACTCATTACTCAAGAACCAGCCCCCGCCTGCAGCTCAGCTGCCTTCCATGGGTTGCTCCATCAAATGGAAAGAGGAATCTTTCGAAGAAACACTTGAGTAGCAATGCATCTTGTCGGTCTTCTGAATGATAGCTCCAATGGGCAATTACTTAATAATACACTTGACGAGGGTTCAATTTCTGTAATATATCGAAATCTTCTAGTGAAATTTGTCAACCAAATTACTTTGAGGGAGTCAAATTTCAAGACCACATTATGAGCCAGATGAAAACAATCGTGAAAACATCACAGATAAATACAATAGCGGGAAAAGTTTGATTATCCAGGGGATACTCCACATTCTGGTAAAATTAGACACAATTGATTCATTTCTAATTAGCCAAAATTAAAAAAGTGATAACTAGCGGAGCATTTTCACTGCCTTGATAATATCACTTTGAATGGCTAAAGCGGCTATTCGAGCCGCTTGTGCAAAATCTTTTCCTCTCGAAGCAAATATTACTCCTCTAGAAGAGTTGATAATAATACCGGTCCTAGTGTTATTCAACCCATATTGGACAGTTCTCTCAAGATTTCCCCCTTGAGCACCAATTCCAGGCAAAAGGATTGTCATCTCACCAATAAGGTTCCGAACCTTCTTTAGTTCCTCGGGGTAAGTGGCGCCTACAACCAGCATGCAATTATTATTCGTATTCCATTTTTTACTTACATTATTTGCAACAACTTCATAGAGTGTTGAATTTCCTGTCTTAAGATCTTGAAATTCGTCAGCACCAGGATTGCTCGTCTTACAAAGAATGAAGAACCCTTTTTCTTTCATCTTCAGAAAAGGCAACAGCGCCTCTCTCCCCAGATAAGGATGAAGGGTTATGGCATCTACTCCAAGATATTCAAAAGCAAACCGAATATATCCAATATTTGTACTCGCAATATCTGCTCTCTTACAATCCAAAATAATGGGTATATGAGAATAGGTTTTTTTGAGAAAGGTCACTGTCTGACAGAGTTGCCTGATACCATATGCTCCCTCTCCTTCGTAGAATGCGCTATTCAATTTATATGCACAAACCAAGTCATGGGTTTTATCAATGATTGCCCGGTTAAAATAATATTGTCCATCTTCACGCTGTCGAAATTGTTTCGGCAGCCGTTCAATATCCGAATCAAGCCCAATACACAGGAAACTCTCTTGTTTCTTCCACGAGCGATCCAGCTTTTGTTGAAATGTCATAGCGCTATTATGCCAGAAAAAATTAAATTCTCACGCAATATACATATTGCTGTGTGGTAAAATAAAACTACATTCATGGGAAACAGCATATCAGCTAAGGATCTTCTCAAGACCGAAGGGATATTAACCTGCTCACCCTCATGCACACTCGCTCAAGCGCTAGCGAAACTTAATTCCAGCCACGATGCAGTATTTGTCGTTGACGAAAAAGAAAAACTCTTAGGTGTGATCAGTCCGTATTACGCCCTTTTTCAAGGAAATTTTCCACCGACCACCAAAGCCAAGAATTGTGTGTATTCACCTCCTAAAATAAAGGAAAGCACAACACTCTGGGAAATAGCCAGAAATATGGTGGAATCGAAGGTGTACTATCTTCCTGTATTTTCACAAAACGAGCAGTGGATTGGAATTGTGAGTTACAGATCTGTTTTTGGGGCATTGTTAGCAAACCCGGTTCTTCTCAAGACAATACAGGTACCAAGGATCTCCTTGCTGGTTACTATAAATGAGAATGCAAGTTTAAGTGAGGCACGAGAGCTTCTTAGAAAAAAAGGTGTATCAAGATTACCAGTCGTTACAAAGACAGGGAGATTAGCAGGAATACTTACTCGATTTGATCTTCGTGGAGCGCTCGCCGAACCTAAGAGTTCGCAATCGTTTCTTTCAAGACAAGGAGAGAAGAAAAAATTTGCGGACAAGCCAATTCGAGGGTTATTCAAAAAAAACGTCATCACAGTCAGTGAAAAGACGCCAATCCCGAAGATGGTAAGAACAATGTTGGAGAATGAAATCGGAAGTCTCATATTAGTAAACGCAAAGTGGCAACCGACAAGAATTGTTACAAATAGAGATCTTCTCAAGGCAATTGCAGATAAAAGGCAACCTTCACAGGCGACTCTAGACGTTACGATGCCAGTCGATTTTGCCTATGAAAAAGAAATTACAGTACTACTGCAAAAATTTGTGAAGAAATTGCTTAAGAAAGAAAAGGTAAGAAAGATCCGAGTGATCCTGAAGTCAATAAAAAATCCTGCCGGTAAAGATAAAAGTTTCAGAACCACCATACTCTCAGAAAATCAAAAAAATAAAATCAAACTTGGAGAAGCAACGGAACCGAGGTGGAAAACATCGGTACGAAAAGCAATGGCAAAAATAGAAAAACAGATGTAGAAGTATGTTGTTTTTAGTATATCTTTGTAGTATTAACTATTGACAAATAGTTCGTTTTCGACCTAGACTTAAAGTGTTGCCAACAATATGACAGACAACAATACAGATTGTAAGTGTGAATGTAACTGTGATCATGCGGACAGTGCATGCTCTTGCGAGTGCAAGAACAACAGTGATCACAATAACAATAAGAACTAAATACAACTCAACTGGCCAATGCAAAACGAACAGCTGTCCGCACATCCTTTTCGTGAACTTCCAAAAAGAAAGCAGCTCTATCAGACCACTGAAAGACAGGGGTTTTCCAAAATCTCTGCAATGCTCATCATTACGGCACTCATTATCGCTTCGGCGCTGACAGTACTGTTAATGCAAGGTTCTATCTCTTGATACTCAGGTGAAAATAATTGTGAAAACTTATAAACTAACTTTCATAAGCTTAGCATAGCGGAAAATTCTTACCGGAGACTCGAGAAACCGACATGTATAGAGCACCAAGTCCGCCGAGTAGTCCCGCATCAATTCAGATTCATCTCCTCCATAAATTTCAAAAACATATTTTCTCTGTTCCCAGATCAATTCTATCTGATCACCAGGCTCAAGTTTTGGCAAGTTAAAAAACGAGTTCTGTCGACGAAAGCTGTTCGACCAATTTAAATATCCAAACCGGTGGGCGACGAGGATAGTGGGATATCGCCGCTCAAATGGATCTCCGAAGTTTGGTACCCTCCAAACACCCCTCTGCAGGGCATTCTCATACGTCTCAGCTTCCTCTTCTAAGATTTCAGTATCTACACCAATCTTTGGAATGCGTATCAGATTCTTCTTCGGAAGACTCAGGTCAATGGGGGGTTGGTAAGAATCTAGCTCTCTATCTCCAGCCGCTGCAAGGAGATCTCCAAACGTCACTGCAGGCCTTGAGAGTACCTGAGCCAGTGCATCGCTGGTTCCCGGGTGAAGCCTGTACCAAATCATTGGAACAATAGGGGCGGATGCAGATAGTAGAGCGATGGCAATAAAGATAATTGATAAGGCCGAGAATATGAGTGACAACCGGGAAGGTTTAGTCCAGTAAATCACACCATGCTTTCGGCGAGACAACTTTACTGAGCCAAACATGTGCGTTTTTCTCTGGGCCTTTTTGTGTCGTAACTGTGCAATGAGCTTCTTCATGGTGCAATATCCTCAACACCTGAATTGTAGCACGTCTCAGAATAGCAGTTGATTTGACAAATTGCTAACAATGTGTTAAAGTTCCCAAATTGCATAAGGGTGAACCTTTATCATTAATAAATTAGCCACCACAAAGGCTAATTTTTTTATAAACCGAATGAAGCTTATAGCATACGAATAGAAGTCTAAATTAAACAGATTCCCGTTGACCTCGATTAAGACGCTGACGGGGTTCATTCAATTAAAGATTGCAGACATGAAACTCAAAGAAAAATTAAATATTATCATCGGCTCACTTATTCTCAGTATGGTTTTTATACTGAGCAGCTCAACGGTGAGCGCAGAAGAAGTTACCTGTACCGTGGTCTATGGACAAGGTGAGATATGTGGAGTTTCCACTACTGAAGAGGTCATCCACACCCCAGTTGAAGCGGGTGTTGGAGATGTTGATTTTATATTGATTTCAACTGTACTGAGTGGCTTTGGCATGGCACTCAAAGCTGGGTCAAAAATGACTAAGCGAATGTATTTCTTAGATAAATAACGAAAATATCAAACACATTATAGGAGACAATATGAACTGCTCAAAAACAAACTTCTTAAAAGCATCAATCACAGGAATTCTCATTAGCATGCTTTTGGCGCTTCCTCAAACGGTAAGTGCGGAAGAAGTTACCTGCACCGTTGTCTATGGACAAGGCGAGGTCTGTGGCGTCTCCACAACTGAAGAAGTCATCCATACCCCTGTTGAAGCGGGTGTCGGTGACATCAAATTTGCCAGTATTGCTTTATTTATGAGTGCTACTGGAGCGGCTCTCTATCTTATTTCCCAGATAACAAAGAAGTTTTACATCCTCGATCGCTAAAGGCTACTGGTCCTGCCACCAGTTGTAGATACACGTATTTAGCTTAGTGAGGAGTATG